>NZ_JAQNDA010000018.1 GCF_028369065.1 Marinobacter sp. SS21
GAACACCGATTCCGGAAAATCCTGAAAAGTGTTCACCTTCGACCAGAATGGTTGTTCAAGTTGAACCAGAATCGGTGTTTACGTTCGTCCGGAATGAGTGTTCATGATGGGCCGGAATATGCAATTGAACGCATTTTGTACAACCTGAGTGCTATGAACTGCGCGTTGAGAGTTGGAAGGAGGGGGCAGAATGTTCGCCCAGAGAAATCCGTCATTAATGAAAGAGAATCAACAATACGCCGGAACCGGGGGCGTGAGTGAAAACAATGCGCAGGCCTGCTTCGTCCCCGCATTCAAGGACTCTTTTACCGGGCAGGTTGAAATTTCCCGATACCGTGACGGCAGGCCCGCGCCGTTCCACCTGGTCGACGGTTTACCTGACGAATGGGTATCTCATCGGGATTTGACCGGGCGGGTGGTGAAGATCAAAGCCTCTGTCATTTCCGGCTTTGTCCGTTTTGGCCAGTTTTTCACGCGTCAGGAAGCTTCTGACTATCTGGAACAGATGGGCTCTGGCGCTGCTTAGGGTAATAGCATCTGCCTTCACTTATGAACATGCTTGCACTTGGCGAAATTGGGTCTACCGGTGCGAGCCTCTCCATTTGGCGGGGGTTTTTCCTGTTGCGCCCTTAAACAGCCGGATGAAATAGCCCACATTCTCGTAGCCAACTTCGTAGGCCACTACAGCCACCGAGTTGACGGCCATGCTGCTGGAGATCAGCAGTTTCTTGGCTTTGTCGATCCGGACCTGCTGCAGATACTCAACCGGGGTAATGCCGGTGGCATTCCGGAAGCGCCTGGGAATTCCCCCCTGTTTTAGTGGCATCACCGATTAGATTTTTCCGCCTGAATACTATTCAATGTTGTGCGTTTCCGACCAAACCCTGAGATCGTCCAGAAACTTAAGAGCACTGGCGCCAAACTCTGTGAGCTCGTAGGTTACCGCCACCGGTCGGTCACTAATGACTTTCCGGATGACCATGTTCCGGGCTTCCAATTCCTTCAATCGTTGATCAATCATTTTTTTGCTGGCGCCTCCCAGCATACGGTTTAAGTCGTTGAAGCGCACGGGGCCATCCTTCAGATGAAAGATGATCGACCCCGTCCATTTCCCGCCAATTAACCGCATGCCTTTCTCGATTGCACAAGGTTCCTCACAGGCGTTGATCACTTTTTTTCGACCGTAACCATCTGTTTTTACGACGGCAGGGGAGTTGTTGTTCATCTCGATCACCAGGTTACTAAAAGTATACTAATTGATGTCGTATTCCAGGTAACCATACTATACCTGCAAACTTCAGTTAACCATCCTTTTGTGGAGATCCAGAGACATGAGCAACGTTTTAATTATCAACGCACACCACAAATATCCGTTTTCAGAAGGGCGTCTCAACGGTGCCCTGACCCAGATGGCCGACGAACTGCTGACAGCCAAGGGCCATGAAACCCGGGTTGTTGAAACTGATGCCGGTTGGGATGTCGAGAAAGAACTTGAAAATCACCGATGGGCCGACGTGATCGTTCTGCAATCACCCATTAACTGGATGGGGGTTCCCTGGACTTTCAAGAAGTACATGGACGAAGTGTATACCGCAGGCATGGGAGGCGCGCTTTGTCATGGGGACGGCCGAACTGCCGAGGCGCCAAAGGAGAATTACGGGGCAGGTGGCACCCTCACCGGCAAGAAATACCTGCTCTCGGTGACGTTTAATGCGCCTGAAGAATCCTTCAACGATGAAAACGAATACCTGTTCCAGGGCAAGAGTGTGGACGACCTGTTGCTCCCCATGCACATGAATTTCCGCTTCTTTGGCATGGAAGCGCTGCAAACGTTTGCTTGTTATGACGTAATGAAAAATGCCGATGTCGAGAATGATTTCGTACGTTTCGGGGCTCACCTCGAGGCTGTCATCTGAGGTCAACCGGAGGTCGATATGAACTTAATGAAATCATCCGTGATAGTGGTGGCGCTGGTGATGAGTGCTGCTGGGCAGGCCAGGAGCGAAGAATACGCGCTTGCGCACATTGCGTCGCCAGACCAGTACCAAGTACTCCTTGAGAACGAGCAAGTGCTCGTCCTTAAGATGGTGCTGGAGCCAGGGGAAGCCGACGTCGTTCATCGACATCATAACGAAACCGTCTATTTCCAGGAGGGCGGCACATTAGCCATTGCTGATCCTACCGGCGATGCGGTGGAGGTAGAGGTTCCGGATGGTCACGTCATGTGGCACGAGGCCTGGACCCATCAGGTGACCAACGTTGGTGACAGTTCGGTGACGGCGATCATCGTCGAGGCAAAGGACTGAAGCATTGTGGCTAGCCTGGACAGCCATGGTTCAGGCTAGCAACGTCGCATCGAAACACTGAGAATGTAGAAAATGAGCGATCAATTCAAGGTTCATTGTGATTGTGGCGCCGTCGAGGCCACCGCCACGGGAAACCCAAGAGTGCACGGTTTTTGCCATTGCGAGGATTGCCGGGAACTGCTTCAGGTACCTTATCACTCGGTGCTGGCCTGGGAGTCTGATCAGCTGGCGATCACCCGGGGGAAGGGCGAGAGCATCGAGTTCAAACACCCCAGCAAGAATATGACCCGGGTGTTCTGCAAGCATTGTGGTGAGGTGCTGTATAACACCAATGCGATGGGGTGGAAAATCGTTTCCCAGTTGATGTTCAGGAAATGTAACGATGACCAGTTGCCTGCGGGCTTCGAATCCAATGGGCATTTCTTCTATGGCCGGCGAATCGTCAACATTGATGACGCCTTGCCAAAACGGTGACCCAGGGCCGATAGGAAGGAGAGAGTTAAAATGTCGAGTCAGTCGGAAGTACGAGAAATAGACATCGATCTGGTGTCGGATGTGGTCTGTCCCTGGTGTGTGATCGGGTATCACCAGCTGTCGGAGGCTGCCCGCCGCAGCGATATTCAGATCAACGTAACCTGGCAGCCGTTTGAGCTGAACCCACACATGGCCGCCGAAGGTGAAAACCTCAGGGAACACCTGGCGAAAAAATACGGTACCACGCCGTTAGAGTCACGTGCGGCTCGTGAAAGACTGACAACCCTGGGCGCGGAGCTCGGCTTTCGCTTCAACTACGCCGATGACATGAGAATGGTTAACACTTTTCGCGCGCATCAGCTGATTCATTGGGCGGAGAGCCAAGGCAAAGGTGAAACAGCCAACCTGGCCTTATTCGAAGCATTTTTTACCGAAAGACGCGATCTCAACGACGTCGACGTTCTGTGCCGAGTCGCAGAATCGCTGGGCCTTGACGTCCTCGAAACCCGCGAGGTGTTGCAGAAGGAAACCTACGCTTCAGCAGTGCGGGAGCAGCAGGCGTACTGGCAGCAGCAAGGCATCAGCGGTGTCCCGGCGATGCTTTTCAACCGTCGCTATCTGGTAACCGGCGCCCAAGGCGTGGAGCGCTACATGGAAATTCTACAGACAGTGGTGGCTGAAACCGCCGTGACGTAAGGCCGGAATGGCTGGAATCAATACAGGCGTAAGTTCCACTGAAGATGCGCCTTCCGGCCGCATCAAGTACAGCGGAATCGGTCGAGAGGGCTCTCGATATGGGCTGGAGGATTACATGGAAATGAAATATGTGTGCCAGAGTGTGTATGAGCAATGGCGCGCCTATATAACTACGCATAATGTATATTATGTTAAATAGCATATGGTGCAGAACCAAATCACATCGGAATGCTCACTGAACACACCACCGATTCGGTGCCGGGGTTCTCTTTGCTTAAGCCGCCATTGGATAAGTGATAGATGGCCAGCCCTAACCGATATCGATTTGGAAAGCGATAGGACAGCTCGACGCCGGAACGGAACTCTGTGGAATGTCCAAGCCTCAGTCCCCGCCCTTCGTGGAAGACGCCCAGACCAAAACTCGGGGTGAGCAACCAATGCTCACGCACCGGGAAGTCACGGCGCATTTCAAAGTAGGTAAAAGTCGCCCCGTTATCCACCCAGACATTTCCCACGGTGGGAATCAGCTGATAGAAGTTCATCGGCTGAAAACGATACTCGAGACCGTATCGAGTAGCGTTGTCGAGTGAACGATCCAGCCCCACTTCGCCGATACTCAGATTCAGCAACGCTGGATCGCCTTCGGCATAAGCCTGTATTGGATGCAAACCGAGCAAAGTAGTTATCAATAGATGAAGACTCAATCGAATGACTGAAAGACGGCAGAGGTCGGCTGCTAAAGAATGTCGGTTTCCAGCGTTCGTGCAAGGTGATCTTGCGTTATTTTTCATCCGGACACCTGCACATTAGCCGATGTGTTGATCGGTACTTCCCAATCTGAGTCTATCCATGCCGGTATGTTGTCAATAAGAAATGGTTTGCTCTGGTGTTCCCAACTCTTAGCTTAGCTCAAAGGCTGCCGCGTTGCGGTCGCGCGTAGATTTCGAGTGGTTCTGAAAGCCAGCGGTGGTCGGTGATGATGCGTAGGCTCTCAAACAATAACTGATTTGATCGGTTGATCAGGCGATCAGCCAGTTCAATTGGACCTTCAAGATCAGGTGATTAATAATCTTTAAAACCAATCGGTTCGGTATCTTTTTGTTGAACCCGTTTCCTGGAGAAAGCTGATTACGTCCGCTCCCGTTTCATTTGAATATCGCGAAATAAACTCCCGCCCGACCTTGGGCAGTTCCAACCTTGCCCACGAAGCGGCGCTCGCGATTAGTTACAACGGCATTAACCAGGCAGTCATGATGATGTCCCCCGAGCATTTGGAGGATTTTGTCAGAGGGTTCAGTTTGAGCAATGGCTTCGTCGGTTCAGTGGACGAGCTATACGACATTCGGATATCCGGTTCAGGTGAGTCCTTTCAAGCAGACGTGGAGATTTCCAACCGCGCTCTCTGGGCGTTGAAGCGGTCCCGAAGACAACTGGCCGGAACCAGCGGTTGCGGTATCTGCGGTGTTGAGGCTATCGAACAGGCATTGCCTCAGCTAACAGCCCTCTCACCTGCCCCAATCCCAAACGCCGCATCGTTTAAAGACCTGCGACATAAAATATCGACAGTCCAGCATGCCGCCCGCCCCAGCGGGGCATTGCACGCGGCACTCTACGTTGCTGCGAACGGAGATATCAGTCTTTGCCGTGAGGATATCGGCCGCCACAATGCGTTGGATAAGCTGATCGGTGCGATGAGCAGATCGGCGACGGATCCTCGGGCGGGCTTCGCCGTTGTCACCAGCCGTTGCAGCTTGGAGCTTATTCAAAAGGCGGTTCGAGCGCGGTTCGGCACCCTTGTGAGTTTATCCGCGCCAACGGCCCTGACCGTTCAATGGGCCCGTCGGCTCAACCTGAATCTGATTCACATTCCGCACCATAGTGCCCCCAGGTTATACAGCCCTGCCCCGATCCTGTAATCCGCAACAGCACTCGCAGACACTGAATACGGCAAGGCGAGCAGAGTCCGTGCATTCGCTAGACCGGCGAGGCTGCTATCCGGTTCGTTGGGGCGGCCGTTTCGAGTTTGATAGCGATGAACTTGGAGGTTGGCGTGAAGGTTCGATCGCCATAGCTATCAAGCGGTACCAAGGGGTTGGTTTCCGGGTAATAGGCCGCGGCCTGTCCTGGCGGCAAATCGTAGGCGACCAGCATGAAGTTGGACACCCTCCGTTCGCGTCCATCGCTCCAAAGTGACACCAGATCGACCCTGTCACCGGGCTCGAAGCCCAGTCGACGAACATCCTTTTCGTTCACAAAGATGACGTCGCGCAGGCCAAACACGCCACGATACCGATCATCCAAGCCGTACAACGTAGTGTTGTATTGGTCGTGCGAGCGCAGGGTCTGAAGGATCAGGTCGGGTCTGCTGCCTTGTATCAGCACTTCGTTGTTAATCAGTTCCTTGGGAAGGACGCTCGGCATAAAGCGGGCCTTGCCAATACCGGTTTGCCAGATTCGCTCGGCGGCGGTATTACCCAGGTGGAAGCCACCGGGAAGCTTCAGCTTTTCGTTGAAATTTTCAAAACCGGGGATCGTATCCGCAATCATCTCCCGAATGCGGCTGTAATCGTCCGTAACGCTTTCCCAATCGATTGGATGGTTACCCAGTGTGGCCTTGGCCATGCCGGCGACGATGGCTGGTTCCGATCGCAATTGGGGGGAACTTGGCGTTAGCTGCCCGTAGGAGATATGAACCATGCTGAAGGTGTCTTCCACCGTCACCCCCTGCGGACCTTCGGCCTGCATGTCGATCTCGGTGCGCCCCAAACACGGCAGGATCAGCGAATCCCGTCCGGTGACCAGGTGAGACCGGTTGAGTTTGGTTGAGATATTGACCGTTAGATTGCAGTTACGCAGTGCCTGGTGGGTGCGGTGACTGTCCGGTGTCGCTTGAGCAAAGTTACCCCCCAGCGCGATGAAAACCTTAGCACGCTGCTGCTCCATTGCCTTGATCGCCATCACCGTATTGTGGCCGTGAAGACGGGGCACGTTGAATTTGAACCGTTGTTCCAGTGCGTCCAGTAACCGACTTGGAGGCCGCTCATCAATGCCCATGGTGCGGTCGCCCTGAACGTTGCTGTGACCTCGTACCGGAGACACGCCGGCTCCGGGCTTTCCAATATTGCCCCGTAACAACTGAAGGTTGACGATTTCCTGGACGGTCGCGACCGAATGGCGATGCTGTGTCACTCCCATCGCCCAGTACATGATTACCCGTTCTGCTCGCCGATACATTCGCGCGGCCAACTCCAGATCGTCAAGGCTCAATCCGGATTGCTCAACAATATGATCCCAGCTTGTTGCATCGACGACATCGAGGTACTCATCGAGCCCAGAGGTGTGCTCGTCAATAAATGCGTGATCGAAAACCGGTGGCAGCCCCTGCTCTCGCGCGTCACGCTCCCAGGCTAAGAGAAACTTGGCGATACCCCGCATAACGGCCATATCACCACCCAGCGCAGGCCGGAAGTAGGCGGTATTGGTGGGCTCCGAGCCATTTTTCAGCATTTCGAACGGATGCTGTGGGTGCTGGAAACGCTCCAACCCTCTTTCCTTTAACGGGTTGATGCAGACCACTTGGGCTCCACGCTGCACGGCCTCACGCAAAGGCTCAAGCATTCGCGGGTGATTGGTTCCCGGATTCTGTCCAATCACAAAAATCGCATCGGCCTTGGCCAGATCCTCAAACACCACGGTGCCCTTACCGACCCCAAGGCTTTCCTTCATCCCCACACCGCTGGCTTCATGGCACATGTTGGAACAGTCGGGAAAGTTATTGGTACCAAACGCTCGGACGAACAACTGGTACAGGAAAGCCGCCTCATTACTAGCTCGGCCCGAAGTGTAGAATTCCGCCTGGTCGGGTGAATCGAGGGCTTGCAGGTGGTGGCTGATCAGGGCAAACGCCTCCTCCCAGGTGGTTTCGACATAATGATCCGTGGCTGCGTTGTATCGCATGGGATGGGTAAGTCGGCCTTGATATTCAAGCCAGTAGTCGGTCTGATGGGAAAGCTCTGATACGCTGTACTTTGCAAAAAAACCAGGATCCACCAGCCTACCAGAGGCTTCCCAGTTCACCGCCTTTGCGCCATTTTCGCAGAACTTCACCAACCCTTTCTCGGGGGCGTCTCCCCATGCGCATCCTGGACAGTCGAACCCTTTGTTCTGGTTGGTTTTGAGCATCGCCCGGATATTATTGACCGCATTGCCGCTTTCCAACCAGCTTTTGGTGACGCTTTTGAGGGCGCCCCAACCCCCAGCCGGTTTGTCGTAAGGCTTTATCGGTTCATTATCGCTCACAGCGGACTCCCGGCGGCTATTCGATTTGATGACTTCACGTTTGCTGGCACGATCTCCCAAAGGGGCCAGTAAAAATATAATCATCATGGCAAGTTGCGGCCAATCGAAAATTAGAAACGATCGATCAGTTCTGTCTATGACCACCGAAGAAATTCCTGCCGTTTCGGGCGATAGAGTGGAATGATCACGCGTTCAGAAGCATCGATTTGACGTCAATCAGAGATCGGCGTTGAATAACTAGGGAGTCTCTGATTAACTCCGGATCACCTCTGGCATTCAGAGCCATTCACAATCAAGGCGCGACTTTGCAGTAATGTCTGGACCTTGCAAAAAGGCGCAACGCCGAGTGTGGATGGCTCTGAACGCCCCGCAGGGCGCGTTCTGAAGGCTGCACCTGCGGCGTTGCGGCTCTTGCCAAGGCCAAGTTCTTTATCAAAACAGGGCCATTGGCTGCGAACCGCGTCTTGCATCTACAGCCTTCAGATCGCGCAGAGGTGATTCGGAGTTAATCAGAGGCTCCCGAGGGAGCGGATTGGTTCTTTGTTGGCTAACGCTTACCAGTTCGATGACCCGTCTAAACTCAACCAACGCAGTTGCTCGTTCCCATGGACATCAAACAACTCAAATTTCTCATTGCCCTGGACCAGACGCGCCATTTTGGAAAAGCCGCAGAGCTTTGTCATGTGACTCAGCCAACGCTGTCCATGAGACTTCGCAACCTGGAAGACGAGCTGGACCTTGTTTTGGTGGCCCGCGGCCAGCGGTTCGAGGGTTTTACCGAAGCCGGCGAGCGAGTATTGGCCTGGGCCCGAACGCTCATGGCAGCCTATGACGGACTGCAATCGGAGGCGGCAAGCTGCCGGGGACAACTGGTCGGCAGCCTGCGGCTTGGAACCGTGCCACTGTCCAGTCTCAATCCGATGGCGTTGGTGGCGCCCCTGTCGCGCCAACACCCCGAGTTATGTTTTCAGCTGACTTCGATGAGTTCGGAACAGATTCTTGACGGCATGAGCCGTAACAAGATCGATCTAGGGCTGTGCTATCTCGAGCAAGTCGAACCCGATCAGTTCGATTGGATTGAGCTGGGCGCTACCACCATGGGTCTGCTCTACGACACCCGACACTTTCAGTTCGATAAAGCGGAGTTAACCTGGGAAGATGTTAGCCATGTACCGCTGGGTCTTCTGACACAGGGCATGCACTACCGCCACTCGATCGCGCTGAGCTTCAGTAGCAGAGGGTTGGACCCCCGCCCCATTGTTGAAAGTGACTCCACTTTTCAATTGGTGCAAGCGGTGGGAGCCGGAATCTGCTGCGCCATCATGCCTCTACACAGCGGGGTTGAGTCATTGAGCGATTACCTGCGGATTCTACCTGTTGCCAACGCAAAGACCACCGCGCCGATCGGGCTGTTGATGCGTCGGGCGGAACCAAGATCCGCTCTGGCGGAAAAGTGCTTTGAAGAGGCGCGGGCAATCTTTGCTACACCGGGCAGCTGAAGGGACCCAGAGGTTTAAATGGGCCTTACGAGCAGGCCGTTAATCGGGTATGTGCAGGAAGGTCACCCGATCTTTCGTGAAGGAGATCTCAGTGCCATCCGCTTTGCGCAAGGTGTATTCGCCGCTGAACAAATCAATGGTTAAATCGCCCTTGAGCTCGCAGGCCTCGGTGACGCATCCATCCAGAAAAACGGTGACGTCTTTTGTGGTCTGCAACGCGGGCGCAATATAGAGTCCGATAACGACGATTATTGGAATCAGCCACCAAAATTTAATTCGTTGCCTGAGTGTGTCGTTATCGCCGATTAATGCCATGAGCGGGCGTCTCTTGAAGCGGAATAGGAATAGAAGGAAAGCGCGTTCGGTAGCACAAGGGCTCGGGTCAGTTTAACACTCAAGGTCGTGACAGTGCGATTGATGTCAGTTGCGGTGTTTGTACCGGGGGCTTGCGATTCAGCGCCAGCCCCCGGCTGTTTAAACAGGTTGAGGTTGTCAGAACATGAAAGTCAGGCCGACGCTGAGACCATCGATGGTATCGTCGTCCTTGTCAAAGTACCTCATATACTCGAGATTGCCTGACAGTTCTTTGGACATCTCCAGGTTAACTCCCAGGCCATAGGACAGATCAGATTCGTCGTCCTTGAATGTTCCGAACACGGTGTCCAGTTCCAACTCGATCCTGGTAAAGCCGATGATGGCGTATGGCGTAGCGGGTGACTCGTTGGCCAGGTTCAGCGTAGCGTAGCCGCCAAAGAAATTGTCCATGGAGAGTTCGGCGCCGTCGATCCGGTCGTCGTCAACGCCAAAACCACCGCGTGCTTCAACGCCCAAATACGGTGTGGCCAACACGCCGACCTTGGCAGACAAGGTACCTACATCAGCGTCATCGAGTCCGTCCAGGTCAATGTTCATGAACGAATAGTTAAGACCGGCATAGGCACCACCAACGCCAGATTTGTACATATCTCCTGCCTGTGCCCCCAGGCTGGTCAACCCGGCCGCCACTGCCAGGCCCAATAACATCAATGTCCGTTTGTTGGTTGCGCTACGCTTCATTCGACTAATCTCCATGTTTCACTCCTATTTAGCTAACCCCTTGAAGTTTGCATCATTTGAGACCGGAAACCAGAAATACGTTAAAAGATAACGTCATTTTAATGGTGGAATAGGGCCCGCCAGGTTTGGCCTTCAGTCATCGCCCTGCTCCCGCATGATGGCTTCCAGGCTGATCTTCGGGCAGACCGCGTTATTGATGTAATCCATCAGGCTGGTGGCGGCTCTACGAATGTTCTTTTCCGCCGCTGGATCCGTGCAACGGCCGCTCTCATCAAACACTTGCTGGACATGGGCGATGGATACAGCGAGAGGGAGTGGAACGGCGCCAACGTGGGCGCAGATGGCGCGAAGCTGCTCCGTGGATTTGACCGCGCCAATGGTGCCGGCAGCGACCCCGAGAATTGACACAGGCTTACCGGCCAGCATGCTGGGAAATCCCAGGTTATCGATGGCGAGCTTCATCGGGCTGCTGATGCCGCCATGGTATTCAGGGGAAGCCAGTAAGACACCCGTAGCCTCTTTAACCTGGAGTTGAAACTGCGCGATGGCATCAGGTTGCTTTGCCGGCAAACCGGGTAGTGGCAGATCCAGTGGTGCCAGCTGAATGGTTGTTACCTTCACATTTGGGACCGAGCGGAGTTCAGAAACCGCAAGCTCCAGCGCCATATTGGTGTAGTTTCCCGGCCGTACGCTGCCACAGATTGCAACAATATTTATGGTCATGTGATTCGTTCTCCTGGGGTGATCTCGCTCTTTACAATCGGTTGTTCGGAAATCAGAGGCCCCTTAAAACTAGCAGAGCGTGTGCTACCTGCCCGAAAGGTCGATATTTTTTCTGTCCCTACGGCACCTTGCACATTACTCAGCAGAGTCTAGACTTCGGATCAACAAGGAGTTTTTGGAAATCAGGCAGATGATTGCTCGGCTTATCACCAATTTTTCTGTTGGCTCTGGCCAAAGCTTGCCTTTAGTGTTAGAAACTAACTCCAATTCATTGAAATCCCTAGTTAATGGAAATGGGGCGCTACATTATGCTGCCAGGCACTCAGTGCACTCTCCGTTCTGCAACCAAGCGCATTACCTCCGCTGGTCTGGTATTGGGTTGGGCGCTGCTGCCTTACTCCGCCCAGGCTCAGGGCAGCGACGACCATCTCTGGGATATTTCACTGGAAGAGCTGGGCCAGATCCGGGTGGTGTCCATCGCCTCCGGGACGGCGACACCGCTTGATAAGGCGGCGGCGATCACGTCGGTCATCAACGCGGATGAGATTGCCGCGATGGGAGCGACAGACCTTGACCAGGTTCTGGAAACGGTGCCTGGCCTCCACGTCACGCATTCCGATCAGGTGTTTTCGTCCAAATACATCTTTCGGGGCATTACCTCCAGCTTTAACCCTCAGGCCTTGCTGCTCGTTAACGGCATTCCGGTTACCACCATGATGTTTGGAAATCGGGGGAATGCCTGGGGAGGCATGCCGGTTAAGGCCATCAAGCGGATTGAGGTTATCCGGGGGCCTGGGTCAGCGCTTTATGGGGCCGATGCCTACGCGGGGGTCATTAACATCATCACAAAGGATTGGCGTGATACCCAGGGCGGAGTTATCGGTGGTCGAATCGGTAGCTTTAACTCCCGCGGCGGCTGGCTCGAAGCAGGCAACCAATACGACGACCTGGGCGTCAGCCTGATTCTGGAATACCAGAGCACCGACGGATGGCGTGAAACCATCGACCACGATGCCCAAACCAATTTCGATACCGCATTCGGAACGTCAGCCTCGCTGGCGCCGGGACCGGTCAACACCGCCATGGACCAGCTGGATGCGCGGCTAGACGTGGGCACCGACAACTGGCGCCTCCGTGCGGGGCTGCAGGACCGTAAGAATTTGGGCACCGGACCTGGCGTCGCCCAGGCTCTGGACCCCGAGGGACAGTTTGGTTCCCAGCGGATTAATGTCGACTATACCTACAATTGGAAAGAACTTGTCGAAGGTTTTGATGCCGAGGCCCGGGTCAGTTACTTCAATATTACCCAGGAGCCGGAGAACGACATCATACTTTTCCCTGCTGGTGCCTTTGGCGGGCTGTTTCCGGATGGCTTTATTGGCAGCCCGGGCTACAAGGAACACCAGGCACGTTTTGATCTTAGTTCGGTGTACCGGGGTTTTGACGATCATCGTCTGCACGCCGGCATTGGGGGTTTGTGGGCGGATCTGTACGAGGTAACGGAGAGCAAGAATTTTAATCCGGATTTTTCACCCAAGGGGGCTGTCGTCGATGTCTCCGACGACCCCGATCAGGTATGGATGCCGGAAGAAGATCGCACCAGTTATTATGCCTTCTTGCAGGATGAATGGCAGTTCGCCCAAAACTGGCAATTGGTTAGCGGTGTTCGTTACGACCATTACTCGGATTTTGGTCAGACCATCAATCCTCGTGCCGCCCTCATCTGGGCAACGACTGACTCGATCACCACCAAGTTGCTGTACGGACGTGCGTTTCGTGCGCCGTCGTTGAATGAGCTTCACGTTGCCAACAACCCCGTGGTTCAGGGTAATCCCGATCTTGATCCTGAAACCATCGATACCGTTGAACTGGCATTTGCGCACCAGGTGACGTCCGATTTGTTTTATGGATTCAACCTGTTTCACTATGAAATTGAAGATTTGATCACCCAGGAGGCCATCCCGGGCGCGGTCGCCACCGAGCACCGGAATTCCGGTGAGCGCACAGGCCATGGGGGGGAGTTTGAACTGAGCTACCAACCGCTGGATGTGTTAACGCTTGTTGCGAATTACGCCTATCAGGATGCGGAAGACGACCGTACCGGTGAATCGATGGGTGAAGCCCCCAACCACCAGGCCTACGTGCGTACCGAGTGGCAATTAACGCCCAAGCTACAGTTGACCACACAGGTGAATTGGGTGGGGGAGCAAGATCGGGGGGCGATGGATGCACGAGACCCGGTAGACGATTACACCACGGTTGATCTTACCTTGCGTACGAACGATACCCGCATGCCAGGCTTGGGGTTGTCTCTGGCAATTCGCAATCTGTTCGACCAGGATGTGCGGGACCCCAGTCCCTTTGCAGCTCCGGTTCCGTCCGTACCGGGTGACTTCCCGATGGCCGGACGCAACCTGGTTGGAGAGGTTAAATACGCCTTCTAGCTTGGCGTTTCTTCCTTATTATCAGACCACTCCCGCTTAGCCGGCCCTCCGTAGCAGATGCTGGTGCAGCGCATGGGGAAGAAGGCCCCTTCCGGCTTCTCGGCCGCATCCAGGAAACAAGGGGTCATGCCGGCCAGGAAAATGGGCGTCATGAACAATTGATATTCTTCAGCGTTCAGGCCAACGTCGGCCGCCAAAGCTGCATCAATGGCGGCAATGTTCATGGAGTAACCATAGGTGGTCCTCAGGTACTCGTAGACGTCCAGGGCCATGTTCAGAAAACGGCCGTCAGAAAAACCCCATTCTTTGGCCTTTTCCAGTGTGTGGGAGATGCGCTCATCCGCACTGGCCAGGGGGCGCCCGTAGCCGTAGATTATCCTGCCCTGGGATTTCTCCAATTCAACAAATTCGGTCAATGATTTACCCTCGTCACACCAGCGACCGGCCCGGTAGAAGAAGTCCAGTGCGCGCACTTCCGGGCGGCGTCCGTAGATGGAAGCTTCGGAAATGCTAAGCCCCGCCATTAAGGCCAGGGACGGCGTAGTTCGTACGCTGCCCGCCAGTGCCGTCACGTGGTTCGGCCATATCGAGGGGTCTGGAAAGCTGGTGGCGACATAGTAGTAGTTCAGCAGCCGGTACACTTGTTCACCAGGGTCCCGCCCAAGGATGCTGAACAGGTACAGATGCAGCCATTCGTAATTTCCTAGCTGCTTATGCAAATCCCTGCCATGCATAACCACTCGTTCGGTGAGAAAGGCCTTCCCGCGGTTGGTTAACCAATGGGACTCGGTGTCCAGTAAGCGGCGGTGGCTCATGAGTCGGCTCCTTCGTTTGCCATGCTGACATTGGCGCCTGGGTCGTTGGCCAATTCGATGGCGTCGCCATAGAACGGGAACTTCTTCCAGCCCATCTGCTGCTGCTCTAGAGCATGGACCGCGGCACCTGGTAGACGAAGGATGAGAAAGAGCATGCTACCCTGCTCCGGGTTAAGGCCAAGATCAACGAATGCCGCACCGGCAACACCGCTCATCGCCAGTGGATAGCCCACGCTGTGTTCCAGTTCTTCCCGTTGCTGGCTCAGCCAGGCCAGCGCACCCTGCTCAGGTGCCAAGCTGGTCAGTAGCTCAAGGGTGCTCAGCACTGGTGTAGGCGTATGGTCGCCGTTGGGATCAAAGCCTGGGGCGTGCTCCATAGGTGCCCAAATGTCAGCGCGTTCATCCTGCTCCGGTTTCCGAAGTCGCTGCTGCCATGTGGTAAGGTCCCGGCCACATTGTTGCCACAGCTCCATGGCCACGGCCACTTCCCGTGCGCCGCCGTATTGGCCCGAGCCGACGGCCAACGCCGCCATCAACGCAGACCCTGGATTAGTGCCTGCAACACCGCCGTTCATTGCAGCCCGGACACTGGCCTCCCGCGGTCCCGGATTTGCCAGGCTCATAGCGAGCTTTTCCAGCAGCACCGACATTGCCGGCGATGATCGTTCGCCCTTGAACAGAAGTAGCAGATACTCAAACCAACCTGCTTTTGGCACGACCTGGCCGTAAACGTCGTAGCCGCTGCAATAGCAAGCCCTTGCGGCGAATGGGTTGGACTCTTCGGATTCTTCGAACCAGAAGTTAGAGTGGTATACGTATTTGGAAGTCATGATTGCGTCGTCCCTTTCATCGCCTGGATTCAGACCTATCCGCTCAGACACTTACACCGCGCCGGTCAGTACTTTCATTCGTGAGCCCATGGGCGGAATTTCGTCGCCATCGACCACGACGTCCAATAGATATGGGCCCGGTTCAGCCAGGATGGCCGGAATATCGAGGGCCAGTAACTCCTCCATGGTTTCCAGGCGGCGCGACTTGACGCTCATGGCCTTGGCCATGTCCGCAAAATTGACTTTGGGCAGTGCGTTGCCGATCAATTCGCCGCCACTGAGTCCCTGGCCGTGTCGAACCATACCCAAGGCGGAATCATTAAGTACCACAAGCAGCACATTGAGATTTTCTTGCAAGGCCGTGGTGATCTCCTGACCCGACATCAGGTAACTGCCATCCCCGGTAAAACAAACCACTGGTTTGCTTTTTACAGCAGCTGCAACACCTACGCTGGCACCAATTGCCCACCCCATCGAAGCGAAGCTGATACCGATATGAAACAGGCTCTTCGCGGGGGCCAACTCAGCGGGTTTCTTGATGTTCCAATAGTGAATGCCCCATAGGAAACTATTCCCCGTATCCATCAAAACCCGGGTATCCTGAGGACATACCTCGCTCATGCGAGTCATCAGGGCCTGGGGCTTGATGGTTCCTTTTGTTACGAGGCATTTATTTGGATTATCAATTGTTATGTTCTGGGATGGCGGCTCGTTTTCCGTTCTGGGTGCCGGTCTTCGCCGTTTCGGATCATTAGCGAGCATCTTGGCAAAGGGCTTAAGCATCAGGCGCGGTGAACCGAGTACCACCAGGCGGGCAACCGTTGAGCGGCTTAAATGCTCAGGATTGTCGGACAAGTGAATCATCCGATCTGAAAGGATGGTGCTGGGGTCCCAGCCGCAAGTGGATACTTCATCCAGGGCGGTGCCGATGACCAGTACCCGCTCCGCATTTTCAGGCTTCAGAGCTTCCACAGCGCTACTGTGTCCGGCAAACCCGAATACGCCACGATGGGCCGGGTGGCTGCTGTCCACCAATCCCTTTCCTCTTGGTGTGGTGACCAACTGCCACCCTCTGGCCTCCACCAAAGCCAGGAGTTCGTTGATAGCGCCGGCAGCACCCTCTCCCAGCACAACCGTGACTTTGGCTACTATCGCCAATTCATTAAGGATCAGTTGCAGGGCTTCCTGGCTTGGTGCCACGTCATGGTTGATAAAGGCTCGCAAATTACCTTTACCCGCTGCGTTATCGACCGGTTGGCGCATAACATCAAGCGGGATGCTGAGGTGTGCGGGACCCGGTTGATTGCTCAGGGTATGGCTGATGGCCTGAAGCAATTTAGGTTCGAGCTGGGCAGAGTGGGAAACCAAAGTGTTGTAGCGGGTACAGCGGGAAAACATCTCAACGGTATTGATGCCGGTGCATGAGGTTTCCTGAAAGGATCCCTGGCCGAATTTTTCCAGTGAGGTTTGGGCGGTAATAACCAGCATCGGTATGCCATCGGTATAGGCCGATGCCACCCCAGTCAGCATGTTGGTTGCGCCGGGACCGGACGTGGAGCAACATACTCCGAGTTTGCCGGTTTCACGGGCATAGCCTTCTGCCATGAACGCGGCGCCGGTTTCATGCCTGGCGATGATCGGGCGGATGCCGCCCCTTCTTTCGCTGCGAGCCAGGGCGTTAAACAAGGGTTCAATGCTGCCGCCGGGAACCCCGAAAATATACTCGACCCCAAGGCGCTCAAGGTAACTGAGTATCAGATCCCCATTTTCATACATAACAACATCCTTTGTACGGTAAGATCAGAATCTGAGTGCTTAGGAGCCCCTGTCTAAATCCGAATCACCTCTGGCACCCAGAGCCATTCACAATCCAGGCGCGATGTTGCAGTAAAGTCTAGAACGTCCAGACCTTGCAAAAGGCGCAACGCCGAGTGTGGATGGCTCTGAAGGCCCCGCAGAGTACGCAGAGGCGATTCGGAGTTAATCAGTGGCGCCTTAACTTATTGTTGATTTGTACGTGCACCTATAAAAGCGGTTCGGTGTTACTGCTTGTCATCATTTGTATCGGGGTAAGCGCCAGGAAACTGAAGGAATTCGTCTGCGAGATTCGTGCTTGCGCGCTTCCCTTAACGTGAGCTACCCATTCAGCAATTCGGGTCTGGCGATGCCATACCCCTGGGCATAATCAAGCCCGATTTCAGCCAGTTTTTTCTTTACATCTTCGGTTTCGACAAATTCCGCAATGGTTTTCAGTCCGGCGGCGTGTCCAATACGATTGCAGGCGTCGACGATGCCCATGTCGATTGGGTCTTCGAGCATGTTGCGTACGAAGCTGCCATCCACTTTGAGGTAGTCAACCGGTAGCGTTTTTAGATACGAGAAGGAGCTCATTCCTGAGCCGAAATCATCGAGAGCAAATTTGAAGCCCTCTTCCCGTGATTGCTCGATGAACCCCAGAGTCAGGTTAAGGTGAGCGATCGCTGCGGTTTCAGTGATTTCGAAGCAGATGCGTTCAGGCCGAATGTTATAGCGGTCGACCATGCGCCGTATGTAGGTAAACAGTTCGCCATCGCTCAAGGAACTGCCCGAGAGATTGATGAAAAAGGTGCCAGCGGATTCTCTGCCAAGACCTGTTCGATCAAGGTAATTGAAAGCCAACTCAATGACATGGCGATCAATTTTGGGCATCAGGCTGAAGCGTTCCGCAGCAGGGATAAAGGCGCCAGGGGGGATGATCTCCTGTCCTTGCTTGAGTCGAACCAGAAACTCCGTTCGGAAGCCGTCCAGGTTCCGTCGTTGCAAGGCGACCATTTCCTGGTGACAGAGACAGAAACTTCCGCTTTGCAGGGCTTGCTGCAGGCGGCTGGTCCACTGCATATCCGTTTGCCTTTGCTGCATCTCCTTGTCGTTGGACTGATAGACCTGAACATTATTGCGGCCGCGATCCTTGGCCGCGTAACAGGCAAGATCGGCATGACTGAGCAGTTCGCTGGTGGTGTTGTACTCGCTTGAGATCACCACCATACCGACACTCAAAGACACCGAAAACGGTTTGTGCTGCCAGACAAATCGGTATTCGCCCACTTCTTCGCACAGGGATTCCGCCACCCGGCTGGCGTGCAGCGCGTCACAGCCCCGCAGCAGGACGCCAAACTCGTCGCCGCCCAGACGGGCTAGCGTATCATCCGATCGGATGTGGTTTTTCAGTAGTGAGGAGAGCTGTTTGAGCAGCTCATCACCGGCGATATGGCCGCAGGTGTCATTGATCACCTTGAACTGGTCCAGATCAAGGTACAGCAGGACATGATTACGCCCGGTCTCGCGTGCGTCCTGTAGGGCCTGCGCCAAGCGGCGCTCGAATTCACGGCGATTGGCGAGATCGGTGAGGCTGTCATGAAACGCCATATGCTCCAAGGTAGACTCAGCCTGACGCTTGGCCTTGCGGACGGAGCTTTCGCGGACTTCACGATCAATAGCGGGGAGCAACCGGGACAGGTTGTCCTTCATGATGTAATCCTGCGCTCCGGCCTTCATCGCGCTGACCGCAACGCCCTCGCCTATGGTGCCGGACACGATGATAACCGGAAGGTCCGCAGAATATCGCTTGGTCAGTTCCAATGCCTGAAAAGATGAGAACCCGGGCATATTGTGATCAGTAATGACGATATCCCAGTTTCCATCCCGCAACGCAGCCGCCATGGTGTCTTCACTATCGACCAGCGTGTACTCAGGATCGGCGCCGCCTTTTTTCAGCTCGCGCAAAAGCAGAAAGGCGTCGTCTTCCGAGTCATCAACCAGCAATATTTTTAAGCGGTCCGGTGTTTCAATCACGCATGGTACCTTTTAGACCTTTCGGACCGAGCCGGCCCTGGGCACTTTGTTAACTTGTAGCCAATATCGGGCCAGTACGTTCATCTGGTCCGTAAATTCGCGAAGATTAATGGGTTTGTTGATATAGCTGTTGGCGCCGAGCCGGTAGGCCTCGAGAAGTTCCCCGGGTTCGTCCGAAGACGTGACCATGATGACAGGCAGCCAGTTGGTCCTGGGCGAAGACCGAATTTTATTAAGTACTTCCAGACCATTCACCCGAGGAAGCTTGAGGTCCAGCAATACAACACCCAACTTGTTCAGGGCCTCGTCAGCACCGTTACCGAAAAGGTAATCGATGGCTGCCTGGCCATCTTCGAGGACGACAATCTGGCAATTCTTGCTTGCGTTCTTTAGCGCCCGAACGGTGAGAACCTGGTCATCGGGATTATCCTCTACCACCAGGATCGAATATCCTTCCATGCTGTTTAGCGTCCTGTTTCGGGATGTTTGGATAGGGCCGCCGAGTCCCTTTGCTCAAATAGCGCCTCGTCCTTTAAGTAGCATAGCCTTAACCAGGCATTTCATGCATTTCAGTTCGAAATGCTAACTATTTGAGTCTATCGCTGTTCGGCTGAATGGGGCAACTTAACGTAGAAGGTTGCCCCCTTACCCAACTCGGATTCCGCCCATACCTCGCCATGATGTCTGCGAATCACCCGGTAAACGGTAGCCAGTCCTATGCCGGTACCCCCAAACTCTGATGGCGTATGGAGCCGATTGAAGGCGACGAAAAGTTTTTCAACGTACTTCATGTCGAATCCAGCTCCGTTGTCTTGAACTTTCACCACCGCACCGGCGGAGTCGCTGGTGGAGGTCACTTCAATACGCCGCCGATCTTTCTTGGAGCTGTATTTCCAGGCATTCTCAAGCAAATTCTGGAACGCCACCCTGAGCATCCGGCTATCGCCGGTGACCGCCATATCGGGTTGAATATGGATCTCTGTGGGAGGACGGTCTCCAATGCTGCACAGTTCGTCACAGATTTCCTGCAACAGGCTGGTCAGATCAACCGGCTCTGCCTCTACGGTCTGCCTACTCACCCTTGAGAGCACCAGCAAACCGTCAATGAGGTTGCTCATGCGCACACTGGCGGCCCTGACCCGGCGCAGATAATCCTTGCCGAGGTCATTCAGATTTTCCTCACAATCTTCTTCCAGCGCCTGACTGAAACCTTCAATGGCCCGCAGGGGTTGACGAAGGTCGTGGGAGACCGAGTAACTGAACGCCTCCAGTTCGCGGTTAGCCAGACTGAGCTGGGCCGTGCGCTCCTCGACCTTCCGCTCCAGCGAGTCCCTACTCTCAAGTATCCTTCGGTTTTGGAGCTGGATCGTGCTGATCATGTCATTGAAGGTTGCGCTCAAGCGACCCAACTCATCGTGCCCGGACACCGGAGCGCGTATGGAATAGTCGTGCTCGATGGCGATTTGCTCAGCCGTATCCGATAGAGCAAGAATCGGATGAGAAACAATACGTTGCAGCTTATAGGCAACAAATAACAGAAGCAACTGTATCAGCAGGCCAATACCGACAGCGGCCATAACAAAACTTTGGATATGCGCACGTAATACCTTGAGGTGAGAATTGAGATAGATGTAACCTAGCACTTCCTGGTCAAGCGTGACGGGAACCATCAGCTTATAGGCATTGGCTTCAAACCCCATGACTGGAGCGGTGCTGAGATCGGGGCAGGTAACCTTATCGGGCTCGTTCAGGGATGTCAGGAGCATACCCGCGGCATCGAATACGCAGGCCTGGGTTATGGTCTCAATTTGCCGAAGGCTGGAACTGATGCTGCGAAGCTGCTCGCGATCTTCGAACAGCAGTGCCGCTGCTGACTGCTCAGCGAGGATCGATGCAATGACATGAAGCTCCGATTCCATCTGGTTTCGGTAGGTTCGATTTTCCAGCACGATCAGGCTGACGCAAACCAGGGCAATGCCAAGGGTGCTGACCAACATGGTCAGGAACAGGAGCTTTAGCCTGATCGGCCAATAACGCCAACGTAATTGATCGTTCATCGGATCACCTTCGCTGCCAGTTCCAGCAATCGCGAATTGATGGTTAGTCCAGCCTCACCGGCGGCCAGGAGGTTAATCTCAAATCGGATCACGTTGCCTTGCTTGACATAGCCCACAATGCCGCCGTGTCGGGTAAAGTCGGGAATATCGCTGATGGTCAGCATACCCTGTCGAGTGGCCTGTTCCAGAATCGCCCTGAGATTGAACCGTTCGGATTCACTCACAAAGAGCACATGACAGCCGCTCATCTCCGTCTGTTCGCTGGGAGTGCGTAACTGCAGAACACGGCCGTGAGCCTTACGGCCGACCAGCGGATCCAGTAAATCCTCAAATGGATCGTCCCCCAGCACGCATACGGTCAGTGGTGTGTCTTCTGATGGAGGCTGATTCCAGTTGATAAACCGGGTGAAGTTATAGAGAAAGGCCGCCTTTACCTCATATTCGGAGCGCACGGAGGCCTGCACCTGGGACAAGCCGACACAAAGCGTGATGGCGAGCAGGCCTTTCCATAAATTCAGTAGGCAACGTCTGATGCGTGTTCTCATTGAATCCCTTTCCTCAGAGATGCCTGCATAGGAAGTGGCTGCCGTTGTTTCGCAGCGGGGAAATGACTTGGAGATTCAAAGGATCCTTCACAAATACAGTCCGACCGGAGCTAATTCTGGAGGCTTGTGTGCCGAAAGTACTTATCGTACGGAAGGTTAGCAGCGGAATTCCCTACGTCAACCGGTTTCGTCGCCAACAGCTTGGAATTAGTCAAGATTTACATGTATTAGCCCTTTAGGGAGGACGGAAATTGGGGGGCAGTTCAGTTCGTGGTGCTGGTCAAGCATTCGCTTGATCCACTGAGCTTCGATGAACGATGCCCGAACCAACTGCAGCCGATGAATCCTGAAGGGGATTAACTCCAGCACGGCAACGATTCCGGTGTCCGAATCCAGCAATACGCGGTACAGCAATGTGAGTTCTGGGCGGAAGTCTTTAAAGTCACCAATGCCTTCGTAATCGTTCAGAAAGTCACCACAGCCATAGAGGATCAGCTTACCCCGGTAAATTTCGAAGGGTTTGATGTGATGGGACGAATGCCCATGGATGATGTCCACGGCCCCAGAATCAATCAGCCGATGGGCGAACTGGCGCATTGCAGGGTCCACACGGAACCCCCAGTTCGGCCCCCAGTGTATTGATAGGACGACCAGGTCGCCGTCGACCCGGTAGCGGGTAATGTCTTCGCACACCCGCTGGGTGCCGTTTTCGCCCAATTCCGGCAGGAGATTTACCCCGGGCCGGTAAGCCTGGGCCGCCCAGTCCTGCCCTACGCCACTGGAGGTCATGCCATAGGCAAACACTAACACTCTCCGGTTGGAATCGGCTGGATTCAGCACAGCGGGCAGGCCCGCCTGCTCGCGATCCTGCCCGGCCCCGGTGTGGGCGATGCCGGCTCGGTCAAGCGCTGCAAGAGTTTCAGTTAAGCCTGAATACCCCCAATCCAACACATGATTGTTCGCCAAAGAGCAAACGGTAATGCCGGCAGCCCTAAGGCAATCCATATTGTCCGGATTCATCCGATAGTGCACGGCCTTCCCCGGCCAGTAATTTTCAGAGCGCGTGACCGCTGTCTCGAGGTTTATGATACTCGCGGCGAGATCGCCCTGTGCGAGTATCGGTAACGCCTGCCCCCAGATGTATGACCAATCTACCTGCCGCGGAATCGGGCCAGAGGCGGATTCGGCCAAACTGACATAGCCCTCTGCCGATTTCATATAAGTCTCATGCAGCACGGGCGACAGGGGGTAAGCCAAGATCTGATCGATCCCTCGCCCGGTCATGACATCACCGCACAGCTGCAGTCGAAGCAATGCCGTGTGCTGATTGGTGCTAATACCGCCGCCCTGGACCATGCCGACCCCCTCATTACCAGTCATTGGAGGTCATCTGTCATGGGAAGTTCCGATGCCGCCGACGTTCCGACCTTAGTGTGCTGTCTTTTCAGTGCAATACTGTGTAAATTGAACCGCGATTGGTTACCCCCGGTAATTGCAGCAGGCCCATGAACGGACTCCGACACTCCCTTTCCATTCAGGTCAGCCGATCTTCTGACCAATCGGCGTCTCAGGTACAGGAGTATGTTGTGTACCATTGGGGGCGAATACTTGGCGCACTGAGCCTGGTTTTATTAACGGTTTCCGTTGTGGTTTGGGGTCTTTGGCAGTGGCAGTTCAGCGACGATAAGGCTGCGCAGGCTGCTCCCGGCACCATCGCTTATGGCGAGGATTCCGGTGAGAGTATGAGTCAGCCACCTGAGCGCACACAGCCCTCCAACCCGATCGAAACACCCCCTACTTTGCCTCTGCAGGCGTTTGCACCAGGCAGCGCGGGAAACGATCATCTGGCGATTCAGGCGGCGCCGGAGCAACCGCAGTTGATTCGGGAACCCGACACGGTATTTCCGGCGGAAGTTGCTATTCTTTCCCCACAGTTGGTCAGGGTACAGCTCACCAGTGGACTCAATGCTAAAGAGCCTGTGGATGAGCTGCCGGCAAGTATCGAATTGCCTGAAAATGAGTTATTGCGGATCTACCTGTTTACCGAAACCCGCAACCTCAATGGGAAGCTGGTTTATCACGACTGGAGCAGGAACGGGCGCCGAATGGCTCGAGTTCCGATCAGGCTTTACTCTGACACTATGAGGGCTTCGTCGAGTAAATTTATTGACCGGCATATGCTTGGATTCTGGCGTGTGACGGTCGTTAACGCCCGTGGCGAGGTGTACGCCAGCGTCGAGTTTGACGTCATACCAGAGCAAGACCACACGAAAGATTGACGGATAACCGACTTTTCCTAGCATGAAGTAAGTTGGAATCCAAACTGCTTACGAGAGCCAGGATGGTCATAAGCGAAGAATAAGAAACAATGGATGTAAAACAGAACTGGCCGAAACTCTCTCCGCGTACCCTGCTGACCTGCATTCTGATATTGGCTGTCATGCAGGCGTGGGCTTCGCCTTTACAGGCGTCGCCGCCCACAATGCCTGCCGGGCAGGATATCCCGACGATTATCGATATCAGTACGGTAGAACGAACCTCGCTCGCTCCGGCTCTTGAGCTGCTTGAGGATTCAGACCATCGCCTCACTTTTGAGCAAATTCAGACGCCGGTCCTGCAGGCGAGATTTCAGACCATTGGCGGCATTTCCCCTAATTTTGGGTTTACGTCGTCTGCCTGGTGGGTTCGTTTCTCGTTATCTAACTCCAGCAGTCAACCGAGGCAAGTCTTCATCCGTCAGGATTATCCGCTTATTGACCACCTCGATTTTTGGGCGCAGAACGATGGCGGCGAATGGCAGCACATCGCCACCGGCGACATGGAGCCCTTTCATCAGCGGCCAGTGGACCACCGGCTGTTTGTGTTCCCTGTCGATGTCCCGGCAAATTCCGAATTAACCTACTATTTGCGTTTCCAAACCCAGGGGGCGCTCAATATTGGCCTGTTCAGCCACAGCCCGCTGAATCTGACCAACATGATCAGCAAGGAATATCTCGCCTTGGGGATCTATTACGGCGGCTTTATCGTACTGCTGTTCTATAACTTGTTCATGTTCCTGACCGTGCGCGAACGCACCTTCGCGTACTATCTGATCTACCTGGCAAGTTACGGCCTCTATATGTCGCTGCACAATGGCTTGAGCTTTCAGATCCTGGTGCCGGATTATCCGCTGCTTGCCAACAAGGCGTTGCTGGTGTTGTTGTCCATCTCTTTGTACGGGGGGACACTCTTCACCCGTACAATCCTGAATTCCAAAGCCATTGCGCCCGTAGCCGACCGGATTGCCTATGCCATGCAGCTTGCCTCCCTGGCTGCCATGGTGATCGCGCCGTTCGTGAGTTATCACACCATGATCGTGCCGCTGGCGATATTAACGGTATTCCTTTGTATGCATCTGGTGCTGCTTGGGTTGTTGGCGCTCTCCCGGGGGACCGGCACGGCGCGTTACTACATGATTGCCTTTTCCGCCTTGCTGTTAGGCGTTTTTGTCTACATGGCCAAGACGTTTGGATTTCTCCCCCATAATGCGTTCACTCAAAACGCATTCCAGATTGGGTCGCTGCTGGAGATGGTGCTGCTGAGCTTGGCGGTGGCCAGCCGGCTCAACGAACTCAAACACGAATCGTCCACCGATGCGCTGACCCAGCTCTATAATCGCCGTTTTTTCAATGACCAGATACAGATTGAATTCAACCGCGCACAGCAGCAAGGTCAGCCTCTGTCGCTGGTAGTCCTGGATATTGATCATTTCAAGCGATTCAACGACCGTTACGGACATTCGAAGGGCGATTCTGCTCTGAAAGCTGTGGCAGGAATACTGAAGGCGGCGGTTCGAAAACCCTATACTGTGTGCCGGTATGGCGGCGAGGAGTTTGTGCTTATCCTGCCCAGCGCCTCGGTATCCGACGTAGCCATTCTGGCTGAGCGGGTTCGTCGAAAAGTGGAAAAGGATACCGCGGGCGTCTTTGATCTCACGGTCAGCATCGGGTTTGCCAGTCTGGATGCTGACAACTTCTCCAGCCCCGAGGAATTGTTCATCGCTGCGGACTATGCACTTTACACGGCCAAAGAAGCCGGGCGAAATTGCGCCATGGATTACAGTGCCTGTCAGGTCAGACGTAAGGAAGATCTTGGTCGGGCAGAGCCCGAGGCAGCAATCGACGGTGCCTAGGCAGCAGGTTGGGCGATGCCCCACCTCACCTACCAACGAAGCTACTTCTCAATGCTATCTCGATGGAGAATACTCCGCCGGACCCTGGGTGTCGGACTCTGCGACCAGCGGGGCCTCGGTTTCATCCCGTTGGTGCTGCCGGGCAATCAGCATATAGAGTGACGGCACCACAAACAGGGTAAACACGGTGCCAATGGCCATGCCGCCGACCAGAACCAGGCCGATGGAGTTTCTCGCCTCGGCACCCGGTCCTGCCACCAGTGTAAGTGGAAAGTGTCCCGCGATGGTGGCCACCGAGGTCATCAGCACCGGCCGTAGTCGGGTCATGGCGGCGTCATGAATCGCCTCCAGTTTTTGTTTGCCCTGCTCCTGCAGTTTGTTGGCAAATTCCACAATCAAAATACCGTTCTTGGCGATTAGCCCCACCAGTGTGACCAGTCCAACCTGGGCGTAGATGTTCATGGTGGTTGTCCATCCGTCCGTCCAATACGGCATATCCGGATTGGGCATCTTCATGACCGTAAAGATCAGCGCACCGAACATGGCCAGCGGAACCGAACCCAGCAGGATCACGAAGGGGTCGCGGAACGAATTGAACTGCACCGCAAGCACCAGGAATATCATCAAAATCGCCAGGCCCAGCGCCGGCAGAAACTTCCCGCCCTCCGTCCGCAACTGGCGCGATTCGCCGGTGTAGTTGGTGGCGTATCCTGGTGGCAATATCTCGCGGGCGGCCTCTTCTAATACCTGAAGACCGGCATCCACCTGTGCCGTCATGCCTGAAAGCTTAATGGCATTGAGTTGCTGGAACCGGTTCAGTGAGCGGGGCACCGTTGTGTCGTCAATGGTTGCAATCGCCCCCAGTGGCATCAGTTGGCCATCAGGCCCGGAAATATAGATTTGCTTGAGCTGATCCGGGTTCAGCCGCTCGGCGCGCGCTACCTGGGAAATCACCTTGTAAGCCCGGCCATCCACATTGAAGCGGTTGATGTAATTGCCCCCCAGGGCCGCGCTCAGGTCTGCCCCCACCTGGGAATTGTTTAACCCCATCGCGGCCACCTTTTCGTGGTCTATCACGATTTCCGACTGGGGCTGGTCGTACTTCAGGTCGATCTCTGGGGGAAAGTAAAATATTCCGCTTTCCATCGCTTTCATCTGTAGCCGTTCGGCGTAGGCCAACATCTCTTCCGGTTCGGCCGTGGAGGCGATCACAAATTCGATGGGAAAGTTACTACCGCCCGGTAAAGCCGGCGGTTGTGCCGCGAAGATCTGCAGACCCGGGATCTGTGAAAGCTGCGCCTGCATATCGGGGACAATCTCGCGGATGGAACGGTCCCGTTCATCCCACGGCTTCACCACCATGCCGCTGAAACCGCCTACGCCCAGAGCGGCGGCAAACGGGTCTGAGGGCGACATCAGTATCTGGAAAGTGAGGTCTCGTTCCGGCGCATTCAGGAAAACCTGCTCCGCCGCTTCACCAAAATGGCTCTTCTGGTCGGCGGAGGCGTTGGCCGCGTTGTTGATGATGCCAAACATGAAGCCCTGATCCTCAAGCGGCGCCAGTTCCTTGGGCGAGAACAGGTACATGGGGACCACCAGCAGACTCAGCAGCGCCCACACCGCGTAGACGGCAGGCCGGGCCTGCAAGGTTGTGTCGAGCACTCGACCGTAGGTTTCCCGCAGGTGGTCAAATCGGTGGTTAATCCAGCCGGTCAGCCCCCGCTCTTCCTGTTCGGCGCTGCGGAGCAGCTTGGCACTCATCATCGGAGACAAGGTGAGCGCTACGATGCCGGATATGGTGACCGCGCCGGCCAACGTTAACGCAAACTCGCGGAACAGAGCGCCGGTGAGCCCGCCCTGCAAACCAATAGGGATATAAACCGCTGCCAGCGTCATGGTCATCGCTATCACCGGACCTATCAGCTCTCTGGCCCCGATCATGGCCGCTTCGCTAGGCGATCGGCCTTCCCTCAGATGGCGTTCCACGTTCTCCACCACCACAATGGCATCGTCCACCACCAGACCTACAGACAGTACGATCGCAAGCAGCGTGAGCAGGTTCAGGGTGAACCCGAACATCTGCATCAGGAAGATAGCGCCGATCAACGAGACCGGAATGGCCACCACCGGCACCAGAACCGATCGTACGGAACCAAGAAACAAAAAGATCACGACGATCACGATCAGCAGGGTGTCGGTAAGGGTGCCGACCACCTCCCGTATCGCACTGCTGATGTATGCCGAGGCGTCGTAGCCGACGTCAGCGGACAGACCGGCGGGAAGATCCTGCTCAATGGCCTCCAGATCCGCCACCACCTTTTCGACAACGTCAATGGTATTCGCACTGGGTAACGGGAAAATGCCCATGAACACAGCCGTCTGACCATTGAACCGTACCTCGGTGTCATAATCTTCGGCACCCAGCTCAACCTGGGCAATGTCCCGCAACCGCACAATGGTGTCACCTTGCTGGGAGATGACCAGGCTGCGGAACTGCTCTGTGGTGTGCAGGTCGGTGTTGGTTGTCAGGTAAACCTGTTCATAGACACCCTTGGTGGTGCCTACTGCCGCCAGATAGTTGTTGGCGGCCATCGCGGCTTGGACCCTCGCCGGGCTGATGCTGAGCGCGGCCATCCTGTCCGGATCGAGCCATACCCGCATGGCAAAGGTCCTGGCACCGAAGATATCGGCACGTTGTACCCCCGGCAGAGCCGATAATCGGGGCTGTACCATACGCACCAGATAGTCGGTGATCTCACTCTGGGACATCTCCTCGGAAGAAAAGCTCAGGTAGGCAGCGGCAAATTCAGAATCCGCAGATTGCACCGTGATTGAGGGCGCTTCCGCCTCAGGCGGTAGTTCGTTACGCACCTCATTGACCTTGGCGGTAATATCCGCCAGTGCCTTGGTGGGATCGTAATTCAGTTTCAGGCGGGCGGTAACAAGGGACAAGCCCAGCAGACTCTTGGATTCGATGTAATCCACGCCATCCGCTGAGGCGATGGAGCGTTCTATGGCGGTGGTGACAAAGCCTCGAACAACGTCTGCGCTGGCACCGATGTACTGGGTGGCGACCACCACCGAGGCGTTTTCACTTTGGGGATATTGCCTGACACTCAGACTGTTCCAGGCCTGGACGCCGGCGATCACGATGATGATGTTGACCACCAGCGCCAGAACCGGACGACGAACGAAGATGTCGGTGATTGCTTTCATGATGGTGGCCGCCTACGAGTTGTCGGGACGGGGTGCCAGGCTGAACTCGGGCGCCAGGCGATTATCGATAACAACGCTCATACCGGTGCGGAGCTTGAATACGCCCGTGGAGACGACCTGATCTCCCGACCCAATGCCTTCCTCGACAATTACAAAGTCCCCCATCCGATCGCCGAGTTTCACAGTGCGCTGCCTGACCACCATCGATTCGGCATTCTCTTCGCCTTGTTCTTCTTCAACGACAAAAACGGAATTGCCCCTGGGGCCGTAATGTACCGCCGTTGCAGGGATCAACAGCGCACGCCGGGACTGAGCCAGCTTGAGATCCAGCGATACGAACATACCAGGACGAAGCTGACCCGCGGGGTTGTTGAGTGTTGCCTGCAGGCGAACGTTGCGGGTAGACGGGTCGACGGCCGGGTTGATGGCGGTGATTTTTCCTTCAAACCCGTGATCGGGGTAGGAGTCCGTTCTGACAAGGACATTCAGGCCTTCGCCAATAATCCCCAGATGCTGCTGGGGCAGGGAGAACTCGACAAAGACCGGATCCAGTGCCTGCAGCGAGACGACAGGGCTGCCCTTATCGAGGAAGTTGCCAACGCTGATTTCAAGGATGCCGAGTTTGCCGGCGAACGGCGCCCGAATGGTCTTCCGGTCCATCACGGCTTGAAGGTAACGGACCTCCGCCTCGGTTTGCTGCAGTTCATTGGAGGCGGAATCCATCTCGGCATCGGAGATGTGTCGGGTCTTGCTGAGCTCCCTCGCTCTGTTATAGCGCACCCGGGCCCATTGGGCTGCAACTTGGGCAGAACGTAGCTGAGCTTCTTCGACCCGAGTATCCAGCTGGACCAGCACATCGCCCTGCTCTACCTGAGATCCCGGCTGAAAGTTGATGCGGCTGACCACTCCCTCGGCCTCCGTGCCAATCACGGTGCCCCTCACTGCCGTAATCGAGCCCACTGAGGAGATTCGGGGGTGCCACTCCACTTCCCGAGCCGCCATCACGTTAACCGGCTCAGGGGGAATCACAAACTGAGCACCTGCCTCGGCCATGGCCTGAAACTGATAGATCTTCGTGCCGATAACAACCGCGCCTATTGGGATAACGATGGCAATACCCACCAATACCCAGAGGAATTTCCTTCGCATCATTACCCCCTTATGCCTGCAACGTCCGTGTGAAGCGCTTGCTTCAATATTTTTGAATCTACAAGTAGTCGTTGGGCGGGGCGGGAAATCGACACCCCGGGCGGAATCGAATCGTTATTAAACAAACCGGCCCATCCCTGCGCCCGCTAGTTAAAAAGGAAGAGAGGTGACCTTCGCGAGACAGCCGATAGCCCGCGCGAATGCTTCACCTAATTTGGATACTGCGCTATTTCGGGAAGGCTGACAACCGCCGCAGCTAGACCCAAAACAGGTCGTATCCATAAAGGGTGACCTGGTTGTCATTTGACTCAAGGAGCGACGTTCCCAAGCGCTTATGGCAGGTCGAATTGTTGCTGTAGTTCATGGAAAAACAGCAGGAAGCGCGCTTCCAGCTCAGCGTCGTTGGAGCGGATCTCCTCGATGACACCGGCAAATTGATTGGGGCGGCGGAGCCGAGTTGAGATACGGTCAAGGGCATGACCGACATTGTCCAGCTCCCGATAGGCATTAAACCAGTCCTGACGGATCATGGTTGCCGTAGTATGAGCCATACTGTCTGGCATCAGACAGGCACCCAATTCCAGGTCTCGGTACACCTCCTGAATAAAGTGGTGACTGTCATCAGCCGCAAAGCGAGACCAGTGCCGTAGCAGATAGTGATCGAAGAGCACATCCAGTGCGACACCGGCAAATCGCCGGCGTTGAGCGGAAAACAATGGCTTACAGGCCAACACCTCCGGGTGTCGATCGGTGAAGGCGTCAACGGCCCGGTGGTGTTTGAGGCCCTGGTAGACTTCGAGTGGCAAACTGGCGGTGTCGATACCCCTGGCAAAGTCCCCCAGCAACGCGCCGACCCGGCCTGGCACCGAGGCCGGAGCGAGAAACAGATGGGCAAGATGGTTCAATGGATTAACCCTGGACACGCACGTTTTCACCATCGTGCGACAGGAACCTATGTAAATCAATCATCGCCGGTCAGGAGTTCAATGATTGCAGAAGGTTAGCGCCACAGGTATTCTGGCGCACGTCCGTGTGGTTTGCCGATTCGAGCGCGTCCCTTGAAAAACCTCTATCCCGTCATTTTTATCATCAGCGTCATGTTCGTCCTGCTGAGCATATTTATGACGCTGCCTCCTCTGTTGTTGCTGGGAGCCGAGTCTCCCAACGCGGTAGCGTTTGCTGAATCAGCCGGAATCATATTCGGCCTTGGCATGCTCGGGATACTCATAGCCTATGGTAAGCCGCGAGATCTGAAGCCCCGTTACATGTTTGTGTTAACGGTCAGTAGCTGGCTGGTGATGGCCCTGCTCTCCGCCCTGCCGTTCTATCTTAGTGATGCGGGCATTTCAGTGACTGATGCGGTCTTTGAAGCCACCTCTGGAATCACCACCACCGGCGCTACAGTGCTTACGGGCCTGGATCAGCTGGACCAGGATCTGTTGTTGTGGCGGTCCATTCTGCAATGGATTGGAGGTATTGGCATTATCGGTATGTTCGTTGCCGTGCTGCCGTTTCTCCGGGTGGGCGGTATGCGATTGTTTGCTACCGAATCGTCGGAGTGGACCGACAAGGCCCTGCCACGCATGAAAACCCTGAGTCGCGGGCTGCTCCTCGTCTATTGCGTTTTCACGATGATCGCGGTGTTCACCTACTGGATTTCCGGTATGACGCTGTTCGATGCTTTCAACCACGGTCTGACCAGCATCGCCACCGGCGGGTATTCCACCTCAGACCTGTCCATGGGCAAGTTCGAGTCTGAGCTGATTTTGCTGGAAGCGACCTTATTCATGATCCTCGGGAGCCTGCCGTTCTTCCTGTTCGTGCGGGAGATGCACGGCCAGCGTGGCGTGTTGTGGCGCGATCAGCAGGTTCGTCTGTTCCTGACGCTTTTGTTGTTGCTGACGCTGGGAATGCTGCTCTATCGCGCCATAATCACGGACGGCTTCGATATTGTCAGCGGTTCCATAACAACGCTGTTTAACGTCACCTCCATTCTCACCACCACCGGCTATGCGTCTGAGGACTATTCCGCCTGGGGCTCACTGGCTTTCTCGATGTTCTTCTTCCTGATGTTCGTCGGGGGGTGTTCCGGCTCTACCTCCGGCGGCATGAAAATTTTCCGCTTCCAGTTGTCGCTCATCGTCTTGCGCGAACAGCTGATGCGCCTGCTCCATCCGCGTGCGGTGCTCACAAGGAACTTCAACGGCCGCGCAGTCAGCGATGAAATCATCGCGTCGATGATCGCCTACACGTTCATTTTTCTGCTGTGCTTTCTGGGGCTCACGCTAGTTCTTGCGGCCATGAATCTTGATTTTGTCACCAGCCTTTCGGGCGCCCTGAGCGCACTGACCAACGTAGGACCGGCCCTGGGTGACATCATCGGCCCGGCCGGTAACTTTGCCACCCTCCCGGAGCAGGCCAAGTGGGCTTTGTGCGTGGGCATGTTATTGGGACGGCTGGAAATTCTGAGTGTGGTCGTGGTGTTATCGCCGGGCTTTTGGCGAAGCTAAGTGCAATATGGCAGAACGATGGATCACCGGGAGCCCGTTGGTCACCGGGCTCCGGTAGGATCAGGCAACGCAAGGATTACATCACGGCGGATCTGAAGTAAGGTCTCCGGGGTATTAAGTGGTTGGTTTCTTTTACCCAACGAAGCAATGAGCGCACCTCTGGGGTGTTTGCTTCGTTCCTGCCATCAAATTCGACACCCAGGCCACGGCTGTTTTTGTGGACCAGCACTGCGGAAACCCGCTGAAGTTGCGGCGCATCGGGATCGTGAAGCCGAAACTCGATCTCCAGTTGCTGGTTCAGGTCAAGATCCTCACAGTTCGTTGAAATGAATAGACCACTCCGGCTGATGTTTCGAAGCATTCCCGTTGCCACCAGCAGGCCTCGCCGGTAAATCAGCAGCGTCAAGCGTCCAGGCATACGCTTGTTTTGACGATAATCCATAGACCCCCCCTTCGTTGCCAAATTCTGGCTAAATGTTGCTCTCCGCAGGTTGTATTGTTTTCAAAGCACCCCTCCCCGGCTTTTCCCCATGGGAGCGGATCGCATTGTTTTTATTTCGCAATAACCTGCGCTCGGCTTTCACCGACTAATTATTGTACAGACAGCACTTGGTAGAGGGGAAGTATAGATAAGCTATGTCAAATTTTCCGCTATAACGTTATGCGAGCCTTCACTTCAGCATACGCTGAGAATATCATTGCAACTCATTAATAATAGGTAGTATTTTTGAATCACGCCGAAAGCCTGAGGTGGTGACTCAGACTCTACAGACCGAGCCGACTTCGCAGAAACTGGCCGATCGCCAGGACTTCCTCAAGGCAGACACTGTGATCCATAGGGTAAGTGGTGTATTCCGGCTGAAAGCCCAGCTCTTCCAGTTGCGTAACGCTTTTTCGGCCCAGAGCTTCAGGAACGATCCCGTCGTAAACCCCGTGGAAGACCTGAATTGCCAGTCCCCGGTTGGCCTCAGACAGCGCGACGCTGTCTGCGGTGGCGAAATAGGTCGACAGTCCCAGTAGCCCGGCCAGGGGTTTGGGGTAACTCAGGCCCGCTTCATACGCGACCGCGCCACCCTGGGAGAAGCCGGCAAGGATGATTTTCGAGCTGTCGATCCCACGACTGATCTCGGCGTCGATCAGCTCGACAACGGCAGCGGCGGAGCGCCGAAGCTGCTGCGTGTCGATAACACGGTCGACATCCATAGCCTTGATGTCATACCACGCTGGCATCCTCATGCCCCCGTTAATCGTTACCGGCATTTCGGGGGCATGTGGAAAGATGAAACGCACAGCGGCGTTTTCAGGCAGCCGCAATTCCGGCACGATGGGTTCGAAATCATGCCCGCTGGCCCCCAGTCCATGCAGCCAGATGACGGTGGCCGTCGGCCTGGGACCGGTTTCCCGTTCAATGTAATTCAGCTCACTCACGGCTTACCTCACGTCGAAGACCAGAATTATTCACGCGGTGCTTTGGATTTCAGCGCGCTGGTGACCGGGTTTGCGTACATATCAAGTAGGTAGGCGCGATAATCCGGCGTGCAGGACTCTAACCTGCGGTTCATTTCCTGTTCTGCAGCCTCGATCTCAGCGGGACTCCAGGTTTCTGCGGTGACCAGGGCGTCACTGACCTCATCAAGGCCGTGATGGGCCTGTGGATGCTGCCCCCGATGCTCATACGCCACCAGGTTAGATGCATGGAGGTGGTAATTGGCGTGCATTTCATTGTCGATCAGACCCGCCAGTTCATTAGGACTGTCCGGAGCATTGCGGATTGGAGTGCCAAAATGGACATGGACATGGCCCTTGAAGCCGGTCAGGCCCTTGATAATCTGATCGGCGTCTTCGCCCTGGGCCTTGGTGTAGGTTCCGGTTCGAACCCGTGCTTCCAGCTCCCGAGCCTTGTCGCTGTCACAGGGGTCGTACTCATAGGCAATGGAAACCGGCACAATGTGCAGACGGTTCATCACCTCGGAAAACGACAACCCACTTTTTTTCTGGCTCATGTAGAACATCTTGATAATGGCCGGGTCGGTCAGGTCCAAGCCATCCTTCGCCCGCCCCTCCCTTTGGGCGATCCAGATGCTGTGATTCTCGTTGATACTGTGATTGATGAACGCCGACAAGGTGAGGAAGGTATCCCGCATCTCCCTTGGACTGCTGAGGTTGCGGCGCACGACAAAGCTTTTGTTCAAACGCATCAGTTCGGCGAACACCCGATTCTCCAGCAGGTTGTCGCCAATGGCGATGCGGGTGGTGGTATAACCGTGACTGAACAGTAGGTAGTTCACCACCAGAGGATCAAACACAATATCCCGGTGGTTGGAGATGAACAGATGGGCGGAATTCTTGTCGAGATGCTCAAGGCCACTAAAGGTAATGCGGGTGGTGGTATTCTGGACCAGGTCCTCCACATACCGATAAAGCTTGGCCTGAATCTCGGCGATCTGCGTTATTCCGCCGAAATTTTCGATAAGCCAACGCTGAATGCGACGGCGCACCAGCCGGGGCAGCCAACGGCTTAGTGTTGGGTGCCTGAAACGCGCAATCAGATCCAGAAAATCGGCGTCGTTCACCAGACGCTGAACGGTCGGTTCTGTTTCATCGTCCCTGTAGGGGCGTATGGCGTCAAAGTCCTGCATGTGGTTCCTGTTCTTGTCGGTACCGGGCAAAGGCCGCGGTTGCCCTGGATGCTTGGGCCATGTTGTCTGTTGATGTCCTTGGTTTTTTTAGGCGGCTCTTTTAGCCCCAGGACAAAATGGCGCTATTGTAACGCCTAATTCCACCACGCGCCTCAATTGCCGCCGCCCATTCTGGTATCATGCCGGATCGATTACGCCAGCCCACTCTCCTGACAGCGACAACGAGCCGCACCTATGGATTTTCAGCAACTTACCACGGCCAGGCCCGACACCCAGCTCGCCGACCCCGGCGCGGTACTGCAGCAGGTATTCGGCTATGAACAGTTTCGGCCGCTGCAGGAAGACATCATTCAGGAATTGGTGGCCGGTCGCAACGCGCTGGTGCTGATGCCCACCGGCGGTGGCAAATCGCTTTGTTATCAGGTGCCCGCCCTGGTGCGCCCGGGTACCGCCATCGTGGTGTCTCCGTTGATCGCACTGATGCAGGATCAGGTGGCCGCGCTCCGGCAGCTGGGGGTTCGCGCCGCGTTTCTGAACTCCACCATCGACCTGCAGGAAGCCAGAGCCACCGAGAATGCGCTGATGACCGGGGAACTGGACCTGCTTTACTGCGCCCCGGAGCGGCTGTTGCAACCTCGTACCCTGGAGTTGTTGGGCCGCGCCTCCATATCCTTGTTTGCCATTGATGAGGCCCACTGCGTCTCGCAATGGGGGCACGACTTCCGTTCGGATTATCTCGGTTTGGACATTCTGGCTCGAGAGTTCAGCCAGGTGCCCCGAATCGCGCTGACTGCAACCGCCGATGAACGGACGCGTCGGGAGATCGCCGAGCGCCTTTCCCTGACCGATGCCCGCCACTTCATCAGCAGTTTCGATCGCCCCAACATCCAATATCGCATTGCACCCAAAGTTAATGCTAACAAGCAGTTACTTGACTTTATCAAGTCCGAGCATGAACAGGAATCCGGCATTGTCTACTGCCTGTCCCGAAACAAGGTAGAAAGCACCGCACGGATGCTTGAGGGCAAGGGTTACACCGCACTTCCTTATCACGCCGGTCTGCCACCGGAAGTACGGGCAAACCATCAAGAGCGCTTTCTTCGGGAAGACGGTGTGATCGTGGTGGCCACCATTGCCTTCGGTATGGGCATCGACAAGCCGGATGTCCGCTTTGTCGCCCACCTGGACCTGCCCAAGAGCCTGGAGGCCTATTACCAGGAGACCGGTCGGGCTGGCCGCGACGGCAATCCGTCCACCGCCTGGATGGTTTACGGCCTACAGGACGTCATCAAGCTTCGGCAGATGCTTGAAGGCTCCATGGGCAACGAGCAGTTCAAAAGAATCGAACGGCAGAAAATGGACGCCATGCTGGGGCTGTGCGAAGTCACCACCTGTCGGCGTCAGGCTCTGCTGCGCTACTTTGGCGACAGCCTGGAGCAATCTTGTGGCAACTGCGACACCTGCCTTACGCCACCAGAGACCTGGGACGGCACTGTAGCGGTGCAGAAAGCCCTGTCCTGTGTCTACCGGACCGGCCAGCGCTTTGGTGTCAGCTACCTGATCGATGTGCTGCGGGGCGTCGACAATGACCGTATCCGACAGGCCGGCCATCATCTGGTGACGACCTATGGCATCGGCACCGAGTTGGCCGCCAACGAATGGAAGTCGGTGTTTCGTCAGCTGGTGGCCAATGGATTCCTGCGGACGGACCCAGAAGGTTATGGCGCTTTGCAGCTGACCGAAGACTGTCGCGCGCTACTCAAGGGCGAGCGCGGCATCGAGTTGCGCAAAGATCCGGCTGTCAAGGCCTCCACGCGTCGTACACGCGACCGCGCCAATCTCTCAGACCACGTCCAGGACCCTGAAGGCTGGGAAGCCCTGAGAGCCTGCCGCAAGTCTCTGGCCGAGCAACAGGGCGTTCCACCCTACGTGATCTTTCACGATGCCACGTTACTGGAAATCCTGGAGCGCCGGCCTCGTACCATGGAAGAATTTGCCGGCATCACCGGTGTGGGCAAGGCCAAACTCGATAAATACGGCGAGACCTTCCTGTCGGTGTTGGCCGGTGGCAGCTCAACCTGAGGCCGAGGGCATGGCGACCCTCCCGCGTTTTCGGACTTGATAATGGGCAACCGATGAGGCGACGTGGGTGCCCTTGGCATCGGTCAGCCTGCCCTCCAGGGTAAAGGCAGCTTTACCGGATTCATCGGCTTGCTGTTTGATTGCCGCCAGCGCCTCTGGAGCCATGGAAAAGACCACCGTAACGTCTGATTTTGCCGCCTGGTGGTACTGCAAGGTCATTTCTTTCAGGATGGGGACATAGTCCGGCCCCAGATTGAACAGGGTCATTACCCCGCCTGGAATCTCAGCCACCAGGAAGTAGGCACCGGCATACAAGGTACCAAAGTGGTTTCGGTTACCCTTCAGCGGAATGCTGGCCCGGACATAGCACGGCGCAAGCTCTTCAACCCGGAAGCCATTGCGCACCGTAAATGGAATCGCCAAACCGATAATCCGGTTGATACCGGCGTAGCCCGATGTTTTCCTCAGCCAGGCTAACGGCTGGCTCAGATTGGCGTTGTTGTCTGATCCAGCCGCCCATTGGCCCGCCGCTTCCATAATTCGATTCACCAGCGTCATGCTGCCTCCTTAGTGTTATTGTGTCAGGGCGCCTCTTACCAGCTACGACCAGCCTCAGATCCTGCCTGGTCCTGAGCGCGCTAAAGCTGATTAGGAGCCGGTCGGAAACCCTTCAAACACCATGTAGCCACCTACGGAGTATTGCAAGTAATTGGGTTATTTTGTGGCCGGATCACGGCTTTCTTCCTTGAAATGGCTAAACTTCTGTCAGCAGTAATGCTGATCAGGACGGACCCGGTACCGCCAGCGGATTAATAACCAGAGGACCAATAAGGAGGTGGCGCATCAGTTTACCATTCGCACGATCATACCCTGGGCTGGCCACCGCCGTGCTTGCCGTTACGCTTTATGCCATGGCGCTTGCGTGTGGGCCTCGTGCCGAAGCCGCTACGTTGGAGACGGCGGTTTACCATCCCCCCGTCGAAACGGATTACATCCTGTGGTATCGGAACTACGACAGCCCAGCGGTTTACGCCCTGGTTAAGCTGGCGATGGAAGCAACGCCGGAATACGGCCCGTTCCGAATCCATCGCAGTGTAGAAATGGTCCAGGGTCGGGCTTTGCGGGAGCTTGCCAGGGAGGAGAGCCAGGTTTTGGATATCGCCACCGTGGCAACCTCGGTGGAGCGGGAGAAAGAGCTGCTCGCCATACCCATACCGATCGACGGGGGCCTGCTGGGGTTTCGCGTCTGTGTCGTCATGAAAGACCAGGTCCAACGATTTGAGGGCATCAATTCCATCGCCGAACTGAGCGCGCGAGGCCTGAAAATTGGCCAGGGCTTGCACTGGCCAGACTCGACGGTGCTTCAGGTCAATGGTATCGAGGTGATTACCCATTCCCGCTTCGAAACTCTGTTTCTAATGCTCAAGAACCGTCGATTCGACTGTTTCGCCCGTGGCGTCAGTGAAGTGATGTTTGATCTGGCGCTTGCGAACGACCCCAACCTGGTGATCGAACCGTCACTGTTGATCACCTACCCCATGCTGTCCTACTTTTTCGTTGGTCCGGACGATCATGAGACGGCGCAACGCTTGCAACTAGGGATGGAACGTGCCATTCAGGATGGCCGTTTCAGCCGCTATCTGGGCACCTATTTCGGCCATGCGGTGGAGGCGCTCAATCTCTCCGAGCGCACCATCCTGGTGTTGGACAACCCCTACCTTTCCGGAGATTCCATGGATATCGGGCGGCAAGCTCTGGAAACGCTGCGCGCCCGTATTCAGCGTTACTAGGGAGCCTCTGCCTTAGACCTTAAAGCGCTCCACATTTTGGTTCAGCGCCAGGCCGACCGACTCAATCCGGCCACTGTACACGTCGTTTTCACTGGCCGCCGCCGCGGCTTCCTGGCTCTGATCTGAAATGCGGGTGATCGAGGCATTGAGTTCTTCCGTTACCGACGTCTGTTCTTCCGAAGCGGTTGCGATCTGGGACGTCATCTGGCTGATAGAGGTAATCGCCTCGGCAATCCGGTTCAGGGTTTCCATGGCATCCTGGGCTTTTTCCATGCTGACGTTGGATACCGCTGTTGATGCCTGCATAACGTCTACGGCGTCTGAGGCGCCTTTTTGAAGACGCTCAATCATATTGTTGATTTCTTCGGTGCTGTCCTGGGTGCGCTTGGCCAGGTTGCGGACTTCGTCGGCCACAACCGCGAATCCACGCCCGGCATCCCCTGCCCGGGCCGCCTCGATTGCCGCATTAAGAGCCAACAGATTGGTTTGCTCTGCAATCCCCTGAATCACTTCCAGAACGGTGGTGATCTCACTGACATCCTTGCCCAGCGTATCGATGACTGAGGCCGCGGCGCCGATTTCCTCAGACAGTCGGCGTACCGCGTCCCGCGATGCCGCAACGGTCTCCAGTGACGCCCTGGCGTCTTGGTCTACCGTGTTGGCGGCGTCGGCAGTCTGCAAGGCGTTCTGGGCAATCTCACCCGCTGCTGCCGACATCTCGTTGATGGCGGTGGCAATCATATCGATCTCGGTTTGCTGGCCTTCGACACTGATCCGACTGGCGCTTGAGGTTTCTCGTAATGAGCTGACGCTGCTGGCGAGCTCCTCAGCGCCTTGCTTAATGTCACTGACCACGGTCTGGAGGTTGGAAACAAAACGATTGAAGTTATCCGCCAAGCGACCGAATTCGTCGTTGCGGATGACCTCCAGACGTTTGGAGAGGTCGGCATCGCCACTGGCTATATCCACCATGGCAGCCTCCAGCTTGTGAACCGGCTTGAGCAAGGCACGAATGCCCAGGTGCAGCACAAACAGCGTGATCACCAGGGAGAGCAACGCCACAATGCCACCGGTAATACGGGCATCGGCCAAGGGCCCATTCAGCAACGTCTCATTGACAAAGGTCCCGAGATACCAATTGACCGCGGGTGCTCCCTCAATGCGGTGAAAGGCGGCCAGCCAGGGCTGATCGTCTATGGCATAACGTGCCTGCACGCCATCGAGGTCCGGCAGCTCCCCCAACAACACGCGGATGTTCTCTCCCACCAGTTCACGTTCCGGGTGAAACAAAATTGTGCCATCCTCGGCAATCAGGGTGGCGTAACCGGTATCGGCCAGATTGACCGTCGCCAGCAGTCGCGCCACGCTGTCCAGGGTGATGTCGCCACCCACCACACCGGCATAGGAACCACGAGGCGCCGGCGCCAGCGATGAGATAATCACCTCCCGCGTACCGGCGTCCAGGTAGGGCTCGGTGAACGACGCCCGACCCAGATCCTTGGCCAGCCGAAACCAGGGCCGCGTGCGGGGATCGTAATCCGCCGGAAGGGTCGCTTCGGTTTCATCGTTACGCATAAGCATGTTGCCATTGTCCTGGCCCACATAAACATCCTTAAAGCCAACGCCAACCGTGGCCGCCTGCAGTATCGCCCGGGCCTGCACGTCATTACGCGCCGTCGCCAACGCCGCTGCGACGGCCTCAGTGGTCGCCAGCTTGGTATTGAGCCACTGCGCGATGCTGGCCGTGCTTTGCGCCACCGCATCGTCTATAAGCGCACTGGCGTAGGTCTGGGTGGTTTGCTTTAACCGTAAATCGCTGATCACCGCGTACAAGGCGATGACCAGAATCAGGAGGACGCCAACGGACGCAAGCAACTTCTGACCAAAGGAAAGGCGGTTCATTATTCTCTCTCTTATAGATGAACTCAGTCCTTAAGTTCAGACTAGACTTTAAAGAGTTCTTTATCCTTGTTGGGGAAAAGAAACTTCTTGCTTGAATTCCTATAGTGGTTTACGACAGAGTTCCCAGATTCTTTACCAACCCACGAAAAAAAGCGGCACTGTTCAGGACAGATGAACGCTGCCGGCCTGAAAAGTAACGTCGCTCACAGCGTTCCTGTCAAACGCTGGTCATGCAGATTATGGGAGTAGCCAGTTATGGCCCATGAAGAATTGCACCTCAATCTTCGCAACCTGAATGCGGCGGATTATGATCAGCTTCGGGCACTGATGGATACGGTTTACGACGACATAGGCGGCGCCTGGCCCCGGGACACCATTGCCAGCCTGGTGAAACAGTTCCCAGACGGTCAGATTTGCATTGAAGACAGCGGTCAGCTCGTGGCGGTGGCGCTCACAGTGTGTGTGAAGTACGACCGATTCAGTAATCCGCACACCTACGATGACCTGATCCTGCGCAACCAGAAAATCTGGCACAACGCCAAGGGCGATTCGTTGTACGGTCTGGACGTCTTTATTCACCCGGACTACCGAGGATACCGTCTGGGGCGGAGGCTTTACGAAGCGCGCAAGGAGTTGTGCCGATCCATGAATCTGCGCGCGATTTTGGCGGGTGGCCGAATTCCCAACTACTTCAAGTACGCCGACCAATGCACGCCTGAGGAGTACATTCAGCGGGTGGACCGCCGTGAAATCTACGACCCGATTCTCTCGTTCCAATTGTCCAACGACTTTCAAGTGACCCGTTTACTGCACAAGTACTTGCCAGAGGACGCGAAATCCCAAGGTTACGCCACCCTGCTGGAATGGCGGAACATTCTCTATACACCACCCTCAACGGTGATTCAGGCCAAGAAGACGCAAGTTCGCCTGGGCGCCGTCCAATGGCAGATGCGTGAATTTCACTCGGTGGAAGAGGTGCTGAAGCAGGTCGAGTATTTTGTCGATGCGCTGTCTGACTACAAAAGCGATTTCGCGCTGTTTCCAGAGTTTTTCAATGCTCCGCTCATGGGGTTAACCGATCAGGTCGACCAGACTCGGGCGATCCGGTTTCTGGCCGGTTTTACCGAACAGTTCCGGAACGAAATGTCGGAAATGGCGGTCAGCTACAACATCAACATCGTGACGGGTTCCATGCCACTGCTGGAAGATGACCGGGTTTACAACGTTTCCTATCTCTGTCACCGGGATGGCCGGGTGGACGAGCAGCGCAAGATACATATTACGCCCCATGAGCGCCGGGATTGGGTCATTGAGGGGGGCTCCAAGTTCGAGGTCTTTGAAACCGACGCCGGTCGGGTGGCCATTATGATCTGCTATGACATCGAATTCCCGGAGCTGGGGCGAATGGCGGCAGACAGCAACGTCGATATCATCTGCGTCCCGTTCTGGACCGATACCAAAAATGGTTACCTTCGGGTACGGCATTGTGCTCAAGCCAGAGCCATCGAGAATGAGTGCTATGTGGTTATCACCGGCAGTGTCGGCAACCTTCCGAAGGTCGAAAACCTTGATGTGCAGTACGCTCAATCGTCGGTTTTTTCACCCTCGGATTTCGCCTTTCCACACGATGCGGTGATGGCGGAAACCACACCCAATACCGAAATGATCATGTTCTCGGACATGGACCTGGAAAAACTGAAGTTGGTTCGGAATGAAGGTTCAGTGACGAACCTGAAGGATCGGCGCCTGGACCTCTACCGCTTTCAGGGGCCTGAACCGGTGTGACGCGACACGACAACGTCTGGATTTGAAGAAACGCATGAATCCCCTATGCTATAGGGTTGAGATTATTGCAATTCTGCGAATTGCTGACTATTGTTTAACCTGCAAATGAATGCGCTCAGTCGACATTGAATCGAAGGACAGACCTTGGACATTGAAGTAATGAACGAAGCACTGCCAGACCTGATAGCCCAGTTTCGCATTAAGCATGGGCTCTTCCGCAAGGAGCTCGTTCAAGCACAACTCTTTGATCTTGATCAATATGGCTGTGTCCTGAAGACGGACAAGGTGTTTAATCCCGGGGACACGCTTCAGTTCGAGCTGGTGATGGACATGCCGTTCGAGAATATTCGCGCCAAGGGCCTTGCCGGACTGATTACAGAGCGCAGAAAGCACTGCAGCAATTTCTTCTACTCGATTGATTTTATTGAGCCATCATCGGATAAGCAGTCGTCCATCTGCGACCAGCTCAAACGCATCCGAGATGTGCTTCGTAAGAAACAGTCGCTTCGGTCCCGGCGTTCATCTGGTTCGCCGCCGAGCATCAGACAACCCGTGTGACCGACAGGCTCTGGGGCAACGCCGCCCTCAGGGCTCTATGAGTTGTCATAAACCAGAATTATACTAAGGGTTTTGCTGGGATAGCCGTCCGCAAGTGACGGTTCTTCCGCAGCGGCACTCACAAGAAAAAGCCGGCTCAAAGCGGCAGCGAAAATACTGACCTAGGACTCAACTGGAGAAATCCATCATGGCGAAAAACCCAAAGCCAAGCGTCGATAAGATCGTCAAGAAAGTGAACAAGGAAATTGAAAAGACCGCATCGCAAATCGAAAAACTGATTAACGATGCGATCAAACAATTCGATACGTTGCAGAATCAGATTCAGGATCCGGTCAAGAAACTGCTGCGAGAAATCGACGATCTTCGCGAGCGTGAGATCAAACGCTTCAACGACGAATTGGAACGCCGCCTGGGTGAGTTCCATGAGCTTCAGGATACGATCCTGGAACGGCTGGGGTTGGCCAGCAAGAAAGCCGAGGCCGCTCCGGTGAAAGTCGCCAAGGTTGTCAAGAAAGCGCCAGCCAAGGCGAGCGGAGGCGCCAAGAAGAAGCCTGCATCCCCAAAGACCGCAGCAAAGCAACCCGCCGCCAAGGCCGCGAAGACCATTAACAAGAGTGACCTGACTCAGGTTAAGGGCATTGGCCCGGCGACCGCCAAGAAAATGCAGGATCTGGGCATCAACTCCATTGACCAGATCGCAAACCCTTCAGCCGCTGAGAAAGACAAGCTGCAAGCCTTCGCCAAAATGAAGGGCTTCAGCGACTGGTCTGGCGAAGCCAAGAAACTGCTTTAATGCAAGAGGCCGCTCAACCTGTTTTACAGGACATCATCCTGGTAGGTGGCGGTCATAGCCATGTAGGGGTTCTGAAGCGCTTCGCGATGAACCCCCTACCTGGCGTACGCCTCACCCTGATTTGCCGCGACACCCACACCCCCTACTCCGGTATGCTGCCCGGCTACATTGCGGGACACTACGACTATGACGACGTTCATATCGATCTGAGCCGACTCGCCGAATATTGCGGTGCTCGCTTCTTTCGTGACGAAGTGATCGGCCTGGACCGGGACGGCAAGAAAGTTCTCTGCCGCTATCGCCCCCCGGTTCCGTACGACCTGCTTTCCATCAACATCGGCTCTTCCCCGAATGTGTCCGGTGTGCCGGGCGCCCGGGATCATGCCGTACCGGTTAAGCCAATTCACGCCTTCGCAGCACGATGGCAGTCACTTCTGGAAAGAGCCCGGAGCCATGACGGTGAATTCAACATCGCCGTGGTCGGCGCTGGGGCCGGCGGTGTCGAGTTAACCCTGGCCATGCAGTATCGGCTCACCCAGGAACGCAAAGCACAGGGCAACAGCGCCGATGGGCTTCACTTCCACCTGTTCGACAGCGCACCGGACATATTGCCCAGTCACAACCGGCAGGTTCGCACCACGTTCCGGCGCGTGCTGGCGGAGCGTGGCGTCCAGGTTCACCTGGGCGAACAGGTGACTCAGTTGTCGCCTCAGGGTGTGATGACCGGGTCTGCCCCCCCCATCGCCATCGACGAGGTGCTGTGGGCCACCCGAGCCAGCGGTCCGAGCTGGCTGGGCGAGACAGGCCTGGCTCTGGACCGGGAGGGTTTTATCCGTGTCCAGGACACCCTGCAAAGCGAGACCGACCCCAACATCTTTGCCGCCGGTGACATCGCCCATGTGATTCGTCACCCCCGGGAGAAAGCCGGGGTCTTCGCCGTACGTCAGGCCAGACCGCTCGCCGGTAATCTGCGCCGCATGGCGCTGGGACAGCAGCCGCGTCCGTTTCGCCCGCAGAAGCGCTGGTTGGCGTTGATCAGCACTGGCGATCGCTACGCGGTGGCCGCCCGGGGCAACTGGTCTACCCGCGGCCAATGGGTTTGGCGCTGGAAAAACCGCATCGATCGCAATTTCATGCGCCAATTTGGCGACCTGCCAGTCATGCCTGACCGCAGTAAATTGCCTGATATCACCGCGGCGCCCTCGGACGAGGCTGCCAGCCAGGCCATTTCTGCCGTTGCCATGCGCTGTGGCGGTTGTGGCGCGAAAGTCGGCAGCACGGTGTTAACCCGGGCTCTGGCGCCACTGAACCCCATCGACCGCGATGACGTGCTGGTAGGTCTGCACGCCCCGGACGACGCCGCCGTGTTGAAAGTTCCCCCAGGCAAGGCGGTGGTGCATACCGTCGATTTCTTCCGGGCGTTCATTGACGACCCCTATGTGTTCGGCAAGATCGCCGCCAACCACAGCCTCAGCGACCTGTTCGCGATGGGGGCCGAGCCCCAAAGTGCCACCGCCATCGCCACCATCCCCTATGGCGTCGAGGCCAAGGTCGAGGACACCCTGCACCAGATGATGGCAGGCGCCGTCGAGGTGCTCAATCAGGCCGGTTGTGCACTGGTCGGCGGGCATACCGGCGAAGGACAGGAGCTTGCGCTCGGTTTTGCGGTCAATGGCCTGATTGATCCCGATCGCATTTTGGGCAAGGACGGCTTGCGAGCCGGCGACTGCCTGATCCTTACCAAACCGCTGGGCACCGGAACCCTGTTGGCCGCCCATGCCCGCCTGCAAGCCAAGGGGCGATGGATTGATGGCGCCCTCGCCTCTATGGAGGCTTCCAATCAAGACGCCGCCCAATGCCTGGTCAAATTCGGTGCCAAGGGTTGTACCGATGTCACCGGATTTGGGCTGCTCGGCCATCTGCTGGAAATGACCCGCCCGTCCCAGGTTGATATCGAGCTGGATCTTGCCACTTTGCCGTTACTGGACGGGGCCGAGCATACCGTTGCCGCAGGCATCCTCAGCTCCTTGCAACCGGCAAACGTGAGATTGCGCCGGGCCATCCGAGCGCAGCAAGCCTGGGCGGACCACCCCCGCTATCCGCTGCTGTTCGATCCCCAGACTTCGGGGGGACTTCTGGCGGGCGTACCCGAACAATTTGCCAACGACTGTGTTGCCGAACTGCGCGGCCTGGGTTATAAGCAGGCCACGATTATCGGGCGGGTCCAGCCCGCCTCACAACAACCTGAGCCTGTGACCCTGACAGACCGCAGGCGCATCCAATGAATCACCCACAACCCGTTTGGAATCAAAAATGCTGATCCCCCTCCTACGCCGACTGTTACTAAGTCTGAGCCTTGTCCTCGCCCCGGTCTCCATGGTGACGGCAGACACCTTCGTGTTCACCGCGATACCGGATGAAGACGAGACCAAGTTGATCGAGCGCTTTCAGGGGGTGGCCGACTACCTGTCTCAGCAGCTGAGCGTTGATGTCCGTTATATCCCCGTTAAATCCTACGCCGCCGCCGTCTCTGCCTTCCGCAACGACCAGGTTCAACTGGCTTGGTTTGGTGGCCTGTCCGGAGTCCAGGCTCGTCGTCTGGTGCCAGGCTCCTTGGCCTTGGCCCAAGGCGAAGAAGACCAGGCGTTTGAGACCTATTTTATCGCCCATCGCTCGACCGGCATCGAACCCGGTACGGAACTGCCCCAATCCCTGCGCGGACGAACCTTCACCTTCGGATCGAAGGGCTCTACCTCGGGCCGGCTGATGCCCGAGTTCTTCCTGCGCGAGCAGTTCGGCGAAGCCCCTGAATCGATCTTTTCCCGCGTTGGCTTCAGCGGCAACCATACCCGCACCCTGCGTTTGGTTGAGGCCGGCACCTTTGAGGTGGGCGCGCTGAACTTCAAGGTTTGGGAAAAGGAACTGGCCGATGGCAATGTGGACACCAGCCAGGTTCAGGTGATCTGGAAAACCCCCGGCTACCCCGACTACCAGTGGACGGTACGCGGCGATGTGGATGAGCGCTTCGGAACCGGCTTTACCGACCGGCTACGGACGGCGCTGCTGAACCTGGACGACCCGGCATTGCTGGCCAGTTTCCCCCGGTCTGCATTCATTCCGGCCAGCAACGCCGATTACGAATCCATTCGCGCCGTGGCTGAGGCGATCGGTATTCTCGAGTAATGTCCTTCATCCAGCTGGACCGGGTGTCAGCGTCGTTCCAGGGCCAAAAGGTCCTGGGCCCGCTAAGCCTGACGGTCGCTCCGGGGGAGCGGGTTGCCTTGGTGGGTAAAAGCGGCGCCGGTAAGAGCACGCTCATCAAGCTGGCGTTTGACCGCGCCAGGGAGCAGGCGTCTACGTCGCTGATCCCACAGGACCTGGGTCTGGTTGGCGCCCTGCCGGTATTCCACAATGTTTTCATGGGGCGGCTGGATCAGCATCGGAGCTGGTACAGCGCGGTTACCCTGTTTCGACCGTTCCAGCGCGACCGGACCGAAATTTCGGCGCTACTGAGTCAGCTGGGGATGGCCCACAAGCAATGGGCTCCGGTGGCGTCACTGTCCGGCGGCCAGCGACAACGGACGGCCATCGCCCGGGCGATGTATCAGCGCTCCGAAACGCTGTTGGCCGACGAGCCGGTATCCGCCCTCGATGGTCCGCTGGCCAATGAGGTCATGGCGCTGCTGCGAGAACGTTTCAGCACCAGCCTGATTGCCCTCCACGATGTGACGCTGGCGTTACGCTATTGTGACCGGGTGGTGGGTATTGCCGACGGCGCTGTGGTCCTCGACCAGCCCACCACGAAACTGAGCGAGCACGACCTGCTACCGCTCTACTGAGTGACGCCGATTCCGCCCATGCCCTTGCCAGCCACCGTACGAGTCAGCCTGCTGTTTTTAGTCATCGCCATCGTGGCGTTGGCTTTCTCAGATGTGGCCATCACCGCGTCCAACCCCTGGCGGGATCTCGGGCGTTTCTTTCTGGGCATGCTCACCCCCGATTTTTTCTCCTACGAGGGACTCGCCACCGCACTGGTTCGAACCCTCGCCTTCGCCTTCGTCGGTGTTGGCCTGGGCAGCGTCTGTGGCTTTGGCCTCGCCCTGCTCTATCGTTGGCGTGCCGTTCGGCTCTGCAGCGCGTTTGTCCGAGCCATCCACGAATTGTTCTGGGCGCTCATATTTCTCCAGTTTTTTGGCTTTCACCCGCTGACAGGGGTACTGGCAATCGCCATTCCCTACACCGGCATCTTCGCCAAGGTGTATTCGGAGATTCTCGACGACGTCAATCCCCAGGCCGCCCACCTCCTACCCCGAGGCAGCGGCACCCTGGTCAGCTACCTCTATGCCCGGCTACCGCAATGCTGGGCGCAGATCCGCACCTATACCCTGTACCGTCTGGAGTGCGGGTTACGCTCCAGCGCCATTCTGGGCTTCGTCGGCCTGCCCACGCTGGGATACTATCTGGAAGCGTCATTCTCTCAAGGCCAGTACTCCGAAGCCGGCGCCATGCTCCTGCTGTTCTACGCCTTGATTGCCACCATTCCGGTGTGGGTGCGGCGCTTTACCCTACCGCTTTACCTGGCGGCGGCGCCGTTCTTGCTTGGTGAGGGCTTTGCCATCCGCTGGGGTAACGTTGAGCGATTTTTTACCGAAGACATCGTTCCCGCCCCCCTCCGAAACGGCGACGGCTGGTCTGGATTGCAGGACTGGCTGGCCGACGTGATGGTCAATCAGGCGATCCCCGGAATCTGGAACACGCTGGTTTTGACGCAGCTCTCCCTGGTAGCCACTGGCATGCTGGCGTTGGTGACCTTTCCGCTCATCTCCAGGCATTTTGGTGGGCCCATTCGACGCGGCAGCGGCCATATCTTCCTGGTGGTGATGAGATCCACCCCGGAGTACGTGCTGGCTTATATTCTCCTGCAGCTCTGGGGACCGTCCATGCTGCCGGCGGCGGTGGCTCTGGCTTTGCACAATGGCGGTATCATCGGGCATCTGCTCGGTCGCCATTCCTCCCACATTGGGCTCCGGTCGGATGCCCCCATCGGCCTCAACCGCTACACCTATGAACTGGTGCCACGGCTGTACCGGTCTTTCCTCGCCCTGTTGTTCTACCGCTGGGAAATCATCATGAGGGAAACCGCCATTCTCGGCATTTTGGGGATCTATACCCTTGGCTTCTACGTGGATAGCGCGATCCAGAACATCCAGTTCGACCGCGCGCTGGTCCTGATCGTGCTCACCGCACTCCTTAACATCGGTGTCGACAAACTCTCTCGTGTCATTCGCCGTCGTTTGGCACTGCAAACCTTGCCCACTTGCTAGTCGACGCCCAGGCGCGGGATGCCATACCGGTCACAATTCCGCAACTTACCGTCACGGATTGCCACCTTAAGCCCACTCCGCCATGGGCTGTAACGTTACACGTTGTTACAATTATTACTCAGCCAGACAATCAGGCGTTTAACTAGCAATGTGGGGATGTGAATAGCAATGTGGGAAGGCGTGATTCTTCTAGTGGAGATTAGTCTGGCGGTTTTGATGGGACTGCTGGCAGTCCGAATGACGTCCCTGGCCAAGACAGGCTGGCCCACCGCCCTGCCGGCGTCTTCTGCTGACGGCTGTCCGCCCCGGGTTGCCCCGGAATTAAATCCGCACACGCCGCCACCGACGTCCGGCTTTGGCGTCCGACTCTCCGAGCCTCAATTGGTGGGCGCGCCTGACCGCACGGAACTTATCACCCAGCTTCATATCCTACTGTCGCTGCAAGAAAAAGTGTGCCGGGAGGATGGGTTGGTGATTGAAACGTTGCCGGATGTGGTGAAAAACTACGCCGTCGCCTGGACATACGGCGCCGCGTCCAGCCTGGTGGGCGTCTCCACACGCCATAGTGCCGAGGTGATCGACCTGACTGCCCGTCTCGTGGCCAAGAAGATTGGCTACAAACAATCCGCTGCGGTGCAGGCCATCGCCACCCTCACCAAATGCAGTTCGATGCTGGCCTGTTATCGCAACGGGCTGGAGAGTGCGGATTACTGGTTACAGCACCACCATGTGCCCGCCGAAACCGCGCTGAATCGCTCCATTTCCAGCAACGCCTTTATCTAGCCAGCGGGGATTCCAGCAACCAGTCCGGCCCCAGCGTGACAGGCGTGGACTTGGGATCATCACCCAGTGGAATACCCATGACCGTTGGCGCGGAAAAACGACCATCCGGCTGACGTTCCATGCTATCAACGTCCACCGCACACACCCGGTAGACATTGTCGTTGCAGCGCACCCTGGCCCGATGGGTGATTCCAAAAACGAAGCGACAGTAGTCGAGCTTTAGTTGAAGCAGGTCCCGCTCGGCCTTCTGAATTTTCCTTAGCAGCAGGTTTTCCAGCTTATCGGCATAATCCATATCCATCATCCGTGACTAATATACAGGTCGGCTAAGTGTACACACGCTGGCTAAAATTTCACCTACCCTGAGCCGTAAAGATCAGGCGAAACGGAACGTGTTCCAGCACCTGCTCGCCTGAGGTCAATTCCAGCCGCCACACCATGACTTCCTGAACCGTGCAAAGGGGCGCGGCAAAGGTGGCACTCCATCTTCCGGGGGCTTCCATTGGTTTCAGCACCACCGGGTATTCACCGAGATACATGGATTCACCAACCAATACCCCGTGCAGCCTCTGTGGCCTGGCATCCGTGGTCATCTCCAGCCGGAACCGGTGCAGGCCCTCGCTAAACTCCACTTCCTCAATTCTGGCTTGCCAGTGTTCATCGCCACTCTGCCACTGGCACTCGTCGCCCTGCAGATTACAGGCCGGCAGCTGTTCCTCTTCGTTTCCAGGCGACTGCTGCATTAACCAGCGAGGTCCAAGAACCGCGAACGCCAGCAGACCCACGATCAACACCGCAACACCGATTGCTCTGATTACCACACCGCGATCCCCTGTTTTACCTGCACGCATTATCGGGCTACGGTCTCAAGAAGCAAGCCGGTTGCGCACTTTGGGACCCTCTACGGATCTTCACGTATACTGCACGCTTCCGCGAACACCTTGAAACGTGAGAAAATCCAGGGTTTTGACGACTGCCAGACAGGGTGATCCCGTGACGCCGGACATATCGGTCAGACATGTAAACAAAATCTATGCCGGGGGCTTTCAGGCTCTCAAGAACGTGAATCTCGATATCTACCCTGGTGAAATCTTCGCGTTGCTGGGTCCGAACGGTGCCGGTAAAACCACCCTCATCAGCATCATCTGCGGCATCGTCAACCTCTCCAGCGGGAGCATTGAAGCGGCCGGTCACAATATTGTCAGCGACTATCGCGCCGCCCGCAAAACCATTGGTTTGGTCCCCCAGGAACTGAACACCGACGCCTTCGAAACTGTGTGGGACACGGTGTCCTTCAGTCGCGGCCTGTTCGGCAAGAGTCCCAACCCGGCCCATATTGAAAAGGTGCTCAAAGACCTGTCCCTGTGGGACAAGCGCAATAGTCGGATCATGTCCCTGTCTGGCGGCATGAAGCGGCGGGTGATGATTGCCAAGGCGCTCTCCCATGAGCCCAGCATCCTGTTCCTCGACGAACCCACCGCCGGCGTCGACGTGGAACTTCGACGCGACATGTGGGAAATGGTGCGGGGATTGCGCAGCAACGGCGTGACCATCATTCTCACCACCCACTACATCGAAGAAGCCGAAGAGATGGCGGATCGCATCGGCGTCATCCGCCAGGGCGAGATTATCCTGGTGGAAGAGAAGCACCGGCTGATGGAAAAGCTCGGCAAGAAAGAGCTCCGTCTGCTCCTGCAACAGCCGTTGGAGCAGATTCCGGGCGAGCTGGCACTGGAGCCCATAGAGCTGTCCGACGACGGCTTCGAGCTGATCTACACCTTCGATTCCCAGCAGGAACAGGCCGGCGTGGCCCGGCTGCTTCGACAACTGGGCGATCTTGGCATCGAGTACCGGGACCTGCAGACCCGGGAGAGTTCATTGGAAGACATTTTCGTGGGTCTGGTCCACGAATAGTCAACACGAGATCCGGTTGGAGTACAGAATGAATCTACACGGTATTCGGGCGATCTACCGCTTTGAAATGGCCCGCATGTGGCGTACCTTGATGCAGAGCGTGGCTTCCCCGGTCATCTCCACGTGCCTGTATTTTGTTGTCTTCGGTTCTGCCATTGGCACCCGCATGGGCGACATCGACGGCATCAGCTATGGCGCCTTCATCATTCCCGGCCTGGTGATGCTGTCATTGCTGATGCAAAGCATCACCAACGCCTCGTTCGGCATCTACATGCCCAAGTTCTCCGGCACCATCTACGAAGTGCTGTCCGCCCCGGTGTCCTACGTTGAGGTGGTGCTGGGGTATGTCGGTGCCGCCGCTACCAAGTCGGTCATCCTCGGTATTATCATCCTGCTCACGGCCCGGCTGTTTGTCGATTACCACGTGCTCCACCCGATCTGGATGTTCTCCTTCCTGGTGCTCACCGCCATCACCTTCAGCCTGTTTGGTTTCATTATCGGTGTCTGGGCCGATGGCTTTGAAAAGCTCCAGATCGTGCCGGCGATGATCATTACCCCGCTGGTGTTTCTGGGCGGGACGTTCTATTCCATCGACATGCTGCCGGAGATCTGGCAAACCATCACCCTGTTCAATCCGGTGGTGTACCTGATCAGCGGTTTCCGCTGGGCCTTCTACGGCGTCTCGGACATTCATGTGGGCATCAGCGTGGGCATGACCCTATTGTTCCTGGCAGGTTGCATGGCGACAATCTGGTGGATCTTCAAAACCGGCTATCGGTTGCGTTCCTGATGAACCGGCGACGCACAGCGAAGCCATGGGGCGTGATGCTGGTCGCCTGGTCGCTGAGTGCCTGCGGCGACGCCACCCTGCCGTCTCAACCGAAGCTGGAGATCATTCCCCTGGAGTTGGTCACCGAGCGCGGACGGGCCGAGCTGATGGTGGAGGTGGCCCATACCCCTGCCCAGCGGCGTATCGGGCTGATGGGACGGGAAGTCTTGCAGGAAGATGAAGGGATGCTGTTTCTGTATCCTTCAGAGCGCTCCGGCGATACCGGATTCTGGATGCGAAATACTCTGATTCCACTGGATATTGCCTACCTGGGCGAGGATGGCATCGTTCGTGCCATTCGTACCATGGCCCCCTGCCCAGTGGACCAGACTTGCCCGAGCTACCCCGCTGGCGCCCCCTATTCCGCCGCCCTGGAAGTGAACCAGGGCTGGTTTGCCAAACACGGGGTAACCGTCGGCGACCGCGCCGAGTGGGAGCACTAGCGGGTCAACTCTGCTGCAGGTTGCCGCCCATCAACCGCGCCATATCCCGGGCCAGATCCGAGATGCCGTTTTGGAGCGCACGGTTCATGCTTTCCAAGATGGTGGTGTTAAAACGTCGTGCTTCCGGCTCCCGCAGGAACTGGGCATAGGTTTCAAGCTTCGCCATGTCCAGGTTGCGATAGGAATACAGGTAGGACAGCACGATACCCTGCTCCACCGCGGGTCGGGACGCTTCAATCTCGGTCGCAATGCGCTCTTCAAACACCGACAAGTCCATGGCGGCACCCGGCTGCGTCCCCATCGTCATGGCGGAGAACACCGCCACCCCAGTGAACTTCTGCAGCTCCATCACCATGTCCGTGGCACCGAACAGCTTGTCCATCTTCTCGGCAAACTTTACCCGCCGTGAATCGCCATACAGGGTTTTGGCCTGCCGCATCATATCCCCGTAGGCGCTGGGCTGCGCGGCCCGCCGTTCCGCTTCGGCGATCTCCCGCCCCAGGTCCGACTGATACCAGGTCAACAGAGTTTGAATATCAGCATCGCTGAGTTTGCTGGCAAGCGAGGTCTGAATCTCAGCCAGAATATCCTCGGCAACGATGGACCGCTCGGTACTCCGCATCATCGCCTGAAACGTGGCCTCAGGAATCGGCGTGCCCTGCTGCTGCGCCTGTATAAACCCCGCCTTCAGCGATTCGGGAATCTGAGCGACCTGCTCGTTCAGCCCGGACAGCGCCATCAACTCATCGAGTTGCCGATCCCGCTCGCTGGCGTGGCCGACTCCGACATACATGAAAAGCGCCAATAAAAGCAGAAGATGAAAACGGCAATGGGTCATGATGACTCCCTGTTGTCGAACAAATACACGATCAATTTCGCCACGTCGGCGCTTGGGCTAGAAGGCAGGCACCTTTAAAAGGTAAGTGACCAGACGGATTCAGGCAATGCCAGGGTTTGAAAAAAGGCCTGTGGCGGTCAAAAAAAGGATTAGGGAAGAGGTAATAAATGGTGCCCGGAGCCGGAATCGAACCGGCACGGCCTTGCGGCCGAGAGATTTTAAGTCTCTTGTGTCTACCAATTTCACCATCCGGGCATGTTCGGAGGGGATAGGAGGGGCAGGATTGTATAAGGCCTTGGCCTGTAACGCAATTGGGTTACGATGCCTTCACTGCCCGGCCCTTGTAGATGTAACCGGCGATTTTTGGGGTTTTGGGCATGTAGAGGTTTTCTAGCGCCTGTACTTCGAAGCCTGCTTGTTGAATCAGCTCGGAAATGGGGCGGTTGAGATGGCAGCCGCCGGCGATTTTCTTCCAGGTGGGGGTGATTCGGTCTTGCCACTTGTGGACACCGGTGTCGGGAGACTGGCCGTGTTCCAGGAACAGCAGCACGCCGTCCGGTTTCAGCACTCGGTGCATCTGCCGTAACGCCGACAGCCAGTCCGGGATGGTGCATAGCGTGAAGGTCAGCAGTACGGTGTCGACCGATTCGTCTTTCAGCGGGATCTGCTCACCTGGCAGTCCCAGCCACTCAACCTTGACCGGTGACTTGGCCAGGTTGCTCCGGGCTTTGCGCCGCATGCCTTCAGACGGTTCCAATCCGTACACCAGTGTGGTGTGGTCCGGATTGTAAAACTCCAGGTTAATGCCTGAGCCCATGCCAACCTCCAACACCACACCGCGAGCTTGAGGAACCACCTGGCTGCGGAGTTTCATGACTTGGCCCACGGAGCAGGCCTTGTCGATGATGTAGGGCAAGATGTTCTCGTCGTAAAAGCGCATCGTTTGTTCCATAATGAGGAGGCGTTTGGGTAACTGGTTGTCATGGCGTATTTTTTCGCACCCAGTTCTTTTCGCACTTGACCTGCATCATTGCAATTACAAATACGTAATAACAATATGCCTGATGCTTATAAGGCAGCAGCCCGCCTTTGTGGGTGCTGATTAAACAGTATCGAATCGGTCAGCGGAGGTTCCAATGGAACTCGACCCCCTACTGCTCTCACGTATCCAATTCGCGTTTGTAGTTTCCTTTCACGCCATCTTCCCTGTCTTTAGTATCGGCCTGGCCGCCTTTATTGCGGTTCTCGAAGGTCTGGCTTACAAAACCGGCAACCCGGTCTGGCTCAAGCTTTCTGGCTTCTGGACCAAGGTGTTTGCCGTAGTGTTCGGCATGGGGGTGGTGTCGGGCATCGTGATGGCGTTCCAGTTTGGTACCAACTGGAGCAACTTTGCGTACGCGTCCGCCAACTTCCTCGGCCCCATGCTGAGCTATGAGGTGATTACGGCCTTTTTCCTGGAGGCGGCGTTTCTGGGGGTGTTGCTGTTTGGTCGCGATAAGGTGCCGCCGGGCGCCCACCTGGCGTCGGCGATTCTGGTCGCCACGGGAACCTTTATTTCCGCGTTCTGGATTCTGGCGGCCAACAGCTGGATGCAGACTCCGGCCGGCATGGAATTGCGAGACGGTATCTTCCATGTGGTGTCCTGGAGTGATGCCATATTCAATCCCTCATTCCCTTACCGGTTCCTGCACATGGTCCTGGCGTCTTTCCTCACCGGAAGTTTTGTGGTGGCAGGAGTCAGCGCCTGGTACCTGCTTCGTGGCCGGGAGGTTGAGGCCAATAAGAAAGCGCTATCCATGTGTTTGTGGCTGATCCTGTTCATCGCCCCGACCCAGGCCGTGGTGGGCGATTTTCATGGTTTGAACACGCTGGAACATCAGCCCATGAAGGTGGCGGCGATGGAGGGCCATTGGGAAACATCCGGCGAAGTGCCGCTGTTGTTGTTTGCCCTGCCCGACCAGAAAAACCAGACCAACCACTTCGAGCTGGCCATTCCCAATCTGGCCAGTTTTATTCTGACTCACGATTGGCACGGAGAGCTGAAAGGTCTTAACGAGGTGCCGCCGGAACACCAACCGCCGGTCGCCATCGTGTTCTGGTCCTTTCGGGTGATGGTGGGCATCGGCCTGTTGATGATTCTGTTTGCGCTGACCGGATTGGCGCTTCGCCACAAGGGCCGACTTTGGCGGGCCCGCTGGTATCTACAGGGACTTCGCGCCATGAGTATCGCGCCGTTTCTAGCGGTATTGACAGGCTGGTTTGTGACCGAAGTTGGCCGTGCGCCCTGGCTGGTTTATGGCCTGATGTCCCAGGCCGAATCGGTGACGCCATCGCTGACCGGCGGGATGGCGCTGTTTACGTTAATCGGGTACATCGTGGTGTATGCCCTGGTGTTCACCGCCGGGGTCTATTACCTGATGCGGGTGCTGTACGTGGGACTTGAAGACCCCGATATCGACGACATCGATGATCACGACCGTCCAGCCCGGCCGCTGTCTGCAGCTCATGTTCCGTTTGAAATTGAACAGGGAGGTCATTGATTATGAACGAACCTTTCGATCTGGCCCTGATTTGGGCCGCTATCATCGGCTTCGGGATCATCATGTACGTGCTGATGGACGGATTCGACCTCGGGGTGGGCATCCTGTTTCCATTTGCACCGGACGAACAGTCACGGGACACCATGATGAACTCGGTGGCACCAGTGTGGGACGGCAACGAAACCTGGCTGGTGCTGGGCGGTGCGGGACTGCTCGCCGCATTCCCCCTGGTCTACAGCACCATTCTGCCGGCACTCTACATCGGGGTCTTTCTGCTGGTCGCCGGGCTGATTTTCCGTGGCGTGGCTTTCGAATTCCGATTCAAGGCGCGCAGTTCTCGATACCTGTGGAATTGGTCGTTCGCCGGAGGCTCAACGGTCGCAGCCTTCGCCCAGGGCACCGTAGTCGGAGCTTACATTCAGGGCTTTGAGACCGCCAACGGGGTCTTTGTCGGGGGTGCCCTCGATTGGCTAACGCCGTTTACCGTACTGACCGGGATCGGCATGCTGTCCGGCTATGCCCTACTCGGCGCGACCTGGCTTATCCTGAAAACCGAGGGCCATCTGCAGGATTGGGCCTTTCGGCTTGCCACGCCGCTGCTGATCAGTGTGCTGGTGATCTTCGCCATCATCAGTGTGTGGACGCCCTTTGTCGACGGCCAGGTACTGCAGCGCTGGTTCTCCGGTGTCAGTGTGATTTGGGTGTTACCGCTGCTGACTCTGATGTTCGCGGTTCAGATCTGGCGCTCGGTGCGGCAGCGTTCCGAGGCGATGCCGTTTGTCTCGACCATGGGCCTGTTCATCACCACCTACCTGGGGCTGCTGGTCAGCCGTTGGCCCTACGTGGTGCCGCCGAATATCACCCTGTGGGATGCGACCTCGGCCTACAGCTCACAGCTGTTCCTGCTGCTCGGACTGCTGTTCGTCATACCTATCATTCTGGTCTACACCGCCTGGACCTATTGGGTGTTCCGCGGGAAGGTGCGGGCCAACGCTGGGTACCACTGAGTGGAGGACGCCCTGGCTCAGCCTCGGTCCGAAACGGCCAGAACCGGTGCCAAGCCGCGCCATGGCCGCACCTGGCTCAATCAGTTGGCCAAGGCCCAGCGGGAAACCATCGCGTTGACCGTCGCGGCGGGAACCCTGGCTGGAGTCTTTACCATTGCACAAATGGGCCTATTTGCCTGGGTAATCCACCAGGCGGTGGTCGAGCAAGTCCCACTGATGGCGCTCTCGGCCGAATTTGCCGGTGTGGCCCTGGCGATGGCCCTGCGGGCACTCGCCCAGGGAATGCAGGCCCAATTTGCCGCCCGTGCCAGCCGAAAGATTCGCGAGCGGGTACGCCAGCAACTCACTGAGGTCTGGCAAGGCCTCAGCCCCGCCAGACTCAAGTCCAGTTCTGCTGCCACATTGTCAACCGAGTGGTTGGATCAGGTCGAGGCGCTGCATGGTTACTTCGCCCGCTTTCTGCCCCAGTTAGCCATCTGCGGTGCGGTTCCACTGTTGATCCTGGGGGTCGTGATCAGCCTCGATTGGCTGGCGGGACTGTTTCTGCTGCTGTCGGCACCGCTCATTCCCCTGTTTATGGCCCTAATTGGGCTAGGGGCGGAAAAGGTGAACCAGCAGCACTTTAAGGTGCTGGGACGGCTGTCCGGGCAATTCCTGGATAAGGTTCGAGGGCTAACCACTTTGCAACTCTTCGGCGCCACGCACCAGGCTGCCGGCAAGCTGCAGGAACGCTCAGAGCAGTTCCGCCGGGTTACCATGAAGACCCTGAAAGTCGCTTTTTTGTCCTCTGCGGTATTGGAGTTCTTTGCCTCGGTGGCCATCGCGGTAGTGGCCATGTACATCGGCTTTGGGTTACTTGGCTACATCAACATTGGTCCTGCCGATCAACTCACTCTGTTCAGCGGGCTGTTTGTGTTGCTGCTGGCGCCGGAATTTTTCCAGCCATTACGCCAGCTCGCCCAGCATTACCATGATCGTGCCGCCGCCTTGGGCGCGGCTGAACTCTTGCTGGCAAGATTGGCGACAGACGTCGCCAGGGCCGACCAAGCACCCGAGGCAACTCACTCGGAACGCGATACCAGCATAATCCAACTAAGCGATGTTTCGGTGAGCTATCCGGGGGCGACTGGCGTACTCAACAGGGTCTCCTGCAAGCTGCGCCGAGGGCAATGCGTTGCCTTGCGCGGTCGTTCCGGCGGGGGCAAATCGACTTTACTGCACCTGCTGGCCGGTTTTGTTGCGCCGAATGGCGGCGCGGTGTCGGTCTTTGGGGAGCCTCCCGGCCTGCGCAGATTCGGATGGTTGGGGCAATCGCCGTTTCTGATGCAGGGCAGCTGGGCGGATAACCTGAAGCTTGTCGCCCCGGCGGCTACGGACGACGCAATCCTTTCGGCTCTGACACTGGTCGGGCTTCGGCCACTGCTGGAGAGTCGTCCTGAGGGCCTATACAGCGCCGTCACTGAACAGGGCGCGGGGTTGTCAGGCGGCCAGGCTCGGCGGTTATCGCTGGCACGGGTGTTCTTGGCGGATTTCGATCTGGTGTTGCTGGACGAGCCCACAGCGGGGCTGGACGAGGTCAGCCAGCAGGGCATCATCGACGCCCTGACGACACTGAAATCGCAGGGCAAGACACTGGTGTTCGCGACCCATCACGAACGCCTGCTCGAACTGGCGGATCGCACCCTCTGGGTAGAACACGGAGCACTGCGGGATGCGTGAACTGAAGCCCTGGCTGAGCCTGATCCTGCAGCGGCGACGGCGACTGCTGCTTGGCGCACTGCTGATGTTTCTTACGCTGGTTTCCGGCTTAGGCCTGTTGGCCCTTTCCGGCTGGTTCATCACCGCCACCGCCGTTACCGGCTTACTGTTGGCGGCAGGCCTTAGCGCTGCCCTCAACATCTATGTGCCTGGTGGCGGCATACGCCTGTTTGCGATTACTCGCACCGTCACTCGCTACCTGGAGCGGGTATACAACCACGATACCGTGCTCAGACTGCTGTCCGACACCCGAGGTCGCCTGTTTCTCGGACTGGCCCATCAGGCGCCCTGCGCGGGCGTCCGCCTTCGCGGTGCGGACTGGCTAACACGACTCACGAGCGACCTCGACGCTCTCGACACGCTGTATCTGAGATTGGTGGCACCCACCGGTTTGGCGGTGGTGGCGAGCGCCTTGGTGGTGCTATTGGCGTGGCTCTGGTTGTCGCCCGCCCTGGCCCTGGCCACCGGGCTTGCCCTAGCCTGCGCCTTGCTGCTGGCCACCACGTTGCTGTACCGGCGTACGCGCCACCTGTCGGCGAAACGCTCTGAACAGTTCAGTCAATTACGAGGTCAGGTAATCGAACATCTGGAGGGCCAGGCCGAGCTGCGGGCCGCCGGTCTGGCTCCAGAGCTAGCCCGGCAACTCTGTGACAGCGCCAAGCACTTCTGCCACCTGCAGGCCCGGGTCGATGTGGCCACCGGCTGGCATCAGGCCATTTCCGGCTGGCTGGTCAATCTGGCCGCCCTGGCGGCGCTCTGGTTCGGGCTGGAACTGTTCGGCGGTGGCCAGATAACGGGACCGGTGGCGGTCATCCTGCCGCTGAGCATTCTTGGGCTGCTGGAGGCTTACACGCTGTTGCCGGATGCGTTCGGACGCCTGGGCGCCACCGAGGCGTCGGCCCGGCGCCTGAATAAGGATTGCGGCTTGGCGAAACCGGCAATGGCAGTGGGTGCTCAAGACCTGGTGACCGCTCCCGGCGCGGCGCCATTAAACGCGAGTTCGATCGACCTGAATAACATCACCATCCGCCACGCTGCCGGCCCAGCGCTGTTGCAAAGCTTCGATCTCGCCGTCCGCAAGGGGGAATGGTTGGGTATCCTGGGCGCTTCCGGTTGTGGCAAGTCGTCCCTGGCGGATGCACTTGCGGGCGTGTCCCGGCCAGCCGCCGGCGAGATCCGGCGGGCGGCGGACGTGACCGTCGCCTACCTCACCCAACAAACTGTGCTGTTCGACGATACCGTGAGGTCCAATCTGGTTCCCGATGGACAGGCGATGGCCGATGAGCGCCTCTGGCACGTATTGGAACTGGTGGGGCTGGAGCAGCGGATAGCCCGGATACCGGGCCAGTTGGATGGCTGGCTTGGTGCCTACGGAACCCAACTGTCCGGTGGTGAAAGCCGGCGGCTGGCGTTAGCACGGGTGTTGCTGCGGGATTCCGACCTGGTGATTCTGGATGAGCCGTTTACCGGTGTCGATGCGCAAAGCCAGGCCCGGATCTGCCAGCAACTGCGTCCCTGGCTGCAAGGCCGGGCGGTGGTGGCGCTGGGGCATGGGGCAATGGCCCTGCCCCCGACGGACCGCACCGTCCGCCTGGGGTAAGGGAGATAGAAGGTTAACGGGTTTCCAGCACCTCAAACGTCAGGCCCGCTTTGGTGGTCAGGCGTGGCAACAGTTTGTCACCAAAAATCGAAGCCGGAGTCCAGAAGCCGCCGGGTACTTCCTCTTTGCTGACATCGAAGGCGAGGCAGCTGGCCGCTTCACCAAGCATTTTTGCGGTAGAGCCGTAACCCGGGTCTCGATCCCCGCGCACTTTGGTGCGAATGGATTGGCCGTCGTCCGTCTGGCCAAAGAAGCGCAGGTCGTAAAAGCCTTTTTCCTGGGCTTCAGGGCTTGGCCCCTGGCCCGGTTTGGGCACCACGTACTTCTCCAGCAGCCATCGAGTCGGCTTCACCGCGGAACTCGCAAGAAATCCACCAATGGCAGCGGCTACCCCAAAGGCGGTCGCTCTGCCAGCGAGTCCCTTACCCGTCACCATCGCCTCATCATAAACGAAGTCCTGGCCATAGGCGTCGGTCAACGCGCTGGTGCGCTGAACAATGCGGGTATTGATGGCGGCCATGACGAAGGGCGCTACCCAGGCGTTGCAATCCTGGTCGAACTGCGCCGATTTCACATTGGGTTGACGGGCCTTGTTGGTGTAGGCCGGGGGACACAGGGAGAAGGGGTTAGCCAATTGCCGCCGCAGATCCGAATCGGCTACGGCTTCCTTGGCGACGTTCATCAACGACGCCACGGTGCCACCGGAGAGCCCCCCCTTGGCCGCTTTTACCCGCATTTTCACCTGGCGGCAGGTCTGACCCAAGCGCTTCTCCGCTTCCTGCTGAAGATGCCAGACGCCCAAATCGGACGGAATGGAATCAAATCCACAGCAATGCACGATGCGGGCGCCAGAGGCCTTGGCCTGATCTTCGTAACGGCCAATCATCCGCCAGATCCATTGAACCTCACCGGTCAGATCGCAATAGTCGGTTCCACGGCCGACACAGGCCTGAATCAACGGCTCACCATACAGGGCATAAGGTCCGACGGTTGAAATCACGACCCGAGTTTGCTGACACAAAGTGTCGAGGGCCTCGGGGTTTCCGGCATCCGCTACAATGACCGGCAGCTCCGGCGCTCCAATCCTGGCTTTCACTTCATCCAGCTTGCCACGAGAGCGTCCGGCGATCGCCCAGTGAAGGCTCTGTCCGGTGCCATAAGTGTCATGCAGGTACTGGCACAGAATCTGGCCGACGAAACTGGTTGCACCGAATACAACTACATCATATTGCTGGTCAGTCATTCTGATTCCTTAGGTGTGAGTTATCGTTTTTCATAAAGATCTTCGTGCGCCCATAAGCACCTGAAACGTAGCCACTCCCAATCCCCAGAAGCCGTTGAGAATCAGGCCGCCGATCCAGGTCTGGCCACTGACGTCAAGATTCTTGAGGGGAAAGACCAGTAGCATGGCCACCAGCGTAGGACCAGTCGCACCGATCACCACTGACCAAACCCAATACCGCCACGAGGACAACCGTCCTAGCAGCCCCCAGAGCACGATCCCCCACAGGCCACCGAAGAACGAAAGCGAGACCACGGCAGGAATACCAAAGGGCGGCACCGATTCAAAATTAAAGGGTTCGGTTGGTACTGCACCGGCTAGGTAGAACAGAGAATAGAGCCCCTGATGGAAAATCAGGGTCGCAAGAAAACCACTCACAAAGGCCTTTAACCATACCATGCGCTATCCTTAGTTCCTGCCTGGTTCCGGAAGAAGTGTGGCTGGATTGGACTAATGTCGCAAATTTCTCAGATGTAACACGAATTCTCTTTTTTGTTTGCATCATTATGTCGCACCGGCCAATCGAATGCGGCACGCAGTCCTGCACACTCATTCCATTAAGGAACCTCTGAGTATCTCCGGATCATCTCTGGCATTCAGAGGCTCCTTAACCCCAATTCAAGCCCTGCCTGACAATACGGCAACGCGAAGTTCTGAGGGAATAAGTGTGACCTACCTGTTGTTATCCATTTTAGTGCTTCTCACCATCGGCATCGGCTTTCTGTACTGGAAGGTGCAGCAGCAGCAAGCGGCCATTGAGCAAACGCTCGCCAAAATCGGGGATCAGTATCGCAGTTCTGACCCGGAACTGTTTCTGACCGTAAAAGTTCTGGACCCACTCGAAGTCGCCAAACGGGAATCCCGGTCTGCCCGAGTGATCGCGGATCGCCTGCCCGTGATGGTGACCAAGATGGTCTATCAGCAGGTCATGCAGGAAATGGAGCAGCAAATGGCGGACCGTGACATCAAGGTTCAGCTGAAGATCGAATACCGTTGAGGGTAAGCCATGACGATCGTTGAATTCGCGGCGCTGGCCGTTGCTCTGGCGGCGCTGTCATTGTTGGCGTTAACGACGCTTGCGGTGTACCGAAATATCAGGAACAGTCGAGTGCTGTCCTGCGCCCAGGCGCGTCAGGCCAGCCAACTCCAGAAAAAGCGTCTTGATCTGATCGAGCTGAAGAACCGGAAGCGGCTGATGGAAGAAACCGTTCGCGATGGCACCACCGCAGTGGAGGCGATCCATCGGACCATTACCGGCGTGACCTTTGATCTGGTGGACCGCTACTCTTCCAGTGAAGACTTCAAGGTTCGGGCACGAAAGGCTCGTACCACCCACGACGAGACCACCAAGACGTTTTACAAGGCCCTGCGCACCACCAATCGTGCCCTGCACGCCTTCACCGATATGGTGATGATCGATAAGCAGGGGCAAGGCAAGGATAACAGCGACAAAAACAAGCCCTCTGGCGAGGATAAGGACTAGGGAGCCTACTGACATTGGGTCAGACGGTGTAAGAATTTGTCAGGACGAGACACGCTTTCAGGAGCAAACAGAGTCCATTAAAAAGGGCGCCAATTGGAGGCTGTGTAAAAACGAGTTATACAGCCTTCAGGCGGCCAAGCAAAAATGCCCCGGACTCTCTCCGGGGCATTTTTCGTTCCAGGCGTCCGACCTTAAAGGGGCTCAGATCCGGCAAAAATCGCCGTCAGGCGAGCCTGGCCAGTATACCTTTCACACCCAGAATGTTGATCGCCCGCATCAGGTTGTAGCTGAGCACCGCAAGGCTGTACTCGCTACTGGCGGAGCTCAGTCCCCAGCAGGTAAAT
>NZ_JAQNDA010000019.1 GCF_028369065.1 Marinobacter sp. SS21
TTTGCGCATTGGGCAGGATAACAGGTAGCGGTTGGGTAATAAGAGCCGTATGAATCGAGAGGTTCACGTACGGTTCTGTGAGAGGCTTTGGGGGCGGTTCCCATTGCCTACTCGACCTCCAAACCGGAGCGTGAGCAGGGCGTTAGCTGTGATTGCCTTACCCGCATAGTGATACTATAGTATCACTATCAATTTGGATCAGGGTGAGCCCATGAAAGTTGAGCTTGTTACGAACCTCAAGCGTCAAGCCACAAAGATTCTGGCAGATCTGCACGTGACTAAAGAGCCGATACTGATCACGGAGCACGGTCAGCCATCCGCATACCTTGTCGATGTGCAAGATTACGAGTTTATGCAGCGCCGACTTGAGCTGCTTGAGGGGCTCTCACGAGGAGAGCGAGCTGTACTTGAGGGAAGAACGTACAGCCAAAGTGAGGCCAGGGAGAAAATGAGTAAATGGCTGAAGTAATCTGGACAGAGCCCGCCCTTCAAGAACTGGATGCCATTGCTGAGTATATTGCTCTAGACAATCCTGCTGCCGCAAGCGATCTGGTCCAACAGGTTTTTGATAAGACCGAGCGTTTGGAAGATTTTCCCCAATCCGGACGGATTCCTCCAGAACTGCCTAATTCGGTATACAGGGAGGTAGTGGTTCCACCGTGTCGCATTTTTTATCGTGAGGATGAGCAGCGGGTACTCATCCTCTATGTTATGCGAGAAGAGCGGCAGCTTCGTGCGTACATGCTTGGGAACAGCTAACCAGGCGCGTCACTCGGATGCCTTTGTCTCCGCTTCGCTATGCCAAAGTCACCGGTACGCTTCGGCGTTATGGTTACTCCAGATTCAACGAAACATCCGTGCGCTTATGAAGAATACGGACGATCTCGATTGTCGAGACTGAGCCAAATCGGTAATAGATGACATGGCTACCCTGAGGGAACTTGCGGTAGCCCGGTTTGATGTAGTCGCAAGATAAACCGATTTCAGGGGACTCCGATAGAAGCGAAAAGGTTTCATCAAACTGCTTGAGGTAGATGTTTCGCTGTTGTCGTCCCCATTCTTCTTGGGTGAATCTGGCAATGTTTTTGAGATCGTCTTTGGCTTTAAGAGAAAGCTTGTACGAAGCCATTAACCATCTTCGCTATCCAGTTCGTTAACCAGGCTGTCGTAGCTGTAATCTGCCAAGCCGCTATTTTCGCCGTCTTCAAGAAGCTGGCGTAGTCGCTGCAACTTGGTTTCGTTGTCCTCAAGCATTCTGAGTCCGGCGCGCACAACTTCGCTTGCCGAGCCGAAGCGGCCGCTCTCAAGTTGACGGGAAACAAAGTCGTCGAAATGTGGGCCGAGCGTTACACTGGTGTTTTTGGCCATCATTGGATACCTCTGTACCAATATATAATATTTGATGGTACTCCGGCCGTAACCAGTGCGTCAACGGGATCGCTTTGTTCCGCTGCCGCTCCACAAACCGGCCCGTTACACCAGCGTTAGCAAGATGCCAATAGGCACACGCTCTGCTAGACTCACCCCATGAAGCAAATCAACTGGAATGCGGAAAAGAACCAGCAGTTGATGAGTGAGCGCGGAGTTTCCTTCGAGGATGTCCTGTTTGCTCTTCAGTCTGGTGGTTTGCTTGATGATGGACCTCACCCCAACAGGGACAAGTATCCGAATCAACGCCTGCTTGTGGTTCGGATTGACGACTACGCCTGGCTGGTGCCGTACGTTGAGAATGATAGAGAGATTTTTCTCAAAACGGCCATCCCCAGTCGCAAGGCCACTAAGAAATTTCTAAGGGGGTAGCATGGCCAAGACCAAATTAGATTCTGAAGAGCAAGAGCTGCTGGAGGCTTACGAATCCGGAGAGTTCGAGTCAGATCTGGATGCCGATCGTCGGGAGTACCTGACGAAGGCAGCGGAAGAAACGTTCAAGAAAGACAAGCGGATAAATATACGCATCTCCAGTCGTGACCTGGAGGCACTTCAACGTCGCGCGTTGGAAGAGGGGCTTCCTTACCAGTCTCTGGTTTCTAGTGTCCTGCACAAGTATGTCTCCGGCGGCCTCAAGGACGTCTCTGCTAACAAGTCAGGCCAGCGGACGCGCTAACGTGCGCCGCTGCCTTCCGCGTTGAGGCTGTAGAAAAACTCCGGGTTGGGTATTAATACCCGAAGAGCACAGCCAAGCGATGTTCAAGGCATCTCCCATGACAAGCAGCACGCACCAAGGAACGGTATGGCTATTGTATTCAACGTAAATGAGCCGGTTTGGAGGCACTGTGAATCAAGACGCCATTTTGCTGCCCGTTGTGACGCTCGTGGGGTGGACCCTGACGGTTTTGCTGCTGGTGCCGTACAAGCGTTTCAAGGCGGTATTCTCGGGGCAGGTGACGCTGAAAGATTTCAAGTTCGGTGAGTCGGCCAGGGTTCCCCCGGAAGTCTGTCTCTCTAACCGGCACTTCAGGAACCTGCTGGAAGTGCCGGTGCTATTCTATGTGTTGTGCATCACGCTGTACGTGGCCCAACGGGTAGATGCCTGGGCGGTCTATCTGGCCTGGGGTTACGTCGGCTTGCGGATTCTGCACAGCTTGGTGCACCTCACATACAATCGGGTGAGCCATCGTCTGGCCGTGTATGCCGCAAGTAACCTGATGCTACTGGTCATTTGGGTTCGGGTGCTTGTGCCGATGACCCAGTGAGAAACCGGGAGATCAGGTGGAAGGCAGTGGTTCAAAGCGGTGGTCAAGGTCTGCAGTTACGGCTGGTGAATAGGCGTCAAGAATGGCAATCGTTGAGCGTAACGGATCGCGTATCTACTACGAGTCCATGGGCGAAGGTCCCGCGATCGTGTTGGGACACAGTTTCCTGTGTACCGGAGACATGTGGTGCCGGCAACTGGCGACTCTGGCCGAGAGCCATCGTGTCATCAACGTGGACTTGCGAGGCCATGGCCAGTCCAGCGTGGTCGATAAACCATTTACCCTTTACGATCTGGTGGATGATGTTCTGGCAGTGCTCGATCACGCTGGCATAGATCGCGCAGTTTGGGCCGGTCTGTCGATCGGCGGAATGGTGGGATTGCGGGCCGCCATCGTTGCGCCCCATCGTGTTGCCGGGCTGGTGCTGCTGGACACCCATGCCGGAGCGGAGACGGCCTTTAATCGGGTAAAGTTCCAGCTGATGGCCGCTGTGGCAAGAGTGCTCGGGATGCGCGCCCTCGCGCCCGAGATCGCCCGCATGTTTTTCAGTTCACACACGCGGGAGAGCCAGCCAGGCCTTGTCCGCGACTGGAAAGATCGTTTTGCTTCGGTGCCTCTGCGGTCGGCTTTGCGGACGGCAGCGGCACTTCGCACGCGGGATTCCATCGTGGAGCAACTCGCGCGGATTGAGGTACCGGCGGTCGTCATTGTCGGCGCGGACGACCAGCCAACACCGCCGGCCTATTCGGAGGAGATCGCGGCACGGCTGCCCGGCGCCAAGCTGGTTGTGATCGAGCGCGCTGGCCACCTGTCGACTCTGGAGCAACCAGAGGCGGTGACTTCGGCAATGGTGTCCTTCTTGGCCGGCCTGGCGCCCTCCCAATAGTGGGTGACGGTTACCGCAATGCCCCTGAGCCGCCTTAGCCAGATCATCGACTGAAAGGAATCAGTATGGCAAACGACCGAATCATAGTGGCGTACTTTGACGATTTCGTGGATGCGTTCCGTACGTTTAGCGGTGACCGAATCGCCGCCAAGTTTGCGGTGCCTTACCTGGTAAAAGGGGAGGCCGGTAAAAGCCAGGTATTTGACTCACAAGCGCAGGTGAGCAGGTACTTTCAGGGCTATCTGGATGAGTACCGGTCTCTGGGCTGTAGCCAATGTCATTACGGGAACCTGGCGGTGACGTGGCTTGGTTCTGAATGCGCGCTGGCCTCGGTGGATTGGCGGTTGCTGGATTCGTCCGGCCGGGCTGTCATTGCCTGGTCAGAGTCCTATCTGTTGTCGGTGATTGACCAGCAGGTGCTGGCGTTTGCCTCCATCGACCATGTGGGCGTGCAGGTTAGCGATTGTGAGGCTGGACAATCCGGCTGATTCGCCTTTAATCAGGGCATGCACTGTTCAGGGGATTCACTGTCTGCAAATCCTGAATTCATCCCGGCCGCTAATTTCTTTGCCGATAACGGAACTGGAGCTGTCCATCATGAATAAAATCAAGGCGATCTCGCTGCTGCTCTCTCATGGGATCGTTGGGGTGATCGGCTTTGTTGCCGGCATTTACGTGCTGCCCATCCTGATCGCGCCGCCGGCGCCTTCGTCCACGGAGGTCATGACGGCGGCAGAGGCTGCCCGCTTCTCCGGGGAGTTTCGTCGTGATCTGGCGGGGAGTGACGCCCTGCATTGGGGGGAAGGCCGGATCTTTGTGGGAGGGGACCGGATCACTTTCAGCGGCAAGCTGGCGCCCGGACCCGATTATAAGCTTTACCTGTCGCCGGAGTTTGTTGAATCCGAAACGGAGTTTTTGCAGCTGAAGGCTCGGATGGTTCGGGTTGGCGACGTGAAAACTTTCGAGAATTTTCTGGTACCGCTTCCGGCGACGGTAGACCCTGCCCAATACACCACGGCCGTGGTGTGGTGCGAAACCTTTGGAGAGTTTATTTCCGCGGCGAAGTATCGCTAGTGAGCCCATTAACACAAGTGATACGCTGATGACTGGCGACAAGTACACCCTGTTACCGCCTCATTTACCCGCGGATGAGCCGCCACCGGGCGCAGTATTGGCCGACCTGGGCAAGCTGGACCACATCAATACCTACGGCGATCTGCCCCGTTATTACATCGACTACCCATTCACCTGCATCGATTGTGGTAAGCGCGAGGTTTGGACCGCGCTTCAGCAAAAGTGGTACTACGAAGAAGCCAAGGGACATATCTGGGCGGTAGCGGTACGGTGCCGGGCCTGTCGCCGGGCGAGGAAGGCACCTGAGTCCTGCCGTTAATTTTTCTTTGCCAGTTGCTCCAGGGCCAGCAGGGTGTCCACGTAACCAACGAACCGGTTCAGGTAGTCCGGCGAAATTTGTTGCATGGAGCCCACGGCTCGGGCCACCAGGCGGTGGGCATTCATGGGCCCGGCGTTGGCCGGAGTGTGTGCGATGGCATGGGCAATGCGTTTTTCAGTGGTCAGTCGTGCCTGGACGGCGCGCAGCTGGGACAGGGCTCGCAACTCCCGTCGGGGGGGCTGGGGCAATAAACCGGGGGCGGTGAATGCCGCCGGCACGCGCTCCGCCATACTGTACACCCCAATGTCGCCTGGAGCCGGTGACTGAGCGTAGAGCGTATCACGGAGCTTGGCTACGGGAGAGGGCTGACGGCGGGCCCTGAAGCGGCGCACCAGGCGCTGTACGGCCCGGCAGTCGCCAAGGTCCAGCGCCTGCCGCAGCGCTTGCCGTTCGTCCTCGGACAACCCGGTTTGGTCCCCCTTGATGCACTCCCCGACGCACTCCTCGACCAATGCCGAGGCAGCGGCCTGGGCCTGGCCGAAGCGCTGCTCAAACTCAGCCAGGTGTTGCTCCAGCTTGCCTTGCCCGCAGGGCATCGCCGCCAGCCTTTGGCTCAATGACTCCAGGTAGGCGAAGCCGGCCGGATCAAAACGCTGCGCGCCCTGGGCTCGCAATTGCGTCAGTCGGTCGGGCAGGGCTTCCTGCGGCGGCGGGATAGGGCTGAAATCATTCACCGTCGCTGCTCTCCAGGTGTGGCACGGTACTGATTTCCACGCGCCGGTTCTGGGCGCGGGACTGCTCGTCCTGATTGGGCACGGCGGGATGATTGGCGCCAAACGCGGCCGCGAATACCCGGTCGGCGGACAAACCCTGGTCGACCAGGGTGCGGGTGACCGTCAACGCCCGCTGAGCCGAAAGGCCCCAGTTGTCGGAGTAACGCTGGTTGCCGCGTCGGATTGGTAGGTCGTCGGTAAATCCGCTCACCATCAGCAGTTCATCATGCTGGCTCAGGTAGACCCGAAGCGGGGCGACCAGGGTTTGCAGCAGGGCTTCCCCCTCTGGTTGCAGCTGATCGGAGTTTAGCTGGAACAGCACATTGCCACTGATGCCGATACGGCCATCCTGGATGGTGATGCGACCACTGGCCAGCGGATCGGCAAGGGCGTTTTCCAGGGCAATCCGGCGTTGTTCCTCGATCTGGCGGCGCTGTTTTTCCTGCTCCAGGGACTGGCTCAGTTCCAGCTGGATGCCGATGACCCACACTAGGATCAGCACCAGAATGCCCACCAGGGCGGCCATCAAGTCCGAGAAGATGGCCCAGACCGGGGTGGCCTGAACGTCGCTGCTTTGCAATTCGTCCATCAGCTGACCTCGGCGGTGGGCTGGGCCGCACGACCTCTGCGTAGCGTGGCCAGCGCGTCAATGACCTCGCGCTGGGACGACATGCTCAGCTCGATGACCTCCCGGGCCTGCTCTACGTAATAGGCCAGTTGTTCGTCGTTCCGAGTGGCGGAGGTTTCCAGCGACGTCTCTATCTGGCTCAGCGCGTCCAGTAACTTGCCGCTGGATTCGCTGAAATGTTGGACCGCGACGCCAAAGGCGTCACTCAGGCTGCCTACTTCGTGGGCGCTGCCGCGAATATCACTGGCCACCTCGTTCAGGCGCTGGCCCTGTTCGTTGACCTGGCGGGAGAAGGTTTGACTGACCTCTGTCAGGGACTGGCTGGCGGTATCGATCAGTGTCTGGATGGCTTGATTGTGGGCCGAGGCGGCATCCCGCTGTTTGCTCAGCAGGGCGTCCAGCTCGGTCATGATCCGTTGCCGTTCCACCAACAGTTCATTGTCCCGTTCGCTGCTGCGGGTCATTTCCTGGCGTAGCTGACGGATCACTTCCGCCGCTGCTTTGGGGGTTTCCGACGCGGTTTCGATCAACCGGGCCATGGGCGCTTCCAGCGCCGCGCCCAGGGTGCCGAGGTGGCGGGCGACGGTGCCTTCCAGTTCCGCCAGCCGGTCGCTGGCGGCTTTGCCCCGGTCGGCTTCCTGTTGCCTCAGCTGGCCGAGTTCCTCCCGCAACTGAAGGATCAGCGTGTCCAGCCCGCTGCGTTGACCGTCGATCAGCTCGGCGGCGGTGTGCTCAAAGTGCCGGTGGTGTCCTGCCAGCGCCGTTGTCAGTGTCTCGGCCAACTGGCGGCTGGCGGCCTGCTGCCCGTTCAGACCCTCTTGCCAGGCTGCCGCGGCTTGATCCGTGGTGGCGTGGAAGCGCTCGGAGAGACGTTCCAGGTGCTGGCCGGTGTGTTCCTGAAACTGCCCTTGGGCGGTGGCGATCGACTCCAGCAGCGCCTCGGAACGCCGCTGAAGCTGGTGTTGGTGCGCGTTGAGGGTCTCTCCGATGTCCTTGGCCAGGGCCGCGCTGGCCTGTTGGTGGGCGTCCAGCCCAGTCCGCCAGTGCTCGGCGGCCTGTGAGGTGGTCTGCTGGAAACGCTCGCTCAGGGTGCCCAGCTGCTGCTCAGCCAGATCATTGAGTTGGCGCTGGCTCTGTTCAACCTGAACGCTCAGTGCGTTCATCGCCTGGGCGACAATGGGCTGAACACCTTCCGCTGCCAGTCGGCTGCTGTCGCTCAGCGTATCCTGCAGGGACCGGGTCACGGCGTGAGCCAGCTCCTGGTATTGATGGCCCAGGGTATCGTGGAAGCTCTGCTGGTTGCGGGTGAGGGTATCGGAGAGCTGCTCGCTCATGTGTTCCAGCCGCTGGGTCATGGATTGCAGCGCCGCGATCACATCCGGCATGGCCTGGGATTGCTGCTGCAAGGCCGTGTATGCCTGCTCCCGTTGGTACTGGGCGGACAGCTGGTGGCGATCGCCACGGAGGATGCGGTCGAGCTGACGGGACAGCAGCACCCGATCTTGCCGGCACAGAGTGGTGGCGAGGCCCAGCATGGCGGAGGCGGAGACCCCGGCGATGGAGGTTCCGAACGCCAGGCTCAGGCCCGCAATGGGGGCCGCCAGGGCGCTGCGGATGGCGGTGAGCTCGCTGCTGCCGTTCAACGCGGTGGCGGCGCCGTCCAGGGTCACGATCATGCCCAGAAAGGTGCCCAACAGTCCCAGCATCACCAGCAGGCCTAGCAGGTAGGGCGTGAGCATGGGGCCGGGCAGCGCCGCCGGTTCGCCGTCGATACGCCGGCGCACGGCGGGCTGCAGTCCGGGCGCCAGTCGATCCAGCCAGGCGGTGAGATCGTTCCGGGAGTCGGGCAGGGTTGTCAGCTGGCTGGACAGGGCGGCGCTGTCACGGCGGAACCGGAGCAGTTCCAAAAAGCCCAAGCCATAAACGGCGCCAATCAGTGTGGTGACCGAAAGGGCCAGCGGGCCGGATTCCAGCGCCCCCAGGCCGATCCAGCCGACGGCTCCGGCGCCGAGCGCAAACGCCAGTACAAAGAGCAATCGAGTCATGTGTTATTCGTAACCTCTTGGTTGAGTGCATCCAACAGCCCCAGAACCGGCTCCAGCCGTACATCCAATTCGGCGAGCAGTAGCCTTTTCATGTCCTGGCAAAACTGGTGAAGCCAGGCTCCGGGCGCCAGCCAGTCTTCGGGCGACTGGGCGTCGGTCGGGTGGGCGTGCTGGTGGGCCTGCCAAAGCGCATCAAAACGTTTTTCCAGGATGATGGGTACAACGCTGAAGCTTTGGCCGACAAAATTAGACAGGGTGCTTTCGAAGACCGTGTCCAGCTCGGCCAACTGGGCCAGGGCCGGGCTGTGTTGGGCCAGTGCCTTTCGCAGCAGGAGGCGCTGCTGGCGGATGCCGGCGACGATTGCCCGCTGTCGGGCCAGGTAAAAACGTTGATAACGACTGACGTCGGGGCTGTCGTCGTCCATCTTCGGAACAGGCAGGCCCGGGGCGGAGCGGGATTCCCGGGTGGCGAAGCTGGCGTTGAGTTGATCCGTCAGCGACTGCCGCATGGCGGCGAGCCCCTGCCGTAAAGAGTCCACGGTATTCTGCTGGGACTGCTGCGCGTCTCTTTTACGGAGGGCCAGGGCGGCATCCAGGTTCATGGTGTCCGCGAGCCCGAACAGGCGCCCCAGGCGTTCGGCGAAGCACGGCGATTCATCGCTGAGGTGGCGATGACCCAAACTGGCCAGCAGTTGCACCAGGTGGTGACCGGGCGTTGCGGCTTGAGCGGTTGATTGCGTCCTTTGCGTGCTGTTCATCGCTATCGCTGTGTGGAATCGGGATTGGTTGCGGCCCCGCGACTGATCGGGGGTGTGTTCAACTGGGAACGGTACGTTCTAATCGGGACGCCACATTCTAATCGGGAAAGCGGGCAATGATAATGCCGATGTGGCCGGATCTGGCGGCCTTTTCGGCAGGTTGTCCCAAAGAATCCGCCAGGTTCCCATGACAGCGATCATAAATCAGGCGGTTAGCGTTACTTGCAGGTATGTAGCGGGGCACCACTGTTCGGGCCAGCCTTGCCGAAAAGTATTAGCATCCTACGTATCCACGTCGCGGGCGATCACTGGTAGGCTATGTCGGCTTCGTTGATCTGTGGGAGTGATTGATGCCCGTCCTTGTTCAAGCCTTGGTGCCCGTGTTTACGCTGATCGTGATGGGCTACCTGTTTCGACGCTGGAATTTCCCGGGCGACGGCTTCTGGCTGCAGGCTGAGCGGTTCACCTATTACGTACTGTTTCCCCCGATGTTGGTGTTCAAGCTGGGGCAGGCGCGGATCGATCCGGCCGCCTATGGCGAGATCCTGGCTCTGGTGGCGGGCATGGTGGTGGCCATGACGCTGCTGCTGGTGGTGATCCAGCTGATCTGGCGTTGGCCCGGCGCTGTTTATTCCTCGGTGTTTCAGGGGGCGTTGCGTTTCAATTCCTACGTGGCCCTGGCCTCGGCGGGCATGCTGCTCGGTGACACCGGACTGTCGCTGATTGCCATTGTCGTGGCGATCAAGGTCCCGCTGATCAATCTGTTGAGTATCCTGATGTTTTCCCTATTGGTGGGGCAGGGGCCGGTAAGGTTCCGACCGGTATTCAAGGCCATCGTGACCAATCCGCTGATCATCGGATCGGTGGTTGGGGTGTTCTGGAGCTATTTTCAGATTGGCTTCCACCCGGTACTGGCGGGCATTCTCGCGCCGTTGAGTGAGCTGGCGCTGCCGCTGGGCCTGATGACGGTGGGCGCGGGGTTGCAGCTCAAAGCGCTGCGAGGCGCCTCGGCGCCGTTTCTGGTGGCCTCCACCGCCAAGTTGCTGGTGTTCCCGTTGATGACCGCCGGGCTCGCCCTGGCTCTGGGCCTGGATGGCTTGCTGGTGCAGGTGGCCATCTTGCTGACCGCGCTGCCGACGGCAACGTCCTCCTACATTCTGGCTCGCCAGCTAGGCGGTGATGCCCCGTTGATGGCGGGCATCATCAGTGGCCAGACGTTGCTGGCCATGGTCACCATGCCATTAATGCTCGGTTTGCTGTGGTAGGCACGCCAGCACCGCTTCCGCCAGGGCGTACTGGAACTGGATGTAGCCCTGGGCGGTGGTGTCGATGTCAGCCGCCAGAGGGTCCCAGGTGCTGATGTTCAGGTCGATGCCTTCGGTGATGGAACGCCACCACTGGCGGTTGAACTGCGGTTCCATCAGCAGGCAGACGTTCTCGCTTCGCTGCAGTTGCTGTTGCAGCAGGGTGATGTGGCGCGCGCCTGGCGAGCGTTCCGGGTTCAAAGTCAGCACCCCCTGAACGTCCAGGCCATAGTGCTCGGCGAATCGCCGGAAGGCATCATGGTAGGTGAACAGGGCCATGTGACGGGCGCCGGAGAGGCGCTGGCGGATATCGGTTTCGGCGGCCTCAAGTTCCTGTGCGAAGCGCTCGTAGTTGAGCCTCAGCTGTTCTTGCTCGACCCCAGGGAGATCCTCCAGATGGTGCCGGATTGTTTCGGCCATCTCAAGGGCCAGGCCGGGATCAAGCCAGACGTGGGGATCCTCGCCGTCGCCGTGCTGGTGGCCGGGTGTTGAGTGGTCCGTTTCGTGGTGCCGATCCTCGGCTTGGTGATGGGCCTGGTCAGGCTCGTGCTGGTGCGCGGGGTGATGTCCCGCATCGCGCTGCTCATCCCAGAGTGCGACCTGTTTCTGGCGGAAATCGGCGCCTGACAGCAGGCGTTCGAGGAACGTTTCCAGCTCCGGTCCCACCCAGAAAATACGGTCCGCCTGTTCCAGCGCCCGGCGTTGTGAAGGCCGCATCTGGTAGGTGTGGGGGCTGGCGCCGGCGGGCACCAGGCTGGTGATCTCGGCGTCTTCCGGTGCAATGGCACGAACCAGAAGCTCCAGCGGCTTAATGGATGTGACGATGCGGCTCTCCGCCGATGCCGTGGAGAGGGGGCTCAAGGCACTCACCGCTAGAACAAGCGGAACAAGCAAGGGTCTGAGGCTCATGGTCTGGGGTCCTGTTGGTCGTCACAAAAAATAGAACGTTATAATATTACAATTCTGGTGGTGGGCAAACTCTCCGGTTTCCGCTTATGCGAATTGGCCCGTTGGCCGGTATAATGCGTGGCTTTCCAATCATTGGCTGTGTACCGGCCTGGCCTCCCGCGAGCGGCGCTGGGCGGGCGACCGGACGCAGCCGCCAGACAGGATGCTTTGATGACCGTACGTACCCGAATTGCGCCATCCCCGACCGGAGATCCCCACGTCGGCACGGCCTATGTGGCTCTGTTCAATCTGTGTTTTGCCCGTCAGCACGGCGGCCAGTTTATCCTGCGGATTGAAGACACCGACCAGACCCGCAGTACACCGGAATCCGAACAGGACATCCTGCAGGCCCTGCGCTGGTTGGGGCTGGAATGGGACGAGGGGCCCGATGTGGGTGGCCCCCATGGCCCTTATCGTCAGTCTGAGCGTAAGGACTCCTACCGTCAGTACGCCATGGACCTGGTGGAAAAAGGCCACGCTTTCTACTGCTTCCGTACGCCGGAGGAGCTGGAGGTGATTCGGGAACAACGCAAGGCCCAAGGCCTGAATCCCGGTATCAAGGGCGACCTGGAGCTGCCGGCCGAGGAGGTGCAGCGCCGTCTGGACGCTGGCCAGCCCTATGTCATCCGGATGAAGGTGCCGGATGAAGGCACCTGCGTGATCAACGACATGTTGCGGGGCACCATCGAAATCGACTGGGCGCAGGTGGATTGTCAGATCCTGCTCAAGTCCGATGGCATGCCGACCTACCATCTGGCCAACGTGGTGGACGACCACGCTATGGCCATTACCCATGTGCTGCGGGGGGAGGAGTGGATCAACTCGGCGCCCAAGCACAAATTGCTGTACGAGTACTTTGGCTGGGACATGCCGGAGCTGTGTCACCTGCCGCTGTTGCGTAACCCGGACAAGAGCAAGCTGTCCAAGCGCAAGAACCCCACCAGCATCAATTTCTATGAGCGCATGGGCTTTCTGCCGGAAGCGGTGATCAACTACCTCGGTCGCATGGGCTGGTCCATGCCGGACGAGCGGGAAAAATTCTCGGTGACGGAGATGATCGAGAACTTCGACGTTCAGCGTGTGTCCCTGGGTGGTCCCATCTTCGATGTCGAGAAGCTGCGCTGGCTCAACGGCCTGTGGTTGCGTGAGGACGTCTCCGATGAGGAGTTCATCGAGCGCATGCGCAGCTGGTGGTTCCGGGAAGATGCCCTGCGGGCGTTGGTGCCCCATCTGAAGGGGCGGGCCGAAGTGTTCAGCGACGTTGCGCCCATGGCCGCCTTTATGTTCTCCGGCATGCTGGAACTGAGCCCCGAGCAGTTCGCCCACAACAAACTGGAGGAGGGGCAGGTCAAGCGGGTGTTGCAGTTCGCCCTGTGGAAACTGGAAGCTCAGCGTCAGTGGAACAAGGACAACATCTTTGCCGACATCAAGGGGCTGGCCAAGGCCATGGATCTGAAAATGGGCGAGTTCATGTTTCCGATCTTCGTAGCCATCGCGGGCACGCCCAATTCCTGGTCGGTGATGGATTCCATGACGACACTGGGGCCGGATATGACTCGGGCACGTTTGCGTCACGCCTTGAACGTCCTGGGTGGATTCTCCAAGAAGGAATCCAAGCGGGTCGAAAAGGAGTTTGCTGCGCTGTAAGTCATTGCCCTTGATGGGCGCGGGCACCCGGTATCCAGCCCTGAAAATCACGCTATTTGGTTGATTTTTGATGGGTTTGGGTGCTTTTTGATCGAATTTCGAATTAATCAGAAAAAATGAAAATAAAAGGTTGACGGCATAGGGGGGGATCCTTAATATACGCAGCCGTTGAGGGGCCATAGCTCAGCTGGGAGAGCGCAACACTGGCAGTGTTGAGGTCAGCGGTTCGATCCCGCTTGGCTCCACCAATTTCTAGTCCCCTTCGTCTAGTGGCCTAGGACTCCGCCCTTTCACGGCGGCAACAGGGGTTCGAACCCCCTAGGGGACGCCAATACGGCAAGCCGGTTAGTCCGCTGGCAAGCCATCAAAAAAACCGCCTTCGGGCGGTTTTTTTGTGCCTGGAGAAAAGTGTGCACCGTAGGATGTGGTGAGGGGAGCGAACCGCATCGATCTGCGGGTGCTTGCTGAAGCGTCCAGGTGGAGCAATATCAGGATCTGTCAGGGCGCGGGCGCGGATCGGGGACAGAATTGAATTCTGTCCCCGGGGGCGTGGAGATGGGGGGGCTGAGCCTAGCGTTCGGCAATGGCGCCCTTGCCGACGCCTTCGAATGCCTTGACCCGAATGCTGTCATGGGGGAACTGGGCCTTGCACTGATCGGCAATGTGGGCGGCGATCAACTCGACGGTGGTGTCGGTATCGAGCATGTAGACCCGGTGCTCAGGCAGGCTGAGACTGAACTCACCCTGGTTAGCCTCGTAGTCGAAGCGGATGTACTGTACGCCCTGGCTGTCCACCGAGCGGCTGCTGACGTCTTCCTCGGAGCCCACGTAGATGTCTTTCCAGCGTTTCGCCCAGTCGTGTTCCAGGTCGTAATCCCGATGATCGTTGCGATCGATTCGAATGGGCGAGCGGTGGCCGTGAGCGATGCGCTGGCAGTTACCCAGGTGCTTTTTCAGACCGTGGACGTAGTGATAGTAAGCGCCTTCGATGACCTCTTCCCGCAGTTGGATCCGGATGTCCTTCACGTTGTTGGGCAGCACCGCCTGCAGTTCCTGCTGCAGCAAGCGTGCAACCGTGGAGGGCACCACCTTGTCCCCGCTGAGCCAGACGATGGCTTCGTCCGGGCTGCGGTGGAAAATGCGGGTGCCGTCCTTCAGTGTCCAGTGAAAGGCGTTGGGATCGTCGCTGTCACGCTTCAGGCCGGAGTAATCGGCCGGGATGACCAGGCGGTGGTCGACCCGCTCGTCGATAATCCGCTTGATGGTGCGTTTCACGTTGCTGAAATCAAACACCATGCCCTGTTCGTCCAGGTCACCGGCTAATACCACATCGACAATCCAGCTTTCACCCACCAGACCGCGACTCCCATCCAGGTAGGCGAAGTCGATAACGGTCAGGTTGTCCACAAAAAGATGATTCATCGGCGGTGTCCGGCGTAAGGTGTACTTGATTGACCTGCGGATTCTAGCAAAAATCCTTGCTCCCTAGGAGCATAACGCATATGCGTACAAACCGGTTCGCCGACCGGTAAGGTGATTCGTTCCCAATGCCGTTGATAGCTCATGCCTCGATCCCGGTGCTGCTGCTGGCCGCCGGTGCCTCCAAACGCCTGGGACGCGCCAAGGCGCTGTTACCCTGGCAGCGGGGTATCTTGCTGGACCACGCCATCGACCAGGCGAAGCTGCTGGGGGCGCAGGTCACGGTGGTGGGGGGTGCCCGATATCCGTTGATTCGCTACCGCAGCCGGCGTCGCAACGTGCGCTGGGTGCATGCGCGGGACTGGTCAGCGGGGCAGAGCGCGTCGCTGAGGGCCGGGTTGCTGTCGCTGCCAGTGCGGGTTCCCGGAGCGTTTGTACTGGTGGTGGATCAACCACGCTTGTCGCCGGAGGGGTTGCGGTCACTGAAACAGGCGGCGGAGTCGGACCCGTTGGCGGCGGCAGGGGCCGATTACGGTGGCCGGGCGGGAGTGCCTGCTTATTTACCTCGGGCGCTCTGGCCGGAAGTCATCGCGCTGGAAGGGGATCGGGGTGCCGGTCAGGTGCTGGGGCGGGTCGGCGCGCGCCGCATTACGGTTACGGGCGTGAAAGACGATCTCGACACTCGCGTCGATTGGCTCCGCCTTAGCCGCGGCTAAGGCGTCGGCCAGAACCCTCAGCCAAACAGGCCGGACAACCAGGCAATGCCCAGGGTGAAGATGCTGAGGCTGGCGGCCAGACCAATGGTATAGACCCGGGAGGCTGCGGCCCGCTGTTGGGACACGAACAGGTCGATGGTGCGCTGGGCGATATCCTCGGCGGTATCCCGGGATATTTCATGGGCCTGTTGGATCGCCTCGGATTGCAGGGTTTGCCAGAACTCGGTATCGATGGTTTGCACGCTGGTGATGTGATCCTTCAGCTCCGCCATGTTCTCGCTGGTGAAGCCATTGGTGCTGGACAGCTCTTTCTTCAGATCGGCCAGTTCCCGGCTCAGACTGAGATTCACCTCAGCGGCCACATCGTCCCGTAAATGCCGGGTGCGATGGTCAACCAGCTCGGCGAGCTGGTTGAGTCGGCCTTCCACCGCGGCGTCCTGTTTCTTGTTGGCCTCATCCAAAGCCCGCTTCAGATGATCAAACTGTTCGTCAAACAGCGAGCTGAGCAGCTCATGCAGGCGGTTATTGATGTGAGTCTTGACCGCTGAACGGGCAATCTGTTCGATCAGCTCGCTGGTGAGCGGGATGGCGTGGGCATCGTTGTCGTGGCCGTTGCTGGATCTGGCGGCGGCTTCATCCGGTGTGCTTTCCGGTATCGTGATGGCCGTTTCGTCGTCTGACGATTCTGTTTCGGGCATGACTGCCGGCTTTGGCAAGGTGCCGTCGGTAACGTCGGTGGCCAGCTGCGCGAGCATCTGGTTCAAACCTCCGTCCTGGGGCGGTTTGGTCAGGATGCTGTAGACACCAAAATTCCTGGCCTCTTCCATGAACGACTGGGATTTCTTGGACGTGCACATAATGATGGGGATGTCGGCGGTCTCGGGGTTGCCCTTGATGGCCTTGGTGGCTTCCACGCCGTTCATGCCCGGCATCAGGTGATCCATGAAAATGACGTCGGGACGGTCGTGGTTATTGAGGAACTCCATGGCCTCTTCGGCGGACCCGGCCATGTTTACCTGCATTTCCCGACTCTCCAACAGCTTGCTGAGAGCGAAGCGCGCCACTTTGGAGTCGTCTACCAGCAGTGCATTCTTGATCGCCATGTTCTACCTCAACCTGTTACAGCATTCTCGTTAAATGCAGGTTCACCCGGCCTCCATTCCGGGACTGGCGTCCCTGCGATTTGCGGTCCCCGGACTCACCAGCCTTCCAGTACCGGGCACTGGGTGGCCCGGTAGCTTTTCTCCCGGTAACACACGCCCGGCTCCGACGTGCGGGCGGTAAACACTTCCCCGGCCGCCGTGGTCAGGCGCACCTGGCCATAGGGCTCACCGTGGCGGAATGTGGCTTCGATGGAGCTGCCGTTGGGGTTGAGCAGCAACCCTTTGCCGTGGAACTTGCCGTCCAGATACTGGCCCTGGTATTTCTTGCCACTGGCGAAGACTTCGGCCCCGGCGCCGTAAAAGCTGCCATTTGAAAACTCCCCTTCATAGTGACGGCCGTCCGGGTAGGTGAGGGTGCCGGCGCCATGGAACTCGCCATTGCGGAAACCGCCCACGTAGAGCATGCCGTCGCCGGTGGTCAGGGAGCCGTGGCCATTGAGGGCGCTGTCTTGCCATTGGCCGGCAAGGATATCGCCGTTGGGGAGCGTAAGCGTCCCCTGGCCGTTGAACTGGTTGTCTGCAAACTGGCCGGTGTAGCTGCTGTTGTCCGCCGCGCGGTAGAGTCCTTCGCCATGGCGGACGCCGGCTTTCCAGTCCCCTTCGTAGCGGGCGCCGTCGGGGTACCAGACGGTGCCATGGCCGTGGAACTTCCCGGCGATGAAATGGCCTTGATAGCGCAGGCCGGTGGCGTCCTGATAGCTGCCGTCACCGGTTTTGACGCCGCCAATCCAAGTGCCGTTGCGGTGGTCCACCTGGGTATATTTCTCCAGCTGTGCCATCAGGGTTACGGACTCTCCAGCTTCCAGTACGATGCTTTGAGTCCAGCTCTTGAACCCGTTTTTGCTGATTTTTACCTCATACCGGCCGGGCTCCAGGGTAAGGTTCAGCCGGGTGGGGCCGTATCCCTTGCCATTGACGGTCACCTCGTCGCCGTGGACGTTGGAGCGCAGGATGAGTTGCCCTGTGGTTGGCGGCTCCGGCGCTTCCGCGGCTATGGCAAAGGGTTCTGCCAGCGTTGCTGTTTTTACTTCCGTTTCCGCGTCGGTTTCCGTCGCCATTGCCCTGACGGGTGCGGTGGACGGCGGCTCAGCCGCGGCGGGAAGACGGGATGTGCCGGGCGCCTCGGTTAGTTGTGCCACTTCGGCCCTGGCAGGTGGCTGGATCGGGGGCTGTTCCTTGGCACCCGATGAAGTCGTCACGGATTGGGCTGCCGAGGTTGGCTGCTCTGCGCCGGAGGCAACCGGTTGTCCGGTCGGCTCGCTTGCGCTGCCGGTAGGCGTGGCGCCGGATGCCGGGCCAAGTTTCATGCTGTCGTGAATGGACGCAAAGCCGGCGGTGACCAGCAGCATGAAGGCCAGAGCGTTGATGAACAGCAGCGGTCTGAAGTCGACCATACCCAATCTCTCGCTAGTGCATGACAACAACTGGATTCCAGCCATTCGCCGGGATCTCAGCCGGCAGCCAGGGCCTGCCGGTGACCGATGTTGACCGGAATTAATGCGCTTCCATACTAGCGGCTTGACGTTAACTTATGTAACGAAAAGTGACTTAAGTTGACGAGATTGCAGGCCAAATCACACTTTGTCCGGAAGCTGGTCAAGGTTGAGTTGCTCCCAGGAACGCATGTACACATCGGCTTCGTACTGATAGGGGGATTTAAAGGGGGTCAGCACGAAATCGAACACCAGGAAGAAGAAGCCGACGGATAGCCAGGCGATCACCAGGGTACTGAGGGTGTTGGCCTGCACTTCCGGGTTGGAATCGACAAAATTGTGCAGCAGTGGCAGCAGTTCCGTAACCATCACCACCGGGTTGAAGCTGGACATTACCAAGGGCAACCAGAACGCCAGGAAAATGGGGAAGAAGCCAAAGGACCACATGATTCTGCGCAGCAGGTAAATACCGATGGCGCGCCAGTAGCGTTGGCGCAGTTCCGGGACCTTGCGAACGCGCTCCAGATAGCGACGTCGTTCTGCCCAATAGGCCGCGACATCCGCCGCCGGCAGCGGGGATGGGCGTTCGTTGGGCGCTTGCGGGGCATCGGAATTGTCGGCGTAGGGGGTTGAGTTGGCACCTTCCGGGGTTTCAACGGTCATAGCGAATGATTTTTCCATAAGATTGCAAGGCTTCGGGGTCGAAGCGAAAACATGTGGCGCAGACATGGCGTCGGACCGGTCATCTGCATGATAATCGATGCAACGTGTTACTCTACAAGTCTTAATATATTAACGACAGGATAGTTGAATGACATCAGTCAGTGAAAACCCGGTCCATCCGGCCTTTGAGAAACTGAGGAGTCACCGGATTGGTACGCTTAACCTGACCGTCGAAGAGTATCGTCACCGCAAGACCGGCGCACGCCACCTGCACATGGCCGCCGACAATGACGAGAACGTGTTTTTTGTGGCGCTGCGGACCTTTCCGATGGATTCGACCGGCGTGGCTCATATCCTGGAGCACACGGCGTTGTGCGGCAGCGAGAAGTACCCGGTGCGGGATCCGTTCTTCATGATGATCCGCCGCTCACTCAACACCTTTATGAACGCATTTACCAGCAGTGACTGGACCGCCTATCCATTTGCCAGCATGAATCGTAAGGATTTTGACAACCTGCTGTCGGTTTATTTGGATTCGGTGTTCTTTTCCAAGCTGGATCAGCTGGATTTTGCCCAGGAAGGTCACCGCCTGGAGTTTGAAGAGCCTGGCGACCCCTCCACACCGCTGGTGTACCGTGGGGTGGTGTACAACGAGATGAAGGGCGCGATGAGCGCGCCCACATCGCAGCTCTGGCAGCACCTGTCCAGTCACCTGTTTCCCACCACCACCTACCACTACAACAGTGGCGGAGAGCCGGATCACATTGTGGATCTGAGCTACGACGATTTGGTGCGGTTCTACCGGCATCACTACCATCCAAGTAACGCCATCTTTGCCACTTACGGCAACATTCCGGCCCGCGAACACCATGATCGCTTCGAGGAGTTGGCCTTGAAGCGGTTTGACCACCAGCATGTGGAGTTGCCGGTGCGGGACGAGAAGCGCATGTTCACCCCGCTCAATGTCGAGCAGGGCTATGCCACGGCCGAAGGGGAACCCACCGAACACAAGACTCACATCGTCATGGGCTGGTTGCTGGGCCACAGTTTTGACCTGCAGGAGAATCTGGAAGGGCAGTTGCTGGCCAATGTGCTGCTGGAAAACAGTGCCTCTCCGCTGATGCGGGCCCTGGAAACCTCGGGCATCGGACACTCGCCGTCGCCCATGTGTGGCCTGGAGGACTCCAACCGGGAAATGACCTTTGTCTGCGGTGTTGAAGGCAGCGAACCCGGTCGGGATGGCGATCTCGAAGCCCTGGTGGAGCAAATCCTGCAGCAAGTGGTGGCCGACGGCGTGAGCGAGGAGCGCTTGGAGGCGATCCTGCACCAGCTGGAACTGCATCAGCGGGAGATTGCCGGCGACCAGTTCCCCTATGGTCTGCAATTGATCATGAGCGCGATTGCCCCCATGGTGCATGGTGGCGATCCGGTGGCGTTGCTAGACCTGGAGCCGGTACTGGCCGAGCTGCGGGAGAAAATCCGCGATCCTGACTATGTGCCCGGGCTGGTACGCCGGATGCTGCTTGAGAATCCCCACCGGGTCACGTTGACCCTACGTCCGGATGCGCATTTGGAGAGCCGCCGTCAGGAGGCGATTTGCCAGGCATTGGCCGCCCGCAAGGCGGCGCTGAGCGAACAGGAAGTCCAGCAGATCGTGGAGCGGGCGGCGGCCCTGGAACAGCGTCAGTTGCGCAAGGATGACGATTCCATTCTGCCCAAGGTAGACCTTACCGACGTGCCCCTGCAGACGCCCGAGCCCGAAGCCCGCTTTGCTGAAAACTTCCCGGCCACCCTGTACGCCAGGGGCACCAACGGTTTGGTGTACGAGCAGGTGGTGATGCCTCTGCCGGCGCTAACCGAGGACGAACTCCTGTTGCTGCCGTTGTACACCACCTGTGTGACCGAAGTGGGCTGCGGCGATCTGGATTATCTGCAGATGCAGGACCGCATCTCGGCGGAGTCCGGGGGTATTGCGGCGTTCTCGACCGCGCGGGGCAAGATCGACGATGTGCAGGATATGTCGGGCTATCTGATTTTCAATGGCAAGGCACTGGCGCGCAACCGGGAGGCCCTTGGCACGCTGTTGCGGGACGTCTGTCTGGATGCGCGGTTCGATGAACAGGATCGCATTCGTGAGCTGGTGGCGCAGATCCGCGCCCGGCGCGAACAGGCAGTGACCGGCAACGGCCATGCGCTTGCCATGGGCGCCGCTTCCCAAGGCGTCAGCGCCGGTGCCTGGTTGAACTTCCGCCTCGGCGGCCTGGAGGCGATTCGCGGTATCAAGGCGCTGGACGATGCCTTGGCGGATAAGGCCGAATTGGCGCGCCTGTGCCAGCGGCTGGCGGACCTGCATCAGCGCATCAACCAGCAGGGACGCCAGTACCTGGTTATTGGTGAGGACGAGCAGATTGCGCCGATGGTGGACAACCTGAAGGACAACTGGACCAGCGAAACTCGCTCGGAAGGGGACGCCTGGTCACTGGCGGCAGTGAATTACCAGACCTGCCAGGCCTGGCTCACCTCCACCCAGGTGAATTTCTGCGCCAAGGCTTATCCCACGGTGGCGGTGGATCATCCCGACGCCGCCGCGCTGACTGTTCTCGGTGGCTTCCTGCGCAACGGCTACCTGCATCGTGCCATCCGTGAAAAAGGCGGCGCCTATGGCGGTGGTGCGGGTCAGGACAGCGTCAACGGCACTTTCCGCTTCTTCTCCTACCGTGATCCCCGGTTGGGCGAAACGTTGGAAGACTTCGACAAGGCACTGCAGTGGTTGCAGGAGACCGAACACGATCCCCAGGAACTGGAAGAATCGATCCTGGGTGTGATCGGTCAGCTGGACAAGCCCCGCTCCCCGGCCGGAGAAGCCCGCCATGCCTTCCACAACCGGCTGTTCGGTCGTTCTGCGGAGCAGCGGGCGCGGTATCGCGAGCGGGTGTTGGCGGTAACCATCGACGATCTTCAGCGGGTGGCCAGAACCTGGCTGGTTGCCGAACGGGCGAGTACTGCGGTGATTACCAGTCACGACAACCGGAGCGTGGTCGAAGCCCTCCAGCTGTCGATCGAGGAGCTGTAACGTTCAGCTGCATGGGCGCAGCCGCAGGTTAGCGGTTGCGCCTGAGCCCGGTGCTCATCATGATCCGGGTCGAAATCTCTTCCACCGAGTAGGCCGTGGTGTTCATGAACGGAATCCGTTCGCGACGGTACATCAGTTCGATTTCTTCCACTTCGTGCATGCACTGCTTCAGCGACGAATAGCGGGAATTGGGTCGCCGCTCGTTGCGGATGACCGCGAGCCGCTCCGGCTCGATGGTGAGGCCAAAGATCTTCGCTTTGTGAGGCTTGAGCGCGTTCGGCAGCTGCTCGTCCATCAGGTCTTCTTCGGTAATCGGATAGTTTGCGGCCTTGATGCCGTACTGGAGCGCCAGATAAAGGCAGGTTGGAGTCTTGCCGCTACGGGAGGCACCGACCAGGATCAGATCGGCCTCGTTGTACTGGCGGGTGCGGGCGCCGTCATCGTTGTCGAGGGCGAAATTGACGGCGTGGATGCGGCGTTCGTAGTTGCTCTCGTTACTGATCGAGTGGGATTTGCCCACCGTGTAGGAGGACGACGACTGCAGCTCGGTTTCCAGCGGGCGCAGGAAGGTGCCGAAAATGTCCACCATGAAGCCATTTGCCTGGCTGATGATTTCGCGGATGTCGTTGTTGACGATGGTATCGAACACCAGGGGCTTGGCGTCGTCCAGCTCCGCGGACTGATTGATGCGATCGACCAGCTCGCTTGCTTTGTCGGCATCGTCCACGTAAGGCGCGGTCACCCGTTCAAATTCGATCTTCTCAAACTGGGCCAAAAGGCTGTTGCCAAGGGCTTCGGCGGTCAGGCCGGTGCCATCGGATATAAAGAAGGCGGTTCGTTTCATGGTAAGGTTGCGGCTCCGTATCAAGCGGCTTTGTACTGCTACCTGCCCGACATCCAGTGACGTCGGGGGCAACAAGGCGGCCCAGTAAGCGGTGTGGGACCATGACGGATGCGGAACGGGCGTGCGCCAACAGCACCCGTGTCCCACACCTTCCTCAGGGCGTGTGATTCAAACGGGGCCGAACACTACGTCCCCTAGGTAATCGCTTCAGGTTACAGTATGATACACGGCTAGTTCGAGAGCGTGGATGAGCCCTGACGCAAATTTTCAATCGGCTACATCCTGCCTGGTTCGGCTCTTTGCTTTTTAGACTCAAGGGAGACGCGTTTTGGAAGATTACATTATCTGGTTTGAGCACCTGGGAATGTCTGATGTTGACCGGGTGGGGGGCAAGAATGCGTCCCTCGGTGAAATGATCAGTAATCTCGCCAACGCCGGCGTTACCGTACCGGGTGGTTTTGCCACCACTGCCCATGCCTATCGCGAATTCCTTGCCAAGGATGGGTTGAAAGACCGCATCGATAGTGTGTTGGATGCCCTTGATGTCAATGACGTAAACGAGCTGGCCCGGGTGGGCTCCCAGATTCGCCAGTGGGTGATCGATACGCCGTTTCCCGCCCAGCTCGAAGACGCTCTGGAAAGCGCCTACGACCAGCTGCGCAATGGCAACGACAACCTGGCGGTGGCTGTTCGTTCCTCCGCGACCGCGGAAGATCTACCGGATGCCTCTTTTGCCGGTCAGCAGGAAACCTTCCTGAACGTGGTGGGCCTGGAGCAGGTCAAGACCTCGGTCAAGGAAGTGTTCGCGTCGCTGTTCAACGACCGCGCCATTTCCTACCGCGTACACCATGGCTTCGACCACAAGCTGGTGGCGCTGTCCGCCGGCATCCAGAAAATGGTGCGCAGCGAGACAGCCGCCAGTGGGGTTATGTTTACTCTGGACACCGAGTCTGGTTTCCGGGACGTGGTGTTCGTGACTGGCTCCTACGGGCTGGGTGAGACCGTAGTGCAAGGCGCGGTAAACCCGGACGAGTTCTATGTCCACAAGCCCACCCTGGAAGCCGGACGCCCGGCGGTGCTGCGCCGTAACCTGGGCAGCAAGGCCATCAAGATGATTTACGCGCCGGCCGATGCCGACAGTTTCGTTGAAACCGTCAAGGTGGACCCGCAGGAGCGCGGTCGGTTCTGTGTCACCGACGCGGAAGTCTCCGAGCTGGCCAAGCAAGCCATGATCATCGAGCGTCACTACCAGCGCCCAATGGACATCGAGTGGGCAAAGGACGGCGATGATGGTCGCATCTACATCGTTCAGGCCCGTCCTGAAACGGTCAAGAGCCGCGCGTCCGCCAATGTGATGGAGCGCTACCTGCTGAACGAGCAGGGCAAGGTCCTGGTGGAAGGCCGCAGTATCGGCCACAAGATCGGCAGCGGCCCGGTTAAGGTCATTACCAGCATCAACGAAATGGATCGGGTGCAGCCGGGCGATGTCCTGGTCACCGATATGACCGACCCGGACTGGGAGCCGGTAATGAAGCGGGCTTCGGCCATTGTCACCGATCGTGGCGGTCGTACTTGTCACGCCGCCATCATCGCCCGCGAACTGGGTATTCCGGCCGTGGTGGGCTGTGGCGATGCCACCGAGCTGCTGAAAGAAGGTCAGGCCGTAACCGTGTCCTGTGCAGAGGGCGATACCGGTCTGATCTATGAAGGCAGCCTGGATTTTGAGCTGCGCGAGAACACCGTCGACTCCATGCCGACCATCCCGTTCAAGATCATGATGAACGTTGGTAACCCGGACCGTGCCTTCGACTTCCAGGCCCTGCCGAATGAGGGTGTGGGGCTGGCCCGTCTGGAATTCATCATTAACCGGATGATCGGCGTGCACCCCAAGGCGCTGCTCAACTTCGACAGTCTGCCGCGGGATGTGCATCAGACCGTGGAAAAGCGGATTTCCGGTTACCAGTCCCCGGTGGATTTCTACGTTGACAAGCTGGTGGAGGGCATTTCTACCCTGGCCGCCGCGTTTGCACCGAAGAAAGTGATCGTGCGCCTATCCGATTTTAAATCCAATGAGTACGCCAACCTGATCGGCGGCACTCTGTATGAGCCGGATGAAGAGAACCCGATGCTGGGCTTCCGTGGTGCGTCCCGCTACATCTCTGAGAATTTCCGCGACTGTTTCGAGCTGGAATGCCGGGCGCTGAAAAAAGTCCGTAATGAAATGGGCTTCAGCAACGTCGAAATCATGGTGCCGTTCGTGCGGACCGTCGGTGAAGCCCAGCAAGTGATGGATCTGCTGGCGGAGAATGGACTCAAGCGTGGTGAAAATGGATTGCGGGTGATCATGATGTGCGAACTGCCGGCCAACGCCCTGCTGGCGGAGCAGTTCCTGGAGCACTTCGATGGCTTCTCCATCGGCTCCAATGACCTGACCCAGCTAACCCTTGGACTGGACCGGGATTCCGGCATCGTCGCGCACCTGTTCGACGAACGGAACGACGCGGTTAAGGCGTTGCTTTCCAATGCCATTCAGGCCTGCAGAAAGGCCGGTAAGTACGTCGGTATCTGTGGTCAGGGACCTTCCGACCACCCTGATCTGGCCAAGTGGCTGATGGACCAGGGCATTGACACCGTGTCGCTGAACCCGGATTCGGTTCTGGACACCTGGTTCTTCCTGGCGGACGAGAAGATTGACTGATTGAGCAACGTTGAGAAAGGAGAGTTCAAGGGTGCCTATCGTAACTCCTGATCTGTGTGACGATTACCCGGAAGTACAGGTGGTAGAGCCTGGCTTTCGCAACTTTGGCGGTGTCGACGCCTTTGGCGGCGAGATCGTCACGGTAAAGTGTTTTGAAGACAACTCCGTGGTCAAAGAGCAAGTTGGTCAGCCGGGCAACGGTCGTGTCATGGTGGTTGATGGCGGCGGTTCCAAGCGCAATGCGCTGTTGGGCGATATGCTGGCGGAAAAGGCGGCCAGCAATGGCTGGGCTGGGTTGGTCATCTATGGCTGCATCCGCGACGTGGATGTGATTGGCCAGACCAAGCTGGGCGTTCAGGCGCTGGGCACGCATCCGCGCAAGACCGACAAGCGCGGCATCGGCGATCTCAATGTGCCGGTCACCTTCGGTGGGGTGACCTTCCAGCCCGGTCACTACGTGTACGCTGACAACAACGGTATTGTTGTGTCTGAGAAGCCTTTGGTTACCGGCTGATTGCAGCGGGCTCGGAATTGGTAAAAAGCGGCCTCCGGTGGAGGCTGTGTGAAAACAGTCTCCGAAGCTGGCAAAATAACCGCGACATGGTTCGCGGTTATTTTTATGAGGCACAAGGAAGGCACACCTCGCAGTCAGACGCTTCTGCTCCCCCCGAGCG
>NZ_JAQNDA010000002.1 GCF_028369065.1 Marinobacter sp. SS21
GCGCTTCTTGGTCTGGTACTCGGCTTCGGAGAAGGTGATCTGATCCATGGTGACACTGAATCCTATGCGGTTGGCGATGGCCCTAATTATCGCTGAATTTGAGACTTATTCAGAGTCTCCTTAGCTTTTCAGGGGGAAAGGGATATAGATGGCAGCAAAACGATTATCACCTGCGGCGATTGTTGCTCTTAAGGAGTCTCTGTGTAGCGTCTACTGGTATAAGGCCGACCTACGGAGCTTCCTCTCGAATTCCGTGAGCAACAAGGCGCTGGTAAGTTCGTTGAACTGGGAAAACTACAAGCGGCAAATCGTTGCTGATTTGGTTGATACGTTGACCGGTAACCAGGACAGGTATCTGGGTGACCTGACCAAGCTTTGCTATGAGGTGACAAGCATTAGCAATTTCTCGCACCTAGAGCAGCTTGATGGTGGTCAGCAGAAAGCGCGCAGAGCCAAAGAGGCTGTTGAACAGCTACGACAACTGGTAGAACCTCATCAAGAAAAGAAGAAAGATGAGGAAGAATTTGAACGTAGGCGAAAAGAGCGAGAAGAAAAGCTCAGGTCAAATCGGGCAGTCCGCGAGAAACTGGTCGAATTGAACTCGCGCTTTATGGCAATCGCCGCGGGAACGAATCCGCAAAATCGAGGATTTGATCTCGAACGTTTAATGTATGACGTGTTCGAGCTTTTTGATCTCGATCCGAAAGCATCCTTCCGAAATGTTGGCGAACAAATAGATGGTGGCTTTTTTCTGGAGGGCACCGATTACCTTTTTGAGGCGAAGTGGCAGCAGGGACTCATTGGCGTTGAAGATCTCGATGCGTTCTCGCGAAAGGTCGAACGCAAACTCGAGAACACTCTTGGCGTATTTTTGTCAATGAACGGGTTTTCGCCAGATGGAGTCGCAGCACACTCTAGCGCAAGACCAAGTATCATCTTGATGGATGGAGCCGATTTGATGGCGGTTCTGGAAGAGCGGATTGATTTTGTCACTTTGTTGCTGCGCAAGAAGCGCCATGCTGCCCACACTGGCAATATCTATCTGAAAGTACATGAAATCACGCGATGAGTAAAAAGCCATTAATGCTGGCAGTAAAAAATGGGAAACTGGGACAGATTTATTTTTCAGGGTCGTGGTTGAAAGGCTAAAAACAATTAAAGGGGTCACCCATTAGCCAGTCGTAGTCAACAGGCAACAGCAACCCACCGCAACCGTAGGTTGTGGTGGTCCTCCCTGCCAATACACACCCGGTGTTCTCAGTGGTGGTTGCGGACTGATCCGCACCAGTCACCCATCAGGATCAAGGCGGCCCCTTCGGGCAGCCCCTGGCCGAAGCCCCAGAAAACCGTCGGTGCCTGATCGTGTCCAGGTGGGTACAGATTCAGTGGTTCGCCTGTCCGGCGCCAGTCTCTTGGTGGTTCACGATCAGGGCGCATCAGTGCACCGTTGGTGCTCGGGAGAATGCGCGGGGACTCATTCAGATTTCTGGTTTCACCAACCCCTTTTCGGAGCTCCCCCGCGCATTCAAATCAAAATCGTCAGGTGAACAGCCGCGTCTCATCGAACGCTACTCCATCGCGCATCACGTAGTAACAGGCTCTGGCCAGCTTGTGGGCGAGCGCCTTGGTGGCCAGAGCGCCGTTCTTCTGGGCGCGTTTGCGCTGGTAGAATCGGTGCGCCACCTTGTTGTGGCGGATGATGCTGTGGGCCGCCTCGACAAAGGCCCAACTCAGGTACTTGTTGCCGTTGCGAGTGTTGTTTTGACCTTTCGCCTTGCCATTGCTCATCCGGCGACTGTCGACGCAACGGCAGTAGGAGGCGAACTCAAAACTAAAGGGGTCCAAAACTAAAGGGGTCAGATCGATTTTAAATTGATCAATTCGCCCCGACCCGAACATCAAGCAAAACTAAAGGGGTCAGATCGATTTTAAATTGATCAATTCGCCCCGACCCGAACATCCGATACAATTCCCCCCTGAGCTAACGGATTGGCTCCAACCCTCAAACGGATTTGAACCATGCCACGGAAGACACGGATGTATCTCCCGGGCGTTCCCGCGCATGTGGTCCAACGCGGTCACAATAGGGATGCCTGCTTCTTCGCGGAAGACGATTTCCGCTTCTATTGCCAAGTTCTGGCGGAAGGCCTGAAGCGCTACGGCGCTGAGCTTCATGCTTATTGTCTGATGACCAACCACGTTCACCTGTTGATCACGCCGCTACATGCCGACAGCATCTCCAGGCTCATGCAGCATGCGGGTCGGCAGTACGTTCAATACGTCAACAAAACCTACCGGCGGTCCGGGACGCTGTGGGAGGGGCGGCACAAGGGAAGTTTGGTGGACGCCGAGAGCTATCTGTTGAGCTGCTATCGCTACATCGAGCTAAATCCCGTCACGGCTTGTATGGTCGATCAGCCGGAACAGTATCCCTGGAGCAGCTTTCGCAGTAATGCTTTAGGTGAACCGAATGAGCTGGTCACTGAACATCCGTTGTTTCTTGCATTGGGTCCCGAGGAGGGCGCTCGCCGTCAGGCTTATCGTGAGTTGTTTCGATTCAGTCTTCCCCGGGAACTCCGGAAGGAGATTGCAGATTGTTTGTCGGCCAGCCAGTTGTTGGGGAGCGGACGGTTCAAGGAGCAGGTGGAGGCAGCCTTGGGGCGCAAGGTGGGGCAGGTGAGTCGTGGCCGTCCGAGGAGGCAGACCGAATTGGTCAAATGAAAATCGATCTGACCCTTTTTAACCTTTACCTACTGATCCACGCCCATGGATAATGCGTCTGGAGCACGGGGCAAGAGCTTGCCCCGGCTCCACCCCATCACATCCGATCGAATCCCGCTTCCTTAAGCATTGCTTGCCGCGCAGGCCGTAGCTTGTCGTTGTAGCAATCCACCGGGCTACCGCCGGCACGCGCGATGCAACCGTTGCAGAAATCGCACTGTGGCCCTTCCACACCTTCGCGCAGATGTTGGACCAGGAACGGATCGGCAATCATGGCCCGGGCGATGGACACCGCGTCGCAAACGCCCGCGATTAAAGGGGTCAGATCGATTTTAAATTGATCAATTCGGCCCCGCCCCGAACATTCGATACAATTCCCCCATGAGCAAACGGATTGGCTCCAACCCCTCAAACGGATTTGAACCATGCCACGGAAGACACGGATTTATCTCCCGGGCGTTCCCGCGCATGTGGTCCAACGCGGTCACAATAGGGATGCCTGCTTTTTCGCGGAAGACGATTTCCGCTTCTATTGCCAAGTGCTGGCGGAAGGCCTGAAGCGCTACGGCGCTGAGCTTCATGCTTATTGTTTGATGACAAACCACGTTCACCTGTTGATCACGCCGCAACATGCCGACAGCATCTCCAGGCTCATGCAGCATGCGGGTCGGCAGTACGTTCAATACGTCAACAAAACCTACCGGCGGTCCGGGACGCTGTGGGAGGGGCGGCACAAGGGAAGTTTGGTGGACGCCGAGAGCTATCTGTTGAGCTGCTATCGCTACATCGAGCTAAATCCCGTCACGGCTTGTATGGTCGATCAGCCGGAACAGTATCCCTGGAGCAGCTTTCGCAGTAATGCTTTAGGTGAACCGAATGAGCTGGTCACTGAACATCCGTTGTTTCTTGCATTGGGTCCCGAGGAGGGCGCTCGCCGTCAGGCTTATCGTGAGTTGTTTCGATTCAGTCTTCCCCGGGAACTCCGGAAGGAGATTGCAGATTGTTTGTCGGCCAGCCAGTTGTTGGGGAGCGGACGGTTCAAGGAGCAGGTGGAGGCAGCCTTGGGGCGCAAGGTGGGGCAGGTGAGTCGTGGCCGTCCGAGGAGGCAGACCGAATTGGTCAAATGAAAATCGATCTGACCCTTTTTAACCCTTTTTAACCTTTACCTACTGATCCACGCCCATGGATAATGCGTCTGGAGCACGGGGCAAGAGCTTGCCCCGGCTCCACCCCATCACATCCGATCGAATCCCGCTTCCTTAAGCATTGCTTGCCGCGCAGGCCGTAGCTTGTCGTTGTAGCAATCCACCGGGCTACCGCCGGCACGGGCGATGCAACCGTTGCAGAAATCGCACTGTGGCCCTTCCACACCTTCGCGCAGATGTTGGACCAGGAACGGATCGGCAATCATGGCCCGGGCGATGGACACCGCGTCGCAAACGCCCGAATTGATAGCCTGTTCCATTGCCTCACGGGTATGGAAACCGCCAACGCAAATGACCGGGATATCCAGGGCTGCCTTGAACTGCCGGCTAAAATCCCCGTTGAATCCTTCCCGTGTCGGCCACGCCTTGTTGGCGCGTTTCGCCAGCGCCTTGGCGCCCAACTTTGCGGCCATGCGCATTGGTGCAGGCAAATATTTACCTGCCCCCTCGGCCACCTGAGCCTCCAGGAAGCCATCGAAACGCCCGCAAATCATCGGGAACCCCGACTCATAATGCCCGCAGGAAATCTCGATACCGTCCAAGCCTTCCGCCTGCAGTGCCTGCGCGACCTGCACCAGTTCATCGGTGTCGAGCCCTTTACCCTGCAGCAGCAAGTCGGCGCCGTTGAGCTTGGCAATCACGGGGTAGTCAGGCCCCACGCGTTTGCGCACCGCCCTCAACACCTCAAGCGGCAGACGCATGCGGTTTTCCAGCGAGCCGCCGTATTGATCCTTGCGGCGGTTGGTTTGCGGGGTAAGGAATTCGCTCAGCAGATAGCCGTGTGCCATATGAATCTGCACACCATCGAAACCGGCCTTCTGCGCCCGCACCACTGCGGCGACGTGATCCTCGATCACTTCCTCGATCTCGTTAAGCGTCATCGCCCGTGGCTTGGTCAGCATTGCCTTGTCACGCACGGCGGATGGGGCAAGCGCTTCCTTCACGCCAATGACATCCGGATTCATCTGTCGCCCGCAGTGATTGATCTGCGCGAAGATGCGGCTGCCATACTGGTGTGCCAGTTCAGTCCAGCGCGTGAGCCCCGGAATCTTGTCGTCGTTATCGATGCCACACATCCTGTATGTGGACTTCCCCTGCACGGAGATATACAGGTTTCCCGTAATAATCAGTGGCGTCCCAGCCCAGGCGATCGGCGCATAGAAGTCCAGCAATTCGTCAGTGACAAAGCCGTCTTCGCTGCCACGGGTTTCGGAAGTGGCGGTCTTGAAAATTCTGCCCGGCAGTTCCAGTTTTCCGATAGTCAGGGGGGAGAATAAAGTTTCCGTCATGACTGATCCTCAATGTTGGGACGCTTGAAGGGAAGGAGAGCATTAGCTCATCCTTCCTGATTGTCCTGTGCCAGTTTGTTGACGCGATCGCGATAGGACGCGCGGCTGTTCTGGTCGAGATGCTCCAGGGTGCGCTTGCGCGCGAGACTTCCACGAATCTTGCCGATCAGTGCGTCCGGCGCGATCGCCACGGTCGGTTCGTACAACCGCATCCACCCAGGGATAGCCATCACCGGCTGCCGGGTACGGCAGGACTTCACGATGCCCTTGGCAATGTCCTCCGGATCCACCGTGGGCAATACGCCGCCAAGCTGGATGCCAGAAACGAGCTCCGTGCGAACAGCGGAAGGCAGCACGGCGGTGACGGTGACCCCGGTATCGTGCAATTCTTCCCGCACGGCCTCGCTCAGCCCCAGGGTGGCGTGTTTGCTCGCCGCATAGGTGGCAAGGCCAGCCAGCGGGATCTTGCCCATGTAAGACACCACGTTGATGACGTGTCCGTAGCCGCGCTCGACCATGCCTGGCAGAGCAAGCTTCATGCCCCAGATCGGACCGAGGACGTTGATGTCGAGGATCGCCTCGGTCACCTTGTCATCCTCGTCCAGGAATGAACCCATAGGCATGATGCCGGCGTTGTTGACGAGAATGTCCAGCGGGCCTTCCACCTTGTCGAGAAAGTCGGCGAAGGACTGCTTGGAGCGAACATCCAGGGCAAACCCCTTTCCGCCCACGATTTCAGCAGCGGCCTGTGCCTCCGCGCCGTCGAGATCGCCGATCCAGATTTTAGCGCCCTGGGCGGCAAAGGCCTTGGCAGTCGCCAGGCCAATGCCACGTGCGGCACCGGTAATAGCAACATTTGCACCATCGAGATTAATGGCTTTCATTTGCGCTCCCTCCCCACTTATGCCGGAATTTTCGCGGCCCAGAAGGCCAGCTGGCGGTAACCGTCTTCCTGATGCCAGAGTTTTGCGCCGAGGTAGGTGCCGGGAACAATCTGGACAGCCTCATCACGAATCTGGTTGATCGGCCACGGGTTGGTGCCAATGTTTTCGTAATCGAGTACCAGCACCTGGGTGCCGGGCGATACCACGCTCTCTTCTACGAAGTTCAACATGTCAAAACCCTCAACCTTACCGCCGCCAACATTTTTCAGGCGGTAACCCGGAGACATCGGCGCAAACGGTGCAGCAACCAACCAGGCAGTGAGTGACATGGTGTTGGTGCCACGCTGAGCGGATTTATCGAACTTCTTGCCCAGCCAGGGCAACACACCGAGCTTCTCTACAACCGTACGTGCGCTGCGGTAGACAAAGCTGCCGGCGCGATCGAGATCTTGAGGGGCGAGCCAGCCAACCAGCAGGCCTTCGGTCTGGCCGTCCACATCCGCCGGCTGACCTGCGGCAAAGATCGCGGCCAGTTCCGCTTCGGCTGCTTCACCCGGCAGCTCGGCACCCAGACGCTGGAACCATGCCCAGGTGGCATCCTGTGCCGCCAGCGGATCAGATTCCGCCAGGGTGCGCAGCGCTGCTATGCGGGCAGCGACGGCTTGCTTCGCCACAGAACCAGGAACGGCATCAGAGACATTGTTTTTCGCGCTCTCGCGCGGTGCGGTCGTTGCTACAGTAGTCATTGTTCTTCTCCATGCGGGTCAGTTAACGCAGAACAGTGTTGCAAAAAAAAAACGGACGAACATGAGGCGGAGAACCGACATATCACTTATCATTATCAGACATGAAAGCATTCGCCGGATTTGACAGACCCTCAGTGCCCGCCTCCTACCTGCAGTTGCTGGTAGAGGTGGTGAGTGAGCGTGGGCATAACCAGACAGAACTGCTGGCGGGCTTGCCCATCGAGCCTTCAGTGTTGGAAGAAACCAATGCGCGCATCTCCCCAATGCAGTGGGGGCTCGCCGTCTCCCGCGCCATGTCACTGTGTGATGACAAGGGGTTAGGTTATGAATGCGGCCTGAGCATGCGCCCCACGGTCAACGGCTTTCTGGGTTACGCCATCATGAGCTGTGGCTCAATGCGTAAAGCGATGGAGCTAACCGCACGCTACTTTGAATCACGCCAGCGTAACTTTGCCATGTCGATGTCGATTAAGGGCGCGTATGCAGAAGTCGAGGTGCGGGAGAAGCATGAGATCCCGGCGCTTCGCGAGTTCTTTTATGAACATATTCTTATCGGGATAACACGCGGCGTGGCGACAATTCTGGGCAAACCCCTGTCGGATCTAGACGTCACCGTCTGTTTCGATTGGCGTGAACCGGCGTACTACGACGCTTATCGCGAGCGCCTGCCGACAACCTTGTTCTCTCAGAGCGCAAACCTGCTGCGCTTTCCCGCAACGCTACTGGATCTTCAGCCAGTCCTGGCGGACCCGCAGGCATCGAAACAGGCCATCGAACTGTGCGAGCGCGAACTGGCGCAACTCGGCAGCGCCGGTGACAGCATGGGCCTGCGCGTCTGCGCCCAGTTGGTGCAGGCCCCGGAAGGGGGATATCCGGACCTTGAGAGCATCGCCAGCAGAATCCATATGACCACCCGCACGATCGCGCGCAAGCTCAGTGATGAAGGCACCTCGTTCCAGCTATTGCTCGACGAAACGCGACGACGGGATGCCTGCGCGATGATCGAGGAAGGCACGCTGCAATTGCAGGATATCGCCACACGTCTTGGCTACCTCAACCCGGCGAATTTCACCCGCGCCTTTCGCCGCTGGACCGGCAAGACGCCCAGCGAGTGGCGCGATGGCCGTGAGTAGAGGAATTCTGGCTGGGCAGATGGAATTCTGATCTAGGGACTTTTAGCAGTACTGTCGACACCGGCCTGGAAGAGCATGCAAATAACGCGGTCAGGTCTTGCTTCTTGCTTTCCATGCAGGAGAGGGCAATTGGCAAGATCGGACTCCGGAGGTGTTACCGGAGGTGTTGTCGATGAGGTGGAGCGTCGAAATGGTCTGCGGGTAGCGCTCCGCAGTCCCGGGCGGGCAAGGAGTGGAAAATAAATCTGTCTTAGCTGCAGTAATTCAGATTTAATCGCTGCCACCATCATGCAGATGATCGGTTGTCTTCCACAGCCTCCAGTTTCACCCGAAAGCCACAAGCTGCCGCGTACTTATTGAGCGTGCTCCAGCTTGGGTTGCCCCTGCCGTGCTCAAGCCTGGAAATGTTGCTTTTGTTGGTGCCGAGCTTCTTGGCGACTTCCTCCTGGGTAAGCCCCGCTTTCGTTCTCATGCTGATTAACTGATCGATCAGGCTGAATTCGTTCTGGAGGGCATCGTACTCTTCACGAACTTCGGCGTTTTGCAACGCCTTCTGCTTTAACTCTTTGAACTTCATGATTTTTTGACCTCCATTAATCTTGCTTTGGCAAGTTCTAGGTCTTTCTTGGGCGTTTTCTGATCTTTCTTGACGAATACATGTAGAACGACGATTCGCTTGCCCTGCATATAGCAGAAAATCCCCCTTCCTATTCCTTCCTTGGCCTTGGCGCGGATCTCGAACAGCTCATCGCCCAGCGGCTTTGTGTGTGGCTCTCCAAGATTAGCGCCGTGTTTTTCCATCAGCTCCATCAGACGAATCATTCTTGCCTGGATCTTGGGTGGCATCCCCGCCAGGTCTTCGTCTACCTTCCCGTAGAACTCAATTTCCCAGACCATTTACACTCCTTCCATGTCTTAAGTTATCGTAAATGATAACTTTAGGCGAGAGTAATGATGATATGGAATAAAAACAGCTTCGCTTAGAGTTCGTAGTAAAAACAGTAAATGTGAAAACCAGGACAGCTCTAGTTTCCTGTCCCGGTCTGGACGAAAATCACTCTGCAGCTTCTTCCTCGAGATACTCTTCCTGTTTAGGTTCTATCGGTTCCGGCTTTTCGATCTTGGGCGGAGGCGCCGTCCATGCCTTCAACCACTGTCCTGCTTCCTGATAAAAGTGGGGGACGGCTTTTTCCAGTTCTTCTATAAAAACCTTCCTCCCACCGAATTTTGCGGCAAGGTCAATCTCATAGACCACTTCAAAGGTGGTTGCGGACGTGTTCGATGTATCGGACTCGAGTAGTTCTGGGTTATCTCGGAGATTTTTGAGGGCTTCGTGAGTCGGCTCCGCCTTTCCTGGTCTTGTGGCCCGGATATAGAAGCCTTCCGGATTTGTTTGTTTGAGTTGCCTGAGCAGCCAGTTAACGCGAGCTTTGGTGCTCTTTTTGTCTTTTGGAGCTGCCAGCCGCATTGAGCAAAAGATCATGCGTCCTTTTAGGTCGGCCTTTACCTCGAGATCCGCTGCGGCGTTGATGATGTTGAGAGCACACTGGAGTACCGGCACTTTGCAAAACTCTTCAGCATCGTCCTTCAAGCGTAGGGCAGGATCCAGCCGATGATTGTTTTTGAGCTTTAGTGAAACGTCGCTACCTGTTTTACGAGACATGATCAGGCAGAGGTCTCGCTGTTCTTGGTGCCACGCTGAGATCGTATTCTGGACTTCGTCGCTGGCCTTGTTCAGCGTTCCGTTGCTCTTAACTTTGTTAACCAGATCTTTCCACTCAGGATTCATCTGGTCAAAGTTGCTAATACCTGCGCGCTCACTTTCGAAGTAGCGAAGGATTTCGTTTAGGATGAAAATCTGATCCTCGTCTTCGACGCTGTCGTTCTTCAGTAGCAACGCGCACTGCGTTCTTACGAAAGCCCAGGACCAATGGAATAGGTCAACGGTTTTGGTGGCACTCTTTGGAAGCTTAATAGGGTGGTGAGTGGGTAGGGCGGCAAACTGGTTTGAAATAGTAATGACTGCATCCAATTGGTGGGTTTTGGCCTGCTGCAAATACTTGGCTATCTGCTCTTCATCAATCTTTTCATTCCCTACTTTCGCCTCTATCAGTGCTCGCCATTCCTTTTTCCCCGTTCGAAGGATCAACAAACCATCTGGGCGATCTTTGGGCTTTTGCTCTTTGGGCGATGACGCATCGAATACAACCTCTGTCCATGCCTCAAGTACCGCTTTGACACCAACTTTAATTCCGATGGATTTCAGAAGCGCTTGACGTAGCTCGAAGACCGAGCGCATTCCTGCGAGGAGCACAGAGGTGGATTTTTGTTCCCTGGCACTGTCAGCGACGATGGGGATAAGGCGTGCAGGCTCTCCCCCAGAGACAAAATCTGGACGGTTATGCATTGATGACTCCGTGTTCTTTTTATTGGGTTGCAGGGTAATAGCCTAGCAGCTATCTGGGAGTTTTCAGGTCAGTGCTTGGGGCTCACGAAAACCGGAACAGACTTATTTTCCGATCTCCATCAAGTTAGGTCTACATCTCGGAAGGGCTCAAGCGATCCGCTAGAATAACTCCTCTCTGCCCCAGAGCTGATGTTGGGCTTTAACTCTGCACAGGCAAGGAGAAGCCAATGCTCCGTCAGGCTGGAGTTATCGAGCCCGGTCTTCAGCACCACGTCGTTCAGCGTGGCCATAATCGTTAGCCGGTGATTGTCGAAGATCGCGACCATGAATATTACCTGTCGAATCTTAGGGAATGGAAAACGACGCTTGGCCTGGATGTGTACAGCTACTGTCTGATGATAAATCACGTACATCTGGTGGTGGGCGACAATGACAAGCTGACCGCTATTTCCCAGTTGATGAAACGCTTGGCAGGCCGCCAAACACGGTTTGTGAACGCCATGGAAAGAAGAAACGGCTCACTTTGGGAAGGGCGTTACAAAGTTAGCCCAATAGACACGGATGCATACCTGCTGAGTAGCTGTCGGTACGTTGAGCTAAACCCTGTGAAAGCGCGAATGGTTTAATCGCCGGAGACCTATCCCTGGTCGAGTTATTCGATGCGAGTCGACATTGTGGGTGACGATTGGCTCGATGAACCGCCCTCCTGGGAAAGTCCGGGGCATTCGGAGTTGGACCGGTTGGCGCGTTATCGCGATTTTTTCTCTGATTTGTCCGCAACCCAGGCGGAGTTTGATCAGTGCTGCTATCAACCGAAACAAGCTGACCGGTGGTGAGTGTTTTGTCGATGAGGTGGCGCGTCGAATTGGTCTGCGGGTAGAGCTCCGCGGTCCTGGGCGGCCAAGGAATGAAAAATAAATCAGCCTCGGTTTCGCGATGGTTTGCCTGATTTTGAATAGGGCGATAGGCAAAACCTGACCCCGGATCAGTTACTTGGGCTGGATGTAAAATCAGGATGAACAAGTGAAGAACACAAAGGATTGGACTAAGATTTCGCACCCAACTGCAAAAATAGAACGAATGGAGGCTTTCTTTGCCAGTCATGGATTTACCCCACACAAGCACGACACCTACGCCTTAGGAATTACCCTCAACGGCGTGCATAGTTTTAGCTACCGCAAGTCCATGCGGCACAGTCTGCCGGGCAATGCGGTCGTGATACATCCGGATGAACTGCATGATGGCGAGGCGGGTACGGAAGAGGGCTTTCACTATAAAATCCTCTATGTTTCGCCTGAAGTCATTCAGCAAGTGCTCGGCGGGAAGCCCCTGCCGTTTATTCCCGGCGGAATTTCGTCCGATCCGCGAATAGTCTCCGCCATTTCCAACATGCTTATCCATCTTGACGGTCCTTTAGATAGCCTGGAAGAAGATGATGGGATCTATGAAATCGCGCAAGCTCTCAGTGACGTGTCCGGTCAAAAGGCACGGCGCAAAAAATTAAATTACAAAGCGGCTGAATTGGCCCGACAATTTATGCTCGACGCCTCCAACGAAGCCGTCACCTTGGACCGTCTGGAGCTAGCCGCCGAGACGGATCGATGGAGTCTATCGAGGGATTTTCGTGCTTTATTCGGAACCAGTCCTTATCGCTATCTGACCCTGCGTCGGCTGGATAAGGCCAAGAGTATGATCAGCGCCGGGATGGCGTTGGTGGACGTTGCTGCCGCCTGTGGTTTCACCGACCAAAGTCATTTGACGCACCAATTCTCCAAAACGTACGGATTGCCCCCTGGCCGGTGGGCGGACCTTATGCTTCGCAACTAGCTCCAAATCTGCACGATCATACAAGACCCATTTTCGTACTAATACCTAGAATCGCCTGGGACTCCAGAGCAGAGCCCGAGTGTGCTCTTGCACGCTCCGGTTACATTTTTGGAATCAGGACGAGGGCTATTTGTCTTAGCAATGAGGCAAAGACTTCCCACTTAAAAACACTTTATAGGGACATATTTATGAAATTTGATAGCAAAGTGAATCCCGTTGCGGGAACTGTTGGTGGAACTGTTGGTGGAACTGTCGGTGGCACTGTGGGCGGAACCGTTGGTGGAACTGTCGGTGGCACTGTGGGGGGAACCGTAGGCGGGACCGTTGGTGGCACGCTTGGTCTGGAAGGCTTGCAGTTAGCCACTTCGTTGACCAAGTAATTTACCAGGCCATCCAGTAGGGTGGCCATTGATACACCTTAAGGATGAGGGCTGCTTTGTGATAACTGCAGTAGAAACAAAAACATTCACTTTATCTGAAGACATTATCCAGCAGCGAGTTGGGGATAGGACCGCGACCTACCACCGACTTTTGGGGGGGCTGTTCTTTTTGGACGGTGCCGGTCAAGAGGTTCTGCAATCCTTTAAACAAAATAGAGCTGTGCCGGAATCTGTTTTGCAGGGGCAGGCTAAAAACCGAACAGAAGAACTGGTTCAGCAATTGATTGCCAGGCGCATATTGGTCGAGAGCCCGGCGCCCAAAGCTCAGGACGCCACGCCTCAGTTAGAGAAAAAAGTAAATGTCATCCAGCTGATTTTGGCCAACGCGTGTAACTTTGGCTGCACTTATTGCTTTGAAGGCGTTCAGGGCAAAGAGATGTCGGTTGAGGATGAGGTCAATAAGGTTGAAGAGTCTCGGATCATTGCTAAGGACAGTATCAAGGTAAACATTGAAGACTCGATGTATGCCTCTAAAGAGCGGTTCGAGCACCAGTACAGTCCGCAGAATCGTTCAATGAAGCCGGAAGACGGCGTCGCTTATGTCGAATCCGCGTTAAGAGTGGCGCGCTCGGAAGGTGTCCGAGAAGTGATGGTTCAGTTTTTTGGCGGGGAGCCCCTGTTGAACTGGCGCACCATTAAGGCGGTTCTGGACCGGTTTGGTCGCGGTGAGAACGATGACATGACCATTCACTACTCGACGGTGACCAATGGCTCTTTGATCACCGATGAGGTGTCCAAGACATTCCGAGAGTACGAAGTGGCCGTGTGCGTCAGTGTGGATTCGCCGAACAGTCCGAGTCGCCCGCTCAAAAACGGGAATGACAGCATGCCTATTGTCATGAAAGGGCTCAGAAAACTCCAGAAATACAACAACCGGGTGGCCCTGAACGCGGCGTTGACGTCAGCCACATGGGACGACTTTAACGAGACGATCGTCGATTTGGCCGCCGACGTGGGTGCCAAGGAGATTGGTGTCGTTGTTGATTTTGCCCCCACCTTCTATTCCGAGTACGGCGCCGGGAACATCGTTGATCGCCTCTGGCAGGTGATTCAGTACGGCCGCGAAAACGGCGTGGTGCTGACGGGCTACTGGCACCAGATTTTTCAGGTCATGCTGGGCTTCGATACGGTCAGTTACCGAGGATTCAAGAACTGCTCGGCGAAGGGAGCCCAGTTCAGTATCGAGCCCAATGGATCGGTGTTCTCCTGCAAAGCCGGATCCACCTTACTGGGGGATATTCGTGATGAGGCCAAAATTCTGAACGAAAAGCCTTACTTGGACCACGCCAAGTTACGGCGGGAAAACCCGGCCTTCTGCAACGGCTGCGAAATTGAGGGCTTCTGCGGTGGACTGTGCCTCGGTCCCTTAGAAAAGAAGTACGGCTCAATCAAGTCGGTCGAAGAATCGGCCTGCGACTTCTATCGCGGCATCACGAAAAAGCACATTGAAGCGATACAGCCTTACGAAATTGCCACGTTTGATCTTGAGCCTGCCTAATTAAGGATACCTACATGACCGCTTTCGCCGAACAAATTCCCTTTGAGATCAGCGCTAATAAGGATTACTTGGAGAACGGGTACTGTGTCATTGATATGCCCGAGATCCCCCAGAGCCTATTGGATTCATTCGACAAGATGCCCCGAGACATTCACAGTCCGGGTAGACTCAGAGAGATTCGCTTGACCCAATACATTGGATACTGGGAAGAAGGGGAGTGGTTTTTTGCCCCGCTCCCAAAGCGAAAGTATGTGCAATCTGCCGACTATATAAAGCTGGCTGAAGCAGGTGGTGTCCCGAGGCACCGCGAACAAATTGTCGGGGACCCCACGGCGTTGATTGCGGCGGTATTGAATAAATTGCCCGTTGAGCTCAATGAAATGTTCCAAATCAACGTCAACCAGATCCGGGTCATCGCGAATGCTGAATTCAAAGGGGTCACGGTACCCGAAGGGCCACACAGGGACGGCCACGAATTCAGTGTGATCGCTGTCGCACGGCGAAGCAATGTTACGGGTGGGGAAACCCAAGTGATCGATCCTAAGACCCGGGAAATATTGTTCCGAACCATCTTGGATGAAAATCAGGCCATTCTGATTGATGACGAGCGCTTCATTCATTACGCGACTAACATTGAGCCGGACGAAGGTGATGTGGGTTACCGGGATATATGGGTAATTGAAATCAACCGCTGGCACAATCGATCATACGGGCCAGCCCACGAGCGGACATCTACTGCCTGAACCTATGCGCGATTCTTCAAGTCTTGATATAGCCATAGAGCGGGACCAAGGGAAGGCGTCATCCATTAGACGGCCTTTCCTTAGGGTGCTCCCATCCGCTATTACCATTATTCCGGTGAGCATGCTTTTCGGCGTACTCGCGTACCGGGCAGACTGGAGCATGCTTGAGGTTTTGGCCGCGGGGTTTCTCGGCTTCACGGGTAGCGGCCAGTTTGCATTGCTGCCGTTGGTAGACACCAATGCCAGTTTCCTGACAATGCTGATTGTCTGTGCATCCATTAACAGTCGTTATTTTCCAATTGCATTCACCACGACCAAAAGGTTGCCAAAGACATTTTTTGCCAGAACGTTTGTTTCACACATGCTTGGTGATGAAGCTTACGCAACGGAGAGAAGTGGCGATACGGTTAAAGAGACCCTCATTATTCGACTGACCATCTTCGCATTCTGGGTGGTTTCCGGCGTGATAGGCGCAATAGTTGCTCAGGTCATTCCCAGCGCTTGGTTAACTACTGATATCCACTTGGGATTTCCGGCCAGCGTTGTACTTGTTCATCTTTCTGTCTCACAAATAAAGATGCGGGTATCCGGCATTTTCCTGATGCAGTCGGTGATGGTGCTTACCTGTCTTTTATTGGCCACTGCTTTTTACTGGTGGTTAGGGCCTACCTATTTCTGGATCCCCAGCGTCATTATGACAGCCGTAGTCTTGGACCAATGGAAAAAACATGAGTGAAGGCGTAATCACTGGTATCGCGGCCCTTCTTTTTACGAGCCTCCTGGTCCGAGTGCTTCCGGTGGTCTACAACTTTAAGTTTCCCGAGGGGCTGGTAAAGTGGATGGAGACGATTCTTCCCTCGGCCGTGTTCCTTAACTTTATCGCGTATATTTTTTTGCAGGAAATGAGGGTCTCAGCTGTTGCTGCATTGGTTTCCTTGGGCTTAACAGCAATTATGGCCTATTTGAATCTCGGAGGCCTTTTCATGGGAGTACTTGGTGGCTGCATGTCTTATTACTTATTGACGACATCGTGATTGTTACACCGCCCAAATCTTGCCCACACTTTTGAATTCCCCTTTTGGGTCAAATCAAAAACCGGGACACCCATTAGCCAGTGCGCGTCTGGATCACGGGGTCAGGATAACGGGGTTTTCCTCACTTTCAGTAGTGGTACATCTGGCCCTTTTGCTTCAAGTTCCCGTATCGCACCCTGGATTTGTTAGGTATAGCGTTGGAGTTGAATGGTGCCGAACTCCAAGAGGGTGGCTTCCAGTATGTCGTCGAGATCGGAGAGCGCTGAGTCCGTTAGGGTAACCTCCATGGTTCCATTGCATTTAGGCGTCCGGTTTCTTAAGGGCTTTCAGATGGGCTCTCTCCGAGAGATAGCTCGCAAATTCATCTCCGGTGAACTTGCGGGTCTTGCCGGATTTCACATCTCGTTGGCCCAGTTCGATGGCGTCCCTCAGTTCGTTCATTTTCGTCAGGTAGGCGGATTCCGCCTCTTCTACCATTCTGAGGCCCGTTCGCAGTACTTCGCTGGCATTCTGGTATCGGCCAGATTCGACCAGTCGGTCTACCACTTCTGATTGGTGATTGGTGATTGGTGATTGGTGATTGGTGATTGGTGAGTACGATGTTCCTCGTAGCCATGGCGCTGATCCTGTGAGGACTTTATTGGCATATTATGCCAATGGGCTGGGGTGGCCAGCGAATCCAGGTAACCAGACGGGGTATGGGGTTCTAGCCCGGAGCACCGCAGCATTTGCTAGTATGACCGCCCTGTCTCCCTGATAACGATCAAACCCTGCAAAATGAACGCTCCCTTCAAACTGCGCCCCTACCAGCAGGAAGCGGTCGATGCCACCTTGCGGCATTTTCGCCAATCCGACGAATCTGCCGTCATCGTGCTGCCCACCGGTGCGGGCAAGAGTCTGGTCATTGCCGAGCTGGCCCGGCTGGCCCGGCGCAAGATTCTGGTGCTGACCCACGTCAAAGAGCTGGTGGAGCAGAATCACGCCAAGTACCAGAGCTATGGCTTAACGGGCGGGGTCTTCTCCGCCGGACTGAAACGGAAGGAAAACCGGCATCAGGTGACCTTCGCCAGCGTGCAGTCGGTAGCGGCAAACCTGGATCAGTTCCGGGATGAATACTCGCTGGTCATCATCGATGAGTGCCATCGGGTCAGCGGTGATGACAGCAGTCAGTATCAACGGATCATCGAGCTGCTGCGGCAACAGAACGACGCCCTCAAAGTGCTCGGGCTCACCGCCACGCCCTACCGGCTGGCCATGGGCTGGATCTACCGCTATCACTACCGGGGCTTTGTTCGCGGGTCCAGTGACGAGCAAGATAAGCCCTTTCAGCATTGCATCTACGAACTGCCGTTGAGTTACATGATCAGCCGGGGCTATCTCACCAAGCCTGACTTGGTGAACGCGGCGGTGGCGCAATACGATTTCTCCGCGCTGGCGCAGGACCGCTTTGGCGAATACGCCGAGAAGGACGTCAACCAGCTGCTGGGCAAACATAAGCGGGTGACCCGCGCCATCATAGAGCAGGTGATGGAGCTGGCCGTTGAGCGCCAGGGGGTGATGATCTTTGCGGCCACCGTGGAGCATGCGCGGGAGATCACCGGTTATTTGCCGGAACCGCAAACCGCCCTGGTGACCGGCGCGACCGATCTGAAGGACCGGGACCTGCTGATTCAGCGTTTCAAACAGCGGCAGTTGAAGTACCTGGTGAATGTGTCGGTGCTGACCACGGGCTTCGATGCGCCCCATGTGGACTTTATTGCCATTCTGCGGCCGACCCAGTCGGTCAGCCTGTACCAGCAGATCGTCGGCCGCGGTCTTCGTCTGGACGAGGGTAAGCAGGATTGCCTGGTGATGGATTACGCGGGCAACAGCGTGAATCTGCATCACCCGGAGGTGGGGGAGGCGAAACCGAACCCCGACAGTGAGCCGGTGCAGGTGTTCTGTCCGGGCTGTGGCTTCGCCAACATCTTCTGGGGCATCACCGACAGTGACGGCCGTGTGACCGAGCATTACGGGCGCCGTTGTCAGGGGCTGCTGGAGCCTGCGGATGAGGATGGCCCAGCCGGGCAGACCGGGCGCCCTGAGCAGTGCGACTACCGTTTCCGTTTCAAGGAATGCCCACACTGCGGAGGCGAGAATGACATTGCCGCCCGCAACTGTCAGCAGTGCCGTAAAGCGATCATCGATCCGGACGATCAGCTACGAGACGCCCTGAGACTCAAGGACGCCATGGTGATCCGTTGCGCCGGGATTACGTTGGGCACTTTTGATCGTAGCAATGGCAGGAGCGGCAACAAACTGAAGATCACCTATCACGGCGAGGATGGGGAGGAACTCAGCGAGTCGTTTGATTTCAGCAAGCCGACTCAGCGCATCGTGTTTAACAAGCTGTTCGGACGTCGCTTGGCGAATGGCCAGGCCCCGAACGAGTTCAGCAGAGCCGAGGAGGTTCTTGAGATTCAGGCCCTGCTGCCGGCACCGGATTTCGTCATTGCCCGCAAGCAGAAGCACTATTGGCAGGTACAGGAGCGAATTTTTGATTATCAGGGTCATTATCGAAAGGCGAACGAAGTGTAAGGCTTTGAAATTGAAACACGCGCTGCCGATTCGGAAGAGGTAGTGCACGGCCACGCGCATGAAGGGTAACTCCGGCATGTTGTGGGGTTTCATGATACCCGTTCTGGGTATAATATTACCCAAAATGGGTTTTATGGTCGCCGGTAATATGCTCGCAGTAACAACAGATCGTACTGGATTAGCGGACGCTCTGTTCTCCGCAACCCGCCAGAAGGTCTTGCACCTATTCTTCACGCGGCCGGGAAGGGACTTTTCGATCAAAGAACTCATTGAGCAGGCGGAAGCTGGTTCGGGTGCAGTGCAGCGGGAAGTTGCGCGTCTGGTGGATAGCGGGCTGGTGCAAGTTCATCTGCAGGGACGCCAGAAGCGGTATAAAGCCAATCCGAATTCGCCCGTTTATCCGGAATTGTCTTCTCTTGTCTCCAAGCTGCTCGGTCCAGAGCAACAAGTTGCAGATGCCCTCAAGCCGATTAGCGATGGAATCGAACTGGCCCTGATTTATGGCTCGGTGGCCAAGAAGACGGATCATGCCGATAGTGATATCGACCTTCTGTTGGTTTCAGATTCCCTGACCCTGGAAGAGGTCTTCGAGGCGTTGGGGGCTGCTGAGATCAATCTTTCCCGGACCATTAACCCCACCCTCTACAATCGAGAAGAGTTTAAAAAACGCCGAGCTAACGATAGCCCTTTTTTGAGGAAAGTCCTGGAAGGACAGTACATATTGTTGCAAGGAAGCATTGATGAATGAGGAAGCACTGGAAAATCTGGTCCGGATACACAAGCTCCACCATGAGCCAGCGGATGCCGGCGAGGTTCAGGGGCTCATCCAATCCGGTAGCGTTCGACTGAACGACGCGGGTTTGGAGGCGCTTAGCCTGGAGAGCCGCTTTGATCTGTCTTACAACGCAGCGCATGCGCTCTCTTTGGCGGCACTTCGTCATTTTGGCTATCGTTCTGACAACCGGTATCTGGTCTTCCAATGCCTGCAACACACGCTCGGCCTGTCACCAGCAAAATGGCGGGTGCTTGATCAGGCCCATCGCAAACGGAATTTGGCAGAGTATGAAGGCGATATCGAGGTAGACGGAGCGATGGTGACAAGTCTCGTGGAGATAACGGAAGAAATCAGGCGAGCGGTGGTTGCACTCACGGCCGGAGAAAACTCCTGAATACCCATATTGGGTAAACATGTGCCCAATATGGGTAGTGTTTTCGACGATGAGCCATTACCTGAGCGCAGGCTGGGGCGCCTTACCTGCAGCCACCCGCTTCATCCACGCCATATCCAGCGGAACCACCACGTTCAGGACGAACAGCACCCAGCCCAGGGGCAGCAGGCTCTGGGCAAACCACACCATCAGGGCGAGGGCCAGCAGGGCCCAGGTCACATCCACCACAATCATCAGGTTGAAGTACTTCTCCTGCCACTTCTGGTTGATGGCCATGGCGGCCATGTCCACGCACCACAGCAGCATCACAACGCCGACCACCAGGTAGAAGGTGGCGCCGGGGCCGCCCGCCCACTGGGCAATCGGCTCCGCGGCCAGGATGAGCGCCAACGCCAGGGGCGTGGAGAGGAAGACATCGCTCAGGATGATTTGCTTCACGCTGAATTGACGGACAAAGTTTTTCATGGGATCACCTCAATCGGGGTTCGCAATGGGTTGGACTACGCTTCCAAGCTTCCACCCGGGTGGTGATGGGCTCAATTACCTGTGAGGTAATGGTGCCGCCTACCTTCGGTTAGGATAATGGCTGAACTCTCGGAAATGACAGGGAATACAATGAGCGCCTTCGGTACGCTGTTCAGAGAAATGCGGCAGGGTAAGCGCCTGAGCCAGATGGATTTCGCGCTGGCGTGTGAGGTGTCGGCAAAGCACATCAGCTTTCTGGAAACCGGCCGCAGCCAGCCCAGCAAGGGCATGGTTCTGCATCTGGCGCAAATGCTGCAAACGGACCTGGCGGGCACCAACCGTCTGTTGTCGGCGGCGGGTTACAGCCAGGTCTACTCCGACCAGGATCTGAACGCGCCCTGCATGGCGATGATCAAGGAGGCGCTGGAGCACCTGTTGCAGGGGCACCTGCCGTACCCGGCGGTGGTGTTCGACCATGAGTATTATCTGGTGATGGCCAACCAGGCCATGCAGGCGCTGATGATGAAAATGGCGGCTCTGGGTGCCCAGTTTCCGGCCCGGCCAAACTTTCTGCTGTCGCTGCTGGACAGCAAGGGCATCAAACCCTTCGTGGGCGACTGGGAGAACATCGCCTGCCACATGCTGCAACGTGTCTACCATGAGCATCTTGCCGGCCCCTTCCGGGATCAGCCCAACCGCTTGCTTGAGCAGGCCCTGACGATGCCCGGTATCCCGCAACACTGGAAATCCCACGTGGTGGAACACCTGGACTACCCGGCGATTCCATTCACCCTGAACCTGGGGGACCAGCAGCTCAGAATCTTCTCCACCATCGCAACCATCGGCACGCCCCTGGACGTCACCGCCCAGAATTTGCGGATCGAGCATTTCTTTCCGATGGATGAGGCCAGTAAGGCGTATTGGAAAGATTGAGGGGGCATCTTTTTCTCCCCTGAAGTCGGCGCCGCTGCGGGCTATAATGGCGTACTTTTAATCGTCGCAGAGAACCTTATGCCAATCGAAAAGAATCAGGTGGTCTTGTTTCACTACAGCGTCCGTGATGAACAGGGCAACGCCGTTGAAAGCTCCCGTGGCGGCGAACCGAACGCCTACCTCCATGGCCACGGCGGCATCATCCAAGGCCTGGAAGAAGCCCTGGAAGGCCGCGACGCCGGCGATACCTTCAGCGTCACCGTCACGCAGGATAAAGCCTACGGTCCGCGCAGGCCCGACGCCATTCAGCGCGTGCCGATCAAGCATTTGATCGGTGCCAAACGCTGGAAAGCGGGCATGATCGCCCAAGTGCAAACCGAGCAGGGCGCGCGCCATGTGTTGGTCGCCAAAGTCGGCCACAAGTTTGCCGATGTCGACACCAATCATCCGATGGCCGGTAAAACCCTGACCTTCGATATCGAAATCATTGAAGTCCGCGCCGCCGATCCGGAAGAGATCGCCCACGGCCATGTGCATGGGCCGGGTGGGCATCATCACTAACTAAAGGCGCCAAGCGACTGGGGCCAGATTGATGTTCATTTGATCAATTTGGCCCCGCCCCAACATTCGCTATACCGTCAGATAACCGTTTGCAGATCCCGATTTCAATGCTCGAACCCTTTGGGCGCACTTTCATCGGATTGGTCAAATTACAATCGATCTGAAAATCATGTAGCCAGCCTCCCATAGCCCGCTATGCGGCCCCCTCATGCGCGGCACGATCAGCAACTGCGCGAGATTCAGAAAAAGAGGGCCGGCTCCACCCCGCACCGTTGGCCCAGGGCCGCCACGTGCTTGGGTGTCAGTTCAGTGTCAGGAGCCACCTTGCTGTTTCATGTATTTCACCAATGCCTGACAGCCCTTCTTGAAGGATCGCCCCAATATCGCCTTGCCTACCGGTCCGCTCAGCTTTAGGGGGAGCGCGGGTTCGTACGCTACGGTATAGGTGAAGCGGGTGATTGCCGGGCCGAGAGCCTCCAGGTGGTAATCTTCGACAAGCGTCTTCACAAACGGCAGGTTGGTGCCGGTGAAGTAGAATGAAAAGCGTTTGTTCTCCTCCCACTCAAAGAAATATTCGTCAACCTTGAGTGGGCCCAGGCGTACGGTTCGGGTGGTGCCAACGCCGAACGGCTTGGGGCTGGTCCAGGTGACCTTGTCGATCACGCCAAACCACTGGGGCCAGGAATGTTCATCCTTGAACACAGCAAACACCTGTTCAGGCGTGGCAGGCAAGTCGATGACATTAAGGAGCCTCTGATTAACTCCGAATCGCCTCTGCGCGATCTGAAGGCTGTAGATGCAAGACGCGGTTCGCAGCCAATGGCCGTCGCCCTTGGCAAGAGCCGCAACGCCGCAGGTGCAGCCTTCAGAGCGCGCCCTGCGGGGCGTTCAGAGCCATCCACACTCGGCGTTGCGCCTTTTTGCAAGGTCCAGACATTACTGCAAAGTCGCGCCTTGATTGTGAATGGCTCTGAATGCCAGAGGGGATCCGGAGTTAATCAGAGGCTCCTTAACTTCCTTTCGCGGTGCCTGCTCCAGATAATCCAGATCGGCGGGTGTGCAGTTTGGCATGATGGGTTACCCGTTCTGGTCAGCGGATTTTGTGTCGTCAGCAGTCTGGCGCTGGGAATCGTCCTGGGTGTTCTGCTCCGTCTTCTGCTTCTGGTCACCCAGGATCCGGGTCGCTGGGCAGATTTTGTAGGCTGGGCAACGGGTGCAGCTCACGGCGGCTGCTATTGGGCATAGGGTCATGGTTTCTCTCGGTCAGCTTTCGTTATTGGGTGTTTTTAGTTATCAAAAGCATGCGCGCGGCCATGTCCTCCGCAGCATCGGTCTCCAGATGGGGCCCGGTCATTCGGTCAGGGAGAAAACCGGGGCGTGATCCGCTGGCTTGGCGGCGCGCATCGCTTTGAGCCGATTATACGCTTCCAAAGCTGTTGGGCGATTGGCCCTGGCCCACGCCTAGGCCGATGTGGGGGTCAGGCATTATGGCGCGCGCGGGGCCAAACAACCGAGCCGCCTGGGGCCGCCCCTGTCGATTGCCCAGCGAGTGAATTTTCTTGAGGCTTGCAGGCGCCAGCATGGTTTTGGGGTCTCGCTGGTAACGCTGGATCTCGTAGGGCACGCCCAGCTCTTACAGTAACCAGAGAATACGCTGTGAGCGGGAATTGTTCAGGTGATGAACTGTAATCATGCAGAAATTCCGTTCGTTAGATTAAACCCGATCTGATCATGTCAAAGGTATCCAGAATGCGCGCCACATACTGGTCTTTCGGGCGGAAGCTGCTTTGGGGGCTGAGTGACACGTCCCGCTCCAGGTGGTCCAGCATCTTGTAGAGGCGCCGACGGTGCAAACCGATCGCCGCCTGCACCGGATCGGAAATGACGCCCGACAACGCCGCAAACGCCGCCAATGCGGCCATGACGGCAGCCATCACGCTGGCCGTTGTCGCCAGCGACGGCTCCGGTGGAAACCAGCTGTAGTACCAGCCGCCGATGGTTTCACCCAGGATGAAGTCCCTGGCGGCCAGGGTTTTTGCGAGCATGGACGCGAGCACCACCCCGAGCCCGATGCCACCCGGGGTAAACTTCTGGAATGCAAACGCGCCCAACACGGTACAGGAAATACTGTTGGTGATATCGGCAGACGCTGTCCGGGTTACCCGGTACTGATTGAGCGCGTCGGCGACCAGCGGTTCGATCAGCCTGCTAAACCGCTGGTGATTGACCGGCTCACAGGTATGGCGTGCATAGACAGCCTCCAGGGCCTCAACCAGATAGTCCTCCAGCAGGTGGCCCGACGGCCCCTTGTTCAGCAGCTCCATCTGGATCAGCTCCACTGGACTGGGGTCAGATTGATTTTTATTTGATCAGAGGCTCTTTAGAAACCGGGAAGGATTATTTTGCGCTCCAGCACTGAACAACCCGAGGCCCCTGCGTGTTCCCATCTCTGACCGTCAGTATCATTGCATTTATCATTGGCGCCGTGGTGATTGTCTCAGCCGGGAGCCGGTTGGCACGGGTCGCCGATGAACTGGCTGATCGAACGGGGCTGGGCGAGGCGCTGTTCGGCATTTTTTTACTGGCAGGCGTCACGTCCTTGCCTGACTTTGCTGCCACCCTGAGCGCGGCGCTGGATGCCAGGGCGGACCTCGCCATGAGCAACGTAATGGGGAGTATGGCGGCGAATCTGCTTTTTTTGGGCATCGCGGATATTATTTACCGCAAGGCCAACCTGGAGCATGCGGCGGCCTCTACCACCAACTTGATGCTGGCGGCCTTGCTGATCGTGTTACTGGCACTGCCATTGCTCGCGATCGCCAGTCCCCCAGTTGCCCTGTGGGGATTGCATCCGATTACGCCAGTGATTGTCGCAGCTTATCTGTTCGGGTTGCACCTGGTTCGCAGTACGGATACCAAACCGATGTGGTTTCCCCGGTACACCCGGCAGACTGTGCCGGACAAGCCAGACCCCCAAAATCAAGGTAGCCTGGCCAAGGCCTGGATCAGCTTCATCGCGCTGGCTGCTGTGACGGGTATGGCGGGCTGGGTACTGATGGAAGGCGCGAAGGTCATCAGTGACGAGACCGGGCTTTCTGACCCCCTGATTGGTGGCTTGTTCACCGCACTCGCTACCTCCTCCCCGGAATTGGTTACCACTATTGCCGCCATTCGTAGAGGAGCTCTCACCCTCGCGGTGAGCAATATCTTCGGGACTAACTGTTTTAACATGCTGGTGGTCGCCGCGGCTGATGCAGGCTACCCCGGCGGTTCCATCTACCATGGTATGGCGCCAATACAGATGACATGGGGCCTGATCAGCATCCTGATGTCTGCCATCCTTTTAATGGGAATGGTGCAGCGGCAACGCTATGGCATAGGTCGCATCGGGTTTGAGAGCGCATTGATATTGACGGTTTATGCGGTAGCGCTGGGCATCGTGGTCGCGAGCGGGTAGGGGAGGCGGCAATTCCGGGGTCAAGGTAATTCTGATGGCAGGACTTGAAGCTCAAGAAAGTATCTGACCCATTTCGCCCCATTTTCTTCTGTGCCCCCGTATACTGGGGTATTCATGGCCTTACCCCACAGATAAACCTACAGAACAGGAGCCCAATCATGGCGGAATCATCACTCAAGGACCAGCTTGGCAGTGCGGTTAAAACCGCCATGCGGGAGAAACAAAAAGACCGGCTGGTCACCCTGCGTACGGCCCAGGCGGCGATTAAACAGATTGAGATTGATGAGCGCCGGGAACTGGGTGACGAAGACGTTCTTAAGGTGCTGGACAAAATGCTCAAGCAGCGTCGGGATGCCGCCAGTCAATACGACGAGGCCGGTCGTGGCGAGTTGGCAGACAAGGAACGGGCGGAAATGGCGATTATCGAGGAGTTCATGCCCGTGGCCCTGACCGAGGACGAGCTGGACAGCCTGATCAGCACCGTCATCAGCGCTACCGGGGCCCAAGGGATGCCGGACATGGGGAAAGTGATGAACGAGTTGCGCCCTCAGGTAGTGGGGCGGGTTGATATGGGGCTGTTGAGCAAGAAGGTGCGGGCGGCGCTGGCGGGTTAACTTATTGATTGAACGTAAAAGGGGGCAGGCTGATATGGGGATAATTCATCCGACAAGCATGTAGCCTGCCTCCCATAGCCCGTTAACCGGCCCCCTCATGCGCGAGATTCAGAAAAAGAGGGCCGGCGCCACCCCGAATCGTTGGCCTAGAGCCTCTCTAATTCGAAGGTAAGCAGCGGATAGCATCACCATCACTCCTTGTTTCTGCGGTATTCGTCGGTTAGCCGGTCATACTCGCCATGGCTGCATATCTGTTTCACGTACATTCAGTTACCACGAAATTCAATAAAGGCGACCAAATAGCCCTGGAGCAGTCGCCAGGCAACCCTGGGTTAGCGCTATTTACTCAGACTTGCATGATTCAGGCAAAAAGTTGACGGTTTTTCAGCTATTTTGGCTCGCTACGAAGACTCTATGATGATGAGCGCCAAGCCAACCGACTCAGGAGAAACCAATGCGCAATTTAGTCATCAATTCAGCCTTAACCCTATCCGTATTGCTATCGGGTTCCGCCCTGGCCGACTCGTTACAGCTGTCGAGCACCGATATATCGGAAGGGAAGTTCATGGCGAGCACTCAGGAATTCCAGGGGTTTGGATGCAATGGCGGCAATCAGTCCCCGCAACTGTCCTGGACCGGGGCTCCTGAAGGCACCGAGGCATTTGCCATTCAGGCCTATGATCCGGACGCACCCACCGGCAGCGGCTGGTGGCATTGGCAAGTGGTCAATATTCCCAAGGATGTCACCACCTTGCCAGCGGGTGCCGGGGATCTGAGCAAAGCGCTGATTCCCGCCGATAGCATCAACGTCAAGAATGATTATGGCGTCGAAGGCTTTGGCGGCGCTTGCCCGCCCAAGGGCGATGGTGTGCACCGCTATCAATTTACCGTATACGCTCTCTCGCAGAAGCTGGAACTGCCAGACGATCCCTCTGGTGCCTTGACGGGGTATATGGTCCGTGCCCATTCACTGGCTTCCAGCACCATCGAGGCCCTGTATAAGCGAGACTGAATCAGAGGCTCCCTAACTCCCCGTTGATTTGACCACTAGTGTCCCGTCCCGGGCATTATGGCCGCGCAAGACAACTAAACAGCAGTGAGAATATGCAGGAAATAATAGAGCTCGCTAGAGAGACCCTGGATGAAAACGACCAGGTGCCATTCTCCGTGTATTCATCCTTCAGGGAACAGCGCATTTTAAATGTGCCTGTCATGAAGCCACTGCTGGTTTTTGTGCTAAGCGGCGTTAAAAGGCTGGGAAAAGGGCGTGAAGTATTGTGTCCTTCAGGAAGCTTCGTATTCCTGTCCAACAACCCCACCGTTGATATAAGGAACGTCCCCGACGACGAGGAGTATTTTGCCGTATTGATCGACTTTGATTACAACGACTTTGATCAGTTCAAGTTCAAACGGCGTAACTCGATGCGGTACTTCCAGGGCGAGATTGATTCAGTGCTGGCAAAAACATTGCACCAATATATTGAATGGTCGGGTTTCGCACCTCCTGAAGCCTGGCATTTCCGTAAAAAAGAACTTCTTCAGATTATGTACCAGTCAGGGTATGAAGAGGTCAGCGCTATCGCCGAGCCGCCAAGTCTCAGTCACCAGATACACGATATTGTCAGCGATAATATTTCAGGGAATTTGGGTGTTGATCGATTGGCCGAAACCCTGGCCGTGAGTGAGTCGACCCTGCGCCGGAGATTAAAGGCGGAGGGAACCAGTATTCAAGCCATTCGGGACCGGGTCAAATTGGGCCGTGGGCTTCACCTGGTGCAAACAACCATGGAGCCGATCGGGCACATTGCAGAGAGCTGCGGTTACTATTCCCAGTCGCAGTTTACTAACAGGTTCAAGCAATGGTTCGGCATCACCCCGACGGCACTCCGAAAGACACGAATTCATGATTCAGGGGGAAAGTGCCAAATATCGGGTCCTTGCACCCAATAAGGATCAGCGCCATGTTGTTGACCACCTCAATGGTGACGAGGTGGCTGAAAAGGCAGGAAGCTTTTAGTGAGGGGAATGGTCCGCCCCTGGCTAGAGTAAACCCGATCTGATCATGTCGAAGGTATCCAGAATCCGCGCCACATACTGGTCTTTCGGGCGAAAGCCGCCCTGGGTGTTGAGTGACACATCCTGCTCCAGGTGATCCAGCATCTTGTTGAGGCGCCGGCGATGCAAACCGACCGCCGCCTGAATCGGATCGGTAATGACGCCAGACAACGCCGCAACCGCCGCGAGTGCGGCCATGACCGCAACCATCACACCGGCCGTTGTCGCCAGTGACGGTGCCGGTGGAAACACGCTGTAGTACCAGCCGCCGATGGTTTCACCCAGGATGAAGTCCCTGGCGGCCAGGGTCTTTGCCAGCATGGACGCAAGCACCACCCCGAGACCGATGCCGCCCGGGGTAAATTTCTGGAAGGCAAACGCCCCCAGCACGGTGCAGGAAAGACTGTTGGTGATATCGGCCGACGCCGTCCGGGTTATCCGGTACTGATTGAGGGCGTCTGTAACCAGTGGTTCGATCAGCTTGCTAAATTGTCGGTGATCGACCGGCTCACAGGTATGGCGCGCATAGACGGCCTCCAGGGCTTCAACCAGATAGTCCTCCAGCAGATGACCCGACGGCCCCTTGTTCAGCAGCTCCACCTGGATCAGGTTCGAGATGTGCTGTTGCACCTGGGTGGTGAAACCGGCGGGCACACCATCGGCCAGACGGTGCAGCCACCTCAGGCCGGCTCGTTGGCGAACCAGAATTTTTACCAGACAGGCCAGGGCGTAAACCGGCGCCCAAAGCAGATTGATGGGTGCTCGCAACATGTCCCAGCCCAGCGCCATCCGGTTGGTGGCGATGGCTCCGGGGTAATGAAAATGGCGGTCAATGAACGCCGGCACTCGCGCCCGGCAGTCGGCAAAGTAGCGCTCAGTGCCTTGGCGGATGGCCTGGGCTATCTCGGCTTTGGAGATGGTTTGCTTGGGCAAGGTGGCAAAGGTCATGGCAACAGGCGTATCGACAAGTAACTATGTATATGAATGAGTGACTGGCACATTACAGCACAATTAAACCCACACAACAGGAGCTCGATCATGGCGGAATCATCACTCAAGGACCCGCTTGGCAATGCGGTTAAAACCGCCATGCGGGAGAAAGAAAAAGCCCGGCTAGTCACCCTGCGTATGGCCCAGGCGGCGATTAAACAGAATGAGATTGATGAGCGCCGGGAACTGGGCGACGAAGACGTTCTGAAGGTGCTGGACAATATGCTCAACCAGCGTCGTGGTGCCGCCAGCCAATACGATTAAGCCGGCCGGCGCGGCTAGCGTTCGTGTTCCTTGCAGATCAACAGCACATCTCGCTCTGACAAGGGTTGTTGCACCAACCCGCAATAGAATTGGCCATCGTCGTCGGTCCGGTTATGGCGGCAGCTTTGGCATTGACCAAACGGCTTCATGCCGTTGGCTTTCAGCAGCTGCGTCAGCAGCAATTGCAGGGATTGCTGGATTTGCTGTTGCTGATCGGCGCTCAAATTGCTGCAGGCTGCGTTGAACAGCGGGCCGGGAATGACACCGGCCAACAGGTCGCGACCTTGTTCGGTAACCTCCAGATGAACAACCCGTTTGTCGCCGGCATCGGGCACCTTTTCAATCAGCGCTTTCTTCTCCAGCACTTTCAGGGTCTGGGACACCGTGCCCTTGGTCTGGCCCAAATACTCGGTGACGGCCATCGGTGTGTTGGAGAACCGGTTGCACAGGGAGAGGTAGTGCAGCACTTCCAGTTGGATGGGCTGCAGACCAAATTCGTTCAATGACTGTCTGGCTCCTACCCGGAGCAGTTCCCCGAGGCGTTCAACCAGGTCGTAGATAGGCGTCGCATTCATGGGCAAATAGTATCGACTGAAAACAATGTTGACAACCCGGCAAAGGTGGCGGTAGTTTTTATAAGGTATCGACTCGATACATAAATAAACGAATGGAGGAAGACTTATGAATAGCGCCGTTTTCTATCACGCTGGATGCCCGGTCTGTGTCAATGCTGAACAACAACTTCTGTCAGCCCTGGATTCCCGTCAGTTTCAGGTGAGTGTGGTCCATCTGGGAGAGAACAAAGACCGGATTGCCGACGCCGAACAGGCGGGTGTGATATCGGTACCGGCCCTGGTACTCGACGGTCAGGTCTATCACATTAACTTCGGTGCGTCGTTGGATGACGTAAAAGGAGCGAGCGCATGAAGCCCCTTCCACTGGCGTTAATGGTCGCGTCTCTGGGCATCGCCCCGGTTAATGCAGGTAGCCATCACGAACATGGCATCCAGGCTGACGCGCAGGCTTCGGTTGAGCGTTCGTTTGACATTGTTCATGCCAGAATAACCACCGATGGTCGGGTAGCGACATTCCATATGGCGGTGTCCGGAGAGGCTGGGGTATCCCGGCCAACACCGTCCGGGCAGTTGGCGGGCAGCGATGTTTTTGCGTACGTCTGGCCAACTACATTGGACAGTTACGAGGTCGGATTCGAGCCCAATGCCGGTATCCTGGCGTTGGCGGTGACGTCACATCCCGACTTTGATGACACTCCATTGTTTGATGAAAATGGCGACGGCGACCTGGGTAACGATGGCAACCTCTGGCACAGCCACTGGGTGGTCTTGCAGCCCAACGAGCAATGCGGCGAGGGCGCCCTTGGGGTGGTGGACATTGCCGAGGGAACTGCGCCCAGATTGCCCCGGACCTGGCCCGGCCTTCCCATCCTGATTGACAGCCCAGGGTGGCAGCCCACCGTTGACGGGGACTCGGTGGAAGTGAAGGTGGCATTCGACGACATTGCCGATGTTGAGTCGGCCCGTTTCGATGGGGTGACGGCGGGACTCCGCGTCAATGCTAACGTTCATGCCCCCTTGTTGTGTGTCGTGGATGTCCGGGACATTGCATCCGGGGACCTCAGCTTGCCTGGAGAGGTGAATCTGTAAATTTAAGAGGCCAGGTCGATTTTAAAACCAATCAATCTGGCCCTTTTCTGCCCGTAATACAACGCAATGGGGCTCCTACTGGTGACGCCGGCGGACTCGAGGCAATCAAACAGGCTGGCCGGCTCCAAGCTCTCAAGCTGGATGCTGGAGCGACCGTAACTGCCTGTTCCTCAACTGGGTCACAACATTACTGAGGACACCAGCTTCTCTGTCAGCGCAGATGAGGACGATCAACTGTGGCTGACGGTGAAACAGGCTTTCTAGCGAACCAGAGCCCCTGACCCTCCAAACAACCCTCACGATGAGCCAACGGACTGGCTCTAAACTCTTCGGCACCCATGGCAATGGAAGTATAGCGGCGGGTGTATGTTCGTTCGCTGGACCGCTATGGCGGAATTCATAGCCGGTTACCATTCATTCCCGGGAAGGCAAACCTGCACGTCGTCTCCGAGTGCCAGTTCGCCGCCGTCAATAACCCGTGCCGTAATCCCGCCATGCCCGCGCATGGCATTGTAACCACCCGGACCAAGCGTGGTCTCCATCTTGCTGCAGGGGTGACAGCGGCCGGTATATTCCAGGACCACACCACCGATGCAGAATGTTTTGCCTTTCAGGGCCAGCAGGTTCAGGCCAGAGACGACAAGGTTGCGCCGGAAAACCTCCGGGCCGATGGCATCCCGATGCAGGCAGGCGGCAATGACCGGTAGGTGCTCCTGCTGAATCAGGGTGACCTGTCGTTTGCTGCTCTCGCGCCCCTTGAATCGGTCTCCTGCCAGACCATCGCCTGGAGTGACTGTGACGCGATCAAGCGCTTTCATGGCTTCACCACGGGCAGGGCGGATGCCAATCCATTCGACCCGGCCACGTTGGGGAAGGGTGTCCAGTAAGGTTTGAAGGGGCGTTGCCTCGGGCATGGGCGATCTCTTTTCTGTTATTGGTCTTTGATTACCTGCATTCTTGCTTACTCCTGCCAATCCCGGACCAGTTCCAGCAAATGTGGATGTAGTTACCTGACCCCTGAGTCCGATGAACAATGCGAACTAGCACCCCAAGGCCATGTATTCACAACTATGCATTTTTCCATTTCGATCCCTGAAGGCTCTCTTGCTCGGGAAGTACCAGCTTAAGCGGTCCCTGAAAATGCTGTCATTGAGCAATCGTGCGTCGGCATTGTCGTACCCTTGTTCACCGGGTAGCTTCATGTAACGGTCAAACCAGGCCAGCGTGTAATATTGCGCCACAGGATTGGCCCAGCCGCTGCCATTATCGCTACCATCTGCCGCAATCACCTTGCCAGCCTCCCAGTAAGATGAAGGGAATGGGTGAACCAGGCTCCAATCGTAATGGGTTGCGCTACGAATATTCACCTGGAAGGTGTCGACACCACTATCTCTCCACAAGTCAACGCCGGCGTTCTTGTTCTCTGTGGGCGGTTCCCTGTGGGGCGAAGGCAATAAAAAATAATCCCCCGCCTGCCCCATCGATGGCACCCGTGGGGTAACACTTATGCCATCGAGATTATCCTCCAGCATTAAGTTATCCCACGCGACCGCCGCTTTTATGGGGTTGCTCGCATGCATCGTTCCCTTCCAATCCGTCTCGCCCTGCACTACAGAAACGGCAATCGCTCCCATCGAGTGCCCAGCTATCCCTAACCGTCCTCGATCCAGCAGTTCGAATATTGGGTTGAACTCAGTGGTGTTGGCTAAGTTAAAGTCAGATATAGGGCCTGGTGCCCCAGGTAGGTTGTGTGGGTAAGGTTCATCCGGGGTTGAGTAGAAGAAGTCAATGGCGTCAATCAGGTTGCGTCGAAATACCACGGGATTGGCGTTGCTACCCAACTCACCGTCTGGGGTTGAACTGTCTGAATAACCTTGGCCCCGTGGGTCAAAGGTCATGACCAGATACCCATTTTCGACCAACAGTTGCGCCGCCCACCAGTAAAGTGTTTCGGGGGCTTGCACTGAGCCATTCAGAATGACCACGGCCGGATAGGTCTTGCCCGGTATGGTTTCTTTGGGAGCCCATACCCGACCACTAAGGCGGGCACCTTCGTTATCGTAGAAGTTAACAGGGAAAAACACCCCGACTGTGTCGTACCAGTCGTCCGATCCTGGGTGACGGAACGGATCGCCAGCGCAGTGGGGAATGATGGAACCGCACAAGTTCAACGTACTGTTCCAGAAAGGGTCTGTAAGTAGGCGCTCAGTAAATGCGAGGGTGCTTTTTATACCTTCCTCGATGAGGGCAGCTTGAAATTCGACATCCAGGAGTTGCCGTGGGCCGGCCTCGGTGGCAAGTGCAAAGTTTTGCTCCTCACACTTATCCCATTCTGGTGACGGGTACGTAGCGGCTCGACACGCTGAAACCGTCACGGGTTCTTCGGGCTCGGTAGGTTCTTCCGGTTCGGTTTGTTCTTCAGTGTCAGTCGCTTCTTCAGGCTCAATTGGTTGTAGTTGAGTTGTATTTGTATCCTCGGAATCGGTACCACATCCGGTCATTAGGACCAGTAGGAAGCTAGCTATTAGTATGTTCCTGAGCAAGTTGTTCTTGTTTATCGTCTTCATATTCGAACTCTTTATTGTTGATTATTGAGGTTGATGACAGCCAGATTCCCCTATTAAGCAACGGTGCCCGAATGGTTCGTGATGCCTTGTCAAGTATTGCTGGGCCACTATAATCCGGAATTTAGCTAGTTTCCGTGGCACTTTGTGCCAGGCGTCACATTTTGTGGTCGGCATTTATGGTACGGGTGGCGAGAGCGGCGGTCGCCGCCATACGCCGACAGCGAAGGTAATGATCTACAGCGAACGTAATGATTTGGTGTTTAATGGTGCCTTGTCTCTGAGTTTGTTTGGCAGTCACCATGGCACGCACGCCCCCTTGGACCAATGAGAACCAGGCCGAACTGGATCAGGAGCGGACGCTACGCGAGGCCGAGGACAAGCGCATGAAGGACAGGGCCAGCTTTTAGTGAAACTGATTTTTTGGTCCATCCATTGCCATCACCGACAAAAGGTTGAAACGGTATGAATGACTCTCTTAACGCACAGTGCCCCTGTGCGAGCACTCAGTTCAGCCTGCAAGGCAAGGCTCTGATGCGTGGCTTTTGTCATTGCACCATCTGCCAGGCCTTCAATCAGTCGGGGTATGCCGACATTACCGTCTTCCGTGCCAAGGATGTGACGAAGCCAGACCCGGCGCTGGTTGATTTCAAGAGCTATCGCTCACCACCGGTGTTGCAGCGGGGCAAGTGCTCCCATTGCCACAAACCGGCCATCGAATATTTTCACCTGTTTCCCATGCCGGAACTGGTCATTGTTCCAACCGCCAACATCCTGGATTCTGCCCTGATTCCTGAGCCATCGCTGCACATCTTCTACAATCGTCGTGTTGAGGATATTCAGGACAACCTGCCCAAATACAGCGGTTACCTCCGCAGCCAGCTTGCCTTCGGGCAACAGCTGGTGATGGCCCTGTGGAGGCGTGGTCGGTAATCCAGGCGAAAAAGTTGGGCTCGCGCAGAGTTTTGATTCTAGAATGTTTTTTTTCAATTATGTTCAGGGAGAGTCGATGCACCCCAACCGGCAGGCAATCGCATTTGGAAGTTTGGTATTTCTGGTGGCGATCTTCATCGGCCTCATTTTGCTGGCGTTGTGGGCATGGCCGAAGTACAAGGTCTATAAACAGGAGATGGACGGCATTATCAATCTCTCAGGACTGTCTGAGCCTGGGGCGCGTGAGGCACATGCGTAGCAATCAACTGGCCACCGGCTCAGGCCAGCGGGTATCGTGCAGTTTGATTGAAGGCCGACCGGGGATGTCCTGATCATTGCCTCCTCGCGCACCCGTTGCCGGTCATGACAATTCCGGGGGGCGGGCAGACAGTGTGGGCGGGGTAATCAGTGATGAGGGGGCAATACCAAATAACTGGCGAAAATCCCGGGTCATATGAGCGTGATCAAAGTAGCCGTGATCAATGGCTACATGGCTGAGGTTGATTCGGTTGTGGCTACCCCTTTTGATCGCCCTGAGGGCCACATTGGCTCTGGCTATTTTCCCCAGTCGCTGAGTACTCAAGCCAACCTCAGAACTGAAGTGGCGTTGCAGGTATCGCTCAGACCATCCGCTGGCTTGGCAAAGCGTGCTGATGGGCAGCGGGGTCGACCGTTCGAGAATCAAATTAACCACACTCTGCAGGACAGTGTGGCGCTCTGTCGGGGCTTGAACCAGGCCTAGCAGCCATTGGTCAAGAAGTGACACTCGATCTTGCCAACAGTTGGTAATGTTGAGCGATTTTAGAATGGCTTGCGTAGCCACTCCGGCACCAGCAAGGGGTATGTGGGTATTTAGGTACTCAGTGGCGGGTAATTGAGAAAAGCGAGCCTGGGCGCCCGGTTGAAACCGAATGCCGATCACGTCGGCCTGGTCGACGCCCAGTAATCGATTGCTTGTTCCCGTTGATGCATCAAAGACGCCTCCATGGCTGCAGCTACCCGTCGCGAAATCAAGCTGGCCATCAATCACCAGAATCCATCCGCTACCGCCCTCAATCGGCATCAGATCGTCGCGAGCCAGCGAGCCCAGGTGTCGTGCGTCGATTCTCCAGTAATTCCGAACCAGATGTTGTAAGGCCGGGGCTGGCGGCGCAATTGCGAATGACGGTAAATCCATCGGTGCCTCTCGAGACCTGTCGGTTTTATACAAGCCAGGGTAATGCGGGTGATGTTAGGGTGCCTGTGATTCACGTAAACATTATGGAGTTAAAGGAAATGTTCTCACGGCAAACGATCACGCTTTTATTGGCTCTCGTTATTTTTACAGGGTGGAACTCATCAGCCAACGCCGCCGACAAGAAAATTGGTGTTCTTGTTTACGATGAGGTGCTCACAAGCGATGTAATTGCGCCAGCCGAAGTGTTTGGCGTCGCCTCGCGTAAGGCTTGGTTCTCAGATTACGACGTGGTACTGATCAATGTTGAACGAACGGCAACGGTAACGACCGAAGAGGGTGTGACCCTCGCTGTGGATGCCAACATCTACGATGACCTTGATCTGGACGTATTGATCGTGAACAGCGCTTACGAGATGGACTGGCTGTTCGAGAACGAGGATCTAACCCGATTCATGCAAGATCAGGCTACCAGGGTGGAGTGGTTAGCGAGTAACTGTTCCGGGGCCTTTCTCTATGCCCACGCCGGCCTGCTGGATGGCTATCGTGCCACCACCTGGGCTGGCGGAGAGTCCGGCTTGCAGCGCGAGTTTCCGAACATCGACGTGGTTTTTGATCGTAATGTCGTCGTTGATCGCAATCGGATCACCAGCAATGGCGGCGTGCCGTCCTACCAGGGCGCGCTGGTGCTGCTGGCGCTTATGAGTGGCGAAAGCAATGCGAAGGAAGTATTTGAAACCATTCAGCTCAACCGCCTGATTCCCTGGTCGGAGATCACCAAATACGGTCTTGAAGACTAGGTTGCCGAAGTTTGTTGTACTGATGAACGGTCCAAAACAAACCGCCGATGAGCAGTATCACCGCGATCAGCGCCAACGCTCGCGACAACCTGATATCGAAGGCGAGTCGTCGAGTCTTTTCGTTCAAAATGCAAGCAGTAGATCTGTCTCGGTTTTCTGAATACCATCTGCTTGCACGGCAAACGCCATCGGCTTGTATCCTGGTCCATAGTCATCATTCAACAGGTTGAACTGGAATGAACGATCACCCTAACGCGCAGTGCCCCTGTGCGAGCACTCGCTTCAGCCTTAAGGGCAAAGCTCTGTTGCGTGGTTTCTGCCATTGCACCATCTGCCAGGCCTTCAATCAGGCGGGCTATGCAGACATCACTATCTTTCGCGCCAAAGACGTGGCGAAGCCGGACCCGGCGCTGGTCGAACTCAAGAGCTATCGCTCACCACCGGTGTTGCAACGGGGCAAATGCGGCCATTGCCACAAACCGGCGATCGAGTATTTTCATCTGTTTCCCATGCCGGAACTGGTCATTGTTCCAACCGCGAACATCCTGGATTCTGACCTGATTCCCGAGCCCTCATTGCACATCTTCTATGATCGTCGCGTCGAAGATGTGCAGGACAATCTGCCCAAATACAACGGTTACCTCAGCAGCCAGCTGGCCTTCGGGCGGCGTCTGGTGACGGCCCTGCGGTCCAGTGATCGGTAGGTAAGCCCGATCATGGCCTGGAACCTTGCCAGATGCTTCGCGCCAGCGACGGAGCATCGAGTCCGGCGTGAAAGGTTGGTCCGGGCCGGTTATCCGAACTGGAAAAACGCCAGTTTGTTGCCGTCCGGATCGCGTACGTAAGCGCCGTAGAATTGATTGGGAATGCGTTGTCCCGGCTTGCCAGCACAGCTGGCGCCCAGCTCGATGGCTTTTTGGTATAACCTGTCCACAGCCTCTTTTGAGCCCGCCTGAAGCGCCACCATATTGCCGTTGCCGGGGAGGTTAGGCTCGCCGTCATAGGGTGTGCAGATCGCCAGCATGGGCTTGGCCATGCTTTTACCGATAAAGGCGATGCGTCCCATGTCCAGCAGAACCTTGGCGCCCAGATCGCTCAGCAAATCTGTATAGAAGTTCTTGGCGTTCCCCAAATCGCTAACACCGATGGTCACGTATCCAATCATGTTGTTCCTCGCTGGTGGTTGATGAGCATTCAGCTGCCCGATATCGCCAAGTCAGGTTAGGCGCTTCCTGGTAACTGGGGGAGTGTGGTAACTGACAGTTATGAGGTGAAAAATGACAGTCGCTCGAGCCCGATACTCCTGGATCTACTTTTTCGAAAACTCCGAAGGTGTCATCCCCGTCGCGTTACGAAACGACCGGGTGAAGTTGGCGGAGTCCTGGTAACCCAGGCGGTAGGCTGTTTCGGTGACACTGAGCCGTTCGTATGTCAGGTAGTGTTTGGCCTGCTGAATGCGCGCTTGTTGTACCAGGTCGCGGAAGCTGACGCCATCGCGTTGCAGTCGCCGATGGAGGGTGCGGGAAGACATGCCGAGCTGGGCGGCGATCGTTTCCTGGTCCGCCGGCGGGCCCGCGACCAGCAGTTGGCGCAGTGTTCCCGCCAGGCTTTTCTGGCCGTTCAACGTCTTGAGTTCGCTCTCACACTGCTTGATTGCCTGGGCGTGGGCGGTTTGATCGGCGAGCGCAAAGGGGATATCGAGCCGTGCCTTGGGGATCGTGAAGCTGGCGCAGGGCTGATTGAAGGCAATGTGGCGAATGGCCGGGCTGAGCCGCTGGTTCAGTGCCTCCTGTTCCGGGAACGTCAGCGCCACCCGCAGCTCAAGATCCCCGACCAGAAAGCGGCCCATGACGTCGAAGCTGGCGAGCAGGGTATGCACCACAAACTGTTCTGCGCGTGACGAAATGCCGGCTGCGGGAATGACCTGCAGTTGAAGGCATTGGCTGGTGTGATGAAGGTCCAGCTTTACGAGTGAGGTGATGAGCGGGAAATAGCGAGCGGCGACTTCGATGGCCCTGCCTGCATTGGGCGTGGTCAGGCCGGCATAGCCCACGGCACCGTGTGCGCTAATGTTGAGGTGGTGACCCAGTAACAGGCCCGGCAGAGTAATTCGGGTTTGTTGCTCAATGTTCAGCAGAAAGCGGTCGAGCGCGTCATGGTGAACAAACTGACCCGGACGTTGTAGCGCTTCGGCCTGAACACCGGTGCCGTCCAGCAGGTTATCCACGGGCTCGCCTGCCTGGTGCAGCAACTGGCGTAGACTGTAGACGTAGCGGGCAGCGGTTGGCGCAAACAGCGGTGGCGTGTTCATGGTAACGCCTTCTTGTTTTCAAGGTGTTTGTCAGTGTCTGAAAATGACAACAGTCTGTCAATTTCCAACCTGCGTACCTCGGTGATTACGCGCACAGTGAACGGACGAACACAACGTTTGCTGATGGAGGGATGTATGGTTTCCTGGTTGCCTTCGCGAGTCATGATTACGTTAAAGAAGGGCTTGTTCCTGTTGGTGTTTGCGGTGGCGCTGTTGCCTTACAACGCCTGGCTGAACATGCAATCTACCGAGTATTGGAATCTGTATGCGTGGTGGCCGCTGTTCGTGATCTTCGGAATTCTACCGATCGTTGATCACCTGGTTGGCAAGGACAGCTCCAACCCGTCTGAGTCCGAGGTCGAGGCGCTGTCCCAACAACGTTGGTACGCCTTCTTGACCTTGATGGCGGTGCCGGCGCAACTGGCGGTGCTGGCGTTCGGCGCCTGGGTGTTTGTCACCACGGATCGGTTCTCGTTGGCGGGGCAGGTAGGGTGGATACTGTCTTGCGGGATCGTCAGTGCCATTCTCTCAATCAACGTTGGCCACGAGCTGATCCATCGCCGCAGTCGCCTGGAGCGGGGCGCGGGTGGCTTGCTGTATGCCTCTGTTTGCTATGCGGGGTTCAAGGTTGAGCATGTCCGGGGGCATCACGTCACGGTCTCCACGCCTGAGGATGCGTCATCGTCCCGGTACGGTCAGAGTCTCTATCACTTTCTGCCGCGGGCCTACCTTCACAATTTTCTCAGTGCCTGGAGGTTGGAGGCCGAGCGTCTGTCCCGTCGGGGCTTGCCGGCACTGCATTGGCGCAATGAGCTGATCTGGTGGAACGCCATCAGCGTCGGCTTTGCGCTGGCGGCCTTCGGGCTGTTTGGCTGGGCCGGACTGGTGTTCTATCTGGGGGTGAGCTGGATGAGTTTCACCACGCTGGAAATCATCAATTACGTGGAGCACTACGGGTTGCACCGACGGAAGCTGGCAAACGGCCGATACGAGCGCACCACCCCCGCCCATTCCTGGAACAGTAACTATCTGATTACCAACCTGGGGCTGTTTCACTTGCAGCGGCACTCGGACCACCATGCCTTCCCTGGCCGGCGCTACCAGGTGTTGCGACACTACGACGGCGCCCCGCAACTGCCGACCGGGTACGCTGGCATGTATGTGCTAGCGCTGATTCCGCCACTCTGGTTTCGGGTCATGAACCCGCGGGTGCGGTCCTATTATCAGGGCGAGGAATGGCAGCTGTCGGCCGGGGATTTTGAAAGGAGCGTTCAGGCTGGTAGAGGGTCATGAGAGAAAAAGGGGGTGAGCGATGGGCCACTAACTCAGATCGATGTTTAATAAATTCACCCCCTTTCCAGGCGTTAGCCAGCCGCTAAAATGTACGGCATAGGCGGCGAGTTAGGGCTGCCGAAGCTTGGGGAGCATTAGATAGATGCACTGCGATCAACAGGACTACATTGAAATTGCCTGCACCTTTCGGCTGCCGGTACGCCTCACCTTGCGCACGGGGGAGCAGTGCGCCGGCCAGGCGGTGGACACCTGCTACAACGACCGGAAAGAAGAGTGCCTGTGCCTGGCCACCGAGTCCGGCCAACGGGTATTGCCACTGACCTCATTGGCGGCCATGGAAGCCCTGACGGAGAATCCTCATTTCCGGTCGGTGCAGTTTGATTGATGGTCGTTGCCTTTTCCCGCTTGGCTAAGCGCCCCTCGATACTAAAACCGGGTGGATGAAACTACACTGACGGGCATTCCACGGATGCATAAGGGCGAACGGACATGAGATTCGTGTTGATAGGGCTGTGTGTGCTGCTTGCTGCCAGAGCGCAGGCAGGGGAGCCGGTATTTGAGGAATACACGGTTTCCCATATTTCATCGGTGGTTGTTGTGCGGATCATCCCGCCATCTACCGAGTTCGTCGATGAGATGTTCCTGAGCAGGATGGTGGGCGCACCCGCGAACTTTGCGGGAAAGTACGTGCTTACTTATTGGGGGTGTGGAACCCAATGCCAGCGCGTTGCGGCGATCAATGTCGAGACTGGCGCGGTGTTTTATCCGGGCGATGGCGGAGCGGCGAATGGGGTTTGCTTTGAGCTCGACAGCAGGCTCCTGATCGTCAACCCCATCGACAGGGAAGGGGCCCGGCAGATTCCTGATTGGTTCTACACGTATTTCTATGAGATCACAGACGAAGGCTTCCGGCTGCTGGGCAAGAGCCGGTCGGGGTTGTCGTCTCCATGTGGCACGGCACAGGGCGTCTAACAATGACAGATCAGGCGCTTGATGGCATACGGGTAAATGGTATCGGCTACGATATTGTCAGAGCCAATCCCGGGTTGTTCTCTCCCTGGGATTACGGCATCGAGCCACACAGTCTCTGCTCGTCCAATTGGTCCGGGTATGTCGCGGGTTTCGAAGTTGTGGGCAAGCGCCTTTGCTTGTCGTCACTGAGTGTTGGCTGGTCGCGGCCCCGCAAACGGCCGGCTGATAGGGAGTTGCCGCCGGACGATCCGCTGCGGATTCTCGGCGAACTTGAACCGGCACCTCTGCCGGCTTTGAATGGGGTAACTCCAGAACCCATCAGTGGCAGCTACATGCTGTATTCCGATGTGGACATGCCCCTCGATTACACCGGCAGGCTGGTGGGCTGCAAGGGTGACCCTCGCTGGCCCGAGGCCGGGGATTGCCTGGAGTTTGTGTTTGAAGCCGGTATTTTGATGGCCGCGGTTGAAACACCCTGGAATGACCTGGTTTGACGGCCCCGTAACGAGCATCCATTAACATGCCGGAATTACCTGGAACTCCAGCGCGACCCGAAAACCCAGGGCCATCGAAGATCAAACTGGCCCGATTGCTCCGCTGTCTTGTGGCTGAGTTTGAATCGGAACATGTCCGTAACCGGTTGGCCTTGAACGACCAAATCTTCGATCTGACGGCTGGTTTGGGGTGCCTGCGGAGCCTCGGAATCGCGGACGCTGCCGTCCATCAGCTGGCCGGGCAGGGCTATGTCGTCTGGGTGGATGAGGGGGCGCGGTTCGTCTTGTCTGAGCTGGGATTTAATATCGCCAGACCGGGTAGATAAGGTCTGGGTGAGTCTGGTGGGTGACTGGCGTATCCCCCCTCACCGCTAGCTGACCCCAATACAAGCCCCCAGCGTACCTTTTCGTTCTATAGTTGGCTTAGGGAGCCTCTGAATAGCTCGGGGTTGTCTCTGTGCGCTCAGAAGGCTGTAGCAGTAAGGCGCGGTTCGCAGCCAATGGCCCTGTTTTGACAAAGAACTTGGCCTTGGCAAGAGCCGCAACGCCGCAGATGCAGCCTAAAGAGCGCGTCCTGCGGGGCATTCTGAGCCATCCACACTTCGCGTTGCGACTTTTTGCAAGGTCCTGACATTACTGCCAAGTCCAGACATGCCTAAAAAGTCGCGTCTTGAATGTGAATGGCTCTGAAAGCCAGAGATGATCCGGAGCTATTCAGAGGCTCCTTAGAACGGATCGGGCTGAATCGCTGTATCCGGGGGCTGACCATGACCCGCATCGCAACCATCGACAAGTCGGGCGCCTGGGCGCGCTGGAGACACGGCTGCGTCAACGTCCTCGGCCACCTTCCTCGTGTGCTTGCCTTCTCCCTGCTCAGCCCGTGGCTGGCCGCCCAACCACACCTGGACGACTGCATCGCCAGCGAGGTGCAGCCGGAGGCCATTGACCTGGACCAGCCCCGCAATCTGCTCACGCGGCAGAGTGATCTTGTGATTCCGCAAGGGGCTCGTATCGGCGATATTCGTATCGTTCGCCGTCCCATCTTTGACCTTAGTGACCCGCAGCAGGACAACGTGTTGTACCGGGCACTGAACGCCCTCAATACACCCACCTGGGAATCGGCGCTGCGTGCCCAGCTGCTGTTCCGGGAGGGCGATCGGTACCAGCCGGAGCTGCTCGCCGAGTCCGAACGCCTTCTCCGTGAGCGAGAGTACCTGACGGCGGCCTGGGTTGGCGTGACCCGTATCTGCGGGCAAGAGCTGGAGGTGAGCGTTCTGGTGCGGGACACCTGGACACTGCTGCCCAGCGTGGGAGCCTCGCGCTCCGGTGGTGAGAACACTGCTAACACCGGGATCTCCGACCCGAATTTTCTGGGGTCGGGTAAGAACGTGGGGATTGGCTACCGCCGGGATCCCGACCGTACCGAAACCAGTGTGTTCTACGACGATCCCAACGTACTCGGCTCCCGCTGGCAAAGCGGCTTTGCCTTCGATGACCGCAGCGACGGCCATGGCCGCAGGGTCTATGTGCAGCGTCCTTTCTACCGCGAGGCGGCCAGCTGGCGGGCCGGGCTCAGTGCTGAAGACGATGAGCGCGAGGAGTCCCGCTTTGTCGGCGCGGAGGCCATCGCGGATTACCGTCGCAGCCTCGAAAGCGTCAGCGTCGATGTGGGCTGGCGTCTGGCGGAGCGGGGTGAGCGCCAACTCCGGTTGCTGACAGGCTACCGGTACGAGGCGCTGGAGTTTACTCGCCTGCCGGACGAGCCGGCGTTGGACGTTCTGCCGACGGACCGCACCCTGAGTTACCCCTGGATCGGATTCGATTACCGGGAGAACCGGTTCCGCGAAATGGTGAACCTGACCCGACTGCAGCGGGTTGAAGACGTGCGGGATGGCTTCGTGTGGCGCACTGAGCTGGGATACTCGCCCACCGGGCTCGGCGCCACCGAGGACCGCGTCGTGCTCGGAATGGACTTCGAGGATGCGCTGCTGGCCACCGAAACGAGCTTTGCACGTTACGGCGTCGGCCAGCGTGGCAACTATCGGCTCGACGAAGATCGTTTTGAGAATCTCCAGGGCACGCTCGATGTGGAGTACTTCCATGGTGGCTCCGTGCACTGGAACAGCTGGTATACCCAGCTGTCCTTCACCGCCGCTTACAACCTGACCGCGGACCAGACGCTGCTCATCGGCGGCGACAACGGTCTGCGGGGTTACCCCAGTGAGTATCAGCAGGGCAACCGACGTGTGCTGTGGACCCTGGAGCGGCGTTATTTCCCGCCTTGGTACCCGTTCAAGCTGTTTCGCCTCGGCGGCGTGCTGTTCACCGACGTGGGGCGAGCCTGGTTTCATGACGGCCGCAACAACGGCCCGGACGACGGGGTGCTGACGGACCTGGGCTTTGGGTTGAGGCTGGCGTCGAGTCGAATTGAAGTCCAGAGGATATTGCACCTGGATTTCGCCTTTCCGCTGAACGGCGACGACAGCATCGACTCCGTGCAGGTGTTGTTGCGGGGGAGGGCCGAGTTTTAGCGGGACACTGGGTTACTCCGGATCGTCGCCGAGTTTTGTGAATGAAGTCGGAATCGGAAGGTTTTGACGCTTAGTCCCCGGTCAGCCGGCTCAGCGACAGATCCTTCTCCAGCCGGTAGGTGTCGAAGTCCCGGGCCAGGAACAGCCGGCCCTGATACTGCTGCCGGGCTTCGGCGGCCACTTGGTCGATGTGGGGCGTGCCGCCGGGTTCGCTCTGGTAGCGGGAACTGAAGTGAGTCAGTACCAGGTTGGGCAGGTGGGCCTGCTGGGCGAAGCGGGCAACTTGCCTGGCGGAGCTGTGCTGGGGCCAGGGGCCGACCCGGTCGGCCACTTCCTGGGTGTAGGTGGCCTCGTGAATCAGTACATGGCTGCCTTTGCTGGCCTCGGTCAGCAGCTCCGGGGTGTCGTTGTCTCCGGCCACGATCAGGCGGCGGGCGACCCGTGGAACCCGGGTGTAGTCGTCACTCCTGAGCAGGCGGCCGTCATCCAGCTGTACGTCCTTGCCGTTTTGCAACTCGCCCCAGCTCGGCCCCGGTTCTATACCGTCCGCCCTTAGCTTGTCCTGTAACAGCTGTCGCTCCAGATTCCGTTCGGTGAACACATAAGCACGGCAGGAGACGCGATGGGACAATGCCACGTTGGTCACCCCGACGTGTTCATCCTGCCAGTGGAATTCCGGCTTCTCGGAATCGATGAAGTTCAAGGGATAGCTGAGGCTGGAATCGCTGTTTTCAATTACGGCGTTGATGAAACGTTGTACCTGAATGGGGGCGATGACATCGAGCGGTTCCGTGCGACCCAGCATGGAGGCGCTCGACAGCAACCCCGGCAGGCCGAAGGTGTGATCGCCGTGGATATGGGTGATGAACACCGCCCGCAGTTGCATGACGGAGTAGCGGGTGTGCAGCAGCTGGTGTTGGGTGCCTTCGCCGCAATCCACCAGATACCAGGGCTTGGGGCCGGAAGGGCACAGGGCCAGGCCGGTCACGTTGCGCAACTTTGTCGGCGTTCCGGCGGAGGTGCCCAGAAAGGTGAATTCCATGGTTTTCGAGGTCCCGTGTTTCTTGAAGGCCAGAGTTTCTCGTCTCGCAATCGGGCCTGTCCCAGGCTCGCCAATTTTGCTGAAAGGCGAAACCTATGCCATTGTTTCCATAGTCTGGTGCAACAGGCAAGGGAGGACGAAGCATGCGACGCTTTATACGTCACCCAACCGGTTTTCCAATTCTTGTTTTCTCCATGGACAGCGCCAATGGCGATGAGGCCAGTCTGTGCGACATCAGCCAGGGCGGGCTGGCCTGCAGTCTCCGGCGAGAGCTTCCGTCGGGTGCTGCGGTGGCCATGGGCATCCCTTCACTTCAACCGGATTATCGGTTCTCGGGGCAGGTGGTCAGGTGCAACCCCTGTTCCGATGGCTACCGAATCGGGATCCAGTTCCGTGATGATACCGAATCCTTCAAAAGCAAAATGGTTGAGCAGGTCTGCCAGATAGAACACTATCGCCAGGAGCTCAAACGGGATGGGCGTGAACTGGACAGCGAGACCGCAGCGCGAGAATGGATAGCCCGCTATGGCAGTGAGTTTGCGAGGGTCTTTGCGGGTTAATCAGAGGCTTCTTTGGGCTGGGGGCTGCCCGCTTTGGCGGTGTCAGGTCTTCACGCAGACGAACAGGGCGTTTCCGGAGCGCTGGTCCCAGGGCACGATGCGCTCGTAGTCGTGCTCGAAGATGTGAACGTCAAAGTAGGGCACCAGCAGGTGGCGGAAGTCCTCGAAGCCCAGCGCCACCATGGCATGTTCGTCCAGCCATGACTGGGTGACCCCCTGATGGGTTTTCTGGATGCTGAGGCGCAGGGACTGCCTCTCACCCTGGCCGCCATAGTGCCAGCCGGACTGGAACACGAAGTGGCTGTCGTCATGCTGTACGGTGTGAGCGACAGAGCGGCTGTTGTCGATCTTGTTCTTGTCCACGGCGTTGAAGCAGAACACGCCGTTGGGACTCAGCGCGCGGTGGGCACTGCGGATGCAGGCGTTGAGTTTGTCGATGCCGTCACTGTAGTGAATGGAGTAGAGAAAACAGGTAATCAGGTCGAACGGCTGTTCGAACTGGAAGTCGCACATGTCCTGACAGCTGAACTGCGCCTCGGGACAGCGTCGCTGGGCGATGTCCAGCATCGGCTGGTTGATATCCAGGCCATGGCTGCGGTAGCCGTAGTCGATAAAGTGGCGAATATGGGGCGCGGTGCCGCAGGCCAGATCCAGATGGTGGTTGCCGCCGGGGCCGAACAGCTGGTGGAGCCTGCGCACGCCAGAGCTTTGCGTGGCGTAGTCGATATCCGCGCACATCAGGTCGTAATAGCCCGACAAGTCGGTGTATAAGGCATTCGAAGACATGGGGACCTGGCGCGACGGGCGGGCAATTTCTGAGGGTGGCGTATCGTATAGCAAATGATCAGTGACGGGAAGCCTGATGAGGGAGACTATACTGGCTATAGCTGAAGGCCGGAATGCATGGTGTCATGTTTGACAGCGTGTTCGTACAGATTGGGGTCATTGTTGGCTTGGCGGCCGCCGCAGGAGGTGCTGCCCAGCTGCTACGTCAACCTCTGATCGTTGCGTTTATTGCGGTTGGAATCCTGCTTGGCCCGTCTGCGATTGGCATGGTGTCGCTCAGGTCGGAGATCGAGCTGTTTGCTCGCCTCGGTATCGCCCTGCTCCTGTTCGTGGTCGGCCTGAAGCTCGACGTCCATATTATCCGCACAGTTGGCCCAGTGGCATTGGCGTCCGGATTGGGGCAGGTGTTCTTTACTTCCGTGGTGGGCTACCTGATCGCCTTGCTGCTGGGGATGTCGCAGGTCACGGCGATCTATGTCGCGGTGGCGCTCACTTTTTCCAGTACGATCATCATCGTCAAGTTGCTGTCGGACAAGCGGGAGGTGGATTCCCTGCACGGTCGGATCGCGGTGGGATTCCTGATCGTGCAGGACATCGTTGTGGTTCTGGTCATGATTGGCCTGACAGCGTTCGGGCAGGCCGGTGATGATGTCAGTATGAGCAGGGAGGCCTTGAAGATCCTGCTCAAGGGCGGGGCCTTCCTCCTGACCGTAGCGTTGCTGATGCATTACGTACTGCCGCGCTTGCTGCACCGGCTGGCACGCTCGTCTGAACTGCTGATGTTGTTTGCCATTGCCTGGGCGGTGTTGGGTGCCGTGGCAGGGGAGGTGCTCGGTTTCAGCAAGGAGGTGGGGGCGTTCCTCGCGGGGGTTTCCATCGCCTCCACACCGTACCGGGAGCAAGTGGCTGCGCGTCTGGTCAGCTTGCGCGATTTCCTGCTGCTGTTCTTTTTTATTGAGTTGGGAGCGAGTCTGAACCTGGGCACGCTAGGAGCCCAATTGGGGGCTTCGGTGATCTTTTCGCTGTTCGTGTTGGTGGGCAATCCGCTCATCGTTATGGGCATCATGGGGTATATGGGATACCGGAAACGGACTGGTTTCCTGGCCGGTCTCACGGTCGCCCAGATCAGTGAGTTTTCGCTGATCCTGGCGTCGCTTGGGCTAAGTCTGGGGCATCTGCAACAGGAGACGCTTGGTCTCATCACCTTGGTCGGCCTGATCACCATCAGCGTCTCCACTTACATGATCCTTTATTCCCATCCGCTGTACGAGCGACTTGCGCCCTGGTTGTCCATATTTGAGCGCAAGGTTCCCCACCGGGAGCTAGACAGCCAGTTAAATCCTTCTGCCAGGGTAGATGCGCTGTTGATTGGCCTTGGCAGATACGGCGCGGCGCTGGCGGCGAACCTGCGTGAACGGGGTTGCCGCATGTTGGCCGTGGATTTCGATCCCACTGCGGTGCAGCGGCATGTGCGTGATGGCTACATGGTGCATTACGGTGATGCGGAGGACCCCGAGTTTGTGGCTACACTGCCGTTGACTGAGACCCGCTGGGTGGTCAGCACCATTCGCGATAGTGGCATCAACAATAGTTTGCTCCATGGCCTGAGACAGCAAGGATATCGTGGCAAGGTCGCCGTTGCCTGTTCCAGTCCTAGAGATGCGATCAGATTCGAGCAGGCTGGTGTAGACCTGGTGTTGATTCCATACTCGGATGCCGCTAAGGAAGCCGCTGACCTAATCCTGGCCGATGCTGAATCCGAAGAGTAGGTATTGAAAACTCGGGTAAGGAACTGTAAGCCCCGGTAATATTGGTTGGCTTCAGACGCCAAATGGTCAATGTGGGGCGTGCCACTTGCTCGGCGGAGCTGCCTGGAAAGGTGAATTCCATGGTTCCTCGTTTGGTGATCTGGTGCATCAGGAACCAGGAACCAGGAATCAGGAATCAGGAATCAGGAATCAGGAATCAGGAATCAGGGAAAGGGGGTAGGTCAATGCAACCATCCCCCCCTGCCTGGAGCCTATTTACGCCGGCTTAGATCTGTTTGTAAACCACCTCGGACAATTCGCTGCGATTGCCCTCGGTGTCCAGGGTGCGGATGGCGAAGTACCAGGTGCCGGTGGTGAGTTCGTCCACCAGCAGCTCGTCCACCGAGCCATCGCCGATGGCCAGGGTCTGGTCCAGGTTTTCGGCGTTGATGCCGTAGGCTACTTCAAAGCCGGCGATCTCGCCCATGGCGAGGCTTTCGCCGTCGACGCGGGTCAGCGGCGCGGTCCAGCTCAGCAGGGCAGCGTTGGCTGGAACGCTATTGTCGGCGCTACCTCCACCGGTGGAGCTGTCGTTGGTGGTGTCGTCAGTGCTGTCGCCGCTGTCCGCCACGTCGGTATTGGTGTCGCCATACACGTCGGCAAGGGTCTGGAAGCGCTGCACGTTGCGAGACTCCACCACCGCCAGCTTCTGGCTCACCAGGCTGGACTCCGCCAGGGTCTGCAGCTCGGACGCCTGGATGGCGGCGGCGGTCACCAGATCGGCCAGCGCCACATCGGTGCCGTCACCGGTCACACTGAGCCGGCCGGTGTCAGTGACCTGCACCGTCATGTCGTTGAGGACATCGGAAATGCTGTGCCACTGTGGATTGTCGTTCACCAATGCCAGGAAGGCGGCGTTGGCAATGGCGACCTGCATGGCATCGGCCGAGACATCGCTCATGTCATCGAGCCGGGTCAGATCCGGTGGCGCCAGGCGCAACGCGCCAGCACTCAGGCCGAACCAGTCTTCCACTGTTGCGTAAGCGCTGGACAGCGCCTCGGCTGACAGTCCGTTGCCACTGCGCTCCGCCAGGGTGACGGCCATGTGGGTCAGGGGGGTCAGGTAGACGGTTTCCGTGGTCAGATCGCCGGCGCCACTCAGCACGAAGTTGTGGTCCAGAGGCAGGGGTTGACCAAAGGCAACCGGGGCCGCGCCGGCCTGGTCGCACTGGGGAACCACGTCGCAGATCATCCGAGTATCGCTGTCTGCCACAAGCTCCACCAGGGCCCAGCCATCGGCTTTGCCGCGCAATTGCAGCTCGTAGCTGCCATCGGCTGCGGTCCGTACCGGTTTGGTGGACTGGCGTTGCGGACGGTAATGGCCGTTCTTATCGGCAACCAGGCGTTTGGCGGACACCAGTCCTTGCTGAATCACGCCTTTCACGGCGGCGCCGGCAATGTCCACCGTCGCTTCGGTTGAGCCTGGTGCTGAGGCATCGCTGCCATCGCCACCTCCACCGCAACCGGTCAGCAAGGCCACCGCTGGCAGGACCCAAAGACCGTGTTTTGCCAATTTGTTGTCGAAAATAGACATGGTTATCCGCCAAATAATCGTTAAGTTCCGGTCCATCATAAGGCTGCTGTGGCCGGCTGGATGCGGCCTGGTTCAGGGTTTTTCGGGCGGCGATCGTCAGCAATTTGACGGTTACCTGAAGATGCATGCTGAGACCAATTGTTACGCTGTGGCGGGTAGTGTGTTTTGAGTAATTCTCTGTTTTAAAAGGGTTCGCATGCAAAGAGCCGATTCCCGATCGGCGGAGCCGGGCAGTTCAGCCGGCGGGGCCTTACAAAATTAAACAGTGAAATCGACGGGCTGAGCCGCGAAACCGGGGCAGGCCGGTGGCTGCGCCGGCTGTCCTGTTCAAATTTTGACGGCGAGGCGTGAGTTCGGTTGTTCAGGCGAGGTGATCAATCGCTTTGATGTCGAAGTCGGTAGCCGGTATTCGACTAATCTACGACGCGTTCATGATGGACGGCGTTCATACCTTCAAAAGGAGAGTCTTATGCCTGGCAATACCATTCGACTGCACCGTGTTCTGCGTGGTACTCCCGAGCGCGTATACCGCGCCTTTACCGATCCTGAGGCCATGGTGAAATGGCTGCCGCCCCATGGGTTCACCGGCAAGGTGGACGAAATGGACGCCCGTGTGGGCGGGGGCTACCGCATGTCATTCACCAATTTCAGTACCGGTAAGCAACACGCGTTTGGCGGTCGTTATGTCGAATTGAAACCCGGTGAGCTGATTCGCTACACGGACCAGTTCGATGATCCTAACCTGCCCGGCCAAATGCAGGTGACCGTCTCCCTTAAGCCGGTACTTTGCGGCACAGAATTGACCGTGGTTCAGGAAGGGCTGCCGGAGGCCATTCCAGTGGAGTTCTGTTATCAGGGCTGGCAGGAATCGCTCAACCTGCTGGCCTTGCTGGTGGACCCGGAGATCCCGGACGAGGAGTGAGTGAAGCGGATCAAGTCTCCCAGGGCGGGACGGCCGGGCCGGATCTGCGGGGGCGTCTATACTGAAATAATCGTACAGGCGCCTATGAATAACTTCGGGTCCTCTCCGGCATTCAGAGCCATTCACCAGCAAGGCGCGTCTTGATGACGCAACGCGCAGAGACGATTCGGGGTTATTCCGAGGCTCCTTTACCAATCGAGTGGCAGCGGCATGCGCGAACTGGATGCTCGGGAATACTGGGAGGCGCAGGGACCGGCGTATTTTCATGAACTCTCCACCTTCGGAGCGCTACCGGATGAGGTGGTGCGGCGTCTGTTGCTCGACGGTCGGGTGATCCAGCTCGACGCCGGAGAGCTGCTGTACAACGTCCGTGAGCGTAGCGACGCTTTCTATATTGTGTTGAGCGGCAAAATGAACACCATCATGCCTCGCTCGGATGGCGGTTGGGCCATCGCCCGTTGCCATGAGCCGGGCGAAGACATGGGCTTCGTTCCCATGATCGCACTCAGGGATCGGCCTGCTCGCACCAGTGCCGAGGAGGCATCGGTGGTTCTGGAAATCCGCGTCGATCAGTTTTTTCAACTGCATCAGGATGAACCCGATGCCTTCGGCCTGATGCTGCTCAATCTCACTCGCGGTATGGCGCGGGCCATCATCAGCATGGCGACGGTGATGGCGGAACAGGAGCATCAGCTCCATAAAGCCTATTTGATGGAGCTTGAAAGCCGGCGGCAGATGGCTCCCCCCTCGTCAAAGCCGTCCCACGACACCTAAGGCCCCGATCAATGAAGCCGGTTCCCCGGATCAGTAGGACGGGCTGAGCGGGCATTGAGGCTCCTGGCGTTCATGGTCGCATCGACGGCGGGCCCGCCTCAATTCAGGCCTGCCCGGGGCGGGTGCTGAGCCGGACCACCCGCCGGATAGAGGGAGATCGGCGGTTCCAGCAACGGAGTGACGACCAGGAAACGCGGCAGAATCAGCCGGAGCGTTTACTCTGCCGATACTCACTGGGCGTCAGCCCCGTCCAGCGCTTGAAAGCCTTTCGGAAATTTGCCGCCTCAGAGAATCCCACCTGAGCGGAAACGACCTCCACCGGCAGGTCCGGCTGATCGAGGAACTGTTTGGCCAGGCTGCAGCGAATCTCGTCCAGCACCCCTTGATAGGTTTTGTTTTCACTGGCCAGCTGCCGGTGGAGCGTCCGCGTTGATAGCCCTACTTGTTCCGCGAAAACGTCCGCCGCGGGAAACCTGCCTCGATGATTGAGGCACGCCAACCGTATCTGTTCGATCAGAGAGGATTCCTCGGGTAGGTTTGCCAGCAGTTGGCGGCAGAGGTCAGCGGTCAAGGCTGCGGTGATCGGATTCGCGTTGGGGCAGTCGGCGTTCAGAATCTCGGCGTCAAAGCGCCACTCCATAACGTCACAGTTAAAGCTTACCGGACAACGAAAGACCTCCTGGTAACGATGCCAGTAATCGGGGGCTGGATAGGGGAGACGCAGGCTTCGGGCCGGGAAGCGGTCTTCAAGGATGAAGTTGACCAGTGCCTGGATCGACGATAACCAGAACTCGGTGGCCAGGGGCAGTAACTCGCCGAGCTCCATCAGCTGCCGCCCGCAAAAAACGCCTTCGTCGCCTTCAACGTGGAAGGCCTTTTCGAACACCGGCCCCATCAGGCGAACGTGCCTGATGCCGAAGTCGACCGCCTGGCCGAAGGTGCTGCAGCTCTGCAGGGCATAGCCGTATATCCCGAAATCACTGATTCGTTGGCGCTGGCCGGCACGCAACCCGCTGTCCGGTTCGCGCATACGCTGGTGCATGTTCTTGAAGATCAGAATTTTTTGCTGGTGGGATATTCTGGTGTCCGGTTCATTGAGCATTGCGAGCGACAGCCCCGTCCCTTCCAGCAGCGCCGCGGCAGGAACGTCCTGGGTTTCCATTTCCTTCACCAGTGCCGCCAGTCCCAACGTGCTGTGCTGTTGTACGTCGAGTTTGTGGCCGTAGGAGCCTTTTACCTTTCCGCGCATGCTTAACTCCCTGTCTCCAGGTGGCAGAAATTAACCCCCATACTGACACATTTCAACCTCGTCCGACCTCGCCAACCTCGCCAACATAGGCTCACTGCTACACCACACAACAATAACTATGAGGTTCGGAGATGAAAAAGCTTCCTTTGGCGCTTGCCATGGCGTTTCCATTTGTTGGTGTCCCGGCGCTGGCTGGCGAGGCCGACACAGACACAGACCACATCGTTCGCATCGGATACGCCGACATTCGGTTCAATGTTGATTCCGGAGAGCTGGCAGGACCGCCGGGTACGACCCCACCGGGCGTGACGGTTGCGGTACGGGACACCGCTACCTTGGCGTTGGTTTACGAGTATCGACTGTCGAAAGCGTGGTCCTTGGTGGCCCAGGCCGGAACGCCGCCCACCATTGAGATGGAGGGCGATGGTGCCGCTGCGGCCTTGGGCAAGGTGGGTAGCGTCAAAGCCTGGTTTCCCGCTCTTCTGATTGCCTACAACTTCGATTTTCACTGGATCAAGCCGTACGTTGGGGCCGGCCTTAATTACACCTGGTTTTCCGAAGAAGCGGTGACACCGGCCTACACCCGAGCCTTTGGCGGCACCGCCAGCGACGCCGAACTTGAGGACGCAGCCGGTGCGGTCGTCAAGCTGGGCGCAGAGTTTCCGCTGGCCGATCGCTGGAGCGCTGGCGTGTCCTATTCGCGGTACTGGGTCAGTACGACCGCTGAGGTCACCACCCACACGCCTGGGCTCGGTGACGTGAGGCGCTCCATCGACGTGGACGCCGACCCGGACGTTTTCTCAGTCACTCTGGGATACCACTTTTAATTTTTGCCGGCATCGTATTGGCCAGCTTTCAGAAGAGAGAAAAGTGCTGTGAACGTTATGCATAACAATTCCTTCGATTACATTGTTGTCGGTGGCGGATCCGCCGGATGCGTTGTCGCCAGTCGCCTGTCGGAAGATCCGAATACCAGGGTCTGTCTGGTGGAAGCTGGAGGCCCGGACAAGAGCGTGTTGATCCACGCGCCAGCGGGCGTGGTTGCCATGATGCCAACCCGTATCAACAACTGGGCCTTTAAAACCGTCCCCCAGCCGGGCCTGAATGGGCGTCGCGGTTACCAGCCGCGTGGTAAAACCCTGGGCGGGTCCAGTTCCATCAATGCCATGCTGTACGTCAGGGGGCATCGAAGTGACTATGATCACTGGGCAGAGCTGGGGAATCGCGGTTGGGCCTACGAGGACGTGCTGCCGTATTTCATTAAATCGGAGTCCAATGAAACGTTCGACAATCCCTTCCACGGCCGGCAAGGACCAATGAATGTTGCCGATGTTGCCTGTCCAAGTGTACTGAACAGGGCGTTCATCGAGTCGGCCAAACAGCATGGCGTCCCCTACAACCCTGACTACAACGGCGAGGATCAGGAAGGGGCATTCATGTATCAGGTGACGCAACGCAACGGCGAGCGCTGCAGCGCCGCCAAGGCGTACCTCACGCCTCACTTGAGCCGAGCAAATTTGACGGTGATCACCAAGGCACTGGTCGAAAAAGTGCTGTTGGCGTCGGGGCGGGCAGTGGGTGTCAGGCTCAAGCTGGCCGGAAAGTCCGTTGACCTGACGGCGCAACGGGAAGTCATCCTCAGCGCGGGCAGTTTCGGTTCGCCGCAGCTTCTCATGCTTTCGGGCATAGGCCCGGAACCGGAGCTGAGAAAACACGGTATTGCCGTGCAAAAGGCGTTGCCTGGTGTCGGGAACAACCTGCAGGATCACATTGACTATGTCTTCAGCTACCGCACCAGCACCGCTACCGACACCTTCGGTACCTCTGTGCCGTTCAGTTTCAAGTTCTTGAAGGCCATGCGGCAATGGCAACGGGAGCGCAAAGGCCTGGTGACCTCGCCATTTGCCGAGTCCGGGGCGTTCCTGAAGAGCACCCCGGAACTGTCACGGCCTGATCTGCAGTTGATCTTCGTGCGCGCCATCGTGGACGACCATGCCAGAAAACTTCGGCTGGGCCATGGCTTCAGTTGCCACCTGACCCTGCTGCGCCCCAAGAGCAGGGGCTCGGTCCGCCTGGCCAGCACCGATCCCGGTGACGCCCCATTGATCGATACCAACTTCTTCGCTGATCCGGAGGACATGGACGTCATGCTCCGTGGCGCCGATATTCAACGCAGCATACTGGATGGGGCGGCTCTGCAGCCCTATCGCGGCAGGTCGTTGTATCGACTGGATCAGCAAGACCGTGAAGCCGTTGAGCAGGACATCCGCAATCGGGCGGATACCCAATACCATCCGGTCGGCACCTGCAAAATGGGCACGGACCCCCTTGCCGTGGTTGACGACCGCCTGAGCGTCCACGGCGTTCCGGGGCTGCGGGTTGTCGATGCGTCGATCATGCCGACGCTGGTGGGTGGTAACACCAATGCGCCAGCAATCATGATTGGCGAAAAGGCTGCCGACATGATCCAACAAGATGCCAGGAGGGCTTGAGCCATGAACCAGATAGCCGTGTCGGCCGACACATTGGAAATCGAGCGGATGCAAGCCGTTTTTGAGCGCCAGCAGCAGGCGTTCCAGGCTCAGCCATTTCCTCAATATCAACAACGGGTAACCGCCTTGAAGGCGCTGATTGCGGCGTTGCAGCGCAACAAACACCGGATTGTCGAAGCGTTGGACGCGGATTTCGAGGGACGGGCGGCTTTTGAAACCCTGCAGATTGAGGTGTTAGGACCGATATTGCAGGCCAGGCATGCCATTTCAAGACTGCGTCGCTGGATGAAGCCCCGGCGGCGCAAGACCGAGCTGTTGTTCACTGGAAACCGGGCCTGGGTGGAGTATCAGCCCAAAGGTGTGGTGGGCATTGTTGGGCCCTGGAACTTCCCGCTGTACCTTACCTTGGGCCCCCTGGTGACGGCTCTGGCGGCTGGCAACCGGGCCATGATCAAGGTGTCCGAGCTTTCACCCAACAGTCGGCAGGTGCTTGAGACGTTGTTGCGAGAATGCTTCAGCGACGATGAGGTTGCCGTTTTTGGCGGCGAAGTGACGGCCGCCAAGGCCTTTACCCGGCTGCCCTTTGATCACCTGGTGTTTACCGGAGCGCCGGAAGTCGGGCGCCAGGTGATGCTGGCGGCCTCAGAAAATCTGGTGCCGGTCACCCTGGAACTGGGTGGAAAGTCGCCGGCGATCATCGGGCCGCAGGCCGACCTCCGGGATGCGGCGCTGCGGATTGCGCACGGTAAGAGCTTCAATGCCGGGCAAGTGTGTGTGGCACCGGACTATGTGCTGGTACCAAAGGGCCGTGGTCAGTCCTTTGCCAACGCGGTGAAATCGGCATTTGAGGGGCTGCACCAGGTGACGGAGGGCAGCAGTGAATACACCAGTATTGTCTCCGATCGCCACGCGAGGCGGCTGTACTCATTAATTGATGAGGCCGAAGCCAAGGGCGCGCAGGTGATTCGCTGCGGGCCGGAGGGAAGCCGGCAACGCCGTATGCCGTTACATGTGCTCACCCATGTGCGGGATGACATGCTGATTGCCCGTGAGGAGTTGTTCGGACCGATCTTGCCGGTGATCGAGTACGCCAGTCTGGACGAGGCCATACGCTACATCCGGCAGCGCCCGCGGCCGCTGGCGCTATATCCGATGGGAATTGGCGGAGCGGAGCTGTCGCGACTCCTGCGGGAAACCCACAGCGGCGGTGTGACGGTGGGGGATTGGGCCTGGCACGTGTTTCAGCATGATCTGCCGTTTGGCGGTATTGGAAATTCGGGCATGGGTTCCTACCATGGGGAGGAAGGCTTTGTCGCCCTGTCCCACGGTAAGTCGGTCTTTCATCGCCGACGATGGTTCCCCACGCAACTGTTCTATCCCCCTTATGGTCGGCTGGTCCAGCGATTAGCGTTGAGGTGGTATTTGGGGAGATAGAACGGTTGGTGCGCCGGGCGGAACCAGCCACGGGAGACTGCGGCAATTCTGGCGCCGCCAAGATGGGCACCAATTTTTACGGCGTGACGTTTGGCCGTCGAATGCCTGCTGCTAGACTCAGAAAGAGCGTGACGGCCCGAAGTGACGTTACCCGTGTCGGGGACGCCCACCGAAGCGCTGGTTTTGGGGGAGCCCGGATCATGTACAAGACGGTTCTTTTAGATATTTCGGGCGTGCTTTACCAGGGGAACGCCGCCATTCCCGGCGCGATCCAGGCGGTTCAGCGCCTGCGTAACGCTGGGGCGGTGTTGCGTTTCGTCACCAATACCTCGCGCCAGCCGGCAGCCGCGTTACTGAAGCGATTGCATGGCCTCGGGTTTGGGATTGCCTTAGAGGAGCTGTTCACCGCGCCCCAGGCGGCACGGCGCTGGTTGATCGAACGTCATCACCGCCCCTTACTGATCATTCATCCGGAGCTCGAACCGGAATTTGCCGACCTGGCACAGCACAACCCGGATGCGGTGCTGCTGGCCGATGCCGAAGAACGACTGAACTACGCCTACCTGGATCAGGCCTTTGCCTTGCTGATGGCCGGTGCGCCCTTGCTGGCCATCGGCGAAAACCGCTATTTCCAGGGTGCGGATCGCCTGCACCTGGATGCCGGCCCGTTTGTCCGCGCTTTGGAGTATGCCGCCGGGGTCCGTGCCCAGGTGGCCGGCAAACCGTCCCCGCTGTTTTTCCAACAGGCATTGGCCGAGGCCGGCGGCCAGGCCTGCGACACCCTGATGGTGGGGGATGACGTGCAGGCCGATGTGCTGGGAGCGCTGGATGCGGGGCTGCACGCCTGCCTGGTCCGTACCGGTAAGTACCGACAGGGTGACGAGCGGACGGTCAGCGGCCGCGCGCGAGTGGAATCGTCCCTGGCGTCCCTGGTGGAGCATCTGGGACTGTGATGGCTTGTGGTTCGCCGGGGCCAAGGTACGACCAAAGCCGCCTGTCGTAGTGCCCTGAAGCGGTCTAAGGTTTGAGGTTTTCACCGGAAGAGTCGCCATGCCTGCCGTGCTCTACAGCTACCTGATCCCCGCGTTGTTCGTCTGGCTCTGGAGTACCGGATTTATTGGTGCCAAATTTGGCTTGCCTTACGCCGAGCCCTTCACCCTGTTGCTGCTTCGCATGCTACTGACCCTGGCGCTGTTGACCGGGCTGGCGTGGTGGCTGAAGGTGCGCTGGCCGGACTGGCGTGGTGCCGGGCATGTCGCCGTCACCGGGCTGCTGGTTCATGGCTGTTACCTGGGCGGCGTCTACTACGCCATCCAGGGCGCAATGCCCTCCGGGGTGGTATCGCTCATAGTCGGCTTGCAACCGGTGGTCACCGGAGTGGCGGCAGTGGCCATCCTGGGGGAGGGCATTGGCGCCCGCCAATGGTGCGGGCTGCTGCTGGGATTGGCCGGCGTCAGTTTGGTCATCCTGGAAAAAATGGTGCTGGTTACCGATGCGGTGGCCGCCTTTCCGCTCTGGACACTGCTGTGGGCGCTGCTGGCATTGTTCGGTATTTCCCTTGGAACCGTGTATCAGAAACGTCACGGTACCCATGTGGAACTGGTGCCCGGCACCATCATCCAATACGCCGCCGCCTCCGTGTTTTTCGCCGTGGGCGCCTTCGGCTGGGAGAGTCGGGCGGTGGAATGGCATCCGCAACTGCAGCTGTCCATGGCGTGGCTCGTGCTGGGGGTGTCGATTGGTGCCATCCTGTTGCTGATGTGGCTGATTCGCCGTGGCGCGGCCAACCAGGTGGCCAGCCTGTTTTACCTGGTGCCCCCGGTTACCGCGCTGCAGGCCTATTGGGCCTTTGATGAACGATTGGGCCTGCTGGCCATGTTCGGTGGTGTGCTGTCCATCACCGGGGTGGCGCTGGTGGTGGCGCCCAAATCCACCGCCTGAGGGGGAGAGCGTTCCGGCGTCACGGTCTGGCAGACGGTGACACCGGCCAGCGTGGCCGATTCCTTGCGCCGGCACCACCCGGTGCTAGAGTTCAAGCAGAGACCACTCACTCGCGGAAGGGAAGGCATCCATGAAACGTCCCGTCAGAATCGCAATCACCGGTGCTGCCGGTAGCGTCAGTTATTCCTTGTTGTTCAAGATCGCCACCGGCGAGATGATCGGCCCTGACCAGCCCGTTATCCTGCAGCTGATCGAGGTGCCCGGGGCCATGGACGCCTTGCGTGGCATCGCCATGGAACTGGAGGATTGTGCCTTCCCCTTGCTGCACACCATCAGCTTGCACGACAGTTTCGAGGAAGGCGTGGTGGATGCCCACTATGTCCTGCTGCTCGGCGCCAAACCCCGTGGTCCGGGCATGGAACGTAGTGAGTTGATTGCGGCGAACGCCCCGGTGTTTGCCAGCCAGGGCCGGGCGATCAACGAATTTGCCAACCGGGACGTCAAGGTGCTGGTGGTCGGCAACCCCGCCAACACCAATGCGCTGGTGGCTAGCCGCAACGCGCCCAAGTTGTCTCCGGCCCAGTTCACTGCGCTCACCCGCCTGGATCACAACCGCTGTCGGGGCATCCTGGCCAACCATACCGGCGCCAACCCCAAGGACATTCGCCGCATCACGATCTGGGGCAACCATTCCTCCACTCAGTTCCCGGATCTCAATCACGCCACTATTTACGGCGAGCTGGCGTTATCCCAGGTTGAGGAAAGCTGGTATCGCGACCATTTTATCGACAAGATCCAGAAGCGGGGTGCGGCCGTCATTGAAGCCCGTGGGCGCTCCAGTGCGGCCTCCGCCGCCCAGGCGGTCATTAACCATATGCACGACTGGATCAATGGCACCGGCGAGCAGGACTGGGTGAGTATGGCGATCGTCAGCGACGGCAGCTACGGTGTCGCCAAGGGCATCTTCTATTCGTTCCCTGTGCGCTGCGACTACGGGCGCTACCAGATTGTGCAAGGGCTGGAAATCAGCGACTTTGCGCGGGAAAAAATGACCGCAACGGAGCAGGAACTGCTTGCCGAAATGAAGACCGTCGCCGACCTGCTGCCGAAAGAAACCGAAGCCTCCCACAATAACCTGTCGGTGGGCCTGCGCTCCGGCATCACCCTATACGACGATGGCATCTCGTTGCCCGAACAGTACCTGCAGACTGACCGGGTGAGCTAACGCCGTTCGGCCAACTTGCGTGGCGGCTCAGGCACACCGTCGCCCTGGTGCTGGGTCGTCGTTGGCCAAGGGGTCAAAACTGGCTCAGTACCAGCACCATCGCTAACAGAGCGGTGAATACAAAGGCGATCACCGCGAGCAGGCCATCCCGTGCCATCAGCGCCAGGCCGAAGGCGGTCAGGGCCAGTCCGGCCATGGTGGCCGAGAAGGGGATGAACTCCATGGCCGGAAGCGCCAGCGCGATCACCCCGCAAATCGCCGCGATCCCATAGCTGCCCGCGCGCCGAACCAGGAACGTCAGCCTGGGACGGAGCCAGCGGTCGATAAACCGCGCCGGCTTGCGCAGCCAGATGATTGCCTTGAGCAATTTCTTCTGCGAAATGGATCGGTTCAGCATCCACTGGGGCAACCAGAAATGCTGACGGCCCAGCAGCAGTTGCAATGCCACCAGCAGTACCAGTAGCGCCATCAGCGTGGGTACCCCTGGGATGCCGCTAAGGGGTGAGAAAAGGATGATGCCCACCAGCAATAACAGTGGCGCGAACGAGCGCTGACCCACGGCGCAAATCACCAGGTCCAGGGTCACCCGTCGCCGCTCATGCGCGGTGCTGGCGATGTGCTCCAGCAATTGATGCAGGCTGGAGATTTCTGCGTCGGGTTCGCTCATACGCACTGCAACCGCCCTTCAGTGAGCCGGCGGGTGGCGCCGCCGATTCTTGCCTCGGAACATCTGGCTGTGCACGGTTTAAAGCATCCGCCAACTGTTGGCGTCGGGTCAACAGGGGGGCGCAAATCTTGAGCGGCTGTGGATCGGTTGCGGTTGCAATTACCGGGCATCCGGCATGAAATGTCCCCCATGAAAACAAACGGGAGTAACCCTATTGCGTGAGTCAGTTTCACCGAGCCGGAGCGAGGCCAACTCAATCCAGGCAGGCAGAAGTGATCGACACATCTGCCTGTCCTGGCCAATCCCGCGTCCCTGCCTGAGTTCCGCGCCGCTGAACGGCGGCTACTGCCAAGCGAGCAGGATCCTGAATCTGCGGGTTAATGGGGAGCAGACGCCGCTGCCACCGGAAGACACGCTGCGGCAGTACGCCGATCGGCAGGGCTGGCGTGGCACTACGGTGGGTATGATGACCGCCGCGCCGATGGACACTTTGCGCCATTGCTCTGATCGGGTTGGCGAGGAATCCCTGCATCTGTGGCTGACCTGCGGTCTGGACAACGCCAGACGAGCAGGTGATCCGGCGGACTGGCGCGGCGAGTCGGCCCCGCCGGCGGGCACCATCAACACCGTCTTCGCCACGAGTCTGAGTCTCACTCCGGCCACCATGGCGGAGCTACTGATGGTATTGACCGAAGCCAAGTGTGCGTTTTTTCAGGACGCAGGCATCACCAGTCCGGCCTCTGGTGGCATTGCCACTGGTACGGGCACCGATGCCATGGTGATTCTCTCCGGCAGTGGCAGAGCAGAGCGCTGGGCGGGCAAGCACACTCTGCTCGGCGAGCGCGCTGCCCAATTGATGATGTGCGCTCTGGGGGACTGTTTAGGGGCCGCGGTCGAACATTGATCCCTGCCCGGCACCACCCCCGGTCGAGCGGGCGTTCGTCAACCGCCCGAAACCACGTTGTCCGCTTTGGTGGACTCGACAATGTCGAGGAGTTCCTGGGTTTCCGTGGCCGGAAGCTTATGTTTGGCGAGGATCTCCTTGAAGATGGTGACCATACGGTCCCACTCGCGCGGGGTGATGTTCAGGTGTGCGTGGGACTCTTTCATGGTGCGTCCCTGGTACTGTCTAGTCCCAGCGACCATGAATGCCATTCTGGGTCTTGCCTCGGGGGACTCCTTAGGGTTGCCAGCGCGCGGTGTCGTCATAGAAACCCTGGCGATCCAGGGCCGCGCGGATGTGCCCGACCACCTCGTTGCTGAGTTGCCGGTAATCCGGGTAAGGCGTCAGCAGCAGCCGTTGGTTGAAGTCTATGGCAACGCTGGCGCTGACCGTCAATGGCTGCGCCTGGTGTATCAAGCCTTCAAAGCGCCGCAGATTATCCTTGCCGCCGATCCAGTGCCAGTCGGCGCAGTTCGATAGCGCCGGGGCAAAGCACAGCGACGTGTGCTGGAACAGGCGGTCGTCCCGGAACTGGCGCCAGTCGTCGGCAGTCGGGCTCACGATTTTGGCCAGCAGGGATACGATCTTGCGCCAATGATTGGAATTGGTGGCCATCAGGGCCTGGGCGCTGAGATCGTCCTCGAGTTGCGGGAGCCCATTCGGGCGATGGGGCAGGTACAGTGCCAGACGCGGCTGGGAAGCGCCCAGGCAGTCGGAATGGGGCATGTGAGTGACGACCCTACGGGTAAAATGAGCGGCGATTTGCCATTGTCCATGGTTCGAATGCACGCTGCAAACCAGGGCCAAAGGCGGAGCCTGCTCAGACCTGTGGTGGCCCATTGTGGGGTTTATCTGGCCTTGTCTGCGCTTGATTTATGGGATATTTGATGTTCTCTGATATTTGACAAACTGGCATGTTTTCAAGTGGTTGGAACCCATTTGGGCCGATGTGCGTTTGTTAATGGGGAGCAGGCTGCGCATCGTCGTCCCAGCCCCGTGTCGTGATACTCCCACTGGATCCTCGATGAGCTGCCTGGCAACGAGGGGAACTGAATCACCCAACAACAAGATCAACCACCATGACTCTCGCCAAAAAGTTTGGATACTCCGTCACCGCTGCGTTTGTGGCCATCGCGCTGATGTTTGCCTTTTATTACACCAGCGCCTCGATCGATCACCTTACCGATCGTACCGATGAACAGGCCGCGATGTACCGGGAAGAAATAAATCGATTGCTGGAAATCAACGATGCCCACTTGTCTGGGCAGGTACAACGCAGTCTGCAACTGCTCAGCCGGGAAGGCCAGAGTGTTGGAGAAGGTGCCGCATCCGAGCTGGTGGTACGAGTGGCTGGTGCCATGGGTGGGCAAGCGGCGGTGTTTACCGGGCAGGGCGACCGTTTTGTGAGTGTCGCCACCACTTTCCGTGAGCCTGGCCGGCGCGGGCGGGAACCTGTCCTGGAACCCTCCAGTCGGGCATTAGCGGCCTTGCGACGGGGCGAGGCGTACTACGGTTTGGATGAGGTGCTGGGTGAGAGCTATGTGGTCGGCTACGAGCCGATGCGAGATGCGGCTGGGCGAATAGTGGGGCTTTGGATGGTGGCCTACGGTGCCGATCTGAGCGTCCTGCAGCCGGCAGTCGCTGAGCGTCGCCTGCTCGAGAGCGGGTTCGTCGGGGTGCGGGATAACCGGGGAGAGCTTGTCATTGCCTCGACGCACACCGATAAAAATAGCGCTCAGCGCGCCTTGGACGAGGGCAGCGGCTGGCGGCTGGCGACTACCCATTATGGGGCCTGGGGGGTGGACATAGTCACTGCGTACTCGCCCCAGGAATTGAGCCGTCAGGTACTTTGGGACGTGGCGCAAGTGTTGCTGGTGGTGGCCATTGGCGGCTTGCTGCTGCTGGCGTTGCTGCTGTATCTGCTGCACTTGCTGGTGGGTAAGCCCATTCAGGCCATGGTGGAGCGGATGGCGGACATAGCGGCGGGCGATCTGGCGGTGCGGTTGAACAGCGAGAGCCGGGACGAGTTTGGTGATTTGGCCCGCTGCTTCAATGAAACCCTGGTTCGGCTGCAGCAGACCTTGCTCGGTATTCGCAACGCCTCCTCCCAGTTGTCGATCTCGGCCGATCAGCTTTCGGCCGCCGCGGCCGATACCAGTGGCTCGGTACGGGCGCAAACGGCGGAGACGGAACAGGTGGCCTGTGCGATGACGGAAATGAACTCCACGGTGGCGGAAGTGGCGGCGAGCACCGAGCACGCGGCAACGGCGGCAGCCCAGGCCGAAACCAACGCCAGCGATGGCATCCAGGTGGTTCAGTCGGCCATACGGGGTATTGAGGGGCTGGCGGGAGACGTAGAGCAGGCCGCCGGGGTCATTGCGACACTCTCGCAAACCAGCCGGGATATCTCCCAGGTGCTTGATGTTATCCAGAGCATTTCCGAGCAAACCAACCTGCTGGCGCTCAATGCGGCCATCGAGGCGGCCCGGGCGGGGGAGCATGGGCGCGGTTTTGCGGTGGTGGCGGATGAGGTCCGGTCGCTGGCCCGACGCACGCAGGATTCCACCAACGAGATCCACAGCATCATCGAGCGTATCCAGAGCGAATCCCAGACGGCAGTGAGGGTGATGGAAACTGGCCAGAAAGCTGCCAACCAGAGCCTGCAGGAGGCGCGTACCTCGCAGCAGGCGCTGGATACCATTCTGGAGTCGGTGGCACGAATTAATGAACTGAACCGAGAGGTGGCCAGCGCGGCGGAACAACAAACCTCGGTGGCCGAGGAGATTGCCAGGAACCTCACCCGCATTCGCGATGCGGCGGAACAGAACAGCGAATACGCCGGCCGGTCGACCCAGGCCAGCGAGGATGTCGCCCGCCTGGCGATTGAGCTGCAGGAACGGATCCACTACTTCACGCTGGAACCCCAGGGATGTGGCGAGCAGCAGGACAGGGCACCGCTGGCGCCCGGAAACCTGGGCCAGGCGCCGGCAGGCGTTGGCTTGCTCGGCTCTTAAGTCGTCATCGGGGCGTTGGCGGTGCCATACTCCACGTTGTAGTCGCCCAGCTGGAACACATCCAGCCGGCGCTTCAGCGCGCCGAGTGATCAGGGCCAGGCGGCAGAGTTGCGACCGTTCTGGTCCAGGTAGTAACTGCTGCAACCGCCGGCGTTGACCAGGAACCAGATGGTGAACAACGCCAGCGCGAAACCGGTGATGTGCAACTGACGCAAAGCGTAAATCGACTGTTTGTTCGGGTTCAATTCGGAACTCGGCCGAGGTATTGCGCGTCGGCGACGTTGGGCAGGTGCCACGCCAGGTTCCGCGCTGAGGCCCTGAAATTAGGGGCTTGAGGCGGGTGGCGGATTGTTCGTCGGAGGATGGGCAGAGCGGCAGGGTGGCAGGTCTGGCTATTGGTTGAGTGCTTGTTCGGATTTTGAGTTGCGGTTCACTCGGTTTTGAGGGTACGGTTGGTCTGGGAGCCAGTCCGAAGCTCCTGGCATCCCCTGCTGCCTGAGGCCAGGCAACGAACTCACCCAAAGCAAGAACAGGCGGCCCCGAATGCCCGACAATCCCCTGAAAGCCCTGTCCGACATGGCCAGCGATGCCCACGCCCGGATCCAACAGGTTCATCAGCACATCAATCCAGTGGTCGCGGTGCGCCGCGGTATGCGTAACGCGGGCATTCCCGCCGACGCCATGACCATCGACTGCCTGCGAACCCGCCGGCGCATCATGCTGATCCTGCACGACGCGCAACCGGGCATCCTGCTTTACCAGTTCGTCACCCTGGACGATGAGTTCGGCAACGACTTCCAGCAGCTACCTCTGGCCGAGGTGACGGTTGAGACCTTGTTTGAGTGGATGCAGGATTACTTCGGCTGAGGCGGCCGATTGGGGAGCAAGGTATGGAAACCCTGATTGTTATCCTGGCGGTCCTGTTTTTGGCATTGTTTATCCTGGTGCCGCTGCTGGAGAAATTCGCCGGTAAGGGTGGGGGCCGGATCAACCCCAAGCTGGCGAAGTGGATTTTTCCGCTGATGGCGGCCGTCATTGTCCTGCAGTTGATTCGCTACTACTTCGGCTAGGGAGTCGCTGAATACTGGCTGGCCGATGAGGTGATCGCAGCCATAAAAAAAGGCAGCCGAAGCTGCCTTTTTTAGAGGGTTGTCTGCGGCTTACAGCGCGACAACGTTCTCTGCCTGAGGGCCTTTCTGGCCGTCAGTTACAGTGAACTCTACCTGCTGGCCTTCGGCCAGGGTCTTGAATCCACCGCCTTGAATGGCGCTGTAGTGAACGAATACGTCAGCTCCGCCTTCGCGGGTGATGAAGCCAAAACCTTTGGATTCGTTGAAGAACTTAACAGTACCGGTAATAGTAGACATATTTAAACTTCCTGAAATCAATCAAATAGATTGTTGGGGTTCATCGTTGTGATGACCATCCAACGGGATGCGGGAACTAATAAACAGGCGGAATCAAAAACAGGACGGCGTACTACTACTTGGTAACGTCTTATTCGTGAACTGCTTTGCTAACTCTTTCCTACGGCACCCACTGTACCCTTTTGAATCGGAAATAGCCAAGCTTTTCTGAGTAGGCATTTTCACGCACTTTCCTATTCCTGATCAAAGGCCCGGTGGCGCTGGTCCCAGCGTTTGCCCTGTCTGGACTTGGAAATGGACGTGCATCGGCAATTGATGGCGGTTGACTCGATTGCCCTCGCCAAGGCGATGCTCACAGCGAAGCTGTAGCAGGTCGCAGGATGGTTTCTGTCGCTGTTGGTCCGAGTCAGGATGTTGCACTGCCTGTGATAACCTGATGGGAGCCTTGCCGTTAGCGCCAAGCGCGTTGTAATACCGTCCCACTAATACCGTTTCACGTCAGGAATCCGACCCTATGGCAGTTCAGGTTTACGAAGACATCGGCCACCATATCACCCGTATCGATACCGGTATGATTCACGATGAACTGGCGGCCTGCTATCTGCTTGAGGGCGGCGATGAATATGCCGTGATCGAAACCGGTACTCACAACACCGTGCCAAGAATTCTGGCGCTACTGGAAGAGCGGGCGATTCGACGGGACCAGGTCAGCTATGTGATTCCCACCCATGTGCATCTCGATCATGCCGGGGGCGTGGGTGGGCTGATGGAAGCCTTGCCCCGCGCGACCTTGCTGGTGCACCCTCGGGGTGCCCGGCACATGATCGATCCGTCCAAACTCAAGGCCGGTGCGACGGCGGTCTATGGTGAAAAGGCGTTTGGCGAGATTTATGGCGACATCATCCCGGTGAGTGAAGACCGGGTGCGCACCATGGCGGATGGTGACGAGATCCTAGTGGGCAGCCGGCGGCTGGTATTCTTCGATACCCCGGGCCATGCCCGGCATCACTTCTGTGTTTATGATCCGGCATCCAGGGGCATATTTACGGGTGATACCTTTGGCCTGAGCTATCCGGTACTCACCACCGCGAAGGGGCCGTTTATTCTGCCCACCACCACCCCGGTGCAATTCGATCCATCGGCGCTGAAGGCTTCCATCCGTAAGTTGCTGGCACTTGCGCCGGAGCGCGTCTACCTGACCCATTACGGTCGGCTGGATAATCCTCAGCCCCTGGGTGAGCAATTGTTGATCATGGTGGATGATTTCGTCGCCCTGGCCGAAGGCGTGGCCGCTTGCTCGGACGATGACACGCTCGATGGCAACCTCAGGCGGGCCATGGCGGACTATCTGCTGGCGGCGGCACGGAGCCATGGTTGTACCCTGGCCGAAGAGCAGCTTCGGACCGCGCTGGGTATGGATATTCAGCTCAACAGCCAGGGGCTGGCGGTGTGGTTACGGAGCCGCCATCGGGCAGGTTAGTGGAGGAAAGGAAACAACGTCCGGGTTGTGGTGGGCGTTATTTCCTTTCCAGCTGCGCTGGCGAGGTCAGGCCAGATCGAAGCGGTCGGCATTCATCACCTTGTTCCAGGCGGTGACGAAGTCAGACACAAATTTTCCTTTGGCATCATCCTGGGCATAGACCTCGGCCAGAGCCCGCAGTTGAGAGTTGGAGCCAAAGACCAGATCCACTCGGGTGCCGGTCCACTTCAGGTCCCCGGTCTTTCGATCGCGGCCTTCAAACAGGTTGGCATCGCCGGACGTTGGTTTCCATGCCGTGCCCATGTCCAGAAGGTTGACGAAGAAGTCGTTGGTCAATTTACCTGGCTGCAGGGTCAATACGCCGTGTTGGGCGGTACCGTGATTGGCGCCCAGCACCCGCAGGCCGCCGATGAGCACGGTCATTTCCGGTGCGGTCAGTTTCAGCAATTGAGCTCGGTCCAGCAACAGTTCCTCCTCCGGCACCGAGAACCTGGCCTGGGTGTAGTTACGGAAGCCATCGGCGCGGGGTTCCAGCGGCTCGAACGAGCGAACGTCGGTTTGGTCCTGGCTGGCATCGGTCCGGCCCGGTGCAAAGGGCACGTCGATGGTGTGTCCGGCATCCTTGGCGGCTTTCTCGATGGCGGCGGCTCCCCCCAGGACGATCAGGTCGGCCAGGGAGATCTTTTTGTTGCCGGACTGAGCGTCGTTGAAGGCTTGCTGAATGCCCTCCAGCATTGTCAGTACCTTAGTCAGCTGAGTGGGCTCGTTCACCTCCCAATCTCGTTGCGGCGCCAGGCGAAGGCGAGCGCCGTTGGCTCCGCCGCGCATGTCCGAGCCCCGGAAGGTGGAGGCGGAGGCCCAGGCGGTGGACACCAGCTCGGCCACGGACAGCCCGGAGGCCAGAATTTTGCCCTTCAGATCGGCAAGGTCCTGGGCGTCGGCCAGGTCGTGGTCCAGCGCCGGCACCGGATCCTGCCAGATCAGATTCTCGGTGGGCACCTCCGGCCCCAGGTAACGGGCCTTGGGTCCCATGTCCCGGTGGGTCAGCTTGAACCAGGCTCGGGCAAAGGCGTCGGCGAATTCGTCCGGGTTCTTGTGAAAGTGCTCGGCGATCTTGCGGTAAGCCGGGTCTTCGCGAAAGCCCATATCGGCCGTGGTCATGATGGGGGCATGGCGTTTGTTGGGGTTGTGGGCGTCAGGGACTGAGTTTGCGGCCGCGTCACCCTTCGCGACCCACTGGTGGGCGCCCGCCGGGCTCTTGGTCAGTTCCCATTCGTTGCCCAGCAGGGTATCCAGATAACTCATGTCCCACTGGGTAGGCGTGTAGTTCCAGGCGCCTTCGATGCCACTGGTAATGGTGTCTTCGCCCTTGCCACTGCCCAAGCTATTGCTCCAGCCGAGGCCCTGGGTTTCCAGGGGCGCCGCTTCCGGCTCGGGGCCGACGTTGGCCGGATCGCCAGCGCCGTGGCACTTGCCGAAGGTGTGACCGCCGGCGGTGAGGGCGACGGTCTCGTAGTCGTCCATCGCCATGCGGGCAAAGGTCTCACGCACATCCCTGGCGGAGGCGATGGGGTCCGGGTTGCCATCGGGGCCTTCCGGGTTCACGTAGATCAGTCCCATCTGTACCGCTGCCAGGGGATTTTCCAGCTCCCGGTCGCCGGAATAGCGGCTGTTGGCCTTGTCGCTGGTGGCCAGCCACTCCCGTTCCGCCCCCCAGTAAATGTCGTCTTCCGGTTCGTAGATGTCCTCGCGGCCGCCGCCAAAACCGAAGGTCTTGAAATCCATGGATTCCAGCGCCACATTGCCGGCCAGGATGAGCAGGTCGGCCCAGGACAGCTGGTTGCCATACTTCTGCTTGATCGGCCACAGCAGCCGGCGTGCCTTGTCGAGATTACCGTTGTCGGGCCAGCTGTTAAGAGGGGCGAAACGCTGGTTGCCGGTATTGGCGCCGCCACGTCCATCGCCAATACGGTAGGTACCGGCGGCGTGCCAGGCCATGCGGATCATCAGCGGGCCATAGTGGCCATAATCCGCCGGCCACCAGTCCTGGGAGTCGGTCATCAGCGCACTGAGATCCCGTTTCACCGCAGCCAGATCCAGCTGTTTGAAGGCTTCGGCGTAGTTGAACTCTGGGGCGAGGGGGTTGGACAGGGGCGAATGTTGGTGAAGTAGCTTGAGGTTCAACTGATTGGGCCACCAGTCCTGGTTGCCTGGGCCTGTGCTTCCCGTGCTGGTTGGTGAGCCATGCATGATCGGACACTTGGCTGTGGAACTGCCGTTGGTCTTGTCCATTGTCTACTCCGGCTTCGTTGCGTTGGCGATCAAGAGCAGTCATCGGCACCGATTGTGTCTGCTCAAGTTGTGTCTATACATTTTTAGCAACGGGACCGGGGGACAGCTAGTTGCTTTTTCCAACCGGCGCCATAGTTTTCTGTTAAATCCCGCAGCCAGACAATGTCCTGCCAACAAACATTCATGGATTTGGGGGGGGGCTGAGAGCTTCGGATTAGGGGGTTTACGGTGATGGCCGTATTCCGGATCAGTGTCCTTTGAAATGCAAAATAATGCAAAAAACATGTCTGCAATGTGTTCATATTCACAGGCACGGCGTGATGGGATTAACCGAACCGGTTCCAGAACGCGGTTAGCATGGTGCCTATGTTGAAGGAACCAAGAGTCAACCAAGAAGGAGAGTGGTGGTTTGAATAAAACAATTAGATAGGTATTTTTATGAAGTTATCTCATGTGATCGTCCCTGCCCTGGCTGCATCGTTGCTTTCTACTTCCGCTCTGGCTGTTCAGGGGTCGAAGTTTTCCGCCACCCTGAGCAAAACCGCCCTGATGAATGAAGCCACCAACGGCTCCGCAGTGGTGATGGATACAATGATCCACACCGCCAATAAAAAAGAGCTGTTAATCGGTGTGTCGCTGGAAACCGGCCTCTATACCCAGACAGAGGTAAGGGGTAAAAACGGCGATAAAGATTCTGCCAGTGCCATGGCGGGGATCGATATCACCGTCTACGTCGATGGGGTGGCTGCTGAGCCCGGTACCATCACTTTTAATCAACGGGAGCAGGAACTAACTGCGGTGCTGGGTGGCGTCATTGAATCCTGCACCTTTAGCACCGATCAGGATGGCGATGGGATGACCGATGACTCACTTACCGTCACCATTGAAGATGACTGTACAGTCACCGACGAAGAGATTGAATTGATTCAAAGCACCATGTCGGCCCATCACTTCAATTTTGTCGCGCCCGATCTGTATGCCGGCGACCATACCATCACCGTGGAAGCGACTATCTCAAGCGATAGCAGCAGTGGTAATGGCAGTGCCAGTGCGGCCGCACTTGTTGGCAAGGGTTCCCTGACGGTTGAATCGGTTCGGGCCATCAATCAGGACGGCGGCCTTATCGTTCTGGAATGATACCGGCGGTTATCGATGACGCCGCTGTCTGGCCCTGAAGCTTCAGGGCCAGACGCTTCAGTTTAAATAGGAAGACGGAGCGATTGGCTGGTCGGAAAACCAATCGCCATGAGGCAACGCTGAGCTCGCAGTCGGGCTCAGGCTCTGGAGTGGTCAGTCCTCAAGCCGTTGCCGAAGGCGGTCGGCTGCCTGCAGCAGCAGGGCTTCCTCGGCGCTGTTGGGTGACTTGTCCGATAGTTGGTTGAGTAACACCAGGGCAGGTTCGACGCCGTCTTTTTCTTCCACCTTCAGTTTCGCCCGCGCATACTCGTAGTACACGCCCGGGTAGTTCGGTGCCAGTTCCAGCGCCCGCTCGAACTGGCGTTCCATGGACGAGGCTTTGGCGCCGTAGGTGAGTCGCGCCACCATCGAGCCAGCCTTTTCAATGATCCCAGACTCAACCCCGGCCATCAGGGTCATGGCGTAGACGTTATCGGGATTCTCCTCCAGCAGTCCGTTCAGGGTGTCCAGCACCTCCGAGGTGTAGCCGGTGCCCATTGCCCGGGAGGCCGACAGGTCCTCCAGGATGCGGGCCTTACCATAGGCATTACCAAAGCGGATCATGGGGTGGTCCGGCGCCATTGGCAGGATTTCCCGGGTCCGCTCGATCACTTCCTCCAGCAGGGCCTGGCGCTCGTCGGGGTTGGTTCCGAGCAGGCTGGCGTAGAGAACCTGGGCGTAAAGGCCGGGGAAATAGCCGGCGGGGCCCAGACTGAGGCCCAGATCCCGGGCCTGCCGGAATTGGCCGTTAAACAGCAGGCTCCAGGCACGGCGGAGTTCGGTGGCGTAGGCGTCGAAGTGCTCGCTCAGATCGCCTTCGGTGAGGTAGGCCAGCTCGGGATGGCTGTTGGCGATGGTCTTCAGGTGGGAGCGGGTATAGTCGTACAGTTCCGGCCAGCGCTCGGCGTCGGCTCTCAAGCTGGTGGCCGAGGGCAGAGGGCCGCGAAAGCCGCCGGTCAGATCGAGCCAATGCTCGCCCAGGTTCTGTTCGCTGTATTCGAACGGCGTCAAGGTGTCGGGATAGGGTGCCCAGCGCTCGGAGCCCAGGGCCAGGCCACTGGCGAAAAGCCAGCAGGTCAGCAGAAATAAACGTACCATCATGGTGAAAGTTCCTCTTTTTTTTAAAGATGACCATAGCTGGGCGGGTGTGCCATTGGCTGCCGTGTCCGCTTGGGTTGAATGTGTGCCAATGGGTATCCAGCTGCTGTGTCCACGTTGCCCGGGGGCTGAGTCCTGGAGGGGGCCAGAGCGGCGTACGGCACTGCAGCATGAGATCCGCTAGAATCCTCTCAGAACTCGGGCCTGCTGCAGCGCTCGAGCCGTTGATTTGCAGACGCTGGCGGACAAGGAGACTGGCCGTGTTTGAACATGTCAGCAGTGAGCTGCTTTCGATCCGCCGTTTTCTGCTGCGGATGGCGCGGTATTTTGCGATTGCGGTCCTGATGCTGCTGTTTGGCCTGTTGCCTGGCGTGGTGGGCTTTCACGTATTGGGATTGAGCTTGGGCGAAGCGACGCTGAATGCGCTCTCGCTGCTGGGCGGGGTGGAACCTCCCGTTGAATTGGCGGCGGATCACAGCCGGTGGTTCGTGGCCGGCTATGGGCTATTCATCGAGGCCGTCTTTTTCCTGGCGGTGGCAACCCTGTTGGCCCCCCTGATCCATCGGATGTTTCATCGGATGCACCTGCAAGAGCGGTGAACGGGGGCCGGCAATACCGCCCCCCGCACCTTTCGCGCCGTAGGTCTTGGGCGTTCAGCTTTCGTCTGCTGACGTCGTCACTCGTTTGATCTCTTCGGCATAGAAGTCGTCAAAATTCTTGAATTCCATGCTGTTCTGACCGCAGCAGCGGATGTCGCCAGACTTGATGTCGTACACCCAGCCATGGATTTGGACCTTCTGGGTCGCCAGCTTGGCCGCCACCACCGGATGGGTGCGCAGGTGCTGGACCTGTTGCAGTACGTTCTCTTCGATGGCCTCGTTGAGGTACTGGCCGTCCAGGCAGGCATCGGTGGCGATGCCATGACGCTCCCGCACGATTTCCATGGCGGAGCGGCAGTGGCCAAGCCATTCCTTGACGTGGGGCAGGCCCTTCAGGGCCGCCACATCCAGCGCGCCCTTGATGGCGCCACAGTCGGTGTGGCCACAGACGATGATATGACGCACCTTGAGCACCGCCACCGCATACTCGATGGAGGCGGTCATGCCGCCGGTTTCATTGCTGTGGGGCGGGATGATATTGCCCGCGTTACGGCAGATGAACAGGTCGCCGGGGTTGGAGCCGGTGACCAGATTGGGGTCGATGCGTGAATCCGAACAGGTCACAAACAGAACTTCCGGGCTCTGGCCGTCTGCCAGCGCGCCGAACAGGTCTTTGCGCTCAGGGTAGACGTTCTTGCGGAAGTCCAGCACGCCACGAACGATATGTTCCACGATTTCTCCTTAAGTCTTTCAGGCAATAAGTCTGTCAGGCAATAGGTCTGTCAGGCAATCTCGATCAACACTTCACCAGGGGTAACCCGGTCACCCTTGGTCACATGAATGGCTTGGACGGTACCATCGATGCCGGCATTTACCTCGGTTTCCATTTTCATGGCCTCGGTGACCAGCACCGCCTGGCCGGCGCTCACGGTGTCGCCGACCGCCACCACCACCTCGACAACGTTGCCCGGCATGGCGGTGGTGACATGGCCGGGTTCGCTGGCCCGCTTGCGGTTACTGCCGCCGTCAGCGACGTACTCGTTGAGGGATTCGAACACCACTTCTTCGGGCATGCCATCCAGGGACAGGTACAGTTTACGCTTACCGGCACCGGAATCCCCCACGCCGGTGACCGCCACTTCGTAAGTTTCGCCGTGAACGTCGATGCGGAACTCAGTGGCGACGGCGGTTCCCATACGGTCTTTGCCGCCATGCTCGGCAGGCAACAGTTCCTCCGGCTTCAGGGTGCCCTGGGCCCGTTGCTGCAGGAACTCCCGGCCCAAATCCGGGAACATGGCATAGGTAAGCACATCTTCCTCACACTTTGCCAGGCTACCAATGTCTTGTCGTAACTTGGCAAGCTCGGGGTTGAGCAGGTCCGCAGGCCGTCCCTCGTTGACGGATTCGTTGCCGATGGCCTTTTTCTGGATCTCGGCGTTGACCGCTGCCGGTGGCTGGCCGTAGCCCCCTTGCAGGTAGCGTTTTACCTCGTTGGTGATGGTCTTGTAGCGCTGGCCCGCCAGCACGTTGTAGACCGCCTGGGTGCCGACGATTTGCGAGGTTGGCGTGACCAGCGGCGGAAAACCAAGGTCTTCCCGCACTCGTGGGATTTCCTCGAAAACGTCGCGAATCCGGTCCAGGGCGTTCTGCTCTTTGAGCTGGTTGGCCAGGTTGGACATCATCCCGCCCGGCACCTGGTTGATCTGCACCGACACGTCTTCGCGGGTAAATTCACTTTCGAACTGGTGGTACTTCTTGCGGATCTCCCGGAAGTAGTCGGCGATGTCACTCAGCAGCGTCAAATCCAGACCGGTATCGTACTCGGTGCCTTTCAGCGCGGCGACCTGGGATTCGGTGGCCGGATGGCTGGTGCCGCTGGCGAAGGAGGAAATCGCGGTGTCGATGCGGTCGGCACCGGCTTCAATGGCCTTGAGTTGGCACAGGGGCGCCAGGCCGGAGGTGGCGTGACTGTGCACCACCAGCGGCAGTGCCACTTCCGCCTTGATGGCCTTGACCAGCTCATAGGTGGCGTAGGGGGTCAGCAGCCCAGCCATGTCCTTGATGGCGATGGAGTCCGCGCCCATGGCTTGCATGGCCTTGGCCTGCTCGACAAACAGCGCCGGGGTGTGGACCGGGCTGGTGGTGTAGCAGAGGGTGCCCTGGGCGTGCTTGCCGGCCTTCCTCACCGCCTTCATCGCGGTCTCGATGTTGCGCAGGTCGTTGAGGGCGTCAAACACCCGGAACACGTCGATGCCGTTGTCCGCGGCTTTCTGGACGAAGGCCTCCACGACATCGTCGGCGTAATGGCGGTAGCCCAGCAGGTTCTGACCCCGCAGCAGCATCTGCAGACGGGTAGTGGGCAGCGCTTTGCGCAGTTGTCTCAGCCGTTCCCAGGGGTCTTCCTTGAGGAAGCGAACGCAGGCGTCGAAGGTGGCGCCGCCCCAGACTTCCAGCGACCAGTAGCCTACCCGGTCGAGCTTGTCGCAGATCGGCAGCATGTCGTCGGTGCGCATGCGGGTGGCGATCAGCGACTGGTGCGCGTCGCGCAGGATGACGTCGGTGACTTCGATTTTTCTGGTGGTGCTCATATCTCATTCCTCCTGCGGATTACCAGCCGGCGTGGGCGGCAATGGTGGCGGCAATGGCCAGCGCAACTTCGCTGGGGTCGCGTTTGGTTGAATAGTTCAGCAATTCCGGATGGCTCGGCACAAAGCTGGTATCGAAAGTGCCGTCTTTGAAGTCCGGATGATCCAGGATCTGTTGGTAGTAGGCGGCGGTGGTTTTGATGCCGTGCAGACGCATGTCATCCAGGGCGCGCTTGCCGCGAGCGATCACTTCCTCCCAGGTCAGCGCCCACACCACCAGCTTCAGACACATGGAGTCGTAGTAGGGCGGTATCTCGTAACCGGTGTAGATCGCCGTGTCCACCCGCACGCCCGGCCCGCCGGGGGCGTAGTAGTGGGTGATGCGGCCGAAGCTGGGCAGAAAATCGTTCTTGGGGTCCTCGGCGTTGATGCGAAACTGCAGGGCGTACCCCCGGTACTGGATGTCGTGCTGGCGATAGCTCAGGGGCAGCCCTGCGGCTATCCGAAGCTGTTCGCGGACGATGTCGACCCCGGTGATGGCCTCGGTGATGGTGTGTTCCACCTGCACCCGGGTGTTCATTTCCATGAAGTACACTTCATTTCCGGACAGCAGGAACTCCACCGTGCCTGCGTTCACATAGCCAACCGCCTCGGCGGCCTTTACCGCCAGGTTACCGATGTACTGGCGTTGCTCTGGGGTCAGTTGCGGGCTGGGGGCGATTTCGATCAGCTTCTGGTTGCGACGCTGGATCGAGCAGTCCCGTTCGAACAGGTGCACCGCATTGCCCTGGCTGTCCGCCAATACCTGCACCTCGATGTGACGTGGGTTGACGATGCACTTTTCCATGAACACCTCGGCCGATCCGAACGCCTTGGTGGCCTCGGAGATGACCCTGGGGTACTGGGTTTTCAGTTCGTCCGGGCTGTCGCAGCGACGGATGCCACGGCCGCCACCACCGGAGGTGGCTTTGACCATCACCGGGTAGCCGATGTCGCTGGCCAGTGCCAGCGCCTCTTCCAGGCTGGCCAGATTGCCTTCCGATCCCGGAGTGATGGGTACGCCGGCCGCACGCATGCTGTCGCGGGCCTGGGTTTTGTCGCCCATTTTGTGAATGACCTTGGAGCTGGGGCCGATGAAGGTCACCCCTTTATGCTCACACAGGCGGGCAAATTCCGCGTTTTCAGACAGGAAGCCGTAACCCGGGTGGATGGCATCGCAGCCGGTTTCCACCGCGAGGTTGACGATGCGGGCGGGGTCTAGGTAACCGGCCAGCGGGTCCTCGCCCAGGGAGTAGGCTTCGTCGGCCCGCTTCACGTGCAGTCCGTAGCGGTCGGGTTCGGTGTAGATGGCCACCGAGCGGATGTTCATTTCGGCACAGGCGCGGATAATGCGCACCGCAATTTCGCCCCGGTTGGCAATCAAGACTTTCTTTAGCATGGGAAATTCCTCTTCAACATGGGAGATTCCTCGTCTCGTCGTCCCGAATGAAGGATGTGCAAAGCGTAGCGGGGTAGAACTCTAAGGAAAAATTGATATTATTTTTGATGTATATAACAGATCACTTATAGATGGGTGAAAAGGGCGATTCCCAATGCCATTGAGTACGCATAAACTGGCCAGCCGCCTGACCTTCAGGCAGCTCCAGGTCTTCAAGGCGGTCTACGATCTGGAAAGCTACAGTAAGGCAGGCGAACTGCTGGGCCTGACCCAGCCCGCGGTCAGCAGTCAGGTGCGTCACCTGGAACAGGCACTCGGACTGCCAATGTTTGAATACGTGGGACGCCGTTTGTATTGCACGTCGGCCGGAGAAGAAATGGCGCGGTGTGTACGGTCGGTTTTTGGTGAACTGGAGCGGGTGCAGAGTAAGTTGGCTGCCCTGGAGGGGCGGGTTTCCGGGCGGCTCAGCCTGGTGGCGGTTAACACCGCCCAATATGTGGTGCCCTATCTGTTGCGGGCATTTCTGAACCTCTATCCCGAGGTCACGGTATCCGTGACGGTGGTCAACCGGGCGGTCGCACTTCAGCGGTTGAATGAGAACCGTGACGATCTGGTTGTTATGGGGATGGTGCCCAGCGAACAGCCACTGGTGTCATTGCCGTTTCTGGACAACGAGCTGGTCCCCGTCGTACCCCGTGGCCATCCTTTGCTCGCACTGGAGACGGTCTCGCCCCAGGCGTTTCTCGACAGCCAGTTGTTGGTGCGGGAACTGGGTTCCGGCAGCCGGTTGGCCCTGGAGACCCATTGTCAGCAGCACCGCCTCAGCATGAATCCAGGTATGGCGCTCGGGTCCAACGATGCGGTCAAGCACGCGGTACTGGCCGGTCTTGGGGTGGCGGTCTTGCCCAAGCAGAGCATCCTGCCCGAGCTGGAGATGGGGAGTCTTGAGACCCTTGCGATGCCGGGCTTTCCTCTGCGCCGTAGTTGGTGCCTGGTGTACCCGCAGGCCAAACACCCCACCCCGGCGATGCAGGCGTTTATCGACTACATTCAGCAGAATATCCGTAATTTTGAACAGTTTTTTCTGCGGCGCCAGGCCTGATTTTAGCGATCCTCTGCCTCTTCTTCGGCGTCAAGTTCCGCCTTTCGCTTGCGGATCTTTTCCAGCTTGTCTTCGGGTATATTCATGCTGTGGGCGCTGTCCCGCAGCAGCAAGAGACTGCCGACGATCATCGCCAACGCCAGTAACAGTATCACCCAGCCAATCACGGGCATTGAGGTGTCTCCCTGGTTGTTTCTGTTTCCTCTATAGTGAACCACGGCGCCTGCCACCGACAACTGACTGAGGGAGAATGTCATGTCTTTTACCCGTATTTACGACCAGGCCGCTGCCCGCAAGGGCGGAGAGGATGCATTACGGTCGCTGTTGCCGCAAGTGCCGGGCCCCGGCGAACTGGAGGCCATGGGGGATGACCGGTATTTGTCCGAGCTGACCCGGTGCATCTTCAAGGCGGGCTTTGTCTGGCGGGTGATCGACAACAAGTGGCCGGGATTTGAAGCCGCGTTCGAGGGGTTTGTGCCGCTTTACTGGCAGCAGGTACCGCCAGAGGTGCTGGAAGCGCTGGCCCAGGATGAACGTATTGTCCGCAACCTGCAGAAGATCCGCACGGTTCCCGAGAATGCCCGGATGATTGTCGAGGCCGCCCAAGCCCATGGCAGTTTCGGGGCCTTCCTGAGCCAATGGCCCTCAGACGATGAAGTGGGGCTGTTGCAGTACCTGAAGAAACACGGCGCTCGCCTGGGAGGCAACACCGCCCAGTACTTCCTGCGCTGGGTAGGCTGGGATGGATTCATCCTGTCCCAGGATGTGGTGGCGGGGTTGCGCCGGGAACAACGGCTGGACGCCAGTCCGACCAGCCAGAAGGCCTTGAGTCAGGCCCAGCAGGCCTTTAACGAGTGGCACCTGGAAACGGGGCTGCCGTACAGTCATCTGTCCCGTATTCTGTCGTATTCGGTCGGCGATTAAACCCTGGTTCGCGGCGTTCGGCGAGCCTGTGCGGGAAGCTCTGACAGGCAATCGCTAACAGGCAATCGCTAATAGAGCAGCGACGAGGGGGCGCGACGAGGGGACGGAGGCCAGATCAACCTGCCGGCCGGAAGCGACCGGCAGGTGTCACTGACTGGTGGGGCAGGGGTAAGGAATACCCGCCCGATGACTCAGCTGGGCAAGTACTCCTTGCCCCAGCCCAGGCCGGCGATCCGTCGCTCGATCATGGAGTCGATCTCCTGCTCGGTATATCCCACGCTGGCCAGTACGGCGCGGGTGGAATGACCGAACCGCTCGGCCGGGGTGAAGGCCCGCACCCTCGCTTCGCTGGGGCGAATTGAGTAGTGGTCCACCTGGGTAATGCAGTGGCCGCTGGGGTGGTCAGGGTAGATGGAGAACGCGAAGCTGCCCAGATCGGTGCCCGGTGTGCCATCGGCTTCGCGGCTGTACTGCCCACGCAGGTTTTCAATGGCCATCGGCTCGGCAACGGCAACATCGACCTTACGCAGTTCCTTGGTCCAGTAAGCGACCGGGGCCTGGCCGAGGGCCTGGGTCAGGAAATCCCCCAGGTTGGCCGCTGCGCTGATGCCCTGCAGTCCCTCCACCTGCTCCAGCTTGTCCAGCTCGCCGCGATGGGAATCGATAAAGACCCAGCCGTCGCTGGTGGCGTAGAAGTGGGACAGCTCATGGTTGCCCAAAGCCTCGCGACCGGACGGCTCGTCGAACGGCGCGCGCCCCTGGTAATCAAAGGCGAACGGCGCCTGGGCCAGGTTGGTCACCGCGGACAGCGAGGTGCGGGCGCGGGACACTTGGCCGGTCTTGTGCTTGCGATACAGCGCCACCGCCATGGCCAGGCCCGCAGCGAAGCCGCAGTTGACGTCCAGGGTGCCCAGGTGGGCATGCTCCTCCGGGGTGGCGGCACCGCCGAAGCGGCTCATGATGCCACTGTTGGCCTGGATGATGTCGTCATAGCCAATGTAATCGGTCTTGGGGCCGCGGCGAGGACCGCCCAGGCAGTCCAGGCGGCAGAACAGCACGCCGGGATGAACCGCCTGCAAGCTGTCATGGTCGAGTCCCAGTGGCTTCATTTGCCGTTCCGGGGCATTGATCACCACGATATCCACCGAGCGCACCAGTCGATTGAATGCCTCCCGGCCCTCGTAGCTGGTGATGTCTACCAGTGCGCTTTGCTTGTTCACGCCGGTCTGGAAGGTGAACAGGGTGCCGATCAACGGGTCATACAGCGGTGTGACCGGGTCCAGCTTGATAACTTCGGCCCCGAACCGGCTGAGGAAGGCGGCGGAGTGGGGGCCGGCAATCACATTGGTCAGGTCGAGAATGCGCACGCCGTCCAGCCAGCCTTTGCCGCTGACCGGTGCGATGTTGCTGCCGGTGGGGCGGGTGATGGTTTCGCTGGCGGCCACTGCGCTGAGCTCCGCCAGCGCCTCGGTCACGGTGACCTGACGGCGGGGACGCGGCGTCAACATGTCCTCGGCGATGTCTTCCAGCCAGGCGATGGGGCCGCCCTGTTTCATCGGGCCGTATTCCGGGTCGTCCACTTCCACTATGAGGCCGGAGGCATTGGTGTGCTCATCGTTCACCCATTCCTGGGTGGTGCGGTGGGGTGCGCCGGGAATCTGGCCTTCGCCGAACAGTTTGCCCCACTCGTCGGAGGTGCGGGTGAGGAACGCCTTCTTCATCTTGGCGGAAATGATGTCCGCCCATTTCTTCGGCAGCGGATAGACGCCGATGGAGGTTTCACCGTCCCACTCGGCAATCGGCATGTGCAGGTCCTTGACGTCGGGCAGGCCCTCGGCCATCAGCTCGTCGTAAATGCCGAGCAGCTTCAGCGCCCGTTTGGCGTGGTTGCGGTGGGACGGGCAGACGCAATAGAACATGCGACCGTCGGCGCACTCGTAGGTGCGGTAGAACGGGTCCAGGTATTCCTGCAGGTCGTCGTAGCTCAGGTCCATGGTGATGTTGTGCGTCTTGCGATGCTCAATTTCCAGTTCACGCATGGTTTTGTAGCGTTCGGGCAGGCCGTCGATGACGTAAGAGTTGTAGGACAGGCCTTCCATCAGCGCTGCGGCCACCGGCACTTCGATACTGTCGCCGCGGCCGGATTTTTCCCGTGCCAGCAGACTCAGTACCACCGAACTGGCGGCCAGCGAGACGGCGTAGGACGAGCCCAGCGGCAGCGGCGAGAAGCTCGGGTTGACGCCCATCAGCACCCGGTTGAAGCCCATGTCGGTGAAGGCACCGCAGGTGGCGGCAACCACGGCCTCGGTGGCTTTCCATTCCTTGCGCAGATCATCGTTGCTGGCAAAGCCGGGCACCGACAGGGTGATCAGCTCCGGGCGCTCGGCGCGCAATTTCGCAAAGTCGATACCTAGGCGTTTCATCACCCCGGGGCGGAAGCTCTCGATCACGACGTCGGCCTGCTCGATCAGCGCCAGCGCCTGTGCCAGGCCGCTGTCCTGCTTGAGGTCCAGCCGCACGCAGCTCTTGTTGCGATGGAGCACGGCGTTGGCCGGATGGTCCCACTGGGGGCCTTCGGGGGGATCGACATGCACCACGGTGGCGCCGAAATCCGCCAGTACCATGGCCACGGCGGGGCCGGCGATCTGCTGGCCAAAGTCGACGACGCGTACACCGGTTAACGGAAGTTGAGTTTTATTGTTCATCGCTGTTTGCCCTTCCTGTCTCTGGGACCAATACCGGCCGACTCTGGCCGTGTGGGTCTGTGGCTGAAAACCGTTTCGTTGTTGTCGAGCACACGGGGAGTTGGTCAGCGTTTCTCCCTTGACTCGATTGCGCCAATGGTAGGGACAGAAATGTCGGCGGAACCAGCAATAAAAAATGGCCCTTAGCCCCAAGTTTTCTTATGGCTGATGGGGTCCGCCTGTGCCATAAAAAAACTTTGGTCTAAGGGGTGCATTTTATTGGTTCATTTTCGAACTCTTTTTTGATGTAAATAGTGTCACTTCGGTTCAGGAAGCATTAGCCCGCGGGACGTGGGCGCACAACAACAAACTGATACCTCCAACAGAGGACACGAAGAATGACCAATAACGACAACAGTCAATTGAAGTTACGCAGAGGTGGGGTGCTGGTCGGCACCCACCCGGTGATGTCGCTGGGGGCCGGAATACTGGTGTTTGCCTTTGTGCTGTTCACCGTGGCGGTGCCCGAGCTGGCCAACACGGTCTATACCGGTATCAAGGACTTTATCGCGGCCGATCTGGCCTGGTACTACATCGGCTTTATGAGTTTTGTGCTGTTTCTGGTGGTATGGCTGGTGTTCAGCCGCTACGGCGACATCCGCCTGGGCCAGGACAGCGACCGGCCGGAATTCAGCAACTTTTCCTGGTTCTCCATGCTGTTCGGGGCCGGAATCGGGATCGGCATCCTGTTCTGGAGCATTGCCGAGCCCATCTACCACTTTCAGAGCAATCCGCTGGTTCCCGAAGGCCAGCAGCTGACCGCAGAAGCCGCCCAGGTGGCGATGCGGATCTCCATCTTCCATTGGGGCCTGCACGGCTGGGCGCTGTTTGGCCTGGCGGGATTGACCCTCGGCTACTTCGCCTATCGCAAGGGCCTGCCGCTGTCGATTCGCTCCAGCCTGTACCCGATCTTCGGCGATCGTATCTACGGCCCCATCGGGCATATGGCGGACCTGTTGGCGGTGTTCGGTACCGTGTTCGGGATCGCCACCTCACTCGGTCTGGGGGCGCAGCAGATGAATGCGGGCCTGAACTACCTGATCGGCGTTGAGGTGTCCACCGGTAACCAGATCCTGCTGATTGCCATTATCTCGGTGATCGCGACCGTGTCAGTGATGACCGGGCTGCACAAGGGCATCCGGGTGCTCAGCGAGCTGAACATGCGACTGACCATGTTGATTCTGGGACTGTTCGTTGTGGTGGGGCCAACCGCGTACCTGCTGGGCGCGCTGGTGACCAACCTGGGCGACTATCTGGTACATGCGGTGGAGCTGGGTTTCTGGGTGGACCCGGACCCAGCCGGCCAGTGGCAGGGTTGGTGGACGCTGTTCTACTGGGGCTGGTGGATCGCCTGGGCACCGTTCTGCGGCATCTTCATTGCGCGGATCTCCAAGGGCCGCACCATCCGCGAATTCGTCCTCGGCGTGTTGGTGGCCCCGACCCTGCTGGCCGCAATCTGGATCACGGTGTTTGGTAACACGGCCATGTTCCTGGAACTGTTTGGCGACGGCGGTGTGGTTGCAGCGGTCAATAAGGACACCACCATGGCCCTGTTCTCCACCATCGAGCTGATGACCGACAGTGAACTCATGATCACGCTGATGGCGAGCATCTGTACCGTCATGCTGGTGACCTACTTCGTGACTTCCGCCGATTCCGCCACCCTGGTGATCTGCACCCTGATCTCCATGGGCAATTCGAACCCGCTGCCCCGCTACCGGGTGTTCTGGGGCGGCGCGATCGGTGCCGTGGCAGCGGTGCTGTTGTTGGCCGGCGGCCTCCAGGCGCTGCAAACCGCTTCGGTGGTGGCGGCCCTGCCGTTCTCCTTCATCCTGATCATGGCGATCTACGGCCTGTTCAAGTCCCTGCGGGAGGAGAGCCTGCCGGAAAAGGCGTCCCGGTTTTCCCGACTGACGGGGAAGGGAAGTCGGGCCAGCGCCCGCGAATCCTCGGCCGTACCGGCCACTGGCAACCTTTGAGTGCATCAGGCATCGCCGCGAGCGAGGCGGTGCCTGCCAAAAACCTTCAACTCTTCGATTCAGGATTCATTATGTCTACTCAAGTGATTCTTCCCCGTGTCATGCAGGTTGGTGAAGGTGCGTCCGAACAGGTCCCCACTGTGCTGGCCAGCCTGGGGTGTAGCCGGCCACTGATCATCACCGACAAGATGATGGTGCAGCTGGGCTATGTGGAGCGTATCCAGCAATGTCTGGCCCAGCACAGCCTGACCGCGGACGTGTTCGATGACACCGTGCCCGAACCTACGGTCAGCTCGATCCAGAGCGGCGTGGCGCGGGTCCGCGAGGGCGATTACGACTGCATCATTGCCCTCGGCGGCGGTAGCCCCATCGACAGTGCCAAGGCCATCGGCATCCTGGGCAAATTCGGCGGCGAGATGCGCGACTACAAGTTTCCCCGCCTGGTCAATCAGGTTGGTCTGCCGATCATCGCGGTGCCGACCACCGCCGGCACCGGGTCCGAGGTGACCCGTTTCACCATCATCACCGACGAGACTAACGACGAGAAGATGCTGTGTGTCGGGATTGGCTTCATGCCGGTGGCGGCGCTGGTGGATTACAACCTGACCCTGAGCCTGCCCAAGCGGATCACCGCCGATACCGGTATCGATGCGCTGACCCACGCCATGGAGGCTTATGTCAGCCGTAAGGCCAACCCCTACAGCGACAGCCAGGCGCTGTCGGCCATGCGTCTGATCGGCCCGAACCTGCGGCGGGCCTATCACGACGGTGCCGATAAGGCGGCCCGCGAAGCCATGATGCTGGGCTCCACTCTGGCCGGCGTGGCGTTTTCCAACGCCTCGGTGGCGCTGGTGCACGGCATGAGCCGGCCCATCGGCGCCGCCTTCCACGTGCCCCACGGTCTGTCCAACGCCATGTTGCTGCCCAGCGTGACCGAGTTTTCGATTCCGGCGGCGGCGGACCGTTACGCTGACTGCGCCCGCGCCATCGGCGTGGCCAACCAGGCGGACAGCACCGAGGTGGCCAATCGCAAACTGCTGGACGAGTTGCACGCGCTGAATGACGAACTGGAGGTGCCGAGCCCGGAACTGTTCGGCATCGACCGCAGCGAATTCTTCGAGCTGATGCCGACGATGGCGGAACAGGCCTTGCAATCGGGTTCACCCGGCAACAACCCGCGGGTTCCCAGTGCCGAAGAAATCATCGGGATCTACCGCCAGCTGTGGTAATCCGAGTCGCAATGTCTCGATACACGACTAACGACCCACGACTAACAACAATCCGCCGTCCAAGACGCGCATTTTTAAACTGAGGAAATGAAGATGAACACAGTAGGGCACCTGATCAACGGCCAGCTCACCACCGAAGGCGAGCGGCGTCAGCCAGTCTACAATCCATCCACCGGAGAGGTATCCAGGGAGGTGGCATTGGCGTCCCGGGCCACCGTGGAAGACGCCATTGCGGCGGCCGAGGCGGCGTTCCCGGAATGGCGCGCGACGCCCCCCATCAAGCGCGCCCGGATCATGTTCCGCTTCAAGGAACTGCTGGAGCAGAACGCCGAGCGCATCAGCGCGATGATCGGTGAGGAACACGGCAAAATTCAACACGACGCCATGGGTGAACTCCAGCGCGGAATCGAGAACGTCGAGTACGCCTGCGGTGCTCCGGAACTGCTGAAAGGCGAGCACAGCCGCAACGTGGGCCCGAATATCGATGCCTGGAGCGAGTTCCAGCCACTGGGTGTGGTGGCAGGCATCACGCCATTCAACTTCCCGGCGATGGTGCCGTTGTGGATGTACCCGATGGCGCTGGTGTGCGGCAACTGTTTCGTGCTGAAGCCTTCCGAGCGGGACCCGAGTTCTACGCTGTTCATCGCCCAGCTGCTGCAGGAAGCCGGGTTGCCCGATGGGGTGATGAATGTGGTCAATGGCGACAAGGAAGCGGTGGATACCCTACTGGAAGATCCGCGCATTCAGGCGGTGAGCTTCGTAGGCTCCACCCCCATTGCCGAATACATCTATGGCAAGGCCAGTGCCAATGGCAAGCGTTGCCAGGCCCTCGGTGGCGCCAAGAACCACGCCATCGTGATGCCGGATGCCGACATGGACAACGCAGTTAACCAGCTCCTCGGCGCCGCCTTCGGCTCCTCCGGTGAGCGCTGCATGGCCCTGTCCGTGGCGGTGGCGGTGGGAGACGCCGCCGGCGACGCCCTGGTGGCGAAGATGAGCGAGGCGATGCAGTCGCTGAAAGTGGGTGCCTTCTGCGAACCCAGCAACGATTTCGGTCCGGTGATTACCCGTCAGCACCAGCAGAAGGTGGTGGGCTACATCGACAGCGCCGAGGACCAGGGCGCCACGGTGGTGGTGGACGGTCGCAACCCACAGGTGGCCGGTTATGAAGACGGCTTCTTCGTGGGCGGGACGCTGATCGACCACGTCACCCCGGACATGGTCAGCTATCGCGAAGAAATCTTCGGGCCGGTGCTGCAGGTGGTTCGGGTTGCCTCCATGGAAGCGGCCATGAAGCTGATCAATGACCACGAGTACGGCAACGGCACCTGCATCTTCACCCGCGACGGTGAGGCCGCCCGTTACTTCACCGACCACATCCAGGTGGGCATGGTGGGTATCAACGTGCCGCTGCCGGTGCCGGTGGCGTACCACAGCTTCGGTGGCTGGAAGCGTTCGCTGTTTGGTGACCTGCATGCCTACGGGCCGGACTCGGTGCGCTTCTACACCCGCCGCAAGGCCATCACCCAGCGTTGGCCTTCGGCCGGGGTGCGTGAGGGCGTGGAGTTCTCCATGCCGACCATGAAGTAACCGCATTCGCTTCCCGGACCAGAACGGGACAGCGCTCCTTCGGCGGCACCGGCTAGGTGCCGCCTTTTTTTTGTTCCGTCAGGGGCTCTTTTTACCCTGACATGGACGCGTTTTTCCTGGCGGGGCGCTTTCCCCAGCGAGGACCGTTTCAAAAACACGCTGGCGCTGTGCTTAGAGTTCAATGAAAATTGACTATGAATGCACAATCGGGTTGTCACCATGAAGAAGAAACTCCCTCCGCTCAACTGGCTGAGGTCCTTCGAGGCCACCGCGCGTCACCTGAACTTCACCCACGCCGCCGGTGAGCTGAACTTGACCCAGGCTGCCATCAGTCAGCAGGTGAAAGGGCTGGAGTCGCAACTGGGCATGACACTGTTCACCCGGCTGCCCAGGGGCCTGGAGCTGACCGATGCCGGCAAGGCCTACCTGCCGGTGGTGCATGAGTGCATTCGACGCCTGGCCACCGCCACCGACGAAATCTTCGGCCAGGGTAAGGCCCGCTTGCTGACGGTGCGATGCAACCTGGTGTTCTTAACCACCTGGCTGGCGCCCCGGTTGCACCGGTTTCGGGAGCGTTATCCGGAGATTGGCATTCGCTTCACCAGCAATATCTGGGTGGAGGACGATGTCAAGGAAGCCGATATGGAGATTCGCTACGGCAAGGGCACCTGGCCGGGACTGGAGGCGGACAGGCTGAGCTGGGACGAGCTTTTTCCCGTGTGCAGCCCGGTGCTGGCCGGAGACCGGCAGCCCCCAGGCTCGCCGGAGCAGCTTGGCGAATACACCATCCTTCATGTTATCGGCTACGAGGAAGGCTGGGGATACTGGCTGGACCAGGCCGGCTTCGGCAACGTCAAGTCGGGCCAGGAGCTGCAGTTCGATACCCTGATCTCCGCGCTGGAAGTTGCACGCCAGGGCGGTGGCATCGCGTTGGGGCGCACCTCGCTGGTGCAGGAGATGATGTGCAAAGGCGAGCTGATTGCGCCGTTCGGGTATTCCGTGGCCACCTCCGAAGCCTTCCACCTGGTGCGGCCGGCGTTCAAGTACATTCATCCGCACGCGGAGATTTTCCGCTCGTGGATCTTGGCGGAAGCCGAAAACGACAAGGCCCCCCAAGAGGCGTCTTGAGTTTGGTCATCCGAGTTGGCGGGGTGACCTGTTAGCTAATGGAGGCAACGGATGATCAGGGACTGAGCCGCTCCTCCGGTCAGTCCCCATCGGCGGGTCAGGGAGTGACGATATTGAACGAGCCATCCGGCTTGTCCAGCATACCGAAGAACCTGATCAAATCGAGTTTGCTGCCCTCAAAGCTTACGTCGTCGCTGAACAACAGCTCCTTCACCCCTGCCTCACCCACCAGGAGATCGATGAACAGCGGATGGGTGAGGTTGAGGGTTGCGTCCGCAGGGGTGTCGTTGGCGGTTGCCTGGTGGTGCAGCACCGAGTTGTTCAGGGTCAGCAGGTAACTCTCGCCAAGGTCGGTAAAGGTGATCTTCACCGTCAGCGATTCGCCGTCGGCTTCGTCAGCCATCAGCCGCACCGCCATGCTGTCAAAGAACAGCGACACGGGCGTATTGACCAGCACCTCTTTCATCACGGCCGGGCTGATGCCCTCAGCCGGTGCGCCATGGCGTAACTCGAAGGCGCCGGTGAGGTAGAAGTCACGCCAGGGCGCCGATTCGGCGAGGTAACCCAGTTGGTCGTACACCTTGGCCAGCAGGGCCTTGGCCTCGGCATTGTCCGGTTCTGCAAACACCACATGGTTCAGCAACTCGGCCAGCCACCGGTAGGTCTGTTTACCGTCGGCGGGCGTCATGTCGGCCGCGGCGGCAAAGTCGGCGTCGGCTCGTTGGAGAATCTGGCTGGCTCCGCCCATCATCTCCACGTAGCGGCGGGCGGCATCGCTTTCCGGCAATGGATTGAGTTTGGCGGGATTGGCGGTAAACCAGCCCATGTAATTCTGATACACCGCCTTGGCATTGTGACTCACCGTGCCGTAATAGCCCTGGTTATGAAAATCCTCATTCAGCGCGGCCGGTAATTCCAGTTGCTCGGCGATTTCATTGGGCGTGTGGCCCTGGTTGAGCAAGCGGACGCTCTGATCATGGATGAACTTGTAGGTGTCGCGCTGCTTGATCAGGAAATCCTGAATGCTGTCCTGTCCCCACAGCGGCCAGTGGTGGCTGGCGAAATAGACCTCGGCTTCGGCAAAGCGGATTCGGGCCTCGTCGATATACGCACTCCAGGCGCGGGCGTCGCGCACCTTGGCGCCGCGCAGGGTATAGAGATTGTGCAGGTTGCGGCTGACCAGTTCGGCGCCGCAGAAGGCCCGCTGCTCGGGTAGGTAGAAGGTGAACTCCGCCGGCGCTTCGGAACCGGAAACCATCTGGAACACCATAGGCACACCGTCAACGGTCAACTCGGACCCGGTCTCGTGGATCAGGTCGGTGGCTGCCTCGAAGCCGAAGCTGCCGAAAGCCGGTCCTTTGCCCAGGCCGGTACCGACATGGCCGCGCTCGTCGCGACCAAGGCGCTTGCCGTACATGTACATGGCACGGCGGGTCATGGCGGGGCCCGCGATGATGTTTTCGCTGGTGGCTTCTTCTTCAAACCCTGCGGGCGCGATGATTCGCAGGTTTTGGCGCTCTTCCTCCGACAGGTGTTGGAGCACGCCTTGCACACCGCCAAAGTGGTCGATGTGGCTGTGGGTGAAGACGATGGCGTGCACCGGCTTCTTGCCCAGATGCTGCTGGGCGAAGAGGAAGGCCCGGCTGGCGGTTTCCCGCGAGGTCAGCGGGTCTACAAGAATCCAGCCACTGTCGCCCTCGATGATGGACATATTGGCCAGGTCGTAGCCACGGAGCTGATAGAGTCCATCGGTGACTTCAAACAGGCCGTGAATGTTGTTGAGGGCGGCCTGGCGCCAGAGACTCGGGTTAACCGAGGCTGGCGCATCGACACCTTCGGCATTGATGAAATCATAAGCGCCCATATCCCAGATGGTGTCGCCGTTCTGGTGCTGGATGACCAGGCTCGGTTCCTGGGCGATTAGCCCCCTCCGGGCATGGCTGAAATCCTCGCGGTTGCCGAACGGCCGCTGCTCGAGGACCTGCCCATTGGCGTTGGCGGTCGTGGTTGTGGCCGGGGTATGGCCAAGGGCATTGGCATCGACCTCCAGGGCTGGCCGCGAGTCGCAACCAGCCAGGCTCAGGGCCGCTGGCAGAAGCACTGCGATTAGCAGGGTGCGACAGTTGATTCTGGGGTACATTTTTGGGTGCATGGCAGACCTTTGTTGTTAGAGAACCTCACGGTCAGTGTACGGGGGCTGGCCAAGACGGCTTGTCTTTTGCGGACATTCGTCGGTCATGAGTGGTCCCGGCGACGCTCAAGCTTGGCGGGAGCGTGTGCGAAACTCGGAAGGACTCTTGCCGGCGTGGCGGGCAAAGGCACGGGAAAAGTTGCTGGTGTCGGAGAAACCGATGCTCAGGGCAATGTCGGTCACGCTCATATCACTGTGGCTCAAGTAGTGTTCCGCCACTTCCATCCGGCACTGCTGAACCAGCTCCCGGTAGGTGCGACCTTCCTGCCGCAGGTGCCGACGCAGGCTGCGTTCGGTCAGGTTGAGGCGTTCGGCAATCCGCTGGATCTTGGGCTCGCCCTGTTGCAATTGTGCTGCCACCAATTGCTTCACGCGATGGCTGAATGGGGTCGCCTGCAAGGCATCCACATAGCTTTTCACCACGGATTCGTTGAATGCGGCGAGCTGGGGATCACCCATGACCGATGGGCTGTTCAGTTGCGCCCGGTTTAGCCAGAGCGCATTGCGTTCGGCGCCAAACCTCACCGGTGCCTTGAAAAACCGCTCCCAGGGCGCAGTGGATTCAGGGTGTGATCGCATCAGTTCGACCGAGCTCAAGACCGGTTGCTCCGCGCCAAGTTGTTCGGCAAACAGGGCGAGGGTCGCCAGAAAACTGTCGATGGCCATGGCGCTGATGGTGACGCCTTCGATAGGCGCGATGCAGAAGCCAAGACAGGACGGGGTTTGCTCGATTCGGGTGGTGGCCGAGTTGCTCACCAGTGCGGAATAGTGACTCAGTTTCAGGAGTGCCTGCTCCAGGTTGCCGGTGGTATGCAGCAGCAAACCCAGGGCTCGGAAATGCATGGGCTGGACATATCGCGCCACCGTCAGGCCGAATGCCTCATCATCGGTGACCGCCAACACCTGATTCCAGAACTCGGTCATCAGCCGAATATCCACCCGGCCGTCGGGATGGGCGGTCAGCTCCCCGCGGTTCAGTCCCACTTGGGCCAGTATGGGGTCGGCGGGAATGCCCCTGGCCGCCAGCGCCCGACAGATGGCCAGCGGCCAGGCGGCAAGTGTGGTGTGATCGGCGTTGGAGGTCATGGCGCTGGATTTGGCCTGTGGGGTGGCTCCGCATTATCTCCAGTCATGCGAAATAAAACGTTGATGACTGCAAGGGAGTCAGCCATTAACTCGCCAGTTTCGCTGTGAGTTCGCAATAATCTCTTTAGCTCCCGATCCAGCATGGCAACAACATGACGCTCGGCCAATCGTACCCGTGCCTGAAGATCCGCTGACGGGGTATGCCATGGCACCCGAAAAACAAGCGCCTGATTTGGCAGCGGGCGCCGGTGGCCGTCAAGATTTGGTCCGGGCAATGGGATTGGCGACTGAAACAGCCATTGTATCTCCCAATCGTCAAGGCCAGGAACTTTTTTCCAGATCGATAGCGTGCCCACCCGCACCGAGACGGCAGCCGCTGTTGCTTCAGCCTGGGTATAGCAACTCTCGCCCTGCGAGGTGTGTGCAGGGGTTGTCTTTGTTAAATGGTCGCTCAAGGAACAGTCTCACCGGTCAGGTGCTCCGGATGGTTTCTTGTAGCCATTTCAGTTGATGGCAGCGCCATAAGCCACGGTCCAGAGAGGCGGATTCACAGGCTGAAGCCGAAGCCCCTTTTACCATTTTAATTTGATGGAAAATGGGAACTTGCCCAATATCTCGCCCGCGATATCTACCTTCGATGCATCAAGCAGACTTATTTTCAGCACCAAGCCTTTGTTCGAATCCTCACTGACCAACACTTCGCTCACCCCAACACCCGCTTCGTTCAGCTCATCCAATATGGCGTGCTCTATTTCTATCCGTTTGAGTGCGGGCTTGAAGATTTTCCCTACGCCGGTTAGGGGCATTTCATTGACGATGCGAATGCCCTTAGGCCGTGCCGCACGTTCCGCAATGTTCTGCTCGGCGAAGGCCAGGAGTTCTCTCTCGGTGACGGCGGCGCCGCTTTTCAACTGCACGTAAGCTACAGGAACCTCTCCGGCGTAGGCATCCGGGCGACCAACAGCCGCCGCAGTCTGGACTGCGGGGTGGCGGTGCAGTGGTTCCTCAATGATTAATGGGTCAATGTTATGGCCGCCTCGGATGATCAACTCCTTCTTACGGCCTGTGAGATAAAAGAATCCGTCCGAATCCTGCCAGCCAAGATCACCCGTATTAAGCCACTTTTCTCCATCACCCAAGTCCAGCCAAATACCCTTGTTATGCTCCTGGACTTTATAGCCGGCAAAGACATTGGGGCCATTCAGGGCGATTACACCAACCTCGCCAACACCGCAGATTCGGTTGAAGCCACCGTCATCATCGAGCTCCACTACCCGCATGTTCTGGAACGGTAAGCGGAGTCCGATAGAGCCGGTCTTTGTTTCCCCCAATGGTGGGTTGGTCGTGCTGGCACATGTCCCTTCCGTCAGACCGTAGCCTTCCAGAATTTTCAGCCCGGTCCTTTCCTGAAAACTGCGCAGCACCTCTCGAGGCATAGGCGCTGCCCCGCAAAGGGCGTATTCGAGGGAACTGACATCGTGATCTTCAATGGGAACCTGAAGCAGTGACGCAAAGAGCGTGGGGACACCGCTGAAGAAATTGATCCGATGCTGATCGACAATCTCCCAGAATCGCTCAATGATACCTTCCGCCCTATAGCCTTGGGGGGTTGCCAGCAGCACATGCGCACCCTTCGAAAAGGGTACGAGGCCGGTAACCAGTACGCCGTTGACGTGAAACAGTGGAAGGCCGCACAGCACGGTTTTGCCTTGACCAAAGTTGTCAGCCTGGAAGCGGGCAGCGCTCCACGCATTGAACACCTCGTTTCGGTGGCGGCGCATGGCGATCTTCGGGGTGCCTGTTGTTCCCCCGGTACAAAAATAGGAAGAGAAGTCCTCCGGCTCGATCGAGCGTCCGCTTACCAAGTGTCTAGAGGGTTGGGCGCTGGTGGCCTTATTGAAGTCATGGAGCTGAATGGATGGCGGTAACGAGCGATGCAGCCCGCCGGGTGCATGCAGTCTGCACGACTCCGCCCACTGAACGATTCTGGCCACAAGTTTGCCTGGAGCTTTGACGCGATCCGCCATATTCACCAGGACCAGGTGCTCTATTCCCAGAGTCAGCGGTAACACCTGATGAATCTTTTGCCATAGGTCGACGCCTGGAAACGGTGCCAGTGTGACGAGTACACGAGCCCCAGTGGCATTGAGCAGTTCGGCAATTGCCGACGGCTCCAACAAGGGGTTGATGGCAGCTACGATTCCGGCGGCCTGGCCACCCCAGATGGTGAAATGCGTTTCTGGTAGATTGGGTAACACATAGGCCACGACATCGTCTTTTCCCACACCCAGGGAATGGAATAGGTTAGCGGCTTGGGTTACCTGGGCCAGAAATTCGGCATAGCTCCACACTTCCGGACGTTTGTGCCCTTTAACACTCAGAAAGAACGATAAGGCGGGCGCGGTAGGGTCAAGTTCTGCGCCTCGCCTAAGCATGTCATAGGTGCTGTTGGGCAGATCGCTGGGGACACCGGTTGCCTCAATGGCTTCTACGTCGGCAATTGAGCCGACGCCACGGATGATCTCGTTGTTACGTGCTTCCACCACTATCAATACCCTGTATGCGAGCGACCTGGAACTTTTATGTCGCTGGTAGCGAATCAGGCCACCACTGGCAAGCGTGTTTGGCCGGTTGATGACTCCGTGGGTAGCATAGCGAAGCAAGGGGGGGCTCAGCAGTGTAGCGATAAGGACCTTTAATGCACAATTTCGGCCGTGATGAGTTTGGTGAAACTGTACACAGACACTAATTACGGTTTGGTTAACGGGTCTTATCCAGCTAAAAAGGACGGCTGTAGAAGCTTGGCGCGATTTGCATTGCGACTGTTCGCAAGGACCAGGGATTCCTGAAACACCTTGTCTTGATTGGGAATGGCCCTTGAGGCACCAGTGGTGCTCTGGAGTATTTCGGAGGTTCCCTGGGGGCCTCAGTTCTGTATGCTCTTCCGATATTGCCCCGGCGTTACCCCGGCCATTTTCCGGAACCAGCGGATAAAGGACTGACTTTCGGAAAATTTGAGCCGAAAGGCCACGGCTTCAATGCTGTCACTGCCATTGGCGAGGTAAAGGCGGGCCAGCTCAAGGCGAAGCTCATTGACGAGTTGTTGATAACTGAAGTTTTCCCGGCGCAGTTGGCGATGTAAATGTCGGCTGCTGATTCCAAGCGCTGACGCTAACGAATCCTTTGATGCATCACCCTGCCTAAGCAGGGCGCGCAGTTGTGTTCGCGCACGGTTGATAAAGGTGTCAGCCTGGCTTTGCTGCTCTATCAATATTCGGGCATGGCTCTCAAGCACACCCTGTAACTCGGAGTCGGGGTGAGATAAGGGTCGTTTCAGAGCGTCGATGGGCAGGGCCAGGGCCGACTCTCGCTGACTGAAATGAACTGGGCATCCGAATATTCGCTGGTACTCCGTCAGCAAACCAGGATCGCTCGGAGGCCCGTGCTGAAAGTGAACAGCGAGTAAGGGCGGCGGCAGTTGTTGCAACATGCCTAAATGAATAGAGAGCCAGCAGCCCATGATGTACTCGGTTGCCTGCCTCCTGAACAGAGGGTTGTCGCTAAGGCAATCCCAGCACCACAGCACAGAGCCGGGTCCGTAGGAAAGGCTGGTCAGACCGAAATCCCCCACCAAACGCTCATAGCGCATTGTCATGTCGATAATTTCTCGCAGCGTGCCACAGGCCAGTCGCAAATGACCGACCACGCCGAAGTCTGTGGCATCCGCCTGCTCGGACATATGCAAGCCGAGCAATGGGTCCTGACTGGTAGCTGTCGCAGCGCAGACCAGGTGTTCCAGCGTAGCAACAGGAACCCGTCCATTGGGGTCGGCAAGCGACTCCAGGTTCAAATGGGCGGTGTCCATAATCTGGTCGATGGCAAGACCACTGGCTACAGCACTGGCAATCAAGTGGCGCACCAAGCCCGCTCGAACGGTGCGACTGTTTTCAGTGCTTTCGTCGTAACTGCTTTCCATCACACTAGTAACTTTGCATATGTGTTTGGTGTTGTAAGTGCGGCTGCCATGCCCTGAACTCTTCGTAAATCGTGATCCTGACCTGATCGTGAGAACGCATTGGGGCCTTCGCAAGCAACATCTCGACTAAAGAATAGCCTATCAGGTGATCATTCTACTGGGGGGTGGTGGTCAGTTTTACGCGGTAGTTCTCGCCTTGTTCAGAGTCAACCACGAGCAACGAAGCGGATCGAGGGCGGGACTCCGGCTCTATCCCAGTCGGGTCGAGCCAGAGTCCGTATCAGTTCTGTATTGCAGCGTGTCGGCCCCAACTCGGCCACATTAGCGGGACCTAGCCAGCACCTACTGCGCCTGCGGGGCCATAGTGACCTACAAATTTCCGGAATGAAACACGCAAGGAGCTTGGTAGTTTCCTTCGTCATCCAACGCTTCCAGAATCAGTCCTGTGACTCGTGGGCTGGTGCTCATGGTAACGTGGGTGCTGAAGTCAAGATAGCAGCCCTCTTGCAGGGTGACGTTTTCCACCGTGGCACCGAGTCCGGCCGTCAGGAAGGTGGTTTCTCTGGGGGTAATGACGTAATCGTACAAGCTGGAGATGGAGACGTAGTGCACGCCGGGGACGGTCTCGCCATCGGCATTGAGTGTTTCGACAAACTCCGATCCGTGCAATTGCTGCTCCTGGGCCGGTGAGTTTTCGGCAAAAAAGCCGGTCAGGTCTTCGAAGGCACGCAAGAAATAACCGAGACCGCTGGCGGTGGAGCCATGGTGGGGAGCGCCGAAGGTAATCAGACTATGTACCTTGTTTAAACTGGGGTTCTCCGGATTGGCACCGCCTTCGAACTTCAAGTAATGGCGAGGCATCAAGCCGCCCTGAGAGTGGCCCACCATATCCACCTGAGTCGCGTTGGTGGCCGCCAGGATCTGATCGACGAAGTCGGACAGCTCCTTGGCGCCATCACGCATATCCGCCAGGCCCATGACGCCGGGGTAGTTCAGGGTGGCCTCTGGGTCTTGGCCGTAATTGAGTGCATACACACAGTAACCGGCGTCTGCCAGGCGCGGCGCGATGTAATGCCAGTTATTGTAGCGATTGGCGAGCGTGCCGTGGACCAAGACCACCGGGCGTGGACGCTGTGCGCTGGGCTGGCAGCTCCAATCATTGGCACCCGGTGTGTTGGCGTAAGGTTCTGCCAGGGAGTACAACACCGCTGCGGGCCAGGTCTTAAAGGAGGGACCGCTGGTTTCGTTGTCCTGGGCGCTACTGGTTTGCACAAAGCTACACGCGATCAAGCACGTTGCCGCGAAGGCCCGGGGCAGAATGCTGGTTGTGAATGAAGTCATTATAGTTGTTCTCCTGTGCTCACTTTTTGTTGTTTTGTCTAGGGAGCCTCTGAATAACTCCGTATCGTCTCTGCGCGCTCTGACGGCTGTAGCTGCCAGGCGCGGTTTGTCGCCAATGGTCCTAGCCCTTGGCAAGAGCCTTCCCTGGGGTTGCTGCTTCTGGGAACCGGTCATGCACTGTCTCGTTCAAATCAGTCATTGATGTCGGCAAAGTCTTTGCCCCAGAACAGATCCCAAGTCGTCGCCTTCATGGCGTTGTAGGCCTGTTGGGCAACGTCGAAGCCCAGTTCCATAAATCCGTCCCAGGCACTTTGGCCGTTGCACCAGAATATTGAACAGCCTTCGACGCTGTCCGAACCAATCCCAAAGGTCATCTCAAACAGGTGCCAGTTGGCCACGTCCAGGTCGAACTTGGTGATGTCAAACTGCGATGGTCCCTCAGGGTAGGTGTAAGGGCCTGGGTCGGTGTTCTGAGGCATATCCGCTACTGATGCGGTTACCAGGCGTACGAACTCCTTGTAGTCGACGCCCTCCACCGTGGACAAGCCACCGCCCGGCAGGCCATTGCGTACGATCACCAGGTGACGGCTGGGCACGACCACAATCATTTGTCCACCCGCGCCAAGCGCGCCATAGGCATCACGCGGGGTGCCCGGAAAAATGGGGTGATCCACCGGTACTGGACGACCGATATTGGAGGCCTTGTGAGTATCGCCCTCGTTCAGCCAGAGCAGGAAACCATAGCCCGGGTTGGCTTCGGTGCCAGTGAGGGCTTGGCGCATAAAGTCCTCATCGATCAACTGCTGGTCCCCCCAGCGTCCCAGGTAGAGCATCAGGTGCCCCAGTCGTGCGCTGTCCACCGGCCGTACTGCCAGCCCGCCAGACACAATGGTGTCGCCGCTATGGGTACGCAGCCCGACCCAGTGGTCACGGGGAATATCGAGTGGTGCGAACAGCTGCTGTTGGGTAAAGTCCTGGAAATCCTGCCCAGTGGTTGCCTCGATAATTCGTGACAATACCGCCAGGGCGCTCTGTCCATACATAAACTCGCTGCCAGGCTCGTACCAGAACGGTTGCTGCAGGGTGTACTGCACCGGATCGTTCAGGATCACCGCCGCTTCATCGACGATCGACACCCGCAGGCCGGAAACCTGATTGAGCAGTTGGCGGATGGTGATCACGCCGTGCTCGGCGCCCGCTTGTGGGAGATGCAAGGAAATTGGGTCGTCGAGGCCAAAATGGCCCAGTGTGACCGCGCGCCCAACTGCCAGCGCCAAAATCCCTTTTGAGGTGCTGGCCAGGGGATGCGGGACCGCATAGGCCGGTGCGTCCCATTGGTTCCTTCCGGCAAGACAGCCATAGCGGTAGACCCGGATCGCGGTACTACCGAGCTCGTTGCCAAAGGCAATGGCCTCATCCAGTTTTTCTGCATTGAAGCCCAGGGTTTCGGCAGCGACTGGCGCAAACAACTCCTCGTTCTTTGGTAGCTGACAATTGGGTATGTGATCGGGAATTTCTGACGGCAGAGCGGTCGCAATGCCTACATTGGCGCTCAAAAGTAAAATGGGCGCGATTAGTTTAGATGCCAAGTTAAACACGGTGTTGTTCCTCGCTTTTTCTATTTGTTTGTTATTTTGTGAGCTGAGGTTTTATTTTTCCTTGTTGTTCTTTGTTTTGATTTATTTTTATATGTTTTTAGTTGGTTGTTGTTTTAATTGGTCTTCCGGTTGGTGAATTAAGGCCTTATATGTTCTGAGCTGTCTTCAAGTCTAACCTAGGCGGTACATGGAGGAAGTAACCTATAGTGGCCATGCAGACAAACAAATCGGGCCGCGCATTGGCTGATGATTTATGCACTGGGAGAAAGTCCCCAAGGTTGGAGATAATGCCGCCCTCGGCAGCAGCCTTGCCATTCGCCGATTTCGAAAGCTGAAGAACGGTGAATTTGCACTAAGCTAATAGGCATCGCGACGCCTTGCATTCAGGGTGGGATGTCCACGTGTCAGTTTTAACGCCCGAGCCCAATGACCAACCTCATCTGCTGCTCGCCTGCTCCGAGTGCGACCTGGTGTCTGCCGTGGTATGTGATCAGGATGACCAGTGGCATGCCTGCCCGCGTTGCCATCACCCGCTGCTGCGCCCGGCACGCAGCGATCAGGCCACGCCGGCGCTGGCATTTACCGCGTTGATTTTATTGCTGCTGTCGCTGGCGTTTCCTTACCTCGGGTTCGAGAAGAGCGGCGTCGAACGCACCGTGACCGTTGCCGGGGCCGCCAATGAGTTGGCGCTGCACCAGCATCCGCTGCTGTCGGCGATTGTCCTTGCCACCATCGTGGTGATTCCTGCGCTGTACCTGATAGCGGTTTGCTGGATTCATCTGAGCCTGATGCAGGCTTGGCGCCTGCCGGGCGCGTTGTTCCTGGCCCGCTGGCTACCCAGATTGCAGCCGTGGATGATGGCCGATGTGTTCGCCATCGCCGCCCTGGTCAGCTTGATCAAAATCATCGGGATGGCGCACATCCAGTTGTTGTCGGCATTCTGGACCTTTGCCGGCTACGCGCTGCTGCTGTTGGTCACCGTGACACGCATGAATACCATCGCCCTGTGGCAGCGTCTGCTGGGGACCCTCCGGCAACCCGCAAGGTCCCGACCGGGACTGACCGCCCTGAAACAACGGCTGATCGGATGTGCCTGGTGTGGTCAGCTGCAACCGCTTGGGCACCATCATTGCCAGCGTTGTAACAGTGCGTTGCACGATCGCCATCCTTTTTCCCTGCAACGGGTCTGGGCGCTGTTGGTGACGGCGCTGCTGTGCTGTTTTCCCGCACACCTGTATCCAATCATGGTCACCTCCAGCCTCGGGCAATCCGACCCGGCCACCATCATTGGGGGGGTGCTGTTGTTTGTCGACCATGGCGACTGGCCCATTGCCCTGATCATTTTTGCGGCCAGCGTCTTGATTCCCTTCGGCAAGATTCTCGCCATCGGTTGGCTTTGCCTGGCTACCCGTCGGCGCCGGGTTCTGGATATGGCGGGCCAGATGAAACTGTACCGGATCACCGAGTGGGTCGGGCGCTGGTCGATGATCGACGTGTTCGTGGTGGCGATCATCGTGGGCCTGTTCCAGCTAGGCAACATCCTGACCATCACACCCGGGTTTGGTGGCCTGGCCTTCTCGGGGGTGGTGATTTTCACCATGCTGGCGGCGCATCAGTTTGATCCGCGCCTGATCTGGGACCAACAGCAAAGGCTGGCCCACGTCGGCCAGCGGATGGAGGAGCTGAAGTGAGCGAGTCAGCGGACAGCGGCCATCGGCCCAGGCTGTCGGCGGTCTGGGTCATCCCGTTGTTGGCCGCGCTGATTGGCGCCTGGTTGGTGTACAGCCATGTGACCAGCCAGGGGCCGGTGATCACCCTGAAACTGGCGGATGCGGAGGGGATCAGCGCCGGCAAAACCGCGGTGAGAACCCGCAACGTTCAGGTGGGGGTGGTCAAGCAGGTGTCGTTGTCGGAGGATCTCAGCCATACCCTGCTGACGGTGCAGATGCAGGCGGGTACCGGTCGCATGTTGCAGACCGACACCCAGTTCTGGGTGGTCAAACCCCGGGTTGGGCGGGAGGGGATCAGCGGATTGAATACCGTGCTGTCCGGGGCCTACATTCAATTGGTGCCGGGGGAGTCTGGAGTGTCGGCGGCGAGCTATACCGTCAACGATTCCTCGCCGCCGGAGGAGACTGGCGACGGTCTGTTCCTGCAACTGGTGAGCGAGGCCGGTAGCGCCGTCGATACCGGCGATCCGGTCAATTTCCGCAGCCTGCGGGTCGGCCGGGTGGTGGCGACGGAGTTTGATCCCGGGAAAAAGGTGTTTCGCCATCGCCTGTTCATTGAAAAGCCTTACGATGTCCTGGTGACCCGAGGCAGTCGTTTTTGGGAAGTGAGCGGTGTCAGCTTCAAGCTCGGCGCCCAGGGCTTTGAAGCCAAGTTGGGTTCGCTGGAAACCGTGTTGGGTGGCGGGGTTGCCTTCGCGGTGCCCGATCCGAACATCAGCGTTGGCGAGCCGGTCCAGGATGGTGACGAGTTCGTGCTCTACAAGGATCAGGAAGCAGCGCGCCGGGCCATTTATTCGCTGACCTTGGACTACGTTTTGTTGATCGACGGCAGTGTTCGCGGGCTAAGGGCCGGGGCTCCGGTGGAATATCGCGGCGTGCGGGTTGGGACCGTAGAGCGAGTGGCATGGGGCTTCGGCTTTGAGGGACCGAAATCCATGCGACAGGACCCGGTGCCGGTGTTGATTCGCCTGGAGCCGGAGCGAATTGCCCAGAAAACCGAGGTCGCCATGGTCCAGTGGGAACAGGAAGTGACGGAAATGATCAACGGTGGCCTGAGAGCCAGCCTGCAACCAGCCAACTTGTTGACCGGGGCGCTGTTTGTGGACCTGGCCTTTCATGGCAATGACGATGGCGCGGTATCGGCGGTCAGCTACCGGTCGGTGCCGGTGTTTCCCAGTGTTGATCATGACGGTATCCAGAAGATTGAAGAGCAGGTGAGCCAGTTGCTAAGGACCTGGAACCAGCTGCCCTTCGAGGCCATGGCCGATCGGCTGAACAATAGCCTGGATCGCATGGCCAGCGCCAGCGAGCGGCTGGAAAGGATACTCAGCAATCCTGCTATCGTACAACTGCCCCAGGAGGCGGTGAACACCATGAATGCGCTACAGGAGGCATTACAAGGCTGGCGCGCGGATGGCGAGGGCGATGCCTATCAGCAGGTGCAAACGGCCCTGGGCAAGCTCAATCGCCTGCTGGACGACGCCGCGCCGGTGATCGACACGCTGAATGAGCGACCTAATGCCTTGATCTTTCAAGGCCGCCCCACGCCGGACCCACAACCCAGGGCAACTCGATGATGAACTTGAAGCACCTATTCGTGGTGTGCTCGCTGGCGATTCTGCTGGCCGCCTGCGCCTCCGCGCCGTCCCCGCCACCACCGGGTTACCTGCTGCCCAGTGCTGCCATGTCGGGGCACGGTGCCATGGCAGTTCAGGTCCGTCTGGCGGGCTATCTTGAGCAGGGCGGCCTCGTGCTGCAGCTGAGCAAGAGCGAACTGCATAGTGCCCGCCAGCATCGCTGGGCGGAATCCTTGGCGCAGCAACTGCAGCGCGGGCTTCATGCCCACCTCGGTGAGCAGGCAGGGACAGAGAAAGGACAGCTCCTGGTCCGGCTCAGCCAGTTTCATGGCGTCCGGGACGCGCAGGGTGATCGGGCGGTGATTCGTGGCGCCTGGCAGTTCCAGGCCGCGGATGGCCCCCCCAGGCAGGGAACCATCGACTGGCACGAACCCATAGCCACGGACGGTTATGCGGCATTGGTGGAATCCCTCGATCTGGGGTGGCGGGACGTGGCGAGGCAGATTGCCTCAGCGCTGCAGTAGGGCGACGCGCTCGCCCTGCTCACCCCGCTCTCTTGTCCACAGAAACTGTGGGTAACTTTGTGTGCAACCTTCGGAGAACCCAGGGGAAGCCTTGTGGGGCAAGGCTTCGGGGTTGGTGGCTTTTAATTGATCGAGCCTCGCGTGGCTGTCGATAAATTGATCGAAGGGGGGCTGCGCAATGGTAACGTGGCGCTTCGAAGCGCCCACCCCCTTCGGCCAGAACAGCTGGAGCTGCTAAGCTCACTCTGACTCCCCCAGACAAGGTTTGCTCCATGCGCACCATGACCAGCGATATCACCCCCAAGCCCATCAACTGGTCGGTGCTGAAAACGCTGTTTCCCTACCTGCTGGAATTTCGCGCACGCATTGCTCTGGCGGTGGCCTGTCTGGTACTGGCGAAGCTGGCCAGCGTCGGGTTGCCGTTTATTCTCAAGTACATCGTCGATGACCTGGATGCCCAGGGCGCCAGTGAGCTGCTGACCCTGCCGCTGGGACTGTTGCTGGCCTACGGCGTGGTGCGGTTTTCCAACGTGCTGTTCGGGGAACTGCGGGATACCCTGTTCGGCCGGGTGACCGAGCGGGCTATGCGGCGGGTGGGGCTGACGGTGTTCCGGCATTTGCATGCACTGGACCTGGATTTTCACCTTAACCGCCGCACCGGCGGGTTGTCCCGGGACATCGAGCGGGGTACCAACGGCATCAGCTTCCTGCTGCGGTTCATGGTGTTCAACATCCTGCCCACGCTGCTGGAGGTTGGTATGGTCATCGGCCTGTTGCTGTGGAACTACGATGTCTGGTTCGCGCTGATAGTGGCGGTGTCGGTGGCGGCCTATGTGGGCTTCTCGGTGTTGGCCACCGAATGGCGGTTGGTGTTCATTCGCGAGGCCAACCAGGCGGAGTCCGCCAGCAGCACCCGAGCCATCGATAGCCTGCTCAATTACGAGACGGTGAAGTATTTTACCAATGAGGGCTTCGAGGCGGACAACTACGACCAGAACCTGGCCAGTTGGGAGCAGGCCAGGCGCAAGAATCGGCTGTCGCTGTTTGCGCTCAATGGTGGCCAATCCCTCATTATTGCCGCTGCCATGACGGCGGCCATGGTGCTGGCGGCGGTACAGGTGACCAACGGCAGGATGACCATCGGCGATTTCGTGTTGATCAATGCCTTCATGATGCAGGTGTTTATGCCGCTGAACTTTCTCGGTTTTGTATACCGGGAAATGAAAGGGGCGATGACCAATATCGAGAATATGTTCGCGCTGATGGCGGTGAGGCCGAAGGTGGCCGACAACGCAGACGCCGCCGGGCTGGCGGTGACGGCGGGTGAGATCGCGTTTCGGGACGTGCGTTTTGGCTACAACGACAGCCGTGAAATCATTCGCGGTGTGAGCTTTACCGTACCGGCGAAGCAAAAAGTGGCCATAGTCGGCAGCAGTGGGGCGGGCAAGTCGACGTTATTCAAGTTGCTGTTTCGCTTCTACGACGTCACCGGAGGCGAGATCAGCATCGACGGTCAACCGATTCGCGATGTCAGTCAAAACTCATTACGACGCCAGATCGGTGTGGTGCCACAGGACACGGTGCTGTTCAACACCAGCATCTTCGAGAATGTCCGTTACGGACGACTCGACGCCCGCGATGACGAGGTCTGGCAGGCCATTCGCCTGGCCTACCTGGCGGATTTTATCGCTGAACTGCCGGACAAGGAGCACACCCTGGTGGGTGAGCGCGGCCTGAAGCTCTCCGGGGGGGAGAAACAGCGGGTGTCGATCGCACGGGCGTTGCTTAAGCACCCTCCGATCATGGTGTTCGACGAGGCCACCTCCTCCCTGGACAGCCGCTCGGAGAAAATCATCCTGCAGGCGATGCGTGACATCTCCCACCAACAGACCACCCTGGTGATCGCCCATCGCCTGTCAACCATCATGGATGCGGACCGGATCATCGTGCTCGACAGCGGTCAGGTTGCAGAGCAGGGCACTCATGGTGAGCTGCTGGCGTGGGGCGGGCTCTATGCCCACCTGTGGTCGGTGCAACAGCAGGAAGGCTTGGGCAGACCCGCGCCGGCGGTGTAGCTCAGCGGCACCTGGCCGGATTCCGGTTCATTTCAGGGTCGGATAACCCTCGACGAAGACCCAGCCGGTATCCTGGGCCGGAACGTGGCAGCCCATGCAGGTGGCTTCAAAACTCTCGGAGACGTTCACCGCCGGGTTATCGGCCTTATAGAGTCCCCAGCCCCAGCCTTTGCCCCAGTGCGGCCCGTCGAAGCGGTTCTGGTTGTCCTTCACCATCACGAACCAGATCTGTGGCTCGCCCGCCCACAGTGCCGGTCCGGTGGTTTTGGTGCCGGACTCAATGCTGCGGATCTCCTTGATCAGCACGGTGCCATCGGCGAACTCGCCGGTTTCCCGGTAGGCTCGGGCCGCCTCAGGCTGGGTGTAAACGTCATGGAAGCCGGCTCCCGGCGCGTCAGCGTCATTCACCACCCAGGAACCCAGGTGGACCCAGCTGTTCCGGGCATTCGATGGAAGCGAGATGTTGCCCTCGGCATCCACGTAGTCCCGGAAGGTGGTGGTTGCCAAATCGTCCGCCAATACTGGCGTTGCGCTGAGGGCCAGCGCAGCCGACACAGCGATTGCCTTGGTTGTGGTCATGGTCCGGTTCCTCTTTTTGGATGTTGTTGAACTGCTTGCTCCGGTTGTTTCTGGCGTCCGTTGTTTTATCGGCGCGAGTTGACAGTGTAGTACGCGATTGAGGCAATAGGTCTCAACAATGGCTTCGCTCTGGCCAGGGTATTCCATTGCTATACCGGTCATTCGCCGTTGCAGTGGAGCAAGCCTGGAGGATCAATAACGCAGGAGCGACGCTGCGGAAACCGCAGGTCCATCTCAAGCTATGCCTTTAGCGTATGGCTCATATCGAAACTGTGTCATTGTTGGTATTTCTAGCCGGTGGTAGTTTGAAGCCTTTGGTGGGTGCGCTCTAACCACTGTCCAAACCCAATCGGACGATGAGTGCGCCCAGGAGGCTGAGAACCAAGGGTGAACGCAGCGATGTCAACGAAAACAACACCAGCGATTTCCATGGCCTGTTTGCTGCAACGGGCTGCGGAAACCTGGCCGGATAGCCCCGCCGTGAGTTATGACGGCGAGACCTTCAGTTGGCGGGCAACCCATGACCGCTGTCGGCGCATGGCCTCGGCCCTGGTCGGGCTTGGGGTGTCCGCGGGTGATCGGGTGGCCTACCTGGGCTTTAACTCGCACTGGTGTTTTGAGTTGTTTTTTGCCTCCCCGATGGCGGGCGCCATTTTCGTTCCCGTTAACTTTCGCCTTGCCGTTGGTGAGATGGTGGCCTGCCTCGAAGATGCCGAGCCGACTGTGTTGGTGGTGGATCAGCACCACCTGGGGCAAGCGGCGGCCATCGCTGAGGCCTGTCCCTGGCTAGAGACGTTGGTGTATGCCGGCACAGAGATGGGGCCGGAGGGTATGACTGGTTACGACCGGTTGTTGGCGGGGGCGGTGGACCGGGAGCCAGTCGCCAGCGGTGATGACGATACCCTGGTGATCTTCTACACCGGTGGGACCACCGGGCGTTCCAAGGGTGTGATGCTCAGCCATATCAACCTGTTCAGCAATGCGCTCGGCGGGATTCCCCGGTATTGCATGGTCGAGCGGGAAACCCATCTGCTGGCCAACCCCATGTTCCATACCGCGGCGGGATCGCGGGTTTATATGGCCGCGATGACCGGCACTCACTCGGTGATTCTGTCCCGCTTTGACGTGATGGAGCTGATGCATGCGGTGGAGCGTTATCGCATCAACACTATGCAGATTGTGCCGACCATGCTGCAAATGATCCTCGATCACCCCAAGTTCAGTGAGCTGGACTTCTCCAGCCTGCGCTTGATTACCTACGGCGCCGCGCCGATGCCGGTGGCGCTGCTGGAACGGGCATTATCGTTTCTCCCCGGGGTATCGTTTGCCCAGTCTTACGGCATGACCGAAGCCTCGCCGGTGGTGACCGTGCTGGATGGCGACGATCATTCGCTGGAAGTCAGCCGACTCGCCCGGTTGGAGTCGGTGGGACGCAGCATCACCCACAACCATGTGCGGATCGTGGATGCTTGCCGGCGGACCTTGCCGACGGGTGAGGTTGGCGAGATTGCCGTGAAGGGGGCAAGTATCATGAAGGGTTACTGGCGTGCCCCCGAACTCACCGAGGCGGTGTTGCAGGATGGCTGGTACTACACCGGCGACAGCGGTTATCTGGACGCCGACGGCTACCTGTTCCTCGCCGGCAGAATCAAGGACATGATCGTCAGCGGCGGTGAGAACGTCTATCCCATCGAGATCGAGAACCTGCTTTCCCGTCACCCGGATATCCAGGAGTGCGCGGTCATCGGCGTGCCCCACGACAAATGGGGTGAATCGGTTCATGCGGTGGTCCGGTTGACGGAGCCCGGCCTCGCGACTGAGCGCGATATCATCAGCTACTGCCGCGAACGCATCGCCCACTACAAATGTCCGACCGGCGTGACCTTTGTAACGCAACCGTTGCCGGTTTCAACGATCAACAAGCTCTTGAAATCCGAGGTCCGGAAAATGATCCTGCTGTAGGTGTGGTTTCGCCAGATTTTTCTAATCTACGGCGTTATTTTATTTGCGTTGTTTGTATTGCTGTTGGGGTTTTATCTGTTATCTGAAATCCCTTTTTTGTTATGTCTATTCCCCTTTTGTCTTATTGATCAATAATAAATATCAATCCTTAGGTTTTGTATTTAAAAAGTAAATTAAAACAAATTGTTATGGCTTTAATTGTTCGCCATTTCAAGCGATATAAAATCGGTATGGCGGCGATAAAATAATGGTTTGTTTTCGAATTTGATTGTTGTTGACCATGCTCTATAGGCAAGGGTAGCTTGATAAAGCTGCCTATGTAACTCATTGCCAGATTGCTGCTTGATCAACATTAAAAGAACTGTTCAGAGACCGTTCTGAATGAATCGGACCGTTTGGCTACAACAACAAGATCGGGAGAGTTCCATGCCCTTTAGCTTAAAGAATCGTTCAACGACGAATACAACGAAGAATACAACGAAGAGTTCAAAGAAATTGCGCCAACCCCTGACCGCGACGCTTTGCTCCGCCGCCCTCGCGCTGGGCATCAGTGCCCCGGTCAGCGCCGCCGAGACCGAACTACCGAGTACCATGACCTGGTCCTCCTACGACGTGGGCTCCGCGGGCTACGCGGAGGCGTCGGCGATCGCGGATGCCTTCGGCAAGAAGTATGGCACCCGGATTCGCATTCAACCATCCGGGTCTGCCATCGGCCGATTGCAACCGCTGCTCAGCGGCCGGGCCGACGTTGGCTTTCTGGCCACAGAAACGTTCTTTGCCGCCGAAGGCGTCCATGATTTTTCCACCCGTCGCTGGGGGCCGCAGGACCTGCGGGCCATTGCCGGCCGGCCGTCGTCAATTGGCATCTTCACGGCGGCGGACGCCAACATCAAGACAATGGCGGATCTTAAGGGGCGTCGCTTTGCCTACGTGGCCGGAAACCCCTCCATCAACGTCAAGTGCGATGCCTTCCTGGCGTTTGCCGGTCTGACCCGCGACGACCTGGAGGCGGTGATGTTTCCCACCTACGCCAGTGCCATGAGTTCCCTGGCCCGCAACGAAGCCGATGCGTCCTGTACCACCACCACGCCGAGCCACGTCTACGAGCTGGCCGAGTCCCCCCGCGGCATCCGCTGGCTGGAGATGGATCCCAACGACACCGAAGCCTGGGACAAGCTCAACAAGGTTGCCCCCTTCCTGGCCCCCTATGAGGAAACCGTCGGCGCGGGTATCAGTGAGGCCGATCCGGTCAACATCGTGGCCTACCGCTACCCGGTGTTGGCGGTGCGCGCCGATGCCAGTGCCGACGAAGTTTACAGCATGCTCAAGGCCCTGGATGAAACCTATCCCATGTACAAGGATGCGACCGCGGTTATGCCGCGCTGGAACATCAACCTCTCGGGGGTGCCCTCCATCGACGTGCCGTTTCATGATGGCGCCATCCGTTACCTGGAAGAAAAGGGTATTTGGACCGAGGATCTGCAGGCCTGGAACGACCAACGCACGGAACGTCTGAACGCCTTGCTGCAGGCCTGGCCGCAAGCGGTGACGGCAAGCGAAGGCAAGAGTGATGACGAGTTCGCCCGAATCTGGGAACACCATCGCCAACAGGCACTGAATTCCCTCTAACCGGCGATTGCCAACACCGAGCCAGGCGGCGGGGCGCCACGCCACCGTCGCCGCTCAGCCAAATCCGGAGTGATGCGAATCATGACTTCCCAATCGGGCGCTGATGCCCCGTCTCAGACAACAAACCGCGAAGGCTCAGGGAAGGGGCGACTCAGCGGCAGTGGCTACTGGGTCGTGCTGACGCTTGGCGCACTCGGCCTGCTGATGGCCGTCAATCAGACCTTTAACCTTAAGCTGCTGGGCTTCGAGCCGCTGGGTAATTCCTATCTGTACTACCTGATCGGGCTGTTTCTGGCGGCGGCATTTCTGTGTTTCCCGGCCTGGTCCGGCGCCCGCCAGCGGATCGCCTGGTACGACTGGGGGCTGGCCGCGCTGGCGCTGGTCGCCTGCGGTTATCTGGGGTACCACGGTCTGACCATGATCAATATGGGCTGGGAGTTCGAGGCCCCAACGGAGGCGACGGTGTTCTCCGGCATCCTGTTGGCGCTGGTGCTGGAGGGGGTTCGCCGCTGCGGCGGATGGCCACTGCTGGGTGTCTCGCTGTTCTTTGGCAGCTACCCGCTGTACGCAGACAGCATGCCCGGATTCTTGTGGGGTAACGAGTATGCGTTACCGGAGCTGATCCGGGCCCATGTCATCGGCGTTGAGAGCATCATCGGCATCCCCATGCAGGTGGTGGCGCAACTGGTGATCGGATTCGTGGTGTTCGGTGCGGCACTGACCATCACCGGCGGCGGCGATTTCTTCATGAAGTTCGCCACTGCCCTGATGGGGCGCAGCCGTGGCGGCCCAGCCAAGGTGTCGGTGATGTCCAGCGGTATCCTGGGCAGCCTGTCGGGCAGCGTGATTTCCAATATCCTCACCACCGGGCCCATCACCATCCCCACCATGAAGAAAACCGGTTATCCCGCCCACTATGCCGGGGCGGTGGAGGCCTGCGCCTCCACTGGGGGTACGCTGATGCCGCCGGTGATGGGGGCGGTGGCCTTCATCATGGCGTCTTTCCTCGGGGTCGCCTATGCGGAGATCATGATCGCCGCCTTCCTGCCGGCACTGCTGTTCTACCTGGCGCTGCTGTTCCAGGTGGATAATTACGCCGCCCGTCGTGGCCTCAAGGGCCTGCCGGAGTCGGAGATTCCGTCCCTCAGGGAGACCCTGAAAGAAGGCTGGCCGTACCTGTTTTCGCTGCTGATGCTGATCTACATGCTGTTGGTGATGCGACTGGAAGCCTACGCGCCTTACTATGCCTCGCTGGTGTTGTTGGGGGTGGCGCTGTTCAAGCGTGACTATCGGCTCAATCTGACCCGGGCGAAGGCCTTCATCACGGATCTGACCACCAACGTGGCCAATCTGGTGGCCATTCTGGCAGGCATTGGCCTGGTGGTTGGCGGTCTGTCCTATACCGGGGTGGCGGGGGCCTTTTCCCGCGAACTGCTGTTGTATGCGGACGGCAGTGTTCCGCTGATGCTGGCGGCGGGCGCGGTCACCAGCTTCATTCTGGGCATGGGGATGACGGTCAGCGCCTGCTACATCTTCCTGTCCATTCTGCTCGCGCCGGCGCTGGTGAATGCCGGGCTGAATCCTCTGGCCAGCCACCTGTTCATACTGTACTGGGGCATGCTGTCCTATATCACGCCACCGGTGTCGCTGGCGGCTATCACTGCGGCAGGGGTTGCCGGTGCCAATGCCACTCGCACCGGGCTGTACGCCATGCGGCTGGGGGGTATCCTGTTCATCCTGCCGTTCCTGTTCGTGTTGAATCCGTCGCTGATCTTGCAGGGTGAACTCTCCAATATCCTGTTGTCGACGGTGACCGCCATTACCGCCATCTGGCTGATTGCCTCGGCCATGGAGGGCTATTTGTACCGGATTGGCAGCATCGCACTGCCGTTGCGGGTGCTGGCGCTGATTGCCGGCGGCTTGATGATCTATCCGGATGCGGTGTCGGACGCGGTTGGCCTGCTGGTCATTGCGTTGATGTACCTGGGTAAGCGTTTGTTGAACTCGCCCGCGCTGGCAGTGCCGGCCTCTGACCATAGGGCGTGAACGAAGGAACTTGACCATGATTGATAAACGAATGGCGTCCTGCCGGGAAGCGGTTGCCGACATTCCGAATGGCGCACGGGTGATGATCGGGGGCTTTGGCAGCTCCGGTATTCCGCTGCGGCTGATTGAGGCGCTGCGGCAGCATGGCGCTGGCGACCTCACCATCATTTCCAACAACGCCGGCGTCGCGGAGGAAGGCATTGCGTCCCTGCTCCGGGACGGCCTGGTTCGCAAGATCGTGTGCTCCTTTCCCCGCTCGGCCGGTTCAGTGTGGTTCGAGAAACGCTACCAGGAGCAGTCGGTGGAACTGGAGTTGGTGCCTCAGGGCACCCTCAGCGAGCGTATCCGCATTGCCGGGGCCGGCATCGGCGGTTTCCTGACCCCCACCGGCTATGGAACCCGGCTCGCCGAGGGCAAGGAGACCCGGGTGATTGACGGCAAGGGCTACGTCCTGGAGATGCCGCTGCATGCGGATTACGCCTTGGTGCGGGCGGCTCAGGCCGATCCCTGGGGCAACCTGATTTACGACACCGCCGGCAGAAACTTCAATCCCATGATGGCGATGGCGGCCCAAGTCACCATTGCCGAGGTCGATACCGTGCGGGCGTTAGGTGAACTGAACGCCGAGCAGGTGGTGACCCCGGGCATTTTCGTCAATCGTGTGGTGGCACAGGAGCGTCAGCATGTTGCGGCTTAACCCTGAACAAATGGCGCAGCGGGTCGCCGCCGATATACCCGATGGCTCCTACGTCAACCTGGGCATAGGCCTGCCCACCAAGGTTGCCAACTACGTGTCCGGCGATCAGCAGGTCATCTACCACAGTGAAAACGGCATCCTTGGCGTGGGGCCTGCGCCGGCGACTGGCCAGGAAAACCCCAACCTGATCAACGCCGGCAAGCAGCATGTCACGCTGTTGCCCGGCGGCTGCTACTTCGATAACGCCGAATCGTTCGCCATGATGCGTGGTGGCCATCTCGACATTGCCGTACTGGGCGCTTTTCAGGTGTCCGAGCGCGGCGACCTGGCCAACTGGGCAACTGACAATGACCAGTTTCCCCCCGCCGTGGGCGGCGCCATGGATCTGGCGGTGGGCGCGCGCCGGCTGTTTGTGATGATGCGTCATAACACCCGGGACGATCAGCCGAAGATACTCGAGGCCTGCAGCTATCCGCTGACCGGAGCCGGCGTGGTCAGCCGTATCTTCACCGATCTGGCGGTTATCGACGTCACCCCCAAGGGACTGCAGGTGGTGGAGCTGTTCGGTGACAACCGTTTTGACGAAGTCCAGGCCGTCACCGGTGCACGGTTGCTGCCGCCGGTATGAGTGTTCAAGCCGCGGCGGACCCTGACGTAGAGCGCAAGGTGCCAGCGACGTCGGCACCCAGCAAGGCAACGCTGAACCCGGACAGCCTCAGCAAGCCCCGATCGATCCTGGCCTACCTGGCGTTGTTCGCCGGCATTGCCAACTTTGTGCCGGGCAACACGGTGTGGGCGTCGGTCTTTGCCTGTCTGGCCATTGTGCTGGGGTGGGGGAACCTGCGTCGGGTCGGCAAAGCCATCCTGGTGTTGATCGTCCTGCTTGCGCTTTCATCGGCGGTGTTCGAACCGACGGCCCTGGCGCCAGCGGCGGGCAACATGGCCCGCATCAGTGCCCTGATCATCACCGTGATGTTACTCTCGGCGGTGTTGGGACAGACCCGGGATTTGAAGGTCATTTCCCGTAGCCTGTTTGGTGGCCGCTCCACGGTCCGATACATGAGCATGACCTTTGGCACCACCTTGCTGGCCATTCCGCTGAATTTTGCGTCGGTGGGGGTGGTGGCCACCATGATCGGGCTCCAGGTCAAGGAACGTGGTGACTCCGCGCTTGCCCGCAATGCCGCCCGTGCGGTGGTCAGAGGGTTTGGCGGGTCGCCCATGACCTCGCCGCTGTCCATCTCCATTGTGATGACGGTGACTTTCCTACCGGGGCTGTCGAGCTGGAAGCTAATTGCCGTTGGGCTACCGGTGGCCACGCTCTACCTGCTGGCTGGGGCACTGGCGCGAGAGCAGGAACCACCCCAGCCTGTCACGCCACCGCCGGGTGAGGACGAGGAGTCCGCGCTGTTGCCCTGGTTGCGCTTCGTGGCCATTATTGCGCTGATCTGTTTGGGAGCTTTTGCCCTGAGCACCTGGGTTGGCCTGGTCTATTCCCTTGCCGTGACATTGAGCTGTCTGGCGGTGGTGATCCTGGGCCTGCTCCATCAGTGGAAGGTGGAGGGGGTGCTGGCACTGCCGTCGCTGGCGGCAATGAACAATGAGCTGGTGATCATGGGCGGTGCGTCCTTCCTGGGCGGGATCATCGGTACCTTCGCCCTGACCTGGCTGGGCATGGATTTCAGCCTGCAGGCCTGGGCCTATCCGCTGGTCGCCATTGCGGTGCCCTGGCTGTTCTTTGTGGGCGGTGCGGTCGGCATCAACCCAATCATATCCGGGACCCTCTCCGGCAGCATCCTCGGGCCGATCTGGCCCGAGTACGGATTGCTGGGGCTTGGCCTGGGCATGGTGACCGGCTGGGGAATCACCATCGCCGGAACGCCGTACTCAGCCAATGCCCTCTTGCTGGAGCGGTGCACCGGCTACAGCGCCCAACGCGCCGCCTACGAGTGGAGTCTGCGTTATTCCCTGATTGCGCTGACCCTGAGCAGCCTGCTGTGTATGGTGCTGACGCTGCCGTAATGAGCAGGCCGCCCAGGCGTTGGTTTGGCCCAGAAATCAATGGCCCTTGAACTTCGCCTCCCGCCGCTCCAGAAACGACTGGATTCCTTCCTTCACATCTTCACTGGCCATCACCGGTTGCAGGTCGGGGAACAGGCGCTGCTTGGCCTGCTCCTGGCCCTCGCTGACGGCGAGCTTGGAAGAACTGAGGCTGCCGCTGACACCCAGCGGCGCGGCATTGGCAATCTTTTCGGCAATCGCCAGGGCAACCTGGAACTGCTGGCCTGGTTCTACCAGTTCCTGAATCAGGCCCCATTGATAGGCCTGTTCCGCAGTCCACTCATCGCCGGTCAGCAGATAGCGCTGGGCATTGCCCCAGCCGATCTCCCGGGGCAGCCGGATGGTGGCGCCGCCGCAGGCGAAGATGCCGCGTTTGACTTCCAGCTGGGCGAAGCGGGTGCCCTTGGCGGCCACCCGGATATCGGTGTTGAGCATCATCTCGACGCCGCAGGTGTAGCAGATGCCCTGGGCGGCGAATACCACCGGTTTGCTCAGCCCTTCACCGACGATGTGGAACGGGTCCAGTTCGCCGTCGCCGGGCTCGATGCCGGCGCCGTTGGCAAACACGCCCGCCCAGTCGTCCAGCTGCAGGCCACTGGTGAAGTGGTCGCCTGCGGCGTGCAGCAGACCCACCCTCAACTCCGGATCGTGCTGGAGCTGGTAATAGGCGCGGGCGATGTCGTGGTACATGGCCCGGTTCATGGCGTTCATCTTGTCCGGGCGGTTGAGACCGATCAGCAGGATGTGACCCTGCTTTTCCACTGTAACGAGAGACATTAGAACCACTCCGCGTGCATGTTCAGACAAGTATCGTCCTGGTTGCGCAACAGCACCAGGTCCTGGGCCACCGTGGGCAGCTCCCAGTGGAAGAAGTACTGGGCGGCCTGCAGTTTGCCGTTGCAGAAGTCACGCTCGTCATCACTGCTGGCGGTGGCCAGCCTGCGGGTGGCGGCATTGGCCTGGCGCAGCCACATCCAGGCAACAATGATGTTGCCGAACAGGTGCAGATAACAGGCGGCGTTGGCCAGCGCCGGGTCTGGGTTGCCGGTCATCAGGGTCTTACCCAGGCTCTGGGTCACTTTGACCGCCTGTTGCAGGGTTTCGCTCAGGGACAGTGCCCAGGGCTGACAGCGTTCGCTGGTGGCCGCCTCAAGATCCACCTGCATTTCCTGCAACAGCAGCTGCAGGCCGTGGCTTTGATCCTGCCACAGTTTACGACCCAGCAAATCCAGCGCCTGGATGCCGTTGGTGCCTTCATGGATGGGGTTGAGGCGGTTATCTCGCCAACACTGTTCCACCGGGTGCTCCCGAGTGTAGCCGGCACCGCCGTAGACCTGAATCGCCAGATCATTGGCCTTGGGACCATACTCGGACGGCCAGGCCTTGATCACCGGGGTGAGCAGGTCCAGCAACTTGCCGGCTTCCTCACGCTTTCGCGGGTCCGGGTGGCTGTGCTGGTCGTCCATCAGCCGGGCGCCATACAGGCACAGGGCCAGGCCGCCCTCACTGTAAGCCTTCTGGGCCAGCAGCATGCGGCGGACATCGGCGTGCTCGATGATCGCTACCTGTGGGCTCTCCGGGTTTTTCTCAGACGGTTTGCGCCCCTGCAAGCGGTCCCTGGCGTATTCCAGGCTGTGCATGTAGCCGCGATAGCCGATCACTGCCGCGCCCAGACCGACGCCAACCCGGGCTTCGTTCATCATCTGGAACATGTATTTGAGGCCCTGGTGCGGCTCTCCCACCAGATAGCCGTAACAGGGGGCATCGTCACCGAAACTGAGGGCGGTGGAGGTGGTGCCCCGGTAGCCCAGTTTGTGAATCAGACCGGCAAGACTGACCCCATTGCGCTCGCCCGGAGCGCCGTCGTCCGCCACACGAAACTTCGGCACAATGAACAGGGAGATGCCCTTGACCCCCGCCGGCGCGCCTTTGATCTTGGCCAGTACCATGTGCACGATGTTCTCGGTGATCGACTGCTCACCACCGGAGATGAAAATTTTCGCCCCCTTGATCAGGTAATGACCTGCATCGGTGGGCGTTGCCGAGGTACGAATATCCGCCAGACTGGAGCCAGCGTGAGGCTCGGTCAGCGCCATGGTGCCGCTGAACCGGCCGGACAGCATGTGGGGCAGGTAGGTGCTGCGTTGCTGCTCACTGCCAAATGCCCGAATCAGGTTGGCCGCGGCGGTGGTCAGGAAGGGGTAACCGGCGGTACTGGGATTGGCGGCTGTGAACAAGCCGTTGCAGGCGGCCATGACCGACTCCGGCAGCTGCATGCCGCCGAGCTCATGGTCGTGGCGGCCGGCGATAAAGCCGGCCTGGGCGTAAGCGTCAAAAGCCTGCTTCACCTCCGACAGCATTGTGACCTCGCCATCAACGAAGCGGGGCTCGTCCTTGTCGGCCGCGCTGTTGTGGTTGGCGAAAGTTGCCCGCGCCATCTTGTCGGCGATTTCGATTACTGCATCGAAGGTGTCCTTGCTGTGTTCCTGGAAGCGGTCGCGCTTAACCAGCGCTTCGGTGTCCAGCACGTCGTAAAGCTGGAAGGCGAGATCGCGACGGTCGATCAGGGTATCGGTCATGGGGGGCTCCTTGTTGTTGCCCTTAGCCTCTCACACTCCGGCACTGCCGGGAAATCGGCATTTCTGACATAATCATGGTGAATATCGCCATGTCATGGGCACCATGGAGCGGTCATGAACACCATTTCGGTCATTGGGTTTGACGGAGCGCTGGCCAGCGCCATCACCGGGGTGATCGACCTGTTCCGCCTGGCGGGGGTGACTTGGGCGCGGATTCAGGGTGACACTCCGACGCCCTATTTCCAGACCCGCCTGCTGACGGCGGAGGGCGAACCCTGCCGCTGTATCAATGGCCTGAGTTTGCTGGCCGACGGCTCCTGGCGGGATATCGACCGGCACGACGAAACCGATCTGGTGGTGATTCCCACCATTGGCGCCGCCATCGAACCGGTCCTGACGGCGAACCCGGCGCTGGTGGTGTGGCTGAGTGCGTTCGTCGACGTCGACCCCGGCCAGGTACATATCGCCAGTAACTGCACCGGTGCTTTTTTGCTGGCAGAGGCCGGCTTGCTGGATGGCCGTCAGGCAACCACCCACTGGGGCTTCAGCAATCAGTTCCGGCAGCGATATCCGGCGGTGGATCTTTACCCGGAGAAACTGGTCACCGTGGACGGACCGGTCGCCTGCGCCGGTGGCGGCATGGCCTGGTGGGATCTGGGCATTTACCTGGTGGAGCGGTTTGCCGGCGCCCAGGTGGCCAGGGAGCTGGCCAAGGCCTTTGTGATTGATGCCGGGCGCACCAGCCAGGCGCCCTACAGCATGCTGCAGACTAAACGCTATCACTCCGACCGGGCCATTTTGCAGCTGCAGGACTGGCTGGAGCAGAGGTTTTGCGAACCGGTGTCGTTGACGAGACTGGCACAGCAAGCGGGGTTGACCGAACGGTCTCTGCTGCGGCGGTTCAAGCAGGCGACCGGCGACTCCCCTAACACCTATTTGCAGCTGCTGCGCGTGGAGGCGGCCCGACGGCGGCTGGAGTCGACTTCAGCCAGTATTGAGGTCATCACCCGGGAGGTGGGGTACGAAGACGTAAGCTCCTTCAGCCGGCTGTTTCGCAAGCACACCGGTTTGTCGCCGGGGGGGTATCGGGCGCGGTTCCGCTGAGCCGACCGACCGGGTATCGCACGGCGGGCGACTTCGTGTTATACCAGCAGTCCGCTGATCGGGACGGCTGCCCACGTCCCGAGTGATGATCAAAATTGGACATTTGTTGTGGAGCGTTAAACCATGCCCAAAGCCAGTGAAATCAAGAAAAATCAGGCCATCGAGTTCGAAGGCCGCGTGTATTTTGTCAAAGACATCGAACGCTCTGTGCCCCAGGGGCGGGCCGGGGGCAGCCTGTACCGTATGCGCATGTACGATGTGGTCACCAACAACAAACTCGACCAGACCTTTAAGGATTCCGACATGCTGAACCAGGCGGATCTGGTCCGCAGGCCGGCAACCTTCTCCTACAGCGATGGCGAGGAGTATGTGTTCATGGACAGTGAGGATTACACCCAGTACGCCCTGAACAAAGGGGCTATCGAGGACGAGCTGCTGTTCATCACCGAGGACATGCAGGGCCTGATGGTGATCCTGGTGGACGACGCCCCGGTTGCGCTGGATCTTCCCACCACTGTTGATCTGGAAATCACCGAAACCGATCCCTCCATCAAGGGCGGCTCGGCCACCGCACGGACCAAACCGGCGACCCTGTCCACCGGTCTGGTGGTGCAGGTGCCCGAGCACATCTCCACCGGCGACCGCGTCAAGGTGAATGTCGAGGACCGCAAGTTCCTGGGGCGCGCCTGAACAGGCGTAGCCGTCCTCATGAGGTGAATCTCAGGCCGTCTTGAACCGGCCCACCAGTTGCTGCAGCCGCCCGGCCAGTTGTGCCAGCTCTTCGCTGGCCACGGCGGTTTGCTGCGATCCCTGCGCCGTCTGCTGGGACGATTGCGCGATGGCATCGATGCTGCGAGTAATGTCGTCGGCGGCGGCGTTCTGTTGTTCGGCGGCACTGGCGATCTGGGTGTTCATGTCACTGATGACGGTCATGAATCCGCTGATTTCTTCAAGCGCGCCATGGGCGCGGGCGGCTTGTTCCACCGTGTCCGCCGCACCACGCCTGCCGGCTTCCATGGTGGTCACGGATTCCTTGGCTTCTTTTTGCAGGCGGGCAATCATCTGATCAATTTCTTCGGTGGAGTGCTGGGTCTTGGCGGCCAGCGACCTGACTTCGTCGGCAACCACTGCAAACCCCCGACCCTGTTCGCCCGCCCGGGCAGCTTCGATTGCGGCGTTCAGCGCCAGCAGATTGGTTTGCTCGGCAATGGTGCGAATGACGTCGAGAATGGTGCCGACATTGTCCGACTCCCGCTCAAGCTGAGCAATCTTGCCGGAGGCGGACTGGATATCATTGGCCAATGAGCTGATTGCCTCCCGCGTTCCGTTCACCACCAGCTGACCGTTGCGGGTGGCCTGATCGGCGTTTTGGGTTGCCTCCGCAGCCTGGCTGGCGCTGCGAGCGACCTCGCCAACCGTTGCGGTCATCTGGTGGGTTGCGGCGGCGGTTTGGCTGAGGGCTTGTTGTTGCTCTTCCACCTGCTCGCTGGTCTGCTGAGTGATGTTCGACAATTCTTCCGCCGAAGAGGCCAGTTGCGCCGTTGAATGATTGATTTCCAGGATCATGTCCCGCAGCTGGGCGATCATGTTCTTCATGGCCTGCAAGAGCTGGCCGGTTTCGTCCCGACTGGTGACCTGGATATCCATGGTCAGGTCACCCTCGGACAGGGCATTGGCGGCGTTGACGGCTGTTTTCAGCGGACCGGTTATGCTGCGGGCGAGCAGCAGGCCGATGGTGATGCCAAGCACCACGGAGACGAGACTGAGGCCAATCATTCCCTGCAGCGCCGCCTGCTCGTCCTGCTCTACGGTTTCCAGTGCGTGGTGGGTCATCTGTTCGATGCCCAGTAATATGGCCTCCAGGTGATGGTCGAGCGTGGTCTGGGCCTGCTCCATTTCCTGGGCATGAGCGACGGCCTTGGCTAGTTGGCCGCTGTTGATCTCGCCGAACAGCGCGCTGACCTCCTGCTCGAAGGCCTTGTGTTCCTGCTCGACGCTTTCCAGATCGCTGGTCAGTGAGCGGATTTCCTCTGCGATTTCGGGCGTTGGCGCGTGGACGAGTGCGCGTGCAATCAGCTCTCTGGCGGCGAGTATCTGCCGGTCTATGTCCTGAGCGAGTTCTGTCACCCGGGCTTCGATCTGCCCAAGGCTCTGGCCTTCCGCCAGAGGGATGTCCGCCAGCCGCAGCCCTCTTTCAATCAGGATGGACTTTTCCAGCTGCTTAATGGTGACTTCCGTCATCAATTCCACCAATGGCATGTCCTCGGTGGACACCGTATGCAGCTCGTTGCCGACTTTGGTGACTTTGATGATTCCGTAGCTCGATACCAGCACCAGCAGCATTAATAGCGCGCCAGCCATGGCCAGGATTTTGGTTCCGATCGTCAGGTTCTTGAGCTGTTGCATGAAAAGCCTCCCGGCTCCGGTGCGGGTGAGTCCTGGGGCCCGCTCGCAAAAGCTGACGGGTTATTGCAATAGTAGACGGTGATTCGAATCCGGCTAGCCAAAATATCAGTCAGTTAGCGGTTTTCGGCCGGGCACTGAAGCTGCGGCGGCAACAGCCAAAAAACGGCGTGATCATGGATGCGGCTCTGCGCATTGACGATCGGGCGTTCCGGCCCAGACGAAGCCTGAAGCCGAGCCTTGGGCTGTAACCCGGAGCCGGCACTTCATGGGCCCGTTCAGCCGGGCTCAGTGCAAGTTGCGCTGGATGTAATCCAACAAATAGGTCTTGAGGCACCGGGCACGAGCGTTGAGCAGTTTCCCGCTGGGCCAGATCAGAAATATTTCCCGAGGCTCGCCCAGCCATTGGGGTAGAACTCGCACCAGCTCACCAGAATCGAGTTCAGGCTTGACCTCGGTGGTCGGGAGCAGGGCGACACCCTGCCCATCGCACACCAGGTACTTGGCCAGACCGGTGTCGTTGAAGGTGGCGTTGTACCGGGGGTAAATCTCCTGGCCGGCGCCTGTTTCTGCATGGCTGAGTTTCCACCTGGACACCAGTGTGGTGCCAATGATGCGGTGCGCCTTCAGATCAGACGGCGTCTTTGGCTCGCCATGTTGCGCCAGGTAAGCGGGCGCAGCGACGACGATCTTGTCGATTTGCCCCAGCCTTTGCTGGTAGAGCTGGGAATCCGGCTGCGGGCCAATGCGGATGGCCAAATCCGCTTTGCTGTTCACCAGATCCTCTCGCTGGTTGCTGACGATCAGTTCCAGCTGAATGTCGGAGTGGGCTCGGGTGAAACCCAGCCACATGGACCGGAAAAAACCGTGGGATATATTGGTGGGCGCCAGGACCTTAAGGTGACCGCGCAATTGGGTCATGTCTTCGCTGAGCCGGCGCTGGGTCTGTTCGAACTGTTCTACCAGGCTGGCATAGGCCTGATAGTGAATCTCTCCTTCCTGAGTGAGCACACACCGACGTGCAGAGCGGTTCAGCAGGCGGCAGCCAAGCTGATGCTCCAGCTTTTGCAGTCGCCGGGTTACCGTGGCCAACGGCAGGCCAAGGTAGCGTCCGGCACTCGAAAGGTCACCCTGCTGAACGATGTGAACGAACAGGGCAATGTCATCCATCATGATTTCATTATCGAAATATAGATTCTAAATTATAGATGTATTTTTGATTATGAAATTGAGCTTATCATGAACGCACTACAGTAACCGACAGGAGATTGCCGCGTGATACCGGTGAAGTACTCGTCCTACGTGTTTTCGTTTTTCATGTCCCTGCTGATGTCGGGAATCATGTCACTGGTCATTTCCGCGTTTAACGTTGGCCTGGTTGACCACCTTGTGGCCATTTGGCTGAAGGCTTGGCTGTTTGCGTTTGCAGTCGCGCTGCCCACCATCATCATGGTCACTCCCCTGGTGAGAAAGTTGGTGGCGCTGCTTGTTTGCGATGGGAAGCAGTCCTGAAACACGGTTCAACGGGGCCTGGGTGGCTCCATAAGGGGGCAGGACGAGGAGACTCTCGATGGAAATGTCCTATCTTTGGGGATCAGTCTTGGTGGGTATTGGCGCCACCTTGTTGATGGATGTCTGGGGTGTGATCCAGCGCCGGGTATTCAAAACGACCTCACTGGATTTTTGTTTGGTGGGACGCTGGTTGCTGTATATGCCGGAGGGACAGTTCCGGCATCCGCACATTGCCCGCGCAGAGCCAAAGCCGGCGGAGTGCGCAGTGGGCTGGGCGGCGCATTACCTGATTGGTGTCGCCTTCGCCTTTGTGCCGGTGATCGCCACAGCGGGACAGTGGCTCGAACAGCCTACTTTGGCGATCGCGCTATGGGTGGGGATTGGAACAGTGCTGTTTCCGCTCCTGGTCATGCAGCCTCTGTTAGGCCTGGGGTTTGCCGCGTCGCGTACCCCGAATCCGACACAGGCGCGACTGAAAAGTCTGCTGACTCACACCCTCTTTGGCCTCTGGCTGTATGTCGCTGCGCTTCCCGTCAGTTTCTGGCTGATGTCTCAAGCCGGGTAGACAGTTTGATGGCCCCTAACGTCGGTTTCGTTAGTGTTCGCGATCTTCGACATAGCGGTCCAGCCGCAACCGGTGCCGCTCATCAAACAGCTGGCGCAAGGTCAGCTGCGAGGCGACCAGGATGCCGATGCCGGTACCGGCGGCGATCAGCAGGATGATCAGGATCTGGTAGCTGACTGCGCTGATGGGGTCGGCACCGGCCAGCAGTTGCCCGGTCATCATGCCGGGCAGGCTGACGATGCCACTGGCGGCCATCATGTTGATCACCGGGATCAGGCCCTGGCGAATGCCGTCGCGGCGGATGTCTTGGCAGGCTTGTGGCCAGGGTTCGCCAAGCGCCAGCCGCTGTTCCAGGATGGTCCGTTGCTGATGGGCGCCTTCGAGAATCCGGCTGATGGTCAGGGCGATGGCGGTCATGGTGTTGCCCAGCATCATGCCCAGGAAGGGGATGGCGAAACGTGGGTGATACCACGGATCGTGGCCGATCATCACCAACAGCGCCAGCAGGGTCAGTGTGAAGGAGCCGATGGCCATGGCGAACATACCGTCCCGCCATTCCCCCAGGCGGTGTCTGCGGTAGTGCTGTCGGGCCATCACCTCGCGGCCGGCGGCAAGTAGCATGACTGCGGCAACCAACAGCACCCACCACACCGTGATGTTGTCAAACAACGCCTTCAGGATCAGCCCGATCAAGGCAAGTTGCAGGCTCATGCGGGCCATGCCAATCAGCAGACCGTTGGCACTGCGTTTGCTCATGGGCCGTACAAAACCGGCCACCGCCACCACAATCAACGCGGCGAGGCCCAGGTCGAGCAGACTGAGTTCAGGTCCATTCACGGGTTGTTGCTCCTGTCTCGGTCACCTCACCATCCAGAATGCGCCAGTGCCGGTCCGCCAGGCGTTCGCGCTGGGCGGGGTCATGGCTGGTCATAATCAAGTGGCCCTGATGATGGCGGCACCAGTCCGTCAGTAACGCCTCCACCAGCAGGGTGGTGTCGGAATCCAGGTTGGCGCAGGGTTCATCGAGCAGCAGCACCTTGGGTGATCGGTCCAGGGCTCTCAGCAGGGCCAGGCGTTGTTTCTCGCCGCTGGACAGTTGCTGGGGATCGCGGCTGAGAATGGCTTCGCTGAGCCCGATGTGGCTCAGCGGCGCCGTTTCCGGCGAGTGAAAATGCTCGGACACCCGGTGATGCCACCAATGGCTGTCTGCCGCCACCAGCATCACCTGTTGACGCCATTGCGGGGCGCTGACGTCGAGGCTCGATTGCTGATCCAGCACGAGGTGCCCCTGCCAGGGGACGAGGTCGGCAAGCGCCCGCAGAAAATGGGTTTTTCCGGACCCGGACGGCCCTTGCACCAGCACCCGTTCGCCGGCAAGAACCCGAAGCTGGTCGGCCCGGATGAGGTCGGTTGTGAGTGATTTTACATCGAGCATGAATCAGGGTGGCCGGCTGCTGGGAAGTGGTGGCGGGATTCTAGCACGTACTCCCACGTTGGCAGGGATATCGAGAGGGCTTCGTGGCGGCTTGGGGGGCGTGTGTGGCTTCCCGCGTATAACGGTCCAGAAACGATCGGTAGTCTGGCAGTTGGCCGGAGCGAATGGCCAATTCGTAGCGTGGAATCAAGGCGGCCGCCACGGCCTTGGAAAACACCGGATAGGCCTGGGTTGGGGGTTCTGGCAGCGGCAGCAGTCTGATCTGATCCTCCAGGCCCAGCTGGTGCACCTTAAAACGCAGCACCTCGATGTCCGGGTTGTAGGTGGCATCGATCCGATTGGTCAGTAACCGGCGCAAATTGCGTTCCACCGAATTGCCTCCGGTGATCGGCGATTGGATCAGCCCGTGATGGGCAAGGATCGGTGACACGTAGGCGTCCTGCCAAACGCCGATGCGAAAGCCGGCCAGGTCGGCGATCGATTCGATTCGGCTCAGGGGCGACTCGTCACGAACCGCGATGCCAGCCTGGGCCGCATAGAGCGAGGTTTTTGGGTACTGAAACTTGCGCGCCCGTTCCGGCGTTCTGGCCAGGAACAACGCAATGTCCACCTCACCGTGCTCCAGTGAATGGAGCAGCCGTGAGATCGGGTAATCCCGAAACACAAAGTCCTCCATCCCCATCCGTTGCAGCACCATGCGGAAGTACTCCACTCCCGCGCCGGAGGGGCGCTGATCCCGGCCGACAAAGACATGAGGTTCCGCCGCGAAAGTGCCGATACGTAAGATGTCTCCCTGGGACTGGAGCGAGCAGCCGGCCAATGCAAGGACGATCAGCAGGCCGGACAACCGGCAGCGGTAGATGTTGGGCTTGTGGCGAGGCATCGTCGTGTGTGGTCCTTCTGTCAGGACATCGGCATTGATGCCGGAAGTATAGGCAATAAACAAGGGCTCTGAATGGCAGAATCGTGACAACCTGTCATTCCCTCTTGATAAATGACGTTAAACTGTCACATTCTATGTGTACGTTTGTCCCATTTCTTTCTGTCAGGCGTTGGGGTAGTACCATGGATAATCGACGAAGAAACGTGCTCAAAGGATTGGCGGCGGCCTCTCTCAGTACCACGCTGGTTGCCTGCAAGGGCACCGCCGATGGTCGTGCCGGGCCAGGAGACAACAGTGAGCCTGTGGTGCCCGGCGATCCTTCGGCGCCGGTGCCGGTAGCGTTCAATCATGGCGTCGCTTCCGGCGACCCGCTGGCGGACCGGGTGATCCTGTGGACCCGGGTGACGCCGACGGCTGATCTGCCACGCAATGTGGCCGCCGTTGCGGTGGAGCTGGTGGTCGGCCGTGATCCCGAGCTGCGCGACGTGGTCCATCGCTACCAGTGCGAAACCACCGCCGAGCGGGATTTCTGTGTCAAGGTGGATGCCGATGGCCTGACCCCGGACAGTTGGTACTACTATCAGTTCAGCGTGGGCGCGGAGCGCTCGCCGGTCGGCCGAACCCGGACCTTTCCGGCCGCCGGTACCCCGGCACAGCGGAGCCGGTTCGCGGTGGTGTCCTGCTCCAACTTCGCCCATGGCCTGTTTTCCGTCTACCGGGCGGTGGCGCAACAACCTGACCTGGACTTTGTCCTCCACCTGGGCGACTACCTCTACGAATACGGTGCCGGCGAATACGGCAGTTTCCCCGGGCGGGAGCCTGAGCCCGCCCATGAAATGGTGTCCCTGGACGACTACCGTCAGCGCCACGCCCAGTACAAGACCGACGGCGAGCTTCAGAGCGTGCATCAGCAACTCCCCATGATCTGCATTTGGGACGATCACGAATTCGCCAACGACAGTTACCGCGACGGCGCGGAGAACCACACCGAGGCCAGCGAGGGAAGCTGGACGGAGCGCAAGGTGGCGGCCATTCGCGCCTATTTCGAGTGGATGCCCATACGCCAGCTGCCGGTGGACAACCAGCGCCTGTGGCGCCGGTTCGCCTTTGGCGACCTGATGGACCTGTTCATGCTGGACACCCGCCTGGAGGGGCGTGATGCCCAGGTGGACAACCCAGTCTCCGGCGAACGCAATAACCCAGACCGTCATCTGATCAGCGAACAGCAGATGCAATGGCTGCAGGAGGGATTGACCACGTCCACCTCGCAGTGGCGGATGATCGGTCAGCAAGTGATGTTCGCCGAATTGAATGTAGCACGAACCCTCATCGAGGCGGACACGCTGGGCTTGCCCCAGCCGTCCCGGCTCAACGACCAGCTGGCGGTGCTGAATGTCGATCAGTGGGATGGCTACGTTGCCGATCGCGACCGAATTCTCACCACCCTGCACGAACAGGGCATCGACAATACCGTCATCCTCACCGGCGACATTCACACCTCCTGGGCCAACGAAATCTACCGGGACAGCTCACTAATTGGCGGTGCCTTGACGTCGCCGGTGGCCGCCGAGTTCGTGACGCCCTCGGTGACCTCTCCTGGGCTGGAGGCGTTCCTCAGTGAGACCGGGGCTGACCTCGCTGCGGCAGCGGTACGCATTGCCAATCCCCACATGAAGTACGTCGAACTCAAGTCCCGCGGCTATATGTTGGTGGATGTGACCCGTGAGCGCGCCCAGGCCGAGTACTACTACGTGGCCAGTGCCACCGAGCAGGACCGGCTCGGCGAGCTGGATGCCGCCAAGACCAAAGTGGTGGGCGTAGACAGCGGCAGCAGTGAGATCTATCAGGACCGCCCGCTGTCTTCGCCGCGTGCGGTGCGCACGGCGCTGTTTCAGCCCCGGGTTCCAGTGCAAGTCAGTTAATTGGAGACAACCATGACCAAGACGTCGAGCCTGAACCAGGCTCAGGGTAAAAACATGGCCATTCGTGGCTGGAACCGGCGGGAGTTCCTGCGCTCCATGTTCTATACCGCCGGGGCGGTGGGATCCACCGCCTGGCTGAGTGCTTGCGGTGGCGACGCAGGTACGACAGATTCGGCCATTGCACCGGGGGACAAACCGCTGCCCGGTGGCCCGGGCTTGCCTCCCGAGGTGCCTGCGCCGCTAACGGGCCGATTTGCCAATCTGGGGCCACTGGAGGAGGCCGACCGATATGGGGTACGGTCGCCCGCCGGCTTCACCACCCGGGTGGTGGCCATCAACCATGAGTTGCCCCAGCCCACCGGCATGGCGGCCGAAGGCCCCCAGACCGGTGGCATTGGCAACCGGCCCTGGCATATGTTTCCCGATGGCGCAGGTGTGGTGCCTCGGGACAACGGTGGCTGGATCTACATCAGTAACAGTGAAGTACCTGGTATCGGTACCATCGGCTTCCTCTATCCGGCGCTGTCGGGCCTGGCGAACGCAGCCGAGGCGCTGGTGCCTGGCCTGGCCCAGGTCGGCACCCTGGTGTTCGATCCGGACGGCACCATCGTGGATTCCTATACCATCCTGAGCGGCACCACCTTCAATTGCGCCGGGTGCGTCACACCCTGGCAGACCTGGTTGTCCTGCGAGGAGTTTCCCAATGGCCAGGTCTGGGAATGTGACCCGTTCCAGGCGGGGGAGGGCCTGGCCCGGCCGACGCTGGGCTTCTTCTCCCACGAAGCCATCGCCATCGACCCCAACCAGCGCCGGCTTTACCTGACCGAGGACATGCCCGACGGCCGTTTCTATCGCTGGATTCCCGATCCCGCCGATTGGCCAGAAGGCGCAGACCGGGCCGCGCTCCAAGCCGGAAGGTTGCAAGTGATGGCCGTGGCCGGCGACGGAGTTGCCGGCGCCCTGACGGCCCCCCAGCCGATCCGCTGGATCGACGCCCGTAACCCCCACCAACCCCAGAACGAGAACCGCATCCCTGAATCCACCGTCTTCGATGGTGGCGAGGGGGTCTGGTACTTCAACGGTATCGTCTACTTCGCCACCAAGGGCGATGACCGTATCTGGGCGCTTGATGTGATCAATCAGACCATTGAAATCATTTACGACCGGGCTACCGCCGAAGCGCCCAATAACATCCTGTCCGGGGTCGACAACCTGTTTGTTACCAATCAGGGCGATGTGCTGGTGGCCGAGGATGGCGGCGATATGCAGATTGTGGCCATACTGCCGGACCGCACCCTCAAACCCATTGTCCAGGTGGTGGGGCAGGACGCCTCCGAGATTGCCGGGGTGGCGTTCTCGCCCGATGGTCGCCGTATGTACTTTACCTCCGACCGCGGTGGTCGCGATGGCCGGGGCGGATTTACCAATGGCTTGGGGATGGTGTACGAGGTCTTGCTGCCGCAGAACCTGTAGCGGTGCTGCGGCGCAGACGGCGGGTACATTCCCGCCGTCTGGTGCAGGGAGGCCGGGGCCAGCAGGCGGCTCCGGCCGGCGGGTGGACTACTGGGTAATCGGCGACAGGTAATTTAACCGCAGACTACCTGGCGGAATCTCCAGCTGCAGCCGGGTGTCGGCGCTCACCGCGACGTTGGCGATGCCGCCACAAATATAGGTGAAGGGCCAAAGGCCGCACAGGCCGCCGGTGGTTTCACCATTGATCTCGATGGTGCCCCAGACGTCGGCGTTGATGCTGATCGCCTCTTCGTTGCTTAGGGTAATCTGCATGCGGCCATCCTCCAGGAAGGTCACCGGGCCGGTGATCACCAGATCGTTGAGCTCATAGCCGCGCAGGTTATGGGTGAGGTTGGCCGGCCCCAGGCTTGGATTGAGGTAGGGTGCATCGAGGTAGACGTCGAGCGTGGTGCTGAACATCAGCTGGCCACTGTCGTCGTTATAGAGTGAGCCCCTGGCGGGGATGGGATTGCCCGCTTCGTCCTCATGGTAGCGAATGCGCATGAACAGGGGGCCGGTGGGAATGCGTTCGTGCTGGCTCAGGTCCACATCCAGAATCACGTCCGGAAACAAGTCGATAAACGAGGTGTCGATCTGCACCCAAAGGTCGGCGCCGCTGGTGGACAATATGGTGGGCAGGATATCCACATCCAGTTGCCCCTGTTCGTTGGGCGTGCCATGGATAATGGCGTCGAGTCCTGCGGTCAGATACAGGTATTGGCTCTGCGGGCACCAGCCTGGCACCCAACAGCCCACGCGGCCGGCTTCGACCACCGAGGTCCGTGACCCCAACGACGACACATTGGCCACCTGCATCCCAATGGCGTTGGGCAGGGACTCGCCAGTCTCTGAGCCCGGCTCATGGCCAAGGTCGTAATTCAGATTGCCATTGACATCGGTGGCGGGCAGGTTGCGCAGTGGCAGCGCGAGCTGGTTCTCGACCTCAGTGGCAATAAAATGATTGATAAGATCCGGGCCGCCAAAGTTTCGCTGCGCCAGGGCGCGGGTCCCCTGGGTGAGCACCTGGGTCTGCAGTGGGTTACCGGTCAGCGAGCGGATAATGCTGCCGGCGTTGCTGACGTTGGACGCCAGGGTGTAGCGATGCAGGGCGCCGCTTTCCCATCCCGCCACCGGTACGATTTCCAGCGAGCGTGGGGTTAAGTGCAGCAGGTAATCGGAGCTGGGCAGCGACTCCCAAAGGCCGTCACGCTGGATCTCCACCCGCACGGTGTCGCCGGCGATGAAGGTGGATGGGTCCATGTCCTGGGAGAACCGCACCAGCAGTGGTTTGTCGCTGGCGTGGCTGGGCACCGGCAATTGGTCTTCCGAGGCTTTGCCTCCGGCACACTGGCCCTGATGGGCCGGTAAGCTGGGCGCTGTCTTGGCGCAGGGGTAGCCGGGCAGGGTGGTCAGGGGCCAGGGCGCCTGGTCGGTGGCGGCCCAGATGTCGGTGCCGGTCAGCGCAAAGGGCAGGGTCGTCGGCAGCAGCGGGTTGCCGGCCAGATCGGTCAGGTTGTTCAGGGTCAGGGTGTAATTGACGTTGCGCTGCAGGGGTTCTGCTGGGACGATCTTCAGCGCCGAGCCATTGCTCACCAACTCGATGTCCATTGCCCGTTGGCTGCCGGCGCCGTCGATATCGCTGAACAGCACCACATTGCCCGGCTCATGCAGACTGGTGGTCAGCATCGGTTCGGTAAAGAACACCACCAGCGGATCGCCGGGCTGGATGGTGTCCTGGGTGTCTGTGCCCGGAACCCAGCTGCGGATGCCGGGCTCGATGGTGTCGCCAAACTCCTCCGGCTTGGGTTCGGCGGCCTGGTTGGCATAGCCTTCCAGGCGGAAGCTGATTTGCCCCGAGGCCCGGTCCAGGCCCAGCACTTCGGGCTCGATCACGCCATACGCATCGATCACCATGCGGCCGTCTTCCACCATGGTAGTGCCCACCAGTTGCACGTGCAGCAACTGTTGGGCAAAGGCGCCGTTGGCCACCGGGTTTTCGGTGCTCAGCGCCAGGTCCAGGTACAGTTCGATCACCCGTGGCGCACTGGTCAGATCGCTGTAGGGGTTGGGATGCATGAAGCCGTTGGCGTCGGTGAGGAAGCGAACGTCAATGCTACCGGAACCAAAGCCTGCCGGCAGCGCTCCGGCCACCACCACATTCAGGTGGCTACCCTGCATCAGTGAATTGCGGCTGATGCGCAGCGGGATGCTCTGACCGCTGCCCTCGAATCGCGGCAGGTACCCCAGTTCGGCAAACACCGAACCGCTGGCCTCGGTGGCGGTGTCATCACCCAGTAGCAGGGAGCTCAATCCCACCGAGTTGTAGCCCAGGCCGGAGAGGTCCGAACGCTGGCGTCCGCCATTGGAGTCACGGGTACTTTGGGCTAGAAGGCCGCGGGGGTGAGTGTCGCTCGCCACAAACTGCCAGCCTTCAGCGGGTATCTCAAGGGCGGTGCCCACGATCCGGCTTTTGACCCCATCGGTGATGTCCAGCCGATACTGGCCGCCACTCTCCAGCGGCGCCAGGGGATCGACCGTAATGCGCTGATCCTGAACCAGTACCTGGGCTGCTACCAGATTGCCGCTGGCGTCCAGCAGGCTGATGGTGTCGCCGTAACGGACCGATGCCGGGGCCACCGGTTCGGACAGCTGCAGGCGCAAAGCCGAGAAGTCGGTGACCGGGCGATTGGCGCTGCCGTCTGGAATGCGGCGGAGGATCTGAAATGCCCCGGTGCCTTCGGTCTGGTCAATCGGCAAGCCATCGCTGGCGGGAGCGGTGGTGAAACGGATCTCCGGCTCGAACAGGGCACCCGACGGATTGTCCAGGGTGTAGGGGGTGCTGTAACTCAGTGCCGCCTCAGGTTTGAACACGATGCCCTGGCGATCTTCCGTCAGACGCACCAGTTCCAGCGGAACCGGGCCATGAGCGGATGTTAGCGTCAAGTCATCCACTGCGTCTTCGTCCAGGGTATGGTTGAAACGCAGAATCAGCGGGGTGGACGTGGGTACGGCGGCCTGACCGTCCAGTGGAAAACTGAATGTCAGGGTGTTGGCTTCGCCATCGCCGGTCAGCATGGTTTGCTGTTCTTCTCCACACCCGGCCAGCAGAGAGACGCAGACTGGTATCGCCAGCAGGCTGCGCCAGAATCGAGTCGACGGCTGAGACCGGAGGGGCCGGGTGGCGGGGAAGTGGCCGTGGCCATTGGAACGCCGACTGTCCAGTGTCTGACACGCAGCCGAACGCCTTCCCAAATCCAGGGATCGTATTGTCATAAGAAGGCCTTAGTGTTGTTTTTTTAAGTTTTTTGCGGTGCTGCCTGGGGCCATTTTCTTGTCGAGTGGCTGGAGTTCCGGCGCGCCGCTTTAGTCTGGAACGCCGTCTATGGTGCGCTACCGACTGGGTATGTTGTCATGCATTTTGGGACTAAGTGCGAACTGAAATGTAAAAAGTTGTACCACCGCCAGGGTTAATACCGCTCAGGGTCGGTGCCGTTCAGTTGCTGGCGGAGCTTTACAAGCCTTTGTCCTTCACATTCTCCATCACCACAAAGGTGCTGGTCTGCAGGACATGGGGTAGGGCGTTGATCTGTTCCCCCAATACCTGCCGGTATTCCGCCATGTTGCGGGTCCGCACCTTGAGCAGATAGTCGAAATTGCCGGCAATCATGTGGCACTGCTCAACGGCCGAGATCTGGCTGATGGCATGGTTGAAGGCCGCCAGGGCCTTGCTGCTGGTGTCTGATAAGGTGACCTGGGCGAACGCAATGTGGCTGAGTCCCAGCTTGGTCTGGTTAACCAGTGCAGTGTAACCGGTGATGTAGCCCTGCTCCTCCAGACGGCGCATGCGAACTTGGCAGGGGGTTTTGGAAAGACCAACCCGCGAAGCCAGCTCGGTCACGGTAATGCGACCGTTCTTCTGTAGCTCACGAAGTATGGAGTGATCGATTCTGTCCAGTTCGACCAAAATTGGGCTCCTCAGGGAGATATATGACTAAATGATCTGCTCAATATAATGAAGATGCCTGCTATTTGAAAGGTTATGGTCAAAGCGACTTTGGCGCCTTGGATATACTGGTCCGACACTCGTCCAGTTGGCCTACGCCGGAGACACCCCATGACCGATTCCCGCCCACAACTACAACAATCTTTGCTGGAACAACTCGCCGATCTGCTGCCGGATCAAACGCTGCAGCCGGATGACGCCGCCCATCTCAGACAGCTGCTGGCCAAGGTGATGGCGGAGTCCCGTTGTTGGGACGACGATCTACACACGCTGCTCCGGCGTTCCCTCGGCCAGGCCGAGGGCAGCAGGGCGGCGCGGATGTTTGGCAGCGGCTTCTCTCCGGCCTATCGGGCCCGATTCTCCGCCTCGGAAGCCGTGCATGACATTCGGATGCTGCAGTCCATTTCGGTGAGTTCGGACGTGTCGATGCAGTTTAACCCCTGTGGGGAACGGCCGGGTCAGGCACTGAACTTCAAGCTATACAGCCAGGGCGAGCCAGTGATCCTGTCCGACGTGGTGCCAATGCTGGAAAATCTCGGCATGCGGGTGCTCGACGAGCACCCCTATCGGGTGATGCGTGAAGACGGTCAGCCGTTTGGCATCAGCGACTTTACTGTGGAGCTCCAGACCGCGCCTCGCGGAACTGAGCTGGCATTGGTCAAACCGCTGCTGCAGGTAGCCTTTCGGGAAACCTGGAATGGCTTTGCAGAAAACGACGCCTTTAACCGTTTGATCCTGGCCTGCGGTCTGGGCTGGCGGGACGTGGCGATGCTCCGGGCCTATGCCCGCTACATCAAACAGCTGCGTTTTGGCTTCAGTCAGCCGTTTATTGCCGATGCCCTGGCTCGCCATGCCGACATCACCAATCAACTGGTGGCGCTGTTTCGGGCACGCTTCGAGCCGGATCTACCGTCGCCGGACCGCCGGGCAGCGGAGGCCGAACGCCTGGAGCAGGAACTCCAGTCGTCGCTGGAGAACGTCGACAGCCTGGATGATGACCGCATACTCCGGCGCTTCTTCGTGCTGATCAAAGCCACCCTGCGCACTAACTTTTTCCAGCGTCAGGGCGGCGAGCCCAAGCCCTACCTGTCCCTGAAGCTCAACCCGCGAGCGATTCCCGATATCCCGCAACCCCGGCCGATGTTTGAAGTGTTTGTGTACTCCCCGCGGGTGGAAGGCGTGCACCTTCGCGCTGGCCGGGTGGCACGTGGCGGGCTGCGCTGGTCTGATCGGGTGGAGGACTATCGCACTGAAATCCTGGGTCTGGTCAAGGCGCAACAGGTCAAGAACTCGGTGATCGTGCCAGAAGGGGCCAAGGGTGGCTTTATCGTCAAGCAGCCGCCGGAGGGGGGGTGGGAGTCCCTGCGGGAGGAGGGCATTGCCTGCTATCAGTTGTTCATCCGGGGGCTGCTGGACCTGACTGACAATCTGGATGGCGGCCGCGTGGTGCCGCCGCCGAGGGTGGTTCGTTACGACGACGATGATACCTATTTGGTGGTGGCCGCAGACAAAGGCACCGCGACCTTCTCCGACATCGCCAACCGGCTGGCCCAGGCGTATGGCTTCTGGCTCGGCGATGCCTTCGCGTCCGGCGGCAGCGAGGGCTACGACCACAAGAAAATGGGCATCACCGCCCGTGGTGCCTGGGAGTCGGTTAAACGACACTTCCTGGAGCGCGGCCTGAATACCCAGTCCGATGCGTTTACCGTGGTCGGCATTGGCGACATGTCCGGCGACGTCTTTGGCAACGGCATGTTGCTATCTGAGACGATCCGGCTGGTTGGTGCGTTTAATCATCAGCACATCTTTATCGATCCGCAGCCGGACGCCGCCCGGGCCTTTGTTGAACGCGAACGACTCTTTAGCGCGCCAGGCTCCAGCTGGGCCGACTACGATCGCACGGCGATCAGCGCGGGCGGCGGCGTCTTCTCCCGTTCCAGCAAGAGCATTGCGATCTCACCGCAAATGGCCAAGGCGTTGGCAATAGAAGCCGCGCAGCTCACTCCTAACGAACTAATTTCTGCCTTGTTGCGAGCCCCGGTGTCGTTGGTCTGGAATGGCGGCATTGGTACCTACGTGAAGTCAGCGGCGGAAACCCATGAACAGGTCGGTGACAAGGCCAATGATGGCGTGCGTGTGGACAGCCATGAGTTGCGCTGTCAGGTGCTGGGCGAAGGCGGCAACCTCGGCTTTACCCAACTGGCACGGATTGGCTTTTCCCGTGAGGGCGGTGCCGTCAACAGTGACTTTATCGACAACGCGGGTGGGGTGGACTGTTCCGATCACGAGGTGAACATCAAGATCCTGCTCAATGACCAGGTGCATCAGGGCCTATTGACGCTGGAGCAGCGCAACCGGAGGTTGCGGGAGATGACCGCGGAGGTGAGCGAGCTGGTGCTGCGGAACAACTATCGCCAGGCCCTGGCGTTGACCATTGCCGAGGCCGCTGCGGCGGCTGGCGTCGATCCGTACCAGCGTCTGATGCGCCGACTGGAAAGTGAGGGCAGGCTGGACCGTAGTCTGGAATTCCTGCCAAGCGACGAGGCGCTGCAGGAACGCAGGGAACGTGGAGCGGGACTGACCCGCCCCGAACTGTCGGTGTTGATCTCCTATGCCAAGATCGAGCTTAAGCAGTCATTGCTCGGCACCGCCATCGTCCACGACGAGCGCTTCCGGGCGGCGTTGCATTCGGCCTTTCCCGAGTCCCTGTTGGCGGCCTATCCGGCCGCGGTGAACGACCATCCCCTGAAGGCGGAAATCACCGCCACTCAGATGGCGAACGAGCTGGTCAACCGCATGGGCATCACCTGGCTGGACGAGATGCAGCGGGCAACCCAGGCCAGTTGCGAAGAGATCGCGGGCGCTTACTGGATTGCCTCCCGCATCTACGGCATCGAAAGTCAGTGGCGTGCCATTGAGGCCCTGGATGGCGAGATTGCCGCGGACGTCCAGCTGGACCTGTTCCGGGATCTGATTCGTCTGGTAACCCGTGCCACCAACTGGTTGCTACGCAATCGCCAGGGCGGACTGGACCCGGTGCTATGTCAGCAACGTTACGGTTCGGCGCTGAACCAGGTGCTCGAGTCGGTGGAAAGCCTGCGTGCGGTGGTGCCGGCCAGTCGCTGGCTTGAGCGTTATGACCAGTACCGGGAAAGTGGCGTGCCGGATCGGCTCGCGGCGTGTTGTGCCTCGGCGGGCAGCCGTTACTGGCTGTTGGATGTGATTGAAGTGGCGCTCCGCCTTGAACAGGGTCTGGACTCGGTTGCCTGGGTCTATTTCAGCTTGGGCGAGAGCCTCGACCTGACCTGGCTCGATCAGCAGATGCGGGTGTTTCCGGCGCAGGGACACTGGCAGAAGCTGGCTACCGCGCATTACCGGGACGAGCTGGACCGCCAGTTGCGGCATCTCACCTCCAGTGTGTTCCGCTCCGGAGCCGACGCGCAGGCCGAGTCGGTCACGCCTGAGCAATTGCTTGAGGTTTGGCGCACCGACAAAAAGTCCCAGTTGGGACGATGGCAGCGCATGCTGGCGGATATGCAGGCGGCGAACGAGGTGGATTGCGCCATTTTCTCGGTCGCCCACGGTGTATTGCGGGAGCTGGCCTCAACGGCGGGTTGAGCGCGCCGTGGGGCTGTTATATCGATCGATGGAAGGTAAAAGGTCTGTTTTTAATTGCAGGCTAGTTCGATATTAACTTTTTGTGAAAAACAAAAGATCAAACATATTGCCTGACTCTGGTTAAAAGGGAAAAAGCCTTTTTCGGGCTGGGTAAAATGCCCGTCAGAGCGACAAACAACGATGAGGTTAACGCTATGAGACCACAGCCGTCAGTGACTCCCGTACTAAACGAATGCCGTAACGCGATCCGCGATGACTACCTGGCAGACGAGCACAAGGTGATTCATGAACTGATTGCTGGGGCTCAGCTTTCACAGGCCGAGCGCGCGGCCATCTCGGCCCGTGCCGCCGATCTGGTGCGCAGTGTCCGGGCCAACGCCCGTCCGACCATCATGGAGAAGTTCCTGGCGGAGTATGGCCTCACCACCAAGGAGGGGGTGGCGCTGATGTGCCTGGCCGAAGCCCTGTTGCGCGTGCCCGACAACATGACCATCCATGCGCTGATAGAGGACAAGATCACCTCCGGCAACTGGGGTGCGCACTTGGGGAAGGCCTCGTCTTCGCTGATCAACTCCACCACGCTGGCGTTGCTGATGACCAGCAATTTGCTCAAGGACTCCGAGCGCCACAGCGTGGGCGATACCCTGCGCAAGCTGATCAAGCGCCTGGGTGAGCCGGTGGTTCGCACCGTAGCCGCTCGTGCCATGAAGGAAATGGGCCGTCAGTTTGTGCTCGGGCGTGATATTGATGAGGCCCAGGCGCAGGCCAAGGGCAACATGGCCCGGGGCTACACCTATTCCTACGACATGCTGGGGGAAGCCGCCCGCACCGATGCCGATGCGCGGCGTTACCACCGGGCCTATGCCGACGCCATCGGGCGTCTGGCCTCGGCCTGTACCGGCGACGTGCGCAAGAATCCAGGCATCTCGGTGAAACTCTCGGCCCTGCATGCCCGCTACGAGTACGGCCAGAAGGATCGGGTCATGACCGAACTGGTGCCGCGCGCGCTGGAGCTGGCGCGGATGGCCCGGGCTGCCAACATGGGGTTCAATATTGATGCCGAGGAGGCGGACCGGCTGGACCTGTCCCTGGACGTTATCGAAGCGGTGCTGGCCGATCCCGAACTGGCGGGTTGGGACGGCTTCGGTGTGGTGGTGCAGGCGTTTGGCAAGCGCGCCTCCCATGTACTGGACTGGCTGTACGCGCTGTCCGAGCAGCTGGATCGCCGCATCATGGTGCGACTGGTGAAAGGTGCCTATTGGGATGCCGAAATCAAGCGAGCCCAGGTGATGGGGCTGGCTGGCTTCCCGGTGTTTACCCGCAAGGCCTGCAGCGACGTCTCCTACCTGACCTGCGCGAAGAAACTGCTGGCGATGACTGACCGCATCTACCCCCAGTTCGCCACCCACAACGCCCATTCGGTTTCCGCCATTCTGGAGTTGGCCAAGGGGCGCGACTGTTACGAATTTCAGCGTCTGCACGGCATGGGCGAATCGCTGCATGATCAGGTGATCCGCGAGAGTGGGGTGCCCTGCCGGATCTACGCGCCGGTTGGGGCCCATCGCGACCTGCTGGCCTATCTGGTGCGCCGGTTGCTGGAAAACGGTGCCAACAGCTCGTTCGTGAACCAGATCGTGGACACCCGCATCACCCCGGAAGACATTGCCCGGGATCCGATTGATGCGGTGATGGCGCTGGGTGACGCGATTGCCAGCTCGGCCATCGTTCGTCCCGCCGAGCTGTTCGGCGCCCACCGTCGCAACGCCAAGGGCTGGGACATCACCGATCCGATCACGGTGGCCGCCATCGAGCAGGGGCGGGGCACGTTCCGTCGCCATCGCTGGAAAGGCGGGCCGGTGCTGGCCGCCGAGCCCGTAGGCACGGAAGTGCAAGTGATTCGCAACCCGGCCGACCCCGACGATCTGGTGGGGCATGTGGTCCAGGCGTCCCCGGCGGACATCGAAACCGCCATCGTGGCCGCCCGGGAGGGTTTCCAGACCTGGTCCCGGATGTCGGCGGAAGAACGGGCGCAGCGTTTGCGGAAGGTCGGTGACCTGTTCGAGGCCCACGCCGACGAGTTGTTCGCACTGGCCACCCGCGAGGCCGGCAAATCGTTGCTGGACGCCATCGCCGAGATCCGCGAGGCGGTGGATTTCGCCCACTTCTACGCCAATGAGGGCATTCGTAATCAGGGCAGCGGCGAGGCTCGCGGCATCCTGTGCTGCATCTCTCCGTGGAACTTTCCGCTGGCGATTTTTGCCGGTCAGGTGCTGGCCGGTCTGGCGGCGGGCAATGTGGTGCTTGCCAAGCCGGCGGAACAGACTGCGCTGATCGCGGCCCGTGCCGTCGAGTTGATGCATGAGGCCGGCATACCCAAATCAGCCATTCAGCTGCTGCCGGGCACTGGCGCTACCGTGGGTGCGGCGCTGACCTCGGACCCCCGCATCGCCGGCGTGTGCTTCACCGGCTCCACCGCCACCGCCCAGCGCATCAGCCGGGTCATGGCCGACAAGCTGGCACCGGACGCGCCGCTGGTGGCGGAGACCGGAGGCCTTAACGCGATGATTGTCGATTCCACCGCGTTGCCGGAACAGGTGGTGCGGGATGTGCTGGCGTCGTCGTTCCAGAGCGCCGGTCAGCGTTGTTCCGCCTTGCGCATGCTGTACGTGCAGCAAGACATCGCCGATCATTTGCTGGAGATGCTGTTTGGCGCGATGGACGAGCTGGCTGTCGGCAACCCCTGGCTGCTGTCCACCGACGTTGGGCCGGTGATCGACCAGGCCGCCCGGGACCGTATTGTTGCCCATTGCGAGCGGTTTGCCCGGCGTGACCGGGTGCTGAAGCAGGTGCCGGTGCCGGAAACCGGGCTGTTTGTTGCGCCCACGGTGATTCGTGTCGACGGTATCGCCGAGCTGGAAGAGGAAATCTTCGGCCCGGTGTTGCACGTGGCCACCTTCGAGGCCCGGGAGCTGGATACCGTGATCGACGACATCAACGCCAAGGGCTATGGCCTGACCTTTGGTATCCACAGTCGGGTTGATCACCGGGTGGCGCGGGTGACCCGTCGAATTCAGGTCGGCAATACCTATGTCAACCGCAACCAGATCGGCGCGATTGTCGGCTCCCAGCCGTTCGGCGGTGAGGGTTTGTCGGGCACCGGCCCCAAGGCTGGCGGACCGCACTACGTTCGGCGTTTCCTGACAGCTCCGTTCCGGGCCTTGGCTGCCGAGCCGGAGGCCGTGGTGGTCAAGGCCGGCCGGCTGCAGACCCTGATCGACAGTCTGGCAGGGCGCCCGGCGTTGCCGGCGGCCAGTCGCGCCGAGGTGCTGCGACCGATCTTTGGCGAGGTGCCGGTGGCCCTCGACGCCACGGCAGAAGACATGCCGGGACCGACCGGTGAGCTGAACCGGCTGTCGAACCACGCCCGCGGGGTGATTCTGTGTCTCGGGCCGACGGCGGAGTCGGCGCTGGCCCAGGCGGCTATGGCGCTGTCTCAGGGCAACCAGGTGGTAGTGATTGCTCCGGGCTGCGGCAGGTTTGTCGCCCAGGCCGCCAAGGCAGGACTGCCCGTTGTTGGGGGCGAGGGACTGCTGGAGCCCGAGGCGCTGGCGACGGCGACCGGGTTTGCGGCGGTCGTCAGTGAGGCCGAACACGAGCTACTGAAGCAATACCGGGTCGCGTTGGCCCGGCGTGAGGGTGCCTTGTTGCCGCTGATCACCGAGCCGGCACTGGCCCAGCGCTTCGTGCTGGAACGTCACCTCTGTGTTGACACCACCGCCGCCGGTGGCAATGCGAGCCTGATTGCCGCCTCCGAATAACCCATCGGTTCTGGTGTCGCAAGCCAACGCCCCGGAAGAACGTTTCCGGGGCGTGCTCCTCATTCTCGCCACATCCTTGGGCCAGCGATGTCAGCGTCTGCCGCCCTCCTTCCGCTAAAAACGGTTGCCGACCGTTTACCGCGCGCCACAATGGACTAAGCTGATATCGGATAGGGTTGTGAAGACCCTGCCGCATGGCCCTTCATTGACGTCGGTGCCTTGCGGCTGGATCGTCGTTGTCGCCCGACTGTCGCAGAACCAAGCGCAATAGTTTTCACGCGGCCTCTTTAGGTCTGGACTCATTGTGTGGAGTGGAAGATGGACCGAGAATCCGTCGCGATCAGCGTCGATGACTTGCAACCGGGCATGTTCGTCGCCCATCTGGATCGGCCCTGGCTGGAGACCCCCTTCCAGATTCAGGGGATCACGATCTTTGGTGAGCAAGACATAGCAACGCTGAAGAAGTACTGCAACTACGTGTATGTCGATCGTGAAACCCTGCCAGATTCGATGGCGTACAACGGGATTGAGATTAAGCCGAAGCAGGTGCCCACCAAGCCACTGCAGTCTGAATTGTCATCCAGCAAACCGGGACGCTATTCGCAGACCGTCGAGTTTGCCGAAGAGCTGGAAAACGCCAAGTGCATCAAAAACACGCTCTCATCGACGTTGTCGGAGGTATTCGATGATCTGACGAACGGTCAGTCGTTGGATCTGACGCAGATCAGGCAAATCCTGGACCCCATGGTGGATAGCGTCATCCGGAACCCGGATGCGATGATCTGGTTAACCCGCCTGAAACATCAAGGCGGGTACATCTATCGGCACGCCATGAGCGTGTCCATCTGGTCCGTCGCCATTGGGCGCCAGCTGGGCCTGCCGCGAAACCAGCTGTCAGCACTGGCCATTGGCGCGTTGTTGGCAGACGTGGGCAAGATCGATATCCCGTCGACCATTCTCGAGAAACCCGACCACCTGACCGAAGCGGAGTTTAATCAGGTGAAGTGCCATGTGACCAAGGGCATCGAGATTTTGAACAACAGCGAAGGCATTACCGACACCATTCGCAACATCGTGCTCTACCACCACGAGCGCCATCAAGGGCAGGGCTATCCCGAGGGATTGAGCGGGTCTGATATTCCGGTGTTCGCCCGCATCGTCGGGCTGGCCGACTGCTTCGATGCCATCACCTCGATTCGACCCTATCGCCGTCCGCTGTCCTCCAGTGAAGCCATCAAAAAACTCTACGAATGGCGCGACCTGGAATTCCAGAAGGAGCTGGTGGAGGAATTTATCCAGTCCATTGGCATTTATCCGGCCGGGACGTTGATCGAGCTTTCGGACGGCAGTGTGGCCATCGTGGTGGCGACCGGCCGGGAGAACCGTCTGCGACCGAGGGTGATGATCGTGCTGGATAAGGACAAGCGCCCGGTTAATCCGGTCAGGATTGTGGACCTGGCGCGACAGGACGCCGATTCCGAGGGTGTGTGCCACATCGAAAAGTCGTTACCCAATGAGGCCTACGGTATCGATCCTGACGAATACTACATCTGAAGGCGGGACCATGCTGGATATCTGTCCGAGGCAAGCATTCATCGCGCTGTTGCAGCGCCACGTCACCCAGTCCCTCAATCACTCGCGGTGCATCGGCCTGGCCTTCATCAAATTCCGAAACCTGAGGGAGAACAATCTGCACTACGGTTACGAAGCCGGTGACTTGCTATTGGCGGAAGCCTACAGCCGGCTTCAGCAGATCGCCAAGTCGGACGAGTGCCTGGTCCGCACCGGGTGCAACGAATTTGCGCTGATTCTCCCTTTTCTGGTGGGTCACGAGATCCTGGAGCTGGCCTGTGCCAAGCTGGAAACGGCACTGATGGAGGAGTATTCCCTCGGACAAAAGAACCTGTATATGTTGCCCCAAATTGGAATGAGTTATGTGGACAGCCAGGGGCAAAGCGCGACGGATCTGTGCCAGAGTGCCGAGCGGGCCTTGGCGATTGCGAGTCAGGGCTCCGCCAGAAGGATGATCGTCGATCCCGCCCAGGATGCAGGCGTACCGGATTACGACCTCTACAGTGGCTTGAGTCACGCGCTGGAAGTCGGAGATTTTGAATTGTATCTCCAGCCGCAGGTGGAACTGCGACGGGGTAGGTGCGTGTCGTTCGAGGCCCTGATTCGCTGGAAGCAGGACACGGAACTGGTGCCACCCGATGTATTTATTGGCTATGCCGAAACGTCGAACCTCATCTTTCCCTTGACCAAGTGGATCATCAATAACGCGCTGAGACAACTTCAGGCCCTGGGCGATAAGTATGATCAGCCGAGCACCAGCGTGAATATTTCGGGCGCCTGTTTCGATGAAGATCGGCTGATCAGGGAGGTCGCCAATGCGTTGAGTATCTGGGGGGTGGCGCCGTCGAGGCTGACGCTGGAAATCACCGAGACCGTTTTCATGAAGGATATGGAACGGACAAAGTACATTTGCGACAAACTCAGGAACGAGGTGGGGGTTCGCATTTCGATTGACGATTTCGGCACCGGCTACTCCAGTTTCGAGTTCTTCAAGCACATCAGCGCCGATGAACTCAAGATCGATCAGTCCTTCGTCAAGAGTATTGGTCGCAATGGTCGAGACCGGCACATTGTTGGCAGTATTCTGGCGCTGGCGAAGGGACTGAACATGACCACCGTGGCCGAAGGTATCGAAGACCTGGAAACCCTGTTCGCCCTGTCGGAAATGGGCGCGGATGTTGGGCAGGGCTATTTTATCGCCAAGCCCTTCTCAGAAAAGAATGTGCAGAGCTGGCTCGATATTCAGGCCAGGCTGGTCCGCGCCCACCTTTCCGTGCACGCGTAGTCGACTCGGGTCGGAGCCGTTGCAGTGCTGGTTCCGCTTGCCCAATAGGTGATGGCCGTTCAGAGTTTCGCGAGAGGAAGCGCCTTTGGTTGACGTTCACGGTAACCTGGCGGAGACGCTGGGCGGGTTCGCGGTTCTGCTGCTGGCGCTGGCTGCGTTGAGGGTGTTCAGTCGTCACTCCCGCTTGCCGGCGGAATCCTGGATCCTGCTTGTCGGTTTGGTCTACGGTGAGCTTTGGTCGTCATTCCCGGCCTTGCCGTTGCTGGAAGTTTCCCCAGATCTGGTCATCCTGTTGTTGCTGCCGGTGCTGGTGTTTGCCAGTGCCCGCTCCCTGCCGCCCCGTCAACTGAAATCCCAGCTCGTTCCCATCCTGTTTTTTGCCACGATTGGCGTCGTCACCACCATGGCTTTGATTGGATTGCCGCTGTACGCGCTGACATCGTTGCCGCTGGCGGACGCCTTGCTGTTTGCCTCGGCGGTCGCGGCTACCGACCCCTCCGCCGTGTCGGCAATCTTCCAGCGCTTTACCGTGCCCGAGAGGCTTGCGGTGCTGATTGAAGGTGAATCGCTGTTCAACGACGGCACCGCCATCGTGCTGTTTTTCAGTATGGCGACCTTGGCCATCAACATGGAATCCCTCACCGTGACGTCGGCCGCGCAAATGTTCGCCTGGACCATGGTGGTGGCAGTTGTGCTGGGGGCGGTTCTGGGCTGGTGCGCGGCTCATCTGATCCGGCTGTGGCGGGTCAAGAACCAGTTTCCCGGCCTCTCCATCACGCTGGCACTGGTGTATGGCGGCTTCCTGTTGGCAGAGCGGGGCCTGCACGTGTCCGGGGTGGTGACGGTGATGTTTGCGGCCTGGGTGTTCATGTTCGTCCGCGGGCGTGGCGAGCGCCCGCCAGCGGCCAGCGATGGCGCGCCGACCGATTCCCTCCAGCCACCGGAGCTGTTTGTGGGCTTTTGGGATTATCTGAATCAGCTGGCCGGTGGCATCCTGTTCTTTGCGTTGGGCGTCACCGTGGGCCGGCACGAATTCCCGTTCAGCTGGTTGATTCCCGGCATCATCCTGGTGTTGGTTCTGGCCCGGGTGGTGGTGATTTATGGTGGCAGTGCGCTGATGCGGGCAGGGCGGGTGCACCTGCCTGCCGGCTGGCAACACGTCCTGGTGTTGGGTGGACTGCGTGGTGCGGTTTCTGCCGCGTTGATCCTGATGTTGCCGGAAGACTACGTGTATCGCGAATACCTGTTGTGCCTGGCCCTGGTGCTGTGTTTGTACACTCTGGTGGTCCACCCCTTTCTGCTGCAGGCCTATCTGCAGCGCCAGCGGCTCCCGGAGTAACGCCGTCGATTCAACTCTCTGGTCGTTTCGCTTGTCCATTGCGATTGTCGTGTTGCAAGCCTCAGGGTCACGGATGGTCCGGCTCGAAAGTATTGGAACGATCGTTCTTTTCATGTAGTATTGGAATGATCGTTCCAAAACTAAGCCTGTAATCCCACGTCTGGAATCACGATGAGACCTGTCTCCTTCAACAAGCAAAAGGCGCTGGCTGAAGTCACCCAGCTGTTTTGGCAGCAGGGTTACGAGGGCACCTCGGTTCAGCAGATTCTCGACTGCACCGGACTGAGCCGAAGCAGTCTCTACGCCACCTTTGGCGACAAGCGCGCCTTGTTCCTCCAGGCCCTGGGGCACTTTGCCCGACTGTCGGAAGCGGCATGCCTGCCCCTGCGCAGCGGTGGCGACCCCCGGCAATCTGTACGGCAGTTCTTCGAACTGGTGTTCTTCGTGCTGCCGGAGGAGCAACGCCGGTTGGGTTGCCTGCTGGTCAACACGGTGCTTGAACAGTCCGGGCTGGACGATGAGCTGGCAACTTTCGCCAGCGCACAGCTTCGCAAGGTGGAACAGGCGCTTGAGCACTGCTTCGAACAGGCGGTGGCGAACGGCTCGCTGGCGCGGGACAAGGACCCGCGACAGCTGGCGGCATTCTTCATGACGGTGGTCCGCGGCCTGCGGGTCGTGGTGCGCGAAGGTCAAAGCGAGGCATTGTTGCGGGATACCATCGCAACTGCCCTGAACACCCTTGATTAGGAAACTCCAAGATGAGCAATCGATCCAAATCCCTGTTTATTTCTGCCTACCTGACGCTGCTGGCCCTGGCCGCGGGACACGGTCTGCTGGGCCTGTGGGCCGAAGGGCCGCTCAGCGGCTGGAGCGGCGTGGCGCTGGCCACCTGGCCGATGGTGTTTTTCTTCCTGCGGCTGTTCCTGTCGGATGTGGCGAGAACCAGTGCCAACCTGGCCGGATACCAGGCTGCCGCCTGGGCGGGCACGGCGCTCACGCTCGCCTTGGGGTGGTCGGGCGAGATGCTGATGCTGCAATTGGGTTACAGCGCCCTGATCGGTGGTGTCGGTGTGGCGATTTACGTGTATTGGTATTCCCGGTTCCAGCGGGACACCCGAACAGGCTTGCTGCAGGTGGGCGAACGCTTGCCGGCATTCACCCTGCAGGATGAGGATGGCCATGGGGTCTCTTCCTCGGAATTCCTGGGCCAGCCCGCGCTGTTGATCTTCTACCGCGGGAACTGGTGCCCGCTGTGCATGGCCCAGATCAAGGAAGTGGCCGGCCAGTATCAGGCGCTCGCCGAGCTGGGCGTTACCGTGGCGTTGATCAGCCCCCAGCCTCACGACAATACCCGCAGCCTGGCGGCGAAGTTTCAGGTGCCGTTCCGTTTCCTGGTGGATGCCGACAATCGCGCTGCCCAGGCGCTCGGTATCGACGCCGAGAACGGGCTGCCAAAAGGCCTGGAGGCACTGGGTTATGACAGCGATACCGTCATGCCCACGGTACTGATTACCGACGCCCAGGGCACGATCCTGTTCGCCGATCTGACCGACAATTACCGGGTCCGGCCCGAGCCGGAGACGTTCGTAGAGGTGTTGCGGGCTCACGGCGTCTCTGCCTGAACCGGGGAAGGGCGCTGCTGCAGGCCGGCGGTCCCATTGAATCGCTGGCTCACGGAAGGCCTGGGTTCAGTGGCTACCGCGACCCATATCTGCGATGCAGGATGCCCACCCGCTCGACGTAGGCCCGGGTTTCGGCGTAAGGCGGAATACCGCCGTAGCGGCTAACGGCGCCGGGGCCAGCGTTGTAGGCGGCGGTGGCGAGGGTGACGTCGTTATCGAACCTGTCCAGCATGCGGGACAGGTAGAGCACGCCGCCGCGAATGTTCTGCGCGGCATTGAGGGCGTCCGCCACCTCCAGTTCCTGGGCGGTCGCGGGCATGAGCTGCATCAGACCCTGGGCTCCCTTGGGCGAAACGGCGCCGGCATTGAAGGCCGATTCGGCATGGATCACCGCTCGCACCAGGGCGGGGTCCACTTCGTACTCAATGGCCGCTTCCAGAATCTCGTCCCGATACCGGGTGTGGAACAGTGGCGTGGTCAGCCAGTTGACGGTGGACGCGGGATTGCAGGCGTAGCAATGGAAGCGAATGACATCGTAGCTGGCGTCGGTGGGACGATGGCCGCTGTAGGAAATGACGCCGTTGTTGTCCTGGTAACGGTAGACGGTGGCATTGCTGGACGAGGCCAGTGGCTGGTTGCTGCCGACGTTGGTGAACTCCACCGAGCCGTCGGGGTGCTCAATGCGCCGGATATTATCGGCAAGCGTGGATGCCGAGACCACCAGCAGCGTCAGCGCAGTGATTAGCGTTGGGAAAAAGAAGCTCTTTCCGCCTGTCATCGCGAACCCTTGAAATCCTGTCATTTCCTCAAGTCGACCACCAGGTTGGCGTGGTCCTGGCCGCAAGTATAGAGCCTTCCACGGTGGAAAGAAGCGATCTGTGTCGAATTGCGGCGAATACTGTGGCCTCACGTCCCGAGCCGGAATCAGAACGCCCAGCGACCGAAGGTTTCGGTAAGGTGTTGCATAACCAGCCGGATTCGCTCCACCCGTCGCAAGTCGGGATGGGTCAGCAGCCAGAGCTCACTGGCTGGAGCGGCGGGGCAGGCAAACAGGCGCTCAAGCCCATAACGGGCCTGATCATCAGGCAGGAAGGCCAGGCCGTGACCGGTTTCCGCCAGGTACGACATGGCGGTCAGCTCGTCGCTGCGAGCGACGATCCGCTGCCCAAGCTGTCTGTCGAGCCAGGTGAAGGCCGGTAGGTTGGCCATGGCGCCACTGCCGCCAATGAGCCAGTGACGGCTCAACTGGTCGGGGCTGCCGGGGTGGTCGAAGCGGAGTCGATAAGCGGGGCTGCCGAACACACTCCAGGGAATGCTGCCCACCTTGCGGCCAATGAGGTGCTCGGGGGGCGCTGACGTCGCCCGTACCGCGATGTCAGCCTGCCTGGAATTCATGTTGATCTCCAGATTGCTGGACAGCAGCTCGATGTGGATGTCGGGATAGGATTGCCGGAAATCCGCCAACGCTTGCGGCAGATACCGACAGGCCAGGTTGTACGGCGCGGTAATCCTGACGGTCCCCTGCGGCTGAATGTCCTTGCCGGCGATGCGCCGTTCGATCTGTTCGAAACGGTCGGCAATCGCCTGCCCCTGTTCGAGCAGCTCTTCTCCCATCGCCGTTAACACGTAACGCTGGTCGATCTTATCGAACAATCGACCGCCGATCTCGGCCTCGAACGCCTTCAGGCGTCGAAACATGGTGGAGTGATTGACCCCTAATAATCTGGCGGCAGCCGCCAGTGACCCGGTTTGGGCAATGGCGAGAAAGCTCTTGAGTCCGTTCCAGTCCATGTTTTGATCTTGCGTATCTGCAAAGTCGGTTTGTGATTATTGCGAATTAACTTGCGTAAGAGCAAGTGAGAGTCTATCTCCCACAAACCACAGAGGAGTTATGACATGAACGCATTACATCGTCCGGAATGGGCCGCAATGATACTTCGCACGGTGCTTGGCCTGGTCATGGTCGCCCACAGCCTGTACCTGAAACTGGTGGTGTTTACCTTGCCGGGCACCGCGCAGTTCTTCGAATCCATCGGCCTGCCGGGGCCCCTGGCTTATCTGGTGTTCACGGTGGAGGCACTGGCGGGCCTGGCCTTGATACTGGGGTACCAGACCCGGCTGGCCGCGTTGGTACTGATCCCGGTGTTGCTGGGCGCCACCTGGGCCCATCTGGGCAATGGTTGGCTGTTTACCAATAGTGGTGGCGGCTGGGAATATCCGTTGGTGCTGGTGGCGCTGGCCGTGGTCCAGGTGATGCTCGGCAGCGGCGCTCTGGCGCTCGACAACCTCCGTCCGGGCCGGGCGGTGGTATCGGGTGCTTACACCAGCGGCTGAGTAAATGGGCCCCGGCTACCCGTTGCCACCGGGTGGCCGGGTTCGCTCAGTTCAGGCCGTATACCTGTGGTTCGGTAAATCGGTAATAGCCGGACTGTTCCTCATTGCGAATGATCTCGGCCTCCGCGCCGAACTGGTTTTGCTGCAGGTTGCGGAGCCGGCTCTGGAACTCGGCTCCGCTGTACTGTTGCTGAAGCTGTTGCCGTTTCGACATGTAGTCCATTCCAATTTGTCGGCGACGGTCCCGCTGAGCATCCAGAGCCTGCCAGCGGGCCACGGCGTCTTCGTCCATGCCCAGAGCGCGGCGGAAATCCGCAAGCTGTTCCCGGCGCTGCTCGGCGGGCATATCATGTAACCGGGCTTGTACGGCATCAGAGGACAGGAAACGGTCGGCCAGTTCCTGTCGCCGCAGAGCCATCACCGTGTCGGTTTGTGCTCCGTAGGCGCTACTCAGGGCATTGAGGTAATGCTGGGTTTGATCCCGGAATCCGCTGTCCGGGGGCAGGTTGCCAAGCTCAGTGAGGGCATCGCTGACCTGTTGGTTCCTGAGCGTTTCGGCCCAAATCTCTTCGGCGGCATCGCCAAAAAAGCTGCGACGCATTTCCCATAACAGCTGCAGGCGGTCCTCGGGCGACAACGCTTGCAGGTTCTGCCGTTCGCTTTCCAGCCAGGCACTGTAGCCGGTCATGCGGGAATGCATGGCCATCAGCTCGTCCACTCTGTCAGGAAAGGCCAGGCTCAGCATGCCCCGTAGGCGCTCTTCCCAGTCGTCCGGATAGCGGCTCCTCAGGTAGCCGGCCAGTTTTTCGATCGCCTTCACCTGACTGTGCCCATGCTCGATGGTGGCGCCGTACCGCTCCTGCAGATAGATCACCAGCTCCAGTTCGGGGTCGCTGGTCGCAGCCACCTGTCCTTGCGGAGCTGGCCAGCTGGGGGCGGAATCCGGTGGCGGGGCGTCTGGCCTGTTGGCTTCGACGCTCTGCGGGGCGGGCTCTGGGGGCGGGTCAATAACCGTCAGCTGCCAAATCGCTACCGCCACCAAAAGCGCCGCCGTTAGCCCAGTTATGGTTTTGTTCAAAAAATATGACGCCTTCATCATTTTTTTCCACTTTTTGTTCTTAGTATGGTTAAAATCTGATCGGTTCCGGTCGTGGACTAGCAATACCTACAATAAATACAAGAGGTCAATCATCATGCCACAACGCATCGCCAACGTTCTGCTGGGCGCCACCCTGGCATTCGGCATCAGCCAAGCTGCGCTCGCTGGAAGCGCGAGCAAGACTCAACACCCGATAGTGTTTGCCCATGGAATGGCCGGATTTGACAATATTCTCGGGTACGATTACTGGGGTGACGACTACGGCGTCTTCGTTCTCGACCCCTGTGATTCGCTGTTCGAATTAACCTGTAACGCTGACATCGACGCGAACCAGCAAAGCTACATTTCCTCGGTGACGCCGTTTGAATCTTCCGAGGTTCGGGGTGCCCAGCTGGCGGATAACATCGAAAGTTACATGGCCAGCACGGGGGCGACCCACATCAATGTGGTAGGCCACTCCCAGGGCGGCATCGATATGCGCAAGGCCGCCCGGCTGTTGCATGAGCGTAAGGGATACCGGGTTGTCCAGAGCATGATCAGTCTGTCCTCTCCGCACCGGGGTTCTCCGACCGCCAAGGAACTCCTGGACAATTACCGGTATCAGCTGGTGGAGATGTTGGCCAATTACTACGGTAACGTGGTCTATGGTGCCGGCAACGACGCCATCGCCGGCGCCAAGCAGCTGGTGTTCGACGACTATGAAGACGATGGCGTCATTACCGGCATGAAGGCCTTCAATGAGAAGTATCCGGCCAGTACGACCTACGCCAAGGACATCGCCTCGCTGTTGACGGCCCAGAATGGGCTCTCGGTGAACCCGGCATTGTGGCTGGTGTCCAATGGTATTCATGACATCGATGGCGATGGCTATTGCAACGACGACTGCAATGGCGATGGCGCTGCCGGTCAGGGCGACGGTAACCCTGGCAACCGGGATGATGATGGCCTGGTGGGAATCAACTCCCAACAGATGGGGCATCGCCTGGACTATGAGGAAGCATTTGGCTATCTCGACCAGGTGCATCTGCGAACAGATCACGGTTATGTCGATAACCTGAACCACCTGTCGCAACCGGAGCAGATGACCTCCCTCCAGTATGTCATCAATCAGGATCATCTGGATGTCATCGGTGTGGGCCCTGATACCTTCGATGAGATGGAGTTCTACGCCGCAATCACCGACTACATTGCCGACCAGGGCAACTGAGCCTGGGGGTAACCTGAGGTCAGTCTCCCGCCAAGAAGACGAGAGACTGACTCCTGGTCGCATGAGGTGCCAGTCCACTCCTTGCGACCCGGCTCATTCTGTGGCTGACTGTCCTCTGTTGTCAGATGTCTGCCCGAGAAGGTTTCCATAAACGGTGAAAATGAACTGGCCCGCCTTGCGGCCCCATAAAATACCCTTCCGCCAGCGCCTGAGCCGGGCATCGGTGGCGCTGATTCAGCGTCGGCTTCCAGGTTCTGGACGTTCCGAATTGCTGTTCATCCAACGAGCACAACGGGAAGGGGACCCCTGGTCCGGTGACATGGCATTTCCCGGCGGTCGCATGCAGCCGGACGATGCCGGACCGCGCGCCACCGCCGAGCGGGAAACCCTGGAGGAGACCGGGCTGAACCTGTTGCGGTATGGCCGCTTCCAGGCCCGCTTGTCCGACCTGATTACCCGCCATCACAGCCGTTGGCGGCCCATGGTGGTCACACCCTATGTCTACGAGTGGCATGGGCCGGAGGAGCCGTTACTGAATCATGAGGTGCAACGGCTGGTGTGGATTCCGCTGGAGCACCTTGCCGCGCCGGAACATCAGTCCCGGCGTCCCTTTCGTACTCCGGTGGGCACGGTCGGGCTGCCCTGCTGTCGCTACCAGGATTACTGCATTTGGGGGCTGAGTTACAGCATGCTGCAGGAACTGCTGGCGCGAGATCCGCTCAGCCGCTGAACGGCTTTCCTGGCCAAGGTAGTAGCGGCTCCCGTCAATCTTGTCTATACCTTATTCGTACCAAGGAACTGGGTAACGTCGGTATGGATACACTTCGCTCGTTTTGGCAACAGCGCTCCCTCAGATTCTGGTTAGTCGTGGGCCTGGCGATGGTCATGCTGCCCGTATGGCTGCTGGCAACGCTGGGTTACGCCCGCCTCCACCGTGACATTGTCCAGCCACTGGTTACTGTGACTTCCCAGCAGAGCCCGGCCCTGCAACCGCTGAATCGCATCGAGCGCAGCTTTCTGGATGTCTCCCGTTTGTTGGAGGGCGCCTCTGCCGAAGGGGCCGACGGGCGTGTTGAGGGGGTTGTCCTGCAGCGGGCCCGTATCAGTCGGGCTTTTGATCGGTTTGGCAACGAATTGGGCCAACTTCATCAGGGCATTCGAAGCGAGAACAATGCCGTCCACCAGCGTGTCCTGGCGGCGGTGGAGAGAATGGATGCCTGGGCGCTGACGGGCGGGTTATCCGCACTGCTGGTGGGCGCTTTGGGGCTCTGGATCATCCATCGTGTGCTGATCGAGAACTTCAACCGTGTGTCAACGGGGGCGGTGCGGCTGGCGCAGGGCGATCAGGATCATCGCATCGAGGTGCGTATGCCCAAGGACGTGGCTGAGGTAGCGGACACCCTGAACACCCTGAGGGACAGCCTCGTCAGTCAACAACAAGAACTGGCGGCAACGTCCGTTAGCGACCGGCTGACGGGGCTCAATAATCGCCGCTACTTTGAACAGGCGCTGCGGCAGGAGCTGCTTCGGGCGCAGCGCTTTGCTGATCAGTTTTGCCTGATCCTGCTGGAAATCGATCATTTCAAGGGCGTTAATGACAGCTATGGTCATCAGCAGGGGGATGAGGTCCTGAAACTGGTTGGCGGCCACCTTCAGGCGACGGTACGCCAGGTGGATGCCGTCTGCCGCTATAGTGGTGCGAAGTTTGTGGTGATCATGCCCCACTGTGGCCCGGATCAATGTCGCGATTCGGCTGGGCGCTTGCGACGGGTGATTGCTGAGCTGCCGATCCCGCTGGCGGATGGAACGGCGATTGCGGTGACCTGCACCTTCGGCGGCGTGGTGTACCCGGACCACGCCGCCACGGGAGATGGCTTGATCCGTCGGGCCGATAACGCACTGTATGAGGCCAGACGACATGGTCACAATCGGGTCCTGATGGTCGGTGATGTGGTTGCGGAAGGTCCCAGCGTCCAATAGCCGAAGTGGGTGAGTGTTGGTGCCGGCGCACAGCTGGCGTTTGCGTGTGCTGCTGAATTTTGATCTATCTTAATCAGACGCCCGGAACAATAAGACGCCTCGTTATGGATGAACTTGCCGCGGAAATTCGTGCCCACTACTGCAAGGTCCGACGTCAAAGTGAGACGCTGTGTGCTGGCCTGGAGCCAGAGGATCTGTGTCTTCAGGGGATGCCCGATACCAGCCCTTTGAAGTGGCATTTAGCCCATACCACCTGGTTTTTCGAAACCTTTGTCCTCAAACCGTTCCACGCCGGTTACCAATCCTTCAATGATTGCTTTGAGTACCTGTTCAACTCCTATTACAACGCCGTTGGCAAGCAGTATCCCCGGCCCCGGCGTCACCTGCTGTCCCGGCCCACGGTACGGGAAGTCAGCGCTTACCGGCAGATGGTGGATGAGTGCGTATTGGGGTTGCTGGAAAGTCCTGGGACGGCGGACTGCGCCGAACTCTGTCACCGACTCATCTTGGGCCTGAATCATGAACAGCAGCATCAGGAACTGATGCTGACGGACCTCAAATACTGTCTGTCGCTGAATCCGCTGGCTCCGGTATACAACGATACCCCCATACCGGCTAGTCAGGCCTCGCCGTTGACCTTCAGCGAATTTCCGGGGGGGGACGGAGAGATGGGCTGCGGCCGGGCCGGCGGCCAGGCTGACTCTGTCGGCGGCTTCTGTTATGACAACGAAGGGCCACGGCACCGGGTCTGGCGGGCCCCGTTTGGGTTGGCGAACCGGCTGGTAAGCAACGGCGAGTATATTGAGTTCATTGAGGCCGGCGGTTACCGAACGCCAGCCTGGTGGCATTCCGATGGCTGGGCTACGGTGCAGTCAGAGCAGTGGCGGATGCCGCTGTACTGGCGCCGAGAGGGACAGCGCTATGTTGCCTTCACCCTACATGGTGAGCTGGAAGTCGACCCGGCCGCGCCGGTGTGCCATGTCAGCCTGTACGAGGCGCAGGCATTTGCGGCCTGGAAAAACCTGCGCCTGTGCAGGGAATCAGAATGGGAACAGGCGGCCGCGGGGGTAGCACCGGCAGGGCAGCTGTGGAACCGCCTTTGCCACCATCCGCTCGCGCCTCCGGCCAACCAACCGCAACCACGACAGCTCTATGGCGCCGTCTGGGAGTGGACGCAGAGCGCCTACAGCGCCTACCCGGGCTATCGGGCCCAGGCTGGTGCCCTCGGGGAATACAATGGCAAGTTCATGCTGAACCAGATGGTGCTGCGTGGCGGCTCAGTGGCAACCCCGGCAGACCATATTCGCGCCACCTACCGCAATTTCTTTTACCCCAGAGACCGTTGGCAGTTCAGTGGCATACGGTTAGCCTACGACCTGTAAGGAGGCAGTGTGCACTCCCGAGTCAGTGATGCACAGGAACAGTCCCAGAAGCCCGCCAGCGGGCTTCATTTTCACAACGTCAAACCGCCGTTGGTGGACCAGCGTGAGGAAATCCTCAGCGGACTCCTGGCAACCCGCAAGTCCGTCTCACCCAAGTACTTCTATGATGAGGCGGGAAGTCGTCTGTTCGATCAGATCACCGAGTTGCAGGAATACTATGTCACCCGCGCCGAGCGCAGTATTCTCGAGCAGCAGGGGCGGGCGATCTGTCGCTATTTAACGAGGGACACCATGCTGGTGGAGCCAGGTAGCGGCAGCAGTGACAAGATCAAGATGCTCCTGCAGCACTACCTGCCCGCAAGCTACGCGCCCATCGAAATCTCCGAGTATTACCTGGAACGGGCTGCGTACCAGTTGCAACGGGATTTTCCCGAGCTGGTAGTGCATGCCGTGTGTGCGGACTTTACCAGTCTGGACCGGATGCCCGCGTCCGTGCCTGAGGCACCCAAGTCGGCATTTTTCCCCGGTTCCACCATTGGCAACTTTGAACGGGGGGAGGCGGTGCAGTTGCTGAAAAACCTCCATCGTATGCTGGGCCCTCACGGCAAGTTGTTGATCGGGGTGGATCTGATCAAGCGTCCAGAGCGGTTGCATGCGGCGTACAACGACGCCCAAGGCGTTACCGCTCGTTTTAACCTGAACCTGCTCAACCACATCGGCCGGATTTTGAAGCGTCCCTTCGACCTGGACCGTTTCCGTCACCTCGCGTTCTACAACAAAGACCAGAACCGTATCGAGATGCACCTGGAATGTCAGCAAAGCCACACCATGGAGGTGGCTGGACAGACACTGGTCTTCCATAAGGGGGAGACCATACACACCGAGAATTCCTATAAATACAGCGTTGAGGGATTTGAAACCCTGGCGCTGGAGGCGGGATTCCTGCGGCGGCAGACCTGGACCGACCGAGACCGCAACTTCAGTTTTCATTGTATGGAAACGGTGTGAATGGATTCGGTGGTCGGCGGACGCCTCAATTCCGGTGGCTGCTACCGCGAATCGCAGGCAAACTGAGGCTCCATGGCGAACTTGTGGGTCAACTTTTGGATGAAAGCAGCGAAATACGGGATAGCGGTGGCGGTGCTCCTGGCCATCTTGCCATTAATGGCGAGCGCCGAGTTGTTCATAGGCCATTGCCGGGACCGGCTTCCCGAGCTTAATCCCTTGGGCATGCGCTGTGCGGGCCCAGGGGCGGAAGTCATCGAACGGGCCCTGGCCTACACCGGTCATCAGGTCGAATGGGTGTCGGTGCCTTGGGCCCGGACCTTGTATATGGCTCAGCGGGGAGCGGTGGATATTCTCCCGGTTCACTCTATGGCGCTGGCCCGGGAAAGCTACCTGCTTCCAATTCATTACGGCAGCCGTAGCCGCTCGGTCTATTACTTTGCCCGAGCCGCCAGTACCATTCGGGTGGCCAGTTTTGACGACCTGTTCCAGTATCGCATTGGGGCCCTGAGAGAAAGCTTTTACTCTGAACAATTCAATACCGCCCAGGGGCTCGATGTGTTTTATGCCACCGAGCCTGATCAGCTCATCAATATGTTGCTTCACAACCGACTCGACGTAGTGGTCACCAGCTCCTTCCATGAACCGGATCTGTATTTCTCCAATCCTCGCCTGACACAGCTGGAGTATGTCGAGTACTTCGTCAATGAACGCTACTTCAGTATTCCGCTTGCATCGCCCATGGCCCGCCATTACCAGGACATCCAACAGGTCGTTCGGTTGATGCGGGACCGAGGCGAAATCAACGAAATCTATCGGCTCCATGGGGTTCCCGCACCCAGTCGAAATCCGCCGCTGGAACCTTGAGGCTCGCTGAATACCGCCTGCAATCGACAGAACAACTCGCCACCACCGGCTTGCCAATTTGTAACCGGGTTGGTCTCGGAAATTCGCTAAACTGGCGCCGAACGCCCCGGAGGGCGCCCAGAGACGATTCGGAGCTATTCATAGGCTCCCTCAGCAAAGGCATGAGTGATGGCGGCGACGACACTGATTGGCCAGCTCCGGCGACGGCTGCTGCAGCTGCTGGCTGGCGTTGTGGTGTTGATCCTTTCGGTCGTGCTGCTGTTGCGTTTTATTAACCCACCCACCACGGCGTTCATGGCGTCATACACACTGGCCCATCCAGACCGGCCGGTACAGCAGGAGTGGGTCGCGCTGGAAGCGATTTCTCCCTCGATGCGACTGGCGGTGATTGCCAGCGAAGACCAGCGATTCCCCCACCATTGGGGGGTGGATGTCAGCGCCATCCAACAGGCCGTTTCGGAGTATTACGAGGGTGGAGACCTGCGTGGCGCCAGCACCATCACCCAGCAGACCGCCAAGAACCTGTTTCTATGGAATGGCCGCAGCCTTGTGCGCAAAGTCATGGAGGCCGGGCTGGCCCTGAGCCTGGAGACGCTCTGGAGCAAAAGCCGGGTGTTGGAGGTGTATCTGAATATTGCGGAGTTTGGTCCGGGCATTTACGGAGTGGAAGCGGCCAGTCTGGCTTATTTCGGTGTGCCCGCGCGGCAGCTGTCGCCAAACCAGGCGGCCCGACTGGCTGCGGTGTTGCCCAACCCCAAGGTGCTGAACGCGGCCAATGCGTCGCCTTATGTCTTGAATCGGGCCAGCTGGATCCGTCAGCAGATGGTGAGATTAAAAGCGCAAAACTATCTACAGGCGTTGTAACTGCAACTCGCCAGCGGATTCCAGGCTCGCCGGCCAGGATGCGGTCACTTTCGCACCCTGGCCAGTTATGGCGCCGTTGCCAGCGTGGCCGAGAGGATTATTCCTCCTCCTCTTCTTCCGGACACAGTTCCTGGTCTTCGTTGTTGCAGAACCCGTCTTCCTCCGAGAAAGTCTGGTTGCCAAACGAGCCGTTGGGTCGCAGCTCGATGGCACCCACCTCCACTTTCAGTGGCAGGTCGGCGGGCAAGGCCGCCAGGTATTCGCTGGGCACGGTCAGGGCATTGACCGTTGCGGGCACCCGTACCGAGAAGGTGAAGGCGGACCAGGCATCGTCGTCCGGCTCCATTACCACCTCATAACCGGCGATACCGCCCTCCGGTGTCGGCATGAACAGGTCTGGCACGGTGGTGCATTCCCCCAGATCATCGCCGTAACTCCAGGAGATTTCCGAGCCGTCGAAGTCCACGTCGGCGGGGGCGGCGGGAATGCTATGGGTCAGAATGGTACTGCCCGCCAGTTCGCCGCCGTTCTCAAGTTTCAGCCGAAACTCATAGAAACCGGCCGGAAAACGTGCGAGAAACTCGGGGAGCGTTACAACTTCGTCATCCTCCTCTTCGGCCAACTCGTCTTCACACACCGGTTCGCTACTTTCGAAGAAGTTTTCCGTCAAGAGTTGGTCCCGCAGGTGGGACGAGGCGATTTCATGAAAGAGTTGTGAACCGTCAGGCCCCATGATCTTGGCTTGGCGCCAGCCTTCGGCATCGAACAGCACATGGAAGCCGATGTCGCCGTCGGAGGCGTTGATTTCGATGATCACCTTACATTCGCCCAACTCATTGCAAGGAGCGTCGGCGAACAGGGGAGCGGAGAGTAGGGGGGACAGAAACAACGACAGGCCAAGACCTGGCCGTTTGAGTGAATATAACATCTGTGGATCCTCCTTTATCGAGGCCTCGTCGAAAGCTGAGGAGGCGTGGGCCGGAGGTGGCCGCTTGCAGCACGGTCTACTCCTGTTTGTTACCAGGAACTGCTTTGTGGAAACGCAGAAACGCAGAAACTGGGTGGGTACAGCTCAATATCTTGCGCATATTCTATGCCAACGAACAAAAGCTCATGAATTCAATGGATTGAAAAAATGGCAGTTGCACAGGTGTATAAAATTTGGACATGCCGTCGAGCACCAGGAAAGCTGCCTGGCTAGCCGTTGAAATCTATCCATAAAACGCCACCTGAAATTTGCGCTGTGGCACGGGATTCCGCGTCAGCTTCAACAGCGATACAGTTTCCAGACCAGGCGGTGTTCAGAGGCCCCATGTGAGTCTGGTGGCGGTGTCCCTGGATCGGGGATACTGTCTTGTTGGATACTCAAGTGCTTGGACAATCAACGCGCAATGGGCACGCCATGACTGAACAGCAGATCGCCATTACTTTACCTAACGGCCACCCCATGCGGGCTCGCTGGCTCCGGCCGGACAGCCCCAACCCCCATCAAGCCGGCATTATCGCCGTCCACGATATCTTCGGGTACACCGAGGATATGGCGCGTATCGGCCAACGGCTCGTCAAGCGTGGCTATTCGGTGCTGATTCCCGATCTGTACGATCTGCCGGGCAGCAAGCCGCTGTGTGTGGTGAAAACCCTGAAAGCCCACGAAACCGGCGCAGGGCAGGCATTCGAACAGCTGGAGGCATGCCGGTTGTGGTTACTGGCGCAGCGTGACGAGACGATTACCCAGGTTGGCGTGATGGGTTTCTGCATGGGTGGGCGTTTTGCCGTACTTTATGCCAGCCGGGCCCCGGTGCAGGTGGTGGCTCCCTTTTACGGCGGGATTCCCCGCCACGCCGAGGCTCTCAAGGGCATTTGCCCGGCAGTGGGTGGCTGGGGACGGCGCGACTTGATCTATGGCCACCATGGCGACCGGCTGGCCAGTCACCTGGACGCCTTGGGTGTACCCCACGACATCAAAACCTACGACAACGTGGGGCATTCCTTCATGAATAACCACCAGAGCTTCACGTTCAAGAAGTTGGGCGGACTGTCGCCGTTGCGGGCCAGGTACGACGCGGGGGCCGCGGAAGACAGCTGGCACCGGGTGTTGGCGTTTTTCGAGCAGGTGTTTTCGGGCGCCTTCAGCACTGGCGCCTGAGGTGCTGCTACTTCATCTCGAAGCCCCGGCCCTTCAAAAAGTCGCGCATATGGGGACGCAGCTTGGAGGTAAACAGTGGTTTGAGCTGCTCCGACCAGCTGGTGTCCTTGTTGCCCCCGGTGCGCGCCAGGTAATACTGGCGCATGGTGTTGTCGAACTCGGCGATGTGGGCGCGGTCCTGTTCATCCTGGTAGTAGTCCTGCTTGAGAATGGATGCGAGCGGCAACCGGGGTTTAACCTCCGGGTCCTGCTCCGGGTAGCCCAGGCACATGCCAAACACCGGATAGACGTGGTCCGGCAGTCGGAGCAATTCGCTGACCTCGGCCGGGTTGTTTCGAATGCCACCGATGTAACAGAGCCCAATGCCCACCGACTCCGCCGCCACTGCCACATTCTGGGCCATCAGCGCGGTATCAATGCTCGCGACCAGCAACTGCTCGGTCATGCCGCGGATGACCTCGGCCCCGGCGCGTTCGGCCGCGTCGGTGGAGCGTTTCATATCGGCACAGAACACCAGGAAATCCGAACAATCGGCCACGTAGGCCTGGCCGCCGGACAACTCTGCCAGCGTGCGACGATTGTCGGCATCGACGACACGGATAATGGTATAGGCCTGAACATGGTTTGAGGTGGCAGCGCTTTGACCGCTGCGAATGAGCGCCTCGAACAGATCCTGTGGAATCTTCCGATCGCTGAATTTGCGGATGGAACGGTGTGACTGAAGCAATTCGATGGTTGAATTCATAAGGCCTCGCGGTCGTTATCCAGGCACGGTAGCAGACCCCTCATTCTGCCCGTTTATTAAATAGGATGCGAACGATGCGGTTGTGGCAATGGTGGTATTGACTAAGTACTGGCATTGACCAAGCGCCGTTATTTCGTGGCTCCCTGGCGGCAATACTGTCGTTTTTCCAACTCTGTGCTAATACTAACGATTGGTTCGCGGTTTGTTTATTGAGAGCAGGCCAGAATTCGGCCAGGGAACCGAGTGTCGAGGGAGTGACCGGAATGTCCATTTATCAACGGGTGATCGCCGCGTGTATCGGCCTGGTCTGTGTTGCCATCGTAACCTTCAGTGTGTTGGTCTTCCTGGGGGGGCGGCAAATTCTTCACAGCTCCCTGGAGGATCGTTTAAACGCTGTTGCAAATCATGAGCAGGACAAGATCAGCGCAATCCTGCTTGCCTGGCAGGACCGAGTGGCCTTGATCGCCAGTCGGACTCAGCTGCGCATCAGCCTGCGGGAATATCTGGTGTCAGGAAACCCTCAGGCCTTGTTGCGGGTTCAGCGCATCATCGGCGATGCCAGGAACGCGGTGCGTGCCGTCAGGGGCATTGCGATCGGCCCTGCCAACGGCGATTTGCTTACCGAGACCGGGCTCGCACACAGCAGCATGGTTGAGCGGGTTGATCTGGACGCTGGCGACTCGGCACCGGTGCGGATAATGCGGGATGCGGATGGCCTTTTTTATGCCCAGCTACAGGCACCTCTGCTACTGGATGGCGAAACGATTGGCCATGTCTGGGTGCTGTTGTCCGCCGATGAGCTGATTCAGGCGACCAGCGATTACACCGGACTGGGTTCGACGGGAGAGATCCTGCTGGCGGCGTACGATCACCAGGGCGAGGCTATCTATCTGACCCCGCTTCGTCACCTGCCGGAGGCAAGCCTGACGCCGGTTCACGACTTCGCCCAGGAACCCAAGGCATTGCGACTGGCGTTGACCGGAGAGGAGGGGCTTATTGAGGAGGTGATGGATTACCGTGGCCAGGCCACCATGGCGGCCATACGTTATCTCCCTAAGTGGCAATGGGGCCTGGCGGTAAAAATAGACCGGCCGGAGATTCTTGCCCCCATCCGCCGTTATCAGAATGTCATTATGATCCTGGCGGCTGCGTTGATTATCGTCGCGGTGGCGCTCGGGGTGGTGATCGCCAATGCCATTGCACGCCCAGTGGTTAACCTGGCAACAGAAGCTGGCCGAATACTGGCCGGGGAGCACCGTCTGCGGGCAACGGTCAATCGAAAAAATGGCAAGGAAATTCATGACCTGGCAGTCGCCTTCAACCGCCTCACGGATTACCTGCTGGAAGCTAATGCCAGTCTTGAGCGCCGGGTTTCCACCCGGACCCGAGAGCTGCAAACCCTGAATGAAACCCTGGAACAGCAGGTACGCGAACGCACCGCAGCGCTCGCCACGGTTCTGACCGGCCGCTCGGCCAGACATGGCACCCCTCAGAGCGCAGAGCCGGAAAAAGGGCCTGAATCCTGACCGAAGGCGGTCCCTGGCCCCGGCTGGTATCCGTCTCAGGCCCCGCAGTTCGCCATGCCCGAACGATCCCGCCAGGGTGCTGTCGATCTTTGAACCAGCCTCGCGGATGTCGGTGTGCGGTCAGGTCGACGCATTGGCAGGGCGGGAGTGCTATGCTGTAGCTATCTGCTCCGCAATTATCCACGCTGTCTTGGTAGGCCCAACCAGGAGGTGCGATGTCCTTGCCATCTGCCGGTGCACAGCATTATGTGCTGCTGTTGATCCCCGCTCTGTTGCGTGAACTGGAGCGGATGGGGGTTGAGGCCGTTATTGCCAAATCCGGACTTCCCGAGAATGAAATTACCCGTCTTTTTTTTCAAGCCCGGTCGCTGGGCCGGAATTTGCCGGTGCATCCGGCCTCCCTGGGGCCGGACTTGTGGCCGGAGCTTCTGCAGTGGGCAAGGGTGCTGACCAGTCTGGTTAATCTGATCTCTCAGGATGATCTGCTTCATGCCCGAAATCAGGCGGTTAGCCAATACCTTCCCCAGGCTCGACAGCACTTGCTTGATGAGTTGGCCCGCCAGCGTGAGGAAGGCGAAGTCGACTTTCACCTGGCTGGTATGGTGCGCGGCGAACAAAGCGCCAACCACGCAGATGAAATCTGCATGGAAGCGCTGCGCCTGGAGCGTGAACAGCGCTACGACTCCATCAATCAGCTCATCCATTCGGGCCTTTCCGAGCTCCAGTCGTCGGTGGTTCGGGAGGCGCAGGATTATGCCCGTGAAGGCATGCTCCGCCCCCCTGACGATTTCAGCACACTGGATCTGGTCATTCGGTTACTGGACCTGCTAAAGGCGGAAATAGCTGAGGCTTGTGGTCAGGGGCGTAATCCGGGGGACGATTCCACCATCGCCAGTGTCGTGCTTGGGCTTGGCAATCTTCTGTATCGTGAGGAACTGGGGTTGATGGCACACCGGGCCGGCGATGTGAATTTGCTCTAAGTTTGGCTGGCGCCGCGAGCAACCCTGTGAGCCGATCGGTATCGACAGCGGGAACGGCACCGATCGGTTCAATGCGGCGACACCTCGGTATCTGCAGCGACACCCTGGTCACCGCAATTAAACCCGGGCCACTGCTATTAAGAATTGGTAAAGGGTTTGAGCTTGTCGTCCAACGCGGCTACGCGGGATTTCAGTGCGGCAATGTCCTTGCAGAGGCCATCGCAATCGGCCTTGCCAATGGCATGGGCCTGCAGTGCTTGCTGAACCCGCTTCTCGTAGTTGTCCAGAATCGTTTCCAACGACAGCTCAATGCGCGGCGCCGTCGCTGCGGCCACCGGCTTGGCTTTGAGCTCCGGGCGGACCCTGGCGGCGTTCCAGCGTTGTTCAAACTCCTTGTGACTCAGGTGCTTCATGGCGTTTTCTCCTTAAAACGTAATCTGGTTGACGCTCACGCCGTTGGCTTCGAAGGCCTTGGCGGTGATGCCATGGATGGCAACCGGCAGTTGAATGTCCTGCAGTTGTACGGCGCCCAACTCGGCACTGAGTTCGGCATCGCTGATGACCATGGCGCCAACATTGAGGTGAACCGTCGGCGTGACCTGTAGGGTGACCTTGAGGATGCCGAGATCAACACTGAGGCTATGGGGGGAGGCGGCCGCGTCGGCTTGGAAATCGCCGCTGCGGATCTGTGGGATCTGGATCTGCGGGATCTGCAGGTTGCTGAGGGTCGCCCCCGGTAACGTCAGGGCCTGCTCCGGCGTGGCTTTTGCCACCTCAAGAGTCTGGCTGCTGGCTCCCGGAATTTCCAGGGAGCTGACGCTGACCTCGCCAACACCCAGGCCGGTCAGGTTCAGCCCCGCGCTGGGCACCGCCAGTTTACCGAGGTCGGTCTCGCTCACCGTAAATGTGCCCAGCTGCAGGTTGGTGATGGGCTTCATTTCGGCGAGCAGCTGGGGAATGTCGATCCTGGGCATGGCCAGTTCGATGTTGTCCAGGTCTGGAACCTCGACGTCACCCAGTTCCACCGGAATGTCGAGCTCTCCCAGGTCGCTGGCGCCCTGCCAGTGGCCCACCCAGCCCAGGTCAATCTCCCAGTGCAGACGGAAATCCAGCGACACCAGGGCGCGCACGTTGTTCAGCAAGGCGCTACTGTTGGCCAGTCGGGCCGAGCTGTTGGTAATGGCGAGATTGCCGATGGAGGCGTTGCCCAGGTTTACTTTGCTGATTTCAACGTCGTTCAGGCTGGCATTGCTGACGCTGACACTGCTGATGCTCAGCTTGCGGGTGGTTTGTCCCGCCAGGACGCCCAATCGGCTGAGAAACTCTCTGGATAGGGGCAGGGACTCAATCAGTTGTTCGGTGGATGGAAGTCGGTCTTTGATGGGCATGTTGCGCTCCTTGCGTTGGTTCTTGCGTACAGCATTCGGCCGTAATCCTTGGATGCGGCAGCATGCAGTATGGCACAGACCGACCGGGATTCCTTGGCGGCTGGCAAAGTGGCGCAACCTGACTGATGGCCTGGTCTTCCCACCAGTGACCGGAGCCAGCTAGCATCGGGCTTCAGGGCGCGGCCTGCGCAAGCGGGGACTCAAGCACGAAGCGGCTGAATTCCTGCTGGAAGCGCAGAGGCTCGTCGATGATGGGGATGTGTCCCGAGTGCTCGAAAATCACCAGGCGGGCTTGTGGAATCAGTGCTTGCATGGCCTGTTGCGCCTCCAGGGTGAAATAGCAGGAGTGGCGTCCCATCATCAGCGTGGTGGGGGCCTCAATATTGCTGAGAGCAGGCCAGGTATCCCGACCCGCCATAAAGGCTCGAAGTACCATCAGGTACACCGACCAGCGCTCGACCGGCATGACCAGCTGGGTCAGCAAACGCTCGGCGAGCAGCGCACTGGCGGCGATGCCGAGTCGGTTCAGTGGCCGGTAAACCGCAATGCGGTAGATGTCGGTCACCGCATTACGCAGGGCCAGCCGGACTTGCGGCGGCAGCTCCCAATAGGGGGTGTCTTCACCAGAGTCGGCCACCATATCCAGCAGCTTCTCAAAGCGGTCAAACATCTCTTCCTGGCGTTCGCCGAACAGGCCGGTGGCGCCCTGGTCGGAATGCCGGCTATCCGCCACATGTTCGATATTGAGGTAACTGCGCACTCGGGAGAACCCATGGAGCGCGTTGTAATTCAGGCACACATAGGCGCCCGTGGAAATGCCGCCGAGAATGACCTGGTCGAGCTGGAAGTGCTCCAGTAGATCGTGGAGGTCGTTGGCATAGGTGTTGAAGACGTCACGGCCGCTCAGGTCGGCGTGATGGGAGCCGCCAAACCCCCGCAGATCCGGTAGGTAGAAGCGGAATCGGTGGGCCAGCGGGAGAACGTTGGGGAGCCAATGGGCACCGCGGGAGCCGAAGCCATGGAGCAGGACCACCGGGTCGCCTCGGCCGAGGCAGGTTACGTGAAGTTGTTCGCCGTCACTAAGGGGTATCCAGGCCATGGCGCACTCTCCATTCGACCGGGAAATTCATGTTATGCCGACGTCCTGTCCACCATAACGTTTTCGAATCACCGGGCAAGATATGGGCCGGTTTGGATAAACGGCTTTGATTCAGCCGATTGTGGCTGTCTACAGCGGGAGTAGGGGGGAGTGTGTAAAAAAGTCCGACGATCGACGTCCAGGTCTGCCGGGTCCGATCATTCGAACCCGGCTCCTGGTGTCGACTACAGCTGGGCCGCCAACTCCGCGCCTTGGCGGATGGCCCGCTTGGCGTCAAGTTCTGCCGCCAGGTCGGCGCCACCGATCAGGTGGTGGTTGGCGGATTGCTCCTGGTACAGCTCTCGCAGGGAGTCCTGACCTGCGCAAACGACCACGTGATCCACCCGCAGCGTCAGGGCCTTGCCCCCCATCCGGATATGAAGGCCGTCGTCATCGATTCGCTCGTAGCTGCAGCCCCGTAGCATTTGCACCTGGCGGGATTTCAGGGTCGCCCGGTGTACCCATCCTGAGGTCTTGCCCAGATCCTTGCCCAGGTGGGTGGGCTTGCGTTGCAGCAGGGTGATCTGGCGTGCGGGTGCGGCCACGTCAGGCTCCACCAGGCCGCCAGGGCTGTCGCCATTGAGGTCTACGCCCCATTCCTTCATCCATTCCGGCAACGGCTGCTCGCCGTCACGAGGGTGTTCCGCCAGGTATTCGGAGACGTCAAAGCCGATGCCGCCAGCCCCGATGACCGCGACCTTCTGGCCCACCTGGGCCTTGCCCCTGAGCACGTCGACGTAAGACAGCACTTTGGGGTGGTCGATGCCCGGAATGGCCGGCTTGCGGGGTGTGACGCCGGTGGCCACCACGATTTCGTCGAAGCCGGAAGCTTCCAGGTCGGCCATCTCCACCCGGGTATTCAGTTTCAGGTTCACGCCGGTGTTGGCGATGCGCTTACTGAAGTAACGGATGGTCTGGTGAAATTCTTCCTTGCCGGGAATCGCCTTGGCCATGTTGAACTGGCCGCCGATTTCGCCGGCCTGGTCAAACAGCGTCACCTCGTGACCGCGTTCCGCCGCCACCGTGGCGCAGGACAGGCCTGCCGGACCGGCACCGATCACCGCCACTTTCTTGGGCTTGGCGGTCTTGACGTACACCAGCTCGGTCTCGTGACAGGCCCGTGGGTTGACCAGGCAGGAGGCGCGCTTCAGCTCGAAGGTGTGGTCCAGGCAGGCCTGGTTACAGGCGATACAGGTATTGATCTCGTCCGCCTTGCCGGCGGCGGCCTTCTGCACAAACTCCGGGTCTGCCAGCAGGGGGCGTGCCATGGATACGGCATCGGCCTGGCCCTTGCTGAGGATGTCCTCGGCGATGTCCGGGTCGTTGATGCGGTTGGAGGCGACCACCGGTACCGACACCACGTCTTTCACCTGACGGGTGGCCTCGGCGAATGCAGCGCGGGGAACCGAGGTGACGATGGTGGGCACCCTGGCCTCGTGCCAGCCAATGCCGGAGTTGATCAGGCTGACACCGGCGGCTTCCAGCTCCTTCGCCAGCGCCAGAACCTCTTCACGGGTGGCGCCATCGGGCACCAGGTCGATCACCGACATCCGGAACATGATGATGAAATCGTCACCACAGCGTTTGCGGGTTTCACGAACAATCTCAACCGGGAAACGACGGCGGTTCTCGGCGCTGCCGCCGTACTTGTCGGTACGCTTGTTGGTGCAGGGCGCGGTGAACTGGTTAATCAGGTAGCCTTCGGAGCCCATGATTTCGACGCCGTCATAACCGGCCTTCTTGGCCAGCTCGGCGGTGCGGGCGAAGTCCTGAACGGTTTTCTCGACCTCCCGCGTGGACATCGCCTTGGGCTTGAACGGGTTGATCGGGCTCTTGATGGCAGAGGCGGAGCGTGACAGCGGATGGTAGCTGTAGCGGCCCGCGTGGAGGATCTGCAGCGCGATCTTGCCGCCTTCCTTATGAACCGCCTTGGTCACCTTGCGGTGATTGAGGATGTCGAGGTGGTTATTGAACAGACCGGCGAACGGGTAGAACCAGCCGTGCATGTTGGGGTTGAAGCCCCCGGTCACGATCAGACCAACGCCGCCACGGGCGCGCTCGGCAAAGTACGCGGCCAGCTTGGGAAATTGCCAGAAGCGGTCTTCGAGCCCAGTGTGCATGGAACCCATGATTACCCGGTTCTTTAACTGCGTGTGTCCCAGATCCAGTGGGGACAGCAGATGTGTGTAGCGGTCGGTCATTAGTTGTCTCTCTCGTTCGGCGGCCTGTAGTCGTTATCTGGACAGTGTCAAGATAGGGGTATATTTTGACAGTGTCAAGATTGTTCGCGACACTTGGCCCCTATTACGCAGTGAGGAAAACAGCCAATGACAAACTCCGCCCGTTACCATCATGGGGATTTGCGTGCGACGTTGCTGCACGAAGCCAATGAGCTGCTCAGCGAACAGGGTGTGGAAGGCTTGTCCCTGCGCAAGCTGGCGGAACGGGTAGGGGTTTCCCGCACGGCGCCTTACCATCATTTCAAGGACAAGAACGCGCTGCTCTGTGCGTTGGCCGCCCAGGCATTCAGCGAACTGGACGCCTTGATTGGCCGCCAGTTACAGGATGGCGGGTCGCGTCTTCGGGTGCAGGAATTTGTCCGCGAGTACCTGCGGTTCGCCACGGAAAATCCCGAGCAATACGAGTTGATGTTCGGCCGCACCCTGTGGAAGATCGGAGAGCCCAGCGAGGAGCTCAAAGCGGTGGCGCACCGCAGCTTTCGCCACTACGCCGAGCGGCTGGCAGGCTTGCTGGAAGGGCGGTTGCCGGAAGGCACCGACCCGCGACGGATAGCGCAGGCCAGTTGGGCCACGGTGCATGGCCTGTGCCGCCTGCTCATCGATGGTATTTACATCAATCGCGACGATATGGAAGAGGTGAGTGAGCAGTCGGTGGCGCTGTTTATGGCGGCGCTGGCCAAATAGGCGTACTCGCGTTTGCTGAACGCGGTGCGCTGCCGGCGGCTGTGCTAATCTCAGCGCAAAGGCAATGCATTGCTTCCAGCGGACGGGGCCCCTGCTGCCATGCGCTTACTGATCATCTCTCTGCTCGCGCTGTTTCTCAGCCTGATCCTGCTGATTACCGGCAATTCATTTCTCACCACCTTGCTGGGGCTCCGGTTCGGGCTCTTGGGCGTCGAACTGGGCACCATCGGCCTGGTTATGGTGGGTTATTCCTTGGGGTTTGTGATCGGAGCCCGCTGGGGCGGCGTCGTCATTCGCCGGGTGGGACACATTCGTGCCTTTGCCGTGTTCGCCGCCGTGGCTGCGGTGGCCTCGCTGGTGTATCCAATGACGGACAACGTCTGGGCTTGGTGGGCGATGCGGGTCATCGGCGGCATGACCCTGGCGGCGCTGTTTGTGACCATCGAGAGCTGGTTCAGCGCCGTCGCCAGCAACGCCAATCGGGCGACCATCTTCTCGCTGTACCAGATCGCCTCCTACCTGGCGGCGGCCAGTGGTCAGTTGTTGATTGGGCTCAGCAGCCCGATCAGCTACCTGCCGTTCAGCCTGACGGCGATGTTACTGGTGGCGGCGATCGTGCCTTTGTCGCTGTCCCATATGCACTCGCCGGAACTCAGTGAACCCAGCGAGCAGATGCCGTTACGGCGCATGGTGCGACTGGCTCCGCTGGGGGTGGTGGCGGCCTTTACCAGTGGCATCTTCATCGGCTCCTTCTACGCGTTGGCCCCACTGTTCGCCAGTCTGACCGGGTTGGACAGCGACCAGGTCTCGCTGTACATGTTTGCCGCCGTGCTGGCGGCCATGTGCTTTGCCTGGCCCGTTGGCTGGGTGTGCGACCGGGTTCAGCGCAGTTATGTGCTGCTGGCCATCTGTGTGCTGGGCGGTGGGTCGAGCCTGTTGAATGTGTGGCTGGTGGAGGCCACGTTTGGCATTCGGCTGGCGGTGGTGTGCGGGTGCATGGGGTTGTCGGCCGCGTTGTACCCGGTGGCAGTCGCCATCACCAACGATCAGATGGACAGCAGTCAGATGATTGCCGCAAGCACCGGCTTATTGCTGAGTTACAGCTTCGGCGCCGTACTGGGGCCGCTGGTCAGTTCGCGGCTGATGGAAGTCCTGGGGCCCGGAGCCCTGTTTCAGACGTTGGCGGTGTCGCTGTTGCTGATGGCGGTGTATACCCTGTACCGCCAGCATCGCCGGGCTCCGCTGGCGGTGGCGGAGCAGGAGGGCTTCGTGCCGGCCATCCCCACGTTGCAGCCGATCCCCGATATTGACCCCCGCCATGAGAACTTTGTCGATACGCCGATAGAAGACCTGTTCGATGGCAAGGGCCAGGGCCCCCGGTAATCCCAGGTGCCCTGGCTGATGGCTGCCGTTAGGTTGGCGGTTATTGCGCGGTTTTGAGCAAGGCGTTCGGCGAACCGGCGCCGATGTCGCTCAACACGTTTACGGTGGCGCCACTGAGCAGGGCCGCAAACACCTCGGCGGGTTCCAGCTCCGGATCATTGGCCAGCAGCAGTGCGGCCGCGCCGGCCACGTGTGGCGAGGCCATAGAGGTACCGCTGATGGTGTTGGTCTGGGTGTCCGACTGATACCAGGCCGCAGTGATGTTGGAGCCCGGCGCAAACACGTCCACACAGGCGCCGTAGTTGGAGAACGACGAACGTTGGTCGTTGCTGGTGGTGCTGCCCACGGTGACTGCTTCGGCAACCCGGTTGGGCGAGCCGTTGCAGGCGTTGGCGTCGTCATTGCCGGCGGCCACCACGAAGGTTACCCCACTGGCGACGGCGCCCCGCACCGCCGAATCCAGGGCGTCGGAATTGCCGCCACCCAGAGACATGTTCGCCACGGCCGGGGCCTGATGATTGGCCGCCACCCAGTCAACCCCGGCAATGACGTCGGCGTTGCTGCCGGAGCCATTGCAGTCCAATACCCGAACGGCGGCGATCTGCGCCTGCTTGGCGATGCCGTAGTCAGAGCCTACCGCGGTGCTGGCGACGTGGGTGCCGTGGCCATTACAGTCATCGGTATCGTTGGGATCGGTGGAGAACAGCAGGCCGCCGAGACCGAAGAGGCCAAGGCCGGTAACGAAGTTACGGCCGTCGGTAACCCGGCCGGTGAACTCTTGGTGGGTGGCCCGCAGGCCGGTGTCAATGACATACACGGTGGTGCCGGCACCGGCACTGTCCGGATAGTCATAGGTGTTGTTCAGCGGCAGGTAGCGTTGGTCGGAGCGGTCAAGGCCCCAGGTGGCGCCGGTCTGGACGCCGGTTCCCAGAACCAGGGTGTCCGGTTCGATGGCCAGTACCCCTGGCATGCTTTCGAGCAGCGCCGCCTGGCTGGCGGTCAGTCCAACCGCGGCGCCGGACAGGGCGTGCTGGTAGAGGTGGATGAGGTCACCGCCGCCGACGGCGGTCAGCAGCGACTGCACGCTGTCCTCGAAACTGGCCAGTCCCAGCAGTCCCGGGAGATTGGGTGACAGGCTGACGATGTAGCGGTTCTCCAGTACCTGGCCGACCGTCGGCGCCTCGGTGGCGGTGTTGCTGTCGACGCTGACAAGCGGGAAGGCAAAGCTCTGTGCGCTGGCTAACACACTCGTAGCGGCCAGGGCGGCCAGCAGTTTCCGTACGTGCATGAGGGCTCCTGTGAATCGTTAGGGATATCGGTTGTTATTGGATGTTGCGGAGGCATCATGTTGAGGCCCCCAGTGATAACGAACGAACTGTCATGTCCGTTCCCATCCGCCGCAAAAAAATGTGCGCCGGTTCACATTTTGACGGCGAGTCAGTGATGTTCGGTTAGAGATGTCGGGCAAATGACCTCAGCCAGAGGGCCTCACCTGAGGTGTTGACCAGTGGCGGCGTCATTGGCGAAAGCCGATGCCTTGTACCACACTAGGGTATGTTTCATGACACTTTGAGGATCCTATGCCGTTCTCGCCTGACCAGATCGCTGAGCTTAATTTGTTGACCCTGTTTGAATCTGCCTCCTCCCAGGAAGGCATCAAGGTGCACCAGCACTCCGCCTCGCCAGAGGCCATTGCCGCCGCCGAGCGTCTCCACCGCAAGGGGTTGATCACGCAGCAAGACGGTGGCTATCTCACCAGTCTGGGCATTGAAACGGTCGAGCACACCCAGAAACTGTTGTCGGTGCTTTCCTGCAGTTGATGACATCCACCAGCCTGGTGGTTGGCGCGCATTGAACCTTTCCCGCCATTTGCAGCTATCGTCGAGCCAGTGGTTTTGTGGGTGTTTGCCAGCGAAACGTCGGGCATGATCGAAAGCGTGTCGCTGCCAATCATGCCCGGGACGGGGCTAGAGGCCCAATTCGAAGGAAGGTGAAGCCCAGCCCTGGCGGGAACTGGGCACCTCTGATGGCAACGGTTCGCCGCCATACACCACGTGATCCGCAGTGCCGTAGTGCAGCCAGGTCAGGGTCTCAACCGCGCCGACCGGCGGTCGGCTGTAGTCACAGACCCCACCGGGGAACAGCGCGGCAACCTCTGCGGCGAAGGCGTCAGCGTCACTCACCAGCGGGCTCTCGGCATAGTCCACCGCATCCACTGGCTTGAGCTGGCACTTGTTGGTCAGCGTCTTGATGGAGTCACCGGCCAGCGTGCGGGGGGTGCCGAAGCGGCTCTGCACGATCAGCTGCTGATGCTGCACGACCGCGTCAGTGAGCGGTTCGCTCACTTCGCTGGGCAGGCCCGCCTCGTTGAGGGCGGTCAGATCCAGTCCGCAGACCTGGCCCGATACCGCATCCACAATCAAACCCGCTTCCGCCGGCGGTGGCGGCAACAGAGCCGGGTTCAGGCCCGGAATGATCGGGTCCGGATACAGCAGGTTGCCGGTCATCGGAATGACCGGACCATCCGGGTTGAACAGCGACGAAGTCTGCAGGCAGCGGTCCCGGGCCTGGGGCGGTTTCTGATCCACCACCTTGGTCTCGACCGGAATGGCGCTGTCGTCCGCCTCGATGTTGGCTAGCCAGCGATCCATCACCACCAGCGCCTCGGTGCTGTAGACCGTGTCGCCAAACAGCGGCGCCGCGCCGTACCAGATCACGTGGTTGTCGGCATGGCCCTGGGTCGCTTCTATCCGCGCCCGCATTTGCCAGGAGTGATAGGCGTCGTGGGCGATGCCGGGGTCGGGGCCGCGCAGGTCCATGATGGCCACGTTGGCCAGGTGCTCGGCGGTATTGATGGCGCCGCTGCGGTAGGCCTGACTCAGGGCGGCCGGGTCGGCCTGGAAACGGGCCTCCTGGAAGCGAATGTCCACATTCAGCCCGCCGATGTCGCGGTTAACGGCCAGGAACTGGTCCGGGCTGATCACCCCCTGCTGCAGTGAATGCAGACCGTACTGCACCCCGACATTATCCAGCGGAATGCCGCCAAAGCCTCGGGCCAGCAGCTGTTCGTTGGGGGACCAGTTCTCCACCTGGCGCGGGCCGAACTGGCTGATCATGTAGTCCAGCAGGCCGCAGCGCAGGCCGTCGGGGTGGGTGTCCGGGTCATACACCTCGGCCGCCCCATTCAGTCCCGGACAGTTGGCCTGGTCCGGGAACGCCGATGGGAAGAAGGCCGCATCGGACGCCTGTGGGTTCAACGGCAGGTGGCCATACAGGGCGGGCCACTGCACCGGCAGCAGGTTCGCCTGCCCCGCCTGGAACAGGCTGACCATGGTCTGGAAGAAGTCTTCCGCCGAACCTGGCTGCTCCGCGCCAAAGTAGTGGTTGAGCAGGTGGTAGTCGGCGAACTGAGTGGCGGTGGTCCAGACGTCCGGATAGGAGCACTGCAGGATCAGGCCCTGGTAGATGCCGGGGTAGGCGTTGGCGATGTGCTGCTGGGCGATGGCGCCGCCGGAACAGCCGGTGCCGATGGTGTAGCGAATCTCGCCGTACTGCTCAACGATGCGCTCCTTGGCCATCATCAACGATTCCGCCGCCGTCACCAGGTTGACGTTGTGGCCGAGATTGGCCTGGGCGGTGGACAGGGTCACAAAGCCCCGGCTCAGCGCGACGGTGATGCTGTCGCCCAGCAACAGCTGGCCGCCTTCTGGTGCGGTGCCTGAGATGTCGCCGTTGGGTGGGTTACCCATGCCATAGCTGACCCCGACATTGCCGCCGTGGTGAATCAATACCTTGCCGTTCCACTGCTCCTGGGGGGCAAGGGCGGTCCAGTCCTGGTCGGGCTGGTAGAGCGCCATGATCTGGTAGCGATCGCGGTTCTGTACGCCGGTTTCCACCCGCACGATGAAAGGCACTTCCTTGCCTTCGTCGGTGGTGGTCATGGCGATGTCCTCGGCCGGGGGCGGGTTTTCCGGGTCGTAGGGATAGAAGGCGCCGGGCAGTCCGGGCTGGAAGCTGTCGGGGCTGTAGCTGGCCAGATAGGTTTGCAGCTTGTCCGCCGGTACGTATTTGAAGCTGTATTCCGGCGCCTGGTTGCAGTCGTCGTCGATGGCCTGGTCGTTGGTACAGTTCCAGGGTTCCACTTGGGGACCGGAAATGACGGGGCCGCCGTTGGGATGGTTGGTGATGGTGGTTTGCAGGAACGATTCGTCCGCCAATACCACCCTCAGTTCGTTATGACCCAGCGCCAGGCCGTTGAGCAGGCCCTTCAGGGTGTTTGGCCCGGTGGCAGTGAATGCGCCGGTCACCTCAATGTTCCCCAGCCATACCGTAGCGCCGGACAGGTTGTCCGGATTGTCGGCATGAACTTCTATCAGGGCATCGCCGCCGCTGATCAGATCGGCCCGGTTTGAGAGGACCTGGATCGCGCCTTCGCCAGCGACCGGTTCCGGTTCGGGCAGCGGCGGGGGTGACGGTGGCTTGGTGTTTGGTTTATTTGGTCTGGGTGTGGTTGGCGAGGTCTCGTTCACGCCTGCCACGACGGGTTCAGGGCTGGAGCTGGAGTCGGAGCCTCCACAGGCGGTCAGGGCCGCCGCCAGCGCGAGCGCAAGGGCATTGCGATGCTGCAACATCTTTTGGGTCCTTGATCGTGTTGTTGTTGTTGATGGACAGGGAAAGGCTGTCGCCAGTTAACACGACGCAAAGGAGAAGATGGTTCGACGGAATACCGGATTCGTTCGAAAAACGGCGCTAAATGACAAGTGTGGGCGGGGCTTCTTCAGGGCCCGTCCACGGCGAACCGGGGGCGTGCGGCCAGTCCTCGGCGGGTTACTTGGCGCTTTGCACCCGTCGCAGCGCCCGCTCGACCCGGGTTTCCCGCTTGGACAATTCCAGCAGGCCTTCTTCCACGTACACCAGGTGTTCGTGGGACATTTGTTGCGCGCGTTCGGCGTCGCCCGCCAGGATGGCGTCCATCAGGGCCTGGTGTTGCTTCAGCAATTGGCTGCGGGAGTTGTCCCGCTCGAACAGCTGGTCGAGGTTTTCGACGATGCTTTGTTGCAGCAGGTTGAACAGGCCACGGATGGTGTGCAGCAGCATCCTCGCGCTGCTCGCCATCCATGTGCTGGGGGTGACCGACCCGCTGTTATAAGCCTGGCTGGCTCGGCCCAGCCGTGGCATCGGCCGCGGGATTCAATACCAGAACCAGAGCGATGGTGGGCGTAATTGACGTTCTGCCCGGATTCCCTGACGTTCCAATATTGCGATCAGCGCTTCGGTATCGGTGCGATTGAGAAATTCCCCCAGCGGGAGCGAGGTGTCCCGGTGAACCAGAAAAAGTTTCGGTGGTGACTCGGGGTGAGCGCCCGGCGTCAGATGCAGCCGGGTATAGCTGCGGGGCAGCGACCATTCGGCCTGTTTGCGGCGATGTCCTTTCTCGAGCCGAAGTTGGTGGTCCGAGATGATCAGGACTTCCTGGCGTTGGCAGGCATGGGCGGTGTAATACAAGGCGGTGGCCAGCGCCATCAGCTCGATGCCGGCGAACGGCAGTACCACCCAGGCGCCGATCAGCGCCATGCCGACGGCAACCAGCAACGCCAACAACGCCAGCGCTATCCAGATAGCGACGTTACCGTGCCAGCTCAGCGAACGGTTGGGAGCCAGTATCAGACGCATCTCCTGGCTTCCGGGTAGGAGTCGCACCATGACGGTCTGCCTTTGGGGAATCGGCTATCGAACGGCAAGTCTCCCAAGCCGAAGCGCCGGGGTGGTGCTCGCCACTGTCCATGGATATCTGGGATGTCATGGAAGGTCCGTTCCGTGACGCTCGGTCAAGGCCTGCTGTTGCACCGAGTGGAGGTGCTCGCTGATGGTGACCGGATAGGGTACGTCCTCGTCCAGGCTGTGCAGGGCCTTGGGCAGCTTCTGCTGGGCCTCGTGGCAGTAGCGCCGACTGTCTTCGAGACTGGCGATGGCGCCGGGCACCAGTTTGCCCGCCCGCAGGGTCGGGACCAACAGCGGTTCGCCGTCGCAGGTTTCGTGTCGCCCGGTGATGATGTCGCCGCTGCAGTGACCCAGGTGATCGTGCTGGCGGTAAACCTGCTTCGCACCAGGGAACGACTGCTTGCCCGGGGAGTGCTTCATGCGCGGCTGGCCGTCATATTCGGTCAGCTTGTAGGCCAGATCCAGTGTCGGCGAATCGCTCACCGAGCCCAGTGCGGTACCCACCCCGAAGCCATCGATGGGGGCTCCGGTGCGCACGATCTGTTGAATGGCGTACTCGTCGAGCCCGCCGCTGGCGAGGATGCGGATGTGCTCGAAGCCGGCCTCGTCCAGTCGTTGGCGGCAGTACCGGGCCTGCTCGGCCAGATCGCCGGAATCCAGTCGGATACCGCTGATGTGAGCCCCGGCGTCCGCAGCCAGCCATCGGATGATCCGTTCCACCGCACGCCGGGTGTCGTAGGTATCCACCAGCAATGTCGTACCGGGGTACAACGCGGCATAGGTGCGGAAGGCCGCCAATTCGTTGTCGTAGGCCTGGATGAAGCTGTGGGCCATGGTCCCGCGTACCGGCAGATTGAAATCCTGCCCGGCCAGGACATGACTGGTGCCGGCCAGTCCCGCAATTTTATAGGCGCGTACACCCCGGTAGGCGGCATCGAGCCCATGCATGCGTCGCATGCCGAAATCAATGACCGGACGGTCTCCGGCGGCCGACACCATGCGGGCGGCCTTGGAGGCCAGCAAGGTTTCCAGGTGCACGTAATTCATCACCAGGCTTTCCAGTAGCTGGGCTTCAATCACCGGTGCCTGCACTTCCAGGAACGGCTCCTGGGCAAATACCGGGGTGCCCTCCGGCAGGCAATGGATATCGCCGGTGAAGCGGAACTCGGTCAACCAGGTGAGAAACTCGGGCTGGAACATATCCAGCTGCTGGAGCCGTTGGATCTGGTCCTGGCCAAAGTGGATGTTGCGGATCACCCGACACACGCTTTGTTGGCCGCAGGCCAGCATGAAGTTTCGGTGCGCTGGCTGCTGGCGGTAGAACAGGCTGAAAACGGCGACGCCATCGCGACCGGCTTGCCAGTAAGCTTGCGCCATGGCCAGTTCGTAGAGATCGACCATCAATGGCCAATCGCTGGACGGGAGCAAGTCGTGATGGTCCGAGTCACTCATGCCGAGACCACCCTGGCGCCAAGAGTGGCAAGCTCGTCGAAGACGCTGTCGGCCTCCGCCTGCTGGACCGCTCGGGTTCCGCCCCGGGGCAGCGTCACCGCCAAACCATGCTGGAGCGCGTCGCGCACCGTTGCGGCGACACAGACATCCAGTGCCAGCCCGACGACCCGAAGCTGGGTTATCCCGCGCTGTTGAAGAAACTTGGCCAGGCCGGTGCCTTCAAACGCCGAGTAGGCGTCCTGATCGAACGCGCTGCCCTTGCTGACCCGGATCGCCTCGGCGGGCAGGGTCATAGCGGGGTGAAACGCCGCCCCGGCGGTGTCCTGAACGCAGTGTGGCGGCCACGGACCACCCATGGCCTGGAAGCTGCAGTGGTCAACCGGGTGCCAGTCACGGGACGCGATGATCAAGGTGCCGTCGTGTTGCGCTCGAGCGATTTCGGCGTTGACCATGGGGAAAATGGCATCGCTGTCGGGCACGGCCAACGAGCCGCCCTCACAGAAATCGTTTTGGATGTCCACCAGCAGCAGAGCTTCGGAAGTGCTCATGACGTCCTCCTGTTCTCAAGGGGACTGTTTCTCAAGGGGGCTGTTTCTCAGGAGGACTGCGCAGGTTGGTAACCGCTGCCTTTGAAAACAAGCGTCCTCATCGAATTACCGTGTCAGCCGTTAGGGAGCCTCTGATTAACTCCGGATCCCCTCTGGCACTCAGAGCCATTCACAATCAAGGCGCGACTTTTTAGTCATGTCTGGACTTGGCAGTAATGTCTGGACCTTTCAAAAAGGCGCAACGCCGAGTATGGATGGCTCTGAACGCCCCGCAGGGCGCGCTCTGAAGGCTGCACCTGCGGCGTTGCGGCTCTTGCCAAGGCCAAGTTCTTTATCAAAACAGGGCCATTAGCTGCGAACCGCGTCTTGCATCTACAGCCTTCAGATCGCGCAGAGGCGATTCGGAGTTAATCAGAGACTCCCTCGGTAACTGTGGGCTCAAACCCTGCATTTAACAAGCCTCGACTCCTACTGGTAAGTTAGACCGGGGAAAGAGCAAAAGGTTGGCTCGGGGATGAGGCGGCCGGCTTAGTCGTAGATCTGCCAGTCCTGGTAGGGTTGATGAACCCGCCGGTGCAGCTCGCTGAGCCTGCCCTGGGCTTCGAGGGTCTCCAGCGCCTGCTGGAGAATGGCTTCGGTACGTCTGCCGCGATCGCCGCGTGGCAGAATGATCACATCGTCGTAGCACTCAAACAGCGTTCGGTGAATGGTGTTTAATTGAAGCTGCCGTAACACATGGTCTGCTTCTTCCTGGGCCCCCAGAAATCCATCGATCCGCCTCAGAGCCACCTGTTGCAGTCCCTGTTCTATTCGGGTGACTTCCTCTACCGGGAGATCAATGAACTGGGCGCTGCCACGGACGACGGAGAGGTGGTACGGGTAGATCTGTGCATTCTTGACGCGGTACAGCTGCTGCGGCCTCAGCCGCATGTCCACGTGGGAGTAAAGCACCAGGCAAACCTGTCCCATTGGCTTATTCATCAACCGGAAGGGGCGGCCCTGATCCGAGTAATGCGGGCTTCTGAGCATGGGTAGATGAAAATCCGCCATGTCGCTGGTGACATTCTGAATGGAGCGTGCGAAGGGAAAAACTTCAATGGAAATGGTGCCAGCTGAGTAGACCTCATCGATGGCGTTCACCAATTCAATGAAAGGCCCTTCAGTGGGCGATTCCGCCAGGGTGGGGATGTAGGCAACGCTGGCCCGCAGATCCTGAGCCCAGGCTTGGACCATCACCAGGGACAGCACCAGGCCTTGGGCGAGCGCCGACACGATGGCGCTCACGGGTTGGTGTTGCCGGGGCGCTTTGGCGTTGAGTGTTGGCGAGTTGGGCATGGCATCGCTCGACGGATTCCGGCCTCTGCCTTGCTGTATCGGGGGCAAACCGCAACTGTTCATCGTATATATGCTCCAGTTCAACATCGATTTTACACGTTGGCGCTATGCTTAGGGAGCTGCAGGGCAAATCAGTGGTGTCGCCGCTTAGGCGGGCGTTTCAGTCGGTGCTTGAGTGTAACGGTGTTCTGTCGGTAAAGTCGGTAAGGTCAAGGAATGCGGAATAAAAGGAAATGGACTGACATGAACATCTTAGGCATTAATTATTTTTTTCACGATACCTCCGCCTGCATTGTCAAAGACGGCGAACTCATAGTTGCCTTGGAGGAGGAACGCTTCACCCGCAGGAAACACACGTTTCAGTTCCCCGTGACGGCGATAGACAAATGCCTTGAAATAGCGGGCCTGTCCTATGACGACATCGACCATGTGGCGCTGTCCATCGCGCCGTACAAAGACCTTGCCAAGAAGCTGGTGTACGCCGCCTCTCTGACCAAGGGTGCCAAGCCCTTCCTGAAACATGAGTTCTGGGGCATATTTTCCAAGCAGACCACGTTTCGGCGCTGGTACAAGTCGAAGTGGTCCAACGGTGTTGGCCCGCGGATTCATTATGTGGAGCATCACCTCTCCCACGTTGCCGGAAGCTATTTTGTCTCGCCCTACGACAACGCCGCGTTGCTGTCTATCGACGGTTCTGGCGAATGGTCCACCGCCATGCTGGGGGGGGGCAGGGGCAGCCAGATTGATGTGTTTGCCGAGAGTTTCTTCCCCCATTCGCTGGGTTCCTTTTACGAAGCCGCCACCCAGTTCTGCGGATTTCAGCCGAATTACGATGAAGGCAAAACCATGGGGTTGGCCCCCTTCGGCAACCCGGACCGGTTCTACGACCAGGTCAGCAAGCTGGTGCGGATTACCAGCGAGGGCAAAATAGAGCTGGATCTGAGTTATTTCCAGTTCCAGAACTATGGCCATCAGCGCTGCAGCCAGAAGTTTTTTGATACCTTCGGCAAGCCCCGGCACCCGCAGGCACCTTTCGAGGAGCATCACCACGATGTCGCGGCGGCATTCCAGCAGGTGCTGGAAGACCGAATTCTGGACATGTGTCGAATTCTGGAGACGCGAACCAAGGCCGAGCACCTGGTGATCGCCGGCGGAGTTTCCCTGAACAGCGTGGCCAATGGCCGGATCGTGCGGGAGACCCGATTCAAGGATGTATACGTGATGCCGGGGGCTGGCGACAACGGTACCTGCATCGGCGCGGCTTACTATCTCTACAACGGGATACTCAAGCAGAAGCATCGCTTCTACCACAACAGCCCGTATCTGGGCACTTCCTACGAGTCCGACGAGATCGAGCGTATCCTGAAGGAATGCAAAGTCTCCTACGAACGGTCGGACGATGTCTGTGTGGATACCGCCAAGCTGCTGCGGGAAGGCAATATTCTGGGGTGGTTCCAGGGCCGCATGGAAATTGGCCCGCGGGCCCTGGGCAGCCGCAGCATCCTGGCGGACCCGACCCTGCCGGGGATGAAAGACAAGATCAATGCCGAGGTCAAACACCGGGAAGCCTATCGTCCCTTTGCTCCCTCCTGTCCGGTGGAGCACCGCCAGGCGTTTTTTGACATTGAGGTGGAAGACCCGTTCATGCTGAAGGTCTGCTATGTCCGGAAGGACAAGCAATCGACCGTGCCCGCGATTACCCACGTTGATGGCAGCGCCCGGCTGCAAACGGTGCATGCCGAGACCAATCCGCTCTATCACCGCATGATCAACGAGTTCGGCAAGCTTTCGGGGGTGCCGGTGGTATTGAATACCAGCTTTAACATCATGGGGGAGCCGATTGTCGAGTCGCCCTTGCATGCCATCCGCTGCTTCTTCTCCACGGGCCTGGACAAGCTGGTCATCGACGATTTCATCGTCCACAAGTAGGTCGGGCCAATGGTCGTCCGGTTTGTCAATCAATGGACCACGGCTATGCCCAGCCACAGGGCGGTGTGATTTGGGCGGTTGAGCCGAACCTTGGCGCCGTCGCTCAGCTGGTACCGCCACCGTTCCCGGAAATAGTAGCTGGCGCCCAGGCGGAGTCGCAGGGACGCCAGCAGTTGCCATTCCACGGCGAGACTGGAGTGCCAGCGGCGTTGCCGCAATTCGCCTGCCTGGCGGAGGGCGTCATCGCGGACACGCCATTGGCCGCCATCCGGTCCCAGGCTCAGGCGCATGGTTAGCTGGGGGTGCCAGCGCCATAGGGCGCTGCTGTCGGGTACGCCCAGGGCGAGTTGGCTACCGTTGGAGAATGCTTGTCGCCACTGCGCGGTGGGGTAAGGCCGGTAGTCGCCCAGCCGGCTGTCGACGCGAACGCCCCACATTCCGCTGCCCCAGCTGGAAAGGTCCACCGCCCGCACTGCCGATCCCTGTAGCTGCCAGTCGCTGAGGGACAGTGTCTTGAGGTTACGCAGGATATTGGACGAAACCGCCAGCACCGGGGCGAGCTCAAGTTGCCAGGAGTGGAGCGAGCGCTGGCCGTGCAGGGCGAGGGTGTGCACATGGCCATTGGCTGCGGCAGCGCTCCCGTTGACCTCTGGCAGCGCGAATACCCGGTAATTATGGTGGGCAAGCCAGTGGGTGCCCTGGGGGGTGCTCGGAGTGGAGTCCAGCTGAAGCCGGCTTTCCCGGTAACCGACCCGCTCATTGCGATCGGTGGCATCGACGCTGAAACCTACCTCGGCCAGCACATTGACCGACAGGCCGAGCAAGACGAGAGCACCAATATAGGCATGGGGGGAGGCGGCCATGGCGAGCCTCACGTGGGACGACTTCTGTTAGGCTGGTTTATCGCGTTGAAAAGCGCAAGGGAGCCTCTGCATAATTCCGAATCGCCTCTGCGTGCTCTGAAGGCTGCACCTGAGGTGTTGCGACTGCTTGAACGACCCCGGCACTACTGCAAGGTCACGCCTTGATTGGCAATGGCTCCGAAAGCCAGAGCAGATCCGGAGTTAATCAGAGGCTCCCAAGTGGTATCGTTGTTCAGGATAAGGTCAGTCAGGCTTGAGGGGAGGGCTCCGGACAGCGGGTTTGGGACACCGGGTTTGGGACAACCGGTTCGGAACAGCAAAAGGGGGAGCGCAGGCTCCCCCTCTGGATGCAGTGAAGCGATGGCTCAAGGGCGACCGTACACCGCAATTTCGCTGCCGGCCATGGTTAGCCCCTGCACAGCCACCGAGCCGACACTGCCGCCGCCGACCTGGACATCCCCCATCCACACGTCCAGATTGGAATCGCCGATCGACAGGCGCATGGCATTGGGTTGTGCGCCAGCGGTGTCGCTCAGGCGATTACCGGAGCCAATGGTGATCGTGTTGGAGGCCATCATGGCGCTGGTAATGGCGCCGCCGCTCATCAGCGTGTCGAGGTTGCCGCCGGCAGCTACCCGCACATCCCGCAGCTTGAGGCCGATCATATCCACGTCGGCTTCCAGGTTGTCGACTGCGAATGAAGACTCAATAACCAATGAGCCGGTGTTGCCGCCGCCGGCAAACGGGTTGGTGTTGGTGGCGGTAATGGTGGTTTCACCTACCAAAGCCTGAATTTCCAGGTTGGAGATCAGGGTGGTGCCTGGGGCATCAGTCATGTTGGTGCCCAGGCCGATGCTGTCGATACCAATGCCCACCTGGAATGGATCGGTGGTACCCCGGTTGCCCAGCTTGATCACCGCATCGCCGTTGGCCGCGATGTCGACATCAATCTGCAGTTCGAGATTGTCGTAGATCGGATTGCCGGAGCCATCGGTGCCGGATTGCCAGCCTGAGATGCGGATGTTGTCGATCAGCAGGGCGCCCATGCCGACGCCGCCATCGTTCTGGGAGTAGGCGACTCGATCAATATTGATGTTGGCGTCCACCTCCACGGTGATTCCGGCCTGGCCGGTTACATTCCCCATCGCAGTGTCGTCCATTGGAACCAGACCCTGCGCCATGACAGGCAAAGCGGTTGTCGCTGCTACTACAGCGCACGCAAGTTTTGTTACTGAAGGCATTGTTATTGTCCTCGGGCAAATTTCAGGATGAAAGCAGATTGGCCATCCTTTGCTGATGTTGATCAGTGTTCCGAGAACGGTTGTTATTCTTATGGTGACGCTGTTCGCGCTTCTTTTTTCTGCATCGCTTTCTTTTTTTCTAGTCTGGCCCCGCTGTCTCTAGGCGGAGTGTCTGATCCAGACAGCTCAAAACATAGCGTGTCTGGCGACGCTTGACTACGTGATGGCGAACCCTTTCACAATTCTTTACCTGGGTTTTGTGACGCAGTTCCGATTCCCAGCGTCGACTTCACCAAATCGTGCAGTCGGGGCTCGATCACCTGTTGCACCGCGTTGCCGACCCGCCACTCTCCGTTTTCCTGCCAGTACGGCACCACATGCAAGAGGCCAAGGCCGGCCAGATGCTGCATTTCGATCAACAGGTAGCGTACGTGGGCAATGTCCCGGCCCTCGGCGGTTAACTGCTCCTGAAACCTGGACAGCAGTTCCTCGGTTAACGACGGGCTACTGTCGGTGGTGATGTACAGCAGACTGGCGATGAGGGTTCCTTCCAGGGCGCCCTGGACCACGGTTTTCTGGATCGCGTGAGCTGCGACATCTGGCGGTATCTGTTGCTCGCTGGACAGACGGATAAATCGCCCGCCTCCTTCGTAGTCCCCGATATACGCAAAGGGACGGATGCCACCCTGACGGCGAATCTGCTCAAGGGCTTCGTCGATCGACGATTCCAGCAAGTGCTGCAGATTGCCGAGCACCACTTCTCGTTCGGATTCGCTGATTGAGCGGAACACCGTCGTGCGCGCCGAATCCTCGCCGGGGCTGGCCACGGCGAGGTTGGCGAGCGCGAGCAAGGCCAGAAGGGTGATCTGTCGAAGGGTGATCATTGTCGAGCTCCGTATTGTTATGGGTAGCGCTAATGTCGAGGTGCGATTATTTGACGTATTGCAGCACGAATGGGCAACAGGTTGCCAGCTACAGAATGTTCAGTAACTGCAGCGCAATGGGGAGCGTCAGGGCGGTAAAAATACCGGTTAAGCCCATGCCCAGGGACGAGAAGGCACCCGCCTGGGCACTGATTTCGAAGGCCCGTACGGTGCCAATAGCGTGGCCATTAATGCCCAGGGTCAGGCCAATCAGACGGTCATCGGTGATGCCCAGGCGAGAGGCCAGCCAATCCACGAACAGTGACGCGACAACGCCGGTGACCAGCAGTCCGCCCATCAGTAACGATACCGAACCACCGATCTGCTGGTTGATGCCAATGGCGATTGGAGCAGTGACGGATTTGGGGGCCAACGAGGCCAGTACTTCGCTGGAGCCACCCAGTGCCCAGGCGATCGCCAGGGCATAAATGACCGCCACCGTGGCAGCCAGGGGGATGGTCACAAGGATCGGCTTCCAGAGCGCGCGCACGTGATGGAACTGCTGGTACAGCGGCACTCCGAGGGCTACGGTTGCCGGGCCGAGCAGGAAGGTCAGCCAGGTCGCGCCAGCTTGGTAGTTCGGATAGCTGATGGAGCCTAGCCACAGCATGGCGGCCAATAGCAGGCCGGCCAGCAGGACTGGCGGGCACCAAACCGGTTGGCGCAGCTTACGAAATACCGCCACGGCCACAAAGTAGGCGATCAGCGTAAGCAATACCGACAATGCAGGGCTTTGCTGCAGATGAGGGAGGGTGTGACCCAGTCGCTGTAAAAACTCAGTCACAGCGCTCTCCCGCCGGCTGCTTCGATATCAGGCGACGCAGCACCAGCAGGGTGGTCAGCACGCTGAGAAAGGTGCCGGCAATCAGTCCCACCACGACGGCGGTCCACTGGCCATCGAATCGATCACCCAGGAAAAAGACCCCGACCACGCCGGGCATGATCAGCAGGATCAGAATCGAGATCAGTTGCTGGCTGGCGTTGGCGAGTGCGTCGCTGGCGCCGCCCGTCAGCATCAGCCAGCTGGTCAGCAGCAGCATGCCGATCACGCCGCCACTCACCGGCCAGCTGAACATGAAACGCAGACCTTCCCCCAGGATCAGGAACAACAGGAGGGTCAGAAAGCCTCGTAACATGGGCATGGGGTGGCCTTGAATGTCTGTCTGAAACTGAGGGGAATCTCGCCGCGGCACGATAATGAGGTGAAGCGGCTGAAAAACGGCCGCAGTATGCCTCCTCCGCGGCAGCGATGCCAGTATCAGATGGTCTCGCAAATGCCGGAGCAGTTTCCGCTGGATTACTGGCTGCAGGTCCACGCCCCGTTTCGACGGAGCACCGGTTGGATGCCGGCAAGGATTTGATTAAGGTGCGGTAAGGGGGGGGGTAAAGGAGGGATCGTGAGCAACCGGGGTTCCCACACCGTCCACTATACTCCTAGTGAGCCCGGTTGGGTCCGACACTGAATGGACTGCGGGACGGTGGAACTGGAGAGCCATGCATGACGTCAATGGTGGATCGACTGAAAATGGCCTGGTTACTTTTTTGGGCGATTGCGTTGACGTTGTTGCTGGCCGGGCCGGTGATCCTGGCGGCGATGCTGGGGCGCACTGGCAACCTGGCGTTTAACCTCACCAAGGTGTGGGCCTGGTGTCTGCTGAAACTGGCCGGAGTGCGGCTGGAGGTGCGGGGACGCGAGCACATTCAGCCCGATACTCGCTATGTGATTGTCAGCAATCACCAGTCCTATTTCGATCCGCCGGCACTGGTGCTCAGCCTGGGGCTGCAATACCGCTGGGTGATCAAGCAGGAGCTGCGTAAAATTCCGCTGTTCGGATTTGCCCTAGAGGCGTCCCGCAATCTGTTCATCGATCGCTCCCAGGGCCATGAGGCGCTGCGTAGCATTCAGCAGGGGGTCGCCCGATTGCCGCCTGGCACCGGGGTGCTGTTTTTCCCGGAGGGAACCCGGTCCATCGATGGCCGGATGCTGCCGTTCAAGGTTGGTGGATTCCTGGTGGCCCGGGAAGGCGGACTGCCAATCCTCCCCATCACCATCAATCACTCCCGGGCGCGGCTGCCCAAGGGCCGGCCGGTGTTCACACCTGGTCCCATCGAGATCATCATTCATCCGCCTATCGAGCCTGCGACGGCCGATCAGCAAGGCCATTCCGTTGAATCGTTGGATCAGATGGTGGAACGGGTACGTCGGATCATCGCGGCGGATTTTAAGGGAGCGCTCTGAACAATAACTTCGGCGGGTTCAGTGTGCCTTCACTTTCTGTTTGCCGCAGCGCTGGCAGCGATAGACGGTGACCAGCTTGCCCTCCTTCACGTCGAACTGCTTTTCCTTGCACACTTCCCATTTGTGGAAGTCATGTTGGCACAGGCCTTTGCGGGGTGCTTTTCGTACCGGTTTCTTGAACGGGAGAATGGTGGCCATGTTTACGTCGTCTACTGAGCCTGAGGCCTTGGTGAGTTTCCTAATGCTTCCACCTTCCTGGCGCTGTTGCAACTTTTGTAATTCGCGCAGCTCTAGAAGCTGGGGTAACTCTCGCATTTCATGTAACGCTGGCAACTAATGTAACGCTCACGACTCATGTAACGCTCACGACTCACACAGCTCTCACGACTTACACAGCTCACACAACTTTCCGGCTGCGTTAGTCGGCCACCATTCTCTTCAGCAGGGCCTTCAGCTTTCCTGCTCGGGGACCTGGTTGAGTAAGGTGGGTTTTTTTAGCGCTCTGGCGAACAGCTCTTTTTCTTCAGCAATCGCCATCGCAGCCTTTTCGGCCAGCTCCTCACCCAGCCCGTCTACCCTGGCTTGCAGAAACTGGGTGATCTCCTCCGCCAGTTCCAGGATCTTATCCCGGGCGTCGGCATCGGACTTGGATGAAAACAGCATGGTTTCCGGGTGCTTCAGCGCCATGTCCAGTCCATCCCTCTCTGAGTAATACAGTGCTTGTACTGCCATTGATGCATCTCCATGGGGTTACCGGCCTAAGGCCGACAACGGCGATTAAATTCGGTCAGCAGTTTACCTGATAATGCTGTACATAAAAACAGTGTTTTGGCTAAGTATAGAATGATCCGTCGCGCCGAATATGCCCTATAGTTATAATCTGCACCGGTACTCGTTCGTATATAGCGAAACAGGATGACACTTCATGGATGACGGAAGGGGGCAGTTGGGCATGGTGGCTCACCCACGGAAACGCTGGCGTCAACGCGTGTTGCTGGCCAGTTGTCTGGGCGTTTTGCTTGGCTGTACCAGCCCGGCGCCGGATACGCTGGGGCTTGGGGTTAACAACGAACTGCAGTCGTGCCCGGCCAAGCATAATTGCGTTTCCAGCCTCGGCGACTATCGCGACAAGGATCGCTACATCGCCCCGTTGGTCGCCAGCCCGGTAACCTGGTCATCGTTGCCACTGGTTTTATCGGCACAACCGAATTTGCGGGTTGTTGAGCAGGATGAAAATTACTTGCGGGCAGAGGCCACGTCCCGTTTCCTGCGCTTCGTGGATGACCTGGAGTTTCAGTTCCGGCCTGACCTGGGGCTCATTCACGTTCGTTCTGCCTCGCGGATTGGCTACTCCGATTTCGGGGCCAACCGGGATCGACTGGAGCAAATTCGCCGCAGTCTGAGATTGACGATTCAATCTCCATAATTGGCCGGAAATACCAGGGTTTCACCATGCTGCATGACCCTGAAGCAGCTTTCCGCCACGGCTTGCTCAGCCAGCGCTTTCCGTAATCGACGGGGCGGCTCGTCCATCGGTTCATCGGTGAGCACAAAGGTGCCCCAGTGCATGGCGACCGATTGCCGGGCACCGATATCCCGATGAATGTGGACGGCTTCTTCCGGTGCAACGTGAACTGGCGCCATGAACCAGCGCGGTTCGTAGGCGCCAATGGGAATGAGGGCTAAATGAATGGGGGCAAAGAGCTCCCCAATCTGACGGAATACCCCGCCATAGCCGGTATCGCCAGCAAAATAGAAGCGGTAACCGTCCATTTCCATCAGCCAGCTGCACCATAACGTGGTGTTGCCGTCGAGCGCCGAGCGGCCACTGAAATGCTGGGCAGGCAGACAGAACACCTCGGTGTCGTGGCCCAGCATTTCGGATTGCCACCAGCCGAGTTCCACCAAGTTGTGAATACCCCGTCGTTCGAACCAGTGCCTCAATCCCATCGGAATGCAAAACTGAAGCGCGTCCCCGAACCGTCGGTGCAGTTTTTCTACGGTGGCTTCATCCAGGTGATCGTAATGGTTATGGGAAATCAGTACCCGGTGGATTGGTGGCAGCTCCGCTACCTTCAGGGCCGCGGGGGTATAGCGCCGGGGACCGACGAAGCGGAATGGACTGGCCCGCTCCGAAAAAACAGGGTCAGTCAGTGCATTGAATCCCTGGTATTGGAAAAGGAACGAGGAATGACCCAGCCAGGTCAGCTGCGCATCTGGCGGCGGCTGGGACAACAAATGGGCATCGGGGCGTAGCAGGTGATATTGCTTGCCCATTGGGAAGCGTCGACCCGGCGCCAGTTGCCATCTCAGAAAGTCCCTGAGGCCATGCGACGGTACCGGTTCCAGATTCTGGAAGCGAGAGTTGGCGCTCGGGACGGCGGCTGCCAGTGCAGCCAGGCGTTTTCGGTCTATGGTCATATTGGGTGGACGAGCCTCGAAGTAATCCCTGGCGCGGTCGGCCTGAAAGTTTCGCCAGTCGGCAGAACCTGAACGACGTTCTTCCCAGGGGGCCGCAACAGTTTAGGTGGGAGTCTGCGCAATTGACACAGCCCCTGCGTCGGGCTGAGTGCCGAAGCCGATGACGCCGGGACTTGGCTTCATTGACTCTAGTACCCCACATCCTGTCAAGGTTTGGCCACTTTGTGCGCGAAATACTTTTGTCATAGTCGTTGCAGCGTTATCCAGAAGCTCCTTAACTCACCTGTCCATCAATGAAGGCGAAAATAATGACGACAGCAAACGCGCTTTGGGGATTTCCCATTGATCAGGATCTGCACACCAGCGCCCGCGAAACGGCCCGCCGCATTCAAACCGATAACGGTCAAAGCACCCGTGAGCTGAGTCAGGAAGCGGCCCAGGTGGTGGTCAAACTCACCCAGCATGGTCTACAGAGCTATTACTACCGGCCAACGGAAATCGTGCCACTCACACCAGCCCTGAAAAAGACTGCGGATACCGGAATCAAAGCGATCCTGGCCGCGATTCAGATGGTGATTAAGCAGTTTTTCAGCAAGCGTTCCGATGAAGAGCTGAAAGAACTCAGCGCTTACCTGGAGCACATGCTGTGGCAGCGGCCGGGCAGCGCTGAACCGCATCTGGTGTTCAGCGTACACGCGGAACTGCACCAGCGCGCGCTCGCTCTGATTGCCCAGGTACGTACGGAATCCGATACCTCTGCGTATATTGACGGCGTCATTGATGCGCTGTGTGAAATTGTCGACCTCAGCATCGTCCACTATTACCGCCAACCTACCAGTAAGGTCAGTATGGGGCGGGTCAGCAAGAAAACCGCGGATGTGGGCATCAGTACGGCGGAAAAAGGGATCCGCAAGCTGATTGACCGGTTACTGCGGGATCTCAAGCACGAACAGCTGATGGAGCTGTCGTATCACTTGGAGAGTTTGATTCATACACCGGAGAGCTGACGGTTCCGCTGCCTTCCCTTGGCTGCGGAGAGGTTCGTCACGGGGAAGGTGGTTACGGCAGCTTCTTGATCGTATCCATCTGTTCCTCAAGCTTGCCCTGGGGCTTGCCTGACCAGAACATGGCGGAAGCCGTATCCCCATGAATCGCTAACGGACGGTCGGGATTGCGAATTTCGACGACGGCGAGGTAGGCCCAAAGGCCAACGATGAAGATGATCGTCGAAAGGACGACTCGCCAGCGATGCCTGATTTGAAACGATTGCGTGACCGCGACTTCGTTGTTCACAGACCGTGGGCTCGTGGCAGGGTGTAGTTCTGGAGCAGGCTGAGCTCATCGCACAGGGCGCAGTCAGGGGTATCGCAGCCGTCGATACGATGGATGGTGGCGGTGTGCGCGGTATCGATAAAGCTGGGGCGGGGGAGGTGGCCAAATTGGGCGACATGCTGGTACAGGCCCGCAATGGCTTTATCCCGGCTGCTGAATGGGCCCAGTTCGGGAACCTCGCGAGTACGGACGTACCACTGATTTTCCTTTTCCAGAAGTCTTTTTTCCACTTGGTAAAGCTCGCCGGAGCGTACTGCTTGACTCGTCATGTGTTTTTCCCCTGTACATTCGCTGTTTTTTTGTCTTGTTATAAGTTGGGTGCATCGTGCGCCCTTCGCAGAGAAAACGTCGAATAGGTCACAATCGTTCCATAAAAAAATTGTCAATTTGGGCCGCTAGGTCGCACCTGCAGGCATCCGTTCCCGTCCCGTCTGGGGTGATCCGGCATTGACCCCATTGCCGGGGATCAGCGGCAGCACGCCAACGGACATTGCCGGGTAAGCTTTTATACTGGCCCGGAACGGATCTGGAATTGCCGAATCCAAAACAACAAATAGAACCTCCGGTATCTTCATGACCAAGACAATCTGTACGTGGCTGCTGGCCACGAGTCTGCTGCTTCCCACGGTGACCGTTGCCGTACCCAATGACGTGATTGAACGCGCCTGGCGGCCTCCGGTTGAACTCACGGGTCAGGGGAACGCCGATTTGGCGGTATCACGGCTCAGGGACTATGTCTCTTTGCAGCGGCTGATGATGGACCATACCGAGTACCATCAACAGACCCAGAGCTTCGTTGATGACCTCTGGGGTTCGCTGGAAAGTTTTGATCTGGAAGGCTTCTACCGGCTGTTGCCGGAAGAGCAGGCGCAATGGCGCCAGCTTCGGGTATTCGGGGCCGCAGATCGCGGGGTATACCGTATTGGGCCGGAGCCGTTGGCCACCGACGCGGCATCCGCCGGTTGGGGGCTGGGGGATTTTGAGGCCCGGATTCGGGCCCAAGAGATCGATGCGTCCAGCGCCACCCATTATCTGCTGAATGGCAACCTTGAGCTTGGCCTCGGTGGCATTACCTGGCCATCCATGGTGCAGGCGACGCGCGAAACCCTGCGGTTGATGGCGGAGAACGACCCAAGTTTTTCCGGGAACCGATCGGTGCCCGCTGAGCGTTACCGCTCTCTGGTACGCTCGATGAATCCTCAGTTAGACCCGCGGGAGGTGGAAGTGCTGGCGCCTTTGTGGGCCGCCTATCCGGATATGTGGAACCTGATCGCGGGCCTGGGACAGGTGGAAGGGTTGCTGGTTTCAGGAGGCAGTCACGGAGATCATCGAGAGGTCGCCGCCGTGTTCATGCTGGACCCGGATCGACTGCGCCATGCCTACCCCTCGCTCTCGGAGTACCTGGATCAGCTCGACAACCTGTTGCAGTTTCAGCTTCGGGTCTACGATGACCACGGCCAGTTGATGTCCCTGGCGTTTGACACCGAGACCCTTCGAGGGCGCCTGGCGATGTCGATCAGCGATGGCCAGGTGCTGCCGACCCGCCATGGTAAGCCGATCACCGATTCCGAACCGTTCGATCCCAAGCAACCCAAGCGGTTGACCGTCCGGCTGAACAGCCAAATGAATATTCTAGGGATTATCGCCAATGTTCAGGGTATGACGGCTCAGGTTGATTACCTTCCAACCGCCACGGGCGCCCGTTTTGAGTGGAGAATTCAGGACGTTCCAGGGATTCGGGTCGGCGGACGGGCCCTGGGCATGGTGCCGCCCGACCTGATTGACGTGTTCATCCCCCAACAAATCGACGAACTGATTGTGGACTTTCTGACGGTGGCCTGTAAGGGCAATAATGGCAATGGCATTGCCGGGTCGTTGGAATTGAAGGAATCACAGGATGGCGAGTCGGCGCGACTTAATGCTGAAGGTTCGTTCGAGGGGCTGGATAACTTCCTGGTCCGTGTCGGCATGAGAATCGTCAACAATCGCATCATCCCTAATGCCCGTGTGTCGGATGAGTTGCGGCAACTGGTTTATGATGCCCATGAGGCATTTTCCCGTGACCTGGACCAGTTCGAGCGGGTCAGCGCAGTGCCCTGACGACCCGACAGGCGGCGCCTGTACCGGCGTATCGGCGCTGAATCAACAGGCGGTAGAAAAGTGAACCCGGCGCCACATGTGCCGGGTTCACCGGCTTGCGCTTAGAAATCCTCGGAGTCGAAGATATAGCGTTTCCTTTCGTGGGCGGTTTCTACATGCTCCGGGAAATCGATACCCCAGGAGTCCTCCAGGGCTTGGGTGTCCTTCATCATGCCTTCGTCGCTGGTCGGGCCAGCAGCGGTTGCGCCATAGGTCTGATGAATTTCCTTGATCGGGTCGGCCTGCTGGGTCACACCGGTTTCATTGCGTCGGTCCGCCTGACCCTCGGCGACAGCAAAGGCCGAAGCGAACGCGAATGCAGTGGCTGAAGCAAAGAGCATCATGCGCTGAATGACCATGATCGAACCTCCGTTTGCGTTTGCTCTTCTTGATACGAATCCATGACTGAAAAAGTTTCGATTCTGAATTCGTATCAGTTGGACAGTGAAAATCGGCAAAGTTCGTCGGCGACGGGTTAATTTGGTTTTACGTCGCGTTGGAATTGCGTGCCAAGCACTGAGCGGGGTGGCGTCGGGCCGCACGACTGTTGCCGGCCTTCACCGCAACCGCTACTGAAAGTGTACGTCATCGCCACGGCTACCGCTCTTGACGGGACTTCCTCCTGGCTCGCCGATCATTCAACTTGCGGATCTTCAATGCGTTGCTGCAGCCGCTCACCTAGACTTATGGTGTCGTATGAGATTGAAAAGGGAGCTGCCTGTGCGGATTGCGTACCGTGCCAAAGACCTGGCCGAAGCCCATATTGTGGCTGGCTTGTTGCGAGCCCGTGGCATCGAATCTCATGTCGGCGGCCATTTTCTTCAGGGTGCCATGGGTGAAATTGGCGCATCCGGTTTTACCAATGTGCACGTTGACGATGACGACTACCCAAAGGCCCGCGAAATTGTGGGTGAATATGAACGCTCCTCGCCACGGTTACTGGGTCGACCGCGCCCAAATAAAACGGTGGACCGCTATGCCCGTGGATTTCTCGCCATCCTGTTGTTGATCGTGCTGGCCCTGTTTCTGGCGGTGAGTTGGTAGTTGGGCCCTGATTGTTTTGTAGACGTATCTAGGGCCACTGACCTTTTACCTACCAGCCCTTCGTTGGTTTTGAGCCCCCGGTTGACTCCCTGGCGGGGGCCTTTTTCTTAGGGAGCCTCTGATTAACTCCGGATCACCTCTGGCATTCAGAGCCATTCACAATCAAGGCGCGACTTTTTAGTTATGTCTGGACTTGGCAGTAATGTCTGGACCTTGCAAAAAGGCGCAACGCCGAGTGTGGATGGCTCTGAACGCCCCGCAGGGCGCGCTCTGAAGGCTGCACCTGCGGCGTTGCGGCTCTTGCCAAGGGCGACGGCCATTAGCTGCGAACCGCGTCTTGCATCTACAGCCTTCAGATCGCGCAGAGGCGATTCGGAGTTAATCAGAGGCTCCTTAGCAACGTTCGCTGCTGATTTCTGCCAGGCTGCCTCGCAGCGGTTCCGGCATGGCCATGGCCTGGCGGGTCGCCCGATCGACAAATACATGCACGAAGTGGCCCTGGGCAACGGCCGTCGTCTCGCCCTTGCGAAAAATGGCCAGCCCATACTCCACCGAACTGCGCCCCAACCGGTTCACTCTGAGCCCCCCTTCCAGGGCGTCGGGGAAGGCAATCGGAGCGAAGTAGCTGCAGCCGGAATTCACCACCAGGCCGATGCAGGGGCCTTGATGGATGTCCAGTCCACCCTGTTCGATCAGGTAGCGATTGGCCACCGTGTCGAACATGGCGTAATAGGTGACGTTGTTGACGTGGCCGTACAGGTCGTTGTCGTGCCAACGGGTGGTGATGGGGGTAAACCAGTGATAGTGCTCCCGTGACTCGGGCAGGGTTCGATGGTTGCTCATTACCAGGCAGCCTCGTAGATGGCGTGTGCGTCCGCTTCAGTAACCTCTCGCGGATTATTCACCAACAGCCGCTGCTGCAACATGGCATCCCGTGCCAGCTGTGGAATGGCATCCTGAGGGACCTGGGCATCGCGCAACCGGTCTGGTAGGCCCAGTGCGCCGGCCAGACCCGCCAGGTAGTCGATCAGGTCGGTGGCGGTGCGGTTGCTGTCGCGCAGCACGATAGGCGCCAGCTCGCCGTACAATTCGTTCGCTTGCGGTTGGTTGAATCGCATGACGTGAGGAAGCACCAGGGCATTACTGAGCCCGTGGGGAATATGAAAAATTCCTCCCAACGGATAGGCGAGGGCGTGGACCGCCGCGACCGGTGCGTTGGCGAAGGCCTGGCCCGCCAGCATGGCGCCAAGCAGCATGTCATGACGCGCGGCCAGATCCTGCCCCTTGGTCACCGCTGTGTGGATGGCGCCGGAGAGCAGGCGAAGGGCCTCGCGGGCGAGCATGTCGGAGTACGGGTTCTTGCGGTGACGACTGGTGTAGGCCTCAATGGCATGCACCATGGCGTCGATGCCGGTGGCGGCGGTGACGGCCGCTGGAAGCCCCAGGGTGAGCTCCGCGTCCAGCAGCGCCAGATCCGGTAATAGTTGCGGTGCCACTACCCCTGCCTTGGTGGTCTCGCCGGTGGTGACTATGGCAATGGGCGTGACCTCAGAGCCGGTGCCGGCTGTGGTTGGTACCTGTATCAGGGGCAAACGATCGCCTTGGGCAGTGCCGACGCCGTAGGTGTCCGCCAGCGGTTGTGGACTCCTGAGCAGTAGGGCCACCAGCTTGGCGGTATCCATGGCGCTGCCGCCACCCAGGCCGATCACGCCGTCGCATTGATGTTCCCGGGCAGCTCCGAGCGCGGCTTCGACGACATGCTCGGGAGGGTCCGCAATCACGTCGCTGAAGACGGCAATGGCAAGCCCCGCTTGCTCAAGGCTGCTCAGTGCCGGCGTGAGAATGCCTGTGGCCAGAATTCCGGCATCGGTTACCAGGAATGGTCGGGTCATCCCCAGGGCTCGGGCCTGGTCACCCAGTTGCTGGCTGGCACCGGGTTCACATAACAGGCTCCGGGTGGTGGAGAACTGGAAAGCGGACATTGTGAGCTCCTGTTTTTATTGGAATTTGTGATTTAGGCTCGATTTCGTAGCCTCGTTTTACAGCGTTTTAGTTTCCCGTAACACGCCGCAACAGTTGAAGGCTGGCCACCGTGATTTCTAGTTTTACCAAACGTTATCCGTAAGCGACAGGGGGGGATGGTGGTGTATTGCTTAACCTTATGAAACGTAACTGAAAAACATTCTTGCTGGCGGGCCTTTTATGACCTGTCGCAGGTTTCCGTGAGGGGTTGTTTTCTTTCAGACTGTACCGGAATGTAGTGAGATGTAAGCTGGGAGATCTGTCACGATTTTTTGTCGTACATCTGTGCAAACTGGCGCCAATACTTGGACATCAGCACGCAGGGGTCAATATGTACGTCAAGAGTATCTTACTGATTTCGGTAACGGCAGTGCTGACCGCCTGTGGTGGTGGTAGTGGTGGTGGTGGCGGTGATTCTGGAAAGTCTAACGCAGTGGCTGATTCCCGGGCGGAAGCATCCGCTCAGCCCAGCCAACAGGCGTCTGCATCAAACCGCGAGCCTGGGTGTGCGCTCACCACCTACCAGCAAGAGATGCTGGCCCAGCTAAACAAGGTACGGGCTGCGGGGCGCAGTTGTGGTGGTCAACGGTTCGATCCGGCACCGGCGTTGCGCTATAGCTGTAGCATTCAGCCGGCGGCTCGGGCCCACAGCATCGATATGGCCAGCAATAACTTCTTCAGCCATACCGGCTCCGATGGCTTGCGGGTTTCCCATCGGGTGGATAGTACCGGTTACGAGTGGAGCGTGGTGGGTGAAAACATTGCCGCTGGATTCGACACTGTCGGCGAGGTGATGGGCGGGTGGCTGGATAGCGCCGGCCATTGCCGCAACATCATGGACCCCCGCTTTGAGGTCGTCGCGGTGAGTCGAATCGACACTTCCAGTGCCGATTACGAGAACTATTGGACCCAGGTCTTTGCCACGCCCCGTTGACCCTGGGTTAAACCGCCCGCTCGTTGCCTCGGGGACGGGGCCCGCCCGGGGCAGGGCCGGATCGCAGTCTGGCGGATTGCCGTAGCTCGCCGTTGGACACAGTCCAACGCTGGACACAGATTGTACAAACAAGTAACCTTGCTGGCTCAAAAATTAACCAGCTTTTACTTGTCTCGACATGAAACCTGCAACTTTGAAACTGTCTATTACCGGCCTTTGCCTGATGTTCATGCTGGCGGGCGCATTGGTTCTTGTTCAGGCCATGGGCAGCGGGGCCGCTCCGGAAATTATGACCCTGGGCGCGATGCTGATTCTGGTGCCCGCATCCGTCATGATGACGCGACTGCCAAAACTCTGGAAGTTGCAGTCCATGACCCTCAACTGGTATCAGTCAACGTATCCGCAAGCGGTGAGTGGCGACCAGGTGGCCTGCTACGAATGCGGCAGCGATCAAATCCAGGCCCGGGACCTGAAGGTGCAGACCGGTCATCGCGGCCATTTCTGTGGTGAGTGTGACACGGCGCTGTACTACTCCTGATCCGACCTGTTGGGGCGGGAGAGCCTGGCGTCATCCCAGTTTACACCTTTCACCCGACGTTCCCCCGTTCGTGCCAGTCCTGGCCCGTCGTCACCGGTAAGCGCTGGCACCGGTAAACTGCCGTCTCGAGGCTGGTTCTTCTCGCCCGCTAACGACCATCCCTTTCCCGGAGGGCGGCATAGGTTGATGTCAGGGTTTTATACATTGACCCTGGGGCGGCCGGCGTCTCCTTTTCCAAGGTCCTGAAATCTTCTGGGTTCTCCTGCTGGTTTGGATCTTGCAGTGCTCCGGGCATGCCCACGGCAGCTCCAACCCCCAGCGCATACGCGTCGTGCCGTGTCGCGCCGTTCCCGGGGTCTGGAGCGCGTGGGCAACCACAGAGTTACGCCATCAAGAGAATCAGCTGAAATGTTTGGATTCAATAGGCTAGGAGCCTTGGTTATGCTTTGCCTGGCGGCGACCTCCCAGGCCGATCCGGTGCGCAGCGACGCGGCCGGAATTGCCAGCTACGGGCAAATGAATCAATCCTGTCCACTGAATGATGCAGTGACTGGAGCATGCGTCACTTATTTATACATCGGTGAAGTGACCGGGAGCCGTTTGGTGTGGGGCTGGAGCCCCGGCGATACGTCGGTTGACGTTGCATTTTCAACCGGTTCAACATTGATTTATCGGTTTTCTTCCCGTGACGCCGAACCTGAGGCGTCGATGTATAGACGCGTCGTCCTGGTGCAAGAGCCGGCGACCCTGGTCTTGATTGGACTCGGATTGCTGAGCCTGGGAGCCTTCCAGGCTCGTGTGTGGCGACGACGGGGCAACTGCTGAGCAGGAAACCAGCCCCGCTTAATCTTGAGCATCATTGCCCACTCAGTCTGCCCCGGCTGTTCTGAACAGTTCCAGCGCCTCATTCAGGGTTTGCACCGACTGCTGATGCTTGCCCTGCTGGTGCATGGCTTCGCCCTCATTACGAAGCGCCACGATTTTTTGCCTGGTGCTGCTGTCCAGTTGTGCGCTTTCCAGCTGAGTATCGATTTGCCGGATGAGCGTTGGACAACTGCCGGCCCAGGCGATACTGCTCAACACTAGGCTGAGTCCGACGGCTATGAGTATTCGCATGTTCGTTCTCCCGTTCAGGCCTCTCAGTTGCAGTTTAGTTGAAGGTTTCCCAATCGGTTATGTCCAGGCCAATCTTTCAGCTTGAGTTCTGACCAATGTGCGACTCACCGCCGCTTTTCGGTATTCGATGCAGGCAAGGCGAAGGAGGCAAGGTGAAGAGGGCAAGCTATCCGCGCCGGGGCGCATAAACCTTGCCCGCGGCGCATCAACATGGGGGGTGGCGATGGCGAGTGCCGTAGCCTGCAGAAAATTGGACTAATGTACCACTGTGTACAACAATGGCAAACACGACTCTTCAAAAAGGATGCTCTGGCCTAAGGCCGGTCGTCCTTCCGCGCACGGGAATGCCACTGAAGACACGGTACGCTGCTGGAACTCGATGGCTATGTCGCCTTCAGACCGAGAGATTGCTGCCGCAACCAGAATGAATGGCGAGACTGCATATGAACTCACAAGAAATGGTGGCGTACGATTGCCCGGAAAATTCAGCGCACTACGTAGACTTGCTTCAGGAAGTTTCGGTAGCGGCAAACGAGGCCCTCAATATTGACGCAGCGCTGTTAATGGCGCTGCAGGGAATATGCCGTATCACCGGATGGCCGGCTGGGCGCGCGCGCCGCAGTCTGCCCGATGGCGGTTTGGAGGCTGGCGGACTCTGGCAAGTACATAAGCAGTATCATCAAGCCGATTTCCTGGAGTTTCGGCGCAAACTGGAAGCGCAGGGCGACTTTGAGGATGATCGATTCGTCAAGGTTTTTACCCTGCCGGTGGGGGAAACGAATCGCGTGAGCGCCATGCTTGAGTTTTACGCCAGCGGAACGCAACCGTTATCACCTGAACTGGAGCAGGTAATGAAACAGATCGGAGTTCAACTGACTCAGGGCTTCGAGAATCAAGCCGTACAGCGGGCGTTGCAGGCCAGCGAACGGCGCAGTCGGCAGATCATTGACAGTGCCGGGGATGCCTTTATCGCCATGGACTGCCAGGGCGTCATCACCGCCTGGAACAGGGCCGCCGAGTCCATTTTCGGCTGGTTGAGCGACGAGGTGGTCGGGCGTTCGGTGGCCGAAATCATGATTCCGGAGGCGTATCGTGACGCCCATCACCGGGGGATGCAGCGTTTCCTGCGCGATGGCAATTCCAAAGTGCTCGGACAACGGCTCGAACTGCCGGCGTTGCATCGCAGTGGTCGGGAGTTCCCCATCGAAATTACGTTGTGGTCATTGGAGGAAGAGCATGAGCCGAGCTTCTTTGCCTTCGCTCACGATATCAGTGAGCGCAAGAAGGCGGAGCAGGAACTTGAGCATCGCGCCCTGCACGACACCCTGACCGGCTTGCCCAATCGTTCGTTGGCGCTGGATCGGCTGCAACAATGCCTGTCCAGACGGCAAGCAGAGGGGACATGCCTGGCCGTGTTGTTCGTGGACCTCGATCACTTCAAGCGCATCAACGACAGCTTTGGTCACGAGGCGGGCGATCAGGTACTGATCACCGTGGCGCAACGTTTAAGCCGCGCGGTTCGTCCGGCGGACACCGTTGCTCGACTGGCCGGCGACGAGTTTGTGGTGCTGTGTCCGGATATTGCTTCCCATCGGGATGCGGCCAGGGTGGCAAGTCGGCTGTTGGATGAAATGGCACCGGCGATTGAGTTGAAGGATGACAAGGTCTTTGTCAGTGCCAGTGTTGGCATTGCCATCGCGACGGACACCTGTAGTGCGGAGCAGTTGATCGGCTCGGCGGACATCGCCATGTACGAGGCGAAATCCAGCGGTCGCGCTCAGTTCCAACTGTTTGACTCGAAGATGCAGATGCAGGTCGCCGGCCGGATAAGCCTTGAGAATGACCTCCATCAAGCCCTCGTTCGAGAGGAGTTTCGCCTTTATTTTCAGCCAATAATTGCCGCAAGTACTGGCAATGTGGTGCGCGTGGAAGCCTTGTTGAGATGGCAGCATCCGCATCGGGGTATGATTGCGCCAACGGATTTTATTCCCATTGCCGAGGAGACCGGCCTCATCGTGCCTATCGGAATCTGGGTGGTCAAAGAGGCCTGCCGGATTGCCCAGAGCTGGAACATACCGGACGATGTCTCGATCCCGCTCGGCGTATCTGTAAACCTGTCGGCGCGGCAGCTGCTGCAGTCCGACCTGGTGGAGACGGTGCAGGAGATTTTTGCGGCCTACGCATTCGACCCGGCGCGCATCGAATTCGGCTTTGAGGTCACCGAAACGGCGGTCATGCACGATCCCGAAGTTGCGGCGGTCACGTTGCAGGCTCTGCGCGATCTGGGGGCGCATGTTCTGATCGACGACTTTGGCACCGGTTATTCGTCGCTGGCCTATCTCAAGCGGTTTCCGGTGGACACGTTGAAGATCGACCAGTCGTTTGTCAGCAACATCACCTCCGATTCGGTGGACCAGGCCATCGTCCGGGCGGTAACCGATATGGCCCACAGCATGAATCTGCTGGTGGTAGCCGAGGGTGTGGAGACCGTCGAACAGGCGCAGGCGCTGAAAAGTCTCGCCGTTGACCTCCAGCAAGGCTATCTGTACGCGCACCCGTTGCCGGCGGAGCAGTTGGGCGCCTTGCTGGCATCCTGTCGGTCGGCTTGACGTTCAAGCCGCCCATTGGTGAGGGCTGGGGGCTCCCTGGCGTTTTTCAGGACTGCCGGTTGAGGCTCTGTAGCTGCCCGGGTGTTCTCAGCAAAAGCGAAGCAAGGAGGCTCGGTTATGGTGGGAGAGTGGCATTCATGGCGGGCTATTATATCAAGTTGGTATTAGTGAATACGGTGGCCTTGATGGCCCTGGTGGCCGTTACGACTGCTCTCTCCCATACCCTGAATGTCCACGTGACCGGCTTGCCGCGGGTCAATGCGCCAGGGCTCAACCTCACTTTCCCCCTGCCTTCTGCCCCCGATCTCTACAGCCATCTGCTCGACAGCATTCGAAAACCGTGACCCGCCGCCTGTACCAGGGGTAACCGGCTTCGCGGACTCTGACGACAGCAATGGATGACTCCCCGCTTCGGCGTTCGATTTCAAATTTTCCCGTTTGTTGATTCTCTTCCTCGGTTGATCCGATAAGCGCGCGGCAACGGGCTCCGTTTCGGCAGCCGTTGGCCCTAAAACTGCTATTACCAAATGTTAATGCGTGGGCTGGCGTCATTTCTCGTTGTCGAGTTTCCCGGTTGTTTTTTAAGGGAAAGTCTTGCTGTCGAGCCAGCTTGCCTGAGGTGTCTGCGGTATCCGAAGGCAGTGATAGTTCTCCGACTGTGTGCATTTGTGGTGAATTGTAAGATGCCATGGCGTCGGCGATTTTTTGACCTAGTTTGAGATTGTAGCGCGTCAAAAAGACGACCGATGAGAAAGGGGGATTTACCCATGCAACCCAAGAACCTGCTCCTGATTTTGGTATCCGCATCCTTGACTGCGTGTGGCGGTGGCGGAGGCTCATCGAGCAAGGCCAGCACCGTGGCTGACGCATCCGAGGAAGCCTCGGTATCCCAGGTTCAGCGATCGTCAGGTTCCCCGGTGGTGGATTGCGCGATGACCGATTACCAGCGTGAGATGCTGGCCCAGCTGAACAAGGTGAGGGCGGTTGCCCGTAATTGCGGAGCTCAGCGCTTCGAAGCCACGTCACCGCTGACCTTTAGTTGCAGCATTCAGCCCGCCGCGCAGCGTCACAGCATTGACATGGCGACCAACAATTTTTTCAGCCACACCGGTTCCGACGGCCTGCGGGTCTCCCACCGAGTCACGGCCACGGGTTACGAGTGGGGCGTGGTGGGCGAAAACATTGCCGCTGGGTTCGATAGTGTCGGGGAGGTCATGGACGGATGGCTGGCGAGCGAAGGTCACTGCCGGAATATCATGGACTCCCGCTTCACGAACTTCGCGGTCAGTCGGGTGTTCACCTCCACGGCTGATTATCCTGACTACTGGACCCAGGTGTTTGCAGCGCCGCGATGATCCCATTGCCAGCGCGGCGATGCAGGCACTGGGCGTGCCGGTTAGGACGCCTCAGTCAGCTTGAACCCGGCACGGGGAAAGTGCAGATGAACCACGCCGACTCGGGGGTGTTCATGTCCCAGAATCAGACCTTGTTCCCGCTCCTGATGCAAGGTGCCTGTCACGGGGTCGCGGCCGTAGTCTGTCGGTTCAATCGATACCGTTCGAGCACCTTGAGTTTGACCATCTGGGGTGGGCTCGGCCAAGGGCCGGGGGGTTGATCGGCAGGCGAGGTCCAGTGCTTCATCTCGAGGAAGCTGCCGAACATTGCCATGACCGAAAGCGCGCATCTTTTCCATCCAGGCTTGCACGGCGGGGAAAGGCTCAAGCACCGGTTTGTTCGCCACATCCACGACAAACCACAGGCTGTGGTAGGCCGAGAAGTCAGCGGCACAGGGGGTGTCACCGAACAGGAAGTCCTGTCCCAGCATGGCCTCCATCCGCTCAAGGTGGGCCTGTAGTCGATGCTTGGCCTGCCTGATAGAGAGTGCTTTCACTTTAGCCTTGCGGCCCAGCTCTACACGATCCTTGAGGAATCTCATGGCATCCAGCAAGGAGGTATTGCGGATCAGTTTGACAAGCATGCCTCTGCCGCTGGCCGAGATGATGCAGGCCAGGAAAACCTCCAGATCCACCTCCTCGATAAACCGTTGTACCTGTTCCGGCTGTTGGTCTGGATCCAGCTCCGGTTTGTTGGCCAGCCGGGCGATCTCGGCGGCGATGGACCGGGTATCACAAAATACGTCCGCACCCAACTGGGCGACGGGAATCTTGCGGTAGCCTCCGGCCAGGGCCGCCAGCTCCGGCCTGGGCGGCATCTCCTTAACGATAACCGATTGCCAGGTCAAGCCGGCGTAGCCCAGCATGGTGCGGATTTTCTCAGAGAACGGTGAAAGCGAATAATGGTAGAGGATCAGGTCAGACACGGCGTAGGCTCAATTGGGTTGATGGATCAGTAAGGCTAGTGGTTGCGGGTTTCGCATCCATTGGCCAGATTGCGGTTAGAGGGCGTCGCGGGAAATACGGATCACCTGATCGGCGGGGTTCGCTGACGGTGCGGACCAGGTCTTGGTAGCATTTGACGCGATGCCGGCGGCGGCCGATCATGCAGAATACCGGGCCAGACGCGCCCAAACCACTCGGCAGGAACGACCTGGCAATGACCGCGAGACGTAACAATCTGGTGTTGATCGGCATGCCGGGCAGCGGCAAGAGCACGGTGGGGGTGTTGCTGGCCAAGGCTCTGGCGTTCGGGTTTGTCGATACCGACCTGTTGATTCAGTCCGACCAAGGGCGAACCTTACAGGACATTGTCGACCAGGACGGCTATCTCGCGTTGAGACCGATTGAAGAACAGATTCTGTGCCGACTCACCGGGCAGCGTCAGGTGATTTCGACCGGGGGCAGTGCGGTGTACAGCGATGCCGCCATGACCCATCTCCGGTCGTTGGGTGTGGTGGTCTTTCTCGACATCCGTCTGACTACCGTGCGCAAGCGCCTCGGGGACTACAGCTTGCGCGGTATCTCAAAACGACCGGATCAGACTCTGGAGGCGCTGTTTCGCGAGCGCCACCGGCTGTATAGCCGCGCCGCCGAAATCGTGGTGTCCGGAGACGGCCGTAACCAGGACGAGGTCTGCCAGGCCGTGCTGGCAGCACTGCCCGCAACGTTCAATCAGGGAGCCCGGGAATGAGGAAGTATTGGCACGTCGTTGTTCTGGTTTGGCTGACGGTGGCGCTCTATGGTTGCCAGGCCGGCCCCGCGGAGCCCCAGCGGATCGGTGCGATGGTGCTGGAGATTGAACAGGCGCTGTCCCACCCTGAAGACCCGCAGGCCTTGGCGACCATCGTGCGCCACGGTACCGATTCCCGCTATTACGTGATGATCCGCGGCTGGTTGCGGCAGGAGCTTGCCGGGGTGGAGAGCCAGCTGGCGTCCCTCCGCGATGTCGAGCGGCGGAGGCACTTGGCGATGCGAGCCGACTTTCTGCGCCTCGCCATACGCCGAATCGACCTGGAGTGAGGTTTATAGGCTGCTCGATGCTCAAAAGAGGGCAGGCTATGAAGAATCGTTCCTAGCATGCGCTGTCCCGTCGTGGACTACCATTAGATACTGACCCTGTTGCCAGCAATGTCTGTGCATTGACCGAGTTAACTGAGGGCTGTGCTGATGGCTGCTCCCCTAACTGGCCCCGGCTCCGATTCGACCGGGCGAATCCCGACCCAACCCTCGGGCCAACCGCTGAGTTCAACCCGCCAAGATCAACCCCCAAAGCCAGGGGAACAGCGAGCGCCGACATCGCCGGGACCCCAGATACGCACTGCCCAGGATGCCATCAACCTCCTCCGTACCCGCCTGGATCAGCGCTTGCAGCAAAGTCTCGCCGCTCAGCCTGGGTCGGGGAACGAGCCCCTTGCCGAACAGTTCGAACCGCCCAGCGCCGCCGACGTGGCTGCCCGGGTACTTGGCTTTATTCAGGGGCGACTGCAGCTAGAGGCCGACGCCGGCGCGGATCAGTCCCGGCTGGCGGACCTGCTGGCTCAGGCCCGGGCCGGCGTGGAACAGGGGTTTCGGGAGGCCCGGGAACAGATTGAAGCGTTGGGTATGATGAACGACACCCTGTCCGCGGACATTGACGACGGCTTTAACCGAATTCAGGAGGGCCTGGCGAGCCTGGAGGATCGCTTCCTCGGGAACGAGCCCGCCGAGCGTGGGGCGATGGTGCGCGGTTCCCTGGCCGAGGTTGATAGCCTGTCGCGGGACGCTCTGGCCTTCGAGGTCCGGACCCGGGAGGGGGATGTGGTTCAGGTACGGATGGACGAGCGTCGCTACCTGGGCGTGCGTGCCGGTGACGGTGATAACGAAGGCGGCGTCAGCAGTGCCGAACTGTTCGCGGGACGGTATCGGTTTACCGTTGAGGGCGAGCTGAATGAGGCCGAGCGTGGGGCTTTGACCCGACTGTTTGAGCAAGCACAGGGCGTCGCCGGCCGATTCTTCGACGGCGATGTCCAGGGTGCTTTCGAGGCCGCCCAATCCCTGGGTCTGGAGGGCGAGGAACTGGCCAGCTTCAGCCTAAACCTGACCAGCACTCGTACCATCCGCGCCGCCGCCTATGAGTCGTTGTCGGAACAGCCTTCCTCCTCGACCAGCCCGCTGCGGCCATTGGGCGGGTTGGCCCAGGCAATTCAGCAGCTGGGTCGGCAGGCCCAGGCCAATGGCCTCGAGGCCGGGGCGCTGGAAGGGTTGATGTCACGGATACTTGAGGACTTCCAAGCTGCCTTGGCGCCAGCGGAGCAAGCCGAGGAACTGGACCCGATGGACGATTTTTTCCGTCGCATCCTGGCACGGCTCCAGCCGGAGGTCGCGGACCAGCCAACCTGATTGCATGCTGATGGCGTTGGCTTTTTTTGGGGGGAGTGCGCTGGGTTTGTCGATTGTTTCCTGCGCCATACGACCAGTAGGGAAGCCGTATCCAACCCAATTCTCAAAGGAGCATGAACATGAACTACATCGATGGATTCGTGGCAGCGGTACCGACCGCAAACAAAGACGCTTATATCAAGCACGCCACCGAGGCGGCGAAGGTGTTCAAGGAACATGGGGCCTTGCAGGTGGTCGAGACCTGGGGGGACGACGTGCCCAACGGCAAGGTGACCTCTTTCCCCATGGCGGTAAAGTGTCAGGACAATGAAACCGTCTGTTTTTCCTGGATTGTCTGGCCTTCCCGGGATGTTCGCAATCAGGCGATGGATAAGGTGATGTCCGACCCCCGCATGCAGCCGGACACCAATCCCATGCCCTTTGATGGCAAACGGCTGATTTACGGAGGATTCGAGGTTATTCTGGAGTAATCGCCCGGCGTGAAAAGACGGCCACAATGCCTCGCATGTGGCCGTACTCAAGCCCTGGGGCAGGGGCTAGAAGTGAACCACGTTGGGATGGACCAGCCGTTCGTAGTCCCGATAGCTCATCTTCATGACTTCATCATGGCTACCGGCGTTGAACGTGATGCTCTCATCGACACGTAAATGTTCACTCACGAAGACTTCCATATCGTATAGATTGCCGAACGGAGGCATGGCTCCGATGTCGCAATCCGGGAATGCCGCTTTCATTTCTTCTTCGCTGGCCAAGGACACTTCGGTGGAACCCAGTGCTTTGCGGAGTTCCGCCAGATGGACCTGGTCGGTGGCTGGCAGTACCGCCATCCCGACGCGGCCGTCGGCTTTAAAAATCACCGTCTTGGCAAATTCCCGACCGGGCACATGGGCGGCCTGGGCGGTGCGCATGGCATCCGGCGTGGAAGGGTGCATTTCCGTATGATATTTGACGAGGTTCTGCTCCAGGAAATTTCGCAGTCTCTCACTGATCATGATCCGTCCCTCCTATCGTTGGAGTCACAACTACTGTGTGGAGCTACAACGACCAATCCTTGGAAATCCCCGAACGAAAACCAAACCCGTCCGGGGGCTCCACTTTCATTATAGCTGGCCGCTGAATACACGAAACAGTCGAAATCTTCGCCGGATAGCCTTTTCGCCCTATCGTCCTATCGCTACGCGCCGATCGCACCGGCGGATGGCTCATCCGCTACCGGGGTAGACCTTGGCGGTGCCGGGTTTGCGGTACTGCTGGAACACCGCCACTTCCCAGGGCCGGATGGCCAGCATCATGCTCACACCGAAGCGTTGGTGCAGCGGCAGCCCCAGATCGTCCTGGTGGCAATGGCGAAAATCCAGCGCTAGTCGGCGCAGCTTCTGCTGCATGATGTCGTTGGATCGGGGCGACAGCATGCCATTGAGGAACAGGCGCAGCTCTCCAGGTCGGTTGAATCGGCACTGAAAAAAATCCGCCTGCACCTGGGATTCAAAAAACTGTTGAATGGGGCCGTTCTTTTGCCACTGGAAGTCATGAGAAATCAATGCCTTGATGCGATTGTCCGGTAGCAGCTCGATCAGGCCCATGCGGTCCAGACTGGCCAGTCGGCTGATGACTTGGTGTTCACTGAGTTGGTAGTTGTCGAGAATCTGCTGGAAACGCCACCGATTCAGGGCACAGATGGCCACCAGCAACAGGGCACTGTCCGACACCAGCTCCTGCTCCTGACTCACGGTGAGACGGTCGATACGGACCTCCGGTTCCAGCCTCCGGATCAGGTCGCTGATCTCAAGCCCCATCAAGTTACAGACCTGGTCGAGCCGCTTCAGGGAAAACTGCCGCTCGGCGAATAGCCGCTTGACGCTGGCCTCCGACAGGGTGAGTTCCTCGGCCACCTGCTGGTAGGTCAGGCCGTGTTCTTTCAGTGCCCGCTTAAGGGCATCCACGATGGCGCTGGTTTGGGCCACGGACGGCTTCCTGAGTTGGGGGGCTTGCAGGTCAGCATAGGCCGGAAAGTCGCAAAATGTAATACCTCGCGTGTCCTGAGGTGCAACTTCTTGGGTTTGTCTGGAGGCGTGTCCTGGTTGGCGACATAGTGTGCCCAGACGTGATGCCGAGGGTCTGGTCCTCGCTTCAAAGCGTCATCTCAAACCCCGCCCATGCTCTGTGCAGGAGAAAACCGTGGATAACGAAATAAGCAGTAATTCAGCGAGTTGGCTGTTCTATGTGAAGGTGTCCTTTGCCGTGGCCTTGCTGGCTACCGGAGTGGGTATCGTGTTCGCTCCCACCGATTTGCTGGTGAAAGGGTACATGGCCATTTGCGCACTGTTTCTGGTGAGCACGACCATCACCCTGTCCAAGACCCTGCGGGACGAACACGAGAGTCGGCGGATCCACAATCGACTCTCCGAGGCCCGCGCCCAACAACTGCTGAAAGAATATACGGAGTAAACGCCATGATGATCTGGAGAAAAGTCGGCACGTTGTTTCGGGCCTCGGCCTGCGAGCCTGCCGAGAAGCTGGTAGACGCCAATGCCCTGCGCATCATGGCTCAGGAAATCCGGGAGACGGAGCAGGCGATGGTGCTGGCCAAGCGGGATCTGGCAGCACTGATGGCGGAAGTCAAACAGTTGGCCCGCAGTAACGCCGAACTGGAAGCGGCCATCGGCCAGCGGGAAGCCCAGGCGCAGGCGGCGCTCTCAAAAAACGAGGAAGGGCTGGCGCTGGAGCTGGCCGCGCGGATTGCCGCCGACGAGAATCTGCTGCGGGAACAGCGCCAACACGCGGAACAACTGGCGACACAGGAGTCCTCGTTGCGACAGCAGCTGCGGGACGCCGCGCGAAACCTGCAGCATTTCAAGCGCGAGATGAGTCTGGCAAGGGCCAACCGAAACGCGGAACAGGTGATGCGCCACCTGGGACGGCAGACGGTCGGGTTGAACGCCCATATGGGCGACCTGGCGGAATCCCTGGAACGGATCAAACACCGTCAGACCCGCTTCCGCGACATGGACGAAGCGTTGAAGGAGCTGGATCAGGATGCCTCGGATGGCGATCTGGAAGGTCGCCTGCGACGGGCCGGCATCCAGACGGACAAACAGGATGCCGAAGCCGTGCTGGCCCGCCTGCGGAAGGGGCGGAATCCGGGGGCTGAGGAACGCTGAGGCGTCATTCCGACACGGTGACGCTGATCTTGTCGGACATCACCGGCGGGGTATGGGGGGCATGCATGTGGTCCCCCAGCAGCAGTTGCAGGGTGTGTTCCCCCGGCGGCAGGTCGAGAGTTACTTCGGTCTGGCCGCCGCCGAAGTGTCGGTGGTGTTCGTCCGAGGGAATGGCCTGGCCGCTGGGCGGGAGCGTCTCCACATCCACCAGCAGGTGGTGGTGCCCGGTATGTTCTCGCTCCACCCCCGCCGGTGCCACGCCCATGCCCGATAGGCCGAAGGTGACGACAAACGGCGAGGAGACAGTTGCGCCGTCCTTGGGGGAGATGATGCGTGCCTCGGCACCGTCGGGTGCCGGCGCGGCCTGGGTTGTCAGGGGCACCGCCAACAGTGCGGTTGCCATCATTGCGGCGAGTGAACGAACCATGGCCGGGATCCTTGTGCGAGCAGTGTGGGGTTGGCATTCATCCAAAATACCTTAAGCATAGGTAAGTATGCAGGATTGGCAAACTCGACTAGGTTTGTCAGTAGGTTTGTCACCAGGGTGCAAAGACCATGAAACTGCAAGGCTCCTGCCATTGCGGCGCGGTTCGGTTTACGGTGGACTGCCCGCATCCTTACCCGTTTAATCTGTGTTACTGCTCGATCTGCCGCAAGACCGCCGGGGGCGGCGGTTTTGCCATTAACCTTGGCGGACGGTTCGATTCATTGACGGTGGAGGGGCGGGATCACCTGTCGGTATACCAGGCGAAGCTGACCGAAGAAGCTAGCGGCAAGGTGAGCCGGAGTCCGGCGAAACGGCATTTCTGTCGCCACTGTGGCAGCGCACTGTGGCTGTGGGACCCTCGCTGGCCCGAGCTGGTTCACCCCCACGCTTCGGCCATCGACACGGAGTTGCCGATCCCGCCACAGCACAGCCACCTGATGGTGGGCTCCAAGGCCAACTGGGTCGCGGTCCACGCCCAACCGGGGGACAAGGTATTCGGCGAGTACCCCGACGAATCGTTGGCGCAGTGGCATCAGCGGCTGGCGCTGGAAGATCCTCCCGAGGATTCAGAGGCTCCTTGACCCAAAGCCGTCACCCGAATTTTTTCTCGTGGGCCTGCAGCGTCTTTTCCACCTTCTGCAGGGCGGTCAAAATTCTATTCGCGATCGAAGCCGATGGATTGTCGCGGCCCAGCACAGTGGCGGAATGGGCCGCGCAGAGGTTTTCGGCGTCGCTCCAGCGCGCCGCCAGTGCCTGCGCCCAGTTCCGGAAATCCGCTGCCGCCCCTGGTCGTCGTTCCAGGGTTTTGGCCAGGGTCGGGTGGAAGGTGACTTGCGGCTTCTTGAGCTTGCCCAGCGGGCCCGGCAGCTGCAGGAACATCAGTGTGTCATCCGAATGGATCGTTCTGGAGGCCCGGTGATAGGCCAGCACGGATGAAAAGTGTAGGTGTTCGTTGGCTGAGATGAAATCGACACCGGCTGGAATGGCGAATTCCAGATCCTCTGCAAACAGTGCCGCGCAAGCCTCCGATTCGGTTAACTCTGATTCCCAGGGCAGATTGGGGAATTTGTCCCGATGCCGCTGGGTGCCGTATAGCCGTGCCTGCGGGTATTGCCGGTGAACAGCCTCCACATGCAGCGTGTGGAACGGATGCAGATTGATGATAGCTTCCAGTTCTGTGCCGCTATGGGTGAGGGCATCAACCTTCACTTTGGTCTCGCCTCGCAGGGTATAGGCATCCAGCAGCACAAATTTACCGTTGCCACGCTTGACCAGTGAGGCATGGGTGCCAATATTCAGGACACCGCCGATCTTTAGATCGCCTCGGATGTTCCAGAAAGAATTGGAGATTTGCTGAACCGGGTTGCTCATGGAGGCTGCCTTGGTTGCGAGGTTGTCTATGGGGGCTGATATCGATTCTGTGCTGAAGGTGGTGTGCCCGGCGATTCAGCCGGCCTCGAAGAATGGGGCGCCGTACCGCACAGCGATTGGACGCGCGGTTTGAACCGCTTTGCTGCCGGGTTCGGTGACCGCCTGGACGGTCACCTGTAACGGGGTAGGCAGTGTCCCAGAGATAATCTGAGACGCCCTTAGCCCCGGCTGGTGATTTCCAGCAGGTGGTAACCGAATTGGGTTTTCACCGGGCCCAGCACTTTGTGCAGCTCGCCACTGAACACGACCTTGTCGAATTCCGGTACCATCTGGCCCGGGCCGAAAGATCCCAGATCGCCGCCGTTGCGACCGGACGGACAACTGGAATGCTGTCGGGCAACTTCAGCAAAGTCCTGACCGCCTTCGATCGCCTTCTTGAGTTCTTCGCATTTTGCTTCGCTGTCTACCAGAATGTGGCGTGCGGTTGCCTGAGTCATAATAAATACCTTGCAGTTAATCGGGTGATTGCCGAGGGTTGTAACGTCGGCGTGGATCTGAGCCGCCCAGACGTTCCCTGGCTATGCTGCCGCCCCGGTTGGCTGGTGGCAAGCACTTTATGGCTGGTTGTAAATGGCATTCTGATCGGAAGCCTCATGGCAAACTGGATGAGTCGATTTTTTTCCGTACCGCTGCTGATCGTACTGTTGCTGCAGGGCGGCTGTGCCTCATGGCAGCAACGTAGCCAGCAGGCCCGCTTTAACGAGGCCTATTTTGTCGGCGATTACGAGGCGGCAGCCAGTGCTATGGCCGCCGCCGATGCCGATGGCCGGCCCCAGGTCCTGCAGCTGCTGCATCAGGGCGAAGCCTTCCGGCTGGCCGGCGATTTTCAGCAGGCGATCAACCTGTTCGACCGGGCCGAAGCCGGCATGAAACACCTGGACACCCAAGGCGTGATCTCGGGTGTGGGGCGGGACCTGGTGTCGCTGCTGGTGAATGAGTCGTCGCGGGATTACCGCGCGCTGATGTCAGAGGCGATCCTGGTCAATACCTACAAGGCGCTGGCGTTTCTGGCCCAGGCAAACTCCGACTTCGCCAGGGTGGAGTTTAATCGGGCCGATGATCGCACCCGCAGGGCTGTGGATTTCTTTGCCGACGACATCCGCGAGCAGCGTGAAGCCCTCGGCAAGCAGGGCGGCGGTGCGGCCAACGCCGCGCGTTCATTGAGCAATGACGAGACCCGGTCAGCGGTTGTCCGTCATTATGGTGATCCGGCGCAATGGCGGGTGTATCCGGAATACATGGTGCCGGTCAGCACTTACCTGCACGGGCTGTATTTCCTGGCCAACGGCGGCGGCCCCTCGGAACTGGAGCGGGCGGTGACGTCGCTGCAGCGGGTGTCGCAGATGGTTCCGGACAATGCGGTGCTGCACAGGGACGCCGAGCTGGCCGAAGCCCTGGCGGCAGGACGCCCGCGTCAGGAGCTGGAACCCCTGGTCTGGGTGCTGTACGAGAATGGGTTGGGGCCAGTGCTGGAGGAAGTGCGGTTCGAAATTCCGCTGTTCGTTTCCGGCGATCACGGCTCTCAGCTGATCATAACCGCCATCGCTTTGCCACGTTACCGGGATCGGGCGGCACTGCCGGGGGAACTGGTGATTGAGGGCTCGCCTGATGCTGCCGTGGAGACCGAGGCGCTGGCGAGTATGGGGCAGGTGATACGGACCGAAGTGCAGGCCCGATTTCCGGGTATCCTGATGCGGGCGTTGGCCTCGGCAGTGATCAAGGGGGTGATGCAGCGGGAAGCGGCTGAGTCCTTGGGCGCGCTCGGCCAGTTCGGCGCCATACTCTATACTGTGTCCACGACTCAGGCCGATCTGCGCAGCTGGCAAAGCCTGCCGGATCACTGGTCGGTGGCTCGGGTGGCGCGACCGGAAGCGGGTACTCTGTCGCTCCGGGACAGCCAGTCCGGGCAGCTTGGCGAGTTTCCACTACCGAATTGGCCATTCACCCTGGTCTATGTGAAACGGCCAACCGCCGCGACGCGGGCAACCGTCACGATGCTGGATCTACAGGGGCGTCATCAGGCACTGAGCTACCCCATGGCGAGAGGCGAAGGTAGGCTGAACACCGCCGCAGTGGCGGACGCGCCCTCTGGTTTGGATTACTCTGATTTGGATTAACCGAAATGGAGAATGGAATGCCGAGAAAAATCACCCAACTGTGTGTGGTCCTGCTGGCGCTGCTGTTGTCGGCCTGCGCGCCGTTACAGCCCGGACGCGAATACGTCGAGCGTGACGATCTCAAGGTCGACCCCGAGGTGCGCCATTCCCTGATCGTAACCGAACTGCTGCAAAGCCGGCGGGATCAGCCTGGTGGCGGCAGCCTGTTGCAAATCCAGTTCTCGGTGGAAGCCTATGAGGATACGGATATGGAATGGGCTGTCCAATGGTTTGACGAAGCCGGAATGGTGGTCCCCGGCGTGGGCGTGGGCTACCGCGATGTCCGTATTCTGCGTAACCAGACCCGTTTCTTCATGGCGACAGCTCCCCATGAACGCGTGGTCAGCTTTCAATTACACCTGCGCGAAGACCGCTGAGGAACACTGATGATAAAACCATTGGCTGTGGCCACCTTGAGTACCCTGTTGCTGGCGGCCTGCGCCGCACCCACTCGCTATATTGATCCGGCCGCCGACGACGGCCCGGTGACCATGACCATGGATTACCGGGATTTTGAACGGGCCGCCGATGCCGCCATCCAGGATTTGCTGGCCAGTGGCGCGGTGGACCGCCCCGGCGGCGAGCGTTATGTAATGGCGGTCAGCCGTATCGTCAACGACACCATGCAGCGCATCGATACTGACCAGCTGGTGAAGAAGATCCGGGTGGCGCTGTTGCGTTCGGGCAAGGTCATCACCACCACCGCGGTGGGCCTGGACGGCGCGGAAGACGAAATGAACCTGGCGGCGCGAGAGCTGCGGGAGTCGGCCGAGTTTGACCAGTCCACCGTGCAGCAGAAAGGCACTCTGCAGGCGCCGGACCTGAGCCTGTCCGGCAAGATTATCCAGCGCAACCACAAGGTGGATGACGAGCAGCAGGTGGAATACTACTTCCAGCTCAGCCTCACCGATCTGCGCCGGGGCCTGGCGATCTGGGAAAATGAAACCCCCATCATCAAACGCGGTTCGGACGACGCCGTCGCCTGGTAATGGGGAACCGGCCACGGCCATTGGCGGCGGGATCAGGAAACCTCTTCCTTTCGGGGTACGATCAGCCGTTCGGTATGCCGTTGTAGCTCCCGGTAAACCTGGTCGCGCTTTTTCTCATAACGGTGGGAAAAGTGGAAGGCCACCAGCTGCTTGACCCGGGCCCGATTGGCGACCCGGGCGCAGGCGTCGGTGGTCAGGTGATGGGTGCGGGTGGCCTGGTCGCGATCGGCACACAGGAACGACGATTCGCAGAACAGGGTGTGGGCATCCTGGGCCAGCCGGCTGAGCTTGTCCACATTGGCCTCGGTATCACCGAAATCGGTGGCATAAGCCAGCTTTTCCCCCGGTTCGGTCAGCAGCAGCGCCTGGGACAGTTCGTCCACCGTGGGTCGACGGCCATCGGCCAGGGGGATGCGCTGTTGCCAGTGACTGGCCAGGTAAGCGCGTTTCAGGTCCTGGAGCCAGGGCCCCGGGCTCAGTCCCAGGGCGTCGAGCCGGTCTTTGCGGACATTGATCTGGCAGCGGGGTTCGTAGGCATAGGCCAGTACCGGAATGCCGTGGTCGAGTTCGGTGGCCCACACCAAAAAACCGGGTTCCCGCAGCACCACGCCGTCCTCTACCGGCACGCTGGCAAGCGTCTCGATATCCCGGTTTCCGGCGGTCAGCCGCCAGCGCCGCAGATGATCCCGATGCCATTCGTGAACCTCAAAGCACGGTCCCCGGTCTTCCACCCGGTCCCACAGGATGCCATTCATCATGCCCTCGACCTGTTTGAGCAACCCGGCCGGGCCGAACACCCGACAGGGCGGGAAATGGCCGATGCGGCAGCGCACCAGCCAGATGAATCCGCCGATGTGATCGGCGTGGGCATGGCTCAGGAACAGGTCCGAGACCTGATGGGCGGCCCGCAGCGGCATCCGCCCGGTATCGCCGATATCAAACAACAGGCTGCGGGCGTGGTGCAGCATACGCACCTGCAACAACGGGTCACCCATAACGCCGTTGACCAGGGTTGCCATCACATTGCCGACTCGCACGGCGATTTGCGGTTCTCGCGCCACACTGGTCAGTGCGCCCAGTTCCACCCGGACTTCCGCCGCACCACTGCTCTCTGGCATCGCGGCGTCACGGGTGGGCCGAGCCCGGGCTGTGCTGCGTAACTGACCACCCCGGCTGACGGCGTCCCTGATCAACAGCTGGTCCGGCCGATGCGGCGGCCGGGCGAGCCGGAGTCGAACACCGTTAGGGGTGGCGGACACCACCTCGCCGAGGCACTGAAGCCGACCCTGTTTAAGTAAGGCAACCTGCCTTCCCCTCCAGGCGTCGCCCGAAATCAGCGGCGGCGGGGTGCCCGTTAGCTGCAGGGTGGCGGGCGACAGCTCCACGGTGGTCGAATTGGCCAGGTACTCGCTCCAGATCTGGCTGCGCCGTTGCAGGCGCTGGGAACGGGGCAGGGCATGGGCCTCGGGTGCAGGTGCCAGACGAGCGATCTTTACCGCCAGACCCTGAAGCGCCGATGCCACCGGCACCGGGGTGCGATCTGGCACCAGCGCCAGTATCAGGTCGACCCCGGCGAGGCTGGTTAAGGCCGGAATCAGTTCGGCGGCACCGGTGCCGCGGGTCAGGCCCGGGGTATCGATAAACAGCGTGGCGGACGCGTCGGGCAAGGCTTTCAGCAGCTCCTGGCTGGCCATCAGCAGGGGTAACCGGAACCGGCCGGCATCCAGGCTGCACAGCGGGTGGCTGGCAACCAGGTGCCAGCTCTGGCCATCGAACCGGCCGAGGGCGAGGGTACCGGGAACACCAAACCCCGGTAGTCCGGGGTCGCAGTTCAGGCACAGACTGGTCCGTCCGCGTCGATTCAACTCCGTCATCAACGCGGTGATCAGGCGGGTCTTGCCCGATCCGGAATCTCCCAGCAGCAGAATCCGCCGGTCATCGGGACAGTACCGGTCGACCAGCTCCGCCGGCGTGGCTGGCCTGGACGCGCCCATTCCGGGAACCTCCTAAAACCAAAGACCCTATCACTATGCGCCTGATGGGCGGAAAAACAAAATCCAGGGGGGAGCCCTTTCCCGGCTGGCTGGACAGGTTTGGAATGCTTTGGTGTGATACCTGAACCAAGGCGTGATCAATAACAAATAACAAATACAGGAGCCGTTCATGGCAAGTTCTTCTGTTCAGGTAGTGCATTCTGGTGTTGTCTGTCTCGTTACGATCCACCGACCGGAAAAACGCAACGCCGTTGATGGCCCCACTGCGACCGCCTTGCGGGACGCCTTCGAGGCCTTCGAGCGGAATCCGGACTTGAAGGTGGCGGTTCTGACTGGTGCGGGCGGCAACTTTTGTGCCGGCGCTGACCTGTCTGTTATGGCAAGCCCCGAACTGCGTAACGAGGTGGACCCGCAGGGAACGGGCCCGGGGCCCATGGGGCCGACCCGAATGCAGTTGTCCAAACCGGTGTTGGCCGCGGTGTCCGGCTATGCGGTGGCTGGCGGTCTGGAGTTGGCGCTGTGGTGCGATTTGCGGGTAGTGGAGCGTTCGGCGGTGTTCGGGGTGTACTGTCGTCGTTGGGGCGTACCGCTGATTGATGGTGGCACGGTGAGGTTGCCCCGGCTGATTGGTCAGGGCCGTGCCCTGGATATGATTCTGACGGGGCGCCCGGTATTCGCTGAGGAAGCGTTGCAGATCGGTCTGGCCAACCGGGTGGTTCCGGACGGCGAGGCCTTGACTGCGGCCTTGGCTCTGGCCAGGGAACTCGCCGGATTTCCACAACAGTGTGTGCGTGCCGACCGTCTCTCGGCTTACCAACAGTGGGACCACTCCCTGGATGAAGCCTTGCGTCTAGAAGGGGCGGCCGGCTATCCGGTGGTGTTCGAAGAAGCCATCCAGGGTGCGGCCCGTTTCGCGGGGGGCGCGGGCCGTCACGGTCAATTTGAGGATGAGCGTCCTGAATGACTGGGCCCAGGCCAGTCGTGAGCGTTAGCCGTGGCTGGCCTGGGCCGACCGTTGCGCCGGGACCGTTTCTCGATCCATCCGGGTTAGTAGCGTGTTGATCGCCTGGGCAAATTGCACCGGAGAATCCTCCTGCAGGAAATGACCGCCGGTCAATGTTTGATGCGACTGCCCTACGGCACCGGGAATTCGGTCCTGCATGTAACGATCTCCACCGCGGGTGATGGGGTCGCCATTGCTGAAGGTGGTGAGGAATGGTTTGGTCCAGTTCTCGAGCACCTGCCAGGCCTTGAGGTTTGCCTCACGAGCGGGATCGTCCGGGGTGACCGGGACCAGACGGGGAAAGGCCCGGGCTCCGGCTTTGTAGCGTTTGCCGGGGAAGGGCGCGTCATAGGCCTTCAGTTCATCCGGCCCCAGCCTGCGAAAGGTGCCGGTGTTGATGATGCGAGAGATCGGAAACCAGGGACTGTAGAGGGCAAAGTTCTTCCACACCTGGAAGGCTGCTGGCACTTTCTGGTCCCCGGTGGGGAGCATGCCATTGCCCACCACGATGGCGCGGAAACGGGACTCGTTTTCCGCGGCCAGCCGCAACCCGAGCAGGGAACCCCAGTCCTGGCAGACCAGGGTAATGTCGTCCAGGCGCAGCTGGTCAAGCAGCGCCTGCAACCAGTCCATATGGGACTGATAGCTGTAATCGTCGATTTGGGTGGGCTTGTCGGATTTGCCGAAACCGATCAGATCCGGAGCAATCACCCGGTGACCCGCAGCGGCGCAGATGGGAATCATGTGACGATACAGGTAGGACCAGGACGGTTCGCCGTGGAGCATCAGAATGGGCTTGGCCGTCTGCGGGCCTTCGTCCACATAGTGCATGCGTACCCCGTCCACCTCGGCGTAGTGGGGGGTGAAGGGATAATCGAGCAGGCGCTTGAAGCGATGTTCCGGGGTACGTACCACGTCCATAATCTCTACCTCGATAGTGGCTGGGAATTGTTATAATCCTTCAAAGTTAGCAGGATTTGTCGGGATTGCTTCCCGGTCACGATTTGAATAGCTGCACCTGTACCCTTCTCAGCCGTCTGGACTCTTAATGTGAATTCTCACCCGTATCTTGATGCCACCCGCCAATGGGTAGAACGCGTGGTGATCGATCTGAATCTCTGTCCGTTTGCTAAACGTGAGCTGGTCAAGGACCGGATTCGATTCGCCGTCACCGAGGCCGACAGCGAGGATGCGCTGGTGTGGGCCTTACAGGAGGAGCTCCAGCGTCTTGACCGGCAGCCGGAAATCGAAACCACCCTGTTGATTCATCCTCGGGTATTGACCGACTTTCAGGACTATATCGACTTCCTGGCGGTGGCTGAGGGACTGCTGACGCACCAGGGGTATGAGGGCATCTATCAGATTGCCAGCTTCCATCCGCACTACCAGTTCGAGGGCACGGCCGGCGCTGACGCCGAGAACTACACCAACCGCAGCCCTTACCCGGTGCTGCATCTGCTCCGGGAAGCGAGCTTGAGTCGGGCGATCGACCAGTACCCGGATGTGGACGCCATTCCGCAACGTAACATTCAGGTGGTCGACCGGTTGGGGGCGCAGCACATGAAGGCTCTACTGCGGACCTGTTGCGAGGGCTAACCCAAGGTTCAATACGCTTCGGTCTTTCGCCGATTGATGGTGATAGAGTGTCCTGTTTGTGCAAATGTTAACCAGTCGTCGTTTCTCGTGTTCCGCCTTTGTTTAAATTTGTTGTGCAGTTCTTGAACAACTACAACAAAACAAACAGAACAAAAGGGAACGATGATGAAACAGAGAACCAATCTATCAAGGCGGATTCAATCCGCCGGCTTTGCTTTCTCCAAGCGGGTCGCGGCGTTGATTGTGGTGGCTGCACTTACCGGCTGTAGTGGTGCCGGAAGCCTGCTCAGCAATCCGCGTGTCGCCGATGCGGATAACGATCGGGTGATCACCATTGGCGATTCCATCTTCGCCTTGTCCGGTGAACTCCAGGACTTTCTTGAAGCTTACGCCGGAGAAACGTTCCGTCGTTACACCCTGTCCGGTGCCGAGCTGAGCGGCGGTGTGATTGCCACTTCGGTAGTGGATCAGTACGCGATGGCCCGCGCCGACAATCCGGACATTGACACGGTGATCATGGACGGTGGCGGCAATGACATCCTCATTCCTGCCATCATGTTTGACCCCTACGACTGCAAGACCCAGTGGTATGAGTTCGGTCAACTGAGCAGCCGTTGCAAGGCCCTGATTGACGATCTGTATGTGGAAGGGGTCAACTTGCTCAATGATATGCACGCTGATGGTATCGACCATGTCATCTACCTTGGTTACTACTACACCAAGAATGGCCTGTTTCTGCTCGATAGCATGGAAGAAGCCATCGATTACGGCGATACCCGGCTGGCCCAGGCCTGCAGCTATTCGGCAGTGGACTGCCAGTTCGTCGATCCCCGTCCCGTGGTCAACGACAGCGACATCGTTATTGATGGCATCCACCCCAATACTGACGGTTCCCGAAAATTGGCCAACCTGATCTGGCCCAAGCTCCAGCCACTGCTTTAGGCACCCTTGGCCGGGTGGCTGAGCCGCCCGGCCATCCTCGGTAAACGGAGTGGAGACAGGCCCATGGCGATAAAACTCCCGTTGGTGCTCATTGGACTGTGTGCGCCGCTTGCAATGATCTATGGCATCGGTGAGCTGGCCGACCCAACCCTCCCTGATAAAGGCACCGACATCGATACGGGCCAGGCGGTGACCGCCCAGCGGGACGTCGTCTCAGCCGCTGAATCGCCCAACGATGCAGTTGCAGCCCAGAGACAAAGGCTGGTTCAGCAGCTGGCCATTGAACTGCTGGAGCAATTTGGCGAGGACATCGATGACCGGGCCGTTCAGTCGCGATTGCTGGAGGTTCGTAATCGGGTGATCGCGGCGCACCCCCAGGATGGCCGACTGCTGTTTGAGCGCGCGGTGATGCTGGCGTTTCCGATGTACGCCAATGAAATTTTTGGCACGCTGGACAAACTGGTGAGTTACCAACAGTGGTTGGCTTCCAACGACCTGATGTTGAGCGAGATGCCCTACCTGGAAAGGGAGGGTGCCAAATGGAACAAACGGTTGGCATTGTTCGGCACCGATGCGGAGCGCATCTGGGCGGAGGAGCATGCGCTGTGGGCGAGTAAGCAGCGAGCGGTGCGGCACACCATCGAAACTCTGGACCAGGCCCGACAATACTCCCTCGACGAGACGCTATTCCAATTGCAGAGCCAGCTTGAACAAAGCTATGGCGTGGCCGGTCAGGCCTTTGCGCCGAATCGTGGCTTGATCGCTCAGGTTTTCTTTGGTCTCGATTCCGTGCAGTCAAGGCTGAAGGCGCTGCCGGCGGAGCAACGTCAGCGGCAAATCGACCGGATTCGCAGTCAGTTGGGCTATTCCGAGGCACAGGTGCAACGACTCGCCGATCGCGACCAGCAGCGGGAGGACCGCTGGCAAAGGGGGCTGGCCTATATGGCGGCCCGGCAGCCACTGGAGGCGCGGCTGTCTGGCCCCCAGTTGGAGCGGGCTTTGGCGTCATTACGACAGGAGTACTTCCGGCACGAGGCGGCGACCATCGCGCTGGAAGAGCGGGACGGTTTTTTCCGCTACCAGCGGCCCCGACTGTATGGTCGCAATTGAGTCAGGTTTAAGAGCCTCTGAACAACTCCGAATCGTCTCTGCGCGCACTGAAGGCTGTAGCTGCCAGGCGCGGTTCGCCGCCAATGGCCCTGTTTTGATAAAGAACTTGGCCTTGGCAAGAGCCGCAACGCCGCAGGTACAGCCTTCAGAGCGCGCCCTGCGGGGCATTCAGAGCCATCCACACTCGGCGTTGTGCCTTTTTGCAAGGTCCAGACATTACTGCCAAGTCCAGACATGACTAAAAAGTCGCGCCTTGATTGTGAATGGCTCTGAATGCCAGAGATGATCCGGAGTTGTTCAGAGGCTCCTTAAATTTCCTTCGACAGGGCCCGCACCCGTCGGGCCTCCAGCGGGGTGAACTGCTCGTTGATCCACCGATCGATGGCTGCGGCCTGATCGTGCTGGCTTAACCCGGAGCGTTGAATACGGTCTCGTTCGGCGGCGAAAGCGGTCAGTCGTTGCTGCCATTGTTGGCGTTGACGATCCAGGTTGGCGAGGTTGGCGGCGGCGTCGTTGCCCAGTGCCTCAGCCCGCAGCTGATACAGCTGCTCGGCGCTGGCCCCGGCCTGACGAAGTTGCCGACTCTGTTCGTAAAGCCGGGCATTCTGGGTCACCCGTTGCCGAATCTCCCTCAGGGGCGCGGGTAAATTCCGTTCGAGTTCCGCCAGGGCCAGGGTTTTCTGGGCGTTGCTTAGCGTCGGCTGTTGTTCGACCCCGAGGCGTTCTAGCATGTAGCTGTCCTGGGCGGCTTCCAGGGCGAAGAAAGCGTCCCGTTCGGCGGGCTGGAAGTTGGCCGCCCGCAATGACAGCAGGGTGTCCTGGCGGCTGCGCAGTGCCTGGAGATCAAAGCCGGTGGCGGTGTAGACAGGACCGCTGGCCTGACTCAAACGGTCAAGCTCGATTCGATAGTTGACGTAGCGTTGGAGCAGATTTCGTGCCTGGGCCAATGCCGCGCCTTGGAGGCGAGCGGCAAGCGCCTGATCGAGTCGGCCGAGGGTCAGGGCCATGGGTTCGTCGCTCAAGCCGGCCAGATAGAAGTCGAACAGGTTGCGGATGCCCGGTGTCGGAATCAGGTTGTTGTCGGCATCGACCCTCAGTTCGGCTTCGGGCTCGGCGTTCGCCAGATGTGAAGGTAACGGTGGTAACGCCTCGTGGGTACCCGTCACGACCCCGAACGGCGCGGGTGGCGAGGACGCTGTGAGCCCTGCCGGAGGCCCGGATAAAGGTGCAGGGGTGCCGGTGGGCGCCAGCCGATCGGGGGGTAACAGCGCCAGCCCGGCGCCAATGGCGAGGGTTACGCCGACAAATAGCCGTGTGCTCAGATTCATTTCGACCGACCGAAACGTTGCGCCCCGGGCCTGCTGGCCCGGAGCTTTGGTGCTATAGGCCCGCGTTCTTGAGGCGGTTGGCGTGGTTCTGGAACAGGGTTTCCGGGCTGATTTCGAACAACGACACCAGGCCGAGAACGTGGTTGTTCACGTCGATGTGGTTCATGGTGTAGTTGTCCTTGATGACCCGGCCAAAATGGCTGGAGCAGCGCCCGGTGACGCCGTCGTTGGGCTCCTCAAAGGCGAGTCCGGTAATTCCGAACAGCGCATCGGAGAGGTCGAGGCCGGTGGTCACCGTGGCCGTTCCACTCCACGAGTAAAGGGCAATGGTATGACCGGCAATGGTCACCTGGCCGGGGCCCTCGCCGCATTCGGTCGTTGGTACGCCGGCGGGAAACTGCTGGTTAAAGGCGGCTGAACCCGGCTGGTTAAATTCCGCCAGCATGGCGTACACATCGGCCTCGTCCTGGGGGTTGGCGGATAACAGGTTGACCAAGTCGCCCACCGCGTTGGAAAAGACCTCAAAGGTCACACCCTGCAAGCTGTCTTCGGGCGCAACGCCGGTGACGATATCCGCCAGGGGCGAGCCCTTGTGGGGGGTGTGCATGGTGGTGACCGAGGCCACCAGGTCCGGGCGAACATTCATCACGTAGCGGGCGGTGACGCCACCCTGGCTGTGTCCGATCAGGTTGAACTTGGTTATCTGGCCATTGGCGGCGGCGCGGATTTCTTCCAGTTGCTCGATCAATCGTTCGCCGCGCATGGCAGAGCTGTCAAAGGCGTTGATTTTGGGAATGAAGACAGTGGCGCCTTCGGCTTCCAGCGCGGCGGGAATGCGATACCAGTAATCGACACCGGCAATGGTATCGAACGCGAAGATACCCGGCACCAATACAATCGGATGCGTGGTTTTGGCGTCGTCGTTGCTGAAGAGCCAGCTGAACCAGCCTGCGTGGGCGGAAACGGAGGTGCAGAGGCCGAGGGCGATTGCCCCGGCGAGGATCAGTTTTTTCATGGTTTTCCCTTTTAATTTATTGTTGTTACTGCAATTTTACGGTTGTTGCTGAAGCATTTGTTGTTGAAATATTTGTTGCTGAAACAGTTGTTGTTGAATCATTTGTTGCTGAAACTGCAGGATGGATAAGGCCGGGTTTGGGAGCCCCGATACCATCATGAGCACTACCTTAGCGGTCTGAAATTGATGCCAGCTTGTAAGAACTGATGAAGTTGTGCCGATGCGGGGGAAAACGCGTTGCCGGTCACGAATTGAACAGATGGCAGCGTCAGGCGTCCGGATTTGGCATAGACTGACCCGGAGCCCAATAAAAACAACCAATGCGTGCCTAAGGTCGCAGGGCCAGATTGACAGGGTGTCTGGCTGGCAGCGATCTATTGGCGAACCGATTGGAAGCGACCCGTGTCAGATCAAGCATCCTCCCGTCTTCTTTATCTGTGGCCAAGGCGAACCCTTCATATCGGTCGTCTACTCAGGCCTGTCCAATTCAGTCAGGCTGCGGCTACGCTTACGGTCAGCCTGGAGGGGCCATTCCGCTATCGCACATCGGAGATGGCGAGTTCTCGGCAAAGCCGCAGCCTGCTGTTACCGCCGGGGGGCTCGGTCAGCGTCGATGCAGGACAGACCCTGATTGGCACTTGTTATCTTGATGCGCTCGGGCAGGATTACGCCTGGCTACGGGGACAAATGGCCGTGGGAGCTGAAGGAACGGCCACCGGGGTGGTGCGGGAGGATCAATTCCGCTCACTATTCCGGCGCTTGCTGCGTTCGCCGACCACCTCGGAGGACGCCTACCGGTGTCTGGAAAGCGTCATCAATCCCCATCACTGCCCTTATCCCGAGGTGGACCCCCGGGTTGCCAGGGTGGTGGCGCTGATTCGGGAACTGGTGGCGGAAAACACGTCGGTGGAAACCTTGGCTCAGGCGGTGAACCTGTCGGTGCCTCGCCTGATGCAGTTGTTCCGCCAGTATGTTGGCGTGCCGATCCGTCGTTATCGGCAATGGCATCGGCTCTTTGTCACTACCATTGCCGTTGCCCAGGGCAAGTCGCTTACGGAAGCGGCGATGGACGCCGGCTTTACCGATTCGGCCCACTTTTCCCATACCTTCCGCACCACCCTGGGGTTAAAACCAACCGATGTGTTGACGGAGCTGGGACAAACCGGACTCATTCCCCCGTCGGCTGGTCTGGGGCCATTCCGGCTTTGACCTCTCGGCACCGGTCAGCGCAGAGGTTGCTGAGCTTCCCCGTTCAGTACCTGGTCCAGGTGGCAAGGGTGGTGTATGGCGCTGCCCTGTAGGTAGTCGATTCCCAGCTTCTGGAGGGTATCGGCGATTTGTTCGGATTCAACAAAACTGCAGATGGTTTGGATGCCCAGGGAACGGCAGATATCGTGAATGGCCCTGACCATGGCCAGCTCGGTACCGCCATTGAGCAGGCCCTTCATATAAGCACCGTCGATCTTCAGCTTGTCCACCGGCAGTCCACGAAGGTAGCTGAAGGAGGTCAGGCTGCTGCCAAAATTATCGAGCACAAAGCGGCACCCGAGGGGGCTGAGTTGGTCCATGAAATTCTGAACATCGACCAGATGGTGTACCGTGGTTTCCTCGGTAATTTCGAAGCACAGTTTGTGGCCGGGGAAGCCGGTCTTCTGGATCAGGCTAACCACATAAGCGGCGAAGTCCGGCTGGTCGAATGAGGGGCTGGCGAGATTGATGTGGCATGCGGTCAGCATGGTCAGGTGTTGGGGAGCCGAAGTCAGTCGCTCCAGGACCGTGCGGATGACCCAACGGTCGAGCTCATGCATGACCCCAAAACGCATGGCCGCCGGCAGGAACTCTGCTGCCGCGATCAGCTCGCCATTGTCATCAAGCATGCGCAACAGGATTTCGTAACGCAGCTCGGTGTTGGTGCCGAGGGTTGATGTGACCCGCTGAGCATTGAGAATGAGCCGATTGGCGTCAAGCAGCTCCTGGGTATCGCTCAACCAGGTATGATGGGTACGCTTCGGGGACGGGGAAGCCGCTTCCGGCGTGGAAACGCACACCCGATTTCGCCCCTGGTCCTTGGCCGTGTAGCAGGCCATATCGGCCGTTCTCATGAGGGCACTGATGTCTGGCGCCTGCTCATGGATTCGGACCACCCCGATGCTGCAGCCAATGTGATGGGTCCGGCCTTCCCAGACAAAGGTCAGCTCTTCAATGGAGGTGCGGAGTTTTTCGGCGATGGTTGCGGCGGTGCGTAGGTCGCAGTTCTCCAGGATCACGCCAAATTCATCGCCCCCGAGACGGGCCAGGATGTCACCCTCACGAATGTCGGCCCGTATGGTGCCGGAGACTAGCCGCAGCAGTTGATCGCCGGCACCGTGACCGGAGGCGTCGTTGACTTGTTTGAAGCCATCGAGATCGACAAAGCATAAAGCGTGGGAAGTGTTGTCATTTCGTGCCCGGCCCAGGGTGCTCGCCAGCCGGTGTTCGAATGCCCGTCGATTTAGCAGGTCGGTGAGGGGGTCGTGGGTGGCCTGATGGCTGAGTTCTTTCGACAGTCGGTGGGACTCTGAAATATCTTCCAACATGACGATGAAATAGGGCTTCCTGCCACTGCCTTCCTGCATGATCGAAGACGTCAGGCGTGCCCACATGACATCGCCACTGCCTTTGAGCATGCGTTGTTCCTGAGTGCGGCTTTCCCGGTTTCCGGCAATCAGCCGGTCGCGCACGTTGGGGTTCAGCGCCCAATCTTCTGGATGCATCAGATTGCTGTAGTGGGCGCTGGTTAACTGCTTCTTGTCGTAGCCCAGTATCTGGCAGCAGGCCTCATTTGCATCCAGCAACTGGCCCTGGTCGTCCAGCTGGAGAATGCCGACCGCGGACTGCTCAAAGATCGCCCGAAACTTCTGCTCCGAGCGACGCAGTATCTGTACTAGCCGACGTGTCAATCGCCAGGCGCCCAAGGCAAGGAGTGCCAGAAAAATCAGGCTGACTACCGACATCAGCACGGTGGCATTGCGGGCTGCCCGGCCGATGGCCAGGCGAAATTCCAGCGCCACGACTTCAAGGCTGGCGGCCCGTTGACCAATGTCTTGCTGGGCCTGGACTAGCACTGCCTCGGAGGGGGTTGCCTGGCCCCACTCGTATTCCAGGCGATTGGCGATGGCGACCAACGCCAGTATGTCGTCGTCGGAGCTGACCCATTCCTGGATGGCGCGATTGAAGTCGGGGTAGGCCGAAAAGTATTGGTAAAGCCAGACCAGTCGGCTGACGTCGTCGGGATGGATATTGGCCCGTACCAGAGCGGCGCGGGTATACTCCATATCCGGTCTGGGGCCGTCAAGCTCGCGGCGGGCCAGGAAAATACTATGGGGAATGTCGAGCCATCTTCTGGCCAGTTTCAGGTCGTTCGGATTGCCGGATTCCGCATACTCCGCCAGGTAGTGCACCGATGCCAGCTGCGCCCGTGACCAGATGCCGTTGCCAGCAACGCAGGCGACCACCGCCGCCTGGATCTGTACCACCGCGACGGTGAAGATGACCGCAGCCAGCACCAACCCCAACAAACCTGCGATAAGGGAAACGATCTTCCACTGCTTTTTTGAGCTGACAGAAAGTCCGAGCATTGGTGCGAGTTTCCCCGGCCGCAATGTTCACCATACCTTGTCAAGTCTAGTCTAACCGGCGCCTGCCGGGGGCACGCGGCCGCGGTTGAATATTCGTGCTGAGGTGGCTTGGGTCTCAGGGAGAAGGTTCCGCCTCGCCCCAGTGGGATAAAGATACGGGGAAATTCTGGATAACGCCTCAGAGTTATTCAGATCCCCGTTTGATCAAGATGGGCTTTCCGCATTGAAAACGGAGCAACTCGGGCTATCCCGCCGGCTTTGGTGTGAGTACCTTTTCCAGCTTCTCATGCAACAGGGCGCCGCGCTTAAGGAGCTGTAGGCGGGTTTTCTCATCCCGACGATGGGTAAACAGGTCCACGTATGTCTGGGTGATTTCACTCATCACCGGATGTTCTTGTTTGTACTGCTCATCTCTCATGACCGCTCTCCACTACTGAATCGAAGCAAAGGGTCTACGTCTTTATCCTACGCTTGGAGAGAGAGGCGGGGAAATAACATTTAGGCAGGAAAAGCAAAAGCCAGGATAGGCAAAGCGCATATCCTGGCTTTTTGGGAGCAGCTTGGCTCAGCTCTGCATGCCGGTTTTCTTGCGCCAACGTGCGAGCAGCAGGTTGGTGTCGTGATCCCAGGGATGGAAGCTCGGCTTGAAGTAGTCCAGATATTCCGGAACGATCGCACTGAAGATACCACGTCGTCCCCACAGCGAGTTCAGGCCCTTGGCCCACGATTTGATGTTGGTCAGCTGCTTGTCTTCACGCATCAGCTCGATAACGAAGGCGTGAATGGCAACCATAATCAGCGCGGTCGCCAGCGCCATGATGCCCATCCGCAGGGCGTAGCTGGCCACATCCTTGCCGTAGATTTTCTCGAAGGTATCGAAGGCCACGGCTTTGTGCTCGTTTTCCTCGATGCAGTGCCAGGCCCACAGGTCACGCATGGACGGATCGATCTGTTCGACCAGGTCTTCGCGCTTCAGGAGCTGGGCTGAGAGAATGCCGGTGAAGTGCTCCAGCGCGACGGTCGCCGCCAGATGCACTTTGTCGTTCTTGAAGAACGGCAGCTCGGCGACGGCGAGGAATTTGCGGGTCCAGCCTTCCAGTCTGGGGATGTCAAAACCTTCTTTGATGGCGCCGGCATTGAAGTTGCCATGTTCTTTGGCGTGCATCGCTTCCTGGCCGATAAAGGCACCGATGTCCTTTTGCAGCTGGGGGTCTTCGATCTTTTCGCGAACCGCCCTGACGCTGGCCACGAAGAAGCGCTCTCCATCCGGGAACAGTGCAGACAGGGCGTTGAAGAGGTGGGTCATGAACGGGTCATTGGCAACCCAATGACGAGGCACTTCATCAAACTCAAAATCCTGACGGCGAACCGGAAAAGACGATGTAACTGCAGTCATGCTGACCTCGAATGCGTTGTTATCCTGCTAGAAACGATACGGAATGCAAACAAGGAATGGTCGTTCATTTAAGGCCAGAAGCTTAGCAACTGGCCTTAACTGCACGTAAAAAGGAGCAACCGGGCAAATGGTTTCCTGGCCGCTTGTGGTTGCGGGATTCAACCGCTGGAGGCTTGGGCGGGCACTTCCTCCGCCGCTTTGGTGCTGAAATCCAGGTAGCCGTCGTCAATCGGCTCGTTGAGCAGCAAATGACGGTCTTTTTCGTAGTTATTCAGAACCTTCCAGGGCACCTTGCGGCCTTGTCTGGGCATGATGGCGCTGGCCCGTTGGATGTAGCCCGAGTTGAGACTGTCCATCACACAACGGTCCGTGGCGGCGCCGTCCCGGTCCCGGGCCACGGACACAGCTAGGTCATTGCAATCCATATGGTTGAGCAGACGGCACAGGTAGTTGGCGGCCAGGTCTGCCTTGAGGGTCCAGGAGGCATTGGTGTAGCCGAACACCCAGCCCAGGTTGGGCAGGCCTTCCACCAGCACGCCCTTGTAGGTCAGGCGCTGGCTGAGATCGCAGGGTGCGCCGTCCAGGCTCAGCTTGACGCCTCCGATCAGTTCGATTTGCAGGCCGGTGGCGGTGATCACAATATCAGCTGGCAGCTCCCTCCCCGATGTCAGGCGGATACCGCGCTCGGTAAAGGTCTCAATTTCCGCGGTTTCAATGGAGGCCTGCCCCGATTTCAGCACCTTGAACAGATCACCGTCGGGTACCGCACACAGTCGCTGGTCCCAGGGCAAGTAGCGGGGCGTGAAGTGCCTCGGGTCGAAGTCCTTGCCCAGGTGCTTGCGTACGTTTCGCAACAGCAACCAGCGGGTGGCCTTGGGATAGCGTCGGGCGCCCTTGTAGATCAGTCGCTGGAGCAAGATATTGCGCCGCCGGGCCAGCCGGTACACCCAGTCGTCTGGGAGTACCTTGCGCAGCTGTGCCGACAAGGCGTCCCGGGCCGGCAGCGAAAAGATATAGGACGGCGATCGCTGCAGCATGGTGATGTGGCCGGTGTCGGGAGCCATTGCGGGCACCAGTGTCACGGCGGTCGCGCCGCTGCCGATGACCACCACCTGTTTGCCCCGATAGTCCAGGTCCTCCGGCCACTGCTGTGGGTGGATACACTGGCCCTGGAAGCGATCAATGCCGGGGAAATCCGGTAGGTAGCCTGAGCTGTAACAGTAATAGCCAGTGCAGGAAATCAGGTAGTGACAGGTGTAGGTTCGCACGTCGCCAGTGTCGAGGTCCTGGGCGGAGACAATCCAGCGTTGCTGGCGACTATCCCAATTGGCGGCATTCACTTCCTGCCGAAAGTGAATCTTCCGTTCAACATCGTAGGCCTGGGCGGTTTCGCTCAGGTATTGCTTGATGGCCGGACCATCGGCCAGCACTTGCAGCTCATTCCAGGGGCGGAACTCGTAGCCAAAGCTGAACATGTCCGAGTCGGAGCGAATGCCCGGGTATCGGAACAGGTCCCAGGTCCCACCAATAGCTTGGCGCCGTTCCAGGATCGCGTAGCGCTTGCTGGGGCACTGTCGGGTCAGGTGACAGGCCATGCCGATCCCTGACAGGCCTGCGCCCAGAATCAGAACGTCGTAGTGCTCCGCCATCAGCTCATCGCTCTTCAGTCACCGCTCTATCGCCACCGCCTAACGCCACCCTTAACGCTACCCTCTAGCCACCCCTTCAAGCCACCAGTCACCACCTCAAACCAGCTCACAGGTGGATCTTGACAGCCTCAACCGGGTTAGGGCGCTTCGGAACGTCAGAGCGGATTCAGGTGTTTTTCAGAGGCTCCTAAATCTTTTAACAGCATAGGCCATGGTCAGAGAATGTCAGGGCTGCAGGTCCCGGGCGAGTCGAATTCTGGTCAGATAGACGATTTCCGGCGCTGGGAGGTACACCGTGAACAGACCCAGGCGGTGGAGGTTGCTCATGTCCATTTGTCGGGTTGCCGGGGCATCCCGAACCTCACGGAGGTCGATGGTGAATTCGTTGAGGCCCGGGCGTAGAAACAGTCGGGTGTTGAACCGATCGTCGTAGGCATTATCGCCCCGGTCATGGCGAACGTCGTTGATGCGTAGCGTCATGGTGAAGGGGGAGGTCGACGGGTTGAACAGGACCAGTTCAAGACGCTGGTAGTCACGCCAGTCGCTGGCCAGCTGGTGAAGCCACACGCCGGAGTATTGCTCCGTTCCCAACTGGATTTTCAGGGTGGGTTCGGCCGAACCGTTGCGCGCGATGTCCCGGCTCATGGAGCCGGACCAGAAGCTTTCGGGATGGGGCTCGGAGAAGTCGTAGAGATTGGGCAGCTGACGGACGATTTGATACTGCTGGTAGGCCACCTGTGCCACCGACCACAGCTCCAGCAACACCAGTGCCGTTGTGGCAAAGCGGGTGGTATGCAGGATGCTGACTTGCCGCGGGGGCGAGCGGTCACCGATGCTGGGGTGCCAGGCCAGCACCAGCCAGCAGCCGATCAGGTTCCGGAACACATCGTGCCAGTCGGCGTGGCGGTCAAGGCCATCCTGCAGCAGCTCCAGCCCGATACCCACCAGCAGCACCATCGTGGTTACCGATAGCCAGAGGGGCCAGCCGGCCAGCCAACGTCGGGGGTTGATCCACAGCGTCAGCAGGCCAAAGAACAGTATGTGTCCCAGGTTCCAGGCGGATCGGTACAAAGGGCCGGAACTCCAGTCAGGTCCGCCGAAGAAGAACAACGGCAGCATCAGCAGCAGGGTCAGCGCCATCAACCGTTTCGGCAATGGGCCTTGAGCGAAGGCCCCCCGTTGTCCTGTCCTGGCAGGGGGCGGCACAATGAGGCCGCCAGCCTCATGTTGGAGTTTGCTCATGTGGATCCTTCACTGGCTTTGGGGGCGGTCGGGCGAGTCCGGTTCGCCGTGAGCGCTGAGTCTACCGCAATTCGGGGCATTGACGGTGTTCGTCCCAACGCCAGTTGGCCTGGTTGTCGCCAAGCCGGATGCCGCCCAACCACCGGGTGGGTGGATGGCACGACATCCAGTCGGTCTCCCCCCTAATGACGGCAAGCCCGGTCTCGGTCAACTTCAGTTGTCGATGCGGCCAGCTGGCCTGACGGGTTTCGGCGGTCACCGCGATGGGAGGCTGCTTCGCCGACAGCAGTGATTCGACGATGTGCCAGAACATCAGGTCTCCAAGCCAGGGACGGGGGTCGAGTTGCATGGTCAATTTCTGAAACAGCTGGGCCACGCTGTTTGGGCCAGTCCGCAGTTGTTCCAAAACGATTTGCTCCGTCAGCCCCAGACCATGGCCGAGGGCAGGCAGTTCCTGCAAGTGGCGGCGCAGGGCACCGGACAGGTATGGCAAAGTCGAGGTGTTCGGGTCCGCCATCAGGGATGCCAGCCCGGTGGGTAGCGGCTCCCTCAGGGCCTGCCAGCATCGGCTGCCCAGCTCCAGTTGCGCGGGGGTGATGGCACTGCGTTGCTGCCAGAGCGTTTGTAACGCGGCGCCGTTCAGCTGGCCCAGACCGATGAAACGCTCAAAACCGGGGTAATGATCGGTGGTCACCATCTCCAATTTGCGGGGGACGTCGGCGCTATGAAAATGGTCCAGTACCCGGCACAGAATCAGTTGATCGAAGCTGTCGTGCTCGAACCAGAGCACCACCCGGTGATAGCGGGACGCTGCCTGCTGCAGACCCGTTTCCCACGTTTGCAACAGTGCCAGCGTCTCTTCGAAGCCCTCGGGCGTGTCGGCTTCGTAGGCCCGATTAATGAATTCGGCGCGGCAGGTCAGCAGGTCATCATCCGCCAGCGGTACCGGTCCCTGGCAGATGGGGTCGGCATACTCCAGGAAGTCGCCGGCAAACCCCGCCGACTGTAAGGGCACCCTGAGGTCTGAGCCGCAACGGATGTGCAGCGTGGTTTGATCGTCGTCTTGCGGCATGAAGCACCTTGCCTGTTCAGTTGTTATCAGCAGTTATAGCAGCCCTGACGGAGTGCGGCGGAAGAAAGGTCGGGATTCTGTGCCCGCTGGCGGCAAATGGTCGGTCATGGCACCAGCCGCTGGCTGGTTCCCCGGAAGGTGGCGGTGTAGGTGCCGTTGTCCATGAGCGTCCGAATGGCTTGATCGAACCGGGTTTTCAATTGCTCCCCTTCGGGGGTTGCCTGAAAACGGTAGGCCAGTTGCCCGACGCCAAATTCTTGCCCGTATTGGACCCGGTTCAGCAGATTCATGGCTGCAAGCTGCTGCAGGCCGTCGGACTGGTATTCAACGGTCGCGTCGATGCGTCCATGCAGCAGCTTGTTGAAATTCTGCTCCAGCGAATTGGCGGATTCAATGCGTATGTGGGGGTCGTCAAGCAGACTTGCCGGATAGTAACGACCTCGTATGATGCCCACTCGTCGGCCCCGGAGTTCGGCCGGGTGGTCGAATGCCCGGGTGTCGAGGCGGGAATACACCACGAAGCCGTAGGTCAGCGCAACTGGCCGCCCGGTGATGCCGGGTTGACTCGCATCGCCGACGATTTCGGGGAACAGCACGTCGATGCGTCGCTCCGCAAACATCATGTTGGCGCGAGCCCAGGCATCGACGAAGATCATTTCGCAGCGGGTGCCTCGGGACTCCAGGTGGCGGACGAGCTGTTTGGTCCACGCCCGGTTGGCGACGGTGAGCTCGGGATCGCTGGTCGGCCCAACCACCACCCGGCAGGGGAGGGTGTCTGCCGGTGCCAGCGATGGCAGAACGATCAGCAGTAGAAAACCCACTGCTGCCAGGAGTCCGATCAGGTTGTTCATGGCTCAGGTTACGAACCTCTCAGCCGAACGCCCAGGCATTGGCGCCTTGGTCACTGTGTCATTTTGGCGCTTAATGACGTTGGATTCCAGCGACCACCAGGGAGCGGCAGGCGGCGTTATTGGATGGCGTGGGAGGTGGTTGCGCTGACCTGACTCAACTCGGCGAGCAGGCGGTCATCCGTTTGGTAGGTGTCCGGGCGGAAATAGAGCTTGCCTTGATCGTCCGCCTCGGCCGTCCAGTAGGCCAGTAACACCGGCACGCTGCGCGGCAGGTGTACGTTGCGGGTTTCTCCGGAGGCGCGTAGCGCCTGCACTTCCTGCCAGCGGTTGGAATGCTCGTGCTCAAACAGTTTGGCGGTGAGATCCAGGGCGTTCTCCACTCGGACACAGCCGGAGCTGTAAAACCTGTTTGAGGTGTCGAACAGACCGGAGGAGGGCGTGTCGTGCAGGTAGACCGCAAAGGGGTTGGAAAAGCGTATCACCACCTTGCCCAGCGCATTGCCGGGGCCTGCGTCCTGGCGTAACAGGATGCCCCTGGGGTCGTTCCAGTCCACGTCCGCTTCACCGAGCTCCTCGCCCTGGCGGTTGAATATCCGAATGTTTCGCTGCGCCAGATAGCTGGGGTTGCGCTGGATTCTTGGCAACTGGTCCTGCAGGAATATGGACGTCGGGATGGTCCAGGTGGGGTTGACCGTCACGTGGGTGATCAGCGACTTGAGCCTGGGGGTTTCGCGCAGTGGCTGCCCTACCTGCGCGCGTCCGGACCAGATAATGTCGCCTGCCCGATAATACTGGATTCTGGCGGCGGCAATGTCCACCAGCAACAGGTTAGGCTCCATGTCCGCCGCCAGCCACCGCAGGCGCTCCAGATTGGTTTTGATCTGTCGCAGCCGCCGGCTTGGGCTGATGTTGAGCTGGGCAAGGGTTTGCGGCCCGAGCTTGCCATCCGGTTCGAGGTAGTGGCGGCGCTGGAATTGCTTGAGGGCGCCCTGAAGGGTCTCGTCGAATGGCTGTGGTTGTTCAGCGGAAGCGTTGCCCTCCGGCAAGTAATCTTCGGCTGCGAGCCGCTCGCGAAGTGCATCAACCCGCGGCGAACGATCGCCTAACTCAAGCACGGCGCCAGCGGGAACCTGGGGCCAACGCGCGGGAAAGTGGGCCAGCGCTTGCTGATAAGCCGTGCGCAGGTTGACGTACAGCGGCAGGGTGGGGCGGGCCAGGGCGAAGGCTTCCGCTGGGGTGCTGGCCTGATTCAGGGCGAGCGTCGTCAACGCCTCCGCGCGCAGGCGGTTGCCAAGTAAGGGCGAGTACCAGATGGTGTCCTGGTCGAGGGAGGTGGCGCGTCCTCCTTGCAGGTCCGACAGCGCACTCAGGAATGAGAAACTGGCCAGCTCCGCATCGCAGGGCAGCACGACACCCCAGGTGTGCAGGAACTCCTGCATCTGGATCAGGGTGTCCAGATAGTAGTTGGCCGGCTCCAGACCATCAGCGCGAAGACTTTCCAGCTGTTCGATCAGTGATAACAGGCGGCCCGGGCGTGCCCAGTAATCCGCAGGTACGGCTTGCTGGAACTCAGACATCGCCTGTAGGTGGGCCTTGGGGCCATCCGGCAGTGTCACACAATCATCGGGCATGACGCGAAAGTTGGCCAGGGCGCACAGCGGCAGCAACAGAGCGATGCCCAGTATTGCCGTTTGTAAACCGACTCGCCGGCAATGATGTTTTGTGTAAAATTTGTACATATGTCGATGGCCGTCCCACGCTTCCCTGCTAGAATGCGGCAACTTACTCGGGAACGCAGCATTGCTCCCGTAGGTGTCAGCTCAAACTGAAAACCTGCACGACGCTATTGGAGACTGTTTGGATGTCTTATCGATTACAACTCTCGGTTCGCAGCGCTGTACTCGGCCTGAGTCTCGCGACTTTGTCGTCCGTCAGTCATGCCGATTCGTTCGATGCACATCTGTACACGAATTTAGCCAATACGGCGCCAAATCTCAATCCACAAGTGCTGGCGTCGGCCCTTACCGCCTATGGCTGTGCCCGGGCTCAAGGCTTCGACTCGGTTGAGCGCTTGGCGGTGATCGATTTCTCCCTGCCATCCAGTGAACAGCGTCTTTGGATCTTTGATTTGGAGTCGCAAGCGCTGGTGCTGCGAGAGCTGGTGGCCCATGGCAAGAACTCCGGCATGGCGAGCGCAACCTCGTTTTCCAATACCGAAGGCAGCCATCAGTCGAGCCTCGGGTTGTTCATGGGTGGTGAAAGTTACCGCGGGCAGCATGGCTACGCTCTGCGGCTCGATGGCCTGGAGCCCGGCGTCAACGACCTGGCCCGTGAGCGGGCGATCGTCATTCATGGCGCGGACTATGTTGACCCGTCCTGGGTTGAGCAACACGGCCGCATCGGCCGCAGCCACGGTTGTCCGGCGGTGAGCCGGGGTATGATTCGGGAAGTGGTGGACAATCTCAAGGGCGGGCAGTTGGTGTTTACTTACTATCCGGATCAGGAGTGGCTTGCTTCGTCCGCCTTCTTGAACTGCAACTCTGATACTCAATTGGCTAAGGCCGAGTCTGGCTCTGTCTCGGTAGACGGCTAGTTTGATTTATCGGTAGTCTGCCACGGAAATGCCCTCCCAGCCGTATTCAAAATTCAGAAACTATCGCAAAGAAAAAAGGGCGTAACGGTCTAAGCCGCTACGCCCTTCGTCATTGCCTGAACGGGGCCGGTTCAAACCTGTCCCCGTTCGACTCTTTCGCTACTCAGCCCAATCAACTCAGGTTGTAGATAAACACCACCAGCACCGCCACCGGTGTCAGGTAACGCAGGGTGTTGTACCACAACTTGAAGCTGGAATCGGACAGCGACAGCTCGTTTTTCAGCGCCTGCTTGGACATGAACCAGCCGGTGAACACGGCCACCAGCAGACCGCCCAGCGGCAGCAGGATGTTGGCGGTGAGGAAGTCCAGCAGGTCGAAGATGGTCTTGCCCTCAAACATGGCGAACATGCCCAGCGGCGCCACGTCTGACCACAGGTTCAGGGACAGGATGGACGCGATGCCCAAGCCCCAGCAGGCCAGGCCCGCCACCAGCGTGCTGATGGTGCGGTTCATGCCTTTCTGTTCTTCCAGCCATTCCACCAGCGGTTCCAGCAGTGAGATGCCGGACGTCCAGGCGGCAAAGATCAGCAGTACGAAGAACAAGGTGCCAAACAGGCTGCCCATGGGCATCTGGCCGAAAGCCAGCGGCAGGGTCTGGAAGATCAGGCCAGGTCCGGCGCCCGGTTCCATACCGTTGGCGAAGACGATCGGGAAGATCGCCAACCCCGCCAGCAGCGCGACGCCGGTGTCCATGATGGACACGGTGATGGAGGTCTTGGCGATGGAAATGCCCTTGGGCAGGTAGGAGCCGTAGGCCATCATGATGGCCATGCCCAGGCTCAGGGTGAAAAACGCGTGGCCCAGGGCCACCAGCACGCCCGAGGTGGTCAGTTTGGAGAAGTCCGGCTGGAACAGGAAGCTGACCGCCTGACCGAAGTGGCCTGTGGTCATGGCATACGCGACAACCGCCAGCAGCAGCAGGAACAGCCCGGGCATCAGGATGCTCACGGCGCGCTCAAGACCGGCACGCACACCACGGGCGACCACTACCATGACCAGCGCCATGAATACGGTATGCCAGAGCAGCAAGGTGCCAGGATCGCTGAGCAGATTGGAGAAGATAGCGCCAATGGACTCGGCGGTCTGCCCCGCCAGTTGCCCGCTGGCCGCAGTGCCCACGTAGGAGACTGCCCAGCCGCCGATCACCGAGTAGAACGACAGAATCAGGAACGCGGCCAGTACCCCGATCACGCCCACCAGTTTCCAGGCCGGGTGGAGTTTGTCCCGCTCGGCAATCAGCCGCAGGCTGTTGACCGGACTGCGGCCACCGCGGCGGCCGATCAGCACCTCCGCCATCATGATGGGAATGCCGACTGCGGCAATGCACACCAGGTACACCAGCACGAAGGCGCCACCACCGTTCTCGCCGGTGATGTAGGGGAATTTCCAGATGTTACCCAGGCCGACCGCGGATCCGGTGGCGGCCAGAATAAACGCCAGTCGCGACGACCAGAGTCCACGCTTGGCGGTGGCTCCCTCTTGGGCACCGGTGGTGGTGGCGGAGGTAGAATAGGACATAGCTGTCTCCTGCTTACGAATTGTTGTTGTCGGGGGACAGGGCTTGAGCCGAAAAGCTCAAGCCCAGGGGTTTCCGTCAGCTAAACGGGATCAGTGCGCCCAGTTACCCGGCCTTGGCGAACCGGTGGGCGTGCTGCTCCTTTGCGGCGGGCAAGTGGTCGAAGCGCTCCTCCGCCAGCTCGTTGGCGATGGCGCCGGTGGGGCGGCCGTCTCGATCGGAGCGGGTGAAGATCTCTTCCAGGGTCACGCCGATGGACTCGACGTGGGCACGTACCTTGTCGGCGTCGTGATCGGTGCGCTCATGGAACACGTCGATGATGCCGCCGGCGTTGATGACAAAATCCGGGGTGTAGAGGATGCCGCGCTTCATCAGGGCTTCATCGTGGTGCGGGTGCTCCAGCTGGTTGTTGGCGGCACCGGCGACCACCGTGGCCTGCAGCTTGGCAATGCTCTGGTCGTTCAACACGGCGCCCAGGGCGCAAGGGGCGACCACGTCCACTGGCAGAGTCAGAATTTCATCTGCACTGACCGGGGTGGCGCCGAACTCTTCCACGGCACGGTCCATCTGATCCTGATGGATGTCGTAGATCCACAGCTTGGCGCCGGCTTCATGGAGGTGGCGCGCCAGACGGTAACCCACGTTGCCAATGCCCTGAACCGCCACTTTCAGGCCATCCAGATCGCTGCGTCCCAGTTTGTGCTTCACGGCGGCCTTGAGTCCGACAAAGGTGCCGTAGGCGGTAGCCGGAGACGGATCGCCGTTGCTGGGCTTGCCGTCGAAGCCGATGTGGGAGGAGATACCTGCTACGTGCCTGGTCCGGCGGCCCATTACTTTCAGGTCGGCGACGCTGGTGCCAGAGTCTTCGGCGGCGATGTAGAGGCCATTGAGCTGCTCAACAAAGCGCCCCATGGCTTCCATCAGGTCTTCGGTCTTGTGCTTGCGCGGGTCGCCGATGATCACCGACTTGCCGCCACCGAGATCCAGGTTGGCCAGGGCGGATTTGTAAGTCATGCCGCGTGACAGCCGCAGGACATCCCGCAGAGCTTCCTCGTCGGTGGCGTACGGGAACATGCGGCAGCCGCCCAATGCTGGCCCACGAGAGGTATTGTGTACGGCGACGATGGCCTTCAGGCCGGTCTTGGGATCGCAGAAAAACGATACGTGTTCGTGGTTATCAAATTCGGGATGGCTGAATACGTTCATGGCGTTTCACCTTACTTCCGAGGCCATTGGTACCCTTGTGGGGCCAACCAACAGCAGGTTTTTGTTTGAGCCCGCCCGGGATCACCGATTGGGCTCTCTTTTAGTTTAGTTCAGGCTTTTTTAAATCGGTTCACACCGCGGCACTGGCAATCCGGTTGTGTTGCACGGAGGCCGGATTGATCACGGTGCGCAACTGTTGGCGCTCTTTCTGTGCCGCGTCGTAGGCCGCTTCCTTCACCGGGCCGAAGCCGCGAATTCGACCGGGCAGGGCCGCAAGGTTACGGGCGGCATCCAGATGGTCGCGGCTCAGGTGCTTGAGCAGCCACTGGATGTCGGCTTCGTATTCCCGGATCAGCGTCCGTTCCAGCCGACGGTCGGCGGTATAGCCGAACACATCCAGCGGGGTACCGCGCAGGGATTTGAAGCGGGCCAGGAGGTGAAACACTTTCTCCATCCAGGGACCAAACTTCAGCTTGCGGGGACGTTCGCCGTTTTTGCCTCGGCTGAGCACCGGCGGCGCCAGGTTGAATTCCAGCTCGATGTCACCTTCAAACTGTTCTGCCAACTGCTTGCGCAGGCTGCCGTTGCTGAACAGCCGGGCCACTTCGTACTCGTCCTTGTAGGCCAGTACCTTGGCGTAGTTCTCTGCCACCGCACGTACCAGCATGGGGTCGTTGCCGACCTTTGCTTCCACGGCGCGTTGAACCTTCCGCACCAGCGCTTCATAACGCTTGGCCAGGGCTGCATTCTGATAGTCGGTCAAGTGACGTTTGTTGCGTTCAATCAGCTGATCGGTGGTTTCCACGATCTGCACCGGGCTTCCTTTCGGTTGCGGGAACGCCAGCGCCTTGACCTTGTCGAGATCGTGAGCCGCACGCCGGCCCCACAGGAAGGCCTGCTTGTTCTTGTCCACCGCCACGTTGTTGAGCTCGATGGCCCGTTCGATGGATTCGGCTTTCAGCGGCAACAGGCCCTGCTGGTAGGCGAAACCGACGGTAAACAGGTTGACGGCCATACCATCACCCATCAGCGCCTTGGCCAGTCCGCCGGCATCGAGGAACCAGCTGCCGTCGGCCTTGGACGCTTCGCGCACGGTGTTTTCCATTGCCTGGCCGGGGTATTTCAGGTCGGGATCACGGGTGAAGGCGGCCGGCATGGCCGTTTCTGTGTTGACCACGCTGTGGCTGAAGCGGTTGTCCAGCTTGGCCAGGGCGTCGTCACTGGCGCCGACCATCAGGTCGAAGGCGATCATCAGATCCGCTTCGCCAGCCGGAATGCGCACCGCATGAATGTCTTCCTGCTCGCTGCCAATGCGGATGTGGCTGACCACCGCACCGAACTTCTGCGCCAGGCCGGCCTGATCCAGTACCGACACCCCTTTACCCTCCAAGTGGGCGGCCATGCCGAGCAGGGCACTGACGGTGACCACCCCGGTGCCGCCGACACCGGTGAGCAGGATGCCGTAGGGATCGTGCTTGCCTGCGAAGGTGGGCTCGGGCAGCGCCGGGAAGTTGACGTCCTGGCTGATGCCGGGGGCCTTCTTGAGTTTGCCGCCTTTGACGGTGACAAAGCTGGGGCAAAAGCCACGAACGCAGGAGAAATCCTTGTTACAGGCAGACTGGTCAATGGTGCGCTTGCGCCCCTGTTCGGTATCCTTGGGCAGGATCGACAGGCAGTTGGACTGGATGCCGCAGTCGCCGCAACCCTCGCACACATCGGAATGGATCATCACCCGCTGGTCCGGGTCTACCATGGTGCCGCGCTTGCGGCGACGACGCTTCTCGGCGGCGCAGGTCTGGTCGTAGATGATGACCGAACAGCCTTCAATCTCACGCATCTCCCGCTGTACCGCATCCAGATCGTCCCGGTGGTGAAAGGTGGTGCGGTCGGCAAAGTCGGCCCGCGATGGGTACTTGTCAATGTCGTCACTGACCACGGCAATGCGGCGCACGCCTTCGCCGTAGAGCTGGTGACTGATCTGCTGCACGGTGAGGGTGCCGTCTACCGGCTGGCCACCGGTCATGGCGACGGCGTCGTTGTACAGGATCTTGTAGGTGATGTTGGAACCGGACGCGATGGCGGCACGGATGGCCAGCAGCCCGGAATGGAAATAGGTGCCGTCACCGAGGTTCTGGAACACGTGGTTCTGGTTGGTGAACGGTGCCTGGCCCAGCCAGGTGACCCCTTCGCCGCCCATCTGAGTGAAGGTGTCGGTGCCACGATCCATCCAGGTGGCCATGTAGTGACAGCCGATGCCGCCCAGGGCACGGCTGCCTTCCGGCACCTGGGTAGAGGTGTTGTGGGGACAGCCGGAGCAGAAATGCGGCGTACGCTCCAGGCGCTCCTTGGGTTGAGCCAGGCTGCTTTCCTTTTCGGTGAGGAAGTCCAGGCGCTGGCGCAGGGTGTCGTTGCAGTAATGGTCCTTGATGCGTGAGGTGATGGCCCGGGCGATCATGGCCGGGGTCAGCTCGTCATTGGAGCGTAGCAGTTCGGCACCTGACTCGTCGCGTTTGCCAACGATGCGTGGGCGGACCTGGTCCTGCCAGCCGTACAACTGGGTCTTGATCTGTTCTTCGATCAGGCCACGCTTCTCTTCCACCACCAGAATCTCTTCCAGCCCGGTGGCGAACTCAAAGATGCCTTCAGGTTCCAGCGGCCAGGGCATGGCCACCTTATAGACCGTCAGCCCCAGGGCTTCGCGTTCGGCTTCGCCCAGACCGAGGTCCGACAGCGCCTGAAGGGTGTCGAGATAGGACTTGCCGGTGGTGACGATGCCAAACCGGGGCTGGCTGGCGCGCAGCACGGTCTTGTCCAGTCGGTTGGCGCGGCAGAAAGCCTTGGCGGCTTCCAGCTTGTAGCGATGCAGGCGTTCTTCCTGTGCCAATGGCTTGTCCGGCCAGCGGGAATTGAGGCCGCCTTCGGGCAGTTGGAAGCCTTCCGGGATCTTGATATCGATGCGGCTCAGGTCCAGATTGGCGCTGAGGGACGAGTCCATCACTTCTGCCAGCGCCTTGAAGCCGATCCAGCAGCCGCTGTAACGGGACATGGCCCAGCCATAGAGACCGAGATCGAGGATTTCCTGCACGCCGCTGGGATTGAGCACCGGCATGGACGCATCCATGAAGCCGTAATCGCTCTGGTGCGGCAGGGTAGAGGACTTGCAGGAGTGGTCATCGCCGGCCACTGCCAGCACGCCGCCAAACTGGGAGGTACCGGCCGCATTGGCGTGTTTGAACACGTCGCCGGTGCGGTCGACACCGGGGCCCTTGCCATACCAGAGGCCAAAGACGCCGTCGTATTTGGCGCCTTCAAAAATATTGACTTGCTGGGAGCCCCAGACAGCGGTCGCACCGAGGTCTTCGTTGACTCCGGGCAAGAAGTGAACATTGCGCTGCTTGAGGTATTCCTTGGCTTTCCAGAGTACCTGATCGAACCCGCCCAGGGGCGAACCACGGTAGCCGGAAATGAACCCTGCGGTGTTCAAACCGTTTTGTTGATCGAGTTGGGCTTGCAGCAGGGGAAGGCGGGCGAGCGCCTGGCTGCCGGTCATGTACACCGGGCCGGAGTCGCGTTCCCACACGTCGTTGAGGCTGACATCACGCATAGCTATTCACCTTTTTCCGGTTAAGGCGATTCAACGTCGGCGATCGTTATCGGCCAACCGTCGGAATCGATTCGATTTGGGATTCGAAATCAGAAACGCAATCCGGGCCGAGTCAGCTGCACGCGGCCGAGAGCCGGAGTCGCAGAGCCCAGAACGATTGTCTGTACGGAAAAAGGGGAACTTCGATGGTGGTGCAGATGGCCGGGTGCCGGGCACCGACCAGCATTGGCAAATGCTGTCTGAGACATGGTTGAAATCCTCTCCCACCTGACCGGATCACGGTACGAGTGGTGGTCTTGTTGTTGTATTCCGGCTTTTGACCGGCATTCCGATTTCAGTTGCCGTGGCCCTTGTGGGGCACGAACAAGGCCACAAGCTAGATGCTTTTTCAAAACAGGTCAATGAATATTTTCTAACCAAAAAGTCGAGGTTGGCGGTTGGGCTTTTGGTGAGCCAAACAATTTCAACTGCTTAACGGGGCAGGACTTTGCGCGGCTGTTTCGGTTAACACGTAGGCGGGGCCCCCTGGCGTCCGGTACACTCCTCCGCTTTGTCCGTCCCTCCCCGGAGCCCATCAGGAGCGTCATGTCCGACCTGTCGATAGTGCAGTACTCCCTCATTGGCCTGATTTTCATCTGGAGCGGCTTCGTTCGTTCCGGGCTTGGCTTCGGCGGCGCCGTGCTATCCCTGCCCTTTCTGTTGTTGGTGTACAACGAGCCGCTGGTTTACCTGCCGATCATTTCCGTGCATCTGCTGGTGTTCTCGTCCCTCACCATTGCCATCAACAACCGCAAGCAATCCGCATCGTTAAGGGCGGGTGAGGGGACCGTGGACTGGCAATACCTGTGGCGGATCCTGGGAATCATGATCGTGCCCAAGCTGGTCGGGGTATTTGGGCTGATTACCCTGCCCGCCAGCGTGATGAGCGGCATCATCTTTGCCATCGTGTCGGTGTACTCACTGTCGTACATCCTGAATCGGCCCTTTCGCAGCAACAGCAAGGCGGTCGATATTCTGTTCCTGATGTTGGGCGGCTACATCAGCGGTACCTCGCTGATCGGCGCACCGCTGATCATTGCGGTTGTCGCCCAGCAGTTGCCCAAGGAGCGGTTGCGGGACACCCTGTTCGCCCTCTGGTTTATCCTGGTAACCATCAAAATGGCGGCCTTCGTCTGGGCCGGGGTCGACTTGCAGCTGATCCACCACGTGTGGCTGTTACCCTGTGCAGCCATAGGCCATGTGCTCGGGCTGCGCTTCCATGATCGCATGTTGCAGGCTGAGACCCCGGTATTCTTCCGGGTACTCGGCAGCATCCTGCTAGTAATCAGTGCCATTGGCCTGTGGAGCGGAGTGGTGTCACCCATGCTGGCGTGATGAGCGCTGGCCGGAGCCTTTAGCGCATGCCGGGCTAAGCCCGCCCAGGTTATGGCGAGACGGTCTTAGGGGGCCGGGCTGACCGGCAATTCACCGTCGTATAATGACCGTTGAGGTGGTTAAACGTTCTCTGCGAGAGCGGAGGTGAGTTATGAAACGGTTATTCTATTTGGTTGACCGTATTGACGACGTACAGGACATCTCCGATGACCTGCATGCCCGAGGCATCGGCGATTGGCACTTCCATATTGTAAGTAAGGATGAAGCCGGGCTGTATACCCACCGCCTGCATCGGGCCAGCGTTCTTGATCGGACCGACCTGGTTCGCTACGTCGAGCGAGGTATGTTGATCGGCTTGGTCATTGGGTTGTCGTTCATCCTGCCCGCTGCCTTGTACGGGGGCGTGGAGTGGCCAACTCTGGCCTGGGTGGCCCTTGGTGCGTTCGCGGTGATGGCGGGTGGCTGGCTAGGAGGTTTTGGCGGAATATCCGCTGAGAACTACCGCATTCGCAAATTCCACAACGCGATCGAAGCCGGCAAGTACCTGGTCATGGTGGATGTGCCACGCAAATACGCGGCCGAAATTGAACAGGAAATGCTTGAAAATCATCCTGAAGCCATGCTTGGCGGTGAGGGGAGCAGTATCAATAACCCGTTCGCTGGCCGGGATGGCCATGTTCATGTGATTTAAACTGACATAAGCATGGCGGAGTCTGTAAGGCTGGCGTGGCGTGGGCCAGGGGCTAGGCCGGTTGACGGCGTAAGTGCAACGCGCCGGAACGGAATCCCAGCCCCAGCAGCGCCAGGGCAAGCAGGCTTATGGTCGAGGGTTCTGGTACCCGAACCAGGGTGGGTGCGGGCATAAAGTGCTCTTCGTTCCCATTGTCGCCAGCCAGGTTCAGGCTGAACCAGCTTGATTCGTTAATCAGGCTCACATCGGGCGGCGTCAACGGCAACTGGTCGCTCTCTACCAGCATCGGGGTGGGGGGAAGCACAAAAAACTGCTCAAGGTGTATGGACGCCGAAATCCCGGAAAAGCCCAGAGTTGGTTCGATCTCCCACCACACATCGTATTGATTAACAAAGCCGAGGGGGCCCAGATCGGAATGGATGGCCTGTATGCCGTTGGGGCCGGTTGGATTGAACTCGAAGATATGGCTGCCCGCCATGATGGTTGCCGCGGTAATGGCGGCGGGAAATAGGCCGTACTCGGGAGAGCTGTCCGCATCCGGTGTCAGCGAGTCGAACGTGAAACGACCGACGATCGCTTCGCCCGGAGTCAGGAAGGCGTCCAGCGCCGTCGATGGGCCGGAGTTTTGGTATTGGGTAGTGAATTCAAACGTGATCAGCTCCGCGTTGGCCGCTGTTGTACCGAGCAACAGCCAGACGGCTAAGGCTGCAAACAACCGTCCCGGTGTGGTTGAATGAAGCATGGCTCCCTCCTTGGTAATGACAGAGCGTGTGACGATTTTTATGGAACCGCAAGCGCATCCGATGCGCAGACTGTGAATTCCCGATGTAGAAAAGAACGGCTATACATAATTCGTACCAGTCATCCGACCAAGACCGTCTATCAGCGTGCTAACGGGAGCGTCCAAGGCGCTGGCATCAACGAGTGAAAAGAAAGCTGACGCTCAAAACTGTCGTCTTGGTATACGGTTGTCTGCCTGACGCCCAGGCTGACATTGTTTTGAGTCGATTGGCAGCGCCAATCGCACTGGTCACAGCCTGGTTACCGCTGTAGCCAATGCTGACAGCCTGGCCCCGCAGGGGCGATGGCGATGGCGATGGCGATGGCGAAGCTGAAGCTGAAGCTGGAGGCCGCAGCACCGCGGCGGCTTTATTCACGGAGAGATTTGCATGAATGTTTTACTGTTGGGGGCCACGGGCCTCACTGGTAGCCAGTGCCTGCAAGGCTTGCTCGCCACCCCTGAGGTCCAGCGGGTGGTCACGCTGACCCGGCGGCCGTTGGTGCTGGAGCATCCCCGCCTCGTGTCAGTGGTGGCGGACTTCGATCATCTGGAAGCCTCCGCCAAACACTTCGAGGTGGACGTGGTGCTCTGTTGCCTGGGGACGACCCTGAAACAGGCCGGCTCCCGCTCCGCTTTTCGCAAGGTGGACCATGACTACTGCCTGGCGGCGGCCCGTCAGGGCAAGGCGCGTGGGGCTAAGGCTTTCATTCTGATGTCTGCCGTGGGCGCCAGTGCCAACTCGCCGGTGTTTTACAATCGGGTCAAGGGCGAGTTGGAGCGAGACCTGGCCACGCTGCAGTATCCCTACCTTTCCATCTATCATCCTGGTTTGTTGCTTGGCGCGCGGGCCGAACACCGCACCGGGGAGGCGGCCATGGGGGCCTTGATGCCGGCCTTGAATTGCCTGTTACCGGGGCCCCTGTCCAAGTACCGGGGCATTGCCTCCGCAGACGTCGCCCAGGCCATGGTCAATGAGGTTCGTGGCCTGGTCCTGGACCGTGCCACCGAACCTCGGGTGTTGCTCCGGCATTACGATGACATCATGGCCCTGGCTCACGCGGCACCGCTGGCGGTTGGGGCCTGAGCGCACGTCTGCGGAAATTACCTATACGCAGTTCGGGCCAGATTACCTAGTGTCCTAACAAATCGTCGCGCTATGAGGCCGCACTGTGGCTTGGCCGACGCTGGATCCAAATCGATTCACTCAGTTAGGACAACGGTTCGCCACCATGGCCACGCTTTCTCCCAGTTACCAGTTGCAGCCCGCCAGAGTGCGGGCTGAGTTTATCCGGCTGATGCCCATTGCTTTGTTTGTGGTGGCATTTGGTGCCGCGTTCGGTCTGGCAGCCGTACAGGCTGGCCTGACGCCGGCGCAGGCTTTGTTGATGAGTACCACGGTGTTTGCCGGGGCCTCCCAGTTTGCCGCCTTGGACATGTGGGGATCCACGGTGGCCCTGGTGCCGTTGATGGCGGTGGTGTTTGCCATCAATTCACGGCACCTGCTGATGGGCGCTTCGTTGTACCCGATGCTGAAGGAACTGCCCGCGACCCAACGCTATGGCATATTGCTGGTGCTCACCGATGCCAACTGGGCGGTGGCCGCGCAGGATTACCAGAACGGTCAACGCAATCTGGAGGTGATTCTCGGAGGCGGGCTGGTGCTTTGGTTGGCCTGGCTGCTCGGCACCGCCGTCGGGGTCTATTTTGGCGGCCTGCTGCAGCAGCCGGAAGCCCTGGGCCTTGATATGGTACTGGGCTGCTTCCTGCTTGCCATGGCGTTGGGCGGTAAAAAGTCGCCACGGGTGCTGGTTGCCTGGGGGGTATCGGCGGCAGCGGCTATGGTTGCCTACCGGTGGCTGCCGCCGCATACCCATGTGGTGGTGGGAGCGCTGGCTGGCGGTGTGGTGGGTTACTTCTGGTTGGAGCAAAAGCCGGCATGAGCATCGAAACTTCCACCTTGGGCACCTTGGTACTCATTGCAGTTATGACGGGCGTGACGCTGCTTACCCGTTATGGCGGTGTTTTCCTGATGTCGTTTGTTCGCATCAGCCCCCGCATTGAAAGCTTTATTAACGCCATGGCCAGCTCGGTACTTATTGCCATCATCGTACCCATGGCCTACGAGGGAGACCTGGGGGCCAGAGTGGCTTTGCTGGCCACCGCCGGGGTGATTCTGGTGACCCGCAAGCCGCTGCCGGCCATTGCCGCAGGTCTTGCCGCCGCCGCGGCCTGTCGCTACCTGATTCCGGGAGCCTGAGGGCTCTGTTTGGCCGCACCCACTGCTGGCCTGAACCGATTGGCGTGCCCCGGTGATTGCCGGTCGCCGGAATCAAAGCCCCGGTATTATCTGCCATTCCCTCGAACCTTGGTCTAGGCTCAAGTAACAACCGTTACCGATTCAGCGGAGGTTCCCATGTCTAACCATCATACCTACAAGAAAGTGGAAGTCGTCGGTTCGTCCAAGGCGGGTATCGAAGATGCCATCAACAATGCCTTGGAGGAATGCAGCAAAAGCATTCGTAACATCGAGTGGTTTGAGGTGAAGGAAACCCGGGGGCATGTCGTCGACGGCAAAGTTGGCCATTATCAGGTGGTCATGAAGGTAGGCTTCCGCATCGAGGGCAGTTGACGACCTCGTGGGAACAAGAGGCTCCTTAAGGGTCGCTAGAACGGTGGCATCGGCTCTTCGGAGCGCGCGATGACTTCATACTGTGATCCCTGTGGTCCCTGGGTGCTGGCGAACAGAGCGACCTGATGGACGCCGAAGAGCACTGACCGAAACTCCCGCTGCACCTCCAGATAATGGCTGCAGTCGCTATCGCGGCCCAGTCTGGCCACCGTGATATGGGGTCTGAAGCGCCGCCTTTCCGTCGGCCAACCCTGGGCCTCCAGGCGATGCCGTAGTGCCAGGTAGAGCTGGATCACTGGCTCCTCCGGGACAACGCCTAACCACAACGCATGGGATCCGAAGCGCCCTGCGCCCGCCAGCTGCAGACTAAACGGTGTGAAGCTGAAGTCTGAGACCAGGTTGCACAGTGCCGGAGCCTGGTCCTCTGCAACCTGGCCAATGAAATTCAGGGTCAGATGGAGCTGGTTGGCGTTTTGCCAGCGGGCGCCGGAACAGCGATGTTGGGTCGCCAAAACCTGTTGTTTGATTTCCGCCGGAAGGGCGAGCCCGATAAACAATCTCATGATGACGGCGATCTCGTCCGGTTCGTTGGTTGACTAATGTTAGAGGCCGGAGCATTTGCTCAAGGCATGGCATCGGCGCGGTATGGCGACGCGTGCCGAGCCTGGTTCAGTCTCCGCGTTGAACGGTGCGACGCCTGATCGCTTCGATCAGTTCGTTCATCAGCTCTGGCACCTCGCCCTCGTAAAGCAGCCGGAATTTCTGGTGTTGAACCTCCTGTTCGTGACTGGTGGCGTTGGCATCGCTGTCCCGCTGCAGTTCCTGATAGTGGCAGCCGGCCAAGTGGGCCTTGATTTCGCTGTCAATCAGCTGGGTGGCCAGTTCCTCCACCCGCGCATGACAAAAGGGCCGCACCTGGTTAAGTACGGATCTAGCCTCCAGGGCCGCGTTGCGTGCGGTAAGTCGGTCGTCGTTGGCAGGTTCCTGTGCCTCCACGGCCCGCAGGAAGGCGCCCAGCTTGTCGTGCAGATCGCAAACCGGTGGCCAGAGTTGCTCATAGGCCGAGCGCTCAATCGCCAGATGTTCCCTTGCCAAACCGTCGGTAGGGTGGCCAGTTGCAACGTGGGGCATATCGACCTGGCCCACGCGCAGATCGTCCAGCTCCTGCCAGAGTGTATCCAGCCGCTGTTTTTGTGCTTCGTACTCCGACTCCGACTGTTGCCGGTGGCGATTGACGATGAGCACCAATGTCAGCGCCACGATCAGGGCGCCGCAGGAGATAAGGATCGCCAAGTGATCATCCGCGAAGAAGGCCAAAATACTGCTTGAATCCATGTATACCGCTCCGCAGGGACAAAAGGGGTCAGTATCGGACGGACGGGTGCGACAGGCTCGGGTGCCGAAACAAGCCTCCGACGCTCCTAAAGTGTAGCCCATGGAGCGGCCAGCAGGGCCGCGTCGTTCATTGCTGCGACGTTTCCGCCCGGTACGGCAGGGCGCCCAGGGCGTCGTCCCGGTACTGGGCCACCTGGGCGGCTTCTTCATCGCAAAAACGGTGGATGGCGGCGCGAAAGCCGGGGTGGGCGATGCCGTGCCAGGAGTGGGTGAGCTCCGGGGTAAAGCCACGAATCAGCTTGTGCTCGCCCTGGGCGCCGGCATCAAAGGTGTTCAGACCACGGGCAATCGCCAGTTCGATGCCCTGGTAGTAACAGGTTTCGAAGTGCAGGTGATTGAACTCTTGCAGGCAGCCCCAGTAGCGTCCGTAGAGGGTGTCGCTACCCAGCAGGAACAGCGCGCCGGCAATGAACCGGCCGTCTTGCTCCGCCATTACCAGGTAAAGCTGCTCGCCCTGGCGGTCCCGCAGCAGGCGAAAGAACGCCGGATTGAGATAGGGGCGTTGTCCCCGTTTATGGTAGGTGGCCTGATAGAAACGGTAAAAGGTGTCCAGCACGGTATCCGGCAGTTCATCCCCGGGGTAATGGCGAAAGCGGATACCCTGGTCTTTCACCTGGCGGCGTTCCCGTTTGATGGATTTACGCTTTCGGGAGGTTAACGTGGCCAGAAAGCCGTCAAAATCGGAATAACCCCGATTGTGCCAGTGAAATTGACAGCCCAGCCGATGAATGGCGCGGGGATGCTCTAACAGCGCCTGGTCGGTGGCATCCGGGAACAGCAGGTGCCAGGAGTGAGCGCCCAAGTCGCGGATTGAGGTATCCAGAGCCCGGTGCAGCATAGCGGCGTTTATCCGATCGCGAGCCTGGGGCGCCAACAGCAGGCGTGCCCCCTGGGATGGTGTGAAGGGCACGGCGATTACCAGTTTGGGATAGTAGTCCTGACCGTGGTGCCGGTAGGCGTCAGCCCAGGCCCAGTCGAACACGTATTCGCCCATGGAGTGGGATTTCAGATAACCCGGCGCCAGGCCGACCAGCTCGTCGTCGAGCAGGATTTTCAGGTGACAGGGTGCCCAGCCGGTGGTCGGGCTGGTGCAACCGCTTTCCTCCAGAGCCTGCAAGAACTGATGGCGCAGAAACGGCGATGTCGTACCGCTGAAACGTTCCCAGGTGGCCTGGGGAATGTCGCTGATGGAGTCGACGGTGTGCAGGGTCAGATCGGGCATGGGGTTGTCATGATGGCTAAGGTCACCCGTAACCATACCGGCAAAGCCGGTCCCGATCATCATGCTCGGCGGTATCAGTCTTGCGGGTGGTTGTTATTAACGTTGTTATTGACGTTGATGTTGTTGCTGCACTGCTCCATCAGCCGTTCACGACGCTGTTCCCTGCGCTGCTCGTGCTGGGCTTTGTGCTCCTCATGTATCTGGTCCCAGATTTCCCGCTGTGCTTCGGTCAGTTGTAGACGATCGGCGATATCCGCCCGTCGTTGGGCCATCCGCTCGGCCATATCTTCGTTGTGGTGGCGGGGCGAGGGGGCCTCTCCCGCCAGTAGGCGTTCGCACAGTTCCTCTGGTGGCTTGTCGTGGTGCGAGCGGTTGCCGTGATGGCCTGCCAGTGCCAGCGGGCTGGCCAGCAGGGTGGCGGTTAACAGAGCGGGCGTCAGCCAGCGGGTTCCCTTGGGTTTGCTCATGGTGTCACTCTCTTTGTGGTGCCTGGTGAATGGATACCCGACAGTTTAGGGCCGCGTTTGTCAGCGGTTGTCAGGGCAATGTAAAGGTCATGCAAAGACCGCTCGGGCAATCGGGAGCGTGGCCCGCTCATGCTAGACTTCAGGCAGGTTTCAGGAGGTCGCTGGGTGCAGAACCGGGTATTGCTGATAGAAGACGACGACGAACTGCGACAACTGCTGGCCCGCTATCTCGGGGGGCAGGGCTTTACGGTGCGGGAAGCGGCCACTGGCCGCGATGGCCTGTCGCTGGCGGTTGAGCATCACTGTGATGTAGTTGTCCTGGATATCATGCTGCCGGACCTGAATGGCCTGGAAGTGCTGCGGGAGCTGCGCACCCATACGCACCTGCCTGTGGTGTTGCTGACCGCACGAGGAGATGAGACGGATCGCATTGTCGGGTTTGAGGTGGGCGCCGATGACTATATTCCCAAGCCCTGCAATCCGCGGGAGCTGGTGGCGCGACTGCAGGCGTTGCTGCGACGGGTCAGCTGGGACCGCAAAGCCGAGGATGCCGGCACCCGGCGTTGCGGTGATCTCCGCATTGAGCCGGAACAGCGGCGGGTCTTCCTGCAGGAGCTGCCCCTGGAGCTGACCGCCACCGAATATGAAGTCCTGCAGGTGCTGCTGGCCCATGCCGGCGGCGTCGTGCGCAAGACCGATCTGATGCAATGGGCGCTGGGCCGCCGGCTGGCACCCCACGATCGCACCCTCGACATGCATATCAGCAACCTGCGCCGAAAGCTGGGCGCCGCTGAGCATACCCGAATCGAAACGGTCCGGGGCCTGGGCTACAGCCTCAGGGTGCCTGCCTGATGGCCAAGCGACGGCTGTTTCCTCTGTTTTGGCGGTTCTTTCTGCTGATTTGGCTGGCCATGGCGGTTACCGTGCTGGCCAGCAACCTGGCCACCCGAGAGCTGATTGATCGCGAACGTCACGCCATTGAGCGCCAGCAGGGCTTGCGGGAACTCGGCGTTCAGGCCATTCGGCTGCGAGAGGACGCGGGGCGCTTGGCCATGCGGCGATTCTTGCGCCAGCAGGGTCTGGAACGGAACCTACATATCGTGCTGCTGGAGAGCGGGCGCCAAAACGAAACTCTGCCAACCGAGGTGCGGGACCGCATGAAGCCGGGCTGGCACCGACATAGACCGGCGGTGCTCGAGTTTGGCGATGACTACCAGTTGGTGGCTTGGCCCCGCCTGGGCGGCGAGGGCTGGTTGGACCCAAGGCTGTTCCGTTTGCTTGATCTGAGCATCGGCTTTGTGTTGATTACCCTGGCTTGCTGGTGGCTGGCCCGGTTGATCTCCCGGCCGCTCCGGCATATGGAAAGCACCGCTCAGTTAATCGCCAGCGGCGATGCCTCGTTACGGGTCAGCGAGCGGATCGCCAATCGCCTGGACGAAATCGGTGCGTTGGCCACGGCCTTCAACAACATGACCGACAGACTCTGCCATTTACTGGACCGGCAAAAGCATCTGTTGCGTGACATCTCCCATGACCTTCGAACGCCCCTGACCCGGCAGCGTATTGCCATTGAGCTGGCGAGCGATGCCGGCGCCGACGCTGAGTTCATGGCCAGTATTCTACGCCAGAACGAACGCCTGGAGGCGATGACCGCACAGATCCTGTCCCACTACCAGGTGTTGGAGCAGGGGCGTGACATGGTTCGGGAGGCGGTCAGCCCGGTGCGGGTGTTGCAACGGGTGCTGCGGGATGCGGCGGACTACGCCGAGCAGCGTGGCGTGGATTGTCGGCTGCAGTGCAGTCCCGAGTGTGCCGCGGCTTCGGTGCTGGGTGATCCGGCGCTGTTACAGCGGGCGTTTGATAACATTCTGCAAAATGCCCTGGATCACACTCCGCCGGGCGGTGTGGTCAGCTGTCTCGGCCGGCTTGGCGACGATGGCGTTTGTATTGCCATCCAGGACCAGGGGCCCGGTGTTCCCGAGGCGTCGTTGACCCAGCTGTTTGATCCCTTCTACCGCACGGATGACGCCCGTACAGGCCAAGGCTGGGGGTTGGGGCTAGCCATTGCCCGTGACATCGTCAGCGTCCATGATGGCGCCATCGACGCCAGCAATACCAAAGCGGGCGGATTGATCGTGCGAGTCACCTTGCCGGTGTTTGTCGGGGGGTGAGCTCCTCACGGGGCTCTGGCGAGGTGTCTTCGTTGACGGGGCGGAGTTGAACTGCGTTCGAAAAATCAATACCTTCGTGCAACTCATCCGCTTCGAACTGGATGCCGCAGGCGGCTTTTCGGATTTTTGCGGGAGGCGCGGTTCCCGGGCTGGTACGCTCGCTGTCGGACACGGTGGTGTACCTCCTGTCGGTTCCCATAGGTTCATCAGGTACAGTGCTGTGGCAAAAGATTATCCCATACCTGCCGGCGTGATAGAACGCGAGACGGAGGTCAAGAAGAGCCGGTTCATTGCCCGGGTAGCCCCGGTCTCGAACCGGGACGAGGTGCGGGAATGGCTCGATCAGGCTCATCGGGATCACCCCGATGCCCGCCATATCTGCTGGGCCTACCAGATCGGCCGGCCTGGCTCTGCTGCGGAAGCGGCCATGAATGATGACGGTGAGCCCTCGGGCACCGCCGGCAAGCCGATCCTGAATGTCATACAGCACAAGGACATGGGCGATGTGATGGTGCTGGTGATCCGGTATTTTGGCGGTATTAAACTGGGCGCAGGCGGTTTGGTGAGAGCCTACGCGGGAGCTGCCGAGAGCGTGTTGTCGCAGGTGCAGCGGGTGGTTCAGCCGGCTCTGGAAACCGTTACCGTCGCAATGTCGTATGCAGATGAACAGGTCGTTCGTCATTGGTGTGACCAGCATGCAGCCGAGGTCGTCTCGGTGGACTACAGTGCCGGCGTGCAGGCCGTGGTCAGGCTGCCGGTGGCCAGTCTGGCTGAGTTCAAGGGATTTTGCGATGCCCAGAAACTGCAGTGTATGACGAATGAACGCTGACGATAATTGCGGTCAAAAAGAGCATCCACATTGAAACAAATGAGGTAACAGCCCATGCGAACCCTACCGATCATCGTTGCCGTTTTGTTGCTGGCTGGCTGCGCCGGTAAGGTGGTGACGGACTACGACGCCGCCGCCACGTTTGACAGTTACCAGTCCTGGGCGTTTGCGCCAGGGTTGCAGCCCCAGGGCTTTACCTCGCTGGATAGCGCCCGGGTGGCGAGTGCGGTGACTCGGGAAATGGCGGCCAAGCAGTTACAAAGCCTGCCGCCTGAGCAGGCCGACCTGCTGGTGTTTTATCAGGTGGTCGAGGAGGATCGCCTGGAAAGTTATGGCTTCAGTTATGGTGTCGGCTTTGGGCACCGCCCGTTTGGCTGGGGCATTGCGTCGGCGCCGCCGGTGCGGGAAGTGAAAGAAGGTAAATTGGTGGTCGAACTGGTCGACAACGACAGCGAGCGTGTCGTCTGGCGTGCAGCCAGCAAGCGCTATCTCAATGAAAACCAGTCCCCGGAATACCGCAGTGAGCTGATCGACGAGGTAGTCGCTGAGATGTTCGCCAGATTCCCGCCGGAAAACCGCTGAGACCATCCCGACAATTTGGAGTCTGCATGAAAAAACAATCCCAGGGCGGCCTGGTCTATTCGACCGACCAGGGCCGCATGTGTCCCGACTGCCGGCAAGCCATGGAATCCTGCCGATGTGGGCAGTCTCAGCCGCGGGCTGGCGACGGGGTGGTACGGGTTAGCCGCGAAACCAAGGGCCGCAAGGGCAAGGGGGTGACGTTGGTGACCGGTATTCCCCTCGCCGATAAGGAACTGAAAGCCCTGGCCAAGGTTCTGAAGGCCCGCTGTGGCACCGGTGGCACGGTTAAGGACGGTGTGGTGGAAATTCAGGGAGATCAGCGAGACATACTGGTGCCTTTGCTTGAGCAAAAGGGCTGGTTGGTCAAGCGCGCCGGAGGTTAGTGTCCCGTCTGGTTAATTCCCGGAACTGGCCGAAAGTCACGCCCTATTCAGACCGGTGAACGGGTACAATGCCCGGGAGCCGGCTCGCGGCTCGACACGTCGTACTCATACTTTCCAGCGGAGGGTTACTATGCACGTCCTGGTTATGGGCGCCGGAGTGGTCGGTATCACGTCGGCCTGGTTTCTGCGCAAGGCCGGTTACGAGGTCACCGTGGTGGACCGCCAGAACAAGGCAGGCCTGGAGACCAGTTTTGCCAATGGCGGCCAAATCTCGGTGTCTCACGCCGAACCCTGGGCGAACCCGGGTGCGCCATTGAAGGTACTCAAGTGGCTTACCCAGCCGGACGCACCGCTGCTGTTCAAACCCCGTCTGGACCTCGCCCAATGGCGCTGGGCCATCAGTTTTCTGTCCCAGTGCACCGCTGCCAAGGCGGCCTACAATATTCGTCAGATGGTACAGTTGGGTACCTACAGCCGGACCCAGTTGCAGGCCCTGCGAGAGGAAACCGGCATTGAGTACGACTGCCTTTCCAAGGGCATCCTGCATTTTTACACCAACCCCCGGGAATTTGAGGCGGCGTTGGAGCCCGCGCGTTTGATGCGAGAGCTGGGCTGCGATCGCCAGATCATCGACGCCGACCGTGCCATTGAGCTGGAACCGGCACTGGCACCGGCCCGCCACCGCATAGCTGGCGCCACCTACACCTCGGAGGACGAATCCGGAGACGCGCGCAAGTTTACCCAAGGGCTGGCCGGGTTGGCCGAGGCCGCAGGTGTGAAGTTTCGCTACGGCACCGAGGTTCTCGGTTTTGAGCACACCCGCGACCGTATCCTGGGTGTACGTACCTTGCATGAAGGGCTCCATGAGACCCTCCACGCGGACAGCTATGTGCTCAGTCTGGGCTGCTTCAGTGCGGTGCTGGCGCGGCAGCTGGGGTTGTTCCTGAACATCTACCCCGCCAAAGGCTACTCCATCACCGTCCCGGTGAAGGATGAGAAGGCGGCCTATCAGGTCAGCCTGACGGATGATGAATACAAGCTGGTCTACTCGAGACTGGGGGACCGCATCCGTGTCGCGGGCACGGCCGAGCTGAATGGCTATGACCGCCGGCTGAATCTCACCCGCTGCCGGGCCATCGTGCGGCGCAGCGCCGAGTTGATGCCGGATGCGGCGCTCTGGGAGCAGGCGGAGTTCTGGGCCGGGCTGCGTCCGGCGACACCGTCCAATATCCCCTACATCGGCAGGAGCCATTTCGGCAACCTGTATCTCAATACCGGCCACGGTACGCTGGGCTGGACCCATTCCTGCGGCTCTGCGGCTGCGTTGGCCGATATTGTCTCCGGCAAGCGCCCAGAGGTGGACTTTGCCTTCGCCGGATTCTGACCCGTCAAACATCAGGGAACAGGGTTAAAAATCGGGGTCGGTTCAGACCCCGTTTTTACTTCGATCATTGGGGCGCATCGTAGGATGCCGGTGAGCGCCGCGAACCGCATCATTCTTGTTGCGCGCACAGAGTTGCCTTTGATGCGGTTCGCTTCGCTCACCGGCATCCTACGTATCTACTGAGGCTACTTGCCAACTTGAAGGTTCAAGCTGGCAGGCGATGACGGTGATTCCGGCATGGTGTGCTTGAACGCCATCAGCCCAGCTGGTCCCGGATCAGCTTCTTGTTGATCTTGCCAACGCTGGTCTTGGGGATGTCATCGACAAAGTCGATCTCGGCCGGTATTGCCCACTTATTGATTTCACCGCTGTCGACAAACTGCCGCAGATGGTCTTGTATCTCCGCCAGGGTGGCCTCCTGGCCCGGTTTCAGGGTGACCAGAGCATGGGGGCGTTCGCCCCACTTGTCATCCGGCACACCCACCACGGCAGCGGCAGCAACGGCGGGATGCTGGGAGATGAGGTTTTCCAGGTCGAGGGACGATAGCCATTCGCCGCCGGTCTTGATCACGTCCTTGATGCGGTCCTTGATGACCAGCGTGTGGTCGGGGTCCATGCTGGCGACATCGCCAGTGTGCAGCCAGCCTCCTTCCCACAGCTCCCGGCCTTTCTCGGGTTCCTTGAAATAGCTCTGGGTCAGCCAGGGCGCGCGAGCCACCACTTCACCCTTGGTCGTGCCGTCATGGGGCAGCGGGTTGCCGGCGGGATCGACAATCTGCACGTCCACCAGTGGCACCGCCACCCCGGTCTTAACGCGCTTGCCGGTCTGCTGCGCCAGCGGCAACTCCAGGTCGTGCGGCTGCAGGTGGGTAGTGGTCAGCAGGGGGCCGGTCTCGGACATGCCGTAGCCGGTGTACAGGCGGATGCCCAGTTCTGCGCCGGTTTTGCACAGGCTTTCGGTGAGGGCGCTGCCGCCAATCAGCACGTGCCAGTTGCTAAGGTCAGCGGTCTTGATGGCGACGGTGGCCAGCATCATCTGCATGATGGTAGGCACACAGTGGGAGAAGGTCACCTGGTGTTCCTTGATCAGGTTCACCAACAACTCCGGCTCATAACGGCCAGGATAGACTTGTTTGATACCGAGCATGGTGGCGGCGTAGGGCACGCCCCAGGCGTGAACATGGAACATCGGGGTGACTGGCATGTAGACCGATGACGAACGCAGCATGGGCATTTCGTCATAGGCGGACAGACCGCTGGCCATGGTCAGGGTGTGCAGCACCAGCTGTCGGTGGCTGAAGAAGACGCCCTTGGGATTGCCCGTGGTCCCGGTGGTGTAGAAGGTGGTGGCGACACTGTTCTCGTCAAAATCCGGGAAATCGAACTGGTCGGAGGCCTGTTCCAGCAGCGTCTCGTAGTTGCCCAGGCTCGACAGCGTGGTGTCGGCGGGGGCGGCATTGTCGGTGAGCTGGATATAGCCTTTCACCGACTCGATCTGGTCCTGGACGCTTTCCAGGATCGGCAGGAAATCATCATGCACCAATACAAAGTCGTCTTCGGCATGGTTCATGGTGTAGACGATCTGGTCCGGGGACAGCCGAACATTGACGGTATGCAACACGGCGCCAAGCATGGGTACGGCGAAAAAACATTCGAGGTAGCGGGGCGTGTCCCAGTCCATCACCGCGACGGTGTCGCCGGCCTTAACGCCTGCTTTGGTGAGCGCGTCGGCCAGCCGGTTGACTCGCTTGATCAGTTCGGCGTAGGTGTACTTGCTACGATTGCCGTAAACAATTTCCTGGTCCGGGGCATAGCGTGGCCCGGAGAGCAGCAGTTGTTTGATCAACAGGGGGTATTGATAGGCATTCTCGGCCGCTGGCAGAATCTTGGTCTGAACCATGTAACGCAGTCTCCTTGCTAAGGAGCCTCTGGACAACTCCGGATCATCTCTGGCATTCAGAGCCATCCACAATCAAGGCGCGACTTTTTATGGATGTCTGGACTGGGCAGGATTGACTGGCCCTTGCAAAAAGTCGCAACTCGCAGAGACGATCCGGAGTTGTTCAGTGGCTCCCTTATTGTTGATATTGAGGGGAGTGACTGGTCTCAAGTGTACCCGGTTAGTATGGGGCTGAATGTAAACGAATTTACAGTTGATGGATCTTGTTGGGGGGGGGGCAGGATTGGCTGGTGGCCAGCCGGCGTGGTGGCAGGAGAGCCGCCGCCGCGCCGGATGGGAAATGCCGGAGGGCTTACTTGCAGGTACTTGCTTTCAGCGACTCACTCGAAGGTACTCGCTCGCGGTAACTTACTCGTAAGTACAGAGGTAGGCGGTGTCGATATCGGTTTTCGCCTTGAAGCTGGCTTGTGCGGCCACTTCAAAGGCCTCGCCTGCGCCGTAGGTCATCCATTCGCTCATTCCGGGCAGCAGTACGGTCAGGGCGCCGCTGATGACCGTCATGGTTTCCTTCTGGCTGGTGCCGAACTCATACTCGCCCGGGCTGATGACACCAACGGTGGCGGGCAGGGTGGCGGTCTGGAAAGCAATGGACTTTGCCTTTCCGTCAAAATACTCGTTAACTTGCAGCATCATTTAGGCTCCGTGAATCGTTTGGGGGCTTACTATACGGCAAAAATACCAACAAGGAATGACAAAATTGACGAAGGTTTCCGACACTTCTTCGACCGGCAATGAGTCCGAACGTTACCAGCAGGCGTTGGCCAGACTCGACCGCTATGCCCGCACCCTGGATAGCCAGTTCAGGGTGCCGTTTACCCGCATCCGGTTTGGGTTCGATCCGTTGATCGGTCTGGTGCCGGTTGTTGGCGATGTGATTGGGTTGCTGCTGTCACTGTACCTGGTGGTCGAGGCCATCCGGCTGGGTGCCGGTCCCGGGTTGGTGATGAAAATGCTGGGCAATCTGCTCGCCGAGTTTGTGATCGGCCTGGTGCCGGTGCTGGGCGATGCCTTTGATGTGATGTGGCGGGCGAACGATCGTAACGCAGCCTTGCTACGGGGATACATCCAACGAAAGTTGCATCCCCGCAAACCATCGCGTCCCTGGCTGTCTTACATCCTGATGGGCGGTTTTGCCGCCCTCATGCTGTTGCTGCTCGGATTGGTGGTTTACTCGCTGCTGGCTCCCACCGTTGAACAGGCCCTGGCCACTCACTGATCCCAGGGTTTGCCACGGGTCTCCGGTGTCCGGTCCACACCGAGGTGCATCGCGGCTTTGGCGAGAATGTTGGCGCTGACCGGTGCGGTGAGGAACAGGAACACGGTGATCAGGATTTCCGCGACGTTTACCCCAGGCGCGCGGGCGCTGAAGTACGCCACCGAACCCAGCATGATCGCGCCCACGCCCAGCGTGGTCGCCTTGGTCGGCGCGTGCAGGCGGGTGAAAAAATCCGGCAGCCGGACCAGGCCGATGGCGCCGACCAGGGTAAACAGGCCTCCGGTCAGCAGCAGTGCCGAAATGACGTACTCGTAAATTGGCTGCATGGCTCGTTACTCCCAGTCAGTGCTTATTCTATGACGCTACCGCGTTTAAGGTATTTGGCCAGTGCGACGGTGCCGACAAAGCCCATGACCGCGATCAGCAATGCCGATTCCATGTACAGCCGCGTGCCGAGGGCGATCCCCAGCAGGATGATCAGCGCAATGGCGTTGATGTACAGGGTGTCCAGCGCCAGTACCCGGTCGGGTGCGTCGGGCCCTTTGAGCAGGCGGTAGACGTTTAGCAGGATCGCCAGGACCACCATGCCGATGGTGATGTGCAAGGCCCAGGAAAGGATGGGGAGATCGGCAATCATTGGAAAATCTCCTGCAGTGGCTGTTCGTAACGCTTCCTGATGGTGTCGATCACTTCCTGCTCGTCCTTGGCGTCGAGGGCGTGAATCAGCAAAATGCGGTTGTCGTCACTGACATCGGCGCTGACCGTGCCCGGCGTCAGCGAAATGGTGCTGGCCAGCATGGTGATGGCCAACGGGTGTTCAAGGCTGAGCGGATAGGAAATGAACACCGGTTGCGGCTGGCGCGTGCTCAGCACCAGTCGGGCGACCACCACGCTGGCTGTAATGATGTCCCAGACCACACGGAGGAGGTACATGGGTAACAGCCAGCCTTTCACGGTGGCCGGGCGTTCGGGCCAGAAGTTGTTGGTGAGCCGTGGCAGCATCCAGGCCAGGATCAGGCCCATGACCACGCTGCCGCCAGAGACACCGTCACTGAGTAACTGCCAGACCAGGAACAGGTTCAGGCTGAGAAACGGTTGTGGAAATCCTAATCGCGCCAGCATCAGAGTCCTCCCACCACGACCGGGGTATGCAGGGTCGTCAGGTATTCTGCGGAATTGAAAAGTTGCTGCGCGGTGGCATCCACGTAGGCACTGATGGGGCCAGCCAGCAACACGATCACCACGGCCATGGCCACTAGCCCGCCGGCGGCCACCGTCACCGGTAGCGTCAGCCGCTCAGACTGGGCAACATGACCCTCAACGGTGCGCCAGAAGACGATGGAACCCGCCCGGCTGTAGGCAATCAGGGTGAAGAAGCTGCCAACAATGAGTACGCCCCACAGCCAGGCCATTTGAGGGCCAGGGGTGGTGGCCTGCAGAATCAGCAGCTTGGCAAAGAAACCACTGAGCGGCGGCAGGCCGGCGGCAGCGACGGCGCCGAGCATGAACAGCACGCTGAGCAGTGTGCGGTTGTGCATCGGCGGTGCCGTGACGATCTTGTCCGCCGCCGCGCCGCGCTGGCCGGCGATCAGGTCTACCACCAGGAACAGGCCAGCGACAATCCAGGTGGTGTTCAGCAGGTAGAACAGGGCGGCAGAGGTGCCCTGCTCGGTGCCTAGTCCCACCGCTGCCAGCAGCGTGCCGATGGAGATAATGACCTGCCAGGTGATCAGGGTGCGCAGATTTCTGGCGCCGATCGCACCCACCACACCCATGGCCAGGGTTGCCAGCGCAACCGGGAACAGCCAGTCGAGGCCGAGATTGGCCAGTGGTCCGGCGTCTGCACCGAAGATCAGGGTAAATACCCGCACAATGGCGTAGAAGCCGACTTTGGTCATCACCGCGAACAGTGCGGCTACCGGGGCGGTCGCGCTGCCATAGGCCTTGGGCAACCAGAAGCACAGCGGCAGAATGGCGGCCTTGAGCCCGAAAACCACCAGCAATATCAAGCCGCCGGCTTTCACCAGGGGAAGGTCCTCGGCGCTTACCTGGGGCACCTTAACCGCCAGATCCGCCATGTTGAGGGTGCCGGTCACGCTGTACAGCATACCCACACTGATCAGGAACAGGGCTGAACCGGCCAGGTTGAGTACCACGTAATGCAGACTGGGAATGGTCCGCTTGGTGCCGGTGCCCTGCATGAGCAGGCCATAGGACGCGATCAACAGCACTTCGAAGGCGACAAACAGGTTGAACAGGTCGCCGGTCAGGAAGGCAATGTTCAGCCCCAGCAGCTGGAACAGGAACAGCGCGTGGAACTGGCGACTGCTCTCGTCGGTTTTGTGGATGGCGAACAGGTGGCAGAAGAAGGCCAGGATGGCGGTCATCAACAGCATCAGTGCCGACAGCCGGTCCAGCACCAGTACGATGCCATACGGTGGTGCCCAGTTACCGAAGCTGTAAACCCGGTAGCTGCCATCGTTGGCGAGGGCGAGCAGGCCTACGGTGGACACCAGGAGCAGTACGGTGGTGGCAAGCGCCACGGTTCGCCGCAAGGGAATCGGCGCATAGCCGATAAAGATCTGAAGGATTCCCCCCAGCAGCGGAATCAGAATCGGAGCGGTCAGCCAGTGGTTCATCGGTCGTAGTCCTCCTCGTCTTCCGGAAGCAGGCGAGCGGAGCTTTCGCGACCGTCGACATGGTCGTCGTGATGGTCGGCCTGTTTACGCAACGCCAGCACCACCACAAAGGCGGTCATCGCAAAGCCGATGACGATGGCGGTTAATACCAGCGCTTGGGGCAGTGGGTCGGAATAGCTGTCGGTACTGCCGAGGATGGGCTGGCCACCGGTGACCAGGCGACCGGTGGAGAACAGGAACAGATTGACGCCGTAGGACAGCAGGGTCAGGCCGACGATCACCGGAAAGGTGCGGGCCCGCAGCAAAAGATAGACGCCGGAGGCGGTCAGCGCGCCAATGGTCAGGGCATAGACCAATTCCATCACAGCCCTCCTTTGATATGGGTGGTGGCCGAGTGGGGCGACAGATTGCCCAGGCTGACCAGTGCCAGCAAGGTTGCGCCGATCACGGTGAGGTAAACCCCTAAATCGAAGACCAGGGCAGAGGCCACCTCAAACTTGCCTACCACCGGCCAGGTAATGTAGCCGAAAGTGGAGGTCAGGAAGGGGTAACCAAAGGCATAACTGCCGGCGCCGGCAACCGCCGCGAACAGCAGGCCCAGGCCGATCACATTGTGATAGCGGATGGGGATTCGCGCCTGGGTCCACTGTATGCCGCTGGCGATGTACTGGAGGACCAGCGCCACCGAAGTGATCAGACCGGCAATGAAGCCACCGCCGGGCATGTTGTGACCGCGCAGGAAAATGTAGAGCGATATCATCAGGGCGAGCGGTAGCATCGGGCGGGCAATTTGCCGGAGCATGACCGGATAGGCGTCCCGGGTCCAGGGATGACCGTGGCCGTCGCCGGGGGGCGGTGCCAGCTGCGTGTTCTTCAGCAGGGTGTAGATGCCGAGGGCGGCAATGGCCAGTACGGTGATCTCACCCAAGGTATCGAAGCCTCGGAAATCCACCAGGATCACGTTTACCACATTGGTACCGCCACCGCCGCTCTTGCTGTGCTCCAGGAAGTAGCCGGAGATAGACTCGAAGGGCTGTGTCAGCATCGCCAGGGTGATCAGTGTCATGCCGATGCCGGCGACCAGGGCAATGGCGATGTCGCGCAACCTCCTTGGCCAGGACGCTTCGATCGGTGTCCAGGAGGGCATGTAGTACAGCGCCATCATCAACAATACGATGGTCACCACCTCCACCGACAACTGGGTCATCGCCAGATCCGGCGCCGAGAAGCGGGCAAAGGCCAGCGCCACCATCAGGCCGACCACACTGAGCAGGATCAGGGCGTCGAAACGGGAGCGGTGCATGGCGGCGGTGCCGATTGCGCAGAGAATCAGCACCACGGCACCGATCAGGGTGGGTACGTCAATGGGTGACAAGCCATTGGCACCGATGAATACCCCCAGTTCTTCAATGGGCCTCCAGGCAACCGCAATCGCGCTGAGGACCAAGAGCATGGCGTAGCGTTGCAGGGAGCCGCTTTCCAGTTTGTTGGTAAAGGTGCTCGCCAGGTCTTCCATGCGCATGGCCACCTTCTCGAACACCGCTTTCTCGTCGATTTCCTTGAAGCGGGCATGGAAGTCGAAGAAGCGCTGGCGCTGGCTGTACATCAGCAGGCCACCGAAGAACGCCAGGAAACTCATCAGCAGGGGCAGATTGAAACCGTGCATCAGCGCCAACTGGTAGTCCGGGACATCGCCGGCCAGAGTGGCGGAGGCGGCGGCGTACAGTAGCGGGCCGATGGAGATGGCTGGGAACATGCCCACCATGATGCAGGCGAACACCAGAATCTCCACCGGGATCTTCATATACCGCGGTGGCTCATGGGGCGGGTAGATTGGCAGATCCACCGGCTTGCCATTAAAGAACACGTCATGGATGAAACGCGCGGAGTAGGCCACAGCGAATATCCCCGCCAGGGTGGCGATCAGCGGTGGCACGTAGGCCCAGAAGCCGGGCAAATTGAGGGCCAGGGATTCGGCAAAGAACATTTCCTTGCTGAGGAAGCCGTTGAGCAACGGCACCCCCGCCATGGACGACGCAGCCACCATGGCCAGCGTGGCGGTGTGCGGCATGAAGCGCCAGAGACCATTGATGCGTCGCATGTCACGCGTGCCAGTTTCATGGTCGATGATGCCGGCAGCCATGAACAGCGAGGCCTTGAAGATCGCATGGTTGATGACGTGGAACAGCGCCGCTACCGCCGCCAGGCGGGTGCCCATGCCAAACAGCAAGGTAATCAGACCCAGATGACTGACGGTGGAATGGGCCAGGAGGCCTTTCAGGTCATGTTTAAACAGGGCAACGTAAGCGCCGATGAGCAGGGTCGCCATGCCGGTGAAGCTGACCATGTAGAACCATTGCTCGGTGCCCGCCAGGGCCGGGTAGAGCCTGGCCATCAGAAAAATGCCTGCCTTGACCATGGTGGCGGAGTGCAGGTAGGCGGAGACCGGCGTCGGCGCCTGCATGGCATGGGGCAGCCAGAAGTGAAAGGGGAACTGGGCCGACTTGGTAAAAGCGCCTAGCAGCACCAGAGTGAGGGCGAAGGGGTACAGTGCATGGGCCTTGATCAGGTCGGCGGCCGCGAGTACATCGTCAAGCTCGTAGCTGCCGACGATGCGGCCAATCAGCAGGATGCCGGCGAGCAGGGCGAGACCGCCGCCCCCGGTGACGGCGAGTGCCATCCGGGCACCGCGACGGGCGTCCTTTTTGTGGTTCCAGAAGCTGATCAGCAGGAACGACACCAGACTGGTCAGCTCCCAGAATACCAGCATCAATAACAGGTTGCTGGATAGAACAATACCCAGCATCGCCCCCTTGAAACACAACAGCAAGGCGTAGAACTTGCCGACGTTCTCCTGGGGCTTGAGGTAGTAACGGGCGTACAAAATGATCAGCAAGCCAATAACCAGGATCAGCAGCGCGAACAGCAGCGACAGGCCGTCGAGGCGGAAGCTGAGCGAGAGCCCGATGGAAGGCATCCAGTCATAGGTCTGGACCAGAACGCCGCCTTCGGACAGCCGTTTCCAGTATGGGAACAAGGCCATCAGAGCGACCAAAGCCGGAACCGACGATGCGATGGCAATGGCGGTTCGGCCAGCCTGGGCAAATAAAGGCGCAGCAATGGCGCCGAGAAACGGTAGTAAAACGACCAGCGATAGAGTCATCGCAACCTCGTTGTTGAATCCATGCCACTGATGTGACGGAGTTAATTACTTTGGTTGCCTGAGTTTAGTAGCCGCTATTCAGGCTTGCCCGAAGTTGCTGCCGGCTACTTGGATTTGGCGGGGTGGGTCTGGAAAATACGGAAGCCTTCCCGAGCGCACGCCCGTGCACGCCAAGGATCGAAATGGAACTGGGCCTGTAAAAACGCTGGGCCAAACAGTCATGAACGCTCCGCAATCAATTCGCGATGTGTGATGATACGTACCCTTCCTTTCAGGTCAAGACTTTGGAGTGATTATCCGTGGTCGCCTTTGTCGATCCAGGGCATCTTTATCTATCCTTTTTGGTTGCATATTAAGCAGATTTCACTGGATAAACCCGGACTCTCGGTCCTTAATAGTTACATCGGGTGGCGGGCGCTTGTCGCCCACTCCAAGGGCGTTAGCCCGCCGGATCTGAGCCCGATCGCCGGTTTTCCCCGTGTATTACAGCGCCTCAAGCGCAGATTGGGTTAACCGGTCAGAGACCGGCGACTCCGGAAACCGTTCCGAAAACGCCAGGCTTGTGGTCAACAACAGATCGAAACAAGGCATCTACACAGGAGATATCTTATGAAGATCACGACCTTGACCTTTGCCGCCGCAGTGTCGTTCGCGCTGACGTCACCGTGGGCGCTGGCCGCGACTGATGAAACCAAGGCCGGCGAGGACACCATGATGGAAGATCAGGGCATGACCAGTCTGCATTCGCCACAGTTCGAAGAACTCGACGCTGATGGCAATGGCCTGATCAGTGCCGAAGAACTGAATGTGTATGGCAGCACGGCTGCCGGTCAGGCTGCTGAAGCCGCCGGAGAATCCATCACACTGGAGGTCAGCGACGCGAATGAGGATGGCAGCATTGATAGGGATGAATTTGAACAAAGCGTGATGCCCATGGAATAACGCTTCGTTCGCGACCAAAAGCCCCGGCAGGAATTGCCGGGGCTTTTTTTATCCGCGTATCCGCCGCCTCAGAAACCGCGGCGATCTTGGTAAGAACGCTCCGGATCGCTGGTATTGCGCAGCACCGCGGTGCGCTGGTTGGCGCGAGCCAGGATCTTCTTCTGAAGCCGGGTTTCCCAATCCAGCGCGGTTTTGTCAGAGGCGGTCCAGGTGCGGTTAAACAGCAGCTTGCTGGCGGCGACCGCATCGGGGGAACGGTCAGCCAGTTCGCGGGCAAAGGCCTGGGCTTGCTCAAGAGGGTCGGCACAGACTCGTGTCACCAACCCCATGGCTTTGGCTTCCTCGCCGCTAAAACGGCGCGCCGTCATGGTCAGTTCTTTGGCGAGATCGATGCTGATCAGCTCGCGTAACGTCACGGTCAGGCTCATGTCCGGGATCAGCCCCCACTTGCTCTCCATAATGGAGAATTCGCAGTCCGGTGTGGCAAACCGGAAATCGGCACCCAAGGCAATCTGGAAACCGCCGCCGAAACAGTAGCCGTGCGTCACCGCGATCACCGGAGCCGGAACATCCCGCCACAGGTAGCCAACGTCCTGCGCTAGGTTGCTGATCTTGCGTCCTGGTTTGACCAGCAGTTTCAGGAAATTTACCGGGTTTTTGGACACCTTGCCCACATCCAGGCCGGAACAGAAGGCCTCGCCGGCGCCTTTCAGGATGATGGCCCGAACGCTCCGGTCTTTCTTCAGCTGCCGGGCAACGCGGGTGATGGCTTCAAACATTGGCATGTCCAGGCCGTTGTACTTGTCTGGACGATTCAGCGTCACCGTGGCGATGCCCTGATCAATCTCCAGCAGCACCCGTTCGTTGTTTGCGTTCATCTGCTAGCCTACCTTCTCATGCTTTAGTCGAAAGCGGCTATGCTAACACGTCCGTCGAGTATTGGCGGGGGATAGGTCGCAAGGGCAGGCATAGCGGCAAAACGTTGCCGTATTCTCGTGGCCGGACCGGATGAGCTGTTGAGCTGGGCGGCCTACTTCCTGGCACCAGGATTGAAGTACCCAGCTCGTTGCGTTGATACGCCGTTCTAGCGATCGGATTTCATTGCATCACTGATGGCTTGCGCTTCGGCCGAGAGCACTCGGTAAAGCAAGCTGTCTGTCTGTTTGCGAGCCTGGAGCAGTTGTTTCAGCTTCAGGTCGTAAAGACGGTTTAGTAAGGCTGCCTGGTCTGCTCGCGCCGGTGCGTTCATGGTCATTTCCTCCCACGTAAAACACCTGGTTACTGCTGCTAAGGAACTCTTGTCAGAGTCCTTTACATTGTTATCGGCAATACCCCGATATTCTTGAATAAGGCATAAAGCGTGCCACGGGAGGTAAGACACCTGTTGTATCGACACCTACTCGTTATATACGAAGCGGGCAGCCGATGGACCTGTCAGAAAGCTGTCAGTGCCGGAACTGCGCCTGATTGGGGAGGTTGGCGAAATGCCGCCCGGTGGGCCACACTGAGTTGATCAATAACTGAGTTGATCAATAACTGAGTTGATCAATAATAGGAACGCCTGATGTCGTTGCAGTCAACGCATAATCCATGAGGGGGCCTCTGGGGTTCATCATGACCAATCACTATCAGCCGGTCGGCTGCGCGATCCAGTCCGCACTGAGGGAATACCTGACATCCGGTCAGTTGGTGGAACTGGTCTATCGGGATGAGTCAGGCCAGGTTCAGGCGGTTCATGATGTGGTTCGCGAGCTGTTCACGCGGGCCGGCGAAGACTTCATGCTCAGTGGGCGCGGTAAGCTGATCCGGCTCGACCATCTGCTTCTCCTGAACGGGCAGCCGCTGTCAGGCTAGTGTCCCGTCTGGTTAACAATACCGTAACACCCAGGTAATTGTGTCGTTGGAGGCTTGTCTCCTAGACTGAAAGAGCTAGCCAGCCTCTGACTGACTCCGGATCAGCTCTGGCATTCAGGGGCTCCAAATGGAAGGCGTCACTTAAGGGATGATGAATGGAACCAAAAGGAAACACCATGAAACGAATAACGCTGACTTTGATGCTTTTGTTCACCTCCGCTGGGCTTGTTGCATGCAGTGATGACAGTGAACAGCCAGTAGATATGGAGCAGGCCGCGGACAACGCGGCGGATATGGTCGAGGATGCCGGCGATGCGGCCGGAGACCAGATGGAAGAGCTCCAGGGCGAGCGGGACAGCACCTGGGATAGGGTAAAGGACAGTGCTGAGGAAACCGCCGAGCGGCTGGAAGAGTCGGCCGAAGAAAGCGCCGACGCCGTAAAGGATGGTTATGAGGATATGACCACCAGCGAATAGCAGCCAATCTGAAGAATACCAGGGCCTGCCCCGATTGTGGGGCAGGCCCTTTTTTGTTTTGGGCCTGGCGTCAGGCTGTCATCAATTGGTCATAGGGCTGTCTTGCTTGCTTCATATGGCAGTCAAATTCGGTCGGGACACTGAGCGAGCCGGAAGTCGATTTGATGGTTTCCGGTCTAACCTATAACTCAGAGAGATGCTCGCTATGGCCAAGAAAGATTTGAACCCCCGTTATCAAGACCCGAATTACGAACCGGTTGTCAATGAGTCCGGGAACACGCCATTTGCCTCGGTGCTCGCCAGCCGCATGCGGCGTCGGACCGTAATGAAGGGCAGTGTGGGGGCGGCACTGGCGGGTCTGATGGCAACAACTCTGGTGGGCTGCAGCGATGATGAGGACGGTGACAACGCTGGCCCGGGCGATACCGCGCAAGCATCACAGCGGGAACTGGGCTTTACCGCGGTTGCGGTATCCACGCTCAATGAAGTCGTGGTGCCAGAAGGATATAGCGCCAAGGCCTTTGTGCCCTGGGGGACTCCGCTGACCGGAACTTTGCCGGATTTTCTCCCGGATGGCAGCAACACCGGTGCGGATCAGGAGCAACAGGTAGGGATGCACCACGATGGTATCCATTTTTTTTCCATCGATCTGAAAACCGGTGGTGACAGTTCCGCCGAAGGCTTGCTGGTGATGAACCATGAATACATCAATCAGGACGCCCTCCATGCCGCCGGCGCCACCTACGTCGCCGGTGCCCGGCCGGAAGACGAGGTTCGCAAAGAGGTTGCCGCACACGGAGTCTCGGTCATTCATGTCATGCGTGATAGCCGTGGCGAATGGACGGTGGTTCATGGGAGCCCGTACCATCGTCGCATCACCGGCGCCACCGAAATGGAGATTCGAGGCCCGCTGCGTGGGTTTGACAAGCTGTACACCAAATTCAGCACGGATGGCACCCGTACCCGTGGAACGCTCAACAACTGCGCCATGGGGCCGACGCCCTGGGGCACCTATCTGGCCGCGGAAGAAAACTGGCATGGCTACTTTGCCAATGGCGACGCCAATCCTCCCAAGGAGCATCAGCGCCATGGCGTCGGGGACGCCTCCCGTTACGACTGGGAACTTGTTGAAGGCGGCGCAGACGCGTATGTGCGGTTCAACGCGACCAGCATTGGCGCATCCGCCATCGAAGACTACCGCAACGAGCCCAATACCTATGGCTACATGGTGGAAATTGATCCCTTTGAGCCAGCGAGCAAGCCCCAGAAACGTACGGCACTGGGACGCTTTGGCCATGAGGGGGTGATCTTCGCGCCGGTGACCGAAGGGCAGCCGGTGGTGTGCTATTCCGGCGACGATTCCCGTTTCGAGTACATCTACAAGTTTGTGTCCAGCAAGCCCTATTACGCTACCACTGCGGACGGTTCGCTGCTGGATGAAGGGACTCTGTATGTGGCGCGATTCCGCGACGACGGGACCGGGGAATGGCTGCCGCTGTCGATGGACGACGCCAATTTTGTTGCCAAGATGAACGCCGCGGTCACCACGGGAATGGTTGGCAACATTAGCTTTGATGAACCCTTCGCCAGCCAGGCGGATCTGCTGGTGAACACCCGCCTGGCTGCCGACATCGCTGGGGCCACGCCGATGGATCGGCCGGAATGGGGCGCTGTCGATCCCGTCAGCGGCGAGGTCTACTTCACCCTAACCAATAACTCCAGGCGTACCGAGCATCAAACCAACGCTTCGAATCCCCAGGGGCCGAATCCCAACGGCCATATTATTCGTTGGCAGGAGCTGGGCGGTGACTATGCCGCGACAGACTTCGAGTGGGATATTTTCGTGTTTGCCGGTGAAGAGGGCACCGAGACGGTTGTCGATGGCGAGGCGGTGGTGACGCTCGACGCCGACAATCATTTCAACAGCCCCGACGGCCTGTGGTTCGACTCCAAGGGCAAGTTGTGGATCCAGACCGATGGCTCCGACGCACCGCCGTACCAGAACAACATGATGCTGGCCGCCAATCCGGCCACCCGGGATATCCGTCGTTTCTTTGTGGGCCCGGTTGGTTGCGAGGTCACCGGTGTGGTGACCACACCGGACTGCAGGACCATGTTCGTCAATATTCAGCATCCTGACGGCTTCTGGCCGGACGCCGGTTCCGAGCGCCCGCGAGACGCCACCGTGATTGTCACCAAGGACGATGGCGGCGTGATCGGCAGCTAACCCCCCACCCCCTGTCGGCAGGCGCCCCGTCCCGGAACTGACCGGGAGTGGGGCGTTTTCATGTGCGAGTTTGTGATCTTTTCCCCATCGTTCCAGAAAACACCACTAAAGTATCAGTTATAACCAGAACGTAATTTCATAGGCTTTGTCGATGGCCGTTCGGCGCATTGTGCAGCATAGGCTGGGGTGGTGATGAAGTTAATATCGGGGCGCGTGGTTATGGCTGGAGCCATCACCGCGCTTTTGCTGACACTTGTTGGGTATGCCTTGGCACCGATGCTGGGGTTGGACCCGCTATCCATTGTGGCGGGGGTCATTCTTGGTTTGGCGGCGGCCACCGGATTCCTCGTGCTGAGAGTGCTGGAGCCGTTGGAGCACGGCCTTCGGCAAATGCTTGAGGGTGAAGTTACAGCGGATAATCCGCTGGGTGAGCCTGGGCAGAAACTGGTGGCCGATGCCGAGACCGCCCGCTCGCTAATCCGGCGGTTATCCGCCAATGCCGACGCCAACGCCATTTCTGCGGCGGAAGTGTCTCACGCCTCCGATCAGCTTAAGCAGCGTCTCGACCAGCAGGTGCGGGAAACGTCTCAGATGACCGACTACGCCGGTCAGATTTCCGATACCGTTCGTCAGTCCGCCCAGCAGGCGCACGAAGCGGCTGGCATGGCGCGGTTGGCAAGCCAATTGAGCGCAGAGGGGGGGCAGGCGCTGGAGGGGGCCATCGAACGGGTCCGGCTGGCCCACCAGCAGTCCAATGAAAATCTGGCCCGCATTCAGGACCTCAACGAAAAATCAGAGCGCATCCAGGGGGTCACCGGCGTGATTCAGGGGATCGCCGAGCAGACCAATCTACTGGCGCTCAACGCGGCCATCGAGGCGGCCCGCGCTGGCGATCAGGGGCGTGGCTTTGCGGTCGTGGCGGACGAAGTACGTCAGTTAGCTGCCCGTACCGCTCAGGCCACCGGTGAAGTGGCGGCAACTCTGGACGAGATTCGCAGCGATACCTCCTTGATCGTGTCCCGCATCGAAGCGTTGGCGGAGAGCGTGGATGACGGGCTGTCTTCGGTGCAAGGTGTTGGCGAACGCCTCCAAAAAATTCGAGAACAGTCCGATCAGCTTGAGCAGCGAGTGGTGCAGATGGCGGCCAACGATCAGCACAACGACGACAGTCTCCAGCAGATGTTTCACGCCATTGCCGCACTCAGGGACCAGATTGCGGAAAGCGACATCAGCGTCGAATCGTTGGCGGTGCAGGCAGCCAAGCTCATGGAGTTGGCGGAAGACGCCAATGCCGCCTACGCCAAAAGCAGTGACGCCAGTTACCACCAGTTTTTCTACCAGCAGGCGCGGGCCGGCGCGGAGCGCATCGGGACTATGTTGGAGCAAGCCTTGGCGGACGGACAGTTACGGGAGGCTGACCTGTTTGATCGAAACCGGGAGCGGATTCCGGACACCGAGCCGCCAAAGTATCATTGCGGATTCGACCGCTTTACCGACGATCGGCTTCCGGCCATTCAGGAACCTGTTAAAAGTGCCCATTCGGCCTTGGTGTTCGCCATTGCCTGTGCGCCGGACGGTTATGTCCCCACCCACAATCGGGAGTTTGCTCATTTACCGACCGGTAAGCCGGAGGTAGACCTGCTGAAAAGCCGCAGCAAGCGGCTTTTCAATGACCGCACCGGCGTTCGTTGCGGCAGCCATACTGAGGACATGCTCCTGCAGACTTACCGCCGGGATACCGGTGAGATCATGCACGACCTGTCGGTCCCGATCTATGTTCGCGGCAAGCACTGGGGGGGATTCCGGCTGGGGTACAAACCCAACGCCAACGCCAACGCCAACGTAAACGCCAGCGCTAAGCCAAACCTGGAGGCTCGGGACAGTCAGGGATGAGCCCGGTTGGAGAGGGGCATCCTAAGCCTGCAGCGGCGTAGCGCAATAGTGCCTGGGTAAGCCGGTCCATGAAAGTGCCTCCATGACGCCAGAAATGCCAGAACAGCTCCACCTGGAGCGGAGTTTCTGGTGCCATATCTCGCAGCTCGCCCTGCGCGATCAACGGGTTCCCCTGATGGTCTGGAATCATACCGTACCCCATGCCCGCCCTGGCCAGTTGCACAAATCCCTCGGATGACGGGCAGAGATGGTAAGGGAACTGGCCGTGATAGCCACTCTGTGCCAGGAAGCGGTGCTGCAGCTGATCGTGAGGACCGAACACGATGGCGGGGGCCTGACGAAAACGGTGGGCCTCAAGCCCTTTGGGAAAATGCTGCGCCAGGTAATCCGCTCGTGCCAGGGCCCGGTAGGTCATCCGCCCCAGGGCAACACAGCGCGCGCCGGCGACGGGCTGATCGCTCGCGCACAGGCAGGCGGCGACATCCCCTTCACGCATCCGGCGCAGGCCGACATCCTGATCTTCAATAACCAGGTCCAGCAGCAACGCTTCATCCCGGCAAAACTGGCCGATGGCTTCGGCCCACCAGGTGGCCAGGGAATCGGCATTCAGGGCGATGCGCAGTCGGCTACGTTCGTTGTGAAGTTCTGGCAGGTTGCGTTGAAGGTCGCGTTCCAGGAGCTGTACCTGCTGAACGTGATTGAGCAACTGTCGTCCGAGGGTGGTGGCTTGAAGTTCTGGATGTCTTACCAGTACCGGCTGTCCCAGCCTGCTCTCAAGCAATTTAATGCGCTGGGAAATCGCCGATTGGGACAGGCCCAATTCATGGCCGGCCCGTTCGAAGCCGCCCGCCTCCACCACTGCGGCCAAGGCCTGGAGCAATTTGTAATCAAGCATAAGAAAAACTAATGCGTCATTAGGATAATGATTTTTCAGTATAGCTTCTTCAGCGTACTCTGGCGCCATCAGATCGCCGACCGGGAGCGGTCGACATAGCCAATCGGGAGGCTGGAACGTGCTGGAGAGTTATCTGACCGGGCTGATAGTGTGTGGCGGGATCATTGTCGCGATCGGAGCCCAGAATGCCTATGTGCTGGGGCAGGCCGTCCGGCGCGAACACCACTGGTGGGTGGCCGGGCTTTGTATGAGCTCGGACATTCTGTTGTTCAGTGCCGGTATGTTTGGCATGAGCGCGCTGTTGTTGACGTATCCCGTCGCCCTCGATGTGCTGCGTTGGCTAGGGGTTGGTTTTCTGCTTTGGTTAGCCGTGGTGGCAACCTGGCGCGCAGTGCTCGGCCGGGTGCAACTGAAATCCGGGCAATCCGGGGGCAGTCGATTGCGGAGCGTGGTGGCCACCACGCTGGCGGTGACACTGCTGAACCCGCAGGTGTATCTGGATACGCTGTTGCTGGTGCCCGCCGTGGGCGCCCAACAGTCGGAGCCGTTCGGATTTCTGGCTGGTGCCAGTAGCGCCTCGGTGCTGTGGTTTGGGCTGCTGGCCTGGAGTGGGGCGATGCTGGCACCCATACTGGCCCGACCGCTGGCCTGGCGTATCATTGATGGCGTCATCGCCACCATGATGGCCGCCATTGCGTTGCATCTTGTGGTCAATGGCATTCAGCTTGCGGTTGTCTGATGGCACTGGGGCCGCCTGGGTTGTGTGGCGATCGATTCGGTTGTGATATGTTTATCAATGTACCCACCCATGGAGAGCTTTGCGTGGCTGACCAGGAATATATTCCCGCAGAATCCGATCCTATTGCTCGTCGTTCCGAACCGGCCCGCAACCTGGCGGTGACGGTATACATCCTCCAGGCGCTGGTGTTTTTTTCCGGTGGTGTCACCGGGCTCGTCGGAGTCATTATCAACTACATCAAATTGGACGATGTTCTTGGCACCTGGGTGGAACCCCATTTTCGTTGGCAGATCCGTACCTTCTGGATCGGTTTGCTATGGATGGTCATTGGCACCATCACGACCTTTCTACTTATCGGGTGGTTGATCCTGTTTGCGGTGTCGATATGGATGATTTACCGCATCGTTAAGGGCGCACTGGCCCTCAACGATGGGGCGTCGCCCTAAGTGCCGTTCTAAGCCCGAGCGGACAAAAGGGGTGACATTCTGATCGATGCCATTCCTCTACGGAGCCGCGCCATACGTTTCTATATTTAAAGTGATTTGACCTTGCTTGCATTCTATTGGCCTATCCTGACAAGGATGACGTTAATTAGCGAAAAAAAGGCCAATTTCTTAGTGTGCACTTTTGGTATGTTGTTAGCACAGATGTGCAATTTTCCTGGCCCTCAGCGGAACAAAAAGAGTCAGTGGCTTAAATAAGAGCCTGTTTGCAGAAGAGCACAAAGAATTACAAAAGCTAAACTGATCAATTTTTGAGCTGTGCGAAAGTGTGAACGCAGCGTGTGTCTATTCATGGCTGTCAGCCACGGTAGTTTCGGTGCAACATCGCAATGGGTCAGGTAAGGAAACACCGTTTACTCATTTACAAAATCGACCATCCACAAAGAGAGAGGGAACGCCGTCGTGTGGGTGAACGTTTTGTGGTGAGTAGGCGCAAGTGGTTAGGTTTGCTAAATAACTTTAAACAACAAGGCCATCCATGAAGGGGATTGCGATGAAAGGACTGGGGAAAAAAGCGCTTGTGACGGCGTTGGCAGCAGTTGCTGTGACGCCAAGCTATGCCACCGATAGCGTACAGCATACCAATGAGATTTCTGTGATGGGGGTCTACATTGAGCCAGATGATGATCGATCTGACGAATACGGTTCCGCGGTGCGAGCCATTTACGGCATTCGGCTCGACCGCCATTGGTGGCTGGAGCCGACTTTTTTTGCCGGCGTCATCGAAACGGGTGAGCAGGGTGGTCCGGACTTTTTCCAGCAGGGACTGGGGATGGACATATCCTACCGCCTGTTTGGTGATGCCGAGTTTACACCCTACGGCCTGGTTGGCCTGGGGGTTTCCCGCAACGATGTCGCCAACAATCCCGCCAGTGAGTTTGATGGCTACGCCAACCTCGGCCTGGGTGTGCTGACCTCGCCGCTTACCGAGTCAGGGCTTCGCCTGCGTGGTGAGGTGCGTTACCTGTATGACAACTATGATGATGGCCTGTTTGATTGGCACTTCGGCCTGGGTATAACCGTTCCCATTGGCGTCACCCGTCGCCAGGTCGTTGAAAAAGTCACGGTGATCGAACGGCCGGTGGTGGTGGAATCCCAGCGGGTCATCGAGCTGGCGGATTCCGATAAGGACGGCGTGGTGGACGGAGTTGACCAGTGCCCGAACACCCTGGCCGGGTTGCAAGTGGATGCCTTGGGTTGCGTGAAAACCGATCAGGTGCAGTCGGTGGTGCTCAGCGGTGTCAAATTCGAACTTAATTCCGATCGCCTGACCGCCAACGCTCGCGACATCCTCAATCGTGCTGCGGACGCGCTGAAAGGCCAACAAGATTTGGACGTGGAAGTCGCTGGCCACACCGATGCGTCGGGCTCCGACAGCTACAACCTGAAACTGTCTCAGGCACGTGCGGATTCGGTCAGGAACTACCTGATCGAGAACGGGGTCAATCCTGGGCAGCTGACAGCGGTTGGCTATGGTGAGACTCGGCCTATCGCGAGTAACGATACCGAGGAAGGTCGCGAACGGAATCGCCGAGTTGAATTCAATGTCATCTCCGAGTGACGAGAGAGGAAGGTAGTAAGGTATGAAAACAAAACTAAATTGGCCTTTGGTTGTACTGGTTACATTCTTGTTGGCGTTGGCGGGTTGTCAGTCAGACAGTTCGTCCGGTGCCGCGGTCGCTGGCGACAGCGCTATCTTCAATGGCGATGACGATGGCGACGGCATTCGTAATGGGGACGATAACTGCGTGCTGATTCCCAATCCTGGCCAGGAAGATCTGGACGGCGATGGTCTCGGGGATGTCTGTGACAGTGATCGTGATGGCGATGGCATCGACGACTCCGTGGATGATTGTCCGGCCGATCCGAACAATGCACCGGGGTGCGAAACCAACGGCGATGATGATGGCGACGGCATCATCAACGGTGACGACAATTGCCGATTCGACTTTAACCCGGGCCAGGAAGATGAAGACGGCGACGGCATTGGTGACGCTTGCGATGACAACACCGACACTGATGGCGATGGTGTGCAGGACAGTGAGGACAACTGTCCGAATACTGCAAACGCACCGCAAACCGACACCGACGGTGATGGCATCGGTGATGCCTGCGACCCGGTCGACAATACCGGTGACGATGCGTACGCCTGTGGCACAGCAGCGGCAGCCCCATACAAGCCATTTCAGGAGCCCGCGGCTTCGGCAAGTGGAACTGACTCCGTCCTCTGCCTAGAAGGTTGCGTTGTCAACGCTGGCAACGTTGTTGACAGTCATCTGCTGAACAGCGCAACCCTGCAGTCCACGTTGTTGGGTGGGGCGACGCTGACTGTAACGGATGCCGTGGAGACATACGAAGCGCCCAACAAATTGGGAGTGGCCATTGCTGATGCAGATGCCCTGCTGAGTATCTCGCTGTTGAGTACCATCGATGTCACAACTCGACTGGACGGTGCCGTACAGGAAACCTTCAGCGATTTGACTTTGGCAGAGTTGGATCTGCTGGGAATGATCAACGACGAATCGGTCGGGTTCCTGGTGTTCGACACTGCGGCGGACTTTGATGAAGTCGCTATCAGTCTCGGCGGCGTTAACGTGCTAGAGAGTATCGACGTGTTCGCAGTCTGTGCGAGCCCTGATGCGCTGTAATCTGCAAATCAGTTGATTACCAGAACAAGAAAAGCCCCGACATTTCGGGGCTTTTCTTGTTTGGGCCTGCACAAAGTGGCGAGGCCTGGGATGGGGCCGAGATTTCGCTGCACTGCTGGGTCACCACCCGGAATTCATTTTCTGCGCCATGGCGTCCGCTTCTGCACATCGCCCACAATTGATCTTGTGACACGTCTGGGGGTCGTGTAGATAAAAGCCGGAGAACGAGGCGTAAGGCGATCGGTTGGCCACGCGCTCGTGTTGTTTCAGGTGGCGGGACAGCGCACGTTTAGCCTCGGACAGGGAGGTATAGGGGCCGAGGTCCGCTCTTTCCCGGGTCAGTACGTACCAACCCACGGAAGTTTCAACGAAGCGGTTCGGTAGTGCGGCTACCTTCTCTAACTGTTGTGGTTCGGCAAGTGTTTGTGAATCATGATGCATAGTTATTCCTGTAACCCCAGCCACCAACAGGCTCTAGTAGGGGCTTGGCGTGAGCGTGAGTGAGCACACATGCGCCCAGCCTGCAAAACGGCGGCTTGCTGATTGAAATAGCAGTTTCAAGCAGTGCAGATTCCCTCCACCCGAAGGACAGAGTTTTTAAGTGTAACATTCATTTTGTGATCCGGGTCACACCTTAAGACGAATGACATCTATGGTGTATAGCAACCGTCGTTGATGGATTCTTCCCCGTTTAAGGCTATCTATAGGGCGTAAGGTGCTCTCCCAGTGGACGCAATGACGAGTCTGGCGCTGCGGTGCCAGATTGTCAGGGGCTGCGCAGTGAGGGCTACGACCAGGGTGGTGGTGATTATGATTTGCCTTCGTGTAATGAGTAACTGGGGTACATGGGGGTGTTATGTCTTAGCATTATGGGAGGAGCAAGCGGCTTGGCAGTCACTGGCCTTGTCCGAGGGCAGGCTTATAGGGCCTAATGCGGTAGAGGCCATTGGCTCGGAGCGGATCAGCTACGATCATCAATGGAAGTCGGTTCTTTGGAGGGGGGCAGCGTGACAGAATCGGGACAGGAGGAGCGCCGTTGACGGTACAGGAGCAGGGTATCGACACGGGTTCGGCTTTGCCGGGAGGGCTGATCCCTCTGGCCGATTGGAGGCTGCCGTCGGCTTCAGTCAAGCATACCCTGAAGGATGCTTTGCGTTCGGCATGGACGCGACTACACCGGGGATACAGGCATGACATGGGTGATCTTGTCGGCCAGTCAGAGATAGCCGCTGTCACCCAGCTGCAGCTGAGACGGCTTGCGCCAGAGCCGGATTGGCAGGCGCGTGCCAGCGCGCTGGCGAACGCATTGGAGGAAGCCGCCCCTGGCCAGAAGCTTGCCCGCTCCGTCTTGTTGGTGGCGCCGCCATTCTCTGGGCTTTGCCAACCTTTGGGTTTGTTGGCTGAGCGGTATGGTTGGCAGGTCATCGAGCCCCCCGAAGACCTATTGATGAGCCCGGACGCGGCGGCGGTTTGGTGGGATCGACAACCGCTGGATCAACCCTGGGTGATTCCGGAACTGGCGAAGTTCTGGCTTCGAAACTATGCCGGCTTGGCGGCGATCAGGGAGCTGCTAAACCGGGTGGCCAGTGATCAGTGCGCTCCCGGTGTCGTCGGCTGCTCCAGTTGGTGCTGGAGCTTCTGGCAGCGTTACCTGCCCGATCTGCCGGTGACGGTTCAGACCCTGGCCCCCATGGGGGCGGAAGAACTGGCGGTTTGGCTGGAATCTCTACCCGGTAATGCCAGTCGGCCGCCCTTACGGGTCCGCATGGCAAACAACAACGATTGGGTCATCCCGCTCAAGGATCGGCCGGCGCTTGGTGCTGGTCGCCACAGTACCTACCTCAAGGATCTGGCGGCGCTATCGCGGGGTAACCCCGGCGTCGCCCTGGCCATTTGGCAACGGGCGCTTCGGGCCCGCCCGGACGACGCCCAGTTGGCGGGCGATGGCGAGGCAGCATCGCCAACCGGCACCGCAACCCGGGATTGTTGGGTCATTCCCCTGGAGCAGGTGAGCCTGCCGGAGGTGTCAACGGTGTCCCGGCCGATGACGAGCGTGCTCCACTCGATCTTGTTGCACGCTGGCCTGACCACGGATCGACTCGCCTTGGTGACCGCGTTGACGAGCCTTGATGTGCTCCGTGCGCTTCGCTGGCTGGAGCGATACGAGCTGGTTGCCAACGGAGAAGACGGCTGGCAGGTAACAGCCCAAGCCTATCCATGGATCCGTCGCCAGTTGCAGGGCGAGGGCTATCCGGTGGACGGCTTCTAAAAGGAGATTGCGATGGGGGATTTTGGGCTTAAGGCGGCGTTGTCCTCGTTGACGTCGGAGTCGGTGTTCCAGGCTATCATGCTGGTGCTGGTGGCCGCCGTGTTGATCACTTTGATCCAGACGTTCCTGCCAAGGCTGGCGTATTCACTGGGCGGCAAGACCCGGTTGTATTTGCTGGCTTCGGTGCCGTTACTGCGTCTGCTGGTGATTGTCGCTGCCATTGTGTTGGTGGTGCCTGTACTGATTGAACCATCGTTCGAGAACATGTTCGCGGTGTTTGGCGCGCTCGGACTGGCCCTCGGCTTCGCGTTCAAGGATTACGCCAACAGCCTCATTGCCGGCATCGTAACGCTGTATGAAATGCCCTATCGTCCCGGTGACTGGATTGAAATTAATGGCCAATATGGTGAGGTTCGGAGCATCGGAACTCGGGCTGCGGAAATCACCACCCCGGACGACACGGTGGTGGTGATTCCCCACAGCGTGCTGTGGAGTGCGCTGATTTCTAATAGCACCGATGGCAGCGATAACCTGATGTGTGTCACCGAGCTTTGTCTGCAGCCGGGCCACGACGTTGGCCGGATCAGGGCGTTGCTGAGGGACGTCGCCTACACCAGTCCGCTGGTGAAAACCTGGCAGCCGGTGCTGGTTCATGTGTATAACCGCCCTTATGGCATGTGTTACAAGATCAAGGCCTATCCGCTGGCCCCCAGTGATCAGTTCGCCTTTAATAGTGATCTGGTTGCCCGCAGTGCCGAGGCTTTGGCGAAAGAAGGCGTTCAATTTACCTGTGTCGAATCGTTGGTTGGCTGACTGGGGCGTGGCAGCAGTTGATCGGCAGGTGCAAAAAGGCACGGTCGAAACCGTGCCTTGACGGGGCCTTGTTCAACGACTGAAATTCACATCTGGCCGTCTTCCGCCTCCTTGACCATTTCGGTGATGGTGGTGAGGATCTCTTGACCCCGTTCGCCAGCATCCTCCAGATAAATGTCCCGTACGCTCATACTGGCGGCGCGAAACACTTCCCGCTCTTCACTGGTGAGTTCCACCACTTCAATGTCGCTATTGGCCTTGATCTTCTCCAGGCGCTCATTGTTGAACTCGGCTTGTTTCTGGTAGATGTAATCCACCAGTTTGGCCCGTGTGTCATCCAGCCACTGACGTTGATCTTCAGCCAGTCCTTCGTACCACTGCTTGTTGGACACCAGGGTGGTGATGAACTGAGCGTGATTGGCGAACGTCATGGCTTCCTGCACCTCGTAGAAGCTCATTTCCTCGATTGCGAAGATGGGATTGACCTGACCGTCGATCTGTTTCAGCTGCAGGCCGCTGTATACCTCGGAATAGGGCATTGGCGATGGGTTGGCGCCGTATGCCTTGTAGGATTCGGTGAGGATTGGGGAGGTCATCGTGCGCATCTTGAATTCCCTGAAATCGTCCGGTGACCGAAGCGGCTTGCTGCCGGTCCAAACCATCCAGCCTTCCGGAACAATGCCCAGCAGCTTCATGTTCTGGTCTGCGTAGGGGGCTTCGAACAGGCCATGAACCCGCTCGCTGGAAAGCACGTCCTTGTTAATGTCGTTGTCATCGGATAGCACGAAGTGCAGCGTGAAAATGCCGACTTCCGGTATCACCGAGGCCAGGTGGCCCGGCGATGCGAAAGCCAGCTGGATGGAACCATCCTGCACCAGTTCAGTCAGTTGGGACGATGTGCCCAGAGCCCCGTAGGGGTAGATTTCAATGGAGATCTGACCCTTGGAGATCTCTTCGATCTGACGCTTGAACTCTTGCGCATAGGCGTCTTGAACGCTGCCTTCGATTTCTTCCAGGGCAAAGCGCCAGGTAACGGGTTCCGCCATCGCTTCTGATTCGGCTTGCTGAGCAGAAGGCGCGGCAGTCGAAGCCGCTTGTTCGTCGTTACCGCTATCGGAGCACCCCGCCAGGATCAGTGAAAGGGCTACGAACAAACTTGCGAGCCCGCGTGTGAGTATCGTCATTTGGTATCTCCTTTGCGATCTTTTCCTCTTCATGAATTTGGCAACAATCATCCAGAATTTCTTGGTAACAGCTTATTAGATAGACAAATTTCTTGATGTTTGCCACCTTTAACAACCTATACTGTGCAGAAAGTCATGGGAAATGGAGCCTCTGCGATGACTGTGCCGACCGAGGATTCAGTGCGCCAACGCGTCGGAAACTACGTCAAAATTCCCTTTCGTTGGTTGGATATCGGCCTCAATTTTATTGAAAAGTCCATTCTGATTGTCGGCATCCTGACCATGGCCGCCGTCAGTGTCATCAATGTATTTGCCCGCAACCTTGGCGCCAGCCTGTCCTTTGCCGATGAGGTGGCGCAGCTCCTGGTGGTGGTGGTTACCTTTGTCGGCGTAGGGCACGGCGTTCGTAATGCCCGGCATATCCGGGTTTCGGCACTGCACGACTTGCTTCCACCCGTTGGCCAGAAGATTTTGCTCACCATAGTCAGTTTCGTGTCTTGTGGCTTGCTGGCACTGCTGGCGGTGTACGCCTGGGAATACGTGATGAAACTGCAGGGTACCGGCCGGAAAATGCCGTCCTTGGGGATGCCATTGTGGACGGTGTACCTGATTGCTCCCATCGGGTTGGCGGTGGGCGCGGCTCAGTTCCTGCTGGCTGGGGTCCGTAACCTCGTCAGTCCAGGCGCTTGGTTGTCTTGGCATCACCCGGATGAATACGATTCCAAACTGGATGAACTGACATCGGAAATCGGCCTGGCGGACGAGTTCGAAGAGCCGGATCAGCCCGAGGCATTAAAAGGGAAGAACCGGGAGGCAGGCCATGACTGAGGTTATGGAAGTTCTTGGTCTAGGCAACCTGGGGATGGCCGCCATGTCCATTGTGGTGGCGGTGGTGATGGTGGCGCTGCTGCTGATGGGGTTCCCAATGATGGTGCCGCTGCTGGTGGGGGCCATGGTGTTGCTGTTCACCCAGTTTCCGTTTATGGACGGCTCGGTGATTGTGCAACAGATGATTGGCGGCATCTCCCAGAGCGTTTTGGTGGCGGTACCGATGTTCATTTTGGCGGCTGACATCATGATCAAGGGTCACACGGCAGACCGGCTGTTGGACTTGGTTTCCAAATTTGTTGGCCACCTGCGAGGGGGGCTGCCGATGACAACGGCTGTGTCCTGTACCCTGTTTGGTGCGGTGTCCGGTTCCACCCAGGCGACTGTGGTGGCGATGGGGCAACCGTTGCGTCCCAAGCTTGTCGAGGCGGGTTATTCCGACAAGTTCACCATGGCGTTGATCATCAATGCCAGCGACATCGCGCTACTGATCCCCCCGTCCATTGGCATGATTATCTATGGCGTGGTGTCTGGCACCTCGGTCGGTGATCTGTTCATCGCCGGGATTGGTCCCGGACTGATGATCCTGGCACTGTTTTCAGCGTACTGCTACGTCAAATCCATCAAGCTGAACATTCCCCTGATGGAAAAGGCCAGCTGGCCAGATCGCCTGGCGGCGCTGAAAAAGGCGCTGTTGCCGATGGGATTTCCGGTGATCATCATTGGAGGCATCTATTCTGGCCTGTTCAGTCCCACCGAAGCCGCGTCCATGTCGGTGGCCTATGCACTGCTGCTGGAGATGGTCATTTTTCGCCAGGTCAGCTTTCGGGATTTACCTTCCATTGCCCTGTCCACCGGTCTGATTACGGCGGTGGTGTTTATCCTGGTTGCCGCCGGTACCGCCTTTTCCTGGGTGATTTCTTTTGCCAAGTTGCCGGAGCTGATGTTGGGTGGGGTGATTGAGAGCGCGGCAGAAAATCCCTACATGGTGCTAGCGCTTATTGCTGTATCCTATTTTATCGGCTGCATGTTTGTGGACCCCATCGTGGTCATCCTCATTCTCACCCCCATCTTTGCCCCTGCCGTGGCGGCGGCCGGCATTGATCCGGTACTGGTCGGAACTCTGGTCACCCTGCAGGCGGCCATTGGCTCGGCGACACCGCCTTTTGGATGCGATATATTCACCGCCGTGGCCATCTTCCGAAGGCCCTACCTGGATGTGATTGCCGGAACACCGCCGTTCATCATGCTGTTGTTGTTGTCGACGGTGCTGCTAATCCTGTTCCCGCAGATCGCGTTGTTCCTGCCTGGCTTGATGGATTAGGGCACCATGAAAAATCAGACCCACGCCATGCTGTTTGGGCTTGGCGCCGTACTGCTGTGGTCGACGGTAGCCACTGCGTTCAAACTATCGTTACGGGAGCTGAGCCCGGTTCAGCTGCTGCTGGTGGCCTGTCTGGCTTCCATTGCGGTGATGGCGCTTGTGGTGATAATCCAGGGGCGCTGGCGGCAGCTGTTCACCCTTAGCGCCCGCCAATACCTGCTGTCCCTGCTGCTGGGGCTGATCAATCCCTGTCTCTATTATTTTCTGCTGTTCGGCGCGTTCGATCGCCTGCCGGCCCAGGAGGCTCAACCGCTGAACTACACCTGGGCGCTGGTGCTGGCCTATTTGTCGGTGCCATTTTTGGGGCAGCGCTTGCGAGCGGCGGACATCGTGGCCGGATTTATCTGCTATGGCGGGGTGGTGGTCATTGCTACCCGGGGCGACGTACTGTCGCTGTCGTTTTCCAATCCGGTGGGCGTGGCGTTTGCCTTGGGGAGCACTCTGGTGTGGGCGAGCTACTGGATTGCGGCAACCCGGGATACCCGCGAGCCGGTGATCGGCCTGTTGCTTAATTTTGTCTGTGGACTGCCTTTTATCGTCGCCGCCTGTGCTCTGACCGACGGCTTTGAGCTTGAGCCGGGCGTGGCGCTGTATAGCGCGATCTATGTTGGGGTGTTTGAGATGGGATTGGCGTTCGTGCTGTGGTCCTTCGCCATGAAAAAGGCCGACAATACGGCCCGGGTCAGTAACCTGATCTTTATTTCTCCTTTCCTCTCTCTGGTGTTTATCTCCTGGATTCTGGACGAAGTCATCCTCGGGTCTACCTTCATCGGGCTGTTGCTAATCGCGGCGGGGCTCTGGGTTCAACAGCGTAAGGTGCGTGGTCGAATGACCGAGGCGGCCACTTCGTGAAGCCCTGGCATCTCTACCTGGTACGAACGGCCGCCGGACACCTGTATACCGGGGTGACCACCGATGTGGCGCGCCGATTTGCCGAGCACCAGGCGGGCGCTCCCAAGGGCGCGCGAAGCCTGCGTGGCAAAGGGCCGCTGTCGCTGGCCTATGCAGCGGCAGTGGGCAACCGGTCCGACGCGTTGCGGCTGGAGCGGCAGATCAAGCGCTGGTCCCGGCAACGTAAGGAGCACCTGATTAGTGGTGATGCCTGCCTGCCAGCCTTGCCCTCCGGAGGCAGTGACAAGGCTGGTCGGGGCGAGCCGTCCTCAGTGACTGAGGGCGGCCATGATGCCGCGGGTAAAGATATTGGGCAGCCACTTACTGGCCAGGGCCAGTGATTTGAACTGAAGCCCGACCAGGTGGTGTACGTCTTCGGTCTGCGATGTCTGCCAGACTTCATCCGCCAGGTTGTCCGCCGACAGGTTGACCCCCAACCGCTCGATGACCGGTGCCTTAAACGATTGGCTGTCCACCATGGGCGTTTTCACAAACGGGGTCATGATGTCCTGCACCAGGATATCGTGAGCTTTCCACTCGATGTTCAGCGCTTCCGTCAGGCCCCGTACGGCGAATTTCGAGGCGGAGTAGCTGGCAAAATGCGGCGTGCCGTACATCGCCGAAGCCGAACTCATGTTGATCACCCGCGCCCCTGGCGTTTGTTTCAGCAGCGGGAAGGCCGCCCGACACATGCGAATCAGGCCGGTGACGTTGATGTCTATGATGCGTGCGTGGTCTTCGACCGATATCTGTTCGAAGTGGCCAATACGCAGGATGCCGGCACAGTTGAACAGCAAATCCAGCTGGCCTTTGCTGAAGCGGGTGAACTCAGCCAGGGCCTTCTCTACCGACTGTCCGTCGGTCACGTCCACTTCACAGGTCCAGTGCTGACCGCCCAGGGATTCATTGAGGCTGCTCAACGCGGCCCCGTTCACGTCCAGCAAGCCCAGTCGCCAGCCTTCGCGGGCGAATTTGCGTGCAGTGGCGGCGCCGATACCGGAAGCGGCACCGGTAATAAGGATGGTTTTCATAGGGCCTGATTTCTCCGTATGTGTTCACCGGCGGTGGTCATGGCTTCGGTGGCGCGGGACAGTTGTCCGGCGTGGACCTGGAAGACGTGCCAGAGGCTGTTGTACACCTCCAGCGTGACGTCGGTTTGGTGTTGGCGAGCTTTGTCGGCCAGCCGTTGGGAATCGTTTAGCAGGATTTCATCGCTGCCAACCTGGATCAGGATTGGGGGAAGCCCGCTGAAATCGCCGTAGAGGGGTGAGATGTAGGGGTTAGTACGGGGTTCTCCGGCGCAGTACAGGCCCGCGGCATTCTCGATCCAGCCCTGCTGAATCACCGGTTCATTCTCTGGGGCATAAAGTTCTGCGTGGCTCAGATCCGCCCAGGGGGAGAACAGCGTCAGGGAGCCCGGCAGGGCGATGCCTTCGTCGCGCAGGCGCATGGCCAGGGCCAGGGCCAGGCCGCCGCCTGCAGAGTCGCCTGCAATGGCAATGTTCTTCGGGTCATAGCCCTCGGCCAGCAGAGCCTGATAAACCGCCAGGGCGTCATCAAGCGCCGCCGGATAGGGGTTTTCCGGCGCCAGTCGGTAATCCGGGGCATAGACGGTCGCCTTGGTCGCTTTCGCCAGGTGACCGGTAATACCCTTGTGTGTCTTGGGAGAACCGATAACATAGGCGCCGCCGTGCAGGTAAAGGATGGCCTGATTCGAGTCGCTGCCGTAGCGGGTCCGCAGTACCGGAACCTCTGCCAGCCGGATTGCCTTGAAGCGGCAGCCCAGTGGCGGCACGGAACTGCGATAGGCCTGTCGAATCAGGCTGCGCTGCAGGGGCACTGGTATGGCCGGATTTAGCAGCGGCTTTACCAGCCGCTGCATGGTTTGGCGTAGTCCAGCGGTCAGGATATCTTGCAGCATCGGGGATTCTCCTGGAATTCCGGAATTAAGTAGACAGCCAGCATAGTCAGAGACTTGCGAGCGGCCAATGGCAAATATGACGGCGAACCCCCGGCGCTGGATTGCGCCGGTCCCTGACGGTCCGGGAGGTTGCTCACTGATGCAGCGGCTCCCAGGGCAGTTCTGCCGCACCGGGTATGCTAATCTTTCCCATATTTCGACCAACCCATCATGACAGGCGTTTAATCCTACGTGTATTGGAAAACCGATAACATAGACATACCGGATTGGGACCGGGACTCGCTGCTACAGGCGATACCTTTGTTTGATCCGGAACTGCCAGCACCGCTGTGCGAGGAAGCGACCGCTTACTGCCGCTACTACGGTCTGGATCTGTGGGTCGAGCATCCGGAGATCGTCTACCAGCAAGGCTATCTGATGGCCGGAGGCCACAAGGTGGTGGCGCACCATTACCGTCAACCCGGGAGCGGCTCCAAGGGCACGGTGTTCATTATGCACGGCTATTTCGATCACATTGGCCTCTACAGCCAATTGATTGATCGTTGCCTGGGCGCCGGTTACGACGTGCTGGCCTATGATCAACCGGGGCATGGTCTGTCCAGCGGCACGCCGGCGGCCATCGGCAGTTTTATGGAGTATCAGACCGTGCTGTGCGATGTGATGGCACGGCTGCGCAAGCGCGTTCCGGAACCCTGGTATGCGGTGGGGCAAAGCACGGGCGGTGCGATCCTGCTGGATTACCTGCTTTCAAACCACCACAGCGAACGCACGTCGGAATTTCGGCGTGTGGTGTTGCTGGCGCCGTTGGTGCGGCCCATGGGGTGGTTGGGAGCGAAGCTGTTACACAGCCTGGTGCGGCCGTTCCTGAAACGGTGGCGTCGGATTTTCTCGGAAAACAGCGGCAACAGCCGATTTCTGAGGTTCCTGAGGGAACATGATCCGCTGCAGGCCAGGGCCGTGCATGTGGACTGGGTGTCGGCGCTCCGTCAGTGGGTGCCACACATTGAATCCTGCCGACCAATTCAATTTCCGGTCACAGTGGTACAGGGTGAAAAAGATTTAACCGTTGACTGGCAGCATAACTTGAGGATTATACGAAACAAGTTCTCGTCAGTTGAGGAAATACGGATTCCCGATGGTCGACACCATCTGGTGAATGAAGCAAAGGATCTGCAGGCGACAGTGTTCAACAGCATTATCGACACGTTTGATAATGTGGAACCGGGGCATTATTCGGAGGCCTGCTGAATCATCAATTCTCACAACATAACCAAAGTGCAGAGGTGTATGGTGAAGAAAACAATACTGGCAGTCACAGTCGCAACAGTAGGGCTCGCGGGTTGCATGACCTATGACCCGTATACCGGTGAAGAAAAAGTGTCCAGTGCCACCAAAGGCAGCATCATCGGTGCCATCGGTGGTGCGGCGGTGGGCGCAGCCACCTCCAGCAAGAGCGACCGGGCCAAGGGCGCGCTTATCGGTGCCGCGGCCGGTGGGGCAGTTGGTGGCGGTATTGGCTACTACATGGACCGCCAGGAAGCGCAGTTGCGTCAGAAGCTGGAAGGTTCCGGCGTGCGGGTGGTCCGCAATGGCGACCAAATCGAGCTGATCATGCCTGGCAACATCACCTTTGACGTTAACCAGTCCACCATCAAGCCCAGCTTCACTGGTGTGCTGGAGTCTGTTGCGCTGGTACTGAAAGAGTTTGACCAGACTGTGATCGGTATTGAAGGGCACACCGACAGCACCGGCTCCCAGAACTACAATCAGTTGCTGAGCGAACGCCGTGCCGGGTCGGTCCGGGACTTCCTGCTGAACCAGGGCGTTCAGCCTGGCCGTACCCGTGCTGTGGGTTACGGTCCCCGTTACCCGATCGCCTCCAACGACACCGCTGCCGGTCGCGAGCAAAATCGCCGTGTTGAGCTGACGCTGGCCCCTATCCAGTAATTGTCAGGCCAGAACCCGCAATCCCGCCGCCCCGAATAGGCGCGGCGGCGGGATTCATGCCCTTGTGTTGCGGGGCGTTAGTTGGTGTTGCTGGGCAACCACTCGTCGATACGATCCTTGAGATCCTGCAGCTTGTCTTCGCCGGTGTTGACGATCTTCTTGAGTTCTTCCCGTGATTGTTCAATCTGAGCTTCGAGCGCTTTGATCTTGCTGGCGAATTCCCGTTCAATGCGAGCTTCGGCTTCGTCATCCTTGGCTTTGGCAATTTTTTCTTCGGATTCGGCGTAGAGCGCTTCAATCTGCTTGCTCCATTTTCCCGCCTGGGTTTCCAGTTTGTTGATGAGCGAGTCTTTGATCGTCATAGCTGATGCTTCCCTGGTAATCGTGTATTCAATACCATGGTCGCTATTTAGGAGTTAGCAAGTTTTTGTCGGCAGGAAAGTTTTACAAATTGTTAAGGTGGCAACGGGCTTGTTGGGGGCGCCGTATATCACCGTGAACTCCCAAATTTAGCCGGTGGCTCCGTAGAAAACCAGGATGCCGGTGAGCGAAATGAACCGCATTTAAGCCATTTCAGCGCAAACGACGAGAATGATGCGGTTCGGCTGGGCCTTTCGAAATCCTGCGAGTGCGCCTTAGTCAGTGGGTCGCGTCTATCTTTTGGGCGGGCTGCGATGAAACTAAAAAAGGCCTCGTGAACGAGGCCTTTTCAAAGTGTGCCAATCCGGATTGGATCAGAACAGGACGCGGCAGCGAACGGTGCCCTTGACGGACTTCAGTTTCTCCAGCGCCAGTTCACTGTAGGCTTTGTCGACGTCGATAACGACATAGCCGATCTCTTCCTTGGTCTGCAGGTACTGACCGCAGATGTTGATGCCGTTTTCCGAGAATACCTGGTTGATCTCGGACATCACGCCCGGCACGTTCTCGTGGATGTGCAGCAGGCGGTGTTGGTTTGGATGGGAGGGCAGGGCCACTTCCGGGAAGTTGACGGACGACACTGAGGTGCCGTTGTCGCTGTACATGGACAGCTTTTCGGCCACTTCACGGCCAATGTTCTCCTGCGCTTCCATGGTGGAGCCGCCTACGTGCGGAGTCAGGATCACATTGTCGAATTCCCGCAGCGGTGACACGAACTCCTCATCGTTGGACTTCGGCTCCACCGGGAATACGTCCACGGCGGCACCCAGCAACTTGCCGCTGCGGACGGCTTCGGCCAGCGCGTCGATGTCGACCACGGTGCCCCGGGAGGCGTTCATCAGGATGCTGCCGGGCTTCATCTGGGCAAACTGTTCGGCGCCAAACATGTACTTGGTGGCCGGCGTTTCAGGAACGTGCAGGCTGACCACGTCAGAGATGTTGAGCAGCTCGTGCAGGGTGCCAACCTGAGTGGCGTTGCCGAGCGGTAACTTGGACACAACGTCGTAGAAGAACACGTCCATGCCCAGGGCTTCCGCCAGTACACTGAACTGGGTGCCAATACTGCCGTAGCCGATGATGCCCAGCTTCTTGCCGCGAATTTCGTAGCTATTTTTGGCGGATTTGATCCACTCGCCACGGTGCGCCTTGGCGCTCTTCTCGGGAATGCCGCGCAGCAGCAGGATGGCTTGAGCCAAGACCAGTTCGGCCACGCTGCGGGTGTTGGAGAAGGGCGCGTTAAAGACGGCGATGCCAAGCCGGGTGGCGGCTTTCAAATCGACCTGGTTGGTGCCGATACAGAAGCAGCCGACCGCCACCAGCTTCTTGGCGGCTTCAAATACCCGTTCAGTCAGCTGGGTTCTCGAGCGGATACCCACGAAATGAGCGTCGGCGATCTTCTCGATCAGATCGTCCTCGGCCAGCGAGTGGGTCAGATACTCAATGTTCGTGTAGCCTGCGGCATTGAGGGTATCAATAGCGGATTGATGCACGCCTTCCAGCAGCAGGATCCGGATTTTGCTCTTTTCGAGAGACGTATTTGACATGGGCTTGCTTCCAGACCTTTCGTCGCGTCGTATGACTGTAATGTCACCTGTGAGACCCCGCGGAACCGCCGCCAGCGGCCAGGCTCACAGAACAGGGGCGGTATGATACCATAAACGCAGATTTTCACAGCGCGTCAGATCGCATGGATCAATTCATCCCGCTGACGGCCCGCCTAACCCAGAATGAGACCGGAAACTGCATGAATCCCGAACAGATCATTGCCACTTTGAAGACCCTGGTGGACGATGGCAAAGTCCTGACCGATCCCGCTGACCTCGAAAATTACGGTAAAGACTGGACCAAGATTTACCCCCCTAAGCCGCTGGCCATTGTGTTCCCCAAATCCACCGAGCAGGTGCAGGCCCTGGTTCGGTTTGCCAATGACGCCGGGGTAGCTTTGGTGCCCTCTGGCGGTCGGACTGGCTTGAGTGCGGGAGCCGTGGCCGCTCATGGCGAAGTGGTGGTGGCGTTCGATTACATGAATCAGGTTCTCGATTTCAGCGCCAGCGACCGAACTGTGCGTTGTCAGGCCGGGGTGATTACCGAGCAGCTTCAGGATTTTGCGGAGGAGAATGGCCTCTACTACCCGGTCGATTTCGCGTCTGCCGGCTCCAGCCAGTTGGGTGGCAACCTGTCCACCAACGCCGGCGGCATCAAGGTCATTCGCTACGGCATGAGCCGGGATTGGGTGGCTGGGCTGACGGTAGTGACCGGTAAGGGCGATATCCTGGAACTCAACAAGGATCTGGAGAAGAACAACACCGGGTACGATCTGCGTCACCTGTTCATCGGCGCCGAAGGTACCCTGGGCTTTATCACCGAAGCCACCATGAAGCTGACCCGCAAGCCCGACAATCTCACTGTGCTGGTGCTGGGGCTGAACGATCTGACCAACACCATGGATGTGCTGCAGACATTCCAGAACAGCATTGATTTAACCGCTTACGAATTCTTCTCCCATCAGGCCATGCAGCACGTGCTGGCCCATGGCCAGGTGCAGGCTCCGTTCGAGACCGAGGCACCGTATTACGCATTGCTGGAATTCGAAGCAGTGTCCGATCAGGTGATGGACGAAGCCATGCGCCTGTTCGAGCAGTGCGTGGAAAACGGCTGGGTGCTGGATGGTGTCATCAGCCAGAGCGAAACCCAGGCCAAGAATCTGTGGATGCTGAGGGAAGGGATTTCCGAATCCATTGCGCCCCGCACCCCCTACAAGAACGATATTTCCGTGGTTGTCTCCAAGGTGCCGGAGTTCCTCAACGAGATCGATGCGGTGGTGACCGAGCATTATCCGGACTTCGAGATCATCTGGTTCGGCCACATTGGTGATGGCAACCTGCATCTGAACATCCTGAAGCCGGAAGGGCTGGCGAAAGAAGTGTTTTTCGAGAAGTGCCAGCAGGTCAACAAGTGGGTGTTTGAAATCGTCGAACGCCACCAGGGTAGTGTATCCGCCGAACACGGTGTCGGCATGACCAAGAAGCCCTACCTGCACTACACTCGCAGCGAGGCGGAAATCGCCTATTTGCGCGGTATCAAGCAGGTGTTCGACCCCAATGGCGTGATGAACCCAGGCAAGCTCTTCGACTGATGAAGCAACACATCGTTGTCCTGACCGGTGCTGGCATCAGTGCCGAGAGTGGCCTATCCACCTTCCGCGACAACGGCGGGCTGTGGGAGGAACACAGCGTCTACGATGTGGCTACACCCGAAGCCTTTGCACGCAACCCGGAACTGGTGTTGCGCTTCTACAATGATCGCCGCCGGCAGCTGGAAGGTGCACAGCCCAACCGGGCCCACCGGTTGCTGGCGCAACTGGAGGCGGCTTATCGAGTCTCCATCATCACCCAGAATGTCGACGACCTGCACGAACGGGCCGGCTCCAGTGAGGTGATCCACCTGCACGGCGAACTCACCAAGGCTCGCAGTACCCGTTATCCGGAGGACGTCTACGACATCGGCTACCAGCCCATCCAGCTGGGGGATACCTGTGAGCACGGCAGTCAGCTGCGCCCGCATATTGTGTGGTTTGGCGAGTTGGTGCCGATGATCGAGGTGGCGGCGGATGTGGCTCGTACCGCCGATCAACTGCTGATCGTGGGTACCTCGTTGCAGGTCTATCCCGCAGCCGGATTGGTCCATGAGGTGGACTTCGACGTGCCGGTGACGGTGATTGACCCAGGCGAACCGGCCAGCGTGTCCCGGGCGCGGGTCATCCGTAAGGGAGCCTGCGACGGGGTGGCGGAGTGGGTGGCCGGTCTTGGTAGGTTTTAGACGTTGATGGAAGCCCTCGGGAGGGGGAGCCATGCTCCACCGCATTGAAGGTACGTCCTGTACCTGCAATGCTACCGGGGCATCCATGCCCCTGCTCCGCAAGGCTCCCCCTCCCAGGGCCCCGACTGCATGCGGGCCTGAAACCGGCAGGTCATGTAGGATGCTGGTGAGCAACGCGAACCGCATAAATTATTGTGCCGGTATTGACGAACTGTGGTGAAGACCATCGTGAGGGGCAGCGTTCAGGCCTGCAACAGACCCTGTGACGAACCTACGATATCTCTGGAGTCGATGAGTGGACGGTGGTGGGGCTTCTGGAGCAGCGGCATGGATGCCGCGGTCTCCGATAGGTACAGGACGTACCTTTGAGGAGAGCGGAGGAAGCCCCACCACCGGCCACATCCACAAAACCCTCAGGCTGGGCGCGATCAGCCAGCGCCCTCCAAATACTTCTCCAACTCCGACCGAAACGCCGCCTGTACCCCCAGCCGCTTCAGCATCCAGTAATGCCCGGCAATCATCCGGTCAATGAAGATGCTCTCCACCGGCGGCCGGAAATAGTCCAGATACTTGAACACCGTGCTGGTCTTGGCGGCAACGTCCTTGTGGATGTTCGATTCCGCAAAATCGTAGGGACCCTGGCTGTCAAAGGGGCGAATCAGAATGTCCCGCCACATGGCATAGTAGGCCTCGTCGATGGCCGGCTTGGATTCCACCCGGGCGCCCAGGTCGATTAGGTGGCGGTCCAGCGCCTGGTAGTCTTCGTGCAGGGCGGCAACCAGCGCCTTGCGATAGGACTCGACGATCTCGGGTTTGAGCTTCTTCACGCAACCGAAATCGTACAGGATGATGGTGCCATCGGGCCGATAGGCGAAGTTACCGGCATGGGGATCGCCGTGGATGCACTGGAACCGGAACAGCTGGTCCGCCATGGTGGTGAAGATCCGATGCCCGATGTCGTTGATGGTCTCCTGGCCGTATCGTTCCGGCGTCACCTCGCTGACATGATCGCCTTCCACCAATTCCAGGGTCAGTACCCGACGGCGGGAGTGACTGTCGAGCACCTCGGGGATAATGACCCAGGGATCTTTCTCATGGAATTCCCGAAACAGGCGAATGTTGCGGGCTTCGTTGTCGTAGTCCAGCTCTTCCTTCAGGCGCTCGCGAATCTCGGCAAACAGCTGATCGACGCTTTCTTTTGGCATCTTCAGCAAACCGCCGAGCTTGAGGGCAAGCCGCAGCTGCTTGAGGTCGGAATCGCAGGATTCATCCACGCCCGGGTACTGCACCTTCACGATGACATCGCGGCCATCGTGCAGGCGGGCCCGGTGAACCTGGCCGATGGAGGCGGCAGCATAGGGCGTCTCCTGCAGGTACTCGAATAGCTCGCCCGCCGGTTTTCCGAGTTCGGATTCAATCTGCCCGACGATGACCTCAAAGGGCATGGGCGGGGCTTCTTTCTGGAGCCGCTGCAGGGCGTCGGAGAATTCCTTGGGCAGGAAGTCCTGGGTTTGGGAGGCAATCTGGCCAACTTTCATCACCGCTCCCTTCATTTCCCCCAGGGTATTGGCGATCTGATCCGCCATCCGGCTATAGCCTTCGCTGCGAGCCTGTTCATCCAGTTCACCGGAAAACAGCCGGCGGGCCCGCTGGCCGGCGTATTGTCCGGCAACAGAGGCAGTCATGCCCGCCAATTTAAAGAAGCGTCCGCTGCGGGACGTAACCGGTTTTTTGGCCATGGTTGCTAAGGGTGTCCTGACTGATTGGCTGGAAACTACCAGTTTGTTTGAAACTACCGGTTTGTTTGAAACTACAAGTTGTTGGAATCTAAAATCTAATTGGAAACAACAGGGCGACAGATATCAGACGACGGTCGTTTCGACAAACAGCGCGTCTTCCAGTTCCAGTGACAGCACCTGCCCGGATTCCAGTTCACCCACCCCGGCTGGCGTCCCGGTCAATATCACATCGCCTGGTAACAGGGAGAAGTGTTGGCTGATGTGGCTGATCAGTGCCAGGGTTGGTGTCAGCATATTGCGGGTATCGCCAGTTTGGCGACGCTGACCGTTGATGTCGAGGGTGAAGGTCAGGTGGTCCTTTGCCAGGGCTTCCGAAGCCACAAAAGGTGACAGCGGACAGGCACCATCGAAGGCTTTGGCGCGTTCCCAGGGATGGCCGTTTTCCTTCAACTGGGATTGAACGTCCCGCAGGGTCAGGTCCAGAGCCAGGCCGTAGCCGAGAATGGCGTCCCGGGCCTCTGCTTCCGAGGCGTTGCACAGCGGCCGTCCGATCAGTACCGCCAGTTCGGTTTCAAAGTGCACAGAGCCCCGGTCCCGGGGAGGGTTAAGGGGGCGGGTGATGTGCATGGCCGACGTGGCGGGTTTGATAAACAGCAGCGGCTCATCCGGAATCGGGTTGTTTAGTTCCCGGGCGTGCTCGGCATAATTGCGGCCAATACAGACAATCTTGCCCAATGGCAGGTGGATTGGACTGCCATCCTTCCAGTGGTGTTGGTAGTCAGTCATGGCTGCACTCCTTAGTCGCCGTCAAACGAGCACACAGTATAAACCTGTAACCCCTGGTCCCGCAGTTTTTGTGAGCCTCCCAGATCCGGCAGGTCGATCATCGCCGCCGCCTCCACGATGTCGGCGCCGATCCTGCGGATCAGGCTTGCCGCCGCCAGCATGGTGCCGCCGGTGGCGATCAGGTCGTCCACCAGCACAACCCGGTCGCCGGGGCGGAAGGCGTCTTTATGCAGCTCCACCGAGGCGGTGCCGTATTCCAGTTCGAAGTCTTCCACCAGGGTGTCGAAGGGCAGTTTGCCCTTCTTTCGAACCAGTACCAGTCCGGCATTGATCTCGTAGGCCAGGGCGGAGCCGATGATGAAACCACGGGCGTCCACCGCTGCAATGGCGTCAATGTCCTGGCCATGATAGCGGTGCACGAAGGCGTCGATCAGCTTGCGGAACGCGGTACGGTCCTGCAGGACCGTGGTGATATCACGAAAGTTCACGCCGGGCTTGGGCCAGTCTGGCACCGTGCGGATGGTTTTCTTGATGCTGTCAGCGAAATAGTCCATAGCGAATCCGATCAGGCTGCGTCCAGGAAGATGAATTTGAGTATAAATACCGCGGCGATAACACTCACGCTGGCACTGATCTGGGCCCAGCGACCGCTCAGGGCTTTCAGTAAAGCATAGGTGATGAAACCAAGGGCAATACCGTTGGCGATGGAGAAGGTGAGGGGCATCATGATGGCGGTCACCACCGCGGGTGCCGCTTCGGTGAGGTCGTCCCAGTCGATCAGCTTGAGGCCTCCGGCCATCAGCACCGCCACATACAGCAAGGCCGGTGCGGTGGCGTAGGCCGGGATTATGCTGGCAATGGGTGACAACAACAGGCAGGCCAGGAACAGGGCGGCCACGACCACCGCGGTGAGCCCAGTTCGGCCGCCGGCGGCAATGCCCGCGGTGGACTCGATGTAGCTGGTGGTGGTGGAGGTGCCGAGGGCGGCGCCGGACATGGTAGCGACCGAATCACTCATCAAGGCGCGGCCCAGGCGGGGCAGTTTGCCGTCCTTGTCCAGCAGGTTGCCGCGCTGCGCCGCACCGATGAGAGTGCCGGAGGTGTCGAACAGATCCACGAACAGGAAGGCGAAGATCACGCTGACCATGGCCACATCGAAGGCCCCGGCAATGTCCAGTTGCGCCAGGGTAGGGGTGAGGCTGGGAGGCGCGGAGACGAAGCCCTGATACTCCACCATGCCCAGGCCCATGGCAGTGCCCGTGACGGCAATAATGCCGATCATCACGGCGCCGGTTACCTGTCGGTAAGCCAGGGCGCAGATCAGCAGGAAGCCGCCAAAGAACAGCAGGCTTTCGGTGGCCTTAAGGTCACCCAGTCCCACCAGCGTGGCGGGATGATCGGTGACAATCCCCGCGTTTTTCAGGGCGATCAGCGCGAGGAAAAAGCCGATGCCCGCGGAAATGCCGAAGCGCAGCGACAGCGGGATGCTGTTAATGATCCATTCCCGCACCCGGAAGATGCTGAGCAGGAAAAACAGCAGGCCGGATAGGAACACCGCCCCCAGGGCGACCTGCCAGCTGTAGCCCATGCTGCCCACCACCGTGAAGGAGAAGAAGGCGTTCAGACCCATGCCGGGGGCCAGGGCTATGGGGTAGTTGGCCCAGAGGCCCATGATCAGGGTGCCGATGACAGCGGCGAGGCAGGTGGCCACGAACACCGCACCGAAATCCATACCGGTGCCCTGCAGCATGCTGGGATTCACCACGATGATGTACGCCATGGTCAGGAACGTGGTGACGCCGGCGATGATTTCTTTACGAACCGTGGTGCCGTGGGCCTTGAGTTGGAACAGTCGTTCAAGCATTGGGGAAGTCTGCCTTTGGGGGCTGGTCAGGACGATAGGATTGGCCGCAACCTCGCCTGGATTAGGCGGATTGGTTAAAAAAATCGCAATGGTACCGGCTCGAACTACCGAGGCCAAGTAAGGGAAGGCCCCAGTAGCAAAGCGCTCATTGCCGAGCCTGTGGCCGGTCTGCCCCGAATGGTCAGTGCTGCGGCCGTTGCAGGCGGATATCGAAGCGAACGGCCAGCAGCCGGGTGATGACGATGAACATCAACCCGATGGTCAGCGCAGCGGTTTCGCTCGCCAACTGCCACTGGCACAGGAAATAGACCCAGCAGCCGGCAAATGAAATGGAGGCATAGACCTGGTCCTTGCGGAAGATGAAGGGCACCTCATTGCACAGGGTGTCCCGCAGCGCGCCGCCGAAGGTGCCGGTCATGACCCCAAGGAGGGAGGCAATGAACCAGGAGTGGCCGAGATCCAGAGCCAACTGGGCCCCCAGAATCGAGAACACGCCCAGGCCAATGGCATCGGGCACCACAATACGGGACTCCTTGATTCGCCCCAGGCGATGCCAGTAGCTGAAAATAATGGCCAGGATCAGGATGAACACCGGCTGCTCCTGGTGCTTGATCCAGTACAGCGGGTGGTTATCCATCATCAGATCCCGCAGTGTTCCGCCCCCCAGTGCGGTGATGAAACCGATGGTAAAGACCCCCACCGGGTCCATGTTTTTGGAGCGGGCGGCAATCATGCCTGAAATGGCAAAAGCGACAATGCCAACCATTTCAAGGCCATAAACGATGTCAAACATGAACGGTCGGTTCCGCGAGGTTTTCAGTGTTAAAGGCGCTGGTTCAGGGCGCGCAGCATAGCGAAAATCGATGGTTGATTCATCCTCGGGCAGAGGGGTACTTGCACTTATATTAGACATTTTTATAGGGGGGCATGAGTGGGTTTTATTTGATTCATGGAGGGTCTGGGATTAGCGTTGACCGATAGCTTCCGAACTAATTAACGGACACAACCAACAGGAAGAGACACGATGCGCGCGATTCTATGCAAAGAGTACGGACCCGCCGATACTCTGGTGATCGAAGAGGTTAAGAGCCCGGAAGCCAAAGGGCGTGGGGTAAAGGTGCGGGTCAAGGCCGCGGGTCTGAACTTTCCCGATACCCTGATCATTGAGGGCAAATACCAGTTTAAACCCACCATGCCGTTTTCCCCGGGCGGTGAAATGTCTGGCGAGGTCATTGCGGTTGGCGACAAGGTGACCCGCTTCAAAGTGGGCGACCGGGTTGCCGGCCTGACCGGCTTCGGCGCCTTCGCAGAGGAAATTGTGGTTGCGGAGGACAACCTGTTACCGGTGCCCGCCACCATGAGCGACGACAAGGCCGCAGCTTTCACCATGGTTTACGGCACCTCCTACTACGCGTTGAAGCAGCGTGCCAACATTCAGCCCGGAGAGTCCCTGCTGGTATTGGGAGCCAGCGGCGGCGTTGGCCTGGCAACGGTGGAGCTGGGCAAGGCCATGGGAGCCCGGGTCATTGCAGCGGCAAGCAGCTCGGAGAAGCTGGCGGTGGCCAAGGCCGCCGGCGCGGACGAGGTGATCAACTACAGCGAGGAGCCGCTGAAGGATACCGTCAAGAAGCTGACCGGCGGCAAAGGTGTGAACGTGATTTACGATCCGGTAGGCGGCGATTTCACCGAGCAGGCCTTGCGCGCCATGGCCTGGAATGGCCGCCACCTGATCATCGGCTTCGCCGCCGGTGACATTCCCAAAATCCCCGCCAACCTGACCCTGCTCAAGGGCTGTTCGGTGGTCGGCGTGTTCTGGGGCAACTTTACCCGGATGGAACCGGAAGCCAGCGCCAACAACATGATGGAATTGCTGGCACTGTATGAGCAGGGCAAGATTGACCCGAAAGTGAGTGAGGTTTATGAATTCGAGGATTACGTCAACGCCCTGAACGCGCTGACGGAACGCAGGGCAAAGGGAAAAATCGTCCTGAAGGTCGCCAAGTAACGGCTACCCCCCCCTTACTCCGCCCCTGCGGGATACGCTGAACAAAAAACCGGACGATGCTGCCACCGCCCGGTTTTTTTGTTCTTCGCCCAGGTGCTCGTACGGAGGCTCAGGAAGGCATTAATGTAGGAGTAAATCGCAGCAGTCCAATGATGCCATGGTGAAGCAAAAAATTATTGGCTAGGCTATTGTTTTGTATCTTGAGGATCGGTCCAAGATCGCAGTGAAGTTGTGTAGTCATGACGCAGTCAACTTTGTGTGAAAGCGGAGCGATCCGTCTAATTGCTGTTAGCAGTACTTAAGAAGGATCTATATGTCGAAATCAGTAGGACTAATAATTCACTTTGATGAAGATCAGAGAAACTATCTACTGAGTGAAGAACGAAGGGATCATAGATTTTCAGATGCATTAAGTGTTTATGACTGGGAAATTAAACAGGTTCAAGTTGTATTGCTATCCTTTACCGGGCGCACGATTGACTTTATAGCGCTAGCCACAAAAGGAAGTCGAGTGGTTACTGGTAAGTCACGAGTTGAGTTTTCTGATTTAGTTGACTTGGGCTCAATCTCCATTCGTGAAGTAGAGGGTTTGCTATCTCCCAATACACAACTGCACTTTATGAAGAGTTCAACTGGTCGAGGAGGAAGGCTGCCAGAGAAGACGTGGTTTGAAACTATAAAAGCCATAAAAGAACTCCGCCCAGGCTTGGTCGATGAGATCGAGAGACTAATATCAATAACCACAGTTTCAAAATATCGATTAAAAGGTGAGGCTGCAGAAGTCCTTATTCAGGAGCGTGAAGCTTTAGGTGCAGCGCTTGATATTTTTAGTGGTAATAACGAGCTAAGGAAGGACGTCCTTAAGTCCTGGGCACCTAAGCTTGACAACGTAGATAACTACGATCACGACTCTATGGAGGCTTATTTAAATCTGCCGCAAGATAGTTCAGTGTCATTTTTGTCTGGCATTCCAGAGCGTTATATCCAAGAAGAGTCTGCAATTCAGCACGATTTATTCAATTGGGAAAATGAGAAAGCTTCTTTACATAACTTGGGTGTTTCAAAGTTTGAGCAAGGAAGTAGAGTTCTAGAGGTTGTTTATGCTAATAAAAATCATTTAGAGCACACGCTAGGTGTTGACCTAATCTACTATAACAGGAGATTTCATTCTTTTGTTCTGGTTCAGTATAAATTGATGAAAGAAAAGAGTGATGTCGAAGGATTTTATTATAGGCCTGATGAGCAACTAGATAAGGAAGTAGCCCGCATAAACGATTTTCAAGAAAAAGTAAAAATAAATTCAGATATATCGAGCCACGATGAATTTAGACTTAATCATGATGGTTTCCTTTACAAGCTGGTGCCAAATAAGGGTTTGCAGGCTGCGACGGAAAAACTAATTGCAGGAATGTACATCACTAACAGCTATATGAAATTTTTACTTGGGGGTGATGGCCCGAAAGGTGAGCGAGGAGGAAGGCTTATTACCTTTAAAAATTCGCCAAGGTATCTAACAAACACTGAATTTTCTGGAATGGTCAATCGCGGCTGGATAGGTACCAGCTCAGATCAGAGTAATAGCCTTGCTCAACTAATACGTGAGTTTCTTGAAATTGGTCGGGCAGTTATTGTGGCAGTTGAAGAGGGTACTGCTAACAAGTGACTGTGGTGTCAGCCGTTGAATTAGAGCCTGTAGTTCCCGCCACGGTTCGTGATTTTTTGCCATGGCATTGAGCGCCACCACTGGTAGCTTCCTCTGGGAGCTTCAGGACGCAGCCCTCGGGGGGATTGGTGGAGCGTTCAGTTCAAAGCCATCCACACGCCCCGTTGCGACTTTTTTGCACGGTCTGGATACGCCTTCAAGATCGCGCTTTGAGGGTACGCGACTCTGAAAGCAAGCGATGGTTCGGAGTTATATAGGGCCGCCTTAACCATGCTGACCCTGTAACGAATTACGCAACGCCTGTTTTGCACACGGAGAAGACAAAGGAGGTCAAAGTGCCAGGAAAATACCCCGACAAAATTCGTACCCTTCCACTGTTTGACGGCCGGTTTGACGCCTATCGGCTGGCGGCAAATGGCGCGGATGTCCTGTTCGCTTCCTATCCTGCTGGCACCAGCATTGCTCCCCATTCCCATGAGACGGACAACCACGGCGTGATCGTTTGCGGCGAGCTGATTCTGACTATGAATGGCAAGACGGCGCGTTACGGGGCGGGGGATTGGTACCATGTGCCGGCAGGTGTTGAGCATGCGGCCCAGTTCGAACAGGAGACGGATGAAATCGAGTTCTGGTTTGAGCCCGGAAGTTGAGTGGGAGTGCTTCGATAGCTCCGAGCAAGGCCTCCGTGCAAACCAGGTAGTCATGGGGGGGCACTCGTAATCATTCACTCCGCGACGCAGTCGGCCCGATAGTGCGGCTTGTTGGTGCTATAAGTTAACACGGAAGGCTTGGGTTGATCGCAACGGAGGAACGCACCATGACCACAACCGGAAAACCACTGCCGGACATAGTGTCGCCGGAGGCGTGGCAGGCGGCGATGGATCGGCTGCTGGTCAAAGAAAAGGAACTGACCAGGGCCCGGGATGCACTGAATGCCGAGCGGCGACGGCTGCCGATGGTGAAGGTGGGCAAGGCGTATGCATTTCAGGGCGATGAGGGTACCAGGAGCCTGCTGGAGCTGTTCGAGGGCCGCCGTCAGCTCATTGTCTATCATTTCATGTTTGCCCCGGACTGGGAGGCTGGCTGCGACGGTTGCTCCTGGGTGGCCGATGCGATGTCTCACCCCGCTCACCTGCACGCCCGGGACACGTCGCTGGTGATGGTGTCACGGGCGCCGCTGGAAAAGCTGCAGCAGTACCGGGCGCGGATGGGATGGAACTACCCGATTCCCTGGTATTCCCCCTACGGGAGCGACTTCAACTACGATTTCGGCGCCACCACCCGTCAGGGGGAGCAGCACGGCGCGAGTGTGTTCCTGCGTGACGGCGACGACATCTACCGCACCTACTACACCGGTGCGCGAGGCGTGGAGTACCTGGGCAGTCACTGGAGCTATCTGGATCTGACGCCCTATGGCCGCCAGGAGCGCTGGGAGGATTCGCCGGCAGGCTGGCCCCAGACCGAGCCTTACACCTGGAACCGCCGGCACGACGAATACGTCGACTGACTCGTTGGCCTCAATACCGGCGACAGACAGGGTGCCGCCGGTAATGGGGCCGTTTCAGTCAACGGCGAGTGGGGATCAGAACCGTACCTTGCCCGCGTTGATGTCCTGCTCCAGCTCCGGCGTCACCAGGGTGTATTCCTGGGTCTTCGGCAGCCAGGCGTAGACATCGTCTTCGGCTTTCTCGGTGGTGTAGGCTAATTTCTGGATATCGACTTTGCGGTACTTGAAGGTGCCGGTCTTTTCGATGCCGTCGGTGACCCGGACAAACACGGGAATGGCGTAGGGCGGCAGATTGTCGGTCAGGTAGCGGAACAGCGCCTGGATATCGAACCCGGCCTTGCCCTGCTGCGGCACCAGAGTCACCATACCGGCCTTGCCGTTGGTGTTGGGGATCTCGACGCCGTAGCCAATCGCTTCTTCCACCAGCCCCGAGCCGTCAATGATGTTTTCCACTTCGGTGGTGGAGACGTTCTCGCCTTTCCAGCGGAAGGTATCGCCCATGCGGTCCACAAACTGCAGGTGGCGGAAGCCGATTTCCCGCAGCACGTCACCGGTGTTGAACCACTGATCGCCCTTCTTGAACGCATCCCGCAGGATGGACTTTTCGGTAGCCTCTTTCTGGGTATAGCCTTCGAAGGACCACTTCTGGGTGATCTCGCCCAGCAACAGGCCCGGCTCACCGGAATTCACTTCTTCCATGAAGCCCTTGGCGTTGCGGATGGGGTCGCGGGTGCCTTCGTGGAATCTCACCAGCTTGTAGGGCGCGGTGGAGAAACCCACGGTGTTGTCCATATTGAAGAAGTTGCTGAAGCCGATGTTGCCCTCGCTGGAGGCGTACAGCTCGGCCACGGTTTCAATGCCGAATCGATCCTTGAAGGGTTTCCAGATCGACGGCCGCAGGCCATTGCCAATCATCTTGGTCAGGTTGTGGTTGCGGTCCTGGGGGCTGGCGGGCTGGTTCAGCAGGTACCGGCACAGCTCGCCGACGTAGCCGAAGGTGGTGGCGTTGTAGCGGCGGACATCGTCCCAGAAGGCGCTGGCGGAGAATTTGCGGCGCAGGGCGATGGCAGAGCCACCGGCAATCACCGAGCCCCAGCACACCAGCAGGGCGGTGCCGTGGTACAGCGGCAGGGTGCAGTACAGCACGTCTTCCGGCGCCATGCTCAGGGACATCAGACCGAAGCCACCATAGGCCTTGATGAACTTGCGGTGGGAGCCTGGAGCCGCTTTCGGCAGGCCGGTGGTGCCGGAGGTGAACAGGTAGATGGCGGTATCGCCCAGGGTGGGCGGGTTGACGACCACCGGATTGACCCCTTTGTAGGCGCTGATCTGCTCCGCCAGGTTGGTGTAGCCCGCCGGAGTGTCACCAAACACATTCAGGGTATTGGCGTCGGCCAGGAACAGGAAGGGTCGTTGGTGTTGGAGGTCAAGCTTGTCTTTGATGCCATCAAAGGATTCGGTCAACTCTTCGCCGACCACCACCAGTTTGGGTTGGATCAGGTTGATGCTGTGCTCCAGCACCTTGCCCTTCTGGGAGGTGTTGAGCATGGCGCAGGCAATGCCGATTTTGGCGGCACCGGCGACGACGGCCAACAGCTCGGGCCGGTTTTCCAGGAACACGGCGATGGCGTCGCCTTTCTGCAGACCCTGGGCCCGGAAGAAGTGGGCATAGCGATTGGCCCAGGCATTGAAATCGTGCCAACTGAGGGTGCGGTCTTCGTAAAGGATGGCGTTACGGTTGCCAAATTTATCCGCGTTGTTCTCAATCAGGGTGCCAAGGGTCAACGCCTTCTGCTCGTCTTTCACTGAATAGTAGTAGAAGCCCTTGGCAATTGAGGGAATGCGCCGCAGTATGCCGGGCAAACTGCGGGCCAGATCGGTGGCGGTGACGGTCTTATCGGTCATTCGGTTATCCGTTTGGGTTGGTGCAATTTGCGTGTTGTGAATTTACCGAGCCCACGGATACGTTATGCCCTGGGCTCAGTCGAGAAACAGGTCTGGCAGCAGTGGCTTGTCGGTCTGGGCGTAGCGGTAATGATCGAAATCCGTTACGCCAGCCTGCCTCAATACCTCCTCGTCGATCAGCGCCTGCCCGGTTAGGGACTGGTCGCTGCGGCTGAGAATGCTGACTGCGGCATCGGCCATGATGTCCGGTTTGCGTCCTTGTTCCATCATTGCCTTGCCGCCTACTTCAAACTCGATGGCGGCGGTGGCAATCAGCGTCTTGGGCCACAGCGCATTGACGCTGATGCCGAAGCGCCGGAATTCCTCGGCCATGCCGATGGTGAGCATGGTCATCGCGTACTTCGTGGTGGTGTAGGCCCCATATTGGGCGAACCACTTCGGATTCAGATTCAGTGGCGGCGACAGGCTCAGCACATGGGCCTGTGGCGACTGCTTGAGCCAGGGTAATGCCGCCTGGCTGCAAGCGAACACCGCTCGGGCGTTGACCTGATGCATCAGGTCGTAGCGGCTGACCTTGAGGTTTTCGACCCCTTGCAGCCGAATGGCGCCGGCGTTGTTGACCAGCATGTCGATGCCACCGAAGTGGTCGGCGGCTTCGTCGATGCGGGCTTTCACCATGCTTTCGTCACGGACGTCCAGCACCAGCGGCAGGGCTTCGCCACCCAGCTGCCGAATCTCGTCGGCCACCGTATGAATGGTACCCGGCAGTTTAGGGTGCGGGGTGTCTGACTTGGCGGCGATGACCACCCTGGCTCCTTCGTGGGCGCAGGCCAGTGCAATGGCGCGGCCAATCCCGCGACTGCCCCCGGTGATAAACACCGTGCGATCGGTGAGTCGGCTCATTGTTCGGTCTCCTTGGCAGCATCAGTTTCATGTGTCGTGAGTTCGGGTTCGACTTCCACTAACAGCTGCTGCCTTCGGACCTGGTCGCCCTGAGCGGTATGGACACCACAAACCCGACCGTCTCGATCGGCTTTGACCGGGTGTTCCATCTTCATGGCTTCCAGGATCACCAGCACATCCCCCTGTCGCACCGGTTGACCTTCCTCAACCAGTACGTCGATGATGGCGCCGTCCATGGTGGCCAGAACCTTGCCAGTGCCGGTCAGGCTGTCCACTTCGGGCGGCTGGTGAGTCCGGTCGGTAAACCGCACCGACTGTCCAGACAGCTGCAAATATAGGTGATCGCCGTAATGCTGATAATGGCAACGATGACGAACCCCATTGTCGATATAGCATAGCTGGCCTTCTCCAATCCGGATGTCAGCCAGTTCAATCTGGTCTTCGTCGAGACTAACCCGCAGCGACTTATTGCGACGCTGCACCAGCAGCTCATGGGTACCCTCGTCACTGCCCAGGCGCAGCGGGATCACTGTGGCCAGAGCATTGCTCCAGCCTTCGGTGTGGCCGTGGTCGTGGCTCAGCACAGCCGCCGCCAGTGCCAGCTCGCGTATCGAGACGGTGGTCGCAGTCATCGAAGGGTCGTCGGCGAAATGCTGTGCCAGGAAGGCGGTGGTGGCCTCACCGGCGCCGAAGACGTCATGGCCGATCACTCGGCCAAGGAAATAGCGGTTGGTGACCACGCCGTTGACCTGGGTGTCCTCCAGCGCCCGTAACAAGCGGCGTCGGGCCTCGCTGCGGGTGCTGCCCCAGGCGATCACCTTGGCCAGCATGGGGTCGTAGTGGGGCGTGATGGTGTCACCGGTACGGATGCCGCTATCGATACGGATGCCATCGCCCAGGGCCGGTTCAAACCGCTCCAGCCGACCGGTCTGCGGGGTAAACTGGCTGGCCGGGTCCTCCGCGTACAGCCGCACCTCGATGGCGTGTCCGTTGAGCCGGATCTGGTCCTGGTTCAGTGGCAACGGCTCGCCTTCGGCAACGGCGAGTTGCCAGGCCACCAGGTCCTGGCCGGTGATGAGTTCGGTGACCGGGTGCTCGACCTGCAGGCGGGTATTCATCTCCAGGAAGTAAAAGTTGCGCTCCTGGTCCACCAGGAACTCGACCGTACCGGCGCCCCGGTAATTGCAGGCCAGGGCGGCCTTGACCGCAGCCTCGCCCATGGCCTGGCGCAGCTCCGGGGTGACGAAAGGCGAGGGTGCCTCTTCCACCACTTTCTGGTGGCGGCGTTGGATGGAGCAGTCCCGTTCCCCCAGATAGACCGCATGCCCGTGATTATCGGCGAACACCTGAATTTCGATGTGACGGGGCTCCATCACCGCCTTTTCCAGGATCAGTTCGTCATCGCCAAACGACTGCTTGGCCTCCGAGCGGGCCCGGGCGATGTTGTCGGCCAGCGCGCCTTCGTTATGGACCAGCCGCATGCCGCGGCCACCGCCACCGGCGGAGGCCTTGATCATCAACGGATAGCCGATGTCCTTGGCGGCGATGATCAGCCGCTCGTCACTGGCATTGTCGCCCTCAAAGCCGGGCACCACCGGTACACCGGCCTCCTGCATGGCGATTTTGGAGCGACGCTTGCTACCCATCAGCTCAATGGCGGCTGCGGGTGGTCCCACAAACACCAGGCCGGCATCGGCACAGGCGGTGGCAAAGCCTGCGTTTTCCGACAGGAAACCATAGCCTGGGTGGACGCAGTCGGCGCCGGTCCGGCGGGCAGCATCGAGGATGGCGTCGGCGTTGAGGTAAGAGGCCGCCACCTGGGCTGGCCCGATCCGTACCGCCTCGTCCGCTTCGTCAACGTGCAGGGCGTTGGCATCGGCATCGGAGTACACCGCCACGGTGCGATAACCCAGCGACCGTGCGGTCCGAATCACCCGGACCGCGATCTCGCCCCGGTTGGCAACTAACAGTTTCTTCAGCATGGCGAGTCCTCAGTGATCATCAGCCGGCCCGGCTTGCGCCCAGGCTGGTGGCCGTTTCTGGACAAAGGCCAGGGTGCCTTCAGCGCCCTCGGGGCCGCGCACCGCGGCGGCAAATTGTTCCGCGGCGTTGTCCAGCAGGCTGTGCATGGGTTCCTTGCCGACTCGGTGCAGCAGGCGCTTGGTGGTTGCAGTGGCTTGCGGCGCACAGTGCAGAACGCACTCAAGGGCGTTGGTGACGGCAGACTCGACGGCTTCGTCGTCGGCGCAGTACTGGTGCACTAGCCCCAGGCGTTGGGCTTCGGCGCCGTCGATACGGAGTCCCAAGAGGGCAAGGCGCCGGGTTTGGGTCAGGCCGATGCGTTCCACCACAAAAGGAGCGATCTGGGCGGGGATGACCCCCAGGCCGGTTTCTGGCAGGCCGAACTTGACCGTAGGGCCGGCAATGGCCAGGTCGGAGACACAGGCCAGGCCGAAGCCGCCGCCCATTACCGCGCCGTCCAGCACCGCAATGACCACCTTGGTGGATTCGTTGACCCGCTGGATCATCTGTCCGAAAGCCCGATTGAGGCGGTAAAACGGATCCTGTTCGCCCTCCGCCGCAGGCTGGCTGCGAGCACCGGCCATGTCCTTGATGTCGCCGCCGGCGCAGAAATGGCCCTCGCTGCCACGGAGGACCACGGCACGGATGGCATCGTCGGACTCGATCTGATCAAACACGGTGGCCAACTCGGCCACCATCTGCAGGCTCATGGCATTACGGACCTGAGGCCGGTTCAGGGTGATCCTCAGGGCATGGCCCTGGTATGCCAGGTCAAGAGTGTCGCAATGGGGTAAGTTGCTCATGGCTGTCTCCGGGCTGCATCCTTATTTCCGTTTGCCGGGCAGGGTGCCCATCATCTTGCAGATAATGCCCAGCATGATCTCGTCGGCACCGCCACCGATGGAGGCCAGGCGCACATCCCGGAAGGCCCGGGACAGCGGGTTGTCCCACATGTAGCCCATGCCCCCCCAGTACTGCAGGCAGCTGTCGGTGACTTCACGGCCGAGGCGGCCGGCCTTGAGCTTGGCCATGGAGGCCAGCCGTGTCGCGTCCTTGCCCTCGATGTGCAGCTCACAGGCCTGGTAGGTGAGGGCCCGCAGGGCCTCGATCTCGGTTTGCAGCTCGGCCAGGCGGAAATGGATCACCTGGTTGTCGATCAGGGGTTGCCCGAAGGTCTTGCGCTCGCGGCAGTACTCGATGGTTTTCTCGACGCAGTTTTCCAGCGCCAGGATCATGTTGGCGCATGCCCACATGCGCTCCTCCTGGAACTGCATCATCTGCATCATGAAGCCGGTGCCTTCGGCGCCGATACGGTTGCGCTGCGGCACCCGGACATCGTCGAAGAACACCTGGGCGGTTTCCGATGAGCGCATGCCCAGCTTGTTCAGGTGGCTGCTGAAACTGATGCCGGGGCTGTTCATCGGTACCACGATGAGGGATTTGTTTTTGTGGGCGGAATCGTCCGAGGTGTTGGCCAGCAGACAGATGAAATCCGCCTTCGGGGAGTTGGTGATCCACATCTTCGAGCCGTTGATGATGTAGTCGTCGCCGTCCTTCCTGGCGGTGGTCTTCAGGCCTGCCACGTCGGAGCCTGCGCCCACTTCGCTGACGCCGATACAGCCCACCATGTCACCGGCAATGGCCGGGGCCAGATAGTCGCGCTTCAGCTCATCGGAACCGAAACGGGCCAGGGCCGGGGTGCACATGTCGGTCTGTACCCCGATGGACAGGGGCACACCGCCGCAGGTGGCGCGGCCAAATTCTTCCGCCGCCACCAGGTTGTAGCTGTAGTCCAGTCCCATGCCGCCATACTCTTCCGGCTTGTGAATGCCCAGCAGGCCCAGGTTGCCCAGCTTCTTGAAGACCTCGTGGATGGGGTATTCACCGGCCTCCTCCCATTCGTCGATGTGGGGATTGAGTTCTTTCTCGACAAAATCGCGGACCGTTTTTCTGAGGGCCGTGTGTTCTGGGGTGAATTTCATGGGTCGCTCCTTAAATTCGTGACTTGTGCTTGTCGTTGTGGTCTTGAGTTAGAGCCGGCCGACACCAAAGGTGTTGGGGCGCAGTGGTCGCGCTTCCGCCTCGCGACAGACCGCCAGGGCCAGGGCCAGCACCCGTCGGGTATCCCGCGGGTCGATCAAACCGTCGTCCCACAGGCGGGCGGTACCAAACAGCGCAGTGGAGCCATCCTCCAGCTTCTTGGCGGTGGCCTGCTCCAGGAACGTCAGTGTTTTCTCATCGGGTTCGACACCGCTGCGGCGTTGTTTCTCCTCCGCCACGATGCGCATCACCTTGCCGGCCTGGGCGGGGCCCATCACCGCCGTGCGGCTGTTGGGCCAGGCAAAGATGAAGCGGGGGTCCAGACCACGGCCACACATGGCGTAGTTGCCGGCGCCGTAGGAACCGCCCACCACCACCGCGAGCTTGGGTACCCGGCAATTGGCGACGGCCTGGAGCATCTTGGAGCCGTGTTTGATGATGCCGTTCTGCTCGGAGTGGGTGCCGACCATGAAGCCGGTGGTGTTATGCAGGAACAGCAGGGGGGTACCGGCCTGGTCGCAAAGCTGGATGAACTGTGCCGCCTTGACCGCCCCCTGGGCCGTGATCGGTCCATTGTTGCCAATGACTCCCACGGCGTGGCCTTCGAGGCGGATGGTGCCGCACACCGTCTGGTCGTCGTAGTCGTTCTTGAAATCCAGGAAGCGGGAGTCGTCGGCGATGCGGGCGATGATCTCCCGCACGTCATAAGGCTTCTTGGCATCGGCCGGGACCACGCCCACCAGTTCGTCGGGGGAATACCTGGGTTCCTCCCACTCCAGGACCCGTTGTGCCGGCAGTTGCTCGTTCCAGGGCAGCGCGGAGAGGATGTTGCGGGCGTAGCGGATGCCATCGGCATCGTCCTCGGCCAGGTATTCGGCGGTACCGGCTATCTGGGCGTGCATCTCGGCGCCACCGAGTTCCTCGTCGGTGGCGATTTCGCCGGTGGCCGCTTTCAACAGGGGCGGGCCGGCCAGGAACATCTTGGCCTTGTTGCGCACGGTGATCACGTAATCGGACAGGCCGGGCTGATAGGCGCCACCGGCGGTGGCATTGCCGTGGACTACCGTGACCTGGGGGATGCCGGCCGCCGACATCCGGGCCTGGTTGGCAAAGCCACGAGCGCCCAGTACGAAGATATCGGTGGCGTAGTTCAGGTTGGCGCCGCCGCTCTCGGACAGCGACACCACCGGCAATTTGTTCTCCATGGCGATCTGCTGCAGGCGCAGGGTCTTGTCGAGTCCGGCGGGGGTTATGGTGCCGCCCTTGATGGCGCTGTTGCTGGCCACCACCAGGCAGCGAACACCGCAGACCATGCCGATACCGGCGATGATGCCGCCGCCGGCCATGCTGCCGTCCTTGTCGTCGTGCATCTTGTATCCGGCCAGGGAGCACAGTTCCAGAAACGGGGTGCCCCGGTCCAGCAGGCGGTTGAGACGGTCCCGTGGCAGCAACTTGCCGCGTTGGGTGAATTTCGCCCGGGCCGCTTCCGCCAGATCCAGCACTTTCTGTTCCACCTCGCGCCAGGTCCGGATTTGGAGTTCCATGGCCTCTGCGTTGGCGCGATACTCGTCCGATTGCGGCGTAAGGCTGCTTTCAAGCACTTCCATGACAGGTCTCCTCAGGAATCGCTGAGCACTTTGGGCGTGGCGCTGCGATGAAATCCGTTATACGGCGCATTGTTCTTGGCGTTTGGCAGTGGCCAGATGGGGGAGCCCTGGGAGGCGCCGCCGTCGATGCGCAGACAATCGCCGTTGATAAAAGCCGCGCCGGGACTGAGCAGGAAACAGATGGCGGAACTGATCTCCGCTTCGGTACCCATACGCTTGATGGGCACGAAGTTGGCCAGGTTGCGGATCCACTCGCGCATGGATTCGGGGTAGTTGTCCATGCCGCTGGAGGCGATCCAGCCCGGCGCCACCGCATTGACCCGAACCCCGGAGTGGCCCCATTCGTAGGCGGCGGTCTGGGTAAAGTTCACCATCCCCGCCCGCGCCGCGCCGGAGTGGCCCATGCCGGGCATGCCTCCCCACATGTCGGCGACGATATTGACGATGGCGCCGCCAGTCTTGGACAGTGCCTGGGTGTAGGCCTCCCTGGCCATCAGGAAACCACCGGTCAGGTTGGTGCGTACGACGGTTTCCCAGCCTTTCTGGTTGATGCCGGTGAGTGGTGAGGGAAACTGGCCGCCGGCGTTGTTGACGACGGCATGCAGGCCGCCGTGCTCTTCGATGATGGCCTGCACCGTGGCCTTGACCGAGGCTTCCTCGCGGATGTCGCAGACATGGGCGCTGGCGACGCCGCCGTCGTCGAGAATCTCGGCTTTCACCGCCTCCACTTTCTCGACCTTGCGGCCAACCAGGGCAACCCGGGCCCCCAGCGATGCCAGTTCGTGGGCGGTGCAACGGCCGATGCCCGAGCCGCCGCCGGTCACGATGATGGTTTGACCCTCGAACAGGCCGGGGCGCAGGACGGATTGGTAGCTCATGATTGGGTTCCTTTATTCAATACTGAGGAGGCAACCGGTACCGGTATCTCCAGAAGTTGCTGGGCGAAGGCCTTGCCCTGGGGGTCGATGCGCAGGCTGGCGACACCGCCGCCGCCGAGGCTGTGTTCCAATAGGAAGTTGAGGGCGTGTAACCCGGGCAGGCCCCAACGCCTGACCCGTCCAGTGTCCGGGTTCAGGGTGTGGGCCATCCAGGCTGCGACCCGTTCTTCGCTGAGGGCGGCGGCTATAAAAGGCAGGTATTCCGGTTGACGGGCGATGACGCCAATGTTGCTGTGGTCGCCTTTGTCGCCGCTGCGGGCCCAGGCCAGATCGATCAGGGGTACTTCGGTGTCGGTGGCCGGTGCGGTATCAGCCGGGCTGTCCACAGGTAGGGTGTCCGGATTGAAGCCGCCCCCGGTAGCCACCGCCACCGGCATCGGCGCATCGGTCAGATCGACGGTGACGGTCACCCGGTCCTTGGGCACCAGGCAGGAATAAAGGCGGATCTTGGGCCACACCGTGGGACGGCCGCCAACGATGCCGGTCAGGCCCGGCGCCATGCCGGTGGCGGCCTGGGCAATCTCCCGCGAAAACAGCACCAGTGCTTCCTTCTTGGGGTGGGCGACGCTGATTTTCACCACCACCTCGCGACAGCGTTCGCTCTGGCCGTGGGGGCCGTAGGTGGCTTCGGTGCCGAGCAGCTCGACGCTGGTGTCGGAGTAAGCGGGTAAGTCCCGCTCCTGAAACATCCGGCCAGTCTTGGCCAGGATGGCGTCGGCCACCCGCTGCGCCTTGGCTTTGGCGTCGATGCCGGCGAGCAGGAAGGTCACCGTGCACTTGAAGCCATCGGGCCAGGTGCCGGAGACCTTGTAACTGTCGGTGGGCGCACGGCCCTTGGCACCGGTGACCCGAACCCGGTCCTGGCCAATCTCTGTCAGGTTGACCTGGGTAAAATCGCAGCTGACATCCGGCAGCAGGTAGGCTCGTGGATCGCCAATCTCATACACCAGCTGTTCGGCCACGGTGCCGCGGCTGACCTGGCCACCGGTGCCCTCGGGTTTGGTGATGACAAATTCGCCCGAAGCGCTGACTTCGGCAATGGGGAAACCCATGTCCTCAAAGCCATCCGCCACCTCGCGCCAGTCGGTAAAGTTGCCGCCGGTGGCCTGGGCCCCGCATTCCAGCAAGTGTCCCGCCAGGCTGCCCTGGGCAAGCCGGTCGTAGTCGTTCCAGGCCCAGCCGAACTCATGCACCAGCGGCGCCAGCACCAGGGCGCTGTCGGCGACGCGTCCGGTAATCACTATGTCCGCTCCCTGCTCCAGCGCGGCCACCAGCCCCGGCGCGCCCAGATAGGCGTTAAGGCTCACCATGACTGGCGGCATGGGCGCGCCGGAAGCCATCTCGGAGACGCCGGATTCCGCCAGAGCCTTCTTCTGGGGCATCAGGTCGTCGCCCAGCACCAACGCAATGTTCAAGTCCAGGCCGGCCTGATCACACAGCGCTTTCAACGCATCCCGGCACGCCACCGGATTAACCCCGCCGGCGTTGCTGAGCACGCGGATGCCCTTGGCCTTGATGGTCTGCAGCAAGGGTGCCATGACGGTCTGGACAAAATCCCGTGCGTAGCCCGCGTTGGGATCTTTCATTCTTTGACCGGCCATGATCGACATGGTGATCTCGGCCAGATAGTCAGACACCAGGTAGTCGATGTCGCCGTGCTGAACCAGCTGCCGTGCCGCGGTCTCGGTATCGCCCCAGAAAGCGGCGGAACAACCGATGCGAACGATTTGCGGGGGGGTGTCGAGCTCTGCCATGAGGGGACCCTGCTGTATGGATAATGATGTCTTCTGAACGATGGTGAAATGACAATACCAAGCAAGCGCTTGGTTTGTAAATAGGCCGGAACGCGATAGAATAAGCCCTTCCTGACAACCTGCCGGAATTGCCTGTGAACCAAGACGCCATTCTCCAAGCCCTTGTTGCCGATAAGCTGGTCTCCGCCCCCGACAGTGCCCGTGGTCGCTTACTGACCGAAGCCGCCCGGCTGTTTCGGGATAGGGGTTATGAGCGAACCACCGTGCGGGATCTGGCGGCGGCGGTCGGTATCCAGTCCGGCAGTCTTTTTCATCATTTCCGGACCAAGGAAGCCATCCTCAAGGCGGTGATGGTGGAGACCATTCGCTTGAACACGGCGTTGATGCAGGCGGCGGTCGACGAGGCGCAAGGCGACCGCGCCAAGCTAAGAGCCCTGATACACGCCGAGCTGGAATCCATTAACGGTCTGACCGGCGAAGCCATGGCGGTGCTGGTGTACGAGTGGCGTAGCCTGTCGCCAGAAGCTCAGGAAGAGGTGCTGGCGCTGCGGGACATTTACGAGCAGCTTTGGTTGGATGTGCTGGGGCGCCTCCACCGGTCGGGTGAGGTTACCGCCGATCCGTTTGTGGTCCGGCGGTTGCTCACGGGCTCCTTGAGTTGGACGGTGACCTGGTTTCAATCCGGCGGAAAAATGGGGTTGTCGGAGCTGACCGATCAGGTGATGCTGAGCCTTGGTCTGATTGATTAATTTTCCAATTGATATGGCACGCCCGTGCCATTTCTGGTATTAACCTTAACACCCTGAAAATAAAAGGGATGTAGAAAAGCTGCCACTTGTTGCGAACGGGCCATTGGCCTGATCGGCATATATTTTTGGCAGCAAAGCCATTATTGTTGTGCGACGTTCGTCGCATTCTTCGTAATGTGAGAGACACGACTCGGATGGCGCGTCAGTGATTGGCCTGTTTTCGGCTGAAATCTGGTGCGGTCTACTGCGCTGAACCCTCGCGAGTCAATAAAAACAACGTAAACAGGGCGATCTATGACTTCCTCCTTAGTGACTCCAAAAGCCACCCTGGGTGGTTTTAAATCCAAATTGCTGGCCTTGGCGGCGCTGGTGCTGCTGGCGGGGTGCTCTGCCAATCCGATCTACACCACCACGGGCATCGTGCTGTCTAACTACTCTGAGGGTGAAGCAACCCCCTATGTCATGCAGACAAGCGACACCCGCATGGCCTGCAGCCTTGGTGAGGGCCTCGATCCCTTACTGTACTCCTTCTCCCGCGTGACCTCCGCTCCGGATTCCACCGGCTCGATGCTGATGCTGCTGGCGGCCAACTGCGCCGAGTATGACGCTTGGGAAGAAGAGCTGCGCTATCTGCGGGCCGATTACCAGGGCAATGTCTCTGCCGCCAAGGATGCCCGTGAGAGCATGAAGCGGCTCAATGCCCAGGTGGCCCAGCGTCGTTATCAGTCGTTCCAGCGGGCGATGAATGCGTATGACTACGATCCTTCTGCCGAGAATGCCGATTGTCCGTTCCTGTTCGAGGACCAGGACGAACTCACCTTTATGCTTGGCCTGCTTACTGGCATGCAAAGCATTGTGAACGACGCCAATTCAGGCGCCATGGCCGGCGTTCCCCGTAATATCGCGCCGCAGGCCGAGCGTGCCGCTCAATGTCTGGATAACGAGAAGTGGGGCGGGTTGCCCAACGCCATCCGGTCTCTGGTCTGGCTGTTGATTCCCGATACCCAGCCCTCTCTGGCACCGGATCCCTGGCGGGTCTTTAAGGACAGCTCACGGCTTGGCATCGAGAGTGGTCTGCGAGCGTCCATGGCGCTTGAAGCCGTGGCTGCGGAAACGTTTGGTCGTCCCGATGTGCTGGAAGACGTGCTCAAGCGCTACGTTGAATCGGAAGACCGCTTCGAGGTTCGCGAGGAGTATCGGCTAGTGGATAAGATCGCCGGAGAGGTCATGGTGTTCACTTCTGATAAATACTGGACCGCGAACTACGGCTACCGCACTCCGCAGCGGTTCTTCGGGCAGCTCAGCGAGGAGCGTCCCGGCGAAGAAACGGAAGTCATGGATCTGGACAGCCTGCTGTAAGCAGGTGACTTATCCCTTCGACATCATTGTACAAACATAAAAACGACCCGGAGGTCCCACATGTTTCGTAAAACCCTTGCTGCAATGACCCTGACCCTGGCTGCGCCGGTTGTCGCCGCTGAGCCGGTTAAAATGTGCGTGTTCGATGTTATCGGCGCCAACGGCGATGTCTTCAACATGGTGAAAGACTACGCCCTGGAAATGAAAGCCCTCGGCGTTGACTTTGAGCTGCGCCCGTACACTGACGAAGGTGTCGCGGTCGGTGACTTCAATTCCGGGCAGTGTGACGCCGTTGCGGCGACCGACCTGCGTACCCGTCCGTTCAACCGCTTTACTGGCAGCATCAGCGCCGTCGGTGCCATTCCGACCTACGACGATCTGAGAACTTTGCTGGCGACCCTGGCTCAGGCCAAGGCCGCGCCGCTGATGAAAGAGAATGGCTATGAGGTACTGGGTATCGTTCCTGCCGGCGCCGGTTACCTGTTCGTAAATGACCGCTCCATCGATACCGCGGGCGAGCTGGCCGGCAAGCGCATGGCAACCCTGGACTACCAGAAAGACGCCATCCACATGGTGAACTACATCAAGGCCACCGTGGTGCCGTCCGACATCACCAACTTTGCCGGCAAGTTCAACAACGGCTCTGTTGACACCGCTTATGCCCCGGCGTTCGCCTATGAGGCGCTGGAACTGTATAAGGGCATCGGTGACACCGGCGGTATCGTCGACTACCCGCTGGCCCAGCTGACCATCCAGATCATCGCCAAGGATCACGTGCTGGACGACGCCACAGCGCAGCAGTCCCGCGAAGTAGCCTGGGGCATGTACGGTCAGGCCATGGATCTGGTAACCCGTCTCGAGAACGCCATCCCGGAAGAAAAGTGGATCCGCATTCCCGACAACGACGTCCAGGGCTATCAGGAAATGTTCCGTGAGAACCGTATCCAGCTGCGTGACGGCATCGGCGGAGCCAGCCAGGTCTATCATCCGAAGATGCTGAGCCTGCTCAGCAACATTCGTTGTGCCAGCAACCCAGGTTCGTCCGAGTGCACCGCCGGTAACCGGGAATAACAGCTGATACCAAGACCAATAAAGGGCTGAACCTTCATGATCTCGCGCGTACTGTCTTCAGCCAGGGCCACAACAATTTACCCCGTGCATCGCCTGCACGGGGGCATTCTGTTGCTGCTCCTGTTGTTTACCCTGCTCCTGGGAATGGGGAACTCGTTCCACTCACGGTTACTCTGGATCGGCGAGCAGACTTGGCCGAACTACTATCTGCTCAACCCCGATGCGGTGGCACCGGAATGCGAACTCGAAATGGATGTCGAAAGGGAAGTTCAGCGCAGGCTGGATGCTTACCAGCCGGATCCTGACGACCTGTTCAGCTCGCCCCCCAACCCTGGCGCTCTCCGGGAATCGTTGCAGCGCAACCTGGAAATGTGTCAGCAGAAATATCTGGCGTTTGAAGAGAACCAGAAGCACGCTACGCCTGCGCTTGCCGCCTTCAAGACGGTAGAGCAGGGGCTGGCGCACTTCCTCCTCGAAAACATCGATCTGATGAAGTACCTGTTCATCGCGATGTTTGCCATGGCCGCGGCGATCTCGGCGCTGGATGCCGATCACATCGCCTTACGCCTGCCGCGTAACCGCGCCGAGTGGCGGTTGAATCAAGGCTCGCAACTGCTGGTCAACGGCCTGATGGTGTTGTCGCTGCAGTCCTACGCGGGCTTGCTGAGTTCGACGCCGGGCTCGGAGAGCACCGCCGCGCTTCAGAATGGCTGGACGCTGGTGTTTGGGTTGTTCATGGTCATTAATGTGATCCGGCTGATGTGGGTGCCGGAGCGAATCAAGGCCGGTGGGCTCAGTGCCTCTTCCGGGCTGGTGATCCCGCTCTATTGCGCCATGGGCCTGATCGCCATGAGTTACTTCTTCTTTGTGGATGGCTACAAGTCCGGTCTTGCCATCTACTTCGGCATGATGAGCAACCTGTCGTCCATGTTCATCAATATCGGCCTCTATGTGCTGGTGGGCATGGCGCTGAAGCAGACCCGTATTCCGGAGTTGCTGCTGAACGTCATCAAGCCGTTCCAGTTGCCGGCGCCGATGCTTGCCTCGGTGATGATTTTTGCCACCGCCTTCCCAACCGCCTTCACCGGCGCCTCGGGTATCTTCATCCTGGCGGTCGGTGGCGTGGTCTACGACGAGCTGCGTCGTGCCGGGGCCGGCCGTCAGTTGTCGCTGGCGACCACCGCCATGTCAGGGAGTTTGGGTGTGGTGCTGAACCCGTGCCTGCTGATTGTGGTGGTAGCGGCTCTCAACAAGGAAGTCACCACTTCCGAGATGTATGGCTGGGGCATCTGGGTGTTCCTGATGTCCGCATTGCTATTCTCCTTCATTGTCTGCAAGACCGAAGGTAACTGGCGGCCGAAGCCGGTGCCGGGTGCATTGCGTGAGGCGATCAGTCAGCTGAAGCCGCTGTTCCCTTATGTCCTGGTCGGCGGTCTGGTGATTTTCGCCATCTGGCTGCTGTTGGATCTGAACTTCAACGAGTACACCGCGCCGCTGATCCTGCCTCTGGTGATGCTGGTGCTGGTTTACCTGGACGCGGACAAGGACAATCGTGACGAAGAGCAGTCGCGGCTGAATGCCTTCTGGACCCGCAGCGCCTCCGCTGCCAGCGACTCGGCGGTGCATATTGGCGCGCTGCTGGCTTTGATTGGGTTCTCGATCTGCCTGGGCGGTATCCTGGAGCGGTCCGACATTGTGCATGCGATCTTCCCGGAAAATCTCGATAACCCCTGGCTGGTCATGCTGGTGGTGGTCTTCATGCTGACCTTTATCGGCATGGTGATGGACCCGTTCGGTGCGGTCATCCTGGTGTCCGCCACCATTGCCCAGGCGGCCATCAACTTGGGAATCGATCCGCTGCACTTCTGGATCGTATGCCTGGTTGCTTTTGAGCTGGGCTATCTCAGCCCGCCGGTGGCGTTGAATCACCTGTTGACCCGACAGGTGGTAGGCGAGACCGAAGTGCTCGCTGCGGAACGGACCGGATCGCTCTGGCACCGGTATGAACGGCTGCTGCTGCCGCTGGTGGTCATGGCAACCACCTTGCTGCTGGTCGCCTTCGTACCGATGCTGTTCTACGCGCTGTAAGCGGAGCTAAGGCCCCCAAAACCGCCTGCAGGTGACCACCTGCAGGCGGTTTTTTTTGAGCCGCATACCTCAGATGTTCGTATACTGTGGGTTATTGGAAGTCAAAAGGTGGCTGATGGCATCGGGACCTCGATCCAACGGGTAGCTTCGTGCGCTCGTTAATACGAGTGGTTTACCTGCGGAAAATCTTGGAACGCTCGCGGAGGGCGGGGCGTGTTGTTGTCAGATTCCAGAAAAAGGCGGGCAAATGGCAGACAGGCATGCAGAGAAAAGGTTCTCGGTCGTCGCCGTGGTGCTAGGGGCTTTGGCGGGATGCAGTGGGGGCTCGGGTTCCTCGAGTCCTGACGACCTCAGTGGCGTGATAACGATCGAGAGCCACAGTCGGATTGATTCGGATACCGCGGATGACAGCCAGGTGGGTGCCGCGGTCGCCAATAATGATGCCGCAAACGCCCAGCTGTTACCGGAGACGGGCATCGTCGGCGGCTACCTCAGTGGCTCCAGCGGATTTTACGCGACCGGTGGTGAGCAACAGTTCGAATACGTCACCGACACCAGCGATGTCTATCTGGTCCGGTTGCGCCAAGGCGATCGGGTGGTGCTGCAGACATTCCTGTCCAGCTCGACCCCTGCCGGAACCGACATGACCATCACCGAAGTGGGTGGCGGCGAAATTTGCGGCTCCGATTGCGACGGCTCGCCACCGTTCACCCACGTGGTGGACTCAATCCCGGACGCCGAATCCCGGCCTCATCTGATCCAGATTCGGGCCACCGGCGGCGGACCGTTTCGCTATGTGCTGACCGTCGCCGCCGAGGCCAGCGTCTCGGCGGCTAACGTGGCGTTTCAGGAACCGGAACTGGTGCCCAACGAAGCGGTGGTCATGGTGGATGCGCCCTCGGCGCCGGGCGGAAGTGCCAACGCGCTGGACATCCCCACCGCGTTGGACATCGTCAGCGGCCTGTCCGCGGGCCAGGTCCGGAATCTGGGCAGTGGCATCTGGCATCTCACGCGGGCGTCGGCAAGCTCTTTGCAGGCGGCACCGGGTCAGGAGCTGGCGGCTTTACGCCAACAAACTCTGGAATGGATCGGCACCCTTAATAGCCAGCCCGGTGTGACGGCCGAGCCCAACTACCTTTACCGGGCGCAGGTGGTGGTCCCGCAAGACGACGACCTGTACCGGCTGCAGTGGCATTACCCATTGATCAGTTTACCAGTGGCCTGGCAGGCGGCCCCCAGCGCTGGTGCCGATGTCGGGATCGCGGTGATGGACACCGGGCTGTTCAGTGCCACGCCCAGCAGTTACGGCAACTGGCATCCGGACATTCACGCCAATGTGGTGCCGTTTACCGGTCAGATTCTCGATTACGTCACCGGCAGTCTCGATATCGACGAGGACCAGGGCCAGCGGGACCAGAATCCGGCGGACCCAGGCGATGGCCGGGCCCAGAACAGCAGCTTTCATGGTACCCACGTAGCGGGCATCGCGGCCGGTGTGGACAACAGTACCGGCATCATCGGCGTTGCACCGCAGGCCACACTTTTTCCGGTGCGGGTGTTGGGCCAGGACGGGTCGGGGAACGCCAGCGACCTGATCGCCGCACTGAATTGGGCCTCTGGGCGCAGCGACATCGATGTCATCAACCTGAGTCTGGGAGGGCTGCCGGATTCCGAAGCCCTCAAGGCCGCGATTGACCAAGCCCATGGCAATGGCAAGTTGCTGGTGGCGGCGGCGGGCAATGGCGGCTCCGACAATCCGACGTTTCCCGCGGCCTTTGCCAATGTGGTGGGTGTGGGGGCCGTGGATGGTGGCAAGCAGCGGGCGTCCTATTCCAACATAGGTCCGTCGGTGGATCTGGTCGCGCCGGGTGGTGATGCCAGCCGCGATGGCAACCTGGATGGCAACGCCGATCTGGTGATCAGCACCTGGGGGGACGACACGGTATCGCCCCCTGAACCCCGATACGCGGGGTTGCAGGGCACCTCCATGGCCTCGCCCCATGTGGCCGGCGTCTATGCCCTGATGAAGAGCGCTGCCAACTCGGTAGGGGAGGATGTAACGCCGGACCAGTTTTTCGCACTGATGGCCAGCGGTAGCATCACCGACGAGGTAGGCAGCGAGAGTGAGTACGGTGCGGGCCTGATCAATGCCATCAAGGCGGTGGATGCCGCGATCAGCGGCGATTTCCCGACCGTGCTTGCGGCGTCCCCTTCCGCATTGCAATTCACGGACGCCACCCGCCAACAGACGGTGCAGTTACAGGTCTACCCGGATGGCGCCGACGTCACCATCGACACGGTGGCGGACATGCCCAGTTGGCTGACGGTGACGCCGGCGTTGGTGGTCGGTAACCCTCCTCCGGATCAGGTCCTGGTATCGGTGGACGTGGCCCAGCTCGAACAGAATACCAATTACGTGACCGAGCTGGAGATTGGCTATAGCGATGGCGGCGACAGTGGTGTCCTGGAGGTGCCCATTGCGGTACAGCGTCAGGACGAGGTAGACCAGCGGGATGCAGGCAGGCATTACGTGCTGTTGCTGAAGACCGACCCGGCGCGTAGCCTGGTCGACCAGGTCAGTGTTGACGCCGATGCCGGAATATACCGGTTTGCCTTTGATGACGTTGATCCCGGCGAATACTTTCTGGTCGCCGGCACGGACATCGACAACAATGGTTTTATCTGTGAAACCGGGGAGGCGTGTGCGGAATATCCGGTGCTCGGCTTGTTGGAACCGATCACCATCACAGAGGCGCCGGTTGCGGGGTTGGCCATGAACACCAGTTTTCGGCGTCCAACCCTTACCACCCTGGGACAGCCCCGTTATGGCTTTACCGGCTACCCCTTGAAGGCGCTGTCCGGTAACACTCAGCTCTTACGACAGTATCGCGGAGGTGGTGAATGAAATCCTGGCAGGGGTTGAGCGCTGGCATCTGGCTGTCGCTCGTTGGCGGCTGTGCGAGTCAGGCCGAACAGGCGGGCCCGGTGGCTCGGCAGCTAACGGCTTCCGCCCATTGCGGGCTGCAGGACCGGGGCTTGCTGTATCTCGCCTCGGGGCAGGATCTCCAGCAACTCTCGGGTTTGCCGGCGCAGGCACTGACGCTGGCTCCCCTGAACGCAGTGGATTTCTCCCGCGAGCATGTGGTGATCGTTGCCTTGGGCCAGAAGACTTCCGCGGGCTATGGTGTAACGCTGGATAGCGCCCAGCTGATCGGGGACCGGCTGACGCTGGAAATGCGCCTGCAGTCGCCGCCTCCCGACAGCATGGTGGCTCAGGTTATGACCACGCCCTGCGCCGCTGTTGCGGTTATTAACCAGGGCTGGAGCCATCTCTCTGTTTACGGCGAGGGCTATCCCGCTGTGTCGCACCAGCGTTGAGGATCGCGACCGAGCTTTCGCCAACCGCAAAACAACCGTTGATCTTTCTCGGGGAATCCCTAAGCTAGTGGCCCATTGAACAAGTTGATGGGTTTTGCCTGGAGTTATGCCTCATCTATGAGCCAGAAACAATATAACGCTGATGCCATTGAAGTCCTGAGTGGTTTGGATCCGGTCCGCAAACGGCCCGGTATGTACACCGAAACCAGTCGTCCGAACCACCTGGCCCAGGAGGTGATCGACAACAGTGTCGATGAGGCGTTGGCCGGCCATGCCCGTCGGATTGACGTAGTGCTCCACAGCGACGGCTCACTGAGCGTTGAAGACGACGGCCGAGGTATGCCGGTGGATCTCCACAAGGAGGAGGGGCTGCCGGGGGTAGAGCTGATACTGACCCGGCTGCATGCGGGCGGTAAGTTCTCCCAGGGCAACTACAACTTTTCCGGCGGTCTGCACGGGGTAGGGGTGTCGGTGGTCAATGCCCTCTCCAAGACGCTGGAGGTGACCATCAAGCGGGATGGCCAGCTCCATCGTATGACCTTCGCCGACGGTGACAAGGCCTCTGAGCTCGAGGTCATCGATACGGTCGGCAAACGCAATACCGGCACCCGGCTCCAGTTCCTGCCGGATGCCTCCTACTTCGACAGCCCCAAGTTCTCCGTTAGCCGCCTGCGCCATAACCTGCGGGCCAAGGCCGTCTTGTGCCCGGCCCTGACCGTCACTTTCCTGCAGGAAGCCACCGGCGAGAAAGACGAGTGGTATTACGAGGACGGCCTGCGGGATTACCTGCGAACCGCTTTGGCGGACATTGAAGCCGTTCCTCTGGAGCCGTTCACCGGTACCTTCGCCGGCAACACCGAGGAAGTCGACTGGGCTCTGCAGTGGTTGCCCGAAGGCGGCGAGGCGGTGACCGAAAGCTACGTCAACCTGATTCCCACCGCTCAGGGTGGCACCCACGTTAACGGCTTGCGCACCGGTTTGCTGGAGGCCATGCGCGAGTTCTGCGAGTTCCGCAACCTGATGCCGCGAGGGGTGAAGCTGTCTCCGGAGGACATTTGGGAGCGCTGCAGCTACGTGCTGTCGTTCAAGATGCAGGATCCGCAATTCTCCGGCCAGACCAAAGAACGGTTGTCGTCCCGCGAAGCCGCCGCGTTTGTTTCCGGCGTGGTGAAGGACGCCTTCAGTCTCTGGCTCAACCACCACACAGACATCGCCGAGGCGCTGGCCGAGCTGTTCATCAGCAACGCACAGCGGCGGTTGCGGGCGAGCAAGAAGGTGGCGCGGAAAAAGGTGACGTCTGGCCCGGCACTGCCTGGCAAGCTGGCGGACTGTTCCGGTGGCGATACCAGCCGAGCCGAGCTGTTTCTGGTGGAAGGGGATTCGGCGGGTGGTTCCGCCAAGCAAGCACGCGACCGGGAATTCCAGGCAGTGATGCCGCTGCGGGGGAAGATTCTCAACACCTGGGAAGTGGACTCCGGCGAAATCCTGGCGTCCCAGGAAGTGCACGATATTGCTGTAGCCATCGGTGTGGACCCGGGCTCTGACAACCTGTCCGGCTTACGCTACAACCGGGTCTGTATTCTGGCGGATGCCGATTCCGACGGCTTGCACATTGCCACCTTGCTGTGCGCCTTGTTCGTCAAGCATTTCCGACCGCTGGTGGCGGCCGGTCATGTGTTTGTCGCCATGCCGCCGCTGTATCGGGTGGACCTCGGTAAGGAAACCTTCTACGCCCTGGACGAGCACGAGAAACAGGGCATCCTCGACCGGCTGGAGGCCGAAAAACGTCGCGGCAAGGTCCAGGTCACCCGCTTCAAGGGCCTGGGTGAGATGAACCCGCTGCAGCTGCGCGAGACCACCATGGCGCCGGACACCCGTCGCTTGGTGATGCTGACCCTGGAAGAGGGCGACGAAACCGACGAGCGCATGGACATGCTGCTGGGCAAGAAACGCGCCTCCGACCGCAAGGTGTGGCTGGAGAGCAAGGGCAATATGGCGGATCTGGTGGTGTAACCGGGTCCGCGGACACTTCTCTTCGTTTGAGCTTTGGGGCAGGCCGTTGCCTGTCTGACCTTCCTGTTGAATCCTGGCAGTGGGCGGTCCAAGACCGGCCCGTTTCGCTCGTGCTCGGTCGTTTCGATCCCTCGCACCACGCCTTCGCCACTTCTCATCGGATTATTGTTGTTATTTGTAAATGTGAATTGGACGCATTAGACTTTCGCCCTTTGGCCCGAGGGTCGGTATTTCTCAGCGGGAGTGGGCATAGTGAGATCCGTGACAAAACGGCTCGGGGCGGCTGCCTCGGTAGTGGTACTTGCTGCAGTGTTTTCTCAAGCTGTCCTCGCGGTCACCCAGGTGCAGGATGACCGGGGTGTCTGGGTAAGCGTGCCGGATAATGTCGGCCGGGTGGCGGCTATCTCGACCTTTGCCGCCGACACCCTGGTGGCTTTGGGGGTGTCACCGGTCGCGGCTTCGACGTTCGCCGACCAGCCACTGCCTCAGTTTCTCGGGGAGCGGATCGACGGGGCGACCAGCCTGGGGCCGCGGGCGAAAACCAATCTGGAACTGCTCACCGCGGTACAACCGGACCTGATCGTTGCCATTCGCCGCTATACCGAGCCCTATGAGCGCCAGTATGAGCGGCTGGCGCCGTATCTGGCGTTTAACGTGATTACCTTCGAAGACAGCTTGCGGGCCGTGCGTCAGGTCAGCCGCGGGCTGGGGCTTCAGGAAGAGGGCGAACGCCTGAACCGGGAGTTCATCGCCGAGCTGGAGCGTCTGGGCCAGGCGGCACCCGGCGGCGTCAGTGCGGCGCTGTTGGTGTCCAGCAGCGAAACCCCCTTTGCCTACTACGACAACTTCCTGCCCGCCTACCTGCTGAATCGCCTCAAAGGGGTCAATGTGGTCGGCGCGGCCCCCCGCGGGGACGATCAGAGCCTGGGCTACCGGATCAGCCTGGAAGCGCTGCTGGCATTGGACCCGGATGTGCTGTTTGTCCTGCCATCGATTCAGCAGCAGGCCTATCGCAACAACCCGATCTGGCCTTACCTGAAAGCGGTTCGCAGCGGCCGGGTTTACGAGGTGGGGCAGCACTGGAAGGAAGGGGCCGGGCCCATTGCCCGTGGTTACATCCTGAACGAAATGGCCCATCTGCTTTACCCTGAGACCTTTCCCGCGCCGGCCATGCCGGAACAGATTCGCAGCCATTCCCTGGAGAACCGGTAATGGCTGCCGAGCAGGCCGTAGCCTGGGTGCGTTGGAGCGGTTGGGGGCTGGTGGTGCTGGCCGGCTCCCTGGTGTTGGTGCTGGCGAGTCTGAGTCTCGGGGTCGTGCCGGTGGCGGTTTCTGCCATCGTTGAGGTGTTGCTCGGTGAGCAGGGGGGCTTGTCACGGATCTTGGTCTGGGAGCTCCGGCTGCCGCGCACCCTGCTGGGGTTACTGGTGGGGGCGAACCTGGCCGTGGCGGGCACCTTGATGCAGGCAGTGACGCGCAATCCGTTGGCCTCGCCGAGCCTGACCGGGGTGATGGCCGGCGGTGCCCTGGCGGTGGTGGTGGCCATGAGCTATTCGTCCTGGCCCGTCACCGTCACCCCATATGTGGCGCTAGTGGGTGGCTTGGCAGGTGCGGCGGCCAGCATTGGCCTTGCCTGGAACGGCCAGTTGGCACCGGTGCGGCTGGCGCTGGCTGGGGTGGCGGTAACGGCGTTGTGCGGCGCGGTGGTGACGGCCGTGTTGCTGAACGTGGGCTCCTCGGCCGATGAGCTGTTCTTCTGGATGGCCGGCGGCCTGTTGGGGCGCAGCTGGCCGCAGCTGGAGCTGATTGGTGCCACGTCACTACTGGGCCTGCTGTTGGCGCTGGCGTTTCGGCGCCAGTTGAATCTGTTATCGCTCGGCGACGAGGTGGTGCGCAGCCTGGGCATGCGGGTATGGCGTTGGCGTCTGGGGCTGGCGGCACTGGCGGTGTTCTTGACCGCACAGGTGGTGGCCGTTGCCGGGCCCATTGGTTTCGTGGGGTTGGTGATACCCCACCTGGCACGCATCCTGGTGGGCGACGATCAGCGTCGCCTGCTGCCGGTTGCCGCCTGTCTGGGTGCCTGGCTGATGGTGGTGGCCGATGTGGCGGCGAGAACCCTGGTGGCGCCGGCTGAGCTGCCGGTAGGGCTGTTCACCGCCACGCTGGGTGGTGCGGGATTCATTGCCTTGATTTATCGTCAGCGTTTATAGCTGGGAGGGGAGCCGATGTCGAATCCAGGGTGGTTACTGCAGCTGTCGCGCCATCGTCTCATGCTGGTGTTGGGGCTGATGTTGGTGGCTGTGGCTGCCATCGTCGTCAATCTGCTGGCGGGCGCGGTGACCCTACCGTTTGGCCTGCTGTGGCAAACACTCTGGTCTTCGGTGGATGCGGCGGCTGGGCCCGATGCGGTGGCCGCCGACGTACTCTGGCAGTTGCGTATGCCGCGGCTGTTGCTGGGTTTGCTGGTCGGCGGGCAGCTGGCCGTGGCTGGCGCCATTCTGCAGGTGGTGTTGCGTAACCCGCTGGCGGATTCGCACATTCTCGGCATCTCAGGCGGTGCGAGCCTGCTGGCGGTGTTGCTGTTCCTGTTCGCCTCCGATGGCGTGCTGACGGTTGCGGTTTGGGACTGGCAGGTGTCGACCTTGTATCTGATGCCTTGGGCGGCCACCGCTGGCGGGTTGCTGGCCGCAGGCCTGGTCTTCCGGCTCAGTGCGGCCGGCGGCCTGACGCCGATGCGGCTGGTGCTGTGCGGCATCGCCGTGGCCAGTGTATTGAACGCCCTGGTGGGCGGGATTCTCGCCGGCTGGGGACACGCCAATGCCGAAACCGTACTGGCCTGGCTGGCCGGCACGCTGTATGGCCGTGACTGGCTGTATATCTGGGCCTTGCTGCCCTGGAGCCTGCTGGGCCTGCTGTTGTTGCCCGCCATGGCGAAGCCGTTGAACCTGCTGCAGCTGGGCGAGGAGTCGGCCACGTCACTTGGGCTGGCGGTCACCCGGTGGCGCGGCTTGAGTCTGGTCATGGCGAGTCTGCTGGCGGCCAGCGCAGTGGGGATGGTGGGCCCCGTCGGATTCGTGGGGTTGCTTGTGCCGCCGATCGCCCGGGCACTGGTTGGCTCCGACATGCGCCGACAGCTGCCCCTGAGTGGGCTGCTGGGTGCTTTGTTGGTGGTGGCGGCCGATGGTGTGGGGCGGTTGATGCCCGGGGCCAATGAGCTGCCGGTGGGCGTGGTGACCTCGTTGGTTGGGGTGCCGTTTTTCATCTACGTGCTGAGGCGCCAGTCATGACGAATCTGGTTCCGGCCTCTCTGTGGCGAGCCTGCCAGCCAGCCGCCAAGCAACCGGGTTAAGGAGACAGCTATGCGCTTGTCCGCTCAACAGATTTGCGTCGATTACGGCAAGAGCCGGGTGCTCGATGATTTGTCGCTGACCCTCGCCGAGGGCGAAATCACCTGCTTGTTGGGACCCAACGGGTCAGGCAAGAGCACGCTGTTAAAGGCGTTGAGCGGGGCGCTGCAACCGGTCTCGGGCCAGGTGGTGCTGGGTGACAGAGCGCTCGCGCAGTGGTCCGGCAAGGCCCTGGCGCGTCAGTTGGCGTTGCTGCCGCAACACCCGGTGGCCCCGGAGGGGCTGCTGGTGACGGAGCTGGTGCATTACGGGCGTTCGCCTCACCAGGGCTTCTGGGGCGCCCGCTCCCGGGAAGACGATGACATCGTGGCCTGGGCCCTGGCCGCCACCGGCCTGGAGGCATACGGTGCCCGGCCACTATCCCAGCTCTCCGGTGGCGAACGGCAGCGGGTGTGGATTGCCCTGGCGTTGGCGCAGCAGGCGCCCATTCTGCTACTGGATGAGCCCACCACCTTTCTGGATCTTGGTCATCAGCTCGAAGTGATGGAGCTGTTGACGGATTTGAACCGCGACCATGGTCTGACCGTGGTGATGTCGCTGCACGACCTCAATCAGGCGGCCCGTTACGCCCATCAACTGGTGGTCATGGAGCAGGGGCGCATCGTCGCTCACGGCGAACCCGCCGCAACGTTGACTGAAGGCCTGTTGGCCCGCGTCTTCCGGGTTCGGGGGCAGGTCGAGTCAGACCCGCATTCCCGGCAACTGTCCTGTCGATTCCACTCTTCCCTGAACTACACTATTGCAAATGAGAATGGTTAGCATTATAGTTCCGCCGGCTGATTCATAGCGTCCTCGCCTGGCAGTAAACAGACATCCTGGCGGCGCGGACACACTGCTGGAGAACCTGGATGCTGCACCGCAATGCCCTCAAGGCAAAAATGGCCGCGGGTGAAGTCGTGACCGGATTGCTGAATTCCGTACCCAGCCCCTGGTTGGTCGAGATGATCGGATACGCCGGCTATGACTTTGTCATCCTCGACATGGAGCACCTCTCGGTAAACCCCGAATCCATCGAGAACATGATCCGCGCGGCGGAATGCGCCGGCCTGACCCCGTTGGTGCGGGTGCCTGCCAGTCGGCCGGACGCCATTACCCATGCTCTGGACAGCGGCGCCCAAGGCATCGTGATCCCCCGGGTGAGCACGCCCGAACAGGCGCGCCAGGTGGTCAACGCCAGTCGTTATCACCCCCTGGGCGAGCGTGGAATCACCGGCGGGCGCACCACTGGCTTTGGGACCCTCGATCTGGCCACTTATTTTGAGCGGGCCAACCGGGAAATCCTGGTGATCATGATGATCGAGGACCAGCAAGGGGTGGAGTGCATTGACGACATCCTCGAAGTGCCCGGCATCGACTGGATTCTGGAAGGCGCGATTGATTTGTCCCAGTCGCTGGGTGTGCCCGGCGATGCCCAGCATCCCAGCGTGCAGGCCGCAATCCATACCGTCGCCCAGGCCTGCCAGCGTCATGGCGTGACGTTTTGTGCCTTGCCGCGCAGTCAATCCCAGGTCGATTATTGGCGACAGCAGGGAGTCAAGGCCCTGCTCCTCGGTGAAGATCGAGGGCTGCTGTTTCGTAAATTGAAATCCCATCGACAGAGTTTTCTCGAGCGCGACCAGGCCTAGCGGATCGCTTTGCTCTGATACCGGGGCTTAGTCGCCTCCAAAACGTAAATAAGACGCATTTGTAAAAGTAGTGCAATTCAATAAGGAGTTTGCAACGAATGAATAACCGTCCCAACACCCCGTTACGGCCATTGGCCCGCGCCATCAAGCGACTTGGTAGTGGCCCGTCCAGCTGGCTGCCGCTGCTGCTGGTCGCGAGTGCTCCGGGCATAGTCGTGGCACAGGATTCTGGTCAGGAGCCGCTTGAACTGGGCGTGCTGGAAGTCGTTGGCGACTGGATCGGCGAGTCCACCAACGAGTCCGCGCGAACCTACACCGGGGCGCGTACCGTGATTGAGCAGGAGGAGCTGCACCAGCGCGGCGCGCTTAATCTGGAAGATGCGATGCGCTCGACGCCGGGTGTGCAGGTACTGGATGAAACCGGCACCGGCGTGCTGCCCAACATCGGCGTCCGGGGCTTGAATCCGTTGCGATCGGAGCGGGTACAGTTGCTGGTGGATGGTTACCCCATCGCGCTTGGTCCCTACAGCAACGTAGGCGTGTCTCTGTTCCCGGTGACCATGGCCAGTATCAATGCGGTCGACATCGTGCGTGGCGGTGCGGCGGTTCACTATGGCCCCAATAACGTGGGCGGTGTGCTCAACTTCGAAACCCGCCCGATTCCTTACGAACTCGAGCAGACCATTCGTCAGCAGCTGACCATTGCCGAAGAAACCGGCAATGTGTTCAGCGATACCTACTATCGGGCCGGTGGTTACGTTACCGATAAGCTCGCGCTTCAGCTTCAGGCCAACGTGCAGCGTGGCGACGGTTTCCGTGATCACAGCGACACCGAAGTCGACAATGTCATCGTGGATGGCCGTTATTTCATCAACGATGAGCACGAAGTGGCCGCTCAGTTGCAGTACTACGATGTGCGGGCGGAGCTCCCCGGCGCCCTGAGCCCGGACGCCTACCGGGATGACCGTACCCAGTCCCAGCGCCCCTTTGATGAATTTGATGCGGACATCGTGCGTGGCACCCTGGAGTGGGTGTATACCCCCAGTGACGATGTCAAATTCGAGTGGCGCAACTTCGCCCACGATGCCGACCGTACCTTCGACTTTGGCCAGAACTTCAGCAGCGGCGGTCATTGGGCCGATCCTGCCATCCCCTCCACCCTCGTCGCCGACTCACCACGGCCGTTCAAGGTCTACGGTACTGAGCCGCGCCTGACGCTGCGTCAGGGCAACCACACGGTGATTGTCGGTGCGCGTTATGTAACCGAAGACGTGCAGTTCCTGGTGAATCGGGAAGAACTGGCCACCGGGATCACCACCAACGTCCGTGACTGGTCGCTGGATACCGAAGCCGTGGCGGTCTATGTCAGCGATACCATGAGCTTTGTGGACGATCGTCTGACGGTGACGCCTGGTGTGCGTTACGAAAACGTCAAAATGGATTTCACCGACAACATCGCTGGCGCCGATCAGGACAACCACGCCGAAGAGCTGTTGCCGGGTCTGACCGTGGGCTATCAGGCCACCGATGAGGTGTTCCTGTTCGCCAACGGCCAGCGGTCTCTGGTGCCGGTGCAGATTGCCCAGGTGTCCCGCGAAGGGGAAGTGGCAAACGAAACGGCCTGGAACTATGAGCTGGGCGGTCGCGTTCAGTTGCGTCCGGATCTGCTGACGTCCGCCACCCTGTTCCGCATCGATTATAAGGACCAGATTCAGTTCGACAGAACGACCAGCCGCTTCGAGAACCTGGGCGAAACCCGACACCAGGGCCTGGAGCTGGATAATCAGTGGCAGGCCACCGACAACCTGTCGTTCCGCCTGGGTTATACCTTCCTCGACACCGAACAGCGTAGCGGCGACGACAAGGGCAATGAGCTGCCGAATGCGCCCCGTCATCACGTGACGGTCGGTGCTGCTTATGACTACCAGCAGTGGAACGCCAGCCTGGTCGGTAACTACGTCAGCGAGAGCTTCAGCGATGCCGCCAACACCGAGGAAGAGACCGCCGACGGCAGCGCTGGGGAACTGCCGAATTACGTATTGCTGAACGCCCAGCTTGGTCGTGACTTCAACGTCGGGCAATCCCGTAACCTGCACCTGGCCTTGTCAGTGAACAATCTGCTGGACGAGGACTACTACTTCCGTGGTGTCGATGTGAGCCCGGTAGGACGGGTACCCGCGCCGGGTCGAGCCTATCTGGTGTCGGCACAGCTGGATTTCTAAGCGTTACTGGCCGATGCCGGCCGTTAAGGGTGGGTTGTCGCGGTACCGGGCAATCCACCCAGAAGCCCTCTTTCATTGGCGGGCTCGGGACATGCACCTTCCGGCTACCACAGCCATCGGATGTCACGCCTTCGCGCTCGGTAGGTCGTGCCAGCGTGATGCCCGCCACCGACAAACCTGAACAAGGCCAAGGAGTTGCCTGAAGGCGTATCCAGCCTCTCCCGCCTAACTCCCATCAGACTGGAGACGATTATGCGTCCTGAGTTGGTTGTTTTGACTCACGTGGTTACCGAAGCCGTCAACCTTGGATTCCTGCCCGCGGCCCGTCAGCTGGGGTTAACGGTGACCATCCTTACCGATCAGCCCGAAGAGCACCATCGGCATTTCAGCGCGCCGGGGATGCCTGCCTATCCCGATGAGATCGTCGGCTGTGACGTGTTTAACCCGATTGCCGTCATTGAATTGCTGGAGCAGCGCGGGCGACCGGCGGCGCTGTTTTCCAACAGCGACCATTTGCAAGCGGTCACGGCGATGGCGGCGGATTATTTCAGCCTGCCCGGCAAGGACTGGCGGGTGTGTTACCGGGCCAAGAACAAGGCCGCGATGCGAAGCTGGTCGCGCCAGGTCGGCGTGGCGGCGCCCTGGGCCCAGGTGATCTCCGACCAGGGCGCGTTGGAGGCCGCCATGGCACAGGCTCCGTTCCCCGTCGTGGCAAAGCCCAGGGAAGGCGTCGCCAGTATGGACGTGTGCCTACTCAGTTCCCGCGATGCGCTGCGCCGTCATGTGGAGGCCTTCTGGCAGCGTTGCCCGGGACAGCCGTTATTGCTGGAAGCGTATATGCAGGGAGACCTGTTCACGCTGGAGACGCTGGGGGATGGCGAGAACTTTGTGGTACTGGGGGGCTTCCGGGTAGAGCTGTCGCCGCCGCCGGATTTCGTTGAGATACGGGCTCAGTGGGTACCAGCCGGTGACGCCGAACAGTTGGCTGAAATGGTTCGCCAGATCCGCGATTTTGGCGTGCAGTTCGGTGCCTGCCACAGCGAGTTTGTGTTGACCGAAGACGGCCCGCGGCTGATTGAAATCAACTACCGCAGTGTTGGCGATGGCCGCGAACTCTTGCTCGACCGGCTGTTCCCATTCCCGTTGTTTGAAACGATCCTGCGATTGCACCTGGGCGAGCCGCTGCCTGAACTCACCGTGGAGAGGGGCCACGCGCTGATTGAATACCTCGTGGCCAGCCGCGAAGGTCGGATCAGTCAGGCCCCTGATGGCTTCACCAGGCCGCTGGGCCAAGGCGAACTCAGCTTCCATCCACTTCGTCAAGCCGGAGAGCGAATCGTGCTGTCCCGTTCCAACAAAGACTATCTGGGGGTGATCAAGGCCTATGGCGCCGATCTTGAGACCCTGCACGAGCGGGTCGGCGAGCAGGCCAGGGCGTTGCTGCCGGCATGGGAGATTGGCTCATGACTGCATTCGGGTCCGGCGAGACCGTATCGGCACTATCAGCACCACCATCGGCATCGCAGCCTGGCATCGAGCGGCGGGCCGCCGTCGATTACGTCAGCCTGCGCTTGATCGATACCTTGTTGCGTGAAGACGCCCAGGGGTTGATTGCACGCAGCCAGCTGCTGCCGTCGGCTGGTGCCCCTTTTACCCTTGCTCAGAGTCTGCCGGAGGGGGCGCACTGGCTGTGCTACCCCCTGGCCGATCGCACATCGTTGTGGTTTCTGGTGAACCCTGGCGAATTCATGCAATCGTGGCGGTCGGCCGCTGGCGTGGTGATGCACTACCACCCCGAGCAAGGCGCACAGTGGGTCCCGGATTACCGGGAACTCTTGGCACGGCTCGCCGTCGGGCTGCCGGAGGAGGCCGCTGGGCTCTATACCGACTATGCGCATGAGTGTGACGTTGCGGTTTCGCACCGGCTGCTGTGCGAGGCCGAGCGTCGCCGCTGGTTCAACGAACTGCAGCACCAGGGGGATGCCTGGCCGGCGGCGAATAACTGGAGCGGCCGCTTTCTGTTCTACGACCGCCTGGCGGCATTCCTGGACCACCCCTTTTACCCGTCGGCACGGGCCAAGCTGGGCTTTGGCCCGCGAGAGCTGGCGGCCTATGCCCCGGAGTTTCAGCAGGCCTTCGAACTGCGCTGGTTGGCGGTTCCCTCATCCCTGTTCGAGGGGACGCTGGATCAAGTCCCCGAATACTGGCCGAGTTTTGCCAAGGTCGGGTTGTCGCCGGAGCTGCAGGGGTGTTACCAGCTGGTGCCGGTGCATCCGGCATTGTGGCATGCGGCACTGGACGGATACCTGCAGGAGTCCGGCCTGGACGGCGAGGTCATTCGCGCCCCGGAATCGGCGCTGCGGGTCAGGCCAACCCTGTCGGTGCGCACACTGGTGATCGAAGCGGATCCCGGCACCCATCTCAAAGTACCCCTGACCATTCGTACGTTGGGCAGTAAGAATATTCGCACCGTGAAACCCAGCACCATAGGGGATGGGCATCGGGTACAGACCGTGTTACGGCGAATTGCCGCCGACGATGGGGCATTGCAGGACCGGCTCCTGCTCACCGACGAGCAGCGCGGTGGGCATGTGGCGGCGCAGAACTTCCTCGGCTTTATTCTGCGTGGCTATCCGGCGGAGCTGGCCAATGCCTCGCTGATCAGTGTGGCCGGTTTGTTGGCGGAGGGTGCCGACGGTCGGACGACGGTGGAAGTTGTGGCGGCGGAGTTCTACCACGGTGATCTGGCGGCCCTGTGGCAGGAGTACCTTGACCTCACCTTGACCCTGCATCTGCGGCTGTGGCTGCGCTATGGCATTGCCCTGGAGTCGAACCAGCAGAATTCGATGCTGGTGCTGGAGTCCGGGCAGCCGTTGCGGTTACTGCTGAAGGATAACGATGCGCCGCGCATCTGGCTGGAGCGGCTGGCTGCCGTCTGCCCGGAGCTGGCTCACCGTGCCGATCAGCTTCAGGATCGACGTATTCTGGCTGACGGTGAACAGGCGTTGGCGCAGATGTTCATCACCATCAGCTTGCAGCTGAATCTGGCGGTGCCATTGGAAGGCTTGATCGCGAGAGGACTTATGGACCGGCAGGCGGGTTACCGGCAGTTGCGCGGCAGCGTAGAGCGGCAATTGCGGGAGCTGCATCAGGAAGGGCTGGATACCCGGCTGGCCGACGAAGTCCTGTTGCAGGCAGAACGGCTCCCCGCCAAATATCTGCTGCGGGCTGGCAGCCTGGAGAGCAAGGCGAGCACCGGAGCGGCGGATATCAACAAGTTCTATGGCGAAACCGCCCCCAACTTTCTCCGCCAGGACGTTGAGGCGACATCATGAACCGCGCCCAGCGGCGGCAGGTGATGCTGGTGTTGTTCTGCCATTTCACGGCGGCCTTGGCGGCTTTGGGCATGCCGCCGTTCTTCGGCTTGATCCTGGCGGATTCGCTCGGTGTCAGTGCTGGCTTTGTGATCGGCTGGTGCTACGTGGTGCCAACGGTGTGTACCGCCCTGACCAGCCCCTGGTGGGGACGATTTGCCGATCGCTTTGGCAAGAAAGTGTCGCTGTTGCGGGCCCAGCTTGGGCTGGCGCTGGGATTTGGCTTGGCCAGCCTGGCCGACAGCCTGTGGATGTTCGTGCTGGCCCTGGTGGTGCAAGGCGTCTTTGGTGGCACCTTTGCGGCCTCCAACGCCTATCTCAGCACCTTCGTGCGCGGTGAAGCGTTGGCGCGCTGCCTGAATCTCATGCAGGGCTCGGCGCGGGCGGCGATGGTTGCAGCCCCGGTACTGTTCGGCTTTTTGGTGATGCAACTTCGTCCCCTGAGTCTCTATGGCTATCTGGCCCTGTTGCCGTTGCTGGCCGCTTTGTTGCTGTGGTGGGCGCCGGCCACCCTGCAACCGCAAGCCGAAACCGCGCCCGAGTCGCCTCGAGCCGAAGAGCCGCCGTCGGGTAACCGGCCATGGCCATTTGGGTGGCTCTACGGGCTTCAGTTCGGGTTTGCCTTCTGCACGGTGGTCACCTTTCCGTACTTCGTGTCTTTCGCGCAACAAATCGGCGCTTCGACGCTGCAGGCGGGGCTGTTGTTCAGCCTGCCTCATCTGGTTTATCTGTTGTCGGTCTGGGCCATTGCCCGTCTGACCGAGTCCATGTCGGCCATCCATGTCATCGCGGCAGGCCTTGGATTGCTGGTGCTGGCACTGCCAGTCCAGGCCGTCGCAGCTGACTGGATTCAGCTGATTCCTGGACGTGTGGTCATGGGCGCGGCAATGACACTGTGCTTTATCGGGCTTCACCGCCTGGTCAGCAGCGCTCTGGTGTCGCGACGCAGTGGTCGGCTGTTTGGGTCGCTCGACAGCGGCTCCAAATGGGCCGGTGTGGCAGCCGGCCTGGTCGCCGGCCTGGCAAGTGTGCCCTTGGGGTTGACGGCGCCGTTCTGGCTCGGCGCCGCCAGCGCGGCACTGACACTGTTGGCCCTGGCGCTATTGCTCTCGTTCCGGAACACCACTACAACCTTGGCAAAGGAGTGATCCCATGGGCAGTCCCGCCTATCAAGACTATTTTCTCACCAAGACACACAGTGATTTGGCCAATCAGCGCTCAATTGAAGCGCTCCTGAACTGTTACTGCCGGGATGTGGCCGCGCCAGCAGAGTGCCTGAGTGTTGAAGCCATGCAGGGCGGGCGTTGGCCTCAGGCTTTGTATCAGCGGGCCGCCGTAACCGGGCACAGCGGTGCGGTACTGCAAATCCAACTACCCGCCGAGCGAGGCAGCGTGGCAATCGCGGTGCTACGGGCTTCCGGCAGCCTGAACTTCCGGTACTTGTCAGCACCGTTCCACAAAGCCAAAGGACAAGGCTGGAAGCGACTGGACTACCGTCAGTTGGCCGCGCTGTTGCTGGACTCCATGGCCCGGCAGTTTGAGGAGCCGTTTAACGCCGAACTGTATCGCCAGATACTCAACAGCGCGCAGATGATGCAAGAGTTCGTGGCAAAGGCGCCGGCATTAATCGAGTGGGGTGAAGGCGCTCGCGGCTATGTTGCTTCCGAGCAGGCACTGACGTTCGGTCATGCCTTCCACCCGACGCCCAAGAGCCGAGAAGGTTTCAGCGCCGAGGATACACGTCGTTACTCGCCGGAAGTGGGAGCGGCTTTTCAGCTGGAATACCTCGCGGTTCGACATGAGGATCTGTTGTTTGCCGCTAATGCCGAGCACCTCGGCGACGACTGGCTGACCGCGCTGTCACCTGCGGATCTTGCGGTGCCAGACGGCTACACCGCCTTGCCCATGCATCCCTGGCAGGCGGATTACATGCGCCGCCAGCCGCTGGTGCAAGCCGCTCTGGCCTCGGGCCGCTTGCACGAACTGGGGGTCTCTGGACCGGAGTTTCACCCCACCGCGTCGGTGAGAACCCTGTACTCCTCAACAGCTGAGTACTTCTATAAATTCTCCCTGCACATGCGACTCACCAACTGCGTGCGCAAGAATTCCTACTATGAACTCGAAAGTGCGGTGGCGTTGAGTTCGATTCTACGGTCCCGTTTGCGGGGGCTGTCGCAGCTGTTCCCGGATACCGGCGTGCTGTATGAGCCGGCGTACGTGTCGGTGCGATTCGATGACCACACGAAGGAAGAGCAGACGCTGTTGACCGAAGGCTACGGTATGTTGCTGCGGGACGGGCTGGCGCCGAGCCTTGCCAAAGGCTTCACCCCCATGCTCGCCGCTGCCCTGTTTCAGGAGGATGTGACTGGAGTCAGTCCGGTGTGGCGTTATGTTTCCCGGCTCGCTCGCCGGCGTGGGTTGGACCCCGCCAGTGCCGCCCTGGTCTGGTTTGATGCCTATCTTGAACGAGTGCTGGAGCCGGTACTGTATTGCTTCTTCCATCATGGGGTGGTGTTCGAACCGCATCTCCAGAACGTGGTGATCTGCCTCGATGGGGACCTGCCGGCGCAAGTGCTGTTGCGGGATCTGGAAGGCACGAAACTGGTCCAGGAGCGCTGGCCGGAACAGCAGCTGCTGGAAATGGGGAATCGGGCCAGAAAGTCCGTACTGTACGGGGCATCTCAGGGTTGGGGGCGGGTGGCCTACTGTCTGCTGGCCAACAACCTGTTTCAGGCGCTGTTCCATCTGGCTGGCGCTGATGCCAGTTTGGAGCAGCGGCTGTGGCAGCGGCTGCGGGAACGACTGGCCAGATACCAGGCCCGCCATGGCTGTGCCATGTCCGATGTCCATATCGGTGGCCTGCTGCGGGGCGAGGCGTTTCCCTATAAAACCAACCTGTTGACCCGGGTGTTCAAGCGCGCCGATCGGGATTCCCAATACGTCTCGCTCCACCACCCCTTAGGCACCCAACATCCATAGCGGCAGATCGTCGAACAAAGGTAATGACCATGCAACTGAATTATGACCTTGCGGTGGCGGTGGCGACGGAGCTTGCCGCCACTGAAAACGACCCCTTGTGCGCCTATGTGTACGACCTGGACGGTTTGCGTACTCATATCCAACAGCTGGTTGCCAGTCTGCCGCCGCAATGCCAGTTGTTCTACGCCGCCAAGGCCAACGCCGAGACGCCGGTACTGCAAGTGCTGGCGGACCATGTTCATGGCTTCGAGGTGGCCTCCGGCGGGGAGCTGCACTGGCTCCGTGAGCACTTTGCCGAGGTGCCGCTGATCTTCGGCGGGCCCGGCAAGCTGGAATCAGAGCTGCGCGCCGCCATCGATGCCCAGGTGGAGCTGATCCACGTGGAGAGCCGGCTCGAGCTGGAGCGCCTGGCTCGGTTAGCGGACGAGGCGGGGCGGCCGGTCGATATCCTGCTGCGCATCAACTTAACTTTGGCAGAACTGCCCAGTACCACCCTGACCATGGGCGGGCGACCTACGCCCTTTGGCCTCGATGAGTCGGAGCTGGAAGGGATTCTGGCGTGGTTGCCCACTCAGCCGAATCTGCGGCTACAGGGATTCCACTTTCACCTGTTGTCGCACCAGCTGGACGCCGCGGCCCACCTGCGCCTGCTGCAGGGGTACTGCCGTCAGGTGAAACGCTGGTGTAATGACTATGGCCTCGAGAGTCGGCACGTTAATGTCGGGGGCGGCATTGGTATCAACTACGTGGAGCCGGACAACCAGTTCAACTGGCCGGTGTTCAGCCAGGGGCTGGCAACCCTGATCGAGCAGGAGCAGATGCAAGACTGGACCATCCGCTTCGAATTTGGCCGCTACGTGACGGCGGCGTGCGGCTACTACGTGATGGAGGTGCTGGATCTCAAGCGCAACCTCGGCCAGTGGTTCGCGGTGGCGCGTGGCGGCACCCACCACTTCCGGACACCCGCCGCACAGAGCCATAGCCATCCTTTCCATGTGGTATCCCGTAGCCAAGCGGAATCCCGTACCGGCGGCGCAGGGAATCCGCCAGCGGTGCTGGAGCGCGAGCCGGTTACCATCGTGGGCCAGCTGTGTACGCCCAAGGATGTGCTGGCGCAGCAAGTACCATTAGACCGGGTGGCGGTGGGGGACTGGCTGGTCTTCCCCTACGCCGGTGCCTACGCCTGGAACATCTCCCATCATGACTTCCTGCGTCATCCCCGACCGCGCTGTGGTTATTTCGACGGCGGCCGGGTGGTGGTGGCACCCTAGGGGGACCGGTGCTGTCTTCGTTGCTTGAGCCGGTGCTGCCGGACGATCCCAGTGCCCGCGGCCACTGCCTGAAAGCCTTGGCGGTGACGGTGCCGCGTCTCGAGGGCGATGCCGGGCGGGCGCAAGGCTGGCTGCCACTGAGTCGGTTGCTGGCCGAGCACAGCCTGGTGCAGCCATGGCTGCAAGCGGACCTGGACGCGGGTTCATTACCCTCCAGGCGGGTTGCGCTGTCCCAGTTGTACAAGCAGATCTGTCTCGATCTGCTGGCGCCGGTTTGGGTGGCCGCGCTGGCCCGGGGGAGGGAGTTTGCCGTCGCGCCCAGCCAGCTCTGGCTGCGCCGGGACGCCGGTGCCGACCGCTACGGGGTCGCCTTTGTGGCTGGCGACCCGAGCGCCAGCCCACTGGATGAGTCCCGTCTGCTTGCTGACGTCGGGGTGCTGGTGGCCGCGCTGGAGCGATTATTTCGCCAGCGGTTGCAGCTCGGTGCCGCTTCTTTCTGGAGCACGACCGCACTGGCGCTGGCGCAACCGTGGATTCGGCTGCGCGGTGAACTCGATTCGGCCATCCTGGCCCCGGCGGCAATGGCGGTGCTGGAACAGCTGGACCCGAGGCTCTGCCGCTACCTCCAGTGGGCGCCAGTGAGCCAGGCGGGAACGGCAATGGATTTCGTCTTGCGTCGCCGCGGTTGCTGCTTCAAATACCAACTCCCTGGCGAAAGTTTTTGCGGCACTTGCGGGATAGGCTGAGGACTTGCATTGACGGGCCCTTGCGGTTTGGTTCCTTATGCATATAAATGCTTTTAAAAGCATTCGTTATTCTTTCTCTGGTTTTGTGATCTTCGTTATTCTTGCGCTTTCCCTCCCTGAGTAACACGTATGGAATGGCAAGGCTGGTTTGCGCTGGGCTTGGCGGGTCTGGCGCTGCTGTTGATGAGCATTGGCCGCCTGGGGCCGCACCTGGTGATGCTGGGCGTGATGATCCTGCTCAGCGCCACCGGCATCATCGAGGCCCAGCAGGCCTTGTCCGGCTTCAGTAATGGCGGGTTGATCACCGTGGTAGCCATGTTCGTGGTTGCGGCGGGTATCCACCATTCCGGCGGAGTCGATCTGGTGGTCCAGTACCTGCTGCGCTCGCCCCGAACCGTCCGCTCGGCCCAGGCCCGTATTGCGCTACCGGTGTCGCTGTTGAGCGGTTTCCTTAACAACACCCCGGTGGTTGCCACCATGATCCCCGCCATCCATGCCTGGTCCCGCAAGATCGGCATTGCGCCGTCGAAGCTGATGATTCCACTCAGCTATTCCGCGATTCTCGGTGGCACCCTGACGCTGATTGGCACCAGCACCAACCTGGTGGTCAATGGCCAGTACCGACAGCTGACCGGTGAACCAGGATTCTCCATTTTCTCGATTACCGCCGTGGGGCTGCCAGTGGCTCTCGTGGGTCTTGCGACCATGTTGCTGGTATTGCCGCGCCTGTTGCCGGACCGTAAGGACCAGCAAAAATTCGGCTCCATGCGCGAGTTCACGCTGGAGGTGGCGGTCGCCTTCGACGGCCCGCTGGTGGGCAAGAGTGTCGGCGAAGCCGGGCTACGGGAGCTGGACCGACTTTACCTGGTTGAAATTGAACGGGATGGCAGCGTGGTGACGGCGGTGCCGTCAGAGGAACGTCTGCGCGGCGGCGACCGGCTGGTGTTCGCCGGGGAGACCCAGGCCATTTCCGACCTGCTGAGAATCAACGGGATCGTGCCGTCGGTGCATGAGGATGAACCCAGCCTGAGTCAGGATCGGGCCGAACGCTGCCTGGTAGAGGCGGCCTTGTCTCCGCAATCGGATGTGCTGGGGTTAACCATTCGCGATGCCCGGTTCCGGGATCGCTATGGTGCCGTGGTGCTGGCGGTGGCCAGGGGCGGCGAACGGGTGTCCGGCAATCTGGGCAATATTCGGCTGCGGCCGGGGGATGTGTTGCTGTTGGAAGCACGACCGGCCTTTCTCAGCCGCCAGCGATACGCCAAGGACTTTTTGCTGATCAACGACCTCGACACCCAAACCCCGCGGCATGACCGCGCCTTTGTTTCCTGGGGCATTCTGCTGGTGCTGGTGGCTGCAGCCGCGCTCGGGGTTACCAGTATGCTCAATGCGGCCTTGATCGGCGCGGCCTTGATGATCATGAGCGGTTGTTGCTCCGTCGGGCAGGCGCAAAAGGCGGTGGATGTTCCGGTGATGCTGACGATTGCGTCTTCTTTTGCCCTGGGGGCCGCGCTGGAGTCAACCGGGGCCGCCGCCTACATGGCACAGGAGATTCTGGGCCTCAGCGCGGGTCACCCCTTGCTGACCTTGATGCTGGTCTATCTGGTGGTCTCGGTGCTGACCGAAGTGATCACCAACAATGCGGCAGCGGTGTTGGTGGTGCCGGTGGTGCTCTCGATGACCGGCGTTCTGGGCATTGCGCCGGAGCCATTCATCATTGCCGTGATGATGGCCGCGTCGGCCAGCTTCGCCACCCCCCTGGGATACCAGACCAATATGATGGTGTTCGGCCCGGGAGGCTATCGCTTCCTGGACTTCGTCAAGATTGGTTTGCCGTTTAATTTCTTTATCGGGCTGGTGAGCGTGGCGGTCATCGCCCTGGTCTACGATATTCCGCTCTAGGACACTAGCCGATCGCCCGGGGTCGGGCCTCTGGTGGCGCCATCTGGGCCGCCAGTAGGTCGCAGCACAATACCTGCAGGCGACCGCACTGGTAATAAGCCAGGGACAGGGTGATGCACATGTGCGCGCCGGTGACTGAGAGGTAAGGCGTGGTGGCCTGCAGGATGTTGGGCTGCGCCAGCGCCTGCTTCAGGTAGTTTTGCCGAAAACCATCGGCGCTTTCCGTATTCTCCAGGGGCAGGAAACGACGGTCCTGTCGGTGCTTGGGGGCTGCCGCCGTGGCGGTCCGGTCTATCTGTATCCCGTTGATGTCCATGAGGTAGCAGCGGGAAGCCGCGGGATGATCGAGCAGTGCCTGGCAGGCCTGCTCCAGTTGCATCCCCTCATTAAGCCCCTTGATCGCTGTCAGGAAGTGGCCGCTGAACTGGGGGATGATGCCGGCAATCGGGTCCTGATCCAGCCGCTTGCCGTTCTTGTACTCCGCCAGCAGGGCGCTGATGTCCGGGGCCTGTTTCCGCAGCGTCGACAGATCGGTGGTGGGGTGGCAGAAAAAGAAACCCTGCACGAAGTCGACACCGGCATCGATGGCGATCATGGCTTGATCCCGGGTTTCCACGCCTTCCAGCAATACCAGGCAGCCGGACTGGTGGAGCAGCGCCACCATGCCGTTGAGGATGTGCCTGGCTTTGCGGTCCCGGGTGGCCCGGGTCAGCAGCGAGCGGTCCAGCTTCACGATGTCCGGTGACAGGTTCCAGATCCGTTCAAAATTGGAGTGGCCGGCGCCGAAATCATCGATCGCGGTCAGACAGCCCAGTGCCTGATAGTAATTGACGGCTTCCTGGAGCTGGCCGGCATCGTCCGTGGGCTGCTCGACAATTTCAATGACCACTCGATGTGGCGCCAGTCCGGTGCGTTCCAACAACTGGCCAAAGAATGAGTCGCAGCGTCGGCCATTGGCCACCACCTGCGGTGATACGTTGAGGAACAGCCAGTTGATCGGGTCACTGAATGCGGCGAAATTTTGCAGGTGGAGGTAACGGCAAAGCCGATCCAGCAACAGGTTTTCGGCCGCGTCCCGGGGCAGCTGGAAAAGGTGAATCGGCAAAACGCGGGCCTGGTCGGTGTCGTAGGCCCGAACCAGGGCCTCGTAGCCAACAACCCGTTGGTGGGAGATGCTGTAAATGGGTTGCAGCGCAGTTTTGAGTGTCAGTCCCTGGTAATCGGCGCTCCAGCCAGATTCACTTTGGTTCAGCAAGGGCGCGATCAGGCTGAATTCCGTGGTCGCCAGCGGTTGGGGCAGTAACTTGGACATGGAGCACTACTGACATCGGATTAAGGCAGATACTGCGGCCGGTCGCTGCGACAGCGACGGCCCCCCTGAGTCTTCATGTTCGACAAACCAACAGAGCTTGCCAGAGTTTCGGGGGACATGCCACTGCCAGCGTTACGCCAGCGTGCGTGCAACGAATGGCGCCGATGGGAATGGGCCCAGAGCGTGCAGGCCGGGAAACCGGTGATGCAAAAGGGAAGTGGTTGATTAAATTAAATACGCAGTGGCGGTGCCGCCGGCTCGATGTTGAAGCGCCTGGCGACACCCTCTGGAAAGCGTGATTAGTTGTTGCTTGGAACGACGACACTTTCGTCAAATTCGACTTCCATGATGCCTCCTCCTGTTGGGGTGGTCGCTGATAGGTGTTAATTCTATTAGTTGCACAAATCCGCTCAATCCGTAAAACCCGAATCAGACTAAAGGTGGCCGGGGCGAGGGTGGCTCGGCTGGCCCGATGGTGCCGGGGCCTATCAATTTCCATCAAATAATTTGAACGTTCAGGCCAAAACATTTCGGTTGGTTTTTGCAGGGCGCATTTCTAAACTGGTTTTCTCAACCTGCTGAATTTATTGAAAGGAAATTGCGGCATGCCGCTGAAAAATACGTCAACCCGATTTGGCCTGGTGAACGTGATTCTGCATTGGGGCGTTGCGCTGGCAATCCTTGGGCTGTTTGGGCTGGGGTATTACATGGTCGATCTGAGCTACTACGACCCCTGGTACCGGACCGCTCCGCATATCCACCGTAGCATCGGCATTCTTCTGCTGCTGGTGATGGTGTTCAGGCTGTTTTGGCGCTTGGTCAATCCAACCCCGGAGCCGCTGCCCAGTCACCAGCGCTGGGAGCGGTTTGCCGCTCACCTGACCCACGGTGTGTTGTACCTGCTGATTTTTGTCGCGCTGGTGAGTGGGTATCTGATTTCTACCGCCGATGGCTCCGCCATTCGGGTGTTCAACTGGTTTGAGGTACCGTCGCTCACCGGCCGCGTTCGCGGTATGGAAGAAATCGCTGGGGATATCCATTACTGGTCGACTTGGGCACTGGTGGCGCTGGCGCTACTGCACGCCCTGGCCGCCATCAAACACCATATGTTTGACCGGGATGAAACCCTGCGCCGTATGTGCGGTTTGGCACCCCGGTCTTGATGTGATTCGTCGTTGTTACTCATTGCCTATGGGCAGTCATCAAAGGAGAAAACTATGAAAAAACGTTGGTTGGTTTCGGCCGTTGCGGCCATGGCCTTAAGTTCTGGCGTTCAGGCCGATGACGGCGCCGGCGTCTATGCCTTCGATAAAGAGGGCTCCCACCAGTTCGTGATGTTCAAAATCTCCCATTTGGGATACAGCTGGCTTTACGGCCGCTTCAATGAGTTTGAAGGTCAGTTCAGTTTCGATGCGGAGAACCCGGCGGCGAGCTCGGTCAATGTGACCATCAATACCGACAGCGTGGATTCCAACCATGCCGAGCGGGACAAGCACCTGCGCAGCGAAGATTTCCTGTTTGTGGACGAGTTTCCCCAGGCTACTTTTCAGAGCAAGCGTATCACCATCGATGAAGACGGTGACGAGGCTGATATCGTGGGAGACCTGACCCTCCGTGGCGTGACCCGTGAAGTGACCCTGGAAGCCGAACTGATCGGCCATGGTGAAGACCCCTGGGGTGGCTACCGCATGGGCTTTGAAGCGGAGACCGAACTCGAGTTGGCGGATTTTGGAATCCCCATGGACCTGGGCCCGGTCTCACAAACCGTGGAAATGATCATCTCCATTGAAGGGGTGCGGCAGTAATCTGCTGACTCCGCTACGGCCAGGGCTTGGTGTCCTTTGAAAAGTGATACCCGGTGCTGGCCGACTTCCCACCTTTTATCTTGACGCTCCCATGGGCGTATCTCTGCGCACCCGATTACCGGCTGATAGGTTGAAACTGCGGATGTCGTTGTTTCCGCTAGAATGGAAGGTGCAATCGCGCGGGCGGCCGTGGTGTCAGCGGCGTGTTTGGCTGGCGGACTGTTGTGAGCCATGGCCGCAGCGGCACAGGTGACGTTGGCGCAGGAACTGGGCGATGAAGATGACCAGGCAAACCAATACGCCGGCCCACAGGTAGGGGGCGGTAATCCGCAGGGTTCCACTGATCGCGAATTCAACCAGCAGCATCAGCAGCAGAGCCAGCGATCCGTTGATCAGCGCGGTCAGCAAGGCTCGCCCACAGGCTTTGAGGTTTGGGGTCATAGGTTGCGCTCTTACTCTCGTCCAACGGACTGGCGTGTACTCTGCCGGCAGAATACGGCGAGCCAGGGTAGCCCTCCATTCGTGAATTCCGCTATTGGAAAGGATTGGCTGTTTGATCCGGCCTCAGCAGCGGGCGCCACGCCGACGCTGCTAATAGGGTTGGTGTCGGAGTCCCTGGCTCCATATAATGAGCGACCAGTAACGTGCCGCCTGGGCGGCAGAGGGAATTCATAACAGCCAGCAAGAGGCATCCATGCCAGAGTTTCAGACGACGGACGAGGGCTTTGAACGGGTCTCACTCAAGGAATACACCGAGAAGGCCTACCTCGACTACTCTATGTACGTCATCCTTGATCGGGCCCTGCCAAATATTGGCGATGGCCTGAAGCCGGTGCAGCGGCGGATTATCTATGCCATGTCGGAACTGGGCCTGAAATCCACCGCCAAGTACAAAAAGTCCGCCCGTACCGTAGGGGACGTTCTGGGTAAGTTCCACCCCCATGGTGACAGCGCCTGTTACGAGGCCATGGTCCTGATGGCGCAGCCGTTCTCCTACCGCTATCCGTTGGTGGACGGTCAGGGCAACTGGGGCTCTCCGGACGACCCCAAATCCTTTGCCGCCATGCGTTATACCGAATCTCGTCTGACGCCTTTTTCCGAGGTGTTGCTGGGTGAACTGGGGCAGGGGACCGTGGACTGGGTACCCAATTTCGATGGCACCATGGATGAGCCGGCGACACTGCCCGCCCGGCTGCCGCACGTATTGCTCAATGGCACCACGGGCATCGCGGTAGGGATGGCAACCGATATCCCGCCCCACAATGCGCGGGAAGTCACTGCCGCGTGCATTCGATTGCTGGACGAGCCCGACGCGACCGTCGGCCAGCTGTGCGAGCACATCAAAGGCCCGGACTTTCCCACTCAGGCCGAAGTGATCACCCCCCGCAAGGACCTGTTGCAGATGTACGAAACGGGCCGGGGTTCGCTGCGGATGCGGGCGCGCTGGGTCAGTGAGGGCGGCGAGATCGTCGTCACCGATTTGCCGCACCAGGTGTCCGGCAACAAGGTCCTGGAGCAGATCGCCCAGCAGATGCAGGGCAAGAAGCTGCCCATGGTGGCGGATCTCAGGGATGAATCCGATCACGAAAACCCGACCCGTCTGGTCATTGTTCCCCGGTCCAACCGGGTCGATCTGGAAGGGCTGATGGCGCACCTGTTCGCCAGCACCGACCTTGAAAAAACCTATCGGGTCAACGTCAATGTGATCGGCAACGATGGTCGTCCTGCCGTCAAGGATCTGCGCACGCTGCTGACCGAGTGGCTGAGCTACCGCCGGACGACGGTTCGGCGCCGGCTTCAGCACCGTCTGGACAAGGTACTGGCCCGCCTGCACATCCTCGAAGGGTTGTTGATTGCGTTCCTCAATATTGACGAGGTGATCGCGATCATCCGTCACGAAGACAAGCCGAAGCCGGTGTTGATGGAGCGCTTTAGCCTGTCGGCGGACCAGGCGGAGGCAATCCTCGAGCTCAAACTGCGCCACCTGGCGAAACTTGAGGAAATGAAAATTCGCGGCGAGCAGGACGAATTGGCCGCCGAACGTGACGAGCTCCAGGCTATCCTGGCGTCCGAAGAACGTCTTCGCGATCTCATCAAGGCCGAGCTTCAGGCTGATGCTGAAAAGCATGGCGATGACCGTCGTTCGCCCATCGTCGAGCGGGGCGAAGCGAAAGCCTTCAGCCAGACAGATCTGGTCTCTAATGATCCGGTCACGGTGGTGCTGTCTGAGAAAGGTTGGGTCAGAGCGGCCAAGGGCCACGACATCGAGCCGGAGGGCTTAAGTTACAAGGCCGGGGATCGATTCGCCCTGGCTGCGCGTGGTCGCAATAATCAGCAGGCGATCTTCCTCGATTCCACTGGTCGGGCTTACGCGTTAATGGCCCATACCCTGCCTTCGGCCCGTGGCCAGGGCGAGCCCCTGACCGGTCGTATTAACCCGCCTTCCGGCGCTGCGTTTTCCGGTCTGCTGATGGGGGATTCGGAGCGGAAGGTGTTACTGGTGACCGATGGCGGCTACGGTTTCGTCACCTCCCTGACAGAGATGGTCAGCAAGAACCGCAATGGTAAGTCCGTGGTAACGGTGCCCAAGGGTGCGCGCATCATGCCGCCCCAACTGTTACCCCGGGACAGCGCCCATCTCTATCTGACGGCGGTGTCCAACGAAGGTCGGATGCTGGTCTTCCCCCTCAGTGAGCTGCCGGAACTGGCGAAGGGTAAGGGCAACAAAATCATCAGTATTCCGGGTGCTCGGGTACAGAATCGGGAAGAGTACGTGGTGGCCACCGCAGTGTTTGCCGAGTCCGATCAGCTGGAAATCCGCGCCGGTAAGCGCAAACTGGGACTCCAGTTCCGCGATCTGGAGCACTATCTGGGTGAGCGCGGTCGCAGGGGCCATAAACTACCCCGCGGACTGCAGCGGGTGGACGGCATAGAGGTGATTCGAGCCGCCGACAACGAGGAGCAAAGCGAGAGTGAGTGAGCTGGTCTTGATTAACGTTTCCGGGCGGGATAAGCCTGGATTGACGTCGGAAATTACCGGCATCATGGGGCGCTACGAGGTGCGGATTCTCGATATTGGGCAGGCGGTTATTCACGACCACCTGACATGGGGCATCCTCGCCGAGATTCCCGATGAGTCGAAGGCGCCGCCGGTGATCCGGGATCTGCTGTTCCGGCTGCATGCCCTGGACCTTCAAGTGCGGTTCGCGCCCATCACCGTGGAGGAGTACCAGTTATGGGCAGAAGGGCGGAATCGGGCCCGTTACATTGTCACCCTGCTGTCCCGGGACATCAAAGCCGAACAGATCGCCAAAGTATCCGCCATCACGGCGCGTTACGGGCTGAATATCGACAACATATCCCGGCTGTCCGCGCGGCCATCGCTGGATCCGACCGAGAACCGGATCGCCTGCGTGGAATTTTCCGTACGCGGTGCGCCCTCCGATGCCGAACAGTTACGGTCGGATTTTCTGCGCATCGCCGCTGAGATGAACGTGGACATCGCCTTTCAGGAGGATTCCATTTTTCGCCGAAATCGCCGGCTGGTGGTGTTCGATATGGACTCCACCCTGATCGAGGCGGAAGTGATCGACGAACTGGCGCGGGAGGCTGGTGTCGGCGATCAGGTCGCTGATATTACCGAGCGCGCCATGCAGGGGGAGCTGGATTTCAGTCAGAGTTTTGCGGAACGCCTCGGACTGCTCAAGGGCCTGGATGAGTCCGTGCTGGAACGCATCGCCCAGCGGCTGAAACTTACCGAAGGCGCGGAACATCTGATCAGCCGGCTGAAATCCCTCGGTTACCGCACGGCCATTCTTTCCGGGGGCTTCACTTACTTTGCACAGCATCTGCAGCGCAAATTAGGCATTGATTACGTGCATGCCAATGAGCTGGAAATCATCGACGGCAAGGTGACAGGCCAGGTCTCCGGGCCCATTGTCGACGGCAAGCGCAAGGCCCAGCTGTTGCTGGAAATTGCCGAGAAGGAGCATATTTCCAGGGAGCAGGTGATTGCCGTGGGTGATGGCGCTAACGATCTGCCGATGCTCAGTCAGGCTGGGCTGGGGGTCGCTTTCCGCGCCAAACCGCTGGTGAAGGAGTCGGCTCGCCATTCCATTTCCACTCTGGGGCTGGACGCCATTCTGTACCTGATCGGCTTCCGGGAAAGCGAGAATCGCTGATTCAGTCACGGGGTGGCCAGTAGCGGCCATCCCGTGACTGCCACTGAGGCGGCCTACTGATCGCCAAAGTCGTAGTTCATCTCTGGAACCGGGGCCTGTACATAGTAACCCTGGATGTAGTTGACGCCGGCTTGCCAGAGCGTTGACAACACCACCGCGTTCTCCACCATGGGGATAATGGTGAGTTTGCCGGTGCCTTGCAGCTCTTTCACCATCTCCTGGACTCGCTCCTTCGCCTCGTCGTTTTTCTGCAACTCTTCGGTAAAGGAGCCATCGATTTTCACATAGTCCACTTCCACATGCTTGAGGGTGTTGAACGGGTTCAACGCACCGCCGAACTGGCTCAGGGACACCTTGCAATGCAGCTCATGCAGTGATTTGGCAAACTCTTTCGCCAGCTTCAAATGGTTGGTGGCGTCTCCCTCACGCAGCTGGAAAATCAGGGCGTCACCAGGCAGTCTGGCGGCTTTCAGAGCCACACTGAGCCATGGTGTGAAGGTCTTATCCTGAAGGGATTCCGCACAGACATTAAGGAACAGGCGGGAATCATGCCCGCGGGAGCGATGGGACGCCAAATGCTTGATGGTTTGCAGGATGACCCAGCGATCAATCTTGACCGCCATTTCTGACGGTCCCATGGGCGGCAGGATTTCATAGGGAGAGACTTCTTCGCCGTCTTTGTTGAGCATGCGAACCGTTGCCTCGTAATGCTCTTCCCCTTCACCGCGCAAGTTGATGATGGGCTGGTACAGCAGACGAAACCGGTCTTCATCGAGAGCCTTCTGAATCACCTCAGCGGCACTTTCTCCGCCGAGCCCCTCGGCATCCGCGGGATTGTAGACCACGATACCGTTGCCATCCTGGTGTCCGTCCAGTTTGCGGACCTCGTCGGAGGCAACGTGGCCGCGCCCCAGCATGTCGGCGGCCTTGGGCGCATTCTCGGTAATGGCGGCTATGCCGATGCTGACGGTCAGCTGAATGGTGCGACCGTCAATGTCGAAGAGGTGATCCTCAATGGTCTTGCGCAGGCGCTCGCAAGCCGTGTGCATCGCCTGCTGATCGCAGGTGCCGGTCAGCAGGCCGAAAGCATCATCGCTCAAGCGCGCCAGCAGGAATTCATTGCCGACCTGCTCCTTGAGGATGTTGGACAGGTCGCCCAATAGCAGATCCGCCCCGGCGATGCCGAGCTGCCCTTTAATGGACATGAAACGGTCGAGAGCGATATAGGCCAGGGCGCCCGGTTCGCTGCGTTCGGCGGCTTGGGCAATGGTGGCCGCAAGCTCATCCATGAAATACTGTCGGTTGTAGAGGCCTGTCAGCAGATCCTGGCTGCTGATCTGGCGCAACTTTTCTTCCAGCTCGGCGTCGCTGTGTTCCGGCTGTATAACGATCTGGGTACAGGGTTCGGAGTCATAGGTTGCCGACGACACGGCGAAGGTTATGCTCAGCTGCTGGTCGTCGCTGCGCCGGGCCTGGCAGTTCAGGGTCATGCCATCGCTGCCGGATTCCGCGAAACTCTTCATGAACTCCTTGTACTTGGCCTGGCTGTCCGGGGTCAGGGTGTCGAGGATCGGGACGCACATCAGCTCATCGAGGTCGTCGTAGCCGAGAAAGTCCATGTACGACTGGTTGGCGTAGATGTGCATGCCATCGTTGATGTAGGCGATGGCGTCCTTGGAGCTTTCCAGCAGTAGCTGGCAACGCTGCTCGGCCTCGTGCAAATGAGATTCCAGGGCGCGACGCCTGCGCCGCTCTTCCAGTGCACTCAGTTCCCGGAAAATGGTCAATACCAGCAAGTCGGAATGCTCGGCCTCGACTGTGGCCTGGGCTCCAGAGCGCATAACCTGGACGGTGCGGTCCCGGTCGAACTGGTCGGTGAGCAGGATGAACGGAAGGTCCTTGTCGAGACGCTTTATCATCGCCAGCGCGGCGTCGGGCGCGAATTCCTGAGCCTTGTCACGGGCCAGTAGCAGATCCCACGATGCGGATTTTAGCGTTTCTTCGAGGTCTTCTTCCGACGTGATGCGGTGTGCCCGCGTGGCCCTGCCGGAATTTCGTAACAGGCTGACCAGGGATTCCGCGTCATTCTGGTCGGGGTCTAGAATCAGTACGTGAACCGTCGATTTCTTCTTCTGCATACGTCAGGTGTCTCGCGGATAGGGAAAACCGGGATGCCCGGTCCTTTCGGAGTCAGTCTTGTCTTCAGGGAACGCCGACAGTTCGGAGTGTGGAATCGCTTGACGGCAGGTGAGCGTTCTTGCCGCCAAGGGCCAGTCGGGAACCCTGAAATTGTTATAAGGTATGCCGAATGATGCAAGGGTTGTCCGGTAATGACAACCCTTGCACCTAATTGCTGAGACCTGGGTGGCTCAGCTTGTCGTTACAGCGACGGCCAAAGCGAATCGAATTCATCTTCGCTGGTGCCGGAACCTTGCCCCGGGCTGGATGCCGCCAGTGGGGCCTGCTGCTGCAATTTCAATTCGAACTGGCTAATGCTGCCCGAAGCGGAGATGCGGGTGGTGAGTTGTCCGTGGTCTTCTCGGCCGTCGTGTAACAGCGTGATCCGGCTGCCAGCCTGGAAGGGCAAGCGCGGTGTGATCAGCGTGGCAGCCTGGTTGGCGACGCTGATCTCCGGCAGTAGCAGGCCCCGTAGGAATTCACTGCTACTGCCAACTTTCTGGATCAATTTGATGCCGCAGGGAGCGGCATTCGGTGCCAGCAATTCGATGCCGATCTCGGTACCCTGATGCTTGGCCTGGCGAATCCAGCGCACGATGGCGACGCTCCAGGGGTGGCTGGACTGCTCCCGTACGCCCAGAACTTCACCAGCCTGCATCGAGGGGGGTAGGTTGGCGCCCCAGGACACGCAATAACCTCCAGGGCTGGTGTTCACCAGGGCCGCCTTATGGGCGGTCGGCTGACTCTTGCGGGTGGGCTTGCTGATCGCGCCCGTGCTGGCGCGGAAGTCAATCGGCGTGTCCGTGACGTGATGGCGTTCCTCGCTGGGCCCGGCATCGAACGCTCCCGCCCAGGCATCCTGCTTGCGTTTGGCGGTGTTGAGGAAGCGGTTCTCCTCCTCTTCGGGTTCGTTACCGGCTACGAATTCGGTAAAGCTCTTCTGGCCGGCAATGAAATAATGGGCCGCCGTGAGGCCGACGCAAATCTCCAGGTGGCCCTGGCTGGCAATGCGGTTAAAGTTTCGTTTGGTGATTGCCCCGAACGCTTGGCTCAGGTGTGTCAGCAGGGTGTCGTTAACGCCCACAGGCAGCGGCACGCGCGACTCAAAACGCCGATTATTCAATTCAAGGCGCTCGTGCAGATACTCGGCAAGGTGCGAGGACAGCTCGCGGGTATCGAGGTCGATGGTGTCTCCGTTTTGTCCCCCCGCGACCAGGCTGCGGTACACCGGCGGTGAATCCTGCTCCAAATTGACCACAAACAGCGAGTCGTTTTCCCGGCCGGTGCCGCACCGAACCTGGCCGGTCCAGTACTCAAACAGGTCGTAGGTTTGGCTCAATTCATTCTGCCGCAGCTGATTGGGGCGTGCGCAGCCCAGTAACAGGATGCGTTTGTAGCAATCTGCGACGGTGCTCTGGTTCCGATGGCTTAGGGTTTCGTCGTCGATAGCCAGGTCTGCGAGCTTGTTGCGCTGGGCAAAGCGGAACAGCCGGTGGCATTCCAGCCAGCTCCGGGCCGGACTGGGGCAGTAAAGCTGTTGCGCGCGAACGATGGTGGCACCCAGCTCGGTGATCGCCCGGTGGCAACTGCTGGTCAGGGCCTTTCTGTTCTTCTCGATATTGCCTTCATCAATCAGCTCAAGCAGACAGAGTTTGTAGCCGTGGGCCAGATGCAACTGTAACGCCTGGGTCAGGTTGGCGATCTTGCGTTGTTTCTCCGGCAGGGATACCGCATGACCCAAAAAGTGACGGGACAGTTCGCCGCATACAAAGCGGATCTTGGGGCGAGCCAATTCCAGTAACTGGAGCCGGGTCTGGGGGGCAACGAACAGCTGGTTGAGTTCGATGATGGCGTGATATAGCTGGCGCGAGGCCTCGCCGACGTTTGCAATGGGCAGGTTGCGCGTCCAGTCGCGAAATGCCTTGGGGTTGGCATCGCAGAAAGAGAGGCTTGCAATTTTCTGTTCAGGTACGGACAGATCGGGTTTCAGGGTCATTCGTATGTATGCTCAGGCCATGCGAAGGTGCTGTTGTATTTTTCCTGCGGCCTCCTTCATCCTTGAACTGTGACGAGTTCCGCAAAAAGTGCCGAAAATACAAATCTTTATTAATAGTTAACCATGAACTGTAAAATAGCAGACGAGCAGCAGAAAGCCATTCATCGCGTAAGTTTGCAAGATTTGACACTTTTTTGGCTGTCCGGTTCCTTTTTCCGGGGCCGACTAGAAGTGTAGATCAATGGGTGTCTTGCCTGCGCGACCAGGCTGCTCCCGCACCAGTTTGGGGACCAGAAAGCCAGGCAGCCGTTCCACCAGGGTGCGGACCAGTTGACGGGCTTCGTCGTCACTGACGTCGAAGTGGTGGGCGCCGGCAACCGGATCGAAGGCGTGCAGGTAATAAGGCAGCACGCCGGATTCGAACAGCGCCTCACTGAGGGCGGCCAGGGTATCGGCGTCGTCGTTTACCCCCCTTAAGGCGACGCTTTGGTTGAGCAGCGTTACGCCGGCTGCTTTGAGTCGGTTCAGCGCATGACGGGTTTGCGAGTCCAGTTCGTTGGGGTGGTTGATGTGCACAACCAGAACCACCTGCAAGCGAGTTGCTGTCATCCAGGCGAGCAGCTCGTCGCAGATCCGCTGAGGGATGACCACCGGCAGCCGGCTGTGGATCCGGATCCGGCGAAGCTGGGGCAGGGTGGCCAGGTCGTGAGCCCACCGTGCCAGAAGCCGGTCGTTGACGGCGAGGGGGTCGCCGCCGCTCAGTATCACTTCGTTGACTTCCGGGGCCGCCGCCAGGGTGTTCAGCACCGCCGTGCGCTCGCTGGGCGACAGTCGGTGTTCGTCATAGGGGAAGTGGCGTCGAAAACAGTAGCGGCAATTGATGGCACACTGGCCGGTGACCATCAGCAACGCCCGGCTCCGGTATTTACGGATCAGTCCCGGGCTGGCGGTGGCTTCACGCTCGGCAAGGGGATCGCGAACATAACCCGCGCGCTCGGCGGCTTCGTCCTGAAGCGGCAGGATCTGCCGCAGCAGCGGGTCGGCGGCGTTGCCCCGCTCAATTCGGTCCAGGTAAGGTTGTGGCACGCGGATTGGAAACAGGCGATGGCCAGCCTGGGCTCCGCTGAGCCAGCGCTGCGGGGACAGCCCAAGTTCCTGCAGCAGGGCTTCCGGGGTGGTTACCGAATCGGCTAATAGCTGCTGCCAACTATGGCTGTCGATATCCTGCGGACGGGCTTCTATCGCGGTAGGAGTTCGCTGTATCATAGCGACCTTTCGATTCCAAACAGCTTTCTTTCAGGTGGTTTTATCATGGCATCCTATTCTACCAACGAATTTCGCAGTGGTCTTAAAGTTTTGCTGGACGGTGACCCCTGTGTGATTCTGGACAACGAGTTCGTTAAACCCGGGAAAGGCCAGGCCTTCAATAGAGTCAAACTGCGTAATTTGATGAGCAGCCGGGTCTGGGAGCGAACCTTCAAGTCCGGTGAGAGCCTGGAGTCCGCCGATGTCATCGATCAGGATATGGAATACCTGTACACCGATGGCGAGTTCTGGCATTTCATGCTGACCGACGGCTCTTTCGAGCAGCACGCTGCCGACGCCAAGGCGGTGGGCGATACCCTGAAATGGCTGAAGGAGCAGGACGTCTACACCGTGACGCTGTACAACGGCGCTCCCCTGACGGTAACGCCCCCCAATTTCGTGGAACTGGAAGTGGTCGAGACCGATCCGGGCATGAAAGGCGACACGGCGCAGGGAGGCTCCAAGCCGGCAACGCTGTCCACCGGCGCGGTGGTGAACGTGCCGCTGTTTATCTCCATCGGTGAAGTGCTGAAGGTGGATACCCGCAGTGGTGAATACGTCAACCGCGTCAAGAACGCCTGATTCGAGCCGGCGGCATGGTTGAGGCCACCAACTGGCTCCCCACTGCCCCGATGCAGGCCCTGCGGCAGCGGGCCTGCCAGCTGACCTACCTGCGCAGTTTTTTTGCCGAGCGGGACGTGCTCGAGGTGGAAACCCCGGTGCTGGCCCGCCACGGCGTTACCGATCTCCATCTCGACAGCGTTGCGGTCGAGATGTCTCCTGTCCCAGGCTGCCGCCAGACCCGCGGCTGGCTGCAGACGTCTCCGGAATTTCACATGAAGCGCTTGCTAGCGGCCGGTTCCGGTGCCATCTATCAGGTCTTTCGCGCGTTTCGTGATGGCGAGCGGGGCGGGCGCCACAACCCCGAGTTCTCCCTGCTGGAGTGGTATCGTCCCGGCCTGTCAGACGTCGACTTGATGGCGGAAGTGGCCGACCTCGTCTGCGGCTGGCTGGGGTGCGAGCGTCCGCAGACCCTGCGTTACCGTGACGCGATGCAGCTCTACGCCGGGGTGGATCCGTTTACCGTTAAGGATGATGCGCTGGCTACACGCTGCGAGCCGTGGGTTGGTCGTTCCGTTGCCGCGGAACTGGGGCGGGATGGTTGCCTGGAATTGCTGATGAGTCACGTCGTGGAGCCGGCGTTACGGGCGCAGCCGCCCACATTCATCGTGGAGTACCCGGCCAGCCAGGCCGCGCTCGCCCGGGTCTCCAGCAAGGACGGTCACCAAGTGGCGCATCGGTTTGAACTCTATGTCGCGGGTATCGAGCTGTGCAACGGCTACTGGGAACTGACCGATGCCAGCGAGCAGCGCCGACGGTTCGAGGTGGATAATGCGGCTCGGGCAGCGGCGGGGAAGGCACCTATGCCGGTGGACGAGGCCTTGCTGGCGGCCTTGGCCGCAGGCATGCCCGAGTGCGCCGGCGTTGCCCTGGGCCTGGACCGGCTGCTGATGTTGAAGCTCGGGGTAGAGCGAATCGACGAGGTGGTCAGCTTTCCACTGGAGCGGGCCTGAGTCGACCCGCCCGCATTTTTTGGTCAGTTCCAGCTGCCAAAGGCCGTGCCCATGCGTACGGTGGTGCCGGCCGCGAGCTCCGGATTCCAGCGAGCGGCACCTTTCGGCAGCAGCATGACTACCGTCGAGCCGAGCCGGAAGCGGCCCATCTCATCGCCCTTATTGAAATGGATTGGGGACTTCATGTGCTCATAGCGTGTGCTGGTAACCAGGCCGGTGCCTGGAGCCACCACGCCGGCCCAGGTGGTTTCGACGCTGCCAACGATCATCGCGCCCACCAGAACCATGGCCATAGGGCCGATCTCGGTGTCGAAAATGGCGGCCACCCGCTCGTTACGGGCGAACAGATTAGGTACGTTCGCTGCGGTTACCGGGTTAACCGAAAACAGTTTTCCGGGGATGTAGACCATTTCCCGCAGGGTGCCGGCCATGGGCATGTGGATGCGATGGTAATCCTTGGGAGCCAGATAGATCGTGGCGAACTCGCCGCTCTCGAAAGGGGCGGCCCGCTGCTCGTCGCCACCCAATAGCTCATTGAGGCTGAAGGACTGCCCTTTGGCCTGGAAGACCCGGCCGTCACTGATCTGCCCAAGCTGGCTGATGGCGCCGTCTACCGGGCTGGTCAGGGTATTCGGATCAGCGTCGACAGGGCGCAGCCCCGGTTTCAGTTCCCGGGTAAAAAACGCGTTGAAGCTCGGGTAGGCGGAGGGGTTGGATTCCAGCGCTTCACTCATGTCTACGCCGTAGCGGCCGATAAACCAGTTGACCACCTGGTTTTTCAGGGCGGGCACCTTATCGTTGTCGGCAAGCTTGCCTGCCAGTCGTGAGACGGCCAGTTGCGGAGTAACGTATTGACTGAGGACGAACAGCTTGTCGAACATTGGGGAAGTCTCTTGCACCGAAAGCGCGTGATTCTACCAAAGTCTGCCTCGCAGGTGGCAGCGGAATTTGGACATGGCCTGGAAAGGGTGGCTGCGCAGGCGGGCTGAATGCTCAAAAAGCGAACCGGTTTTTCGCGGACCGTTCCAGTGCTTGCTATGATTGGGGCGGCGCAATTGGATAACAGGGTGAAGTAGACTCTATGGCATTGATTATTGGCGCAGTTATCGTCGTTGCCTGTGTGCTCGGCGGCTTCGTGCTTCACGGTGGAACACTGCTGGTGCTCTGGCAACCGACCGAAGTGCTGATCATATTTGGCGCGGCGCTTGGTTCCTTTATCATTGCGAACCCGCCCAATATCATCAAGCAGGTGTTTCAGGGATTCATTCGCCTGCTGGTTGGCTCGCCCTTCAACAAGGCGTTCTATCTCGATCTGCTCAGTCTGCTGTACGACATCTTCGATAAGTCACGCAAGCAGGGCGTGATGGCCATCGAAGAGGACATCGAGAACCCGGAATCCAGCCAGATTTTTTCCCGATACCCGGCGGTGGCGAAGTCGAAGGAATTAATGGCCTTTATCACCGACTACATGCGCATCATCAGTTCCGGCAACATGGCCCCCCATGAGCTGGAGGGCATGATGGACAGCGAAATCGACAGTCGCCACCATGAGCTGGAAGAACCGTCCCATGCGGTGAACAAGATCGCCGACGCCTTGCCGGGTCTGGGCATCGTGGCGGCGGTACTGGGTATCGTCATCACCATGAATTTCCTCAGCGAGGGGCCGGAGCGGATTGGTCTCAGTGTCGCTGCGGCTTTGGTCGGGACCTTTCTGGGCATCTTCATGGGCTATGGCTTTGTTGGGCCCATGTCCATTGCACTGGAACATTCTGCCAAGTACGAGATTAAAGCCTATGAGTGCGTCAAGGCCGCCGTCGTGGCGACCGTGTCCGGGCAGGCGCCGCAAATGGCCATAGAATTTGGTCGCAAGTCGTTGCCGACCCACAAACGCCCGGGCTTCCAGGAGCTCAATGATCATGTGCGTTCCAAGTGACCGCCAATCAGAGGCTCCTTAATCAAAGCTGCTGGGCTAGGGTGACGTAGTGGAAGAAAGGCCAATCATCGTCAAGCGGGTGAAAAAAGTAGCCGGTGGCCACCATGGGGGTTCCTGGAAGGTGGCTTTTGCCGACTTCGCTACGGCAATGATGGCGTTTTTCCTGGTGCTCTGGCTGACCGCCACAGCCACGCCGGAACAGATTCGTAGCGTGGAAGGGTATTTCCGGGATCCGGTGGGCTTCAGCGAAGGTGGCTCGCCCAATCCGGTCGATCTGGGAGGCAGTGCCTCGGTGGTGGATGCCACCGATGCCGATGTGGCGGATGCCGAGATCCGGCTGGAAGATCAGCGTATCGAGGAGCTGGCGGACACCCTGGAGCGCCGGCAGATGCAGGAGCTGTTCCAGGATTTGCAGGAGCAGATCGAGCAAAGCCAGACTCTGCAGGAGTTTAAGGACCAGTTGCTGATCGATATTACCGATGAGGGGCTGAGGATACAGATTGTCGACCGGTCCCAGCGCCCGATGTTCGACAGCGGCCGGGCTCAGCTCAAGTATTATTCCCAGGAAATTCTGTTTGAGCTGGCCAAGCCGCTCAGCGCCGTTACCAACAAGCTCAGCCTTACTGGTCACACCGATGCCACCCCCTTCAGTGGGCGTCCTGGCTACACCAACTGGGAGCTGTCCGCCGACCGGGCCAATACGGCGCGGCGCGCGCTGGTCGCCGGCGGCGTGAACGGAACGCAGATTGCCCGGGTGGTGGGGCTGAGCGATTCGGTGTTGTTCGATGAAGACGACCCCACGGCGCCGGTGAATCGGCGGATTTCCATCATCGTGCTCAACAAGAAGACCCAGAAAGATATCCAGGACAATGCGGGGCGGGCCGACCCCAATGCGCCACTGATCGATTTGACCGCGCCTACCGAGGAAGAGCAGCGGGAGGCGCGGCGGTTGCTGGAGAGCGGTGAATTGCTTGAGCCCCGGGCGGAGCCCGATCCGCAAGATTTGAGCTGGTAATCCGGGGCCTGCCTCGGGTTAGGACACGGTCAGGCCTCGGGCCTGTTGCTCGGCCATGTCTTGCAAGATGCGATGAAAACTGTGCAGCCGTTCCAGGCTCAGGCGGCCTTCGGCCACCGCCTGGTCAAAAGCGCAGCCCGGATCTCCCTGGTGACTGCAATTGCGAAAGCGGCAGTGGCCGATCAGCTCGCGAATTTCCCGGAACCCATACTCGATTTCCTGTGCGGTCATGTGCCACAGGCCGAATTCCCGAATCCCCGGCGAATCGATCAGGTCGCCCCCGCAATCCAGGTGGAAAAGCCGGGCGGTGGTGGTGGTGTGGGTGCCTTTGCCAGTACTTTCGGACACCGCCCCGACGCGAATGAATTCATCGGGCAGCAGGGTTTGTATGATGGAGGATTTCCCCACTCCGGACTGACCAACGAACACGCTGGTCTGGCGGGTAATCAGCTCCTGCACCTGGGGCGCGGGGCCACCATCGGGGGCCTTGGCGCTGGTGCGCACGACCCGGTAACCAAGTTGCTCGTAGCGGGCAAGCAGGGTGGCGATGGCCTGGTGATTATGTTCGTTGATCAGGTCCTGTTTGTTGAGCAGGATGACCGCGGGTATGCCGGTGATTTCAGCAGCCACCAGATAGCGGTCGATCAGGTTGTCGTGGGGCTCAGGTTCCGGCGCAATGACCAGTATGATGTGGTCGATGTTGGCGGCGACCGGTTTGATTTGGCCAAACTTGTCCGGCCGCTGCAGCAGTGTGTGGCGCTCGGAGCGTGCCACGATGACGCCGGTGCTCTCCGCGCCGGCACGCCAGATCACCCGGTCGCCGGTCACCAGATTGTCGATATTGGCCCGCACGAAACAGCGAAACACGGTGCCTTGCCGGTCTCCCTCCAGCGCTTCAACGTCCAGTTGCTGACCATAGTGGGCAATAATCAGGCCTGCTTGTTCATCGCCCAGTTCGCCAGAATCCAGTTGCTGATCGATCACGCGTTCCTTGCGTTGTGCTCGTTCGGCACGTTCCGCCTGAATTTTGCGGATGCGCCATTGTTGTTGCTTGTTCAGTCGACGTTTGGCCATGGAGTAGGTTCGGGGAGTCGGTATCGGGAGTCGTTATGGTGTAACATCATACGCTATTTGCCCAGTGTCTGCCTGCAGCGGCAGGCGTCGCCATGACAACCCGACAATGTGGAGAGTGCCCATGTCCGCAACTGACCGCCTGGTCTGGATCGACCTGGAAATGACCGGACTGGATCCGGAGCGTGAGCGTATCATCGAGATCGCTACCATTGTGACCGATTCCAACCTGGAGATAATCGCCGAGGGGCCGGTGATCGCGGTTCACCAGCCGGACAGCCTGCTCGATGCCATGGACGAATGGTGCACCAAAACCCATGGCGAAAATGGCCTGACCCAGCGGGTCAAAGCGAGCACTGTGTCCGAGGTCGCTGCCGAACAGCAGACCCTGGCGTTTCTGCGCCAGCATCTGGACTCGGGGCAATCGCCGCTATGCGGCAACAGCATCGGCCAGGATCGTCGCTTCCTGGTGAAGTACATGCCGGAACTGGAGGGCTTCTTCCATTATCGCAACCTGGACGTCAGCACCATTAAGGAGCTGGCCCGCCGCTGGCGACCGGATGTGCTGGCCGGGGTGCAGAAGAAGGGATCGCATCTGGCACTGGACGACATTCGCGATTCCATCGCCGAGCTTCGGCACTATCGTGACAGTTTCTTTCGCCTCGATCCGACGCCCTAAAGCTCAGGCCCGGTGGGTGATTCCGGCTCGATGCCATGCTGCACCAAGGCCCAGAGAACATGCTCCCGCACCAGTGCCGAGGGATGCTGTGCCCGGCGTTTCAGGGCCTCGATGACCGGAATCGTGCTGGGTGCATTGCCCAGCCCCACAGCAAGATTGCGTAGCCAGCCCTCGTAACCGGTGCGTCGAATGGCGGACCCTTCGGTACGCTTGAGAAACTCCTCCTCGCTCCACAGGAACAACGTCGCCAGCTCGGTGTTGTCGAGTTGGTGACGAGGCTTGAAGTCGTCTTCCGCTGAGATTTTGCTAAACCGGTTCCAGGGGCACACCAATTGGCAGTCGTCGCAGCCAAACACCCGATTGCCCATCAGTGGCCGCAGCTCTTCCGGGATGCTGCCTTTCAGTTCAATGGTGAGGTAGCTGATGCAACGTCGGGCATCCAGGCGATAGGGCTCTGGAAAGGCCTGGGTGGGGCACAAATCGAGGCAGGCGCGACAGCGACCGCAATGTTCCTTGTCGTAGGGGGTGTCTATCGGTAATGGGGCGCTGGTGAAAATTTCTCCGAGAAAGAAGAACGACCCGGCCTGGCGATTGAGCAGCATCGTGTTCTTGCCTTGCCAGCCGAGCCCGGCTTTCTGTCCCAGGGCACGTTCCAGCACCGGGGCGCTGTCCACGAACGCGCGGAAATCGTAGCCGGCCACGGCGTCGTCGATGCGCTTGGCGAGAGTCGCCAGCCGCTTCCGGATCAGCTTGTGATAGTCCCGTCCCAGGGTATAGCGGGAGATGTAGGCCTTTTCCCGATTCGCCAGCACATCACCGGGGCTGTCCGGTGCGGTCAGGTAATCCATCCGCACCGAAATAACCCGCAGTGTGCCAGGCACCAGGGCATCCGGCGTGTAGCGTTTGTTGCCATGATCCGCCATGTACTCCATCTCGCCATGGAGCCCTTCCGCCAGCCACTTTTGCAAGTACTCGCCGTGTTTGCCGGTGTCAGGCAAGGTGATGCCGATGTCCGCGAAGCCGAGATCGCGGGCCCATTGGCGAATGGTGTCCGGCAGGTTGTCGAGAGAGTGGCTCATGGTGGTTGGTAATGAGGGAAGGTTAATTTGTGACCTTTTCGTCCGTTTTGCTATTCTTTACAGACCTCTGGCCAATCTACTTAATCCGAATTCTTTGCCGGGATAGACCCTTATGATCATGTCTGGTGCTAACAGCTTACCAGAATCCCTGTACGTCGCCGATGTCGTCAGGACGATGGATCGCTACTTGATTGATGGCGGGCAGGTGCCGGGCTTCGAATTGATGCAGCGCGCCGCCAGCGCTACCTTCCGTCAGTTGGTGCGGCTCTGGCCACAGCCAGGCCTTGTGCTGGTGGTGTGCGGCGCTGGTAACAACGGCGGCGACGGTTATCTGGTTGCTGCGGCTGCCAAGCGCCATGGCCTTGAGGTGTGCTGTCTGGCCATGACTGCGCCGGAGCGGCTCCAGGGTGATGCGGGGCAGGCCTGGCAGGCCGCGGTGAACGACGGCGTCGCGATTCATCGTCTGGAGGCACTGACCGAGGCGGAGCTGACCGGGTTGGTGAGTCGCGCGGAGCTGATTGTTGACGCCATGCTGGGCACTGGCGCTCGCGGCGTTCCCCGCGAGCAGTTTGCCGCTATGATCGCCCGCTGTAATTCGGCCGCAGCCCCGGTGCTGGCAGTGGATGTGCCATCCGGGCTCGATGCCAGCACCGGGGCCGTTGCGGGTGTTGCCATCCAGGCTGCGGCGACGGTGACGTTTATCGGTCTGAAGGTTGGCCTGTTTACCGGTCAGGGCCCCGCCTGTGCCGGCTCGGTGCTGTTTGATGCGCTGGTGGATGCGGCGCAGCTGGACGGTTTCAGTGGGGAGCCCGCGGCGCGCCGGGTTGATTGGTCGAGTGCGCAGTGGCAGCTGCCGCTGCGATCGGCCTGTGCCCACAAGGGCCGTTTCGGTCACCTGCTGATCGTGGCCGGAGATCGGGGCTTTGGGGGTGCCGGGCTGTTGGCGGCGGAGGCTGCGGTGAGGGCCGGTGCCGGACTGGTGACTCTGGCGACCCGGCCCGAGCACGTTGCCCCGGCCCTGGCCCGCTGCCCGTCGGTCATGGTTCATGGCGTCACCCATGGCTCAGAACTGGCGCCGCTGATTCGGAACGCAACGACACTGGTATGTGGGCCCGGTCTCGGGCAGTCGGCCTGGGGGCAGCAGATGTTGCAACAGGTGCTGGCCTGCGGGCAGCCCAAGGTGCTGGATGCCGACGCCTTGAACCTGCTGGCCCAACGGGTGCCGGTGAGGGCCGATAACCATATCCTCACCCCTCATCCCGGTGAAGCCGCCCGCCTGCTGGACCTGACGGTCGCCGAGGTGGAGGCTGATCGCCTGGCTGCGGCCTCGGCCCTGCACAATAAATACGGTGGCGTTATCGTGCTCAAGGGCGCCGGCACCGTGGTGGCGGGCAGCGCGGGTCTGGCCATCGTGCAGGGCGCCAACCCAGGCATGGCTACCGGTGGTATGGGGGACGTGCTGTCGGGTATTATCGGCGCGTTGCTGGCCCAGTTGGGTGCAGCAGAGCAAGCGACAGAGCTGGGGGCAACCCTGCATCTTGCCAGTGCCAACCGGGCCTCCGACCTGGTGGGCTATATGGGGCTGTCGCCCGGTGATGTGATCGATAGGCTGCCGAGTCTACTTCGTGACGCGGAAGTCGCGCTCGGACAGGCAGTACGCGGGGTTAAGTGATGACGTTGACGGCAAGTGAGGCTGTGCGCTGCTCGGTCGCCCTGTCTGATGAAGGCGAGACGGAGCAGCTGGGGCGAGAGATTGCCCGCCGGGTGCAGGCGAGTGGCAGTGGCTTGACGATATTTCTCGAAGGCAACCTGGGCATGGGCAAGACCACGCTCAGCCGGGGGGTGCTGCGTGGTCTTGGTCACCAGGGCGCGGTGAAGAGCCCGACCTACACCCTCGTGGAGCCATATGAACACCTGGTGCCGGTCGCCTATCACTTTGACCTGTACCGTCTGGGCGATCCGGAGGAGCTGGAGTACATGGGCATTCGCGACTATTTCCTTGGCGACGATGTCTGCCTGATCGAATGGGCGGAGCGAGGCCAGGGGGTGTTGCCGGAGCCGGACCTGGTGGTTCGTCTTGAGGTGCAGGGGGGCGGCAGGATGGCCTATTTGAACGCGGGAACCAAGCGGGGTAGTCAGGTTGTGCTGGCGTTGGCCGCCGGTCCTACCCAGGGAGGCGTAGGTGGATAGCATGAGTGGCGTGATCGGTAGGTGGTTCCGGCTGGCGGTGCTGTCATTGGTGTCTGCGCTGGTGGCCGTGAACGCCAGTGCAGCCACCGAGGTGAAGGGCGCCAGGATCTGGCCAGCCCCGGATCACACGCGTCTGGTGCTGGACGTTGGTGCTCCGGTGACCCATAACATTTTCGCCCTCGCCAACCCCGATCGGCTGGTGATTGATATTCGCGATGCCACCCTGAGCGCCAACCTGAGTCAACTTGAGCTTGCCGGCAGTCCCATTCGGCGTATCCGAACTGCGCCGCGAAATGGCACCGATCTTCGGGTGGTGTTGGATCTGGAGAGCGAGATCAAGCCTCGCAGCTTCCAGTTGGAGCCCAATCAGCAATACGGCCATCGTTTGGTGCTGGACCTTGTTGGGGAAGCCGGCGCTGAGCAAGTGGCGACGCCGCAGCCAACCCTCAGCGACGATGCCTCCGGCAAACGTGACATTATCGTGGTGATCGATGCCGGCCACGGTGGTGAAGACCCGGGCGCCATCGGTCCCCGTGGCTCGCGGGAAAAAGATGTGGTGCTGCGGCTGGCCAAGACCCTGGCGGAGTTGATCGAGAGCAAGCCGGGCTACGCCGCGCGTTTGACTCGGAGCGGAGATTATTACATTCCCCTGCGTGAGCGCACGTTGCTGGCGCGCCGCCACAACGCCGACCTGTTCGTGTCGGTGCATGCCGATGCGTTTCGCACGCCACAACCCCGTGGCGCTTCGGTGTTTGCGCTGTCGCAGCGGGGAGCAACCAGCGAGACCGCCCGTTGGTTGGCGCGCACCGAGAATCGTTCCGACCTGATCGGTGGTTCCGGTGGGGTCTCGCTGGACGGCAAGGACGATACGCTGGCGGGCGTGCTGTTGGACCTGTCCATGACCGCGAGTATTAATGCCAGCATCGGCGTGGGTGACTACATCTTGCGCCAGTTGGATCAGGTGACCCGGCTGCATAAGCCCGGTGTGGAGCAAGCGGCGTTTGTGGTGCTCAAATCGCCGGATATCCCCTCGATATTGGTTGAGGCCGGGTTCATTTCCAACCCGGACGAAGAGCTCAACCTGGGCAGCAGCAACTATCGACGCAAGCTGGCGCAGGCGGTGTTTAGCGGTATTGAAGACTACTTCGACCACACTCCGCCTCCCGGCACCCTGGTCGCCTGGCAGAAGCGTCAGGGCACCCAGGGCGTGAGTCATTACCAGATCCGGCGGGGCGATACCCTGTCGGCGGTGGCCAGGGACAACCAAACAACCGTGAGTGAATTGATGCGGTTTAATGGCCTCAGTAATGACCGGGTGGTGGTGGGCCAGACCATTCGCATCCCTGCCTCCTGAGCGGTGACGGCGGTTGGCTCGGCCTGCGACTTCCGCTTGCCGATGGGTGAGCCGTCACCGTTCCTTCTGATATGATGTCCAGCCTGGAAGGCCGAGGCGTAACGCCAAGGTTCCCGGCCTTCCTTCAATGGGTTTTTCCTGTCGCCGCAACCAGAGGCTGCTCTGTTCCATGTCTGTCATCAAACTCCTGTCGCCCAGACTCGCCAACCAGATTGCCGCCGGAGAGGTGGTGGAACGACCGGCTTCGGTGCTTAAGGAGTTGGTGGAAAATGCCCTGGATGCCAGCGCTGGCCAGATCGACGTGGATGTTGAACAGGGCGGGGTGAAGCTGATCCGGGTACGAGACAACGGCTCCGGTATCGGGGCGGCGGATTTGCCCCTGGCGCTGAGTCGCCACGCCACCAGCAAAATCTCCAGCCTGGACGACCTTGAGGCCGTGGCATCCCTGGGCTTCCGGGGAGAGGCGCTGGCCAGTATCAGCTCGGTGTCCCGACTGGCGCTCACGTCCCGCACCGAACAGCAGGACGCCGCCTCCCGGGTGGAGGTGGAAGGTCGGGAGATGGAGGCGCGGATCTCTCCGGCCGCCCATCCGGTGGGAACCACGGTGGAAGTCCGCGACCTGTTCTTCAATACGCCGGCCCGGCGCAAATTTCTGCGCACCGAGAAAACCGAGTTCAACCACCTGGAGGAGTGTCTGCGACGCCAGGCGCTGGGGCGGTTCGATACCGGCTTTACCCTGCGCCACAACCAAAAGGTGGTTCAGAACCTGCGCCCAGCGGCCAGCCAGCTGGACCGGGAACGGCGCATTGGTGCGCTGTGCGGGCAGAAGTTCATCGATAATGCGGTGGTGATTGATGCCGAAGCCACCGGGCTTCGGCTGTGGGGGTGGGTGGCGTTGCCAACCTTCTCGCGCAGCCAGGCCGACCTGCAGTATTTTTTTGTGAACAACCGGGTGATCCGAGACCGTTTGGTGGCCCACGCGGTGCGCCAGGCTTACCGGGACGTGTTGTACAACAACCGGCATCCGGCGTTTGTGCTGTATCTTGAAGTGGATCCGGCCACGGTGGATGTCAATGTCCATCCGACCAAGCACGAGGTGCGTTTTCGTGATGGCCGCTTGGTCCACGACTTTATTTTTCGCACGCTCCATAAGGCGCTGGCGGATGTGCGCCCCGACGACCATTTTCGCGGTGCGATGGCGCAATCGGGGGCGGACGGCACCGCTATGGACAGCCCGGTCACCGGCCCCGCCACGGGCCAGCTGCCAGCGCCAGCGGCTTCGCCGTTTGCTGGCCACAGACCGCAGCCCGCTCAGAAAACCTGGGAAGCGCGAGACCAGATGGCGTTTTACCAGTCGCTGAATCAGGGCGGCGGGGTGCAAACACCCTTGCCTGTTGAGCCGGCTGCCGAGTCTGGGCTGCAATCGGTCCCCGCCTCAGGGCTCTTGGAGGCCGCTCCTACGCGGCCGTCATCGGACGGTGACGAGCCGCCCTTGGGCTACGCCGTCGCCCAGCTTCATGGCATTTACATTCTGGCCCAGAGCCATCAGGGCATGATTGTCGTGGACATGCACGCGGCCCATGAACGCATCACCTATGAGCGCATGAAGCTGGCGCTGGCGGCGCAGGACCTCAAGAGCCAGCCGCTGCTGGTGCCATTGTCGCTGGCGGTCAGCCAGAAAGAGGCGGCCCTGGCTGAAAGTCATGGCGAAGAGCTGCTGCGTCTTGGGTTGCTGATCGAGCGTATTGGCCCTGAAACCATTGCGGTGCGCCAGTTGCCGGCCCTGCTGCGGGGCGCGGATGCCGAGCAGCTGGTAAGAGATGTCCTGGCTGACCTGATCGAGCATGGTCAGAGCGACCGGGTCGAGGCGGTTACCCATGAGCTGCTCGGCACCATGGCATGCCACGGCTCGGTACGGGCCAATCGTCAGCTGACCATCCCTGAAATGAATGCGCTGTTGCGGGACATGGAGGCCACCGAGCGCAGTGGTCAGTGCAACCATGGTCGTCCGACCTGGACCCTGCTGACCCTGGCCGAGCTGGACAAACTGTTCCTGCGGGGGCGCTAGCTACTATGTCCGATTCCATCAAATCAGCCGGAGCGCTACCGCCGGCCATTTTCCTTATGGGGCCCACCGCCTCCGGCAAGACCGATCTGGCCATCGAGCTGTGCCAGCGCCTGCCGTGCGAGATCGTCAGTGTCGATTCGGCGATGATCTACCGCGACATGGACATTGGTACCGCCAAGCCCGATGCCGTCGAGCTGGCGCGCGCCCCCCATCGCTTGATCGATATCTGCGACCCGGCGGAAATTTACTCAGCGGCGGATTTTCGCCGCGATGCGTTGCGTGAAATGGCGGATATCACCGCTGAAGGTCGTATTCCACTTCTGGTGGGCGGCACTATGATGTACTTCAAAGCCTTGTTGCACGGTCTGTCCGATCTGCCGTCGGCAGATCCGGCAATTCGGCAGGCGCTGGTGCAGGAGGCCGAGCTGCGGGGCTGGGCGGAACTGCATCGCGAGCTGGCGCGACGGGATCCCACCGCGGCCACATTGATCCATCCGAATAATCGCCAGAGACTGCTGCGTGCCCTGGAAGTGATTCGGATTACTGGCAAGCCAATATCCCGGATCTGGCAATCCGCGCAGTCGCAACAGACGGGCGATTCTCACCAGGATATTGAGGATTACCCTTATTTTACGCAGTGGCAGGCAGACGAATCGTCAACTCTGCCGTATACTGTGGTGCAGCTTGCGATTGCCCCCTCAGAGCGACGAGTGCTTCATGAGAGAATTCGCCTCCGGTTCCTGAAAATGCTGGATCAAGGCTTTCTGGATGAAGTTCGGGCGCTAATGGCGAGGGGCGACCTGACCCCGGATTTACCCTCCATGAGATGCGTTGGCTATCGCCAGGCCTGGGCTTACCTGGCCGGGGATAGTGACCGGGATGCCCTGGTGTCGACGGGCGTGGCGGCAACCCGGCAGTTGGCCAAGCGTCAGCTGACCTGGCTAAGGAAGTGGCCAGACGTTAACTGGCTTGACTCGGAGTCCGGGCAAAATGCCGACGCCGCCTTGAAAATAGTCGGGGCTCGCACCACATTAAACTGACTAAGACGATCCGCTTTAATAAATTACAGGAGAAAATACATGTCAAAAGGGCACTCTCTACAAGACCCTTACCTCAATGCACTGCGCAAGGAGCGAATTCCGGTATCCATCTTCCTCGTTAATGGAATCAAGCTGCAGGGCCAGATCGAGTCGTTCGATCAGTTTGTTATTCTGCTGAAAAACACCGTCAGCCAGATGGTGTACAAGCATGCGATTTCGACCGTGGTGCCCGCCCGTAACGTTCGCATTCCGCAGCAAAATCCTGCCGGTGAAGGCGAAGCCGAAGGCTGATAGCGTTCCCCGTTATTTCTGGCTTTCGGGCCAGTCTGCACCCGCCCTTTTGGACATCGTGAACCCTGGTGTCCGAAAGCGCGGGTATCTGTGTTTTTCTTGTGTGTCAGTTTTGGCTTTGGAGTCTGAGTCCCTTGTTTGAACGTCCTGATGTCGGTGAGCGGGCGATCCTGGTCCATATCGAGTTTTCGTCCCAGGCCGATGGCGAGGATCTGGGCGAGTTTGTCGATCTGGTGGGATCGGCGGGTGTTGAGGCGGTAGCAACGGTCACCGGCTCTCGGAACCAGCCCAGTCCACGGTTGTTCGTGGGCGAAGGCAAGCTCGAGGAGATTCGCCAGGCGATCCAGCTCTATGAGACGGATGTGGTGCTCTTCAATCACGCCCTCAGTCCCAGTCAGGAGCGTAACCTGGAGCGGGAGCTGAAATGCCGGGTGCTGGACCGGACCGGTGTCATTCTGGACATCTTTGCCCAGCGGGCGCGAACCCACGAGGGGAAGTTGCAGGTTGAGCTGGCTCAGTTGGAACATCTGTCCACCCGACTGGTTCGGGGTTGGACCCACCTGGAGCGGCAAAAGGGCGGTATCGGCCTGCGTGGGCCCGGTGAGACCCAGCTGGAAACGGACCGCAGGCTGTTGCGAGAGCGCATCAAATCGATTCACCGCCGGCTAGAGAAGGTTCGTAAACAGCGGGACCAGGGCCGGCGGGCACGCCATCGCGCGGACATTCCGACGGTGTCATTGGTGGGCTATACCAACGCCGGCAAATCGACGCTGTTCAATCAAATGACCGAGTCTACGGTCTACGCCGCCAATCAGTTGTTCGCCACGCTGGACCCAACCCTGCGTCGGCTGGAGCTGCCAGACATCGGGGCCGTGGTAATTGCCGATACCGTGGGATTTATCCGGCACCTTCCCCACAAGCTGGTGGAGGCCTTCCGAGCGACACTGGAGGAAACCACCGACGCCACCCTGCTGCTTCACGTCATCGATTGCCGTGATGAGCGTCGCGATGACAACATCGATCAGGTGGAGGAGGTGCTGCTGGAGATTGGCGCCGATGAGGTGCCGGTGCTTCAGGTGTTTAACAAGATCGACCTGCTGGATGATTTTCGGCCCCGGGTGGAGCGAAACGAACAGGGTGTGCCGATGCGGGTCTGGGTGTCCGCGGTTACCGGCGACGGCATGACCGAGTTGTCGGATGCCATCGTGGAGCGCCTGGCGGAGAGGGTGTTGCACCAGTTTGTGGTGTTGGGGCCCGCCGACGGCAAGTTTCGCTCCTTGTTGCACCAGGCAGGCTCGGTACTCAGCGAACGGCATCGTGACAACGGTGACACGGTCATGGAAGTTCGCCTTCAGGAGCGGGACTGGCTACAGTTGCTAAGGCGAGCGGGCCTGAGCGAGAGCGATGTTCGCCTGGAGGGTGCAGGGGATGATGGCGCTTTGTAGGTTGGTTGCTATTGCCCGCGCGTCGATAAATCCCTAGTATTTGCAGCCATTCGAACAGTTTAGAACGGAGAGGACTATGGCCTGGAATGAACCGGGTGGAAACCGAAACGACAATGACCCCTGGGGAACGGGTGGTCGTCGTGGCAACGACCAAGGGCCCCCAGATCTGGACGAGGCACTGAAAAAAGGGCTCGACCGGCTCAACAAGATGCTGGGCGGCAAAGGCGGTAAATCAAGCGGTACCGGCGGCTCCTCTGACAGCAGCGGCGGCTTCGGCGCGATTCTGGCTCTGGTCGGCATCCTGCTGGTTGGTTACGTTCTGTTCCAGTCCTTCTACACCGTGGACGAGCAGGAGCGCGCGGTGGTACTGCGCTTTGGTGAGTACCACAAGACCGAGAGCCCCGGTCTGCGTTTCAAGGTCCCGCTCATTGACGATGTCACCAAGGTCCGTGTAACCAACGTGCGGAACGCTGAATCCCGCGGGCAGATGCTAACCCAGGACGAGAATCTGGTGACCGTGGAACTGCAGGTTCAGTACCGTGTTGCCAGTGCCCGGGACTATGTCCTCAATGTTCGCGATTCCAACCAGGCGTTGGCGTTCGCCACCGATAGCGCGCTCCGCCATGAGGTGGGCAGCTCGCTGTTGGATGGGGTATTGACCGAAGGTCGTGCTGAACTGGCGGTGAGTGTGGAGCAGCGCCTGCAGCGGTTCCTGGAAGAGTACGGCACCGGGCTGGAAATCGTCCGGGTGAACGTTGAAAGCACCCAGCCGCCGGCACCGGTGCAGGACTCCTTCCGGGAAGTGCAGCGCGCCCGGGAAGATGAGCAGCGCCTGAAGGAAGAGGCGGAAACCTACCGCAACAAGGTAGTGCCCGAGGCACGAGGCCGTGCCCAGCGCATGGTAGAAGAGGCCATGGCCTACAAGGAGGAGGTGATCGAACGGGCCAACGGTGAGACCTCACGCTTCCTGGAGGTGCTGGCGGTCTACCGGCAGGCACCCAGAGTAACTCGCGATCGGATGTACCTGCAGGCTATCGAGAATGTGATGTCCAACACCAGCAAGATCCTGGTGGATGCCAAAGGTGGCAACAACATGTTGTACCTGCCTCTGGATCGTCTGGTTGGTCGTGCCGGCAGTGCCGCTCGTGATGACACGATGCAGAGCCCGCACCCAAGCCTGACCGAAAGCGACATCCGTTCGCTCACCGAACGGGTGGTTCAGGAGATTCAGGACAGACAGGGTAACAGCGTACGGAGGGGGAGATAATTATGGGACCTAAAGGAGTTGTGGGTCTTGCAGGCACCCTCATTGTGGTCCTGCTGGTATTGTCGAGCGTCTACATCATTCCGGAAACCCATCGTGGTGTGCTACTGCGATTCGGGGAATTGATTGAAACCGATATCCAGGCCGGGATTCATTTCAAGGTGCCGGTGATTGACCAGATACGCCGTTTCGACGTGCGGGTATTGACTAACGATCTACCCTCCAAGCAATACCTCACCATCGAGAAGAAGCCGTTGGATGTGGACTCCTACATCGCCTGGCGAATCCGTGATGTGGACGAGTTCTATCGGGCCACCGGCGGTGACGAGTTGCGGGCTCAGTCGCTGTTGTCTTCTCGTGTCGACAACGGGCTGCGTGACGAGTTCGGTGTGCGGACCATGCATGAGGTGGTGTCGGGGCAGCGTGATGAGCTGATGCACACTCTGCGGGACCGGGTTAACGAAACCTCCGTCGCCGAGTTCGGTATCGAGGTTTTGGATATTCGCGTCAAGGCCATCGAATTGCCGGGGCAGGTGAGCGAGAACGTCTACCGTCGCATGGCGACCGAGCGCGAAAAGCTGGCTCAGGAATTCCGCTCCCGTGGGCGGGAGGCCGCTGAGGGCATTCGGGCCGACGCCGATCGTCAGCGTACGGTCATCCTGGCGGAGGCCTTCGCCAAGGCGGAATCCACTCGCGGTGAGGGTGACGGTACAGCGGCAAGCATCTACGCCGACGCCTACAGCTCCAACGAAGAGTTCTACCAGTTCTATCGGAGTCTGGAGGCCTACCAGAAGACCTTCGCCAGCAAAGACGATCTGATGGTCATCGATGCGGAGAGTGACTTCCTGCGCTTCCTGAAGGACCCACAGGGCGCCAACTGAGACTGGTATTGATCCGCAAACCGGAATGCTTGGAGACTCTTTAGGCATTCCGGTTTTTTTGTGGCTATTAACAGTGTAAAATTCCGCCGGTTTTGGTCTGGTTTTCCGCTCCGCAACGGGCCTGGCCCTCAACTCTCTACTATCCTGGACCGGCTTGGCTGTACCCCGGGATACAGACGGACACTAGAAACGCATGACTGTATCTGATCGCTGGTTACTGCCAGACGGGGTGGAGGATATTCTGCCGCCGTTGGCCGGACGCATCGAATCACTTCGCCGGGACGTGATGGACACGTGCCAACGCTGGGGCTACCAGCTTGTTATCCCGCCGCTGATTGAATACCTCGAGTCCCTGTTTACCGGCACCGGCCATGACCTCGAGCTGCAGACCTTCAAGCTGACCGATCAGCTTACCGGTCGCATGATGGGGGTGCGGGCCGACATGACGCCGCAGGCGGCCCGAATCGATGCCCATACCCTGAAACAGGAAGGGGTCACGCGACTGTGTTACGCCGGTCATGTGTTGAATACCCGTCCACGACACATGTTGACCGGTCGTACCCCGATTCAGGCTGGGTGCGAGCTGTTCGGCAGCGCTTCGGAGTCGGCCGACCTGGAAGTAATCAGCCTGATGCTGGAGACCCTGCGTGTCTCCGGTCTGCCGCAAGTGCATCTGGATCTGGCCCATGTAGCCATCTACGAATCGCTGATTGGCGAAGCCAACTTCGACGCGGCCACCGAGGCTGAGATCTTCGATGCCATGGGGCGGAAATCGGTGCCGGAGCTCAACCGGTTGCTGGGCGACTGCGCGGCTGACAGTGCCGGCGGCCGGTTGCGGGAGCTGGCGGCTCTCACTGGCGGCCTCGACGCGCTGACGCAGGCACGCAAGGTATTGCAGGGAGCATCGCCGACGGTGATTCAGGCACTGGACCAGCTGGAGCGAGTGGCGACCATGCTGACCCGGGACTATCCGGAAGTCGGTGTTGGGTTCGATTTTTGTGAGCTCCGCGGCTACAACTACCATACCGGATTGGTGTTTGCGGCTTACTCTCCCGGACACGGAGATGCGGTTGCCAAAGGTGGGCGCTATGACGCCATCGGCAGTGATTTTGGTCGGGCTCGTCCCGCCACCGGTTTCAGCCTGGATGTCCGTGCCCTGGTGGCGCTGGGCGAGCGTGGCGTTCCGTCCAGCGGCGCAGTGTGGGCGCCGGCCAGTGACGATGCGGCCTTAGGCGGCGTTGTTGCTGGACTTCGAAAGACCGACGTCGTTGTCCAGGCCTTACCGGAAGATCAGGCGGTAGACCCGCGCAAGCGTGGCTGCGATCGGGTCCTGGTCAAGCAGGGCGATCAGTGGGTTGTGGAGACCCTGTAACCGCTGCTTGGCGGTCGGCATTCATTTTGGATATTTTACCGTTGCCGCTCCCTGGGGTGGCGGCACATCGAGAGAGAGTCATGGGTAAAAACGTTGTAGTTCTTGGCACCCAATGGGGTGATGAAGGTAAAGGGAAAATTGTTGACCTGCTGACCGATCAGGTCGCCGCGGTGGTGCGGTTTCAGGGTGGGCACAATGCCGGTCACACCCTGGTTATCGAAGGCAAGAAAACTGCGTTGCACCTGATTCCATCCGGGATCCTGCGGGAGCACGTCAACTGCCTGATCGGTAATGGCGTGGTGCTGTCGCTGGAAGCGCTGATGAAAGAGGTTGGCGAGCTGGAAGAGCGTGGCGTCGCGGTGCGGGATCGACTCAAGATCAGCCTGGCCTGCCCGCTGATCCTGCCGACCCATATCCGTATCGATCAGGCTCGTGAGCGAGCCCGTGGTAACGACAAGATCGGCACCACCGGCCGCGGCATCGGCCCCGCTTACGAAGACAAGGTATCCCGTCGCGGTCTGCGGGTGGGGGATATGCTCGACGCCGCCGGTTTTGAAGTCAAACTCCGGGATATCATGAGTTATCACAACTTTATGCTCACCGAATACTTCAAGGAAGAACCGGTGGACGTGGATCAGGCCCTGGCTGACCTAATGGCCCTGGGTCAGGAGGTCCTGCCGATGGCGGCGGACGTCACCGATCTGCTGCACGACTATCGCAAGAAGGGTGAGCATATCCTGTTTGAAGGCGCTCAGGGTTCCCTGCTCGACATCGACCTGGGTACTTATCCGTTCGTAACGTCGTCCAACACCACTGCCGGCGGTACCGCAACCGGCTCTGGTTTCGGGCCGATGTTCCTTGACTATGTTCTGGGTATTACCAAGGCCTACACCACCCGAGTGGGTTCCGGGCCGTTCCCGACTGAGCTGTTCGATGCTACCGGTGAATACCTGGCGGTGAAAGGTAACGAGGTTGGCACGACCACCGGCCGTGGTCGCCGTTGCGGCTGGTTCGATGCCGTGGCGCTGCGTCATGCCATCCAGATCAACAGCGTTTCCGGCATCTGCCTGACCAAGCTGGACGTGCTCGACGGCCTGGAGACCGTTAAGGTCTGTGTCGGCTACCGGACGCCGCAGGGCGAAATCCAGCGTCCGCCCATCGGCTGCGACAGCTACCGCGATATCGAGCCAATCTACGAAGAGTTGCCGGGTTGGCAGGAGAGCACCGTTGGTCTGACCAAGCTGGAGCAGTTGCCGGAGAACGCCAAGGCCTATATCCGGTTCCTGGAGCAACAGATCGAGGCGCCGATTGACATTATCTCCACCGGACCGGACCGGGTTGAAACCATCATCATGCGCCATCCGTTTGGTCAGTAAGTAGAACGAAAGCGCCTAAAAAAGGGCCAGCACAACCGCTGGCCCTTTTTGCATTTTGCTACCCGTCAATTGCCCACTAGCCAGTTCCGGTGGTGGCCAGCGGGCCAGGTTTCAGGGTTTCTCGGCAATGACCGTGGCCCGCTTCGGTCCAGGGTAGCCTTCCACCGTCCTGCTCGGGTCCTCAGGGTCGAGAAAGTCCGTCAGTGATTGAAAACGCATCCAGTCGGTTGTCCGCTGTTCGTCAGTAGTGGTTGCGGTGACGTCGACGACCCGGGCATTGCGATAACCAGCGCGGTCGAGCCAGCGCAACAGGGTGTCGCAGCTGGGCAGGAACCAGACGTTGCGCATTTGGCCGTAGCGGTCTTCAGGCATCAGGCTGTAGCCTTCCGGTCCGTCCACCACCAACGTTTCCAGCACCAGTTCGCCGCCACGCCGCAGGGTGTCCTTGAGCTCGAGTAGGTGATCGATTGGGGAGCGGCGGTGGTAGAGCACGCCCATGGAAAAGGTGGTGTCGAAGGTTTCCAGCTTCGCCGGCAAGTCTTCCATCCGTATCGGCAGCAGATCCACTGGCGCATCGACCAGGTAGCGTTTGACGCTGAGGAACTGGAACAGGAACAGCAGTCCGGGGTCGATCCCGATCACCCGCCGCGCGCCAGCGCCGAGCATGCGCCAGCAGTGATACCCAGATCCACAGCCGACATCGAGCACTCGGCGTCCTTCCAGGTCGGCGAGATGGGGGGCGACCCGATCCCACTTCCAGTCTGAGCGCCATTCGGTGTCGATATGGATGCCGAAGAAGTCGAACGGGCCCTTGCGCCAGGGCATCAGGCCGCGCAGACCCGCTTCCAGTGTCTCCGCCTGATGGCCGTCCGCGGTATCTGTGCGCAGGGTAATGGCCGAGCGCTGCAGGTCAACGGTGGCATTGGCGAGCTCGGGCAGCCGGGACAGTGCCTTGTGCCAGCGCTGGACATCGCCGTGGGGGTTGTCCTCAAAGCGCCAGGTCAGTTGCTCTCGCAAACGGGCGGCCCAGTCCTCCAGGCCAGTGGCGGAAAGGTTATCGAGTAGGGGCGCGAAGCAGCGCTGCCAGTCAAACGTGGTCATGGATCGACTCGAAGGCTCAGATGGATTTGAGGGCCAGCATGGACACGAAGTTGAAACACTGATACCACACCAGAACCTGGTCGAAGCCGGCCGCTTGCAGCCGGGTCCGGTGTTCGGCCAGGGTCTCGGGAATCAGCACCCGTTCCAGCGCCGAGCGTTTTTGGCTGATTTCCAGATCTGAATAACCGTTGGCGCGTTTGAATTCGTGGTGCAGCCGGGTCTGGATATCCTGTTCCTGGGGCGATTCGAAGAGGATCTTTTCCGACAGAATCAGGGCGCCGCCCGGGCGAGTCGCCGTTGCGATTCGGGTCAGCAGTTCCTGCCGGCGCTGCGGTGCCACAAACTGTAGGGTGAAGTTCAGTGTGGTCACCGACGCGTCGTCGAGCCGGGTCTGCAGAATGTCTTCGCAGCGCAGCGTCACCGGCAGCGGATGGTCATCCAGGGCAATGTGGTGCTCGCAGCGTTCGATCATCGCACTGGAATTATCCACGCCGACCAGGCTGCAATCGTCGAAGGGGATGCCATGGCGCATGGCCAGCGTGGACGCGCCCAGCGAACAGCCGAGGTCGTAGCAATGGCTGCCGGCCTGGGCGTACTGTTCGGTAATCACTTCGATCATGGGAATGATGGTGGTGTAGCCCGGCACCGAGCGCCGAATCATGTCCGGAAACACGCGCGCCACCGAGGCGTCGAACCGAAAGTCGGTGCGTGGCTGCTGTTCGGCGAACAGTCGATCGGTAGTCTGGGGTGGGGGGTTGCGCTTGCTCATTGAGGCGCCTCGCCGGCGGCTGGGTTCACCGCGCCCGCGCGGAGCTGGCCACAGCGCACGCCGCGATTCTTGTAGTCCACCAGGATGGCGCGGAACGCGGGGTCGACGTCGGAGGCAATGGCCAGATAGCCTTGCTCGCAGACCGCGTGCAGCTCGGACGATTTTGGCGACATGCGAACGCCGTCTGTTCCGGGGGTTAGATGAATGGCCTTGAACTCGCCTACCGGCACGTCGGTTTTACTGCCGGAGTGATCGATACGGCCACTCGTTTCAAGGGTGAGTACCGTGACCACCATGGCGATAAAAGCCGCAGCGATCAGGGTGCGAACGGAGTAGCGGCGCTCGGATTGGCTCATGGGATAGCTCCAGACAAAGTGGTGAAAGCAGGGTCAGTACTGGCCCGGAATGGCGATCGGCGGCGCCTGCAGGGCGGCCAGCTGCTCGCGCAGGGCGAGGATCTGATCGGACCAATACCTGGGCTGGGTGAACCAGGGGAAGTAGCGGGGAAAGGCCGGGTCATCCCAGCGTCGGGCCAGCCAGGCACTGTGGGTAATCTGGCGGTAGCAGCGCAGTGGCTCGATCAGGTAGCGTTCGCGACGGTTGAACTCACGGAACATTTCGTACCCTTCCAGCAGCTCGCCGAACTGGGCGCCTTGGTCCGCTTCGGCGCCATTCAGCAGCAGCCAGAGATCCTGGACGGCAGGTCCCATGCGGCAATCATCCAGATCGACAAACAGCATCTGTTCGTCCCGCACCAGGATGTTGCCGGCGTGGCAGTCGCCGTGCAGGCGTAGGGTCTCTACAGGACCGGCATCGTCGATACGGCGGGCGCAGGTGTCGATCAGATCGGGGATCAGGCTATCCCAGGCGGGCCGCAAGTCTGCCGGCACCCAGTTGTGGTCGGTCAGGTAGCGACTGTTATCGGTGATGCCGGCGAGTATTGAGAAGGCCGGCCGATGCTCGAACGATCGAGTGGCGCCGATATTGTGCCACTGCCCGAGCCACTGCCCAAGCCGGTAGAGGGTGTCCTCCGTGCTGGTGTCCGGTGCCTGGCCGCCACGTTGAGGAAACAGGGTGAACAGGAAATCGCCATGGCGTCCAAGCGTGTCGCCGGAGGCCGGCATGGCTATTGGGGCAATCAGGGGTACATCGGCCGCGGCCAGCTCCTTGGCGTAGTCGTGTTCTTCGCGCACCTGCGCCTCAGTCCAGCGGTTTGGTCGATAGAACTTGGCGATGATAGGAGGGCCTTCTTCGAGGCCAACCTGGTACACGCGGTTTTCGTAGCTGTTCAGGGCGAACAACCGGCCGTTTACCACAAAACCTTGAGCTTCCACGGCATCGAGAATCTGGTCCGGGGAGAGCGCATCGTAGGGGTGTGAGCTGTTGGTCATAGGGTCTTGTCAGTGAAAGCTGTTGCTCTGCATCCTGGTGAGATGGTACCAGTTGTTGTCCAGTTCCCACCGTATACGGGAAATGCTGGAAGCCTGCAGAATAAGGTTGCCGGCCCGGGCCTGCACCCTGGCCAACTCGCGCTCGGCCCGTTGCCACTCGCGATGATTGTCGGGCAGGGACTTCATGCTGGGAAAGAGGGTGGTTAGCGCCTCTCGGGTGGATACATCATGGGATCGCAGTGAGCTCATGATGGCGGTGCCGCCCTCAACCCGCAGCACCCGGTGCTGGTATGGGTAGTCGGCAACCACCGGATCGTCCTTGAGTCTTTGGTTCAGGCTGGTCACAACAAAGCCGCGCCAGCCTAACCAGCTGACAAGTAGCGCCGCTACGACCATCACCACCAGGAACTGCTTCCGGTCCGACATATCCAATTATGCTCCCTGCACAGGTTTTCTTCGGCGCTAAGTATATCTTGTTCGTACAAGCCTGACTAAGGGCAGCACAGGCGTTTTTCAGAATCGGACGGCTTTGCGTTACCCTGCCGTTTTTGGGGTGAGGAAACGGCGGTGAGCGGCGAAGAAACACTGACAGTGGAAACGGCGGTGATTGGCGGTGGCGTCATAGGTCTTGCCGTGGCAAGGGCGCTGGCCCTGCAGGGGCGGCAGGTGGTGGTGCTTGAGCGGGAAGCGACGTTTGGTGAGGGTGTGTCGTCTCGCAACAGCGAAGTGATTCACGCCGGGATTTATTACCCCAAGGGGTCCATTAAGGCGGCCACCTGCGTGCGCGGCCGGGAGCTGCTGTACCCGTTCTGCCAGCAACGTGGCGTGCCCCACCGTAAGTGTGGCAAGTGGATCATCGCCGTTACGCCGCAGCAGATCGACGTGCTGGAACGGATTCAGGCGCAGGCGGCCGGCAATGGCGTGGCGCTGGCGTTTGCCGGACGTAACGATGTCAGCAACGCCTTGCCCGGTGTGGACGCGGCAGCGGCACTGTATTCTCCTGAAACCGGCATCGTTGACAGTCATCAGCTCATGCTGGCGATGTTGGCTGATCTGGAATCCGCCGGTGGGACCTTGATCTGCCGGGCGCCGGTGGCGTCGGTCGAAAGTTCGGTCGACGACGGCGCTGGCCAGCATACGTTGGTTGTTGGCGGGGCGGTGCCCTGTCGGGTGCGGGCCAACTGCGTGGTGAATGCCGCCGGTTTGGGGGCGGTGCCGTTGGCGCAGCACTGGCAGGGCTACCCAGCCGACGCCTGTCCCACGCCTTATTATGCTCGTGGCGTGTATTTTAGCTACAGCGGCCGGCACCCGTTTCGACAGCTGGTCTATCCGGTACCGGAACCTGGTGGGTTGGGCATTCATCTTACGCTCGACCTGGCCGGGCAGTTGCGTTTTGGTCCGGATGTTGAGTGGATCGCGCAGCCGGATTATCGAGTCGACAAGGCGCGTGCCGAGGCCTTTGCCAGCGCCGTGCGTCAGTGGTGGCCGGCGCTGGACGTCGCGCGGCTGCAGCCTGGCTACGCCGGGGTTCGGCCTAAACTGGCCGGGCCCGGAGAGCCCGATGCTGACTTTGTCATCCAGGGGCCCGCTAGCCACGGCGTTCCAGGCCTGGTGCAGCTGTTCGGCATCGAATCGCCGGGGCTGACCGCCAGCCTGGCCATTGCCGAGGAGGTCGTGCGAGCTTTGCCATAGGGCCCTGTCTGGTTAATGAACTAACCAGGTGAGGCTCTATGGCGTACGGGCCAGCGCCCAGACCTGGATCTCTTGGGCGCCGGCGCTCGCTAACGCCTGAGCCAGCGCGCGGGCGGTGGCACCGGTGGTCATCACGTCGTCGATGATGGCGACCCGCCGAGGGGCGCGACCACGCGCCTGAAAAATACCTCGAAGGTTGTCCTGGCGCTGCTGGCGATTGAGCCCGGACTGTCTGCGTGCCGACCGGGAACGTTCAATCAGCGTAATGCTCCACGGGATGTTGAGCCTGCAGCCGAGCTGTTCCGCGATGTCCTCTGCCTGGTTGAAGCCCCGTTGGCGCTGCCGCTTGGGGTGCATGGGGCTGGGTACCATCAGTTCGGGTCGACGCTCTGGATGTGTCTCCAGCACCTGCGCCATGTGATCAACAAAGGCGTGGATCAACGGGTGGCCCAGGCTGAGCTGGCGTTGATATTTGTAGCGGCCAATCAGCTGATCGACCGGGAAGTGGTAGAGCCACGGGGCCTCGGTCAGCCAAAACGGTGGCGGCTGAGTCTGGCATTGCCCGCATAGGGCTTCAGGTTGAGCGGTTCCCGGCAGCGGTAGGGCGCAACGCCGACAAGCCCAGCGGTTGCGGGGCAGCTGGGCGAGGCATTGGGGGCAAAGGCCGCTGGTCGCCCCCGGAGCCAGGCAGGCGACGCAGAGGGTGTGGTGATCAATGGTGCTGTTAACCTTTAGTTTAAATTGGGTTGACAGCGAGAGCAGTCCCTTTATCATTTGTGCCATCCATGAATCCGGGCGGTGCCGGTATCTGCTGCCCCGAATGCCCAAAACGTTAACAGGACCCTCACATGACCGCCACCGCCATTCGTCACGACTGGACCGTTGCCGAAGTTCGCGCTTTGCTCGAAATGCCATTCAACGACCTGGTGTTCAAGGCTCAGAGCGTGCACCGGGAGCATTTCGATCCCAATGAGGTGCAGGTTTCCACTTTGCTTTCCATCAAGACCGGCGCCTGCCCGGAGGACTGCAAGTACTGTCCTCAGAGTGGTCATTACAACACCGGTCTGGAGAAGGAAAAGCTACTGGAAATTGAGAAGGTGGTGGCCGAGGCCCATGCTGCGAAAGAGAAAGGCGCTTCGCGTTTTTGCATGGGCGCAGCCTGGCGCAGTCCGTCCAAGAAAGACATGCCCTACGTGCTGGATATGGTGAAACGGGTCAAGTCACTGGGACTCGAAACCTGCATGACCCTGGGAATGTTGAACGAGGACCAGGCCGGGGAACTCGCCGACGCCGGGCTGGACTATTACAACCACAACCTGGATACCTCCGAGAAATACTACAACCACATCATCACCACACGCACTTACCAGGACCGACTGGATACGCTGGACAACGTGCGCAAGGCCGGCATGAAGGTGTGTTGTGGCGGTATCATGGGTATGGGTGAAGATCTTGCCGACCGTGCCGGGCTGCTGGTACAGCTGGCCAACCTGCCGCAGCACCCGGAGAGTGTCCCGGTCAACATGCTGGTCAAGGTGGAGGGTACACCGCTTGACCAGGTGGACGATCTCGACCCGTTCGACTTCGTTCGCACCATCGCGGTGGCGCGCATAATGATGCCGGCGTCTCACGTGCGGCTGTCCGCGGGTCGTGAAAACATGAACGATCAGATGCAGGCGCTGTGTTTCCTGGCCGGTGCCAACTCCATCTTCTACGGCGAAAAACTCCTGACCACCGCCAATCCGGAAGCGGACCATGACCGGCAGCTGTTCAAGCGACTCGGCATCCGTCCTGAGCAGCGGGAACAGAGCCACACCGAGGAAGAACACGTGGAGGCGTTGGCGGACGCAGTGGAGTACGAACAAACCCGCCATATGTTCTACGACGCCACGCGCGAATCCGCCTGAGGTTCAGTCCTTGCGTGATTTTGCTAGTGAGCTGGAAACGCGCAAACAGGCTGGCTTGCATCGCACCCGGCGGCTGGTGGATGGACCTCAGCAGCCGGCGCTGACCGCCGATGGCAAGCCGGTGCTGGCGTTCTGCAGCAACGATTACCTTGGGCTGGCCAGTCATCCTGCCGTGTCTGCCGCGCTGGCGGCAGCGGTAGCCGGGGTCGGGGTGGGTGGCGCCGCCTCGCACCTGATTTGTGGGCATCACCAGGCTCACCACCGCCTGGAACAGCGGCTCGCCGCGTTTACCGGCCGCAGCTCGGCATTATTCTTCTCCACCGGTTACATGGCCAATCTTGGTGTGATCTCGGCGCTGGCCGGGCGTGGCGACACCATCTTCTCTGACCGATTGAATCATGCCTCCATCATCGACGGCTGTATCCTCAGCCGGGCCAAGGTGAAGCGCTACCCCCACAACGATGTCCAGGTATTGGCGGATCAGCTGGCGCAAACCCGCGGCCACAAATTGGTGGTGACCGATGGAGTCTTCAGCATGGACGGCGATCTGGCGCCGTTGAAGGAGCTGGCCGCACTTTGCCGCGAATCCGACGCCTTGCTGGTGGTGGATGATGCTCACGGCGTCGGCGTGCTCGGGACACACGGCGGGGGCTCGCTGGAACAGTTGGGGCTGTCCGAGGACGAGGTGCCCCTGCTGATCGGCACCCTGGGCAAGGCGGTGGGCACCAGTGGCGCCTTTGTCGCCGGGCCCGAGCTGTTGACCGAATACCTGGTACAGAAAGCCCGCACCTACATCTATACCACCGCCATGCCGCCCGCCCTGGCGGAGGCCACCTGTGCCGCGCTGGATATCATTACCGCGGAGCCTCAGCGGCGTGCCCATCTGCAACGCCTGATCAAGCGTTTTCGTGATCGCACACAGGCGCTGGGCTATCGGCTGATGCCCTCGCAAACGCCGATCCAGCCCATTTTGGTCGGCGACAATTGGCGTGCCTTGGAACTCAGCCGTCGGCTCGAGGAGATGGGCTTGCTGGTCACTGCCATACGCCCGCCAACGGTGCCGGAAGGTGAGTCCCGGCTGCGGGTAACCCTCAGTGCGGCCCATACCGATGCCGAGCTGGAGCGGTTGCTGGAGGGCCTGGCGCAATGTGCCGATTTGGCCGGGGCGTGATGGCGTGAGCCCGAAGACTCAATCCCCTCCGGTGGTGCTGATCGGCGGCTGGGGCGTTTCCGTAGACATGGTCATGCCGCTGGTGGAGGATTGGCCCGCACCGGTATTCCCGGTGAGCCTGGATGATGAAGGTGTGGGCACATGCCCTGACGTTTCCGCGCTGGCGGAGCAGCTCACCAAGCGGTTTCCCAGGCCGGCACTGTGGATTGGCTGGTCGTTGGGTGGACAGGTGGCCATGGCAGCGGCAGAAGCAGCGCCGGCACAGGTTCGGAGCGTGGTGACGCTGTGCAGTTTTCCGAAGTTTGTTGCCACGCAGCAGTGGCCCCAGGGTATGGCCGCCGCCCAGTTTCATCAGTTTGCGGAAGGGCTGCAGCGGGATGCCCAGCGCTGCCGGCAGCGCTTCCTGATGCTCCAGACGCTGGGGGATCCCGATGAAGCTGAGGCCAGGCGAGCGCTCAAGCCCTGGCTGGCCAGAACCGAGCAGTTTTCCCCGCAGATGCTGGCCAAAACGCTGGATTGGCTGGCCCTTACCGATCAACGCTCGCTATGGCAAAGGCTGGATCGACCGGCGTTGCATGTCTGGGGCGACCGGGATCAGGTGGTTAATGCCGCCATGGCCGACGCTACATTGTCGAAGCGGGCACGGGGCGAGCGCGTTGCCGACCTGAATCACTGGCCCCGAGGTGATGCCATGGCGCGCTGTCGACAACTGGTGCGCGGCTTCGTCAATGCGTGCGAGGGGGTGGCGTGATGGCCGAAACAATGCAGTCTGGGCGAAACCCGGATCAGGACGCCCGCCTTCCCATTGCGGGCAAGGATACCGTAGCCAGGGATTTTGGTGGCGCATCCGGGTCTTACGATGGCGCTGCCCGACTTCAGCGGCATATGGGGCAGCGGCTGCTGGAGCTGTGCCTACCGGGCTCAGGGGCGGGGCAGGTGCTGGACCTTGGCTGTGGTACCGGCCAGTTTGCCGGTGAGCTTCAGGCTCACCTTGGCGCAGCGGCCCTCACCGGCGTGGATTTGTCCGAATCGATGATTCGCTACGCTCGAGCGCACCGGCCGGTCAAGGCCAGCTGGCTGGTGGCCGACGCTGAACAGTTGCCAGTGGCAGACCGAAGTGTCGATCTGGTCTTTAGCAATCTGATGATTCAATGGTGTGCCGATCCCCGGCCGGTATTGCGGGAATGTATGCGGGTGCTCAAGCCTGGCGGCCTACTGGTTTGTTCCACCCTGGTGGACGGCACCCTGCGGGAACTTGCGCAGGCTTGGCGGGTTGTCGATCCCGGTCGTGATCACGTCAATCGCTTCGAGCACCCCGCCGACTTGGCCCAGATGGTGGATGAGGTGTGCCCCTCGACGGTCCTCCATTATGAGACGGTTCGACTGGACTACGATTCGCCACTGCAGTTGCTCAAGGAGCTCAAGAGTCTGGGGGCTCAGTACAAGGGCGAGAGCCGCCGCAGGACGGTAACGGCTCCTGGCCGCATGCGCCGGCTTTGCGAGGCCTATCCCGGTGATGGAAACAGCGTTCAGGCGAGTTACGAAGCGGCCTACCTGCAGTGCCGAAAGGTCTGAGACTGAACGCTGGTCGAATCTGCTAAAGAGAAGGGAAAAGAGATGGCAAAAAGATCCTATTTCATAACCGGCACCGATACCGGCGTTGGCAAGACGCTGGTGTCGGCCGCGATACTGGAAGCGGCCAATGCCCAGGGGCGGCGGACTCTGGCCATGAAGCCCATTGCGTCCGGCTGTGATGAGACGGCGGAAGGGCTGCGAAACGAAGACGCCGTGATGTTGATGGCCTCGATGAGCGAATCGCTCAGTTACGAACAGGTGAACCCCATTGCGCTCAAGCCTGCCATCGCCCCACACGTGGCGGCGGCCCAGGAGGATCGTCGGCTTGCGGCTGAGCGCCTGGTGGGGTTCTGTCGTGGACTGCAAATGCACCCTGGCGACCTGATGCTGGTGGAGGGCGCCGGTGGCTGGCGGGTGCCGTTGAACGACCGCGAAACCTATGCCCGGGTACCGCAGGCGTTGGATATGCCGGTGATCATGGTTGTCCCGCTGCGCTTGGGCTGCATTAATCACGCCCTGCTGACTGCGGAAGCCATACGCAGTGATGGCCTGGCGCTTGCCGGATGGGTCGCTAATCGGCCGGATCCGGAAGCCATGAGTTGTGAAGGTGATACCCTTAATTACTTGCTCGGACACCTGGGCGCTCCGTGTCTGGGAGTGCTGCCCTGGCAGCCGACGCCAGACCCCAAGGCGCTGGCTGAAAACCTTGTGGTGGATGTATTGTTTGAAAATTGACCATGTTTGTGTCTTAATTGGGTCAAGTAATCGTCACTGAATCGGGCACCCGGTATGATCAACAACACCCTGGCCATTGGTATTCAAGGCATGCAGGAAGGCATGCTGGGAATGGAGAACGCCGCACGCAAGATTGCCCGCGGGGGTGTTGACGGGCCCCAGGGTTCGGCGGGTAGCGGCGCGGGTCTGATTGAGCCCATCATCGACCTGAAACTCTACCAACGCAGTGTTGAAGCCTCCGCGCAGGTTGTCAAAACCGCCGATGAAACCCTCGGGACGTTGCTCGACATCATGGCTTGATGCCGGATACCCGGTGAATCAGCCCGTTTCCTGCCTCGCGACTGACTGGGTGATTGAGCCATGATCGCTGGTCCCGCCTTTTCCCCGTCTTATCCTCAGTTACCGCAGGCGTCCGGCCCGGCCCCGACAGATTCGCTCGAACGTCGGGGGAGTGCGAGCAATCCGCAGCAACAGGATTTGGCCCAGTTGCGGGTTCTGGCCGAGCTGAAAGCCCGTGATCGAGAGGTGCGTGCCCACGAGCAGGCGCACCAGTCTGTTGGTGGCCAGTACGCCAGCGCGCCCAGCTACACCTATCAACGGGGGCCCGATGGCGTCCAGTACGCCGTTGGCGGCGAGGTTCAGATCGATATCTCTCCAGTCTCCGGCCATCCCCAGGCGACCATTGACAAGATGCGTACGGTGCGTGCCGCCGCGTTGGCACCGGCGGAACCGTCCGGGCAGGACCGGACCGTTGCCGCCGAAGCCATGCAACTGATGCTGCAGGCCCAACAGGCGTTGGCGAGGCAGCGATCCGCATCGACAGAGGCCGGTTCGAGTGCTGATTCGTCCCAGGAATCGGAGCCGGCTAGGTCTTATCGGTTGATAAATGAGCTGTCTGACTCCGGGCTCGAGGATCTGCCGTCATCCTTTCAGGTGGTTGCCTAAAATCAATGAGTTATCCGAGAGAGCCATTGTTTTCGCCGGCCTTGTAACGGCCATCTGTTGCACTCGGCAACACAAAATTTAAATCCCGCGCTTGACATCTCATTGCTTACAAACGTATGTTTCAAACACTTGTTTAACTGGCGTCGTTGGAAGGTTTTGTCCGACGTCTAAGCAAACCCAAAGGCAGAGTGCTGCGAGCTCGATTGCAGACCTAACCGATAATCTGAGGTGGATTCCATGCCTGAATATAAAGCGCCCCTGCGTGAAATCAAATTCGTAATGAATGAGCTGCTGAACAGTGAGCAGCACTACGCCAATCTGGATGGTGCCGAAGACGCGACTCCGGATATGGTCGATGCGATTATTGGAGAAGGTGCCAAATTCGCTGAGCAGGTCCTTTCCCCTCTGAACGCGGTTGGCGACCAGGAAGGCTGCACCCTGACCGAAGCTGGCGTGACCACCCCGAAGGGCTTCAAAGAGGCCTACCAGCAGTACGTGGAAGGCGGCTGGCCGTCCATGACTGCCGACCCCGCCTATGGCGGTCAGGGCCTGCCCAGCTCCATCGGCATCGTAATTAGCGAAATGGTGGGGACTGCAAACTGGTCCTGGGGTATGTACCCTGGCCTGAGCCACGGCGCCACCAACACCGTTGAGGCTCACGGTACCGAAGAACAGAAGCAGACCTATCTCACCAAGCTGACCAGCGGTGAGTGGACCGGCACCATGTGTCTGACCGAGCCGCATTGTGGTTCCGACCTGGGTATTCTGCGGGCCAAGGCCGAGCCGAACGCCGACGGTTCGTACAGCGTCTCCGGTACCAAGATCTTCATCTCTGCCGGCGACCACGACATGGCAGAGAACATTGTTCACATCGTACTGGCACGCCTGCCGGGCGCTCCTGAAGGTACCAAGGGTATTTCCCTGTTCATCGTGCCCAAGTATCTGCCGAACCAAGATGGCTCCGTGGGTGAGGCCAACGCCGTTTCCTGTGGCTCCCTGGAGCACAAGATGGGCATCCATGGCAACGCTACCTGCGTGATGAACTTCGACGGCGCCAAGGGCTGGTTGATCGGACCTGAGAACAAAGGTCTGAACTGCATGTTCACCTTCATGAACACGGCCCGTATCGGTACCGCGATCCAGGGTCTGGGCGCCTCCGAGCTGGGCTTCCAAGGCTCCCTGGCGTACGCCAAGGACCGTCTGGCCATGCGTTCCCTGACTGGCCCGAAAAATCCTGAGGGACCTGCCGATCCGATCATCGTTCATCCAGATGTTCGTCGCATGCTGTTGACTCAGAAGTCCGTGTCTGAAGCGGCCCGTGCTCTGGTTTACCTGGCGGCACAGCAGGCTGACATCGTGCATCAGGGCAAAACCGAAGAAGAGAAGAAAGCTGCGGATGCCATGCTCGGCTTCCTGACTCCGATCGCCAAGGCGTTCCTGACCGAGATCGGTTACGAGTCCGCCAACCTGGGTATGCAGGTATTCGGTGGTCATGGTTTCATCAGCGAGTGGGGCATGGAGCAGAACGTTCGTGACGCCCGTATCGGCATGATCTACGAAGGCACCACTGGTATCCAGGCGCTGGACCTGCTGGGTCGTAAGGTTCTGATGACCCAGGGTGAGGCGCTGAAGCAGTTCACCAAGCTGGTTCACGTGTTCTGTAAGGAAAATGCTGACAATGAGCAGCTGAAAGAATTCCTTGAGCCGCTGCAAACCATGAACAAAGAGTGGGGCGATCTGACCATGAAGATCGGTATGAACGCCATGAAGAACCGTGACGAAGTGGGTGCCGCTTCTGTGGACTACCTGATGTACTCCGGTTATGCCGTGTTCGCCTACCTCTGGGCCCGTATGGCCAAGGTTGCTCTGGACGCTATGGCCGAAGGCACTTCCGAGGAGGCCTTCTACAACGCCAAGGTTCAGACTGCACGCTTCTACTACAAGCGTCTGCTGCCGCGCGCCAACGCCCACGCCGAGATGGCACTGGCCGGTGCGGACACCCTGATGGACATTCAGGAAGACGCGTTCGCCTTCTAAGGCGGAGTTGCTCTGGTAGAAAAAAAGCCCGCTCATCACGATGCGGGCTTTTTTTGTTGCCAGTCTGACCGACCCCCTGTCCCTCGCATGCCATCGTTAACCGTGAGCCGCGCGTAAAAATTGGGTAGAATACGCGGCTACAATAACGAGCAAAATTCTCGGGCACATATTTACGGGCACATAATTAAAGGGTGCGCCAATGAATCGGCGACACCGAAATTGTTAGAGATTGAGATCTGGAGAGATATAGATGGCTGACTATCAGGCGCCTTTGCGTGACATGCGCTTCTTGCTGAACGAAGTATTCGACGCTCCCGCTTTGTGGGCTTCCATGCCGCGGCTGGCGGAAAACGTGGATCCGGACACTGCCGATGCCATCCTGGAGGAAGCCGGCAAAATCACCAGCGGAGTGCTGGCGCCCCTGAATCGCGAGGCCGATGAGCAGGGCTGTCGCTGGAACGATGGTGAGGTGACCTCGCCGGAAGGCTTTAAGGAAGCCTACCAGACCATCGTGGAAGGTGGCTGGAACGGTTTGGGCGGTAACCCGGAATTTGGTGGTATGGGCATGCCGAAGATGCTGGTGGCCCAGTTCGAGGAAATGATGCAGGGTGCCAACATGGCGTTCGGCCTGGCCCCGATGCTGACGGCAGGCGCCTGCCTGTCCCTGAATGCCCACGGCAGCCAGGAGCTGAAGGAAAAATACCTGCCGAACATGTACTCCGGTGTATGGGCCGGCGCCATGGACCTGACCGAGCCCCATGCCGGTACCGATCTGGGTATCATTCGCACCAAAGCCGCACCGAACGATGACGATTCCTACAGTATCACCGGTACCAAGATCTTCATCACTTGGGGTGAGCACGACATGGCGGAGAATATTATCCACCTGGTGCTGGCCAAACTGCCGGACGCCCCAGCCGGTCCGAAAGGCATCTCGCTGTTCCTGGTGCCTAAATTTATGGTCAACGAAGATGGCTCCCTGGGCGAGCGCAACAGCTTCAGCTGTGGCTCCATCGAGAAGAAAATGGGCATCAAGGCATCTGCGACCTGTGTCATGAATTTTGATGGCGCCAAAGGCTGGCTGGTGGGCGAGCCCAACAAAGGGCTGGCAGCCATGTTCACCATGATGAACTACGAGCGTCTGGGGGTGGGCATCCAGGGCATCGGTGCCGCCGAAGCGTCTTTGCAAAGCGCCCGTGAGTACGCACTGGATCGGATTCAGAGCCGTGCTCCCACGGGGGCCCAAAAGAAAGACAAGGCGGCGGATCCGATCATTGTCCATCCGGACGTGCGTCGCATGCTGTTGACCATGAAGAGCTACGTCGAAGGTGGTCGTGCCTTCTCCACCTACGTGGCTCAGTGGCTCGATATCTCCAAGTTCTCCGACGACGAAGAGCAGCGCAAGCACGCCGAGGGCATGGTTGCTCTGCTGACCCCCATTGCCAAGGCGTTCCTGACCGATCGCGGCCTGGATACCTGTATCCTGGGGCAGCAAGTGTTCGGTGGCCATGGCTTTATCCGTGAGTGGGGGCAGGAGCAGTTGGTGCGCGACTGCCGCATTACCCAGATTTACGAAGGAACCAACGGTATTCAGGCACTGGACCTGATGGGGCGGAAGATTGTCGCCAATCAGGGCCAGCTGTTCGAACTGTTTGCCGCTGATGTGGCCAGGTTCATTCAGGATAACAGTGACGATGCCACCCTGCGCCCGTACCTGGAATCCCTGTCTGCGGCGCTTGAGCGTCTGGCGGACGTGACCGAGGACGTGATCAAGCAGGCGGCGGAAACGCCGAATGCCATTGGCGCGGCTTCCGTGGATTACCTGGATCTGTTCGGTCTGACAGCGGTAGCGTACGTATGGGCCCGAATGGTGAAGGTGGCGGCGCCGAAGGCGGCGGGCGACACTTCAGGCTTCTACACTGGTAAACTGAAGACTGCCCGTTTCTACTTCGATCGCCTGTTGCCCAAGACGGTCTCGCTGGCGGAAGGGATCCGCAGTGGCAGTGATTCCATGATGGCACTGGCGGACGAGGAATTCTGATTTCCTGAACGCCAACAGGGCTGGTTGATCGGACCAGCCCGGGAACATAAAAAAGTCGGGCCTAGGCCCGACTTTTTTATGTCTGAAACAATCGACTGACCGCAGGATCAGAAACGGAGCCAGGTTCAGTTTAGAGTTCGGTCATCCTGGCTGGCTCGCGGATGAAGGGGTTGGCGTTGCCTTGCAACTCGACGATCCGGTTGTGGCGGGTCAGCTCACCGTCGTCCGGTGGATCCAGCTCGTTCCAGTCACGGAACACGGCGAATGCGCCCACCCAGGGCAGGTCGTAAGTACTCACCATATAGGCGACGGTCCGAGCGACATCGCCTTTGATCCGCTGCGGTGGTTCGATGAACTGAGTGCTCTCCCGGATACCGCAGTCGCCCTCGGGACTGGTGCCCGCCAGCTGTTCAAATTTTGCGTTGCGACGGCGCATTTCAACCCGGCTCTGCACCGGTACGATGTTGTGTAAATCCGAGGCGATCTGGCGATAGCGGTCGTCTTTCTCGCATTGCCGGGGCGTACCGCAGCGCAACGCGTTGCGGACGTGGACCAACGGATAGACATACCCTTCGGAGATCAAGAAGCCCTTACGGTCGAACTGCTTATCGCAGAAAAAGGTGCTGCCGCCAGCGGCATACAGCTTGCCCCAGAATTGCTGCTGCAGGGTTTGATCCGGGTCATTGAAGCGGTTGTTCTGACTGGTGGCCAGAGAGGGCACCAGGAGCAGGAGTGTAAATGTGACTAGCAAGTGATGTTTTTTCATGGCCTTTTTATACCCGGCAGCTTTCGCGCCTGCATCGGCCAATCGGGCCACCTTGGCATTCCTGTGGAGTGACAGGTGCAATTTGTGCGCTGGTTCCGATCGGCCCTGTAAGAAAAATGACACCGCGTTCATTTACTGGGCAGTATGGCACAGGTGTACGCTGAACAGCGTATCGGATTGTAACCGTTGGTTAATCAGAGGCTGCATAAGCCACAGGCACTATTTCAGCCGATTACGCAGGTTCTCGTAACGTGTTCGCAGTTCGCTGCCCAACTTGTGGGCGGCTTCACGGGTCTCCTGGGTGGCGTCGCTTGCGTCATGGAGAATCCGGTCAAGCCGTTGGCGAAACCGTTCCCAGTCTGCCTCCAGATCGTCCCATTCATCCCTTACGTCCTCGCGGGCAAGGTGCAACTGCACTCGGGCCTCATCGCGGTATTTGCGGACTTTTTCAGCAATTTTCTTCAGGTCGTCTTGCAGGTTCATGGCGCTCTCCAACTCAAAGCTGGTTGCTATTTAACCATGCTCCCGGCAACAAATTGTTGTCAAGTGGGATGTTTCAGTCGTCCTGTCGGGCTGTGGTTGAACGGACGGTGGTTTAACGGGCTGCAGGCGCTTGGGCCATCACGTTGGCCAGTTCCCGGAGGTAATGCCAGGGTGGGAGTTGGCCAAAGCCTTTTGCGGCCCGGTCAATGTCACTACACAGTTCCAGTGCCTGGTAAAGCTGGCCGCGCTGAAGGCGGCGGCAGGCTTGTTCCAGGGCGCGTGCGCGTTGAGGTTGGCGAACCCCCCGTTGCTTGAGAAAGCTGCCGGGTGCTTCGCGGCGGGCCATGGCCTGCTGGAGTTCCAGGGCCAGGTTGAGGTCGCGACTGAGGATGCTCAGCAGTCCCAGCGGGTTCTCTCCTTCCTGTTGGATGAAGCCGATCATGCGATGTGCGTTGCTGGCATGTCCGCAGAGTAATTCGGTGACCAACTCAAAGATGTTGAAGCGTGCGCTATCCTGAACCGCCTGTTCCACCGCCTCTTCATCAATGGTTGCTCCGTTGCTGAACAGTGCCAGCCGATCCAGTTCCTGGGCGGCAGCTAGGAGGTTGCCCTCCAGCCGTTCACAAAGCATGTCCAAAGCGCCCCGGGTGAGACCAAGGTTTTGGCTGCGGGCCCGCTGCTGTAACCAGGATGGAAACTTGTCCGGATCGATCGGCCAGACGGTGACGTGTACACCCTTGTCCTGCAGCAGCTTGTACCACTTGCGGCGCAGCTCGGCGGCGTCCAGTCGGGCGCTGATCAGCAGCAGGATGATGTCTTCCGGAGGTTCCGGTAAAACCTGCTCCAGCAGCTTGCGGCCGTCGCCAAGCTTGCCGGAAGGCAGGTGAATCTCGATTCGACGCCGTTCCGCAAACAGGGAGAGTGCGCCAAATTCCTCGCCTACGCTGTTCCAATCCAGTTGCTGATCGGCGTGATAGGTCACTCGGTCCTCGAAGCCGGCTTGGCGGGCCGCGTTGCGAATCTGGTCGCAGCATTCCTGGACCAGCAGCGGCTCGTCGCCGGATACCAGGTAAACCGGGGCCAGCCCTTTTTTCAGCAGTTGCGGCAGTTGGCCGGGCTGCGCCTTCATTGAGCGTTGTCCTGCTGAGCCTGGGCGGCTTCCACTGCCTGCTGCTTCAAAGCCTCGATGCGCGTTTCGTTCAGGGGTGTCAGGCGGAACAGGATCTGTTGCGCCAGGCGTTGGTAGAGGGTTGCCTCTACCTCTCGCTGTTCCCGCTGCTTGGCGAGAACGTTGGTTTCATCGTAGCGGAAGGACTCGCTGCTGCGGATTTCGGCCTCGGCCACCAACGGAATGCCACCGGCGGCCAGGACGTCGATCCATACCCGCTGGCGAAGGTCGTATTCGGCGGCTGCGCCCTGCAAGGTGATGGCGCTGGCCCGCCGGGTCTGATCGAAGCGGGTCAGGCGGAGCGCATATTCGCTGTCGCCGTCGGGTGCCAGGATAACGCCACCGAGGTGGAGCTGGTCTTGCACCTCACGGCACAACGGCTCTGGAATATCCGCCGTGCAGTGCACCGAGAGGGGCTGCAGGGCGGCAGAAACGGGTGCCGCGCCGCGAAGCTGGAAGCCGCACCCAGCCATGGCGGCAGTCAACACGACCAGCGCCAGGGCGGTCGTGCTGCGGCCTATGGCCTTCGCCGGCGCCATATCAGTTGGCCACCACATTGACCAGCTTGCCGGGCACCACGATCACCTTGCGAACGGTCTTGCCGTCGATGAAGCGGGTGACATTCTCATTGTCCAGCGCGAGCTTTTCCAGCGCTGCCTTGTCGATGTCCGCCGGCACATCGGCCTTGGCCCGGACCTTGCCGTTGACCTGCAGGACAACCTGGATTTCGGTCTTCACCATGGCCTGTTCGTCGGCCGTCGGCCAGTCGGCGTCTACCACCGCCTGCTCATGGCCGAGGGCACGCCAGAGGTCGTGACAGATGTGCGGTGCGATCGGGGACAGCAGCAGTACGGCGGTGTCCAGTGCTTCCTGGGTGACGGCGCGACTCTGGGGCTGATCATCGCCCAGTTTGCCGACCTCGTTCATCAACTCCATCACGGCCGCGATGGCGGTGTTGAAGGTGAGCCGGCGGCTGACATCGTCGCTGACCTTGGCGATGGTCTCGTGGGTCTTCCGTCGCAGCGCCTTCTGATTACTGTTCAGCGTCTCAATCGCCAGTGCCGGTACCTCGCCTCCGGCGGTATGCTCGCTGACCGCGCGCCACAGCCGCTTGAGGAAGCGATGGGCACCTTCGACACCGCTGTCGGACCATTCCAGGGACTGCTCCGGCGGTGCGGCAAACATCATGAACAGGCGTACCGTGTCGGCGCCGAACTGGTCAATGATGGCCTGGGGATCGATGCCGTTGTTCTTCGACTTGGACATCTTGGTAACGCCGCCGGCGATGACCGGTTGGCCGTCGTCCTTGTGGATGGCCTGGATGACCTGGCCCTTGTCGTCCCGCTCGATGGTGACATCGGCAGGGGCGATCCAGACCTTGCCGCCCTTGTCGTCTTCACGGTAGTAGGTTTCGGCCAGCACCATGCCCTGACACAGCAGGCGATTGAACGGTTCCGAGCTGGTGACCAGGCCGACGTCCCGCAGCAGCTTGTGGAAGAAGCGGGCGTACAGCAGGTGAAGGATGGCGTGCTCGATGCCGCCGATGTACTGGTCCACCGGAAGCCAGTAATTGGCCGCCGCCGGGTCCAGCATGCCCTTGTCGTATTTGGGGCTGCAGAAACGGGCATAGTACCAGGAAGATTCCATAAAGGTGTCAAAGGTATCGGTTTCCAGCGTCGCCGGCTGGCCTTCAAAGGTGGTTTTGCACCACTGTGGATCCGCCTTGATCGGCGATTTTACGCCGTCCATCTCGACATCTTCCGGCAGGGCGACGGGAAGCTGATCGTCCGGTACCGGACGCTCGCTGCCGTCAGCCAGGGTCATCATGGGAATCGGTGCACCCCAGTAACGCTGACGGGATACACCCCAGTCGCGCAGTCGGTAGTTCACGGTGCGTTTGCCGATACCTTGTTGTTCCAGATCGTCGGCAATGGCCTCAAACGCTTCTTCGCTGCTGAGACCGCTGTACTTGCCCGATGACACCAGGGTGCCCTTTTCGGTGAAGGCGGTTTCCTGAATGTCGATTTCCCGACTGTCATTTGGCGCAATTACCTGCTTGATGGGCAGGCGGTATTTCAGCGCGAACTCGTGGTCCCGTTCGTCGTGCCCCGGCACCGCCATCAGCGCGCCAGTGCCATAATCCGTCAGTACGAAATTGGCGATCCACACCGGAACCGGCTCCTGGGTCAGCGGGTGAATCACCCGAAAACCGGTGTCGATGCCCAGTTTCTCCATGGTGGCCATTTCCGCCTCGGCCACCTTGTGGTGGTGACACTCTTCGACAAAGTCAGCCACTTCCTTGCTGCGCTCTGCCGCGGCCTTGGCCAATGGATGCTCCGCGGCCACCGCCATGTAGCTGACGCCCATCAGGGTGTCCGGACGGGTGGTGTAGACCGTCAGCCCGTCTTGGTGGTTCTCCAGTTCGAAAGTCAGTTCGACGCCGACGGACTTGCCAATCCAGTTGCGCTGCATGGTCTTGACCTGTTCCGGCCAATCCTCGAGGTGATCCAGATCGCTCAGCAGTTCCTCGGCGTAGTCGGTGATGCGGATAAACCACTGGGGAATCTTTTTCTGTTCCACCAGGGCGCCCGAGCGCCAGCCGCGACCATCCACGACCTGTTCGTTGGCCAGTACCGTCTGGTCCACCGGGTCCCAGTTCACCGTGGCCATCTTCTTGTAAACCAGGCCTTTTTCATACAAGCGGGCGAAGAACCATTGCTCCCAGCGATAGTAGTCGGGATCGCAGGTGGCGAGTTCCCGGTCCCAATCGTAACCGAAGCCCAGCTGCTTGAGCTGATTCTTCATGTAATCAATGTTGGCACGGGTCCACTTGGCAGGTGCGGTCTTGTTGCTGATGGCGGCATTTTCAGCCGGCAGGCCGAAGGCATCCCAGCCCATGGGTTGCATGACGTTCTTGCCCTGCATGCGCTGATAGCGGGAAATGACGTCGCCAATGGTGTAATTGCGTACATGCCCCATGTGCAGCTTGCCGCTGGGGTAGGGGAACATGGACAGGCAATAGTACTTGGGCTTGCCCGGCTCTTCCTTTACGGTGAACGTGTTGTGGTCTTCCCAGAATTTCCGGGCGTTCTGTTCAACGTTGCTGGGGCTGTAGTGCTCGTCCATTCCTGCCATTACCGAAATTACCTTGTGTGAAAATCAAAGAACCCTGTGTCGAAAAAAGATCTGCCGAGGGGCCGGACATTCTAACGTACCGGCGCTGCTACAGGTAGTCTGCCAAATCCGGAAAGTTGTGCCAGACTCTAGGGAGCCTCTGATCAACTCCGGATCACCTCTGGCATTCAGAGTCATCCACAATCAAGGCGCGACTTTTTAGTCATGTCTGGACTTGGCAGTAATGTCTGGACCTTGCAAAAAGGCGCAACGCCGAGTGTGGATGGCTCTGAATGCCCCGCAGGGCGCGCTCTGAAGGCTGCACCTGCGGCGTTGCGGCTCTTGCCAAGGCCAAGTTCTTTATCAAAACAGGGCCATTGGCTGCGAACCGCGTCTTGCATCTACAGCCTTCAGATCGCGCAGAGGCGATTCGGAGTTAATCAGAGGCTCCCTAGAAGCGAGATGGAATCCCGGGCTGCTACGTTGGCCAGGGTTCCTGGCCGTCGATTTGGGCGAGGAGTGAGCATGACACAACCGGAGCGCAATCATTTGTCGGGGCAGGCCCTCGAGGTTTATGACCGAATGTTGCACAGGGTGCAGGATGGGCTCAGCGAATTGGAGGAGATTACCCTGGACGGCCTGCACGAAGAGATCGGTAAGGCAGTGGAAGTGGAGTATGCCCTGGAGGAAATGACCCGGGAGGAGGTGGATTTGCTGTCTGCCTACCTTAAGCGGGATCTGGCGCACCTGATGAGGTTCGTCGATGAGACCGGCGAGGGCCTGAGTGAGTGGTTGCAGCTGGATATCTCGCTGATTGAGCGCCAACTGGCTGACATGCTGTTCTCGGTGGCGGACAAGACGCGGCTGGATACCCTGGAGCTCAACCAGAAACTGGCCAATGAAGACCAGAGCTATTACATCTGTGGCGAGGTGGCCACCGCCGGCATGTTCAAGTGTCTGAACTGCGGCCACATGAAATGCCTGACCGCCACCAGTCACATCCTGGCCTGTGAAGCCTGCGGCTCACACTACTATGAGCGAGTGACCAGCCGTTGGCCTAAGGAGCCCCTGCGCGATGCCTGAATCGCCTCGAGAGCCGATTTGAGGCTCCCGCAGGCGGCGTGACCAGCGGGCTTCAGGCCGAACGGGGAATGATCCGCTCCCGGCTGAACACGATCAGGATGGCGGCCAGGGTGAGGATGGGCCAGGATCCCGATTGCATGTAGGGCGTTAGGCCGGTGACCGGAAACACCTCGCCGCGCAGGGTGGCGCGGGTGAATTGTGGGATTGATTCGGTGATCTCGCCGTGATGGTTGACGATCGCGGTCGCTCCGTTATTGGTGCCCCGAATCAGGTAGCGTCCAGTTTCCAGAGCCCGCATCCTTGCAATTTGCAGGTGTTGATGTGGCCCGATGGAATCGCCAAACCAGCCGTCGTTGCTGATGGTGATCAGCAGGCCCGCTCCGCGCGCATTCACGGCAACAAAATCCGGATAGGCCACTTCGTAGCAGATGAATGGCATCACCAGGGTGTCACCGACCTGTAACGGCACTTGGTGTTCCGGGCCGCGGGAAAACTCCGACATCGGCAGGTCAAAGAAGCCGATCAGCCCCCGCAACCACTGCTGTAAGGGTACATACTCGCCAAAGGGCACCAGCTTCTGTTTGTGGTACATCCCATCGCCGTTACCCAGCGCCATAATGCTGTTGTGGAAAGTGAAATTTTCCAGCCGATCGCTGAAACCGTACCAGGGGATGCCGGTAATCAGGGTGCTGCCGGGCGCCAGCTCGGTCTCGATGTGCTCGAAGATCGCGCCTGCCTGGTCCTGGGTTAGCGGTATTGCGGTCTCGGGCCAGAGAATCAGGTCCCTTTCCCAATCTTGCTGGGTCAGCTCCAGATAGGTCACGATCTGGTCTTTCAGGTAGGCCGGGTCCCATTTGATCAGCTGCGGGACGTTGCCCTGCATGGTTGCCACCGACAGCGGAGCATCGGACGGGATCGTCCAGGCGGCGTCTTTCAGTGCTGGGCCGGAGAGCCAGGGCGCCAGAGTCAAGGCGGTGACCGCCAGCGCGGCCTTGTGGTGCTGTTGCCGGACAAGCCAGTAGAGCCCGTAAGCACTCACCCCGGTCAGCAGAATCCAGAAGGTCAGGCCATGAACGCCGACAATGGGGGCAAATCCCGCCAGTGGGCCGTCCACTTGGGCGGTGCCGAGGTACAGCCACGGGAATCCGGTCAGCAGCCAGCCGCGTACCCAGTCGGCCAGCAGCCAGACGGCGGGAAACAGGATCAGCCTGCGTACGGCGCTGTGCTTGGCCAATTTGCCCCAACACAGGAAGGCAAGGCCGTGGAACAGCGCCAGGCCCGCCACGAACACTACGGTCAACAGGATCGATACCGGCACCGAGGTGTTACCGTATTGGCTGATGCTGATATAGACCCAGGAGGCGCCGCTGCCAAACAGTCCGAACCCCACCAGCCAACCGGCCCGGAACAGTTTGTGCGCCGGCAGCGGCAGCGCCACCAGCAGGATCAGGGCGATGGAAGCCGGGCCCAGCCACCACCAGCTAAAGGGCGAGAAGGTCAGGGTTTGCAGTGCGCCTGCTGCCAGCAGCAACAGGGCGCTCAACCGGGGATGGCGGCTCAGTTTGGTTTCAGGTGTCACTGCGGGTTACCTGGAGCAGTCGAATGACACGATTGTCGGCATTGGCAATGGTGAAGGTCAGTCCGCCGACGCTCACCGATTCGCCCCGACGCGGCAGGTGGCCGAATTCCTTGAGGATGACACCACCGATGGTGTCGAACTCCTGTTCGTCGAGCTCGGACTTGAAGAATTCGTTGAAATCTTCGATGGGCGTGACCGCCTTGACGGCGAAGATGCCGTTGCCGCGGGCCTTGATATGGGTTTCCTCGTCGAAATCGTGTTCATCCTCGATTTCGCCGACAATCTGCTCCAGCACATCCTCGATGGTGATCAGGCCGGCAGTGCCGCCGTATTCGTCCACCACGATCGCCATGTGGTTGCGGGTTTCCTTGAACTCCTTGAGCAGCTGATTGAGTCGTTTGCTCTCTGGCACGAACGTGGGTGGTCGCAGGATTTCCCGGATCTGAACCCAGTTCAGTTCATTGTTCAGTGCCAGCGGCAGCAGGTCCTTGGCGAGCAGGATGCCGATGACGTCGTCCTGATTGTCGCCGATGACCGGAAATCGACTGTGGGCAGACTCGATGATCTCGGAGAGGAAGGCTTTGGGTTCCTGGGACGCCTTGACGGTCACCATCTGGGAGCGCGGGATCATGATCTCCTCGACCCGCATGTCGATCACCTGCATGGCCCCCTCAATGATGCTCATGGCATCGGAATCGAGCACACTCTGGGCTTCGGCATCCCGCAGGATTTCAAGAATGTCCTCGGCGGACTCGGGTTCGTTGGAGAAAGCTTGTGATATTCGTTCCAGCCAGGACCTGCTGCCCTGGCTGCGACTCGACTGATCGTCGCTCATGAGTCTGGTTCCGTTTCCTCTGATTCGTAAGGATTGGCGTATCCGAGCTGGCCGAGCAGCCGGATTTCGAGGCTTTCCATAACCTCTGCGTCATCGTGGTCGATGTGGTCATAGCCCTGCAGGTGCAGAACGCCATGTACCACCATATGGGCCCAGTGCGCTTCCACGGCCTTGTTTTGTGCGCCGGCTTCGTTGCGGACCACGTCCGCCGCGATCACCAGGTCACCGGCCAGTGGCACCGTTATACCGGCTGGTGCCTCAAATGGGAAGGACAGCACATTGGTTGGTCCGCTTTTGCCGCGATACTGTTGGTTCAGATCGGCGCTCTCGGCAACATCAACAAGGCGAATGGTGACTTCCGAGTCGTGATCCTGCAGCCAGGCCGCATTGGCCCAGCGGGTCAGAGCCCGGTCGTCCGGCAAGTCCGGGCCATCCACCGCCCGCTGCACGTCAGTGATGAGCTCGCTCAATGGGAGCCTCCACTGCCATCGTCAAAGGCGTCATAGGCTTCTACGATCCGCTGCACCAGCGGGTGTCTGACCACGTCCTTGGCTTCGAAACGGGTGAAGCTGATGCCCTGCACTTTGCCGAGCACGCCCGCGGCATGAATCAGTCCTGAATTCTGGCCTCGGGGCAGGTCGACCTGGGTGGTGTCGCCAGTGATGACTGCGGTGGAGCCGAAGCCGATGCGGGTCAGAAACATCTTCATCTGTTCCCGCGTTGTGTTCTGACTTTCGTCGAGAATGATGAACGCATTATTAAGGGTTCGACCCCTCATGAAGGCCAGCGGGGCAATTTCGATCACGCTTTTTTCGATCAGCTTGGTCACCTGATCGAAGCCGAGCATTTCGTAGAGCGCGTCGTACAGCGGGCGCAGGTAGGGGTCCACCTTCTGGGCCAGGTCGCCAGGCAGGAAACCCAGTTTCTCACCGGCTTCCACCGCCGGCCGCACCAGCAGGATGCGCTTGACCTGTTCGTCCTTGAGCGCTTCGACGGCGCAGGCAACGGCAAGCCAGGTCTTACCGGTGCCGGCCGGCCCGATCCCGAAGTTGATGTCGTGGGTACGGATGCTGTGGACGTACTTCTGCTGGTTGCCGCCACGGGGTTTGGCCTGCAATTTAGGGGTCTTGATGACCACCTGGCTGCCATCGTAGGGCTTGTCTTCCGGTAAGCGTTCCAGTCCGGATTCGCGGATGAACAGATGAACAGTATCCGGCGTTATGTCGTCGTTTCCCTCGGTTTCCCGATACAGGTGGCGGATGACTTCCGACGCTGCCGCGACGTGTTCTGCTTCACCCTCAAGGCGAAAGTGATGGCCGCGCCGACCAATTCGGATATCGAGGCGCTTTTCAATGTGTTTGAGATGTTCATCGAACTGGCCACAGAGGGTGGCAAGCCGGCGTTGGTCCACTGGGTGGAGGTCAAACTGTTTGACGTCGTTGGTATTCAATCAGTCCTCTTTCGTATTCGTTGCTGCTCCGAACGGTCGGAGTTGGGGGTGAGGGTGCTTCGTGGTTGCCAATTATCAGGCCTCGCCTCTGGCGTAGGATGTGGTGAGCAACGCGAACCGCATCGCGGAATTCAGGCGCAAACCCGACTGATGCGGTTCGGCAGGCCTCACCGCATCCTACGTTCCGAGGCCGGCATCGAGTTTTAGTATAGCGTCGAGTCGACCGGCGCGCCCCGCAAAGAGTTTGGCAGCGCCTCTTTGATGTCTACGTCGATGAAATGGCCGATCACCTTGGGGTTGTCATGCCGGAAATTGACGATGCGGTTGTTCTCGGTGCGGCCGGCGTACTCGCCCGGATCTTTCTTGGACAGTCCGGTCACCAGGATGCGCTGGGTGGTGCCGACCATCTTGCGGCTGATGTCCATGGCGTGTTGGTTGATGCGCTGTTGGAGGATGCTCAGGCGCTGCTTTTTGACGTCCATCGGGGTGTCGTCCGGTAAGTCTGAGGCCGGCGTTCCCGGGCGGGCGCTGTAAATGAAGCTGAACGAGACGTCAAAGCCGATGTCGGTGATCAGCTTCATGGTGTCCTCGAAATCTTTGTCGGTTTCTCCCGGGAAGCCGATGATGAAGTCGGACGAGAAGCTGATATCCGGCCGAATTTTTCGCAAGCGCCGTAACTTCGACTTGTATTCCAGGGCAGTGTGACCCCGCTTCATCTGAGCCAGAATGCGGTCGGAACCGCTCTGCACCGGTAAGTGCAGGTGGCTGACCAGCTCCGGGACCTGGGCGTACACCTCGATGAGGGCATCCGAGAATTCCACCGGGTGGGAGGTGGTGTAGCGGATGCGGTCGATGCCGTCGATGGTGGCAATCAGGGTGATCAGTTCCGCCAGATCCATGGCATCGCCATCGTGAGTGTCACCGCGGTAGGCATTTACGTTTTGCCCAAGCAGGTTGACCTCGCGGACTCCCTGCTGCGCCAGGTGAGCGATCTCGGCAATGACGTCATCCACCGGTCGGCTCACTTCCTCACCTCGGGTATAGGGCACCACGCAAAAGGTGCAGTACTTGCTGCAGCCTTCCATGATGGAGACAAAGGCGGACGGGCCTTCGGCACCGGGGGAGGGCAGGTTGTCAAACTTTTCGATCTCCGGGAAACTCACATCCACCACGCCGACGCCGTCGCCCTTGCTGCGCACCTCGGTGATCATGTCAGGCAGTCGGTGGAGGGTCTGAGGGCCGAAAACCATGTCCACATACGGCGCACGGTCGAGGATGGCCTGGCCTTCCTGGCTGGCAACGCAGCCGCCGACGCCGATGATCAGATCGGGGTTGGTCTTTTTCAGACTTTTCCAGCGACCCAGCTGGTGGAAGACTTTTTCCTGGGCTTTTTCCCGGATGGAGCAGGTGTTCAGCAGCAGGATGTCCGCGTCTTCCGGGGTCTCAGTCATTTCGACTTTCTCGCCGGTACGGAGCAAGTCTGCCATGCGGGACGAGTCGTACTCGTTCATCTGGCAGCCGTGGGTCTTGATGTAAAGCTTCTTGGCCATGTGTCTCAACGTGCATTGGTGAATGTTCGCGTGACCGGTTTTAGCCGGGGGCGATCGGCCAGCGCGGCCGTTTTGGTTAAATAACCGTGGTCAAACAACTCCGGGTAACGCTGGCAGCTGTGAAAGCAACTGGCTATTATAGCGAGCCGCTCAAATCGCAACCAGCGTTTCCTGGCCTCAATTACGGCAAATCCCGATGTGGTATGATGGCCTGCTTTGGACGTCACCGAGAGACCGTGAATGACCCCGGAACGCCTCGCACGCATCAAGCAGATCCTCGATCGCCGCCAGCCCGACCTGACCGTACTGACGGATCAGGTTCACAAACCGCGTAACCTTTCGGCCATTATCCGGTCCTGTGATGCCTTTGGTGTCGCCAATATGCACGCGGTGTGGCCGAAGGAAGGTTACCGGGCGTTTCGCAAGACCGCGGGTGGCAGTTTCAACTGGGTGACGACCCGCACCCATCCCGCCATGACCGACGCTGTTGAAGCCCTGCGCCGCAGCGGTCACAAACTCTATGCGGCGCAGCTGTCTGAGCGGGCGGTGGATTACCGGGAGGTGGATTACACCTTACCTTGCGCGGTGATCATGGGGAACGAGGTGGAGGGTGTGAGCGCCGATGCCGCCGAGCAGGCGGACGAGCACATCGTCATTCCGATGATGGGGATGGTGGAATCGTTGAACGTTTCCGCGGCCTGCGCCATCATCCTGTCCGAGGCGCAACGACAGCGTAAGGAGGCCGGCCTCTATAAGCAGCGACGGCTGCCGGACGACGAGTACCTGCGCTTGCTTTTCTGTTGGTGTCAGCCAGCGGTTAAGCAGTACTGTGATGACCGCAATTTGCCGTACCCGCCGTTTGACCCTGAAACCGGGGATCTCATTGATGGCGTTGGCTGGATGGAAGCGGTGCGGCGGCAGCGGCATCCGCATTTGGCTGAAGAATCTTGAGCTGGGGGCAGATTCGAAACCTGTCCCCGATCGGCCGGGCGGAGCGTCTACTCTCTTGCTTCCAGATAGCGCTGCAATTGCTCCCGCAACGCCTTTGGTAACCGGGTGATGGTCAGGGCGTCCTTGTCTCGGTCATAGTACACCGCCTGGTTGACCAGGTCGGAGGAAAACGACACGCTCATGCCACCGCCAGAACCGGCGATGCGGACCAGTTTCTTGACCTTGCGATGATCTGGGTGCAGCAGTCCGCTTTCGGGCAGCTCGGTGGACTGCTTGGCAAATTCCTTGAAGCGCTCGGGCTGGTTCTCGTCCAGATAGCCGGACAAGGCTTCGATGGCAACGGGTTCGCCCAGGGCATGCTGCTCTTTGCAGAACTCGTAGGCACGGTGGCGGACCTTGCCGGCTTCTTCCGGCTCGGAGGTCTTGGCGAAGGATTCGACGGCATCCAGAAAGGTCAGTGTTTCCTTCTCAACATCAATCTGGTTGGTGAAACCGCACAGTTTGATGAAGCGCTCACCCGGTTCGCCGGTGCCGCGGCCGTGAACCAGGGTGAGGTAGTTCTCCGCCGGGGTGTCGCCGAGCCAGTCATCCAGTTCGATGCGAACCGCCAGGTTCAGGCGGGAGAGGCTCAGTACGTCGGTGGCATCCAGCGTCTGTTCGCTGTCGAAGCGCATGGCGCTGTCGTTTTCCACAACCAGCAGGTAGACCGCGTCCGAGTCCGCCAGGGCTTCATGGGCAATCATCAGATGGCCGTCATGCTCCTCCTGGCAGTCATTCAGTAATTCCTGCCACTGGCCAAACAGGCGCTCGCTCAAGGAATCGAAGCTTTGCTTGTCTTCGATGTAGTCCTTCAGCCAGGCGCTGAACGGGGACTGCCCAATGTCGTCAGAGAAACGGCCGTATTTCTTGCCGGGCTTGCTGTTGAACAGCCGCTTCATCTGCTTGTGCAGCGCCTCGTAGTCGCCGCCGGGTTCCTTGAGCGGTGCTCCAGGGCGAATCCGGGCCGGCTGCCCCGGTTGGTATTGGCTGGCAAAGGCGGTGCGAAGGTATTTGATGGCCATGAACGATTTCCCTGGTCGCTAAAACAGAAAAAGCCTCAGCCTGGGGCTGGGGCTTTTTATCATAGCCGCTGAGTCTGCGGAAGCGAGGCAGGCTTTGCCTGGCCTGGCCGACTCAGCGGCTTGTTGGGGCTGGAGCCACTAGATCCGTTGCTCCCGGAGCAGGCTCTCCACCAGCTTGCCAACGGCCGCCGGAATATCGGCTTCGGAGTCCGCTTCGGCTTGGGCGGTGGCCACATCGGTGCCGAGATTGACCGCTATGGCAATCAGACCGTGTGCCGTAAGCAACTGTGCGGTCCTGCGCCGGTCGTCGGCGTTGCCTGCACTGTCTTCGGTCAGCACCACCGAGGTCTTGCCCTGGTCAAACAGTGCCCGCTCGACGGCCAGAGCCAGGGCGGGGGCCTGCTTGCCATTGCAGGCAATGATGGCGGGTTGCTGGGCCAGGCGACGGCTGCGCTCTTCGCCGGTGACCGGGTCCAGGGATTCGTCACCATCGGCATTGCCGGCGATCATGCCGGCGCCAATGGTGACGTTGGTCAGTCGGTCAATGACGATGAAGCTGCCAGTGGCGTGGTTGCGACCATAGGCGTCGAACGCCACCGGTTGGCTCAGGGTGAACTCACACAGGCCAATCTCGTTGAGCTGCAGCGCGGACGGATTGGGCTGTTGCTCCAGGGTGTTGACGTCGGTCTGGTGGTGAATCTTCTTGACCGTGCCGGAGGTGAACGTTGGGCCCAGTTTGATGTCATACAGGCGGCCGGTTTGCAGCGGGGCGTCGGTCATCCAGACCACATTGGCATTGAAGCGGTTGCCCACCTCCGGCTCGTCTGCCGCCTTGACCAGCATATCACCCCGGCTGATATCGATTTCGTCATTCAGGGTGAGGGTGACCGCCTGGTCAATGTAGGCTTCGTCCAGGTTGCCTTCGAACGACACGACTTCCTTGACGGTGCTGGTGCGGCGAGAGGGCAGGGCCATCACCTGATCGCCCGGGCGAACCACGCCGGAGGCAACCGTGCCGCAGAAGCCGCGGAAGTTAAGGTTGGGGCGATTGACGTATTGAACCGGGAAACGGAAGTGTTCCAGGTTCTTGTCCCGGGACACCTCGACGTTTTCCAGGATTTCCATCAACGGCTGGCCGGTGAACCAGGGGGTGTTTTCGCTTCGGCTGACGACGTTGTCCCCTTCCAGTGCGGACATGGGGACAAAGCGTATGTCCTTGAGTCCGAGTTGGTCGGCAAACGTCAGATAGTCCTGCTTGATTTCCTCAAACCGGGCTTCGCTGTAGTCCACCAGGTCCATCTTGTTGATGGCCACTACGATGTGGCGAATACCCAGCAGCGAGGCGATGAACGAATGGCGACGGGTTTGGGTCATCACGCCGTGGCGGGCGTCAATCATCAGGATTGCCAGTTGCGCCGTGGACGCGCCGGTGGCCATGTTGCGGGTGTACTGCTCGTGGCCCGGTGTATCCGCGATGATGAACTTGCGCTTGTCGGTGGAGAAGTAGCGGTAAGCAACGTCAATGGTGATGCCCTGTTCCCGCTCGGCCTGAAGGCCGTCAACCAGCAGCGCCAGATCCAGCTTCTCGCCGGTGGTGCCCATTTTTGCGCTGTCGGATTTCAGACTGGCCATATGATCTTCGTAGATCATCTTGGTGTCATGGAGCAGGCGCCCGATCAGGGTGGACTTGCCGTCATCAACACTGCCACAGGTGAGCAGGCGCAGCAGTTCCTTGTTTTCGTGCTGTTTCAGGTAGGCCTGAATATCTTCAGCGATGAGGTCTGACTGATGTGACATGAATAAATTCCTTAGAAATAACCTTCACGCTTTTTCTGTTCCATGGAGCCGGCGGAGTCGTGGTCGATGACTCGGCCCTGGCGTTCGGAACTGGTGGCAAGCAGCATTTCCTGAATGATATCGGGCAGGGTTTTGGCTTCGGACTCGATGGCGCCGGTCAGCGGATAGCAGCCCAGGGTGCGGAAGCGGACCGATTTCATCATCGGGGTTTCGCCTTCCTTCAGCGGCATGCGGTCGTCATCCACCATGATCAGGGTGCCGTCCCGTTCAACCACCGGACGCTCGGCGGCGAAATAGAGTGGAACGATGTCGATGTTTTCCAGGTAGATGTACTGCCAGATGTCCAGTTCGGTCCAGTTGGACAGCGGGAAGACCCGGATGCTCTCACCCTTGTTGACCTTGCCGTTGTAAATGTTCCAGAGCTCTGGGCGCTGGTTTTTGGGGTCCCAGCGATGGTATTCGTCACGGAATGAGTAGACCCGTTCCTTGGCGCGGGATTTTTCCTCGTCCCGGCGGGCACCACCGAAGGCGGCGTCGAACTTGTACTTGTCCAGGGCCTGCTTCAGTGACTGGGTTTTCATCACGTCGGTGTGCTTGGCGCTGCCGTGGGTAAAGGGGCCGATGCCCTGCTTTACGCCGTCTTCGTTGATATGCACGATCAGGTCGAGGCCATACTCGCTAACCTGCTTGTCGCGGAATTCAATCATGTCCTTGAATTTCCACGTGGTGTCGACGTGCATCAGGGGGAAGGGCGGCTTGCCAGGATGAAAGGCCTTGCGCGCGAGGTGGAGCATGACCGCCGAGTCTTTACCGATGGAGTAAAGCATGACGGGGTTATCGAACTCAGCTGCCACTTCCCGAATGATGTGGATGCTTTCCGCTTCCAGCTGTTTGAGGTGAGTCAGATTATAACTGGTCATCGTAAGGTTTTACCGATTGCCGTGGGCGTATGAATGCCGCAACTATACCAGACGCGGCCTGGATATAAGAAGGCGAATTACTAGAGTTTGGGGCTATAACAATATGCCGCTTAGCAACGAATGGTTGGCTGGGCACGGCTGCGCAGAAGCCCGCAAGATCCGACCAACCTGCCGCTGGCCGGGGGTCACCCCGGCTAGCCCAGGGTGGCTGCGAGTAAACGGCTGACGTACTGATCCAGGTAGTCGTAGCCATTATCTTCAAAGTCACTGAACTGGATGCCAAGGTGAAATTCGTCGCGGGAAACCCGGCGTAAGTGCACGATGTGGCCGTGTACGCGAATCGACACATTTTGTGAGGCAACCACTGGCACGGCGAAGCGGGTGGATACCTGAATCCACTGGCCCGGAGCCGGTGTCACCTGGCCAGGGAGTAGTTGGCGCACGGCGTCCAGGTTGCATCGCAGCATAACGCCGGTGCGGGACAGATTGGCCGCGTGGCAGTGCAGTTCATCGCCTGCGGGGTTGCTGACCAACACTTTCAGCCCAACGTCTACGCGTTGCTGGTTACGAAGGTTGGGCTTGGTTGGTGACGCTTTCATGGCAATCTGCCTGGTAAATTCTGGCTGCGATTGAATGGCCTTTCCCATACTGCTGAATCCCGGCGTGTAATCTTACATAAGCTCCTGAAAGTTTAGTGGTTTAAAAAATGAACAGCAAGCCATCTGTCGTCTTTGTGGTCAGCTTTGTGATGAAAGCCCGGGACGAGTCGTCGGCATGGGGTGCGCAAAGATGTGTTTTTCATTGGGTTGGTGGCCGTGGCTGCGGTAAAATGCTGCTCCAATTTTGAACAGCGCTCCTGAGACGTTATGACAGACAAGACAGCTACTCCCGCGACCGGCAGCGGTAAAGTCGGATTTATCAGCCTGGGATGCCCCAAGGCCCTGGTGGATTCCGAGCGAATCCTGACCCAGTTGCGCCAGGACGGCTACGATGTTGTCCCTACCTATGAAGATGCGGATGTGGTTGTGGTGAATACCTGTGGCTTCATTGATGCTGCCAAGCAGGAGTCGCTGGATGCCATCGGCGAGGCGATCAGTGAGAACGGCAAAGTGATCGTCACCGGCTGTATGGGGGTTGAGGAGGAGCGCATACGGGAGTCCCACCCCGGCGTGCTGGCGGTGTCGGGGCCACACGCCTACGAGGAGGTGGTGGGAGCGGTGCATGAATTTGTGCCGCCGAAAAAGGAGCATGATCCGTTCGTGGATCTGGTGCCTCCCCAGGGCGTCAAGCTGACCCCCCGTCATTACGCCTACCTGAAGATTTCCGAGGGCTGCAATCACCGTTGCACCTTCTGCATCATTCCCTCCATGCGCGGCGATCTGGTCAGCCGTCCCGTTGGCGAGGTGATGGATGAGGCCAAGCGCCTGGTCGACGCCGGCGTCAAGGAGTTGCTGGTCATCTCTCAGGATACCAGTGCCTATGGCGTGGATATCAAATACCGCACCGGGTTCTGGCAAGGGCGTCCGCTGAAGACGCGGATGCTGGCGTTGTGCGAGGCCCTTGGGGAGTTGGGCGTTTGGGTGCGGCTGCATTATGTTTACCCCTATCCCCACGTAGACGACGTGATCCCACTGATGGCGGCAGGCAAGGTGCTGCCCTATCTGGATATCCCGTTCCAGCATGCCAGCCCGAAGGTGCTCAAGGCGATGAAGCGGCCGGCCCACGACAGCAAGACGCTGGAGCGCATTCGCAAGTGGCGGGAGATCTGTCCGGAGCTGACCATTCGCTCCACCTTCATTGTCGGTTTCCCTGGTGAAACGGAAGAAGACTTCCAGTACCTGCTGGATTGGCTGGATGATGCCCAGCTCGATCGTGTGGGGGCCTTCAAGTACAGCCCGGTGGATGGGGCTCCGGCCAATGCGTTGGACGGTGCCGTGCCGGAAGAAGTGAAGGAAGAGCGGTTGGCGCGGTTTATGGCCAAGCAGGCGGAGATCTCGGCGGCGCGGTTGCAGGCCAAGATCGGCAAGACTATCGAGGTGTTGATCGACGAGGTGGACGAGGAGGGCGCCATCGGGCGTTCCAAGGCGGATGCGCCGGAGATCGACGGCATGGTCTACCTCAACGGCGAGATTGAGCTACAGCCGGGGCAGGTGGTGAGTGCGGTGGTTGAGCATGCGGATGAGCATGATCTTTGGGCGGTGCTTGCTTGAGTCTTGTGAGTAGCCTGACTGGCATGGCGGTGGGCCTTGACGGGAGGCACCTCCCAAAAACCGCTACAAGCACATCCATGTGCGCTTGACTCCGGCCATCCATGGCCTCCGACATTTTTGGGAGGTGCCTCCCGTCAAGGCCATGGAGCTCTGAGATATCTCAATTGGATCGCGGGTAGCTGAGCCGAAGCATTCGGAAGCTGGGGTTTTTTGATGCGGTTCGGCAAGCCTCACCGGCATCCTACGGGTGTGCATTGATTGGAGGTCGAGGGTAATAATGCAGTTCGCTTCGCTCACCAGCATCCTGCGAGGGTGTAGGATGCTGGTGAGGCTTGCCGAACCGCATCGAAGCGGCCGGTGATCTGAGATAAGGAGGGATTATCCCTCCAGCTTCTTCTTCAAAATCTCCGTAAACAGCTTCGGGTTGCCCTGGCCTTTGGAAGCCTTCATCAGCGGTCCCATAAAGCCGCCCATCAGCTTCTTGCGCTTCTTGTCGTCGGCTTCCTGGTACTGTTGGATCTGATCCGGCATGCCGGCCAACACCTCATCCACCAGTTTTTCCAGCGCGCCGGTATCGGACACCTGCTTCAAGCCCTTGGCGTCAATGATCGCGTCGACGTTGTCGTTTTCCCCGGCCCAGAGCGCTTCAAACACCTTCTTGGCGCCGGCGGAAGAGACGGAGTCGTCGGCAATGCGCACGATCAGGTCGCCCAGCTGGGCCCCGGTGATGGGGGAGTCGGCAATCGATTTGTCTTCCGCGTTCAGGCGAGCGGAGAATTCACCGAGAATCCAGTTGGCGGCCAGTTTGGCGTCTTTACCCCGCGCGGCGACCTCTTCGAAGAATGAAGCCAGTTTGGCATCGCCACTGAGCAGGCTGGCGTCGTAGTCATTCAGGCCGAACTGTTCCTTGAAGCGCGCCTTACGGGCGTCCGGCAGTTCAGGCAAGCGGCTGCGGCAATCCTCGATAAAGCTGTCATCGATTTCCACTGGCAGCAGGTCCGGGCAGGGGAAGTAGCGATAGTCGTTGGCCTCTTCCTTGGTCCGCATGGAACGGGACTCGTCCCGGTCGCCGTTGTACAGGCGGGTTTCCTGCACGATCTCGCCGCCGTCTTCCAAGATGTCCATTTGTCGCTCCACTTCATGGGCAATGGCTTGCTCCATGAAGCGGAAGGAGTTCAGGTTCTTGGTCTCGGTGCGGGTGCCAAGCTCGTCCTGGCCTTTTGGTTTGAGGGAGATGTTGACATCAAAGCGCATGGAGCCCTGGGACATGTCGCCGTCACAAATGCCCAGCGAGGTCACCAGGCTGTGCAGCTTCTTGGCGAAGGCCACGGCCTCCTCGGCGTTACGCATGTCGGGTTCGGTGACCACTTCGATCAGCGGGGTGCCGGCGCGGTTCAGGTCGATGCCGGACATGCCATGGCCATGTTCGTCAAAGAACGCTTCATGGAGGGATTTGCCGGCGTCTTCTTCCAGGTGCGCGTGGTGAATGCGGATGGTCTTGGTGCTGCCGTCCGGCAGGTCGATTTCCACGTGGCCGGGGCCAACAATGGGCTGCTCCAGCTGGGTGGTCTGGTAGCCCTTGGGCAGGTCCGGGTAAAAGTAGTTCTTGCGCTCGAACACCGAGCGCCGGCCGATCTCGGCGTCGATGGCCAGGCCGAACATCACCGCGTAGCGGAACGCCTGCTCGTTTGGTACCGGCAGGGTGCCCGGCATGGCCAGGTCAACCGCGTTGGCCTGGGTGTTGGGCTCGGCGCCGTACGCGGTGCTGGAGCCGGAAAAAATCTTGGTGTTGGTGGCGAGCTGAACGTGAATTTCCAACCCGATTACGACATCCCATTGCATGGTGTTTGGTCTCCTGATTGCCCGCTTATTCCGGTGTACGCTGGTGCCAGTCGGTCACTTGCTGATACTGGTGTGCAGCGTTCAGCAGCCGGGCCTCGGAAAAGTAGTCGCCAATGATCTGCAGGCCAACCGGCAGCCCGTCGACCAGGCCGGCTGGCAGCGACAGTGCCGGCAGTCCCGCCAGGTTTACCGCGATGGTAAAGATGTCTTCCAGGTACATGGTGACCGGGTCGTTGGCCTTCTCGCCCTTGGCAAAGGCCGGTGACGGGCAGGTAGGGCTCATCAGCACGTCGACTTCTTTCAGTGCATTGACGAAATCCTGCTGGATCAGACGGCGAACCTTCAGTGCCTTAAGGTAGTAAGCGTCGAAGTAGCCGGCCGACAGGGCGTAGGTGCCCACCATGATGCGGCGTTTCACCTCGGCGCCAAAGCCTTCGCCCCGGGTGCGGGTGTACAGGTCCATCAGGTCTTTGGGGTCATCGCAGCGGTAGCCATAACGCACGCCGTCAAAGCGCGACAGGTTGGCGGATGCCTCGGCTGGGGCGATGACGTAATAGGCGGCAATGGCCAGGTTGGCGTTGGGCAGGGAGACTTCCTGAACGGTGGCGCCGAGTTTTTCGTATTCGGCGATGGCGTTACGGATGGTCTGTTCCATCGCCGGGCTGAGCTGGTCGGTGAAGTATTCCTTGGGCAGGCCAACCTTCAGGCCTTTCAGCGGCTCATTGAGAGTGGCGGTGTAGTCCGGCACGGCGCGGTCGAGGCTGGTGGAATCCTTGGGGTCATGGCCGGCCATGACGTTGAGCATCATGGCGTTGTCTTCGGCGCTGCGGGCCATGGTGCCGCCCTGGTCGAGACTGGAGGCGAAGGCGATCATGCCGTAACGGGACACCCTGCCGTAGGTGGGTTTCAGTCCGGTGATACCACACAGCGCGGCCGGCTGGCGAATGGAGCCGCCGGTGTCGGTGGCGGTCGCGGCGGGGGTCAGGCGGGCGGCAACCGCAGCCGCCGAGCCGCCGGAGGAGCCGCCGGGCACCCGGTTGTGACCCCAGGGGTTGGTGACGGCGCCAAAGTAACTGGTTTCGTTGGAAGACCCCATGGCGAATTCGTCCATGTTGGTCTTGCCCAGGCAGACTGCGCCAGCGGCACGGAAATTGGCGGTCACGGAGGCGTCGTAGGGCGGAACGAAGTTCTCCAGCATTTTGGAGGCGCAGGTGGTGCGAACGCCGTTGGTGCAGAAGATGTCCTTATGGGCGAACGGCACACCGGTCCAGGGCGTGGCGCTGCCCTGGCTGCGCAGGGCGTCGGCCTGGCGAGCTTCGGCCAGCGCCTCGTCCTCGCAGACCGTAATAAAGCTGTTGTACTTGCTGTCTTCCTGCTTGATCCGGTCGAGGAAGTGCTGGGTCAACTCGACGCTGGAGACCTCGCCAGCCGCCAGATCGCGGGAGAGTTCGGCTACGGTTTTGTTATGCATTGCGGGTTCCTGGAGAAACTGGGGTTAATCAATCACTTTGGGGACCAGGTAGAGACCGGCTTCGGTGGCCGGGGCGATGGCCTGAAACGCCTCGCGCTGATCGGTCTCGGTTACTTCGTCTGCGCGCAGTCGCTGAACCGCATCCAGGGGGTGAGCCATGGGCTCGGTGTTCTCGGTATTGGCGTTCTGAAGCTGATCCACCAGGTTGAGAATGTTGCCGAGGTCTTTTTCCAGCTCAGAGACCTGCTTGTCGTCCACCCGGATACGAGCCAGCAGGGCAACTTTTTCTATATCTTCGCGGGAAATGGTCACGCATTGTCTCCCAGGTAAATGAAATGTCTGTAAGGTCTGATACTTGCGGCCGGGCCGAGATGACGGATTGGTCTTTCCCTGTCGGACGGCTGATACCAGGCCGGGCAAAAGGGGTATGGTAACAGATTCAAGGTGCATCGCGAGGGGCAGTTGGCCTGCAAAGTGCGCCGTTAGGCCGCCTCGCGCCTTGCCTGTGGGGGTGCTCACTGCTAAAGTTGCCGCAACATTTCTGCGACTGCACATCTCAGGTTGAAATAACACGAATGTTAATCAAAAAAATCCGAGGTCTATTTTCCAGCGATCTGTCCATCGACCTGGGCACCGCCAATACACTCATCTACGTTCGCGATCGCGGCATTGTGCTTGACGAGCCTTCCGTGGTGGCCATTCGAACAAACAACGCCCAGAAATCCGTGGCGGCGGTGGGGACCGAGGCAAAACGCATGCTGGGCCGTACGCCCGGTAACATCACGGCAATCCGCCCGCTCAAGGACGGTGTGATCGCGGACTTCGTGGTGACTGAGAAAATGCTTCAGCATTTCATCCACAAAGTGCACGAGAACAGCTTCATTACCCCGAGCCCGCGGGTTCTGGTGTGTGTGCCGAGCAAGTCCACCCAGGTGGAACGCAAGGCCATTCGCGAGTCTGCGTTGGGTGCTGGCGCCCGCGAGGTGTTCCTGATCGAAGAGCCGATGGCTGCAGCCATCGGTGCCGGACTGCCGGTCGAAGAGGCCAGCGGGTCAATGATCGTGGACATCGGTGGCGGCACCACTGAGATTGCCATTATCTCCCTCAACGGCATCGTTTACGCCGAATCCGTACGAGTCGGCGGTGACAAGTTTGACGAAGCCATCGTCACCTACGTCCGTCGCAACTACGGCAGCCTGATCGGCGATACCACCGCAGAGCGCATCAAGCATGAAATCGGCTGCGCCTATGAGGGTGTCGAGATTCGTGAAATTGATGTGCGCGGCCGCAATCTGGCCGAAGGGGTGCCGCGGGCCTTCACACTTAATAGTGAAGAGATTCTGGACGCGCTGCAGGAGTCGCTGGCGCAGATCGTACAGACCGTGAAAAGCGCTCTGGAACAGTCGCCCCCAGAACTTGCGTCGGACATTGCCGAGCGCGGCATTGTGCTGACCGGCGGTGGCGCCCTGCTGCGTGGGTTGGACAAGCTCATCAGCGAGGAGACCGGTTTGCCGGTCATCATCGCCGAAGATCCGTTGACCTGCGTTGCCCGGGGCGGCGGTAAAGCCCTTGAGGTCATTGATCGCAGCGGGATTGGAATGTTTTCCCAGGAGGGATAAACGTGGTATTGGCAGCAAAACCGATACCTTCCCGCTCGCAACCGCCGCTTGTGTCTCCGCACAGCGGCGGTTGTCGTATCAGTGCTGGTCAAGACGGGAGGAGGCGTCCCCATTAAGACCATTTTTGTTCAAGGTCCCATTCCCGGTTTTCGACTGTTTCTGGCCATTGTGGTATCGGTTGCTTTGATTGTCGCCGATGGCCGCTTGGCGCAGCTGCAGACGGTACGCAGTGCCATTGGTACCGGGTTGGCGCCGGTCTATTGGTTGGGCAATGCGCCGTCCCAGTTCAGCGCTTGGGTGTCCGGTCTGTTCACGACCCGGGACGACCTGCTGGAAGAAAATGACGCTCTCAGGGCACGGCTGTTGATCCTGGAGCGGCGCGCACTCAAGTACGCTGCCCTGGCGGCCGAGAACAATGAGCTGCGCCGGCTGATGAACTCATCCGAAGTGCTGGATGACCGGGTGATCGTGGCCGAAGTTGTCAGCGTCTCTCCAGACCCGTTTTCCCACGAAGTGGTGATCAACAAGGGCAGTCGTGACGGGGTTCAGGTCGGGCAGGCCATACTCGATGCCACCGGGCTGATGGGGCAGGTGCAGCAGGCCAGTAGCTTTACCTCCCAGGTTCTGCTGATCTCCGACAGCAGTCACGCGGTGCCTGTAGAGGTGGTGCGTAACGGCTTGCGGGCCATCCTGTTGGGTAATGGCAACATCAACACGCTGGAACTGGTTCATGTGCCGGACACGGCCGATCTCCGCGAAGGCGATCTGCTGGTCAGCTCGGGACTGGGCGGCCGTTTCCCCAAGGGGTATCCGGTGGCCGAGGTTGTTTCGATCCGCAAGGATCCAGGGGAGCCGTTCATGCAGATCGAGGCGAAACCGAAGGCCGAACTGAGCCGTAGCGAAATGGTGCTGGTGGTGTTCAGCCAGATTCAGCAGGCGATTCAGTCACCGTCAGAGGTGTCCGGTGACGAAACGGAGCTGCAACAGCCCACTGACTCCGGGGAGGAAAACTGATGCTGTCGGTCATCAGTTACCCGGTATTCGCCATCAGTATTCTCATTGCGTTGGTGCTGAGTATTTCGCCGTTTCCCCTCGGTTGGTTCGAGTTCCGCCCGGAATGGCTGGGACTTTTGGTGTTTTACTGGACCTTCCGGGCGCCAGCCCAGTTTGGCATCCTGCTAGCCTGGTGTCTGGGCTTGATGCTCGACGTGCTGGAAGCCACGGCCCTGGGGGTGAATGCCGTCGCCATGGCGATGATTGCCTTTCTGGTGTTGACCATCCATCAGCGCCTGCGCATGTTCCCCATTCCCCAGCAATGTGCGATGGTATTTCTGCTGCTGGGTATCAATCAGATGCTGGTGCATTTCATCAAGCAGATGCTCGGCGCGGATGACGCCGGATTCAGTTACCTGTGGCCCGCCATCACCAGTGCCATCATCTGGCCACTTTTGTGTGTGCTGCTGGACGGCTTAAATCGAAAACTGGGATAGGAAGTTCCCATGCCGCAGATTGTACTTGCTTCGGCGTCCCCCCGACGCGCGGAGTTGCTCGCCCAGATCGGGGTGGACTTTACCGTCTCCCCAGCCCATATCGATGAAACTCCCAGGCGGTTGGAGTCTCCAACTGATTATGTGATTCGCATGGCCCGGGAAAAGGCGCTGGCGATCTACCGCGAGGGTGACGGGGTGGTGATTGGCGCAGACACCAGCGTCGTGCTGGGTGACCGGATTCTCGGCAAACCGCCTTCCGTGGAGGCGGCCGCGGCCATGCTGGATCTTTTGTCCGGCTCGGTGCACCAGGTGTTAACGGCGGTTGCGGTGGTCTGTCGGGGCGATTGCCGGGTCAGGCTGGTGACCACGGATGTCAGTTTTCGGCAGCTGGCGCCACCGGAAGTCGCCGCCTACGTGGCTACGGGGGAACCAATGGACAAGGCCGGTGGCTACGGTATCCAGGGTCTTGGCGGCGTGTTCGTAGATCGCCTCCAGGGGAGTTACAGCGCCGTGGTGGGCCTGCCACTGGAACAAACCGCCGAATTGCTGGCCGATGCCGGTTGCCCGGTTTGGCGCGGCTGGAATAACAATAACGTGAGCAAGATTGATAACGGAGAGACTCAATGAGTGAAGAAATCCTGATCAACGTCACGCCGGTGGAGACCCGAGTGGCCCTGGTGGAAAACGGCATGCTTCAGGAGGCTTACATTGAGCGTACCAGCCGCAAGGGCATCGTGGGCAACATTTACCGCGGCAAGGTGGTAAGGGTGCTGCCCGGTATGGAGGCGGCCTTTGTCGATATCGGTTTGGAACGGGCCGCGTTCATCCATGCTTCCGATGTGGTCAATGGGCAGTCCAACGACGACGAACCCGGCGACTCCCCCAAAACAGTGCCGGATATCCGCACCTTACTCCGGGAAGGGCAGTCGTTGGTGGTGCAGGTCACCAAAGACCCGATCGGAACCAAAGGGGCTCGCCTGACCACCCAGCTTTCCATTCCATCCCGCTACCTGGTGTTCATGCCCGGGGTCAATCACATTGGTATCTCCCAGCGCATCGAGGACGAAACTGAGCGAGCCCGCCTGAAGGGCATTGTTGAGGAAGAGGCCGCCTCCCAAGGGGAGCTGAAGGGGGGATACATTATCCGCACTGCCGCCGAATCCGCCTCGTCGGAAGATCTGATCGGAGATATGAAGTACCTGCACCGGTTGAGCCACTCCATTCACGAGCGCATCAACCGGGTGAACGCGCCTGCGGTGGTTTATCAGGATCTTCCCCTGTTTATTCGAACCATTCGCGATCTGATTCGTCCGCAAACCGAAAAAGTCCGCATCGACAGCCGTGAAAGTCACCAACGGGTGGTGGAGTTCGTCGAGGAGTTTGTTGCCGAGTTTGCCGATAAGGTGGAGTATTACCCTGGCGAGCGCCCCATTTTCGATCTGTACAGTGTCGAAGATGAGATCCAGAAGGCGCTGAGTCGGAAAGTCCAGCTGAAGTCCGGTGGCTATGTCATCGTTGACCAGACCGAGGCGATGACAACCATCGACATCAACACCGGTGCCTTCGTGGGACACCGCAACCTGGAAGAAACCATCTTCAAGACCAACCTGGAGGCGGCCCGGGCCATCAGCCGGCAACTTCGGCTGCGCAACCTCGGTGGTATCATCATCATCGATTTTATCGACATGGAAGATACCGAGCACCAGCGCCAGGTTCATCGAATGCTGGAAAAAATGCTGGAGCGGGATCACGCCAAGACCAAGATCACCGGGGTCTCTGAACTCGGGCTGGTGGAGATGACCCGCAAACGCACCACCGAGAGCCTGGGTCAGGTGCTGTGCGAGCCCTGCCCAGTGTGTGATGGCCGGGGCTTCCTCAAAACGGCGGAAACGGTGTGCTATGAGGTCTTCCGCGAAATCCTCCGGGTTAACCGGGCTTACGAGGCGGAAAGCTATCTGGTGATGGCCTCACAGAGTGTGGTTGACCGATTGCTGGATGAGGAGTCCGACAACGTGGCCGATCTCGAAACATTCATCAGCAAGAGCATTCGCTTCCAGGTTGAGCCTTTTTACAGCCAGGAACAATACGATGTGGTATTGCTCTAAGGTGGCGTTGATGGGCCCTGGCGGAAGTCATGTCAAGAATTGACGCGACGGTAGCCGATGCCGGGCGGCCGATCACCTTGCTCCAACGCCTGGCCGGGTTGGTGTGGTGGCTCGCGCTCACGGCACTTATTTTGCTGGCCCTGTATGCGGGCATCGGCCGCCAGTTCACCGAAAACATCGACAGCTATCGCGACGATCTGTCGCAGGCGTTGTCCGCTCGCCTCGGGCAAGACGTCACCATTGACTCTCTCAGTGCGCGCTGGACTTGGCTCGACCCCATTATCGAGGCCCGGGGAATTCGGGTGGCGTCCAGTCCGGATCATGCCGAACCCTTCCTGGCCAGGCTGGATTATCTGACAATCCGCCTGGACAGCCTGGCGTCGTTGCTCCGGCAGAGAGTGGTCTTCGGCGAGTTCGCCGCGGACGGGCTGGATCTCGCGCTCCGTCAGACCGACGATGGACGAATTCTGCTGGAAGGTCTTGGCCAACCAGCGTCGTCCCCACCGTCTCCCCAATCAATCAGCGGTAACTGGTTCACCCGTGTCGGGCAATGGCTGTCTGATCCTTCGGTCCGGATTACCCGGGTCAACCTGGCGCTTCGCTCGCCGGATCAGCAAGATAAGCACATCGACATTCCCCAGCTGGATCTCAACTACGTACGCGGCCTGTTTTCCGCCTCGGGCCGGGCGATGCAGGCTGGCACTACCCATCAGTTGGCCAGCTTTTCGTTGGTGGGGCAGCATTTCTTTCGCGGTGAGTTTACCGGACAGCTCCATATCGGCCTGAATTCGGGCCGGCTGTTTGACGAGCTGGCGGGAACCTACCAGTGGCGCGGGCTGAGCATTGAGGGCTTCGATGTCGGCGGCCAGGCCTGGCTGACATTCCGAAACGGCTTAATGGAGCAGGTGAGCGGGCATCTGGAGGTGCCCTTCCTGCAGCTCCGGGCGCAGCAACAGTCGCTGGCGCCGCTGGAAAATATAGCCTTCGAGTTTGGCTGGCGGGCACGTCGGCCGGTCGCCGACAACGATCTGCTGAGTGGCGAGCTGCATCTTCGCAACCTCCGCTGGCTGTGGCTGGATGACTGGGCCGAGGGGTTCGACCTTCGCCTGACCCACCACAGTCACGCCATTCATGCCTACGCCTCTGGGCTGCCGCTGGGACCCCTGGGCCGTCTGGCCAGCCGCCTGGGCGTGCTGCCCGAGCGCGCCAACCGGGCGCTGCTGGGGTATCGACCGGAAGGCCAGCTCGATGATCTCCGGCTCACCATCCCCACCAGTGCCGAAGGCCCAGAGTTCGGTCTGCGGGCCGACCTCAATGACGTCAGTGTTGAGGCCTTTCGGGGCGCACCTGAAATCGCCGGCGCGGTGGGAACGATTTCGGCCAATCGCCGCGGTGGTACGGTTCGGGTTTCCGGGCCGGATATTACCCTGGGATTCCCGCTGCTGTATGCCAACAGCTGGCAACTGGCTCAGGCCGAGGCAACGGTATCCTGGCTGTTCGATGGCCCGTTGCTCCGGGTGTTTTCAGATGCCATTCAGCTGCGTTATGGAGAGCAGACCGAGCTGGCCGAAATCACCGAACTGAGCGGTGCCTTCGATCTTCGTATGGACCGGGACGGTGAAGACAACCTGGGCCTCATGGTGGCGGTTCGCAATGGCACGGCAGACATGCTGGCCACTTTCGTTCCCAGCAAGAAGGTTGCGCCCGAGTTGTACCAGTGGTTGACCACCGCGATATCCAGCGCCCACATAGCCGAAGGTGTGTTCTATGGGCATGGTCAGATCAATCAGGGAGCGCCCCGGCGTTCCTTCACGTCGTCCATGCGCTATCGGTTTAGCGATGGCGTCGTACGCTACGGCTCCGACTGGCCCGAGGTTGAGCAGGCGAACGGGACCGTGGTGGTGCACGATGGCGCCACCGAGGTCTGGCTGGATTCGGCCAGGACCGGTGGCCTGGAGGTCCGAAACACTCGGGTACAGGCGGTGGTCGAGGAGGGCGACTTCCTGGTGCGTGTGGACACAGAAACGGACGTGCCGGGGCCGGCGGTAAGTTACTGGCTGGCGAACACGCCGCTGGGCGAGTTATCGGGTCTGACCGCCGATACGGTGGAGCTGGACGGGCAGTATCGGTTGGCGCTCGGGCTGGAAATACCGCTCTCCGGTGATCGGGACGTGGGAATTCGTGTTACCGCTGAGACCGGCAACGGTGAACTGCGCTACCCCGGGGCAAGCCTGAGTTGGCGTGAGCTCGCGGGCAAGGTCAGGTTTGACAGTCGCAGCGGTTTCCAGGCGTCGGGCCTGAGGGGACTGTTCATGGGGCAGCCGGTCAGGCTGGGCTTTGATTACGACCCCAGTACGCATCACTTCACTCTGTCCCAGACCGGCGAACTCTCGGTATCCAGCTTCTTCGACCTCTTGTCCGTATCCCCTCCCCAGGGCGCAGGCCTGGCGGGCCAGTTCGCTTACACCGCTCGCCTGGGGCTGGCGAAGGGGGCTTCGCCGGAGTTATCGCTGTACAGCAGTCTGTTGGGCACCGAAATCGACTGGCCAGCCCCGCTCGGTAAACGGTCCGATGAGTTCGTGCCGTTGCAGGCGGTGTTGGAGCCCGGTGACCAGGGCCAATTACAGCTTGCCGGTGTCTGGAATGACCGGCTTGCATTCCGGGTGGAATGGGGGGACACCGGATTTGAGCGGGGGCATGTGGTGTTTGGGTCGCAGTCCGCTGAGCGGTTGGCATCGCCCGGCCTGACGCTGTCCGGACGGGTCCAGCGGGTAAATATGGATGATTGGAACGAACGCTGGGGGCGGCTTTCCGCTGGCGCAGGGGGCGGCGACGTCGATGCTGCTGAGTACACCGAGCAAGTGGCCAGCTGGCTCAACGACATCACCCTGACCATTGCCGAGCTGGAGGTGCTGGGGCAGAGTTTCCCCAATGTGCGGGTGGCAGCCGGCCTGGATCAGGATCGCTGGACGATCGATACCGCGTCATCGCGGGTAACCGGTCGCCTGATTTTGCCCCTGAGGCCGTCGGCGGGAGTCGAGGTGAACCTGGCGTCGCTGTCCCTGATGAGTGATCGCAGCGAAGAGCCCAAGACCAGGCCAGCGATGACCGCAAGCGAGCAGGTCGCGGCGTTTCGCGCGATGACCATGGAAGGATGGCCCGAGGTGCAGGTCCGCATCGAGGCCCTGAGCATGGATGATCGTCCCCTGGGCCGTTGGAGGTTCAAGCTCTTGCCCAGCGCCCAGTCGCTGCACATTTCCGCGCTGGAAGGCCAGATCGAGTCGCTGAATTTCAACGGTGACCTGCACTGGGACATACTCGAAGGTCGCCAGATGTCCCGATTGAAGGGGGAGGTCTCAGGCGAGGACCTGGGCGACATGGCGCTGCTGATCGGGACACAGGCGCCGTTGCGGAACAAAAACAGCCAGCTGCTGCTGGACCTTGACTGGCCGGGCCGACCCGATGATTTCAAGTTGACCGAGCTGGAAGGCGAGGTCAGCATCCGGCTCGACGACGGGGTTATATTGGAAAGCAACAACACCGCCCAGCTGTTCCGGCTGTTCAATGTGTTGAATGCCGACACCCTGTGGCGCCGGTTGCAGCTGGACTTTTCCGACCTCTATGAGGCTGGCGTCGCCTTCGATGCCATCTCTGGAACGGCGGAACTCCGGGGCGGGGTGCTGAATTGGGCTCCGGAACTGCAAATTGTCGGACCGTCGGGCGCGTTCAAGTTGTCCGGGTCCAGTAACATGATTGACGAGTCTCTCGATATGCGTTTGGTGGTGGTGTTGCCGTTGACCCAGAACCTGCCGCTGGCGGCGCTCCTGATGGGGGCGTCAGCGCCCATCGGTGGCGCGCTGTTTGTTTTGGACAAGGTGTTGGGCGATCCCTTGAGCCGGCTCACCAGCGCCACCTATAGTGTCAAAGGCAGCTGGGATCAGCCGGAAGTGCGTCTGCGTAACGTGTTCGATACCGGTAACTGAGATTAACCCGCAAGGGTAGGAGGGCGGCATGGGGACGGCATTGTCAGGCACTGGTACCAGCGTGGCCGGTATTCAGATGGTCAGCGGTGGCGATGTGCAGGAGAACCTGCGGGAAGCCCGGGAACTGCTCGAAGCGGCGGCGCAGGCCAAGGCCAAGATCGCGGTGTTACCGGAAAACTTCGCCGTTCTGAAGGCGGCCCAGATGGTGGCGCAGGGCCGCCGCGAATGCGACGGTGACGGGGAGATTCGTGCCTTTCTGTCCGCTCAGGCTCGGCGACTGGGGATGTGGCTTGTCGGGGGTTCCATGCCGCTGGCGCAGCGGCCCGATGGCAGCGCAATGGAGCGGCGGGTTCGTGCCAGCTGCCTGGTGTACGACGACCGCGGGCAGCAGGTGGCTCGCTACGACAAGGTGCATCTGTTCGATGCCGACGTGGACGATGCCCATGGCCGCTACCGGGAATCCGACACCTTCGAGCCGGGACAGGAGGTGGTCACGGTGGACACCCCGGCCGGGGTGCTGGGGCTGGCGGTGTGTTACGACCTGCGCTTCCCCGAACTGTTCCGGAAACTGCGGGAACAGGGAGCGGATTGGGTGGCGCTGCCCAGTGCCTTCACCTACATGACCGGGGAGGCCCATTGGCATGCGCTGATTCGTGCCCGAGCCATTGAGAATCAGTTCTGGATGGTGGCCGCCGGACAGGGCGGTCGTAACAGCCCGCGGCGACACACTTTCGGCCACTCGATGGTTGTCGATCCCTGGGGCGTGGTGGTCGCCGAACGCCAGAATGAGGGCCCGGGTTGGGTGAGCGCTGAGCTTGATCCCGAACGGCTGGCGAAGGTACGACAGCGAATGCCGGTTTGGGGGCATCGCAGGCTGTAGGACATCCTATGAGCGGGCCGCAATCTTAAAGCGTAGCCTCAGGATTGTTCACCCTCGTCGATGCATTCCCGCAAATAGCGAAACAGCTTCTTGCTCAGGCCGGTGTTTTTTTGCTGCTCAGCGTCTCTGCGGGCATTTCGGGTCAGGTTGCGCAGGTGCTGGATGTCGGCGCCTGGGCAGTAGTCGATAAATTCCGCTAGCGCGGTATCACCCTCGCCGATCAGCCGATCCCGCCAGCGTTCGGCCAGATGGTGGCGTCGAGTGTGCTCCTCGCTGCCGGCGTGGAATGCCTCAATGGATCGACGCACCTGATCGATATCGTCTTCCTGACGAATGACTTTTCCAATGTACTGCAGGTGACGCCTGCGCGCTTCGTGCTGGCGAATGCGGTGGGATTCGTCGATGGCCCGGCGGAGCGTGTCGCTGATGGGCAAGGTGTCCAGCTGTTCCCGTGACAGATTGAGCATCTGTTTTCCCAAATCCTGCAGGGCCTGCATTTCCCGCTTTATCTGGGACTTGCTTTTGTCCCACTCCAGTTCGGAGTCATCTTGGTGGTCGTCGAAATCAGACATAACGGCTATCCGGCTTGATGAACAGGTCAGGCGTAACAGATGGTCGCCAGCCCCAGAAAGGACATGAATCCTACCACATCGGTGACGGTGGTGAGTATGACCCCGCCGGCGAGGGCGGGGTCGATGTTGCGAGATTTGAGGAACAGCGGCAACAAAGTGCCGACACAGGCTGCGGCCAACAGGTTAATGACCATGGCTGCGGCAATGATCGCGCCGATCAACGGGTCCTTGAACCACAGGGTGGCGGCGGTTGCCACCACCAGTGCCCACAGCAGGCCATTGAGCACGCCGACCAGGAACTCCCGGTTCAGCAGCCAACGGACGTTGGCTCCGCTGATCTGGCCCACCGCCATACCTCGAATCACCAGGGTCAGTGTCTGGCTGCCGGCGATGCCGCCCATACTGGCTACAATCGGCATCAGCACGGCTAGGGCCACCACTTTTTCGATGGTGCCTTCAAACAGGCCGATCACCGCGGATGCGATGAACGCGGTGATCAGGTTGATGCCTAGCCAGACCGCACGACGGCGGGAGGTTTTCATGACTGGGGCGAACGTGTCTTCATCCTCGTCGAGACCGGCCATGCTCATGAGGGAGTGGTCGGCGTCTTCCCGGATGACGTCTACCACGTCATCGATGGTGATGCGGCCCAGCAGGTTGCCGTCCTCATCCACCACCGGCGCCGAGATCAGATCGTAGCGCTCGAACAGCGTCGCGACCTGGGTGTCGGAAAGCGTCACCGGGATTGGTTCAATGCCCGTGTCCATGACCTCCCGCACGGTGGTGGCCGGGTTGGTGACCAGCATCTTGGTGATCGGCAGCATGCCAATGAACTGGTCTTTCCGGCTCACCACGATCAGGCTGTCGGTCATCGGTGGCAGTGAGCGGTGGCGACGTAGGTAACGCAGCACGACGTCAATGCTGATGTCCGGACGAACCGTAATGGTGTCCGTATTCATCAGGCCGCCGGCGGTGTCCTCTGGATAGGCGAGGACTTCTTCCACCCGCTGCCGGTCCTGCTCGTCCATGGTATCCAGGACTTCCTGGATAACCGTGTCCGGCAGCTGTTGCAGCAGGTCGGCCAGGTCATCGGACTCAAAGTCTTCGATGATATCGGCCAGTTCCTGGGCGTTCAGTTTGCTGAGGAAGTAACCCCGAATGTCGTCACTGAGGTACTGGAGAACTTCCCCTTCCAGGCTCTTATCGACCAGGTTCCACAGCAGCGCCCGCTGGCGCGGTGGGGAGGATTCCAGCAGGTGAGCGATATCGCTGGGACTCAGGCCGCCATTGAGGATACGTGCCACCTGTTTCAGGGCACCACTGTCCAGAGCCTCTCCGAGGGAGCGGAGGCGCTGGCGAGCCTGGCTTTGTTCCAGAATATCCGTCATGAGTTACCCAAGCGTACTGAGCGGTTTCGTCGCAGTTGGCCGATTCCCGCGCCGCGCGGCGGCATGAGCGGAAACTTAAGTATTATAGCGGGCTTACGTTGCGGTAGTGAGAAAGAGTTGTAAGTGAATGCCGCAGCGGCGGGTTACTCGCCCTCGCCAAAGTAATCGTTGATCAGCTCAAGCAATTTGTCGAGGGCCTGGTCCTCGTCCGCGCCCGAGATGACCAGTTCGATCTCGGTGCCTTTACTGGCGGCAAGCATCATTACCGGCATGATCGCTTTGGCATCCACCTTCCGGTCCTCCTTGACGATCTGGATGTTACTTTCGAATTCCGAGGCGGTGGCAACGAGTTTGGCGGCTGCTCGGGCGTGCAGGCCGAGCTTGTTAATGATGGTTACAGGCTGGCGAATCATAGGTGGCTCAGGAGTCGACGTGTTTCAGGTGGGGCAGTTCGGTATGGCGGACCTGGACGTTGTTGTAGCGCTCGGCAAAGAACTTGCCGAGCTGCTCGCAGATGTATACGGAGCGGTGCTGGCCGCCGGTACAGCCGACGGAAATGGTCATGTAGCTGCGATTGCTCTCGCCGAAGGAGGGCAGCCAGCGTTCCAGGAAATGAGTGAGATCCTCCACCATCTTCAGGGTCGCAGGCTCGTTTTCCAGGAAATCGACCACCGGTTGGTCGATGCCGGTAAACTTGCGCAGACTGGTGTCCCAATAGGGGTTGGGTAGGCAGCGAACATCGAACACGTAATCGGAATCCACCGGCACCCCATGCTTGAAGCCAAAGGATTGGATCAACAGCGCCAGCTCCTGCTCCCGTCGCCCGATGACGCGCTGCTTGACCATGTCGCGCAGTTCGTAGATCGACAGTTCGGTGGTGTCTACGAAAAGATCCGCGAGGCTGGCAATCGGTTCCAGCAGGTGTTTCTCGCTATCAATAGCCTCTTTGAGGGAGGTGCGATCGTTGCTTAACGGGTGTTTGCGTCGGGTGGCGTGGAAACGTTGTAGTAGGGCCTGGTCGGTGGCATCGAGGAAAATGGTTTCGATGGTGGCACCGGTCTGTCGCAGTTGGTGGTGGATATCCTCGAAATTGGCAATCTCGTCCGAGAGGTTGCGGGCGTCGATGCTGACTGCGATGCGCTTGAGCCGGGCGGTACTTTCCTTGACCGTGGCTTCGCGTGTTAGTGGGAATAGCAGGCCAATGGGCAAATTGTCGATGCAGTAGTAGCCCAGGTCTTCCAATACGTGCAGAGCGGTACTTTTGCCTGATCCGGAACGACCACTCACAATGATCAGCTTCATAACCCCTTACCCCTGAAAAGACGTTCGCTACTGATTGGCTCCGATCATGCGTTTATACAGGGTGTCACTATCAGCGCATTGGCGCAGCTGGTCACAGAAGCTGTGGTCATTGAACTTTTCCGCCAACTGGCTGAGCAGTTCCAGGTGCTCACTGGTCGCCTCTTTCGGTACGATCAGCGTGAACAGCAAGTCCACCGGCTGATTGTCGATGGCGTCAAACGCCACGCCTTCCTCCAGCGTTACCAACACCCCAATCACTTGGTCGCACCCCTCCAGACGGCAATGGGGGATCGCAATGCCCTGGCCGATGCCTGTGCTCCCCAGCCGCTCGCGGGACACCAGGTTATTGAAAATCTGGCTGTCACTGAGCTCTGGCTGTCTCCGATGAATTTCCTCGGAGATGTGTTCCAGAATACGCTTTTTACTGCTTCCTGGCACGCGGCAAAGGGTGAGCTCCGGTGTCAGGATGGTGTCTATGGTGAGTGTAGTATCCGTCATGAATCGACAGTTTATCCGTTAAAAAAAGGCTGCGGTACGTGGCACGTACCGCAGCGCGATCAGTCTTATGGTGCCTCTGAATGCCAGAGATGATCCGGAGTAAATCAGAGGCTCCATCATCGTTAGCTGGCAAGGCTACCGCTTAGCGCGCGCCGTTTCCATGCTTACGATCGATATTTTTCTCTTTGTGCTTCAGGATCTGACGATCCAGCTTGTCCACCAATGCGTCAATCGCCGCGTACATATCCTCATTTTCAGCCTTTGCGTGAATCTCACCGCCAATCACGTGCAATGTGGCTTCCGCCATCTGACGTACCTTCTCGACTTCAAGTGTGACCTGGCAATTGCTGATGTGGTCAAAATGGCGCTCGAGCTTTTCGAATTTGCCAGATACATACTCTTTGAGAGGCGGAGTCAGTTCGACGTGATGACCTGAAATGTTGAGTTGCATAGGCGTCTCCTATTGTTAGCTTGCCAGCGACACGGATCACTGGCGGGGCTGCTATCGCCGGTGGCGGTAGCGATGTATCCCTGCATGCCAGAGTCAGGCCTTCGGACGACCTGCGCTACCCTGGTCTACACTAATCGTTTTCGCTCGTTCGACGGCGGAATCTGCATGGCCTCGCGATACTTGGCGACGGTTCTGCGAGCGACCTGGATTCCCTGTTCTCCTAGCATGGCGGCAATTTTGCTGTCGCTCAATGGCTTTTTGGGTGTTTCGGCTGCGATCAGTTTTTTGATCATGGCGCGAATGGCCGTGGATGAGCATTCGCCGCCTTCGTTGGTGCTGACATGGCTTGAGAAGAAATACTTCAGCTCGAAAATGCCCCGGGGTGTATGCATGAACTTTTGGGTGGTAACCCGGGATATGGTCGATTCATGCATTTCCACAGCCTGGGCAATATCCGACAGGATAAGCGGCTTCATGGCCTCTTCGCCGTGGTCAAGGAAGCCCTGTTGATGCTCGACAATCCGCGTCGCCACCTTCAACAACGTTTCATTGCGGCTTTGCAGGCTCTTGATGAACCATTTGGCTTCTTGCAACTGATCCCTCAGGTATGTGTTGTCTGCACTGCTGTCTGCACGTCTTATAAGTGAAGCATAGCTCGCATTCACGCGAATGCGTGGTGCAATTTCAGGATTCAGCTCCACACGCCAGCGTTCGTTGTGCTTTCGGACGATGACGTCGGGGATGACGTAATCCGGTTCGGCCTGGTCGATGGCGCTGCCAGGACGAGGATTGAGCTGGGTGACCAGGGCCAGCACTTCTTTGAGCTGGTCTTCCTTGAGCCGGCTGCGGCGCAGCAGTTGCGCGTAATCCCGGTTACCCAGCAGATTGATGTAATGAGTGATCACCAACCGGGCCTGGGGCAGCCAGGGGGTGTCGGCAGGCAGCTGGTTGAGCTGGATCAGCAGGCATTCCTGCAGACTGCGCGCAAACACCCCGGGCGGGTCGAAATGCTGCAGTCGCCGTAACACCGCTTCCACCTCATCGAGCTCGACCGGGTCGTCATCGTCTTCGTCGATCAGGCCGGAGTGGATTTCGTCCAGGTCGGAGCTGAGGTAGCCTCGGTCATCCACCGAATCCAGCAACGAGTGGGCGATGGCCTGATCGCGCTCACTCATCGGCGTCAGATTGAGTTGCCACTCCAGGTGATCGTGCAGAGTTTCCGTCGGAGAATTGCGAGTCTCGAAATCGTTGTCGTTTTCGTCGTCGACGCGGTTTGCCGGCGCAGGAGCGGGCTGGTAGATGTCATCCCAGGCGGTGTCCACCGGCAGATCGTCGGGAATGTTGTCGTCGGCGTTGTTGTCCGCCTGCCATTCCTCGGGTGGCTCCTCGTCCCAGCTATTGTCGGTGTCTGCGGTGGCGGTGTCGTCGTCGCCGTGATCCGCGCGGTCGGCTTCGTCGTTCTTCGTCGCGTCGGCCTCCAGGCTATCGTCGTCCTCCTGGGATTCCAGCAAGGGGTTGGAGTCCAGGGCTTGCTGGATCTCCTGTTGCAGGTCCAGCGTGGACAGCTGAAGCAGTCTGATCGCCTGTTGCAGCTGGGGCGTCATGGTCAGGCTTTGACCCAGTTTCAGCTGAAGAGAGGCTTTCATTACCATGATTTAACTTCCGTCACCTACTCGCTCCCGGTGCCCGTCTGGCCTCGTCGTGACTCACCGCTATGACAAAAAAGTCTTGCGTATTGGTTACTTGCTGCGACAAGCAAGTTCTCTGCCGAGTGTACTTGCTTGTGGCTAGCAACACAATCTGACTGCTGTATGACAATCCTCCGCAAGCCCATGGTAAAAATCAATGGGATTACAGTCTGAATTCATTACCCAGATACACTTCTTTGACTTGCTGGTTGGCCAGAATGTCCTCGGCATGGCCCGACGCGATGATGTGGCCGCCACTGACGATATAGGCATTCTCGCAGATATCCAGTGTTTCGCGAACATTGTGATCGGTGATCAGCACGCCGATGCCTTTGTCGCGAAGGTGGCGGATGATCTGCTTGATGTCGCTGACTGAAATTGGATCCACCCCGGCAAAAGGCTCGTCCAGCAGGATGAATGCCGGCTCCATGGCCAGGGCGCGGGCGATTTCGACCCGTCGACGTTCGCCGCCGGAAAGCGCCATGCCCAGGCTGTCGCGAATGTGGGTAATGTGGAATTCTTCGAGCAGTTCCTGCAGTTTCCTTTCCCGCTCGGCGCGCTTGAGGCCCTTGCGGGTTTCCAGGATCGCCATGATGTTGTCGCGAACCGTGAGTTTGCGAAACACCGAAGCCTCCTGAGGCAGGTAGCCGATGCCCTTGCGAGCGCGACCATGCATGGGCAGCGGGGTGATGTCTTGCTCGTCAATGGCAATGCGCCCGTGGTCGGCGGGCACCAGTCCGACGATCATGTAGAAGCAGGTGGTTTTGCCCGCGCCATTGGGCCCGAGCAGGCCAACGATCTCGCCGCTGCGAATTTCCAGTGACACGTCCAGAACGACTTTCTTGTGCTTATAGCTTTTCGCCAGGTTGCTGGCTCTGAGAACTGCCATGGGATGCCTTGCCTAGTTCCGAGGTTCTGAAAGAGGGCGATTTCGCGGATGGATCACCATTTCCACCCGGCCTTGGCCGTCGCTGCCGCGTGCCGCGCCCTCGGCGGTGACCACGCGGTTTTCGGTATCATAGTAAATGCGCTCGCCACGGAACAGGTTGCCGCCTTGCTCGATGATGGCCTCCCGTTCCAGGGTCAGGCGCTGATCCGATGCCGAATAGGTGATGATCCGGGCGCTCGCGTCCGTCGCTTCGCCCAGGGTGGCCGATGGCTGGAAGTAACGCGCGGGCTGGCCGGTGGCTTCAATTCGTTGCAGCCCGGTTTCGCCTCGGTACAACACCACCCGGTCTGCGGTCAGCTGGGTGTTGAGTTGGGTTACCACCACGTCACCGGTGTAGGTGGCAATGCCCTGAGCGTCGTCCAGGCGGGCGGTGTCGGCATTCACTGTGATGGGGGCGTCCGAATTCAGGTCGAACCCAAGCGCCGGGGGCGCCAGGAACATCAGCGTGGCGGTCAGCGCCAGCATGGCTGGGTTTGAGCGCTTATCGGGCAGGGCGGTGCTCAGGTTCATAGTGTCCTTCTACCTGTGATTTGAATTCCACGATGCGATCGTCGATCCAGGCGGTCATGCCGGTGGCGCGGGTAACGCTGCGGCCATCGGTCATCACCACCAGGTCGTCGGTGTGAACGGTGCGTTTTCTGTTGTCCAGAGTAAGGCTGTCGGTCTCCAGCGTACCCTCGCGGTCGGCTCTGATGGGGCGGGTCACCAGGACGTCGCCATCGAGTTGAATCAGGTCGCTGTTTTCGCGGAACGTGCCGCGATTGGCCGTGAGGTTCCAGGATGCCCCGGTTTTCTGGTGGATCAGGGTGGCATTGGGTTCGGCCATGATGGCCGTGCCGTTATGATCGAACTGTTCAATCCGTGGGCTGCTGATCATGGTGGCGAGGTTGCCCTGTTCATCAAAGGCGCGGTAGTGGCCATTGATGACAAAGCCGTCCGGCTCCGAGGGTCCCCGCAGGGATTCGGCATCCGGGGCGGGCATCCGCTCGTCCGATTGCCACAGCAGCAGAACCAGAACCGCCACACTGATCAGCAGTGCCAGGGTACGCACCCAGGGGCGGGTCAGTGCGTCGGTCAGGGGCATTCAGCGGGCTCCAGGCAGAAACTGGTGAGCGCGGATTGCAGTTGTCCCTGCGCGTGCAGGATCAGGTCGCAGACTTCCCGGACCGCGCCGCTGCCGCCTGGGGTGTGGGTGCAATAATCCGCATGCTGGCGAACAAACCAGTGGCCGTTGGGAACGGTCAGGCCCAGTCCCGCGTGCTGGATGGCCGACAGGTCGGGCAGGTCGTCCCCCATATAGGCAATGGCGTCGGCTTCGATGGCCAGCCTGGTGGAGAGTTCCAGCAGGGCGACCCGCTTGTCCTCTCGGCCTTGCATCAGGTGGCGGATGCCGAGATCGTTCATGCGTTTCTCGGTCAGTGGCGACGAGCGGCCGGTGATGACGGCCACTTCCACGCCGGCGGTCATCAGAAGCTTGATGCCGAGGCCGTCGAGGATGTTGAACGCTTTCAGCTCATCGCCCTTGGCGCTGAACTGCAGTCTGCCGTCGGTCATTACACCGTCCACATCCAGCGCCAGCAGCTTGATGGCTGCGGCCTGAGCCAGGATCTCTTCGGGCCAGCTGGGCGTTTGCGTGGTCGTCATCAGATTACCCCCGCCCGCAGCAGGTCGTGCATATTGATGGCGCCGGTCAGGCGGCCATCGCGATCAATCACCGGCAGGGCGTTGATCTTCAGCTCTTCCATAATGTTGAGCGCCTCGGCGGCCAGCTGGTCTTCGTGGATGGTCTTGCCGTTGCGGGTCATGACGTCACAGATGGGGGTGCTGTGTATGTCGATGGGCCGGTCCAGGGTTCGGCGCAGGTCGCCGTCGGTGAAAATTCCGGTGAGGTTGCCGCTGTCGTCAACGACCGTTGTCATGCCCAGGCCCTTGAGGGAAATCTCAAGCAGCGCACCGCTGAGCGGGGTATCTTCGGCTACCTTTGGAATTCGTTCCCCGGCGTGCATGATGTCCGAGACCCGAAGCAGCAAGCGGCGCCCGAGGCTGCCGCCCGGGTGCGAGAAGGCGAAGTCCTCGGCGCTGAAGCCGCGGTGCTCGAGCAGGGCGACTGCCAGAGCGTCGCCCATAACCAGTGTGGCGGTCGTGCTGGATGTTGGCGCCAGGCCAAGGGGGCAGGCTTCCTTGGTCACGCTGACGTCCAGGTTTGCTTCCGCCTCCCGCGCGAGTACCGACTGGGCGTTGCCGGTCATGGAGATCAGCGGGGCGCCCATGCGCTTGATCAGCGGCAGAATGGTGAGCACTTCGCTGGTGCTGCCCGAATTGGAAATCGCCAACACCACGTCCTGGCCGGTAATCATGCCGAGATCGCCGTGACTCGCTTCGCCGGGGTGAACATAGAAGGAGGGGGTGCCGGTGCTGGCCAATGTTGCGGCGATCTTCTTGCCGATGTGGCCGGACTTGCCCATGCCGGTGACCACCACTCGCCCCTTGCAAGCCATGATCACCTCGCAGGCGTGAACAAACTGCTCGTCGATACGCTGGGTGAGGGCGTCGATGGCATCCCGTTCAATGGATATCGCCTGGAGGGCGGAGTCTTTGTACTGTTTGCTCATTTGTACGGTTGGCTCCCTGGTTGCAGCCGCATTCGGATAAAGATTAGTAGAGGCGGAGTATATCACTTTCCTGTAGAGCCTCAGAATAACTGCCCAATCGCCGCAGTGGCGAGTCCCGGCAGTCTGGCGAAACGTCCGGTTGGGCGTTTCCACGGCGCACTCGGTATGTTGGCTCCGTTACGGTTTGGATAAAATCGGGGTCATTGATTGAGCTTGGTGCAGAGTTCGAATACTGTACTGCTCCAAATGGAAGTCCGTTGCGGGTGATGCTGCCCGGCCGGGACGCGATCAAATGCCATCACAGAACAGATTCATGGATTCTGCCTCTTATATAGATCTTGAGAATGTCGTTTTTTCCCGCAATGGGCGGCGAATTTTTGATGGCGTATCCCTGTCCATTCCGCGGGGGCGCATTACCGCCATCATGGGGCCGAGTGGAACCGGTAAGACCACGCTGCTGCGTTTGATCGGCGGGCAGTTGCGGCCAGACAGTGGCCGCATTTCGGTGGCCGGTCAACAGGTGCCGGCCTTGGGCCGCAAGGCGTTGTACCGGCTGCGTGAGAAAATGGGCATGCTGTTCCAGAGCGGCGCCTTGTTTACCGATCTCAGCGTGTACGAAAACGTGGCGTTTCCGTTGCGGGTTCATACCTCCCTGCCCGAAGACATGATTCACGATATCGTGTTGATGAAGCTGCAAGCGGTGGGGTTGCGGGGTGCCCGCGACCTGATGCCGGCCGAGTTGTCGGGAGGCATGACCCGGCGGGTGGCCCTGGCGCGGAGCATCGCGCTCGACCCCGAGCTGATCATGTACGACGAGCCCTTCGCGGGTCAGGACCCCATCGCCATGGGGGTGCTGGTGAAGTTGATCCGGGACCTCAATCGCACCATGGGCTTGACCAGCGTACTGGTGTCCCACGACGTTCCCGAATCGCTCAGCATCTGTCACTTTGCCTGCATCATCGCGGATGGTCATGTGATTGGTCAGGGCACGCCGGAGCAGTTGCGCAATCACCCCTCCGAACGGGTTCAGCAGTTTTTGCAGGGCCAGCCGGACGGTCCTGTGCCATTTCACTATCCGGCGCCCGACCCCGGGCAGGACTGGTTCGCGACAGGAGAGGGCGCGTGATCCATCGCATTCGCCGGCTGGGTCGGCAGGGTATCGAAGTTCTGAGGGCCCTGGGTCGCTCCGGGGTTTTTCTGTTCGGGGCGTTATGGGGATTGCCGCGGCCGTCCGAGGGATTGCCGCTGTTGATTCGCCAGCTTTATGTGGTCGGTGTGCTGTCGCTGGCCATCGTCATTGTGTCGGGGCTGTTCATTGGCATGGTGCTCGGGCTGCAGGGCTATACCATCCTCAGCGACTATGGCAGCGAGGATGCCGTGGGCCAGATGATCGCCCTGACCCTGGTGCGTGAGCTGGGTCCGGTGGTGGCGGCGCTGCTGTTCGCCGGCCGGGCGGGATCGGCGCTGACGGCGGAAATTGGCCTGATGAAAGCGACCGAGCAGCTGTCCAGTCTGGAGATGATGGGGGTGGACCCGTTGCGCCGGGTCATCGCGCCGCGACTGTGGGCGGGGTTCATCGCCATGCCTTTGCTGGCGGTTATATTCTCCACCGTGGGCATCTGGGGCGGTATGCTGGTGGGTGTGGAATGGCTGGGGGTGTTTGAGGGCTCGTTCTGGGGCAACATGCAGGCGTCGGTCAGTTTCGTGGACGATGTGCTGAATGGCGTGATCAAGAGCATTGTGTTCGGTTTTTTCTGTACCTGGATTGCGGTGTTCCAGGGGTATGACTGTGTGCCGACGTCCGCCGGGATCAGTTCGGCGACCACCAAGACCGTGGTTTATTCTTCGCTGGCCGTGCTCGGCCTGGACTTTGTGCTGACCGCGGTTATGTTCGGCAGTTTTTGAGGGAGCGTCATGGCGCAAAGAACAACGGAATTCATTGTGGGCGTGTTTATGGTGGCGGGATTTGCCGCGCTGGTGTTTCTGGCGCTGCAAGTCAGTGGTCTCACCCCGGGTGCGGCCTCCGATACCTATACTGTGTATGCGCGGTTTAATGATGCCGGTGGGCTGGCGGTGCGAGGCCGGGTCTCCATGGCGGGTGTCACCATAGGCCGGATTCAAACCATTACCTTGGATCAGGAATCCTTTCAGGCCCAGGTGGTCATGGATATCGATGCCAGCGTCAACAACATTCCCACCGATAGCTCGGCGATAATACGTACATCAGGGCTGCTGGGAGAGCAGTACATTGATATCTCGGTGGGTGCGGACGAAACCGCCATGCAAAACGGTGATGCGTTCTATTCCACGCAATCGGCGCTGAACCTCGAGCGTATGATCAGTAACTTTGCCTCCGGGCGTTAGTGGGTTTCGGGTTTCAAAAAGGGGAAAGGATATGGTGAATTTCAGGAAGTGGGTCTCGTTTGTAACCATGGTCATGCTGGCGGTTGCGCTGACGGCACCGGCCAGTGCCAATGAGGCATTGCGCCAATACGTTGACGAGAATACCCAGCACCTGGTGCAGAAGCTGAACGAGGATCGCGGTCTCTATACGACTGACCCCGAGGCGTTCTACCGCAGCATGAATGAAGCGCTGATCGATTTCGTGGACTTCCGTCGGATTGCCGCTCGGGTGATGGGGCGCTATGCCCGTCAGGCTACCCCCGATCAGCGCGACGAGTTTGTGGCGAAGTTCAAGCGCAGCCTGTTCGACAGCTACGCCCAGGCGCTGGTGGAGACCGAGCAGTTTTCCATCGAGGTCAAGGATGCCGTAGTCAGTGCCGGCAACGACGCCCGCGCTGCCGTGCAAATGGAGGTGATTTCCGCGTCCGGCAACCGGTATCCGGTGACCTACTCCATGTACCTTAAGGAAGGTCAGGACTGGATGATGGAGAATGTCATTGTTGAAGGCGTGAACATTGGGCTGGCCTTCCGCGATCGATTCAGTCAGGAGATGGAAGCCAATCGCGGCGATATCCAGGCGGTCATTGATGGCTGGGGCGATGCGGTGAAAGAGATCAGTCTCGAGGGAGAGGCTGGCGAATCGTGAGTGGGCGCTCGGTCACTGGCGATGCGACCGCCCGGCCTCGACTGCTGGTTCGGGACGGCTGCATCCAGGTTGTCGGCTGGTTGGGGGTAGATACGGTTTTGGCCCTGCGCGAAGAGGGCGAGCGTGTGATCGCCACCGGCAGTGGAACCTTGGAAATTGATCTGTCCGATGCGATGGGGGCCCACAGTGCCGCGCTGTCCCTGCTGCTTTGTTGGTCCCGCTCTGCCGCTCAGTGCCGGCGATCGCTGTCGTTTACTCACGCCAGCGAGCAGCTGGTTGCACTGGCCGCATTGGGTGGGGTTAGGCAGGCGCTGTTTGGCACAGGGCAGGCTGGCGACCTTGCCTGAGTCCCAGCTGCTGACATAGCTGCTCTCGAGGAATCAGTCTTTGCCAAGGCTGACCCGCACTGCAATATTGGTTACAATTCCGCTCCTGAATTATAAACACCCCGAGGACTGTTGTTATGGAAGCCCACGAAGTAGCCGAGCTGGTGAAAAACGCACTGCCGGACTGTGAAATCGAAGTGCAGAGCGAAGGTAATCACTACCTGGTCATTGCCGTGGGGGATCGGTTTGAAGGTCTGTCTCCAGTCAAGAAGCAGCAGCTCATCTATGGTGCCCTGAACCAACAGCTCGCCGAAGGCACCATTCACGCCTTGACCATCAAAGCATTCACTCCGGCCCAATGGGCTGCGCGCCAGGGCTGAGGCTGGCCCGTACTGACAGGGAAAACAACTGTGGACAAACTTCTGATTCGTGGCCGCAAGCCGCTCGATGGTGAAATTCGTATTTCCGGCGCCAAGAATTCCGCGTTGCCGATTCTGGCCGCGACTCTTCTGGCCGATGAGCCAGTTACTGTGGGCAACCTGCCGCACCTGAACGACATCACCACCATGATCGAACTGCTCGGTCGCATGGGTGTCGAGCTGATGATCGATGAAAAGATGAGTGTTGAGGTGCATGCCAACACCATCAAGCAATTTCATGCGCCCTATGAGCTGGTCAAGACCATGCGGGCCTCGATCCTGGTGTTGGGCCCGCTGGTCGCCCACTTTGGCGAAGCGGAAGTCTCGCTGCCTGGTGGCTGCGCCATTGGCAGTCGGCCGGTCAACCTGCACATTCACGGCCTGCAACAGATGGGTGCCGATGTGAAGGTGGAAAACGGCTACATCAAGGCCAAATCCAATGGCCGGTTGAAGGGTGCGCATATTTTCCTGGATACGGTGACCGTGACCGGCACCGAGAATCTGATGATGGCGGCGGCCCTGGCCGACGGTAAGACCATCCTGGAAAACGCTGCCCGTGAGCCGGAAGTGGTGGATCTTGCCGAGTGTCTGATTGCCATGGGCGCGGACATCAAGGGCCACGGCACAGCCACCATCGAGATCAACGGCGTGGAGCGTTTGCACGGCTGTCACTACGACGTGCTTCCGGACCGGGTGGAAACCGGCACCTACCTGGTCGCCGCGGCGGCCACCGGTGGCCGGGTCAAGCTCAAGGATACCCGCGAAGATCTGCTCGACGCGGTGCTGTTGAAGCTGGAGGAAGCCGGCGCCCATATCAGCACCGGCGACAACTGGATTGAGCTGGACATGAAAGGCAATCGCCCGCGCGCGGTCAGCCTGCGCACGGCGCCCTATCCGGCGTTCCCGACCGATATGCAGGCTCAGTTCGCGGCCATGAATACCGTGGCCGAGGGCACCGGCACCATTGTGGAGACGGTGTTCGAAAACCGCTTCATGCACCTGCAGGAATTGATCCGCATGGGCGCGGATGTGACTCTGGAAGGCAATGCGGCCATCATCAAGGGCGTGGATCATCTCACCGGCGCCCCGGTGATGGCGACCGATCTTCGGGCCTCGGCCAGCCTGGTCATTGCTGGCCTGGTGGCCGATGGCGATACCGTGGTTGATCGCATCTACCACATCGATCGCGGCTACGAGTGCATCGAAGAGAAGTTGCAGTTGCTGGGTGGCAGTATCCGCCGGCTGCCGGCGTGACCAACAAACCGGAAAGGCTCATGACTGATACCATCACGATTGCGTTGTCGAAGGGGCGCATCCTCAAGGAAACCCTGCCGCTGCTGAAGGAGGCGGGGATTGAGCTGATCGACGATATCGATAAATCACGCAAGCTGGTGTTTCCCACCACCGATCCCGAGGTGCGGGTGCTGATTATTCGCGCCACCGATGTGCCGACCTATGTCCAGTACGGCGGTGCCGATCTGGGCGTAACCGGCAAAGACGTGCTCATGGAGCACGGCGGAGATGGGCTCTATGAGCCCCTCGACCTGAACATCTCCCGCTGTCGGCTGATGACCGCCGGACCCAAGGGACAAACGCCACCGCAGGGGCGGCTGCGGGTGGCGACCAAGTTCGTCAACCTGGCACGACGCTACTACGCGGCTCAGGGCCGTCAGGCCGACATCATTAAGCTCTACGGAGCGATGGAGCTGGCGCCGATCCTGGGACTGGCGGATGAAATCGTCGATATCGTGGACACCGGCAATACCCTGAAAGCCAACGGCCTGGAGCCGCGGGAGCTGATTGACTACATCAGTACCCGGCTGGTGGCCAATCGCGCCTCCATGAAGATCAAGCATCGCAAGATCCTCCCCATCATCGAGAAGATGGGCATCGCCGTGGCGCGGCGCAACGAATCTGAAACGGCCTAACGCCCAACCATTCACTCCTGTCAGCAGGACGATACTATGACCGAAATCGCCATTACCCGATTGTCAGCCCGTCAGGCGGATTTTGACACCGCGCTTGCCCAGCTCCTGGCCTGGGACGACAGTGTCGATCATCAGGTCAATGAGTCGGTTCGTCATATCCTGCAGCAGGTTCGAACCCGTGGCGATGCTGCCGTACTGGAGTTTACCGCCCAATTTGATCAGCTCGAGGCGGCGTCGCTGTCAGCGTTGGAGATCTCCGCGGACCGTCTGCAGCAGGCGTTGCAGACTATCCCCTCGGAGCAGCGAGAGGCCTTGGAGCAGGCGGCGGAGCGGGTGCGTGACTATCATCAGCGGCAGAAACAGGATTCCTGGCAGTATCAGGAAGCCGACGGCACGGTGCTCGGTCAAAAGGTTACCCCGCTGGATCGGGCCGGTCTCTACGTACCGGGTGGCAAGGCCGCTTATCCCTCTTCGGTGTTGATGAACGCGATTCCAGCCAAAGTGGCGGGGGTCAGCGAAGTGATCATGGTGGTGCCGACCCCGGCGGGTGTGGTGAACGAGATGGTGCTGGCGGCCGCGGCCATTGCCGGCGTTGATCGTGTGTTCACCATCGGCGGCGCCCAAGCGGTGGCGGCGCTGGCTTACGGCACTGAGACGGTGCCCCAGGTCGACAAGATCGTGGGGCCTGGCAACATCTATGTCGCCACCGCCAAGCGCGAAGTCTTCGGCACCGTTGGTATTGACATGATCGCCGGTCCGTCTGAGATTCTGGTGATTTGTGACGGTAAGACCGATCCCGACTGGATCGCCATGGATCTGTTCTCACAGGCCGAGCATGACGAGCAAGCGCAATCCATTCTGATCTGCCCGGATGCGGCCTATCTCGACCGGGTTGAGGCGAGCATTCGCCGGCTCCTGCCCACCATGGAGCGAGCCGCCATCATCGCCACCTCCTTGAACAGTCGGGCGGCGTTGATCGAGGTCGCGGACCTGGCCGAGGCTGCCCGGGTCAGTAACCGGATCGCGCCGGAACACCTGGAGCTGTCGGTGGCAGACCCCCAGGCATTGCTGGCGGAGATTCGCCATGCCGGCGCCATTTTCATGGGCCGTTACACCGCCGAGGCACTGGGTGACTATTGCGCGGGTCCCAACCATGTGTTGCCCACGTCTGGCACGGCCCGATTCTCCTCGCCGCTTGGGGTTTACGATTTCCAGAAGCGTTCCTCCATCATCGGCTTCTCGGCCGATGGCGCCAGCGAGATGGGCAAGGTCGCGTCGATCCTGGCCCGGGGCGAAGGACTCATTGCCCACGCCCGATCCGCCGAGTACCGGATCAGGCAGGGCGAGGAATAGCGCCATGAGCAAATTTTGGAGTCCGCTGGTGGAAAGCCTGGTGCCCTATGTGCCGGGTGAACAGCCCAAGGTCGATAACCTGGTCAAGCTCAACACCAACGAAAATCCTTTCCCGCCTTCGCCCAAGGCAGTGGCGGCAATGCAGGCGGCCATCGGCGACAGTCTGAAGTTGTATCCGGACCCTGAGTCGGAGCAATTGAAGGCCGCCATTGCCGACTATTATCGGGTGGAGACCGACCAGGTCTTCGTCGGCAACGGTTCTGACGAGGTGCTGGCACACATCTTTTACGGCCTGTTCCAGCACGGTGAGCCGGTGTTGTTCCCGGACATCAGTTACAGCTTCTACCCGGTTTACTGCGGGTTGTATGGCATTGAATACCGCACTGTCCCGCTGACCGACAGCTTCGAGATTGATCCGGCGGATTACCTTGCGCCCAATGGTGGCATTATCTTCCCCAACCCCAATGCGCCCACGGGCCGTTATCTGCCGTTGGAGCAGGTGGAAGCGATTGCTGCTGCCAATCCAGATCGGGTGGTGGTGGTCGATGAGGCTTATGTGGACTTTGGCGGCGATACTGCCATCGCCCTGGTCGAGCAATACCCAAACCTGCTGGTGACCCAGACACTGTCCAAATCCCGGTCGCTGGCCGGTATGCGGGTGGGCTTTGCGGTGGGGCACCCGGAGCTGATCGAAGCCCTGCAGCGGGTGAAGAACAGTTTTAATTCCTATCCGTTGGACCGGGTCGCCCAGGCCGGTGCCGTTGCCGCGTTTGCCGATGAGGTCTATTTCCGGGAAACCTGTGCCGCGGTGATTGCGGAGCGGGAACGGGTCAGCCAGGCCATGTCCGAACTGGGTTTTGAGGTTCTGCCATCGGCCGCCAATTTCGTATTTGCCCGCCATGGTACTCACGCCGGTGCCGATCTGGCCCAGGCCTTGAGGGAACGCAAGGTGATCGTGCGTCACTTCAACAAGCCGCGGATCAGTGAATTCCTGCGTATTACCATTGGTACCGCCGGGCAGAACGACGCCTTGCTGGCGGCATTACGAGAGGTGGTGTGAGTCATGGCCTCCCGCGATGAGTTGTTGCAAGCCCTGGATCGCTGGTTGGTCCCTGATAACTTCCAGGACTACTGCCCCAATGGACTTCAGGTCGAAGGTGCCACCGAAATAACCCGAATCGTCAGTGGGGTCACCGCCTCCCAGGCCTTGATCGATGCGGCGATTGAACAGGGCGCCCAGATGGTGCTGGTGCACCATGGTTATTTCTGGAAAGGAGAAGATCCGACCGTTCGGGGCATGAAGCACGCCCGGTTGAAGGCGCTGCTTGAGCACGACATCAATCTGGTCGCCTACCATTTGCCGTTGGATGACCATCCCGACTACGGCAACAATCGACAGCTGGCTCAGGTGCTGGGGGTCCAAAATCCGGCGCCGTTGGATGGCCTGGTCTGGCATGGCCAGTTACCGAAGCCCATGACCGCCGACGAGTTCGCCGAGCATCTATCGGTACGGCTCAGTCGGCCCCCGCTGCATATCGGCAACGGACCGGAACGAATTTCACACATCGGCTGGTGCACCGGCGCGGCTCAGGGCTACATCGGTAAGGCCTTGGACGCCGGGCTGGATGCCTTTGTCAGTGGTGAAGTTTCCGAGCCCACTACCCATGTGGCTCGGGAATGTGGCATCCACTACTTTGCCGCCGGCCACCATGCCACCGAGCGCTATGGCGTGCAGGCGTTGGGTGAGGCCTTGGCCAAGGCGTTCCATATCGAACACCGTTTTATCGATTGCGATAACCCGGTGTGATGCAGTGAAATAGGGCTTGCTGAGTTGCGCGAGCCACAAGCGTGTCATAGGCAGTCGACGTAGGATGCCGGTGAACAAAGTGAACCGCATCAAACGCAAGTTGCAGCAGGCAAGGGCGATGATGCGGTTCGGCAGGCCTCACCAGCATCCTACGATTACTGTATGCGCTTTTAGCTTTGCTGACATTGCTCGACACTCTGGCGAGGCATGCCAAGCCGTAGGATGCCGGTGAACGAAGTGAACCGCATCAAACGCGGGTTGCAGTAGGCAAGGGCGATGCGGTTCGGCAGGCCTCACCAGCATCCTACGTTTACTGTATGTGCTTTTGGCTTTGCTGACAGTGCCCGACACTCTGGTTCAGGATGCTGGGACGTAGGATGCCGGTGAACAAAGTGAACCGCATCATTGTTCGCTCAGTCAGGCCTTTTCCTGTGACTTGGCTGACAGGCCAAAGTCTTCGGACAGTGTCCCTTTTTCCTTGGGATCGCTCTTCGGTGCATAGTCCCTTGGCGGCTCCACGCCATCGTCACGGACGTCTTCCAGGCGAGCCCTGGTGGCTTCGCGGTCGAGTTCTTCCAGCCAGTCTTCATCGTTACACAGCCGGTTGGCGCCGCGGGCCATGTGTTGGTTTACGTCCCGGTAGGTATCGTTGAAGCGACGCAACAGATGAGCCGACTCCATGAAGTGTTCGTTGACTTGGGCTTGGTAGCGGGTGTATTCGCTACGCAGCTCGTCGATCTGCTGCTCGGCTCTGCGCTGCCGCAGGGTGGAGCCTTGCCCCGAGCGCCCGATGAGTACGCCGATGACAACGCCAGCGACGAGTGCGGCAACGGCTGCCAGAATCAGGTTAGTCATATGCTGCAAAGTCCTTTGTCATGAAAACCAACTGTCATGAATACCAACGCCGATGGATTGTCTGGATTCACCAGACCTAATTTGTTGTTATGGAGGCTCACTGAATCCAACGCCTGTGACTGAGTATAACGTCCGATTGTGTTGTCGCCCATGACCACGCGCTGCGCCAATCGTCGTATTGCCAGAGTCATGGCTTGGGGTACCGTAGCGAAATTGGTCGAAATCAGCGACAATACCCGGCCCATACGCGCGGCCATCCAATATCATGGCGCTATCCGCGGGTTTGTTGACCGGCTCACGCGACGACTCGCAAGACCGCCGGACACTGCCGCCTGAGCACACCGGCGGGTTGCCCCGTCAGAACATTCGCCAGCAGTGATCTCTCAACAATCATCAGAGCAAAGGATGCCGCCGTCAAGCCTTTGACGAATGCCCTGTGCCAACGTCGGCCAGAGCCCAGAGCAAAACAGTACGAGTCACCAACTTCGGGAATTCCTAGATGACACCTTGGGAACGCTATCAGCACGACCTGAAACGTCCTGATTTTCACAAAGACCCGGCGCAGGAAGACGCGGTGCGGCGCCTGCAGTCTCTCTATGACAGACTGGTGCTGGCCGAAAGCGAGCGCGAAAAAACCCTGTCGCGACTACGTCGCAAGCTCAAGAAAGGGCGCCAGGAACCGGTCAAGGGGCTGTACTTTTGGGGTGGTGTAGGGCGTGGTAAAACCTATCTGATGGACACCTTCTACGAGGCGCTGCCGTTCGAACGCAAGATGCGGGTGCATTTCCATCGTTTCATGCAGCGGGTGCACCATGAGCTGAAAAGTCTCAAGGGCGAGAAGAACCCTCTGGACATTGTGTCCAGGCGTTTTGCGGCCGAAGCCTGTGTTATCTGCTTTGACGAGTTTTTTGTCTCCGACATCGGTGATGCAATGATTCTCGCCACCTTGATGGAGGGGCTGTTCAGCCGCGGGGTAACACTGGTGTGTACCTCCAACATCGTTCCCGATGGCCTGTATAAGGACGGCTTGCAGCGCGCCCGGTTCCTGCCCGCCATTGAGCTGGTGAAGAAGCATACCGAAGTGGTCAATGTGGATGGTGGTGTGGATTATCGCCTGCGTACCCTGGAGCAGGCGGAGCTTTATCATTGCCCGCTGGATGATGACGCCGATACCAGTCTGGGCCGCAGTTACGATGGTCTGGCCCTGGAGGCGGCGAGTCATACCCTTGATCTGGAAGTGAACGGGCGCAAGCTGCGGGCGCTCCGCCACGCCGATGACGTGGTCTGGTTTGACTTCAAGGAACTGTGTGACGGGCCCCGCAGTCAGAACGATTACATCGAACTGGCCAGGGAGTTTCACGCCATCATCATCAGCAATGTGCCGGTGCTGGGTGCAGAGAAGGACGACCAGGCCCGCCGCTTTATCAACATGATTGACGAGTTTTACGATCGCAACGTCAAGGTCATCATGTCGGCGGCAGCACCGATTACCGAGCTGTATGCCGGCGGGCGGCTCAGTTTCGAATTCGAACGGACGGAGTCCCGGCTGCTGGAAATGCAGTCCCACGAATACTTGGAGGCCCCCCATAAGCCTTAGGGCGCGGTTTCCTGATAATAAAAACATTCGACAGACAATACCGCCGGTTGATGGCAGGCCGGGCGGTTCATTCACCGAAGAGGTCCATTAAACCATGAGTAATAACGTAGTCATTGTCAGCGGCGTTCGTACGCCGATGGGTGGTTTTCAGGGTAGTCTGAGCGCTGTCTCCGCCATTGAGCTGGGTGCGGTCAGCGTTGCCGAAGCGGTTCGTCGCGCCAACATCGAAGCGGCGGACGTTCAGGAAATTATTCTGGGTAACGTACTGCCGGCCGGGCTCAAGCAAGGGCCGGCGCGTCAGGTCATGCGTAAGGCCGGGCTTCCGGACAGCACCGGCGCCACCACTATCAACAAGCTGTGCGGCTCCGGCATGAAGGCCACCATGCTGGCCCACGATCTGATCAAGGCGGGCACCAACGACATCATGGTGGCCGGTGGTTTCGAGAGCATGTCCAACGCGCCCTACCTGCTGCTGAACGCCCGTAAGGGTTACCGCATGGGAGCTGGGGATACCGCGCAGGATCATATGTTCCTCGACGGTCTCGAAGACGCCGAGACTGGCCGCCTCATGGGCTCCTTCGCCCAGGACATGGCCGACAAGAAAGGTTATACCCGTGAGGAGATGGACAATTACGCCATCAACTCCCTCAAGCGCGCCCAGCTCGCCATCACCGAAGGCCTGCTGAAGGACGAGATCACGCCGGTGACCGTCAAGACCCGTAAAGGCGAGACCGTGGTGGTGGACGACGAACAACCGCTGACCGCCAACCTGGAGAAGATCCCAACGCTGCGTCCCGCGTTCAGCAAGGACGGCACGGTGACAGCAGCCAATGCATCTTCCATTTCCGATGGCGCCTCCGCGCTGGTTCTGATGAGCGAAGCCGAAGCCGAGCGCCGTGGCCTCAAGCCACTGGCTCGTATTGTTGGCCACAGCACCCATTCCCAGCATCCTTCCGAGTTCACCTGTGCGCCAGTTGGCGCGATCAATAAGTTGTTTGAGAAGACCGGCTGGACCAAGGACGAGGTGGATCTGTTCGAGATCAACGAGGCCTTCGCGATGGTTGCGATGATGCCGATTCGTGAGTTGGGCCTGGATCCTGAAAAGGTCAACGTCCACGGTGGCGCCTGTGCCCAGGGCCATCCGGTAGGTTCCACCGGCTCCCGTCTGCTGGTGACACTGATGTATGCGCTGCAGCGCTACGGTAAGAAGAAGGGCGTCGCCTCGCTTTGCATCGGCGGTGGTGAAGCCACGGCCATGGCCATTGAGCTGCTGTAAGTCGGCGCAAGACTGTCGAAACAAAAAAGGGTGTAGCGGCTGATGCCGTTACACCCTTTTTTTGTTCATTGCACCTTAACCGATAATCCGGCGTTGACCATGAGGCTCGGCAGCCCAGTAGGATGCCGGTGAGCAAAGCGAACCGCATCAATACCCAACCTATACCGGCGGTTAGAATGATGCGGTTCGGATGCGCCTCACCAGCATCCTACGGAGTATCCGGAAGTAAGTCAGAGACCGGACGTGAAAGAAAGGGTGTAGCGGGTGATGCCGTTACACCCTTTTTTTGTTCATTGCACCTTGACCGGTAATCCGGCGTTGACCATGAGGCTCGGCAGCCCAGTAGGATGCCGGTGAGCAAAGCGAACCGCATCAATACCCAACCTATACCGGCGGTTAGAATGATGCGGTTCGGATGCGCCTCACCAGCATCCTACGGAGGACCCAGTGTCAGCGGGAAAGCTTTACCACCGGTTGAGGTCACACCAATTGGCAACGAACTTTTTGATGGGCCGTCCGCCGGCCTTCATCCCATTTCCCCCGCTGGTTGCCTTGCGGATTGTTGTCTATAGTGTCTCTGAGCTAGGGAACCAGCGGAAAATCATACTTTTGACTGATCAAAGGGCCAGTCTACGTTAGCTATAGTGCGAACATCACGAGCGCTGTGCGTGAAGCCTCTATTCTCGTGGTCACCAAGAATTCGAGAGCACCAAAAATAGAGCACTAAAAAATAAAGTCGCGACTCAGAACAACAATGGAGTAGCCTTCCAATGACAAGAAAAACTCATCAAAGACAGACTTGGGCCAAACTACCTTTGGCCGTGGCTGTTGCAGCTGGCATGTCGGGTCAGGCGTCAGCTTTTTCATTCTATATTGGGGACGTGGAAGCCTCTCTAGACACCACCCTCTCCGCGGGTGCCACCTGGCGTACCGAAGACCGTGACAAGCGGTTGATTGCCCAAGGTAACCTGGGGCCCGAGTTTGCCCCGGGCGGTGCCCAGCAAAATATCGGCGCCTCCACCAACAATTATGACGACGGCAACCTTAATTTCGACAAGGGCGATACCGTCTCCAAGATCGTCAAGGGCACAACCGAGCTGTTCCTGAACTATGACGTAGACAGCGATGTGCTTACTCGCGTCGGGGGCTTCGTTCGCGGTCGTTACTGGTACGATTTCGAACTGAAAGACGAGATGCGCGCGGAGGACGACGTGGGCCAGCGTCGTGAGCTCAATGATGACGCCAAGGACAACGCCTCCGGCGCGGAATTCCTCGATGCCTATGTGTTCACTGACTGGTACCTGGGTAACGTACCGCTGAGTGTTCGCTACGGTAAGCAGGTGGTGAGCTGGGGTGAAAGTACCTTCATCCAGGGTGGTATCAACACCATCAACCCGATCGATGTTCAGGCGTTCCGCGCCCCCGGCTCCGAGCTGAAAGAAGCCTTGCTGCCGGTGGAAATGTTTTACATGTCGGCCGGGGTGACCGAGAACATCACCCTTGAGACCTTCGTCCAGACCGACTGGGAGCCGGTTCGTCCGGATGATTGCGGCACCTTCTTCTCCACCAACGATTTCGCCGCCGATGGCTGTGGCCCGGTGCTTCTGGCCGGCCAGTTGCCCGACTCCCTGGCCCTGGCCAATGGTCTGGTAGCCCCGCGTCTGGGGGATCGCGAGCCGGATGAGAAAGACCAGTTCGGGGTGGCGTTGCGCTGGTACGTGCCGGAGCTGAACGATTCCGAGTTTGGTTTCTACTACATCAAGTACAACAGCCGGCTGCCTTACGTCAGCGGTCTGGTGAACAATCCCAGCTCGCCTGCGGGCACTCAGACCAATGACGCGACATTGCCGAGCGCGGCTTTCCCGAGCTACTTTGTCGAGTACCCGGAGAATATCAACCTCTATGGCATCAGTGTCAACACCACCACACCGGGTGGCTGGTCGTTGGGCGCGGAGTACAGCTTCCGCGATAACCTGCCGCTGCAGTGGAACGCGTTTGAGCTGCTCCTGGGTGGTTCACAGGCCCGTACCGCGGCTGATGGCTCCCAGACCCCGCTGAGTCTGCTGGAACGCCAGCGCCTGGCCGAGTCTGGTGGCGCCAACCTTGCCGGTAAGGCCGTTGACGGATTTGACCGTTTCAAGGTTTCCCAGGCCCAGTTCACGCTGATCAAGTTCTTCGATCAGGTGATGGGTGCAAGCCGCCTGGCGCTGATCACCGAAGCCGGCGCCACCTATGTGCATGACCTGCCGGATACCGATGAGGCCCGCTACGGCCGCTCCGGAACCTTCGGGGTTGGTGAAATCGAGCTGGATACCCTGGGCGGCGCCGATGTCTGTGCCCTTGGTGCCAACATCAATACCAACTACTGCAACAACGAAGGCTTTACCACGGCCTTCTCCTGGGGTTACCGGGCGCGTCTGGTTTGGGATTACTCCAACGCGTTTGCCGGCATCAACCTCAGCCCGCAGTTGGCCTGGAGTCATGATGTCAAAGGTTATGCGCCCCAGCCGGGCGGTAACTTTAACGAAGGCAGCAAGGCCATTGGCCTGTCGCTGACCGGGACCTACCAAAACCAGTACACAGGGACAATTGGTTACACAAACTTTTTCGGCGGCAAACCGTATAACGAGAGAACCGACCGTGATTTTGTGAGCGCGAGTGTGTCGTACGCGTTTTGATCGGCCTGAATTCGTTAACGAGGTAACTTCCATGAGATTGACAAAGAACGTTTTGGCAACCGGTGTGCTGGCAGCTTCGCTGGTTGCGGCTAATGCGCAGGCAGCAGTATCAGCGGCCGATGCCGCCAAGCTGGGCGACACCTTGACCCCCATCGGGGCCGAGAAGGCGGGTAACGGCGGGGATATTCCTGCCTGGGACGGAGGTCTGAGCCAAGTTCCCGCCGCCTATAAGGGCGATGGCATCTACGTGAATCCGTTCGCCAACGAACAGCCGTTGTTCACTATCGATCAAAGCAACGTCGGCGACCACGCCGACAAGCTGTCCCCGGGACAGGTTGCGATGATCAACAAGTACAGCGATTACGTCATTCCGGTGTACCCGACCCATCGGACGTCCGGCTACCCAGATGACATCGAGCAGGAAACCATCGAAAACGCCACCAAGGTCGAATTGGTGCAGGGGGGCAACGGTCTGGCGAACTACCAGAACGCAACCCCGTTCCCAATTCCCCAGAATGGACTCGAGGTGATCTGGAACCACATCACCCGTTATCGGGGTGGCTCGGTCCAGCGTAACGTTGGTCAGGTAACGCCGCAGGAAAACGGCGCCTACAGCGTGGTGAAGTTCCAGGATGAGCTGACCTGGCGTGCCTTCCTGACAGACTTCAATCCCGATGAAGATGCTAACGTACTGTTCTACTTCAAGCAGGCCATTACCGCTCCGGCCCGCCTGGCGGGTAACGTGCTGCTGGTGCATGAAACCATCGACCAGATTGAGGAACCCCGTCGTGCCTGGGTCTACAATGCCGGGCAACGCCGCGTGCGCCGGGCTCCCCAGGTGGCCTACGACGGTCCGGGTACCGCTTCCGATGGCATGCGGACGTCTGACAACTTCGATATGTACAACGGCGCGCCGGACCGCTACAACTGGGAGCTGGTAGGCAAGAAGGAAATGTACATTCCATACAATTCCTATCGGCTGGTGGACCGTGATCTGAGCTATGATGAAATCATCAAGGCAGGTCATATTAATCAGGAGCTTACTCGCTACGAACTGCACCGCGTCTGGCACGTTCGGGCGACGCTTAAGAGCGGTGAACGCCATATCTATGCCCAGCGGGACTTCTTTATCGATGAGGACAGCTGGCAGGCCTCGGTCATTGATCACTACGATGGTCGCGGAGAGCTATGGCGTGTCGCCGAAGCGCACAACATGTACTTCTATGACCAGGAAGTTCCCTGGTACGCGATCGAAGTGCTGTACGATCTGCTGTCTGGACGCTATTTGGCGCTGGGGTTGACCAACGAAGAGTCTGATCCGTACACCTTCGGTGTCGAGCGGGCTTCCCGTGAATACACGCCGGCTGCGCTGCGCAGGGCAGGTACCCGGTAAGTCAATCACGCGGCAAACAAAAAAGCAGGCCTCCGGGCCTGCTTTTTTTTGTGATGGCAGCGGCTTGGTATGCAGGGCTTATGCGGTGGCTCCCGCCCAGGGCTGTTCATTTCTCGTCACTCTAAAACATAAGAATCTGTCAAAGATTTTGCAGTTTCCGGTTTTTCTGGTTTAATCGTGACCGCAATCATACTAAAGGCGTATCCAAAGCAGGTCGCCACTCAGAGGTCATCCTCCTGATCAACATTCTGGCACCAATCCGTACACACTTTGGGGTGATTCGGCTGTTGGTGTTTACGACGGGGTAGCTTGTGAAAGCGATGGACAGTCATGCGGCGGCCAATGATGAGGGCCTGGCCGAGGCCGGCGAATGTAAGCCCGGACGGCTCGTCATGGATTTGCTCCGGAATCGGGTCAAAACGCCCAGACCGGTAACCGAGCATTTTCGACGCGAAGCCTTGCTGACGCGGATGCGCAGTGCCTTGCGCCCTGGGTGCATCCTTCATCTCGAAGCGCCCGCTGGCTACGGCAAGTCTTGCGAGTTGGCGGCGGCGTTGAGTGCGGCTGAACACGCTGCCGATGCCGTTAGCTGGGTAACTCTCAATCATCAGGACAATGAGCCCTCCCGATTGTTGTCGTTGCTGAGCATCGCCTTGCACTGCGACACGGAATCAGGCCCGCCGGCGATCACGTCGGATTCCTCGCAATTGGCGGATGCCCTCGATCTACTTCTGGTTCAATATGCCCGTGGTGCCGCTGGCGCAGAGCCAAGGGTGCTGGTGCTCGATGGGTTGGATGTACTCAGCAGCTCGGCGGCTATCGCGCTGATTCGGCGTCTGCTGGCGCACCTGCCGCCGTCCCTGTCCCTAGCGTTGACCTCCCGTCAGTCCCTACCGTTCGAAACCCACGCCTATGAGATCCAAGGCCGGTTCACCCGGTTGAGCAGCGATCAGTTGGAGTTGTCGAGGGAGGAGACCCTGGCCTTTTTTCAGCCGTTGATGGACCGGGACCTTGTGACCCAGGTAGCGGTTGAACACGTCTATAGCTTGACCGAGGGGTGGCTAACGCCACTGGCGTTGTATCGATTGGAGGTTCAGGCGCACGGCGAATCCCGACTGCCGATTCAGGAGGCGCGTAACGTCGTTGCATTTTTGAACGGTGCGGTGTCAGGGCAGTTGACCCAGGCTCAGCGTCGCTCCTTGATGGTGATGTCTGAAATGGATGCAGTCTCCGACGAGCTGTTCCAAGCGATTGCTGACCCGCACTGCGCTCTGGACTATTCGCCCTCGCGGGCGGCGGCGGCTGGTATGCCCGTGCGAGGCGTACCGAATCGGGGGCGTTGGTTCCGCGTCCTGCCGCTGGTGAGGGAATGGTTGCTGGCGGAGCCTTCGCCGGGCAGAGCCGCCCGAGCCACCCTGGCTTGTGATTGGTTCAGTCGCCAAGGGCAGTTCACAGAGGCGCTTCGCTATGCCTTGATGTGCGACGACAGCGACCGCGCCCTCGCAGTGGCGTCCTCGGGGTCTGAGGACCTGTTGATCAGTCAGGACACGGCATCATTGCTTACCTTGCGCAGATCGTTACCGCTGGGGCTGATCCAGAGCAGCCCCCGGCTGCGGGTTGTGTACAGTTGGGTACACGCCATCGGCGGGCAATTCCGGGAGGCTCGTGGCTTGCTTGAAGGGCTCTGCTCAAAGGAGCAGGAGGAGTTGAGTGGTAGGATCAGCGCCCTTAGGGCGTTCCTGCTCAGCGGCGAGGGTAACATAGAGGCCGCGCTGCCAGAGGCCGATGCCGCCCTGGACTCGGCGGAGTTGTCCTGCCACGGCCGCTTGGTCACCTTATTGGTCAAGTCGGGCGCGTTATGCGCCCTGGGCCGGTTTGCCGAGGCGCGATCGGCCAATCGATCGGCCGCCAGGCTGGCAAGGGAGGCCGGGGATGCCGGATCGGAAATGCTCACGGTTTATGCCCATGCCAGGATTGAGCTGGCCAAAGGCGCCCTGAAGCATGCTGAACGGCTCTTGCGCACCGGGCTGGACACGGCGGTTAGCGAACCGGTACGTCCGCCCCGGGTTGGAGAGGGACGCTTAATGATCAATCTGGCGTTGGTGATGTGGCATCAGGGCCGGATTGCCGAAGCCGATCGATTGCTGACCCGGATTATCCGCCAGGCCGATCAAACCCGCGATTTGGCACTGCTGCTGGCCTTGGCGGTGCGGGTGTTGATTTCGAAGGCCCAGGACCGGCTGGACGAAGCATTCGCCTGGATCGGAGTGGCGGAGCGTACCATGCATGCCTGGCAGGTGGACGACGCCGTGTTCGTTCCGGTACTGGAGGCTTTAAAGATTAGCTGCTGGCTTGCGACCGGGCAATGGGACAGTGCCGCCCAGTCGATGACGAGGCTGTCTCCCTATCGTGAGCAGTTCCGGGTTCTGGAACTTTTTCCCATGATGCCCGGGTTGTTGGATACGCTGGAAGTACGGGTCGCCCTGGCGGCTGATCGGCTTGATGAAGCTCGAGACCTTCTGGATCGCCCGTCCGGTGGCAGTGATCAGGGCCGCCATTTTGGCCATCAGCTTCATTTGTCCCTTCTCGGTGCGTTGACAAGCTTTCGTCAGGGCGAGAAGAGTCGTGCCTTTGAGGCAGTTAGAAAGGTGGTCGAGCTGGCCGAGCCGGAGCATTACATCAGTCCGTTCATTGAGCTCAAGGGAGAGATCCGGGAGCTGGTGGCCCAAGGGTTGGCGGGTAGCGGTCGATCCCGGGTCAGGGACTCGCTACGGGAGCTTTTTGGGCTGACGGTCGAACCGGCGGCCGGGATTCAGGCGTCGACGTTGCCGGACCCCATCAGCGACCGTGAGTTCGGCGTCCTGGAGTTAATCGCGATGGGCTTGTCCAACCAGGAGATTGCCGATCGCTTGCACATCTCCCTGCACACGGTCAAAACCCACGCCCGCCGTATCAACGCAAAGTTGGGGGTTAAATCCCGCACCCAGGCGATCGTGCGTGCCCGTGAGTTGGGGTTGTTGTGATGAGGGCAACCAAGGGGAAGGGGGCAGATTTTAAATCTGTCCCCGGCGCAAGGAGCCATTGCGGTGCTCTCGTTCAGGAGGCCTCTGGCACCTGGCCTGCGGGCACCGTCTCGCCCGCAGGCTGCTTAAGCTGATCGATCAGGGCGTCCTTATCGCGCCATAGTTCACCCACCCAGGCCTGAAACGCCTGTTGTACCTCGCCATCGTTCTGGTAATCCATGCCCAGAAACTGGCGGGGGATCTCCAATGTACGGATATCGATGACGATCCGGGTGATCCGGCCACAGAGAAAATCCCAGAATCCGGCACGTCCGTCTGGATAGACAATGGTGACGTCCAGCATGGTGTGCAGGGATTCACCCATGGCGCCCAGGACGAAGGCGGTCCCGCCTGCCCTGGGTTTGAGCAGGTTACGGTAGGGCGACTGCTGGGCCTGGTGTTTGGCAGGCGTCAGTCGGGTGCCTTCCATGAAGTTGAACACGGTAACCGGGGTATAGCGGAATTTCTCGCAGGCCTGGCGGGTGGTTTCCAGGTCCTTGCCCTTGAGTTCGGGCCGCTTGGCGACCTGATCCCGGGTGTAGCGGCGCATAAACGGGAAATCGAGGGCCCACCAGGCGACACCCAGCAGAGGCACCCAGATCAGCTCTTTTTTCAGGAAAAACTTGAGTAAAGGAATCTGGCTGTTGAGGGCATACTGGATTGCAGGAATATCCGCCCAGCTCTGGTGGTTACAGGTAACAAAGTACCAATGGTCCCGCTGCAACCCCTCCAGGCCACGAATGTCCCACTGCACCTTGTGCAGCACGTCGCCAACGATGTTGTTAAAGCCGATCCACACGTAGGCGATAAAATTGAGAATAACGGTGCAGGTCTTGCGCACGCTTTCGATGGGCAGAATGAGCTTGAATAGCGCAAAGGCGAGCAGGACCGGTAACAGAACCAGGGTGTTCAACAGGATCAGGACTGCCGCTATCGTACCTTTCAGGGGCGCCGGCAAGAAATTCAACATGCTTGGGGTCTCTCCAAATGGGGTTTTCGGTGCGTTCACCGGCTGGATGAACGCGGTCAGCCCTCATTTTCCGGGCTGGATTGCACTAATGTGGCACGATCGGGCACCAGACTGCGTTCTTCGTCGGCAACCGCGATGTGTTTCAGGGTGTGTTCTGACGAGGGGGTAAGCAGCACCGCAAATTGTTGGTCAAAGTAGCCCAGGTTGTTGAATCGAATCATACCTTGGATTTCTTGCACGTAGGCATCCCCTCGCTCTGAGTATTGAGACAACCCTGCGGCCATTGACAGCCCATCGGGCCGCTGTCCAGCCTGACGTGCCTGGGCGCGGATATGCCTGAGATGGCGATAGGAACGATGCCGATTAAGGTTCTGGATGTAGGCGCTGATCGAATGATAGGGCGAGGCGAACCTGGCCACCTCATGGCTCTGGTCTTCGCCGCGACGCTGAGGCACCAGGCCACAGCCTGTGGCAAAGCACCACTGACCAAACAGATTGTTCCCTTCGCGAGCGAAGCGTGAGGTGCCCCAGGCGGATTCGTTTGCAGCCTGGGCCATCACCAGCGATGGCGGAATGGCATCCAGTCGTAACCGGAGGGCGGCGAAGCTCTCGGCACTGCCGGCTGGCGCAGTCACCCGCAGCCTGTCTCCCTGTTGTTTCAGCCACGTCAGTTCCGAAGGCCTGAGGGTGTCCTGTTGTGACAGCTTCAGCAGGTACTGTCGAGCGATCAGCACTCGGCTGTTGGCCAGGACGATGCGGGGGTATAGATAGGCGAAAAAAGCTGCCTTCTTCTCGATGGTATCGTGGTAACTGGAGAATTCGGGCAGCGGCGCTTGCGACCACCGGGGCAGTGGCGGCAGTTTACCTGTGGGCTGGGCGCCAGGGCCTTCAGCCTGGTAGGGCGGCGGCGTGTAGAGGCTGCCCCAAAAGGCAAAGCCAATCAGCGGTACTAACAACAGCAGGGCGCGAACAACCAACAATTCTCAACCTCGCGTCAACAACGACATGCGCGAAAGTATAACAGGTTGCGTCACCTTTGCCGGTATTGGGCAGTTTGCGCTGGCTAGGGCAGGCGGGTTGCCAGTAACAATCCCAACTCCTGGCGGGCGCCGCTGTTATTGACCAATCGCAGGAACAGGGATTGGTGATCGGCCGTAACAAATCCCGTAAGCACTTGAACGCCGTCGGTGAAACTGATCTGTCCATTGCCCAGATCCGCGTAACTGAGGGCGATGTCGGCGCTGGCCATGGCGGTGGGCGTACTTACCTTCGAAGACGCCACCGTGTGTTCCACCGTCAGGCCGGCGGTAGCCAGCGTGGCGGTGGTGGACGAGGTTAGGGTCAGGGTGGCGTCCTGGTAATGGCTGAGCAGGTTGCTGTTCGCGGCCAGTCCCAGGGCCACACCCTGCACGCGGTAGCTTCCGCTGGTCGGGGCCAGGCCTGGAAACTGCTGGCCTGCCACCACCAGGCCATCGCCGATTTCCGAATCGTCCAGGTTGAACGCCAGCAGGTTGCCGTCGGGTGTGCTGGCACCAATGCCATCGCTATCCAGATTGAGACGGCCGATTTGTTGGGGCCCGCTACTCAACTGGGCTTCCCGCAGGGTCAGGCTGTGCCCGCCCACACGGGCGCCCACCTGGGAGGCAACCGTGCCACTGCCGTCCCGGCTCAGGACCTGGGTTGTCAGGTTGCGGCTGATGCTGGAACCGTTCACCGTCCAGGTACCGATGGCGGACTCGGCGACGAACGGCGAGGCTAGGTTTTGATTCAGTTCCAGTCCCAGGGTCATTACGTTGTAGGTCTTGCCATCGAGGGTATCGAGACTGAAGTCTTCCGCTCTGGCCAGGTTGAGTTCAATGGCTGACAGATAGTGGTCGTCCAGGGTTTGCAACCGTTTCAGTTGGTCTCCCTGGCGCTCCAGCTCGATGGCCTTACCGGCACTGAAATAACCCGCGAGAACCTGGCTTGGAGTGGTGTCGCCGTCTGCGACGAAGGCATCGAGGAAGAACGGATTGCGGGTCCAGCCGATCACCCGGGAGCTGTCCTGGCCGGTGATGCTCTGATAGAACGCTCGGCCAGTCACCAGGCGCACGGCGTCTTGCAGGGTCGCCGCACCCGGGGCGGTGGCGTGGGTGTTGAGGTCCCAGGTCTCGTTGCCACGGGAGAGGAAGTCGTTGCCGGCCGTCTGAACCAGTGTTTCCCGGCGGTAGGGAATATCGCCGGTGACCGAGGTGACATTGATGTCGAACACGTTGAAAGACGTCAGGGTAAGCGCAGGGTAGACGTGGGCACTGCCATTCTCGTCTTGCAGCAGTTCTTCCTGGGCGATGCGGACGCCCCATTGACCGGGGGCGCCGAGGTTGGGCTCGAGAAAACTTTGCCCGAGCTCAATGCCCAGCAACACGCTGTTGAAATCCACCGACGAAGCGGAAATCGTGCCGGCGGAGGCGCTGTCCAGCAGGGCGAAGCTCGCCATGTCCGCGGTGTAACTGACGAAGTCTCTGCGTTCGCCGAGGAGGGCAAGGGTGCCGGCACCGTCCAGATTGGAGGGGATCTCGATCTCGAAATCGTGGACCTGGTCGGCCAGGGTAGACCAGACATATTTGTTGAGACAGAGGTTGTCTTCGCCACTGTTCACACAGCTCATCACCTGGTCGAACTCGGCTGCGCTGTAGGTGCTCAGTACGTCCCTGATCAGGAACTCGGAAAATGGATTGACCTTGATATCCCGGTCTTCGTCCGCGGCCAGTGAGCGGAACACCGTGTTGCCGAAAGACGCCTCGATGATCACGTCCGGGCCCAGAGGTTGGCCATCGCTGAAGGTAATGACGTGGCGACCGTTGCCTTCGGAGCGAAGGTCAACGTCCACCGACGCCAGCCTGGCCAGGGTATGATTTGAACGGTACACGTCAATTCGATCCGGCGTCACGAGGCGCAGGTTGCGGCGGGTCTCCTCGCCGTCCGGCGCGATGGCTGCCGGTACCTCAAGGCTGACCCGGACCTCATTGGCGGCAAGGCCGGAACTGTTGTTGGAATCGCCCGTGGTGCCGGACTGAAAATCATCCAGGGCATTGGTGGCGGGTGGGAAGGTGTTGGGTTTGCCAGCCGCTTCCTCAAGGGAGTCGTCACTACCGCCGCCACAGGCCGTCAGCTGCACAGACAGGGCGATGAGTGTGAACAGAGCGGGGCGTTGCAACCACATGCCGTAGATTCCATCGAAGAAGTGGAATCTCAGTGTAACAGGCGGGTTGGTTGGAAACAGTGAGTCAGGACACGAAATAACAGCGGAATGTCGCCGGTGGCGGGCCCTGGGCCGCCACCGGACGGCAGGTTTAGAAGTAGATCTTGAGGCCAGCCATGACGCCCTCGTCCAGGTTGACGTCTGTACGGAAGTCTTCCAGGTCGGTATTCAGGTAGCGATACCCCGCAAACACTTCCGCGTTGCGAATAACCCGGTAGCTGCCGCGCAGTTCAATGCTGGTGAGATCCTCGGAATCGCCGAAGGACAGAATGTCCGGTGCAAAATGGGCGGAGCCGGTGAAGGAAAGACCAGGCACATTCGGAATGTTCAGGGTGGCGTAGCCGCCGATGCCGAGGGCGCCGCCGTCAAAGGGACTGTCGTCCCAATAAATGCCTCGTACGCCCAGCCCGGCGGTGGTGGGCAGGTTGCCGATGGCGGTGCGGCCCTGGGCATGGAAGTCCAGATTGGTGATGTTTCGGCTACCTTCGTGGTAAGTATGGCCCAGGCCCAGTTGCAATTCGGAGTTGCCATCGAACAGGTTGACCTGGCCCTTGACGGAGTCGTCCGTCAGGCTGAGGTCGACGTCGGCAGCCATCACAGGGGCTGTCAGCAGGGACAGAGCAACAAGCGGAATACGGCAATACTTCATGCGGGCACCTTTGGTTTGATTTAACTCGTTGAATTGAATACTTGCCAGCGCTGGGCAATGATTTTGACGCCATGGTAGCGGGAGGGTCCGGAGCACTCAACTTACAATGGGGTAAGACGAACACGATACCTATTGTGTGCATGCTCGTAGGATGCTGGTGAGGCATAGCCGAACCGCATCAATCGCGCCTGAATCCAAGGGTATGACCGGTGCGGTTCGCGTTGCTCACCGGCATCCTACGGGATTTGGAGCCTGGCCCTCGATCGTGCGGGATCCTCGCTCAATGTTGGGTTGAATCGAGGTCGCCTTGGTCCAGGTCATCGGGCGACACATTCTCTGCGGGCACGCGATAATCCTCATTGGCCCAGGCGCCCAGGTCAATGAGTTTGCAGCGCTCGCTACAGAACGGTCGAAACGGGTTCGAAGTATCCCATTCCACGGCTTTTTTACAGTTGGGGCAATCAACAATCATTCAGAAAACCACCTTGCATTCAGAAAACCACCTTTCATTCAAGAAACCACCTGCATTCAAGAAACCACCTGCATTCACGAAACGACCTTACAATACTGTTCCAGGACGGCGCGCAGCATTTCTATATTGACCGGTTTGGCCACAAAGGAATTCATTCCTGCCTGACGGCAGCGCTCTTCGTCTTTCTCCATGGCGCTGGCGGTGAGCGCAACTACCGGAATGGGCGCGCGGTGTTCATGCCGTTCCCATTCCCTCAGCCGGCGAGTGGCTTCAAAACCGTCGACCTTGGGCATCACGCAATCCATAAAGATGATGTCGAAGGGGTGCCACATCCACAGGCTGGCGGCGGCTTCGCCATCGTTGGCGGTCATCACATCACAGCCCAACTTCTCCAGCAAGCGCCGGGTGAGCGTGCGATTGACCGGGTTATCCTCTACCAGCAGCACCCGCATGCGGCCGCCCGGCAAATGCTGGCGCTGGGTGGTCGGGGCACCGGACTGCAGGGAAAAACGGGTCAGGAACTGGCGCTCGTCCGCGCTGGCGTCGAGAAACAGCTGGTGCAGGATGGGGCTCAGGCAAGACTCCCGCAGGGACTTGCTGAGGAACGCATCGGCGCCGGCCTGACGGAAGTGTTCCGCATCCCCCCGCTGGGGGTTGGAGGACAGGATCAGCAGCCGGGTACGGGCCCAATCGGGGTTGCCGCGAACCTGCCGGCACAGCAGATCGCTGTCCATGTCCGGGACGAAGCCATCGAGTACCACGGCGTCGAAGGGTTGGTGGCCATCCGCGGCCTGGCGCAGTGAGGTTAATGCTTCGCCGGCGGACTTCACGGCCTCAATACCGAGGTCATAGCGTGACAGCATTTCCAGGGTGATTTTGCGAGACAGCTCATAGGAATCCACCACCAGAATGCGCTTGCCCTGCAGCATTCGGGTATCGGGGCGAATCCTGGCAGCGCCGTCCGGCGCGACCGGCAACGCCAGCTCTACCCAGAAGGTACTGCCTTCGCCGGGTTGGCTTTCCACGTCCAGGGTGCCGTCCATCAGGGTCACCAATTGCCGACAGATGGCCAAGCCCAAACCGGCACCGGGGGATTGACGCTGAAATCGTTGGCCGAGCTGGACGTAAGGCTCGTAAACCAGCGGCAGATCTTCCGGGTTGATGCCGACGCCGGTGTCTTCCACGGCCAGCCGAATGCGGACGCGATCGTCCTGGCGGCCGAGCACCTCAATGCTGATCAATACGTGCCCGGAATCGGTGAATTTAATGGCGTTGGAGGTCAGGTTGAGCAGGATCTGGCGAATCCGTACCGGGTCGCCTTCCAGGCCGAAGGGCAAGTTCTCATCCACCCGTTGCTCCAGTGCCAGCCCCTTCTCCCTGGCGCGATTGCCCAACATATGCACCAGGTCGTTAAGGGTTTCCCGGAGGTCAAAGGGGATGGTCTCCAGAACCAGCTTGCCGGCCTCGATGGCGGAGATGTCCAGCAGGTCATTGATGATGGCAGACAGGTTTTCCGAGGCGTTTTGCAGGGTCAGAACGTATTCTCGTTGTTCCTGGTCCAGCTGAGTATCCGACAGCAGGCTGGCATATCCCAGCACCGACTGTAGCGGAATGCGCAGTTCGTGGCTGACATTGGCCAGAAACTGGTTCTTGGCGTGGTTTGCCTTGACCGCTTCGTCGCGCTCGCCCTGGGACTGAATGGTGGTTTGGCGCAGGCTGCGGGTGTCTTCCAGTAACTGCAGACGCATGGTATTGAGCGCCTGCTCCATTTCGCTGAGTTCATCGGGATGTTTGAGCGCCCGGCGTTTCAGTTTCAGCGGTTCGATCAGGGCATCGAGATTGAGGCGGGCGGCATAGCGGGACATGGCTTCCAGGTGTCGGGACAAGGTGAAGCGAACGATCACCAGTAGGCCCAGGGTGCCTAGCATGACGACAAATGACTGAAACAGTAGGGTCAGAACCACCCGGTCCATGAGCTGCTGGTAGGCCACTTCCACCGACGAGGTCAGGGTCAACGTGCCCAGCGAAACGGGTTCATTGAGCTGGGGGCGCTTGTAGATCAGTGGAAAGGTCTGGCTGATCACCCGGCCCTCGGGATAGATACCGGCGACAAAGGCATCACCCTCCGGAACCCGTACTTCGGCATGGGCGATATCCGGTAGGTTGAGGATGGCATCAATGGTGTTGGCCACCTCACTGTAGTTCAGTAGCCAGAGGTTGTTGCTGAGCGTGCCGGAAATCAGGTCGGCTGCTTTCTTCTGGGAGGTTTTTAATTCGTCGGTACGGCTGTCCAGTTCTCCGATCATTTGCAGACCGGTCGCGAGAATGGAAACCACCACACTGAACAGTAGGACGTAAATGAGCAATCGTGCTGCCAGCGGGCGCACGCCCATTTTCTTCAGCAAGTTGGTTAATGGCAAAGCACGCGTTCCCTGACTCGTCGAGTTCCTGAATAATGCCTGTCTATTTCCTGAGCGGAAGTTTAACAGACACTTAGCACCTCGACACTATTCACGGGCAAAGATACAGGGGGTTCTGGGCAAGGCGCCGGGGGCGATACGGTGGGCGCTGATGCCGAGGCTATGAAACGAAACCGCACATTGAGGTCATACAGATGAGCCCCGTAAATGCGGTCCTCATCGCGGCCGCGACGGAACGAGGGGCGAGGATCGTAGCTGACGACATCCTCGATCAGCGCCCGAAAGTCCGGGTAGCGCTCCGGATCCAGCCCAGTCAGCTGCTGCTCCGCCTCATCGCTGAACCTTACTGGCAATCGCTCGGTGGGGGGCGTGTCGGCCCAGCCCAGGCTCGCGTCTGGAATGGCGTCGGCAAAAGGTAGGTAGGGCTTGATGTCCAGGATGGGGGTGCCGTCGATCAGGTCGTGATCGCGGATACGCAAGATCAGTTGGTTGCCCTGCCGGCGCAGACCTTCATTGTGGACCACCGACAGTCCCAGGCTATTGGGGCGGAACGGTGAGCGGCTGGCAAACACCCCCATCTTCTTGTTGCCGCCCAGCCGTGGCGGACGCACCACGGGACGCCACTCTTCCCGAACTGCCTCATGGAACTGAAACGTTAGCCAGAGGTGGCTGCAGGATTCCAATCCACGAAAGGCATCCTCCCGATCAAATGGAGGCTGGATGACCAGATCTGCCCACGCATGCCGGGTGAGTCCAGGTTGTCGGGGCACGCCGAACTTGTCCCGAAAACAGGACCGGGTGAGGGCAATCGGGGTCAGGGTCAGCGCGTCGGTGGCAGGTTTGGAACGGTGTCGACTCATCGCTCGAGATTTCCGGAGAAGTACATTTCAATTCGAACAATCAAAGAGGTGCGATCCTTGAAACTGGCATCCCTGGGGAACTCGATGGCAGGAATCAGTTCGCCAAAAAGCCAACTATGATACAGCCGATAACGGTAGGTGACATCGGCAAAGTAGCTGGTGGTGCGCCAATTGGGCTGACTTTCACCCAAGATACCGATCCGGGGGTTAACGGTGGCCCGGTTGTTCAGCTCCTTGAAGCCATTGGCGGTCTGGGACATCATGAATTCGCGCTCCCGGTGCACCCACTCCAGTTCCGATGCCACCAACAATCTCCAGCCCTTACCGACCTCCCGGCCAAAGCTGACCCGCGATCGCTCACCCCAGCCGGTCTGGTGAAAGTAGAAGAAGCGTTGGTCGGCCAGAAGTGTCCAGTCTTCGTCCAATTGCCAGCGCTTGCGCGCCGTCGCCCGCCAGAAAGCGTCAGGGGGAATGCGTAGGCGGATACCGACATCATTGCTTAGGTTGATGGCATCGCCAACCTCGGACAGAAAGCGCAGGGCGCCAGTGGCGTCGGTTTCGCTACGCTGGTCATCGGTGAGCTGACGGGTACGGCGTCGTTCTTCCAGCGGAATCAGCTCATCGCTTTCGCTCTCGATGACGAGACGGAGCTTTTCTTCCACCGTGGGAATGTCCAACCGGAATCGCCCTTCCGGCTCGAGTTGGAGGGGGTCGCCATACTCAGATTTTGTCGCGAAGCCAATACGGACGTAGCTGGCGTTATCCGGTAGCACGCTGTCGCTTCCCGACAGGGTTCGGTCCGCCCATTCACCAAAACTCTGTACCAGGCGAGACCGACTGCGCTGGCTGCCAAGCACCCAGTTGGAGAATTGCAGCCAGTAGGAGTCTTCCGGCTCCAGCCAGTATTCGTCGGGATCGAACTGGTAGAACTCCAGTGGCAAGGCATCCACGGAGAGCGTCTCGGAAATATCGGGCTCGCGGACCGAAACAATGGAGTCCGCCCAGCTGGCCAGGGGCACCGCACTCAGCAAGAGCAGAGTCCAGGATTTCAAGTGATGTTTAAGCAAATGCCACCAGGAACCGATTGTGCAGCGACTCAACCCGACGCTGAACGTCGGCCAATGAGACGCTATTATCGATCACTTCGCTGGCCTTTTTAAGTCGTTCTTCCCGGGGCATCTGAGCGGCGATGATGCGCTCAACCTGAGTCTGGTCATTACTGTCCCGAGACATGGTGCGTTCGATCTGGGTTTCGACGGGCACATCCACCACCACCACCTGACGTGCCAACTTGTGTTGATCGGTTTCCAGTAACAGCGGCGAGACCAGCAAGGCGTAGGGTAAGGGGTAGTTCTCCGGGGCGAGCTGGCGGATCAGCTCCTGGCGAATCAGTGGGTGCAGCAGTTGTTCCAGCCATTGCCGTTGCGCCGGATCCTTGAACACGATGGCCCGCAGGGCGGCCCGATCCAGACTGCCCTCACTCGTGAGAATCTCCGCACCAAAGTGTTCCCGAATCGACGCCAAGGCCGGCTGTCCCGGCTCCACCACCTGGCGGGCAACGTCATCGGCGTCCACCCAATGCACGCCCAGCTCGCCAAACAGCTTGGCCACGGTGGACTTGCCACTGCCAATACCACCGGTCAGACCTACGATCTGTGTCATATTCTACGTACGTCCTTAAGCCAAATCCCGTAGGATGCGCTGAGCAAAGCGATGCGCATCACCCGTGCCCACTTGCACCGTGCTACAACGCTACACGCCAAGATAACCCAGCCACCAGGCTTGCAACTGCTCACCAAACCACAGCGCGAGCAACCCAGCCCCTGCGAGATAGGGGCCGAAGGGAATCGGGACCTCCCGTCCATGCTGCCGGAAAACAATCAAACCAATGCCAACGACCGCCCCCACCACGGAGGACAGCAGAATCACCACCGGCAGCATTTGCCAACCCAACCAGGCCCCCAGCGCAGCCAGCAGCTTGAAGTCGCCATGGCCCATGCCCTCCTTGCCAGTGACCAGTTTAAACAACCAGTACACGGACCACAGCGACAGATAGCCGGCAATGGCCCCCCAGAAGGCACTGTTGAAGTCCGTGAGTACGCCGTGGTAATTCAGAATCAGCCCGAGCCAGAGCAGGGGATAGGTGATGCTGTCTGGCAACAGCTGGGTATCCAGGTCAATGCCTGTCAATGCGATCAGCGCCCAGATCAGCAGCAATGCCCACAGCGTCGCCACGGTAGGGCCCAGCAGCCAGATCGTCAACACAGAGACCAGAGCCGTCAGGGCTTCAACTATGGGGTAGCGTGGCGAAATGGCCGTTTTACACGCTGAGCACTTACCCCGCAGGGCCAGGTAGCTGACCACCGGAATATTCTCCCAGGCCTTGATCTCATGACCGCAGGAAGGGCAGGTGCTGTTGGGGGATGACAAAGTGATTTTCTGCGCCGGCGTGCGTTGCTTTTCAGGCACCTCCAGAAAGTCCTCGCACTGGCAGCGCCAGTCCTGCTCCATCATCTTGGGCAGGCGGAGGATGACGACGTTTAGGAAGCTGCCGATGCAGAGGGATATGGAGACAACTCCTGCGAATAGTATCCAGGGAGCTGATAGAAGCTGTTCAATTAGATTCATGGGTTCGTTGCTTGATTGTGAGAATATGCAAAAGGAGAACTGTTAGGTTCTCCTTGAATCTTTTGTAGTTATGGCGACGGTAGACAAATTGGAAGGTTGGCCAGATGGTGATTACCCGACTACCTGGCCCATCTGGAATATGGGGAGATACATACCAATAATTAGCCCGCCAACTAACACGCCGAGAACTGCCATGATCATTGGCTCCATGAGTGCGGTAAGATTGTCCACCATGTCATCGACGACTGATTCATAGTGATCCGCAACTTTCTCTAGCATGGAATCTAGATTGCCTGACTCCTCCCCAATCGCTGTTAGTTGAACAGCCATAACAGGAAATACATCGGATTGTCGCATCGCAGCTTGAAGCTGGGTTCCGCTAGAAACCTGATCTTTGATTGAGGTAACTGCATCGCGATAAACCGCATTACCTGTTGCACCGGCTACTGAGTCCAAGGCTTCAACTAATGGAACACCCGACGCAAAGGTTGTAGAAAGTACACGTCCGAATTTTGCTACTGCTGATTTGTCGAGGATCTCTCCAACAATTGGAAGTTTTAATACGTATTTATCAATTAAATCAGAAAACCTTTTTGATCGCTGCTTGCCTTCCTTGAAGGAAAATATAATACCTAGCATGGCGAGTACGGTGATAAACCACCATTTTTGCATCCACTCTGAGATATTGATAATAAATTGCGTAAATACAGGTAACTCGGCGCCGAAGCCTTGGAAGAGGTTTTCGAACTGAGGTACTACCTTCACGAGAAGAATGGCTGTAACGACTATCGCGACTACGATGACCGCGATTGGGTAAGTCATGGCTTTTTTAACTTTTTTCTTAAGTATCTCGGTCTTTTCCAGGTATGTAGCGATCCGGTCCAACAGCTGCTCAAGGGCCCCGGCCTTTTCGCCAGAGTCAACCAAGTTGCAATAAAGGTCATCGAAATGCCTGGGATGTCGACGAAGGGCATTGGCAAAACTGGTACCTGACGCCACGTCATTACGTACCGCTGAGATAAGCTCTTTTAAGCCTTGGTTTTCCAGGCCGTCAGTGACAATGTCGAAGCTTTGGACAAGGGGAACGCCAGCTTTCATCATTGTCGCCATCTGCCGAGTGAACATGGCAATGTCGAATGGGGTGATTTTCTTGCTGCCACCAAAGAGTGGCTTGGGCTTCTTGCGAACTTTGCTGGGTAGGATGCCTTGTTTACGGAGTTGAGCCTTCACCACGGCAAGATTAGAGCCTGACACTTCGCCCTTGGTTTTGTTGCCCTTTTTATCCTTGCCCTCCCAGACAAAGACTTGGAGTTGTTCTGCTTTTTCAGCCATGCTTAATCCTTCGTAACCCGGTTCGCCTCTTCAAGACTAGTCACACCCTGAATCACTTTTTTAAGGGCAGACTGCCGAAGATTTGTGAAGCCCTCGGCCTGTGCTTGTTCTGCAATTTTTATGGAGCTGGCCTCTTCCATAATCATGTTGGCTAGCCTGTTCGTGATTGAAACCACCTCGTAAATGCCGACGCGTCCTTTGTAGCCTCCATTGCATTTATCACAGCCCTTGGGGCGGTACAACGTAAAGCCTGTATCAATTTGTTCCTCTGTGAACCCTTCGGCCAAAAGGGTTTCTCTTGGAATCTCGGCTGGTTGTTTACAGGAGCCACAGAGCCTGCGCCCGAGTCGTTGCGCAATAATTAAGCTGACGGACGTGGCGATATTGAACGCTGGGACGCCCATGTTCATCATTCGGGTCAACGTTTCCGCCGCGCTGTTGGTGTGCAGAGTCGATAGCACCAAGTGCCCGGTTTGTGCGGCTTTGATGGCAATATTGGCCGTTTCGAGATCCCGGATCTCACCGACCATGATGATATCCGGGTCCTGGCGGAGGAAGGCCCGTAGAGCTTCCGCAAAACCCAGGCCCACCTTGTTGTTCACGTTAACCTGGTTTATCCCTTCGAGGTTTATTTCGGCAGGATCTTCTGCAGTAGAGATGTTTCGTTCAGAGGTGTTGAGGATATTGAGTCCGGTATACAAGGATACGGTTTTACCTGAGCCGGTTGGGCCCGTTACCAGAATCATGCCCTGAGGTTGCTCAAGGGCATCCAGATAAAGCTGCTTCTGTTCTGCTTCATAACCCAAAACATCGATGCCCAGCTTGGCCTGGCTTGGGTCCAGAATCCGCAATACGATCTTTTCGCCCCATAGCGTGGGGAGGGTGTTGACCCGGAAATCGATGGCCTTGGTTTTGGACAGCTTCATTTTGATACGACCATCCTGAGGGATGCGTCTCTCGGAGATATCCAATTGGGCCATGATCTTTACCCGTGCGGCGATCTTGGGCGCCAGCTTGATCGAAGGCTTGGAGATTTCCTTCAAAATACCATCTGTTCGATAACGGACCCGATAGGTCTTCTCATAAGGCTCAAAGTGAACATCAGAGGCGCCGCCGCGAATGGCATCCAACAGCATCTTATTGACGTATTTGACGATTGGGGCGTCGTCAATGTCCGATGCTGATACCGCGCTGTCGTCATCTGCCTCTCCGCCTTCAGTTTCTACGCCCTCCAGATCGGCATCTTCCAGGTCGCCCATGGTGGTGTCGGCGGCCTCGAAATATCGCTCTATCGCAACCCGGAGTACGGCGTCATCCACCAGCACGGCTTCGGTGCTGAGACCGGTATTGAACTTGATCTCGTCCAGTGCCTGAATGTTTGTGGGGTCGGAGACGGCAATGAACAGTCGGTTGCCACGTTTATAAAGTGGGAGGGTATTGTGCTTGCGGATCAGCTTTTCGTCGACCAGGTTTTCCGGCATCATTTCTGGCAGGAAGGCGCTCAGGTCGAGAACCGAGACGCCAAACTCCATTGCCGCTGAGTAAGCTAGCCCTTTGCTGTCAGCCAAATTGTTCTGTACGAGGTAAGAGATCAAGGGTGTTCTGTTGTGTGATGCCTGAATGAAGGCATCCTTGGCTGCTTCTTCGGTAAGTAAGTCGTCATCGACGAATCGGCGAGCAAGACCGGTAAGCGTAACGCTGGAAGATTTATTAGCCATAGTAATTGAAGACTACATTCTAAGTTGCTGAAACGCAGTTTATTGCGCAACACTGAGTGTAGTTGGGTGGCACTAATTTGAAAAGCTAAACCTGGAGGTCGGGCTTTGGATCCTCAGTTTGACCAGACTTGACATGGCGGGTGACAAAAATTGTCAATTTCTGACCTTGAGTGAGAGTGAGTCCTAAGTAAATTTAACCCTGTAAGATCTGTAATGTTGACTAGTGCACTGAACGATAAGGTGTTTTTAACATTTTCTTGCAATTGGCATGTTCGATGCTACAGTCTGGTCAGGTCGCTCCCTGAGGGGCGGTGCTGATCCAAAAGCGGAGAGATAAGAAATGAAAAAAGTTCAACAGGGTTTTACTTTGATCGAACTGATGATTGTCGTTGCTATCATCGGTATTCTTGCGGCCGTTGCTATTCCTGCCTATCAGGATTATACGGTTCGGACTAAAGTTTCCGAGGGCTTGTCGTTGGCTGCTGGCGCTAAGACAGCTGTCGCTGAAACACGCCTGAGTATGGGGCGCTGGGCTGGAGCGACCAATGCCAGTTACGCGTTGTCTCCGTCGGGGAGCATCACTGGTAACAATGTCGCAGGTGTAGCTGTAGGTGCCAATGGTGTGATTACCATTGATTATAATAACGATACCGCGATTACTGGCTCTAACATAACTTTGACCCCAACAGTAACCGGTGGTGGAATTTCATGGGCATGTGCAGGTTCTGTCCAGTCTAAGTATCGGCCATCAAATTGCCGTTAATTGATAGAGTTTAATTTAGCATAGAAAGACAACCCTGCCAGGCGTCAGTCTAGCAGGGTTTTTCTCGTGGAGTATTTTCGTTGACCTCTAGGCATCAAATCACTATTTCCCTTCTTCTCCTGTCCGTTTTGATTATGGCTGTCTTTGTTTATTGGCCAGGCCTAGAAGGTCCTTATTTATTTGATGATAGGAGCAATTTGGAGCCAATTAATAATTACGGAGGGATTGATAACGTCGAGGCCTTGGAGCGTTTTATTCTGGAGGCACCTGGATTTCCAGGCAGACCACTAAGTCTTCTTTCGTTCGTCATAAATGACCAATATTGGCCATTGGATGTTTTTCGAGTTAAATTTACCAATTTAATGCTCCACCTGTTAGTTGGGCTAATTGGCTTTCTCTTCGTAAGAAAGCTTTTGGTTTTACTAGATTTTAGCCGGGTATCCGCCAATTATGTTTCGTTAGTAGTTGTTGCAATTTTCTTGTTGCATCCCTTGAATGTATCTACAGTGTTGTATGCCATCCAAAGAATGGCGCAACTAAGCGCTTTGTCTGTACTTGTTGGACTTTATTTGTTTGTTAGCTTCCTAAGTATATCAAAGAGGGAAAATGATTTAGCTCGTGAATTACCTGCCTGTATTTACGGTTGGTGTGCAGGGTTACTGCTGGCATTGTTCTCTGTAATTGGGATTCTATTCAAAGAGAATGCTTTTTTGATTTTTCCTTTGGCTTGGCTTTTGATGTATTTTTTGCCGAAAGGTATAGCTGACGGGATTCCTTATAGATCTGTTTGGAAGTCGATTTTCTTATTTGCTCCGGTGGCAATGTTTTTGTGTTATTTTGTTTATTATGTGGCTGGAAATCTTGAAGCTACAGCTACTTACCGGGGTTATACTGCAAGTGAGCGTACGATCACTCAAATTGGAGTTGTTTTTGATTACATAAAGCAAATAGCAAGTCCCTCTCCACGGGGCTGGGGGCTTTATTATGACGATTATCCAATCGTTAGCGATTTTTTGGCCTCTGCTAAGTCAATTTTTGCTCTAGGAATTCACGTCTTATTGATTGGTAGTGCTGTTTTCTTGGCTAAACGTTTTCCTGTTTATGCCTTCGGAATATTCTTCTTTTACATAGCCCACTCGCTTGAGGTTATTCATATTTCACTAGAGTTGTATTTTGAGCATAGAAATTATCTTCCAATGCTTGGGCTTATATTGGCCATTGTTGAGCTTGCTAGGCGGTCTATTGATCTTGTTCGAAATCGTGCCATTATAATAATGATGCTATTGTTTTCAGTTATCTCATTGGAAGTATTGCTGACATATCAGCGAGCTTCATTGTGGGGCGATAGCGGTTATTTGGCAAAGGTGTGGGCCGATGAGAACCCTACATCATCACGATCTCAAGCTGAGTATATAAGTTATGCTTTTTCCGAGGGAGATTTAGAGGCGAGCCTTGAGTATAGTGTTAGGGCATCAACTAACATTCCAAATGATTTGTCCCTAAAGCTAACTAGGTTGCTTGTTTCCTGTTTTATGGAGTTACCAAGAGATAGTGAATTAATAGATGGTATATCAACTATTGCTAAGACGTCGGTTTTCGAGAACGCGAGCTATATTAGGCTGGAATATTTGATCGAATTGGCTAGAGACGGCAGCTGCGAAACAATCAATCTTGACGACATTGAGCTGGTATTCGATGGCTTAGCATTAAATGAGCGTTTTCACTCAAGGGACTCTCTTATTTCACTGTTTTATTATTATCGATCTATGCTCTATGAGGCTAAAAGAGACTTGTCTCAAACAATAGAGTCCATTGATAAAGCGTATAGCTATGAGAACAATCTATTGTATTTGGCAAAAAAGGCATCGTGGTTGGCCTCAGCTGGATTAATGGAAGAAGCATGGAAGGTCCAATCTGAACTTGAAGCCAATCATCGCACACATTTTGTTAGCAGCGATTCAGAGTTGCCGATCATTCGAAATACTAGAATGGAGTTAAAGGCATATGAAGCCTATTGGTCCTCGTCTAGGTAAATATAACTTTTTCTATAGGTATTGATAGTATGAAGTTGTCGATCGTATTGCCTGCAAAGAATGAAGCAGAGTCCCTAAAAAAGCTGCTACCTAGGCTTAAAGAAGTTTATCACGATGCTGAGGTAATTGTCGTCAACGATGGATCTACTGACGACACTTCTTCGATCTGCAAAGTTAATAATGTAATTGAAGTTTTTCATGCGTACTCCAAAGGAAATGGCGCAGCGATTAAGGCTGGGACACGAGTTGCAAGCGGTGACGTTATAGTTTTTATGGATGGGGATGGTCAACATGATCCAGAAGATATTAAGTATCTTCTAGGCCAGCTAAATGAAAATTATGACATGGTAGTTGGATCGAGGAGCTTCAGTTCGCAAGCAGGTATCGGCAGGGCGGTAGCTAATTATTTGTATTGCAAACTTGCTACTTATATGTCCGGCCATAAAGTTAACGACTTGACTTCAGGTTTCAGGGTGGTTAGGGCAGATAAGTTTAAGGAGTTCTTATATCTATTGCCTAACGGATTTTCCTATCCGACTACTTCAACCATGGCATTTTTCAGGGCCGGATATTCTATAAAGTATGTGAATGTTAATGTTTCAAAACGAGTTGGAAAAAGCCACATAAGGCCGATTAAAGATGGTGCGAAATTTTTCTTGGTTATTTTTAAGATAGGTACGCTTTATTCGCCATTAAAGATTTTTGCTCCCATATCACTATCTTTTTTACTACTTGGTTTTTTTCGATATTTGTACACATATGTTAATGGTGGACAATTTACTAATATGAGTGCACTGTTTTTTAGTGTTGGTGTAATCGTATTGTTGGTTGGGCTGGTTTCTGAGCAAATTACTACGTTAATTTACCAGATGAGACCAGAGAAAAAGTTAAGATATGACGATGAGAAAGAATAAAATACTTGTTGTAACTACCTCATTTCCAAACTCAAATACTGATTCGAAAGGTATATTTGTAAAGCGGTTGGTTGACGAGCTATCTTTAATTAGAACAGAAAAACTTACAGTATTGCATCCGTTTACTGGGCGTGAATCTGAATTTAAATTGAATTATCACGTAAAAAGCTTTAGGTACCTTCCAGAAAAGCTTCAAAGAAGAATTCATGGTCCAGGTGGTATTCCCTCAGCAATTTCGGAAAATCTAGCATTCGTATTATTTTTGCCACTTTTGGTCGTTTCAATGATCTTATACTCCATAAAATACTCAAAGGACGCTAAGGTCATAATTGCAAACTGGTCATTGTCAGGAATAGTTGCGGGCGTTGCTGGTAAATTTAGAAGGTTACCAGTAATTACAATTCTCCGGGGCAGTGATGTTAACTCAACGTTTTTCCTGTCAAAGCTATCTCTTCATTTTGCTATGAAGCTAAGCGATAGGGTGGTTTTCGTGAGTAATGATTTTTTTAATAGGGCTCAGTCTAATAATAAAAAAAACCGGTTAATTATTAATGGGGTTGATGCGATAGAATTTTCTCAGCCCCCTAGGAAGGTTTCTAATAAATTAAAAATAATCTTTGTCGGCAATGCAACTAAAAATAAGAATCTCGCAACTGTTCTCGATGCGCTTTATATTTTAAAGCGGAAAGGTATTCCTTTTGCCCTAAAGGTTATTGGCGAAGGCGAGATGTTAGCTGAGTTGAAACTTAAAGCTAAGGAAGCATCTTTTTCGGAATGTGATTTTTTAGGTAGGGTTCCACCAAATTTGGTGGCTTATCATTTTAATAGTTCTAATGTATATATAAACTCTAGCTTTCACGAAGGGCGCTCGAACGCGATCGTCGAGGCTATGTATAGTGGCTGTTTGCCTATAGTTTCTAACATCGCAGGAAATAGACAATTAGTAGAGAACAATAAGACGGGATTGATATTTAATCCAAGCGATGGCGAAGAATTAGCTGAAAAACTGATGTTCGTTTGGCAGAATCCGATGACCTTTCAGCGAATAGCTAGTGATGCACAAGCCTTTGCCAAAAAAACTTTTCTCAGTTGGAACGATTGTGCGAAACAATATTCCATGCTGATAGATGAGCTGCAGGTAGATTAGAATAATGTGCGGAATTGCATTCATATATAAGAAAGAGTCTAATCGAGACTACCTGGGTAGTAGAATGGCCTGTGCAATTTCATCAATGTATGAACGCGGTCCAGACAGCAATGGAGTAGAAATCATTGATGATGTGGCCTTGGGGCACGTTCGGCTATCCATCGTTGACCTTAATGGTAGTCCTCAACCAATGCGCTCTCCTTGTGGACGGTATTTATTATCTTTTAACGGTGAGATATATAATTACAGGGAATTGAAGGCAAGTCTTAAACACAGCTGGGAATTTGCCACCACCGGAGACACAGAAGTTTTATTAGCCGGCCTCATCCTCCAAGGAGAGAAGTTTCTTGAGTCAATTGAAGGGATGTGGGCTTTTGCTTTATGGGATTCACAAGATAATGAATTGTTCCTCAGCCGAGATAGGTTAGGAAAAAAACCTTTATACTACTCGGCGGACCATGATCAGTTTTGCTGTGCGTCAGAACTACCAGCGTTAAATTTACTGTCTGGAAAAAAATGGATAGAGGATTTTGATACAACGGCAGATTACTTTAGATATGGCTATGCTCTTCCAGGTTTCACTTTTTATAAAGGGATTCATGAACTCCCTCCGGCCTGCTATTTAAAATGGCGTCCAAATACTGATTTAAGGATCGTACGCTACTGGTATCCTAACATTACGCCATACGCAGGAACGTACTCGCAGGCACAAGACGAGTTAGAGCACGTATTGCGTGAAGCTGTTGGCAAAAGACTTATAGCCGATGTGGAAGTCGGAACCTTTTTATCAGGAGGTATCGACTCATCTTTAGTGACCGCTTTAGCTAAAGAAGCGTATGGTGATAGATTAAACTCCTTTACAATTGGTTTTTCCGAGTCATCACATGACGAAAGCCAATTCGCTAAAAACGTTTCCGAGTTTCTAGGTATTACTAATCATTGTTCCATAATCGATGAATTAAATTATGATCGCTTTCTTGGAATTATGACCCGGCGTGTTGGGCAGCCGTTTCACGATTCCTCAATAATTCCAACTTCAATGGTTAGCTATCTTGCGAGTCAAAAAGTTAAGGTTGCACTGTCTGGAGACGGTGCCGATGAACTGTTTGGTGGATATCAAAGGTATCGAGCTCGAAAAATTCTTAACTTTTATCTTTTGGCCCCAGTTTGGATGAGGAAGCAACTCCGATCACTAGTTTTACGCCTTCCTGAACCAGAAAGTCACCATAGCCGCAGCGTCCTTAAGAAGTTGCACTTGTTTATGAATGTTGTAGACAGGAGGGAATCGGAGGAACCTTATGTTGCCCCCTGCTTTTTTTCTAGGCAGACGTTCAGCGCACTTTTTCCCGGCTTGGAAATGAAAGGACATAAATTTGATAGGCCTTGGGGGGAGAGCGATCTCTTATCAGATATAAAAAACATGATGCTGTCTGACACTTTTGTCTATCTACCTCAAGATATACACGCGAAAGTTGATAGATCATCGATGCAGCATTCTCTGGAAGTGCGTGCACCATTTATGGATAGAAAGGTGGTCGAACTTGCTTTATCGCTACCTATAGATTGGGTTCATGGTTGGAGGTCGGATAAGAAAATACTCAGAACAACATTCTATAATCAGCTGCCGTCAGAAGTATGGGCTAGGCGTAAACAGGGATTTGCTGTGCCGATTTCAAGTTGGTTTAGAGCAGAATTAGGCGGCAGCTTGCAAAAGCTCCTTGAAGGCGCGTCTTCAATTGTTATAGATACCAAAGTTGCAAAGAGTATGCTAGATGACCACCGAACAGGAAAAAGGGACTTCGGCTACAGGCTCTGGTTAATTTATGTCTACTTACTGTGGCGGAAAGAGTGTGGATTCCTACAAAATTAACGATCATAGAAAAGATTATTTTGACCCAAGGAAGGTAAGTTTTATATTGCCTAGCTTAGATATCGGTGGAGCTGAGAAGGTTTGCGTAAAGCTATCGGAAGAGTTCCAAGCTAGAGGAATTCATACCGAGATTTTGTTGATCGTGCCATCCATTAAGTTGCCAGTACTGTCAGGAGTCAGGGTGCGAAGTATTGGCGGGAGCAAACATTTCCCTTTATTCCTAAATGCATTTATTTCAGTTTGTTACTTGGCTTTTAGATTCAATTTACGAAGTAAAAGAGAAGTTTTTATTTCGTCAGTTAGAGGGGCATCAATAGCCGCATTATTTGCCGATTTTTTATCATTTAAAAAATCTGGTTTAATTGTAAGAGAGGCCAGTCTTTTTTTTCCAAAGTATTGGTATGGAAAAAGACTGCATTCATTTGTAGTTAAATATTGCTATTCACGCGCTAAGGTTATACTTGCTGTATCCGAAACAGTGAAGGAAGAATTGGTTGAGAGTTTTGGTTGTAAATCAAAGATTCTTGTTATAAATAACCCGATCGATATTCTTCAATTAAAAGATAAAGCTAAAGAATTTACCCCGAAGTCAAGATTCGATTTCAATTTTTTGACAGTTGGTAGGTTAGTTGCGGAGAAATCCTATGAAGATCTTTTAATAGCTTTTTCTAAACTAGAGTCTAATAAAAATTTTGGGTTAACGATAATAGGTGATGGGCAATTAAATTTTAGTCTAAAATCCCTTGCCGACAGGCTTGGTGTAGCAAATAAGATTTGTTGGCTCGGGTACCAGGACAATCCTTATCCTTGGTTTAAAACTGCAGACGCTTTTGTTTTAACGTCAAAAAGTGAGGGGTTTGTGAATGTGCTGGCTGAGGCTGTGGCGCTCGATGTGCCAGCTATAATCAGTACTGATTGTGGAGGTGGGCCGCAGGAACTGCTTAAAGGGCAGGAACAGACTCATATAGTCCCGGTTGGTGATATTGATGAAATTTCTAGAGCGCTGAATAAGGTGTTAAGTGAGTCAGTCAGAAGAATTAAAAGAAATACAAGTGAGTTTGAATCCTCGAAGGTTATAGATGCCTATTTAGAAGCTATTTTTTAAGTTTAGTACGCTGAAGTAGGGTGATTAATTGATTGTTAGACAGGGTATAGTTTCAACCATCGCTCAGCTCATCGGACGTTCGGCTAACATTGTTGTGCCGCTAATCGTTGTGTATAGATATGGCGTATCTAATTTAACCGATGATTTGTTCCTGACTATGGCTGTTGCATTTTTTTTTGGTGGCACTCTAGCTAACTCTGCGACAGACGTATTTGTTCCGGAATTATTAAAGAGAAAATCTAGCTACACGGAACGTGATTGGAAGATATTTTCGGGAATTATTTCTGTTCTATCGATAGTTGTGGTCTTAACAACAAGCTATGAGTCGGAGCTAAGCTCAATGCTGCTCATAGTATCAGCATTCGTAATAGTATATTGTGGTATATGTAGTAGTCTTTATGTGGCCCACTTTTATAGCTGTGGAAATTTTTTGTTACCTGGAGTATCTTGGTCTTTTCGGTGGATTTCAGTTATTCCAATAATTGCTATAGATGAGGCGGTCTTAGGAATTCTTCTGTTTTTATTGTTTACTGCGATCGCTGATTTGACGCGTTATTTTTTGTTGAGAGCCTGTGTTAATAGACAAAAGATGGTTTCTTATACTACCTCACACGGTTATGAAGCCTTGATGGCAGTTATAATTATGATGGTAAGCTCTTCTATATCTGGCTTGAATCCATTAGTGGATAGATTAATTGCTTCGCTCCTTTCGCCAGGAGAGTTGTCAAAGTTTGAAGTTATAGATAGAGTGGGATCAGTTTTTTTAATGCTGCCTACGGTTGGTCTTCTTCAAGTTATTAGTCTTAATGTCACTGTCCGTATATTTAAAAATGAAAATTGGCGATATGATATATTCTTGCTAAAAATTTTATTGTTTTCGACTTTGTGGTCTTTTCTTTGTCTATTTTTTGTTTTTTCATTGTCGGCTTATCAAGAGCATTTTAGACCTTACTTTTCGATCGCAATAGGATCTGATCAGTTGTGGCTTTTCGTTATATTTATTTTTTCGGCCCCATCTATGTTTTTGGGTATGGTCTTAGTGAGGATGTTACTTGCTGTTAAAAAAGGGCAGTTGGTTTTAATTGGTGCCTGCATTTCAGTTGTAAGTAACATTTCAATGTCGCTGATTTTATCTAAAATCATGGGGATTCACGGTATACTCATCGCAACATTGGTTACCTACTCATTGACCTTCATATTTTTATTGTATTACTTTTCTAAAGTCTATCGAGAATTAACTTAAGCCGGTTGGCTGCCACCCGTATGTCGTAACGGACGCGAGCTTCTGAAGCTATTTTTATTCTGGAAAAGCTCGCTGCATTTTGGCTGATTTTTTCAAGTCCAAACAGAAGGTCCTTCTTACTGCAAGCTTGAACGACAAAGCCATTGGACTCATTTATTATCTCTTTCGCGCTTGTTTTTTCAGATGTCGAAAGAACGGGGACGCCATTTGTGAGTGCTTCTAGCATTACATTTGATAGTCCCTCGTAGCGCGAGCTAATTACCAAAAAAGAGGATTTTCTAATTTGCGCTATGGGGTTATCTATATTCCCTAAAAGCTTTATATTTTCTTCCTCATTTAGTTTTTTTATTTGATTTTGAAGTTCATCTTTTTTTGTTCCCGTGCCTATAATATTGAGCTTAAAATCAGGGTGCTTCAATCTGAATTCAGAAAATGCGCTTATTAAGACATCGAACCCTTTTTGGTGCTCTAGCCTTCCGACAGCAACTACAGTATTCTTTAGGGGTAGAGGCAGGGGGAAGTTACTAATTCTGTTCTTTTGAACGCCGTTGTTAAGAATAAACAGATTATTTTTTTTGTTTAGGCTCGGGATTGCTAGCTGTAGGCTGTTTCTCAGTTCTTCACTAAGGCAAAGAATCCCATCTGCCTTAGGATATAACCATTTTGCCAGTGATTGATATGCTTTCGGAAATCGGCTAACCTCACAGGCGGACTGGTGACATAGTGCTTCTCTAATGATTAGTTTTGTTCCCTTGGGGAGGGCTAATTTTAGCGACAAAGTTAACAAATTCATGTCTATGATTGAGCTTAACAAAAAATCCGGCTTCTCTTTCCTCGCCCTCTTTAATAGATTCAATATAAAAATCAAGCTTGATTTGTGGGTATTGATGTGAAGGCTTGATGTGTTTATATCTATTTGCTCGGAGTTTATGAAAAACTCGACATTGAAAGTACTGCCAATTTCTTTGGAGATTGATGTTAAGAATATTTCGGCTCCACCGGTCCCAAGGTTTGGTAGTAAGATCCAAATATTTTTCTTTTTTGTATTCATAGTCTTAAATAGGCGGCTTTGAAATAAATGAGTATAGAATGTAAGCTTTGTGGTTCCGAAGTGATCGAAAATGTTCGTTTTTCTAATTTCTTGGCGCTAACTAACTCTAACGTAGCAGTCTACACTTGTAGTTCATGTCGGGCTAGTTTTTTGATCGGAGATTTAGATCAAGAAATATATGGGAAAAACTATTTTGGACGTGTTGGTCAGGAGTATGAGTACGCCGGCCAGAGTATTGATAATGCCTTGCATTACGAAAATATCATCAAAAATCTTTTGAATTATGCTTCCTCGACGAATGCCTTATTAGATCTCGGTTGTGGTTTGGGTCATTTTTTGGAGAAGGCGGAGGCCAGTTTTAATAAAGTTGTTGGTGTTGACGCTTATTTAGAGAAGAAAGACCTTGTTACAGCTAACGCTGTTTTTTTAAAAAAAGCTCTTGAAGTCAGTTCCTTTAATGAGGGCGAGTTTGACGTGGTGACGATGAATCACTCTCTTGAACATGTTGATGACCCCTCTAAGGTTCTTGGGAATGTTAATTATTATTTGAAGCCTAATGGTATAGTTTATATTGAGGTTCCTTTTCAATATTGGAGTTTTTACGATAAAGTTTCATCAGTATTTAAGCCTAAACTAAAGGCCGATATTTTTAGTTATCATCACAAGTCCTTTTTTACGCCGAACAGTCTAAAAGCATTTTTAGCCAATAATGGTTTTGAGGTTTTAAGAGTTGAAACATTTTTGCCGTTACGGGGTAGGTCAAGATTTTTGGGGTTAAAAGGGAAGCTTCTTTACCTGTTTTTGGCTTTTTCTGGACTTTTTAAAAAAGGTGATTTTATTGCAATTATTGCTCGAAAAATCGATAATCGATAGTGGCTTATGTCTGGCTGATTTGTGATGTAAGGTCAATATGGGTCGCGAAATTAAAATGATATTCTGCTTGTCTAAATATATTTTTTGCTGGATTATTAATGTTGTTTTAAGTCTATGACTTTGATCAGAGTGATTGCGCTATAATTAAGTGGTTTTAAATTAATGGTATCGCTGTTATTGTTATCCAAGATTTCTCAGTTAGAGATGATGGTTGGCTGAAAAGCTGATGTGGATTGGTGAATACTGAATGCCACCTCGAAACACCTCTTTTCTAATAATTCTGCTTAGCACTTTCCCTCCCGCAGTCTATGCTTTTGAGCAGGTGCTGAAAGTTGGTCTTGTCTGAAGGCTGGCGATCTCGTAAAGATGTGCGTCCGGCTTCGCGCTCAGTTCAGGTGCAGTGACCTGGGTTGTTTGGATCAATTGCACCTGCTTCTCAGTTGAAACTTCTACCTGCTGTGAGGCTGCATTCGGCCGGAAGGCAACCCCTCACTTCCAGTGTCACTCAGCAATTCGGTGAGTTCTGCTGAACGTTGACAGGAGTTGTAGAAATGAAAGCATTAGATCACGCTGACTATTCTCATTCTCCCGCGGTCACCGTAAGTGTCGTGTTAATAGCCGCTTTTCTTTCCGCCTGCTCCAACAACAGTAGCGGCTCCAGCTCCATAACCCCCGAAGGCACCTCTGAAGGCATCGCCTACGACGGTTACCTGGTTAATGCTCTGGTGTGTATCGACAGAGACCTGGACAAGGTTTGTGATCCCGCAGAACCCTCAGACACCACGGCTGCCGGTGGCGCCTTTGAGCTTAATGATCTCACCGACGCAGAACTTCTGTGGCCGCTGGTGTTGGAAACGACGAACGATACCGTGGACGAAGACGACGGTAGTAACGTCGGGGCTGGCCTGAAACTCACGGCACCTGCCGGCAGCCAGGCGATCAGCGCGCTGTCCACGATCATCCAATCCAGAATTGAGACTGCTTTAGCACAGGGCTCGACGGGGACTCTGGCGACGCTCAAGCAACAGGCAAATCTTCAGCTTGCCCAGGAGCTGGGGGCGGGCAATATCAATTTAACGAACTACGACCCAATTGCTACCAAGACGTCTGGATTAGCGGACAATGTCACGCGGGAGTTGGCCGCCAAGCTGCATATTGTCAATCAGATACTTATAGATCAAATCGCTTTTCTGAAGCCCCGGGCGGAATCCCGGGCTCCAAACAACCCTAGGGCGGCGTATGGGGCTGTGATAAAGAAATTAAATGCTGAGTCAGTGAAGGCGAGGGTGGATATAAGCTTAGACGTTTTCGCGATCGAGGACCGAATTACGGCCACCAAGGACCAGATTGTAGGTGTACTGATGCCGGCGGACCCAACAATAGCAGAGATTAACCTGCAGGCAGACGAAGACGAAGCTGCAGAGGCGGCAATAAGATCAAGGGTAAATGACGATGCTACCGGCGGCACCGGCACGGGAGGGGGCACCGGGACGCAATAATCCTGAGAGAATGCGGGGCGTTTGGCCAAGAGCAGTGCCACTGTATTGCGACAGGGTGTTATTATGGCCGCTGTGAATTCGCCAGCCAGAGCAGGAAGCCAACCCTTATGCAATACCAAACCCTTCTCCAAGATGTCATCAATATCGCCGATGCAGCCAGCAATAAGGTCCTCGACATCTACCGGTCTGACTTCAAGGTTAATTTCAAAGAGGACGAATCCCCCATCACCTGTGCCGATGTTGCGTCGCACAAGGTAATTGTTGAAGGCCTTCGGAAGCTCACGCCGGATATCCCGATCCTGTCCGAGGAGGCAGCCAACGCGCCCTGGCGACAGCGTCGTCGCTGGCATCGATTCTGGCTGGTGGACCCCATCGATGGCACCAAGGAATTTACCCGGCGCACCGACGAGTTCACCGTCAACATCGCGTTGATCGAGCATGGCGAACCGGTGCTGGGGGTGGTCACTGCGCCAGCCCTGGGCGAAGCCTATTGGGGTGTTAAAGGTGAGGGGGCCTGGAAGCGGGAGCGCAGCGGTCGGGTGCGGCGTATCAGTGTGGTGGTGCCAAAGGCGCAAAAGCGCATTGTCGCCAGCAAAAGTCACCTGAACGATGCCACTCGTGACTTCATTCAGACTATTGGTGATCACCAGCTGGTACAGGCTGGCAGCTCCCTGAAATTCTGCAGAATCGCCGAGGGTGATGCCGATATCTATCCCCGCCTTGGGCCCACCTGTGAATGGGACACTGGTGCCGCTCATGCCGTCCTGGCGGCGGCAGGCGGTAAGGTGGAGACGCTCGAAGGGCAGCCCCTGCGCTATGGTAAGGAAGACGTACTCAATCCGTACTTCGTTGCCTCGGCCAAGTGGTATCGATGAGCTGGTACGTCGTCCAGCACAAACCGGCCCAGGGCGACCGCGCCCTGGACCACCTGCAGCGCCAGGATGTCGCCTGTTTCTACCCCAAGGTGAAGGTGGAGCGGGTATGCGCCGGCAAGCGGGTGAGCAGGCTGGAACCGCTGTTCGCGGGCTACCTCTTTATTCATTTGTCTCAGAATGATCCCCGCTGGGCAAAGTTGCGCTCAACACGCGGGGTGTTGAGGGTGGTCAGTTTTGGCAATAAGCCGGCCGTGATCAACGAAGAGATTATCTGTCAGCTCAAGCTGGGCTTGGCACGCGTAGAGGAGCAGGGAGGCATTCGAACCGGCCAAGCGGTTGAACTCGATGGCGGCCCGTTTAGCGGGCTGTCAGCCGTATTCCAGTCCTTTGACGGTGATGAGCGGGCGATTGTGCTGATTGAGTTTATGCAGAAACAGCAGAGGGTGTCGGTTCCCGTCACCACGATTCGCACGAAACCCTGAATAGCGTCTCACTAGCAGTCTATTCCCACTGGCGACCTTATATTTGACAGCATTTGACAAGATCTTCACCTAAAAGCGAGGCTTATAGTGGCCTGTAGCTTGCCTGTAATATCTCGTCAGGTAGAATTGCGTCACATTTTTGTAAGCATTCGGTTGCAACTTGTTACGGCCGTCTGCTCGGAACCTGACAGGGATATGTTGGGAAAAGTGAGTCCTGCCCGAATTCCCTGTCTCAAACTACTGCATCTTTTATGACCTCAAAACACTCGACCCTGGTTAGTGGGGCGGTAGCGTGCCTGAAGCTGGCTGTTGCCGGCAGCGCGCTTTCCTTCCCGGCAATGGCACAAAACGTAGATCACGACTTGGCCTTTCCCGGCTACAGCGGCTTTCTTAATGTGCCATCGGCCACGGCGCTGGCGCATGGGCAAGCAGATATACAGTTCTCTGATCAATCCTTTTATAAGGGAGGCTACGACCATATAAAAAATGTTTCGGGGACGTTTGGTGTGTTCCCTTACGTGGAAGTAGGGGGGAGGTTGGCGTGGGCTGAAACCCACTCAAGTTGTTTTCAGGGGTGTGGAATTCGTGATCTTTCAGCAAACGTTAAGGTGCAGGCACCTTTAATTCCACATGAGTGGTTTGATTTGGCAGTTGGGATACAGGATCTTGGGGGAGAAGTAAATTATTTTGATGCTAAGTACATTGTCGCTGGACGTCAGTTCGGTCCGGTAGAGTTTGCTCTTGGTTATGGTGACCCCGATGTGCCTAATCGCTACCTCGATGGAGCATTCGGTGCCGTCTCTTTCCGCCCCTTCCCCTGGTTGAATTTCATTGCCGAGCATGACAGCCAGGACCTCCGAGTGGGAGCGGGTGTGACCTCGCCTCGCGGCTGGTTGCCGGGCGGAACCCAGGTCAAGGCAAAAGTAGTGGCCTATAACCGCGGCGAATACGACGATGACCGCCGCTTTGCGGCCATCGGTATCAGCATTCCATTCGGCAACGCGGGTGCTCGCCCCAGGTTGGCGCAGGAAGCGGCGAGGACCGGGCAAGAACGCGCTGTGGAGCAGCAAGAACCTGCGGACGCGTTGACGGCGAGGGAATCGGTACCGGCGTCGCATCGGAGGTCGTCCGATGTCGAGAACCCGCAAGCCAGTAGCGATGTTGCTCGCAATCTTGGCGAGGCGTTGGTCGATGCCGGGTACGAGCGGGTCCGTGTTGCCAGCGTGGGCGATACGCTGCATGTGCGCTGGGAGAACAATCTGTACAACAGAGACGAGCGTGATTCTCTGTATGACGTGGCGAGTAGGGCCCAAAAGGCGGCTGGGATCCACGGGACAGCCCGGCTCACCCTGCTGAATCAGGGGTTGCCTGTGGTCAACCGTACAGTATCACTGGGCCCGGACGCGAAGCCATACGCGCTGGCTGCGGAGTTCGCCCCCGGTGGCGTGTTGCCGGGAGCAGACCTGACCGTGTCGGACTGGGATTTCGAAGGCAGCTTTGGCCCAGCCTGGAAGCCCCGTCTGACCTTCCGCCCCAACATCAGTTCGACTGTGGGTACTGAGTATGGCGTGTGGGACGCCTCCGTTGCACTGGGCACGGAACTATCCGCCTCCCTTTGGCCGGGCGCACTGGTGTCCGCAAGCTACAACACCGAGTTCTATAGCAGCGAGGATTTTGAAAAGGGCGGGGTGTTCTTCGATGGCCGCCAACGAACAGGCGTGATTGAAGCCGAGATCCAGCAATCCCTGAGGATGATGCCCTGGATGTACACCAGTGTTCATGCCGGGCGCTACGCGTTCGATTACCGGGGCGCGCTGAATGAAACCCTGATCCTGAGCCCCAGTGGTCACCACAGCCTCGGTTTTATTGGTGGTTATTTCCAACACCGGGAGTTTGACGACATCAGTCGGCGACAGGCGCTGGCCCGATACTCTTACTTTAACCCGGGCCTGGATTTGCAGCTGGACGTCTACGGTGGCCAGTTTTTTGCTGAAGATACCGGAGTGCGGGTAGACAGCCGCTTCTGGTTCGGCGACTACGCAGTGACCCTGCAATACAAGAACACCGATGCAGAATTTGTGAGTCTGGGCTGGGTGATTCCGCTTACACCTGTTAAAGACCATCAATTCAGGTACTTGCAGTTGCGCGGCGATGCGGACTGGTCGTACAGTGTGCAAACCCGAATCAACGACGATCTTAACTACACCGCGTTTGGTGGCGCTGGCATTGTGCAATCGGCCAACCCGCTGCGCGAGGTGTATTTAAACCGGGGTAGGTTCAGTAACCAATAGCCCGTTTCAGGTTGTTGAGTCTGTTGTGTTTTTTAATTGTTCGAATATAGTGGCCAGAGCCAGCGGCGAATACAGTTAACCTGGAAAAGTTGGCCGATCTCCACGTAGTTAGCACTCAGTTGCTAGGTCGTTGCCACGTAGCTACTAAGTAGCTACCAAGCAGCTAACAACAAGCAGCTAACAACTAGTTACGCAGTACCCACGCTAAGGCAGTACCCGTAGGCCATCTGGCCAGAGAATGGAAGTGAGTTCATCAGGAGCGAGAGAAAACCATGAAGCAATACCCAAAAGGAAGCATCAAGCACAAACTGGCTGCCATCGCCGTTGTTTCTATGGCCGCGGCATTGACTGGCTGCAACAACGGTAGTTCCGGCTCGTCTTCATCGGAAGGCAGCGCGGAAGGCGTTGTTTACGACGGCTATTTGGTTGGCGCCCGGGTGTGTGTAGACCGCAACTTGAACAAAGCCTGCGACGAGGGTGAGCCCTCTGCGATCACCGGTGAAGGCGGCGAATTCGAGATTGATGGCCTGTCCAACGCTGACAGCCAGTACCCGCTGGTGATGGAATCCACGGCGTCTACCATCGACGAAGACACCTTCCAGGCTGTAGGCGCAGGCCTGACCTTCCTGGCACCGGCTGGCAGCAAGGCGGTGAGCGGATTCTCCACCATCATCCAGTCCAAGATCGAAGAGGCGCTGGCGGCAGGGTCCACTGCCTCACTGGACGAGCTCAAAGAGCAGGCGGCGGCTGAGCTGGCCGATGAGCTGGGCGTTGGTAACATCGACCTGACAGACTACGATCCGATCGCAGCCAAGAACTTCGCCCTGGCGGACGACGCCACCCGGGAAACCGCGGCCAAGTTGCACCTGGTGAACCAGGTGATCAGCCAGCAGATCATCACCCTGAAGCCCCAGGCTGAGGCCAATGCCTACGGTAATACCAAGGCCGCATTCGGTGCCCTGGTCAAGAAGCTGGACGTTGCCGGCGTGAAGGCGGCCGTTGATAGCGACACCGCTACCCTGGCGCTTGCGGAAATTGTTAAAGCGACCAAAGAGTACATCGTGACAGCTCCGACCCCGGAAGTTCCGTCAGCACAGGACATTCTGGATCAGGCCGGCATCGACGATCTCGTGGATGATCTGATCGACGATCTGATCGACGACGACGCCACCGGCGCTACCGGCGCAACGGGTGGTACTGGCACGGCGTAAAGGCCAGTCACTGGGGGCAGTGGCATCACCGAATCCGGCGTAAGGCCGATTTGGTCCGCTGCTGCCCCAGTTCCATGTTGGGCTTTCGCTTTTTCGATAGCCAACCCATTCTAGAATCCCGTCTACCCCAACCTTTGGCTTAAGGCCTTGCCAAGCGCTCCCTAATGGCGTTTCCGGCACGGGCTCCATGACACCTTCGTCAACTCTTGTATTTATAACGAGATTGGCAGGATCACTTGAATTGCACTAATTGGGTATGTATTGCCCTCGCCTGATAGTCATGGCCGTTGTGTCGGCCCGGCTCAGGCAGGGGGATGTTCTGACTTGCGTTACGCAGCCGGGCGCCGAGTGGCCAGATTTGTGTTCTGGCCCAGCTGTCTTTGCACCCGATCGTTTGCACTCGCGCTTACCCGGAATAGGGAATAGCCATCCGCTCCCGGTGGTGAGGCCCTGTCTTTCTGAACGACAGAAGATTGATGTGACATGAACGATATTGCGCGTACTGGCATCCCGCTTAAGGCAGCTGAGCGGGTTTCGCTGTCGAGACCGACGAACGAATTACCTCTAGCTATCCCAGGCAGTGGCCCAGCCAGACTGGTGTTCTGGTTGCAGTGGATCCTGGCGAATTCGCTGCAAGTGCTGGTGCTGGTCAGTTTGGCGGTTCAGCAGGTGGGTTACCTGCCCCCCCAGTACCGGATGATGATCGTGGCGACACTGCTGATTTCGATCCCGCTGTGTACACTGTTTCGGGTCTATAGCACTCAGAATGGCTACTTGGCGGGCCTGGGGCGCATCCTATTGGCGTGGCTCTCCCTGGTCTCAATGCTGATCTTTGTCGCGTTCATTACTAAAACCAGCGACCAGTTCTCCCGCCAATTGGTGGTGCAGTGGATGATGCTCGCCGGTGGCCTGCAAGTAGCAGCGTTTGTGCCGCTGCATTACCTGTTCAAACGATTGGACCGGGAACTCCGGTCAGCCAGGAGTTCGTTGATCATAGGCGCAGGCGAGCTGGCATTCGATCTGGCCATCAAGGTGCGCTACGAGCGTCGGGAACAAATGCTGGGGATGGTGGCGCTGGATGACGAGCCTGATTTTGAAGTTGAGGTAACCCAGCCCTATTTCCCGGTGATAGGGCGTGTGAGCCAGCTTCGGTCCGTACTGGCGGAGAATGACGTCAGCAGGGTCTACATCGCCCTTCCCGCCAAGGAAACCGAACAAATTGAAGGGCTGTACGTTGATCTTCTGGACGCCAACGTGGATGTGGTGTGGATTCCAGACTTCGCCAACCTGAAGCTGCTGAACCACAGCATTCAGGATCTGGGTGGCATGCCCGCCATCCACCTGAATGAAAGCCCACTGACCTCATACCCGGGCGGGGCTTTCCTCAAGTCGTTAATGGATCGTAGCTTGGCGTTGCTGGGTATCGCTGTATTGGGCCCGTTACTGCTTGCAGTGGCCATTGCGGTGAAATGGTCATCGCCGGGGCCGGTTCTGTTTCGGCAGCAACGTCATGGCTGGAACGGGAACATCATCGAGGTGCTAAAGTTCCGGTCTATGCGAATGCACGATGACAGTGAGGTTAAGCAGGCCACCAAAGAAGACCCCAGGGTTACCTCGGTGGGCCGGTTCATCCGTCGCACGTCCATCGACGAGTTACCGCAACTGTTCAACGTCTTGAAGGGAGACATGTCGCTGGTAGGGCCCCGCCCTCATGCAGTGGCCCATAACAACTATTATTCAGACAAAATCATTGCCTATATGGCCCGACACAGAGTGAAGCCTGGCATTACCGGCCTCGCCCAGATCAGCGGGTATCGGGGCGAGACCGAAACCATCGATAAGATGGCAAAGCGGGTTGAACTGGATCTGGACTACATCAGCCATTGGAGCCTCAGGCTGGACCTCAAAATTCTGCTGAAAACACCCATCTCCTTATTCTCAAAGAACATATACTGATCAGTGGCTTAGCCAATCAAGCCGCCCAATCAAACCGCATAGGTGAGCGGTTTCAAATTTAAACCTGACGATGTTTGCAGACGGCCGTGCATTTGCGCATTATAGGCCCCTTCCTGGACCAAAGACTTTACCACTTGGACGTTCGATACCCATGAACCGGCTCATTGCTGCCCTGTTGCTGACCTTTTTTGTCAGCGGTTGTACTGTTTTCCCCGGTGGCCATATCCCATCGGCTGGCTCCTCCTGGTTTAGTGACGCGGAGTATGAACCCGTTGATGTCGAGGATCTGGTCGAGATCTACCCGGTGACCCCCCAAGTGCTGGCGGAGCTGCTGTCTCAGCCGGAGGTCTCGCCGTCGCTGAATGGAAAGTTGGAGCAAGCGCTTGCCGAGTACGATTACGTCGTCAATCGCGGCGACATTCTCAACATCACTGTATGGGACCACCCGGAGCTGACCATTCCCCAAGGCTCGGACCGCAGCCCCTCCGAAGCCGGCAACTGGGTGCACAGCGACGGCAGTATCTTTTATCCCTATGTGGGCAAGGTAGAAGTTGCCGGCCTCAAGGTCACCGAAATCCGTGACATTCTCAGGGAACGGCTGGCGGAATACATTCAGGACCCTCAGGTGGATGTAACCGTGGCAGCTTTCCGCTCCAAACGTGTCTACGTAACCGGAGAGGTGAAGCAGCCTGGTACCCAGCCCATTACCAATGTGCCGCTCACGCTCATTGAGGCGGTGAGTCGGGCTGGGGGGCTGACAGAGTTGGCGGACTGGACCGACGTTACCCTTACTCGAAACGAGCAAACCCGTAGCTTCTCATTGCGGGAACTCTATCAGAACGGCAATACCCAGCAGAATATCCTTCTGCTACCCGATGATATTGTCCACGTGGCACGTAACGATGCGGCCAAGGTATTCATCCTTGGCGAGGTGGAAAAACCCCAGACCCTCAGCTTTGGGCGTAGCGATATAACCCTCGCCGAAGCCCTGGCGGAGTCCGGTGGCTTTGTGGAAGCAACGGCCAATGCCAGTGGTGTTTTCGTCCTGCGCAAGGCCCCCGAGGGTACCGACAAAATTGCAAACGTTTACCAGCTGGACGCGGGCAACGCTACCGCTCTGGTACTGGCGGACCAGTTCAAGTTGAAGCCCCGGGACATCGTTTACGTAACGGCAGCGCCCATTGCCCGCTGGAACCGGTTGATCAGCCAACTGCTGCCAACGGCCCAGGCCATTTACTTCTTCGCACGAGCTGAAGACGAACTCAGCAATTCCAATTAAGCCTATGTTCAATAACATACTCGTTGTTTGTGTGGGCAATATCTGCCGCAGCCCCATGGCGGAATACCTGCTGAAGGAAAAGCTGGGCAACCCGACCGGCCGCCGCATCGAGTCCGCCGGCATCGGTGCCCTGGTGGACAAGCCTGCGGATGACACCGCCCAGGCCGTGCTGCGGGACAATGGCGTGGATGCCTCCACCCACCGGGCCCGACAGGTGACCCGGGACATGCTGGCCGAGGCGGACCTGATCCTGGCCATGGAAGACAGGCATCTCAAGCACCTGTACGAGATGGCCCCCCAAACCCGTGGCAAGGCCTTTTTGCTGGGCAAATGGCTGGACGGCCAGCCTATACCGGACCCGTACCGCCAGCAACGCCCCGCCTTCGAGCACGTTTATCAACTGATTGACCAGGCCACCGACGCCTGGCTTCGATACCTGGATAAGTAGTAGATCTATGAGCGACACCAACAACTCCACCCAGCACCACGCCGATGATGAAATTGATCTGTTGGCCTTGTTTGGCACGCTCTGGGATCACAAGTGGCTGATTGCCACAGTCACCTTTGTTTTCACCGTGATCGGCGTGGCCTACGCCCTGTTGGCCCCGCCGGTGTATCGCGCAACCTCCCTGATTCAGGTGGAGGATGAAACCGGCTCGCTCCCTGGTATGGAGGACCTCTCGGGCCTTCTGGGGTCCACCTCCACGGCCACCACCGAAATCCAACTGATCAAGAGCCGTACGGTGCTTGGCAAGGTGGTAGACGACCTGAACCTGGACATCGTGGTTGAGCCCAATTACTTCCCTATCATCGGCAAGGCCATTGCCCGGCGTTTTGTGGGATCCAGCGGAGAAGTGGCAGATCCACTATGGGGAGAAAATTTCGCCTGGGGCGGCGAGAAGCTGTCTGTTTCCCGTATGTCCGTCCCGCCGGTGGAGTTTGGCAAGCCGCTCAGTCTGATGACCACAGACACAGGGTGGGTGCTGTACAACTCGGAAGACCAACTCGTACTGGAGGGTATTGTTGGCCAACCGGAACAATCCGGTGACTACGCACTGATGGTAAAGGAACTACAGGCAAGGCCCGGCACCGAGTTTGAAGTCACCAAACGCCGCCATTACAGCGCCATTGCAGAGCTTCAGGAAAAGATCGCCGCCAGCGAGCAGGGTAAAGACTCCGGCATTATTTCCATGGGTTTTGAGCATGAAGACTACAGGCTTGCCGAAACGGTGCTCAATGAGGTGGGCAACAACTACGTTCGCCAGAACGTGGAGCGCAACAGCGCAGAAGCCGCTAAGTCCCTGGAGTTCCTCCGTAATAAGCTGCCGGAGGTGAAGCGGGACCTGGAAGTGGCGGAGGAGAAACTCAATGCCTTCCAAATTACGGCGGAAACTATCGACATTACCGCAGAAGGCGAGGCAATCCTTGAACAAGTGGTGGAGTTGGAAAAACGGATCTCCGAGCTTGAAATACAGCGTGCGGAAATAGAGCAACGGTTCCAGCCCACACATCCGCGCTATAAGGCATGGGCTTCCCAGATGGAGGAACTCAAGCAGCGCCGCAGTGACCTGGATGAGCGGATTGGCGGGTTGCCGCAGACCCAGCAGGAGCTGGTTCGTCTGCGTAGGGACGTAGAAGTAGGGAATGAAATCTACCTCCAGATGTTGGCCAATATCCAGCAGTTGGACATCGTGCGAGCGGGAACCGTAGGCAACGTGCGCGTGGTGGATGAGGCTGCTGTGGATGTGGAGCAGCCCGTCAAACCGAAGAAAGCCTTGATTGCGGCCGTCGCTATTCTGCTAGGTGGATTTATTGGGGTGGCCATTGTTTTGGTTCGCTCCGCCCTTAATCGTGGGGTTGAAAATGCCGATGACATTGAAAGTATCGGCCTGCCTGTATACGCAGGTATTCCGCTCTCGGAAAGTCAGGAAGCGCTGGGGCGCAAAGCAAGTAAGCGCGTTTCGCGTAAAACACAGCAGGACTCTAAACTCCTTGCCCTTAAAAATCCCGCTGACTTGGCGATAGAAGCGCTTCGAAGTCTGAGGACCAGCCTTCACTTTGCCTTGATGGATGCGCCCAATAATATCCTGATGATCTGCGGGCCGAGCCCCGGCGTCGGTAAAACCTTTGTATCGACGAACCTGGCAGCCGTTATGGCTCAGGCGGACCAGAGAGTACTACTGATAGATGCCGATATGCGCAAAGGCTTTTCCCACGAAACCTTTAACGTGAATAACGATAAGGGGCTTTCAGAGTTACTTTCTGGCCAGGCAACCCTGGAAGAGGTCGTTCACCACACCGAAGCGGATAACTTAACCTTCATTCCCCGAGGTATGGTGCCACCTAATCCTTCGGAACTGCTGATGGGAAAGCGGTTTGAGGATTACCTGCAGGAATTGGCACCAAAATACGATCTTGTCATTGTTGATACCCCACCCATTTTGGCCGTGACAGATCCAGCGATAGTTGGTAAACATGCGGGAACTACAATGTTGGTGACACGCTTTGGACTCAACCCATTGAAGGAAATCGAGTTAACCCAGCGTCGGTTTGAGCAAAATGGCATCGATGTGAAAGGTGTGATTTTTAATGCAGTTGAGAAAAGAGCCTCCATTCAGTCTTACAATGGCTACGGTTATTATAACTACGAATATGCGCCATCAGGTGCCCGATCTGCTAATACTTGAAAATATTAATAAGGAGACTCTGAATAAGTCTCAAATTCAGCGATAATTAGGGCCATCGCCAACCGCATAGGATTCAGTGTCACCATGGATCAGATCACCTTCTCCGAAGCCGAGTACCAGACCAAGAAGCGC
>NZ_JAQNDA010000020.1 GCF_028369065.1 Marinobacter sp. SS21
GGATTGAAAATCCCCGTGTCCGTGGTTCGATTCCGCGTCCGGGCACCACTAATTCAATGACTTAACCCGCTTTTTAGCGGGTTTTGTCGTTTCTGGTGTCCACGTAGTGTCCACCGACAATCTCATCATCACAACCTGCCAACCTCCAAAACTCATTCGTCGCAGCTTCAGACGCCTCCACCCACCTCCGCTGCTTCTCTGAGCTATATTCCCCGCTCATATGATCCTCAAACGCTTCATGCTCTTCGTCCACGAGATCCTGAAAAGTTTTATCGCTCATTATCTCTTCCTCATTTGCCATCCGCAAAATCAGGCTAAAACAGCCAAACCAGAAACACAACATATGGAATCATTAAATTTAAACGACACTATATAGGCGAAAAATGATGAATTGTGGCGAGATAATCAGGCGATAAATGTGCATATCGCATTGTGAGTTTGATATCTGAATGCCCGAGCACCTTTTGGAGCGTGAGGATGTCTCCGCCCTTCATAATGAAGTGACTGGCAAACGTATGCCGGCAAACGTGTGTTAGCTGTCCCCTGGGGAGGTCGATGCCAGCTCGCTCAACAGCCTTCCTGAATGCTGCACTGCAACTTACAAACGGAACCTCCTGGGTCAGTTCGTCGTACAACGACTGCGAGACCGGAACGCTTCGAGACTTGCCCGACTTAGTGTAGTTGTAGGTCACTCGGTGCGGGGTAAAACTCGCCCTTGTTACACCTTCCGCTTCGGACCATCGCGCACCAGTCGCCAGGGCCAATCGGGTCACGTGGTATAGACTCGGGTTCGATGAAGCCTTGCACTCATCGAGCAGACAACCTATCTGTTCCTGGGTAAGAAACGCCAGTTCCTGTTCATCCAGCTTGAACTTACGAAGGTTCTTGAGTGGGTTAGATTGTATCCACTCTCCCTGCCGGATCAGTTCGTTGAAGACCGCGCTCAAGTAGGCGTGCTCATGATTCATGGTGTTTTCACTGACACCGTCGTTTTCCATTCGGATGCGCCGATAGGTCGCAAACTGCGATGTTGTGAAATCCACCGCCTGAGGGTTACCCAGGCGATCGGCTACCGCTAGCAGCTTCCGTTTACGCCCTGCACCATCTTTCAAGGTGTGGCCATAGCTGTCGTACCAGTGTTTGATCAGATCCCGAAGCGAACGGCGCTCTTTCGACGGATTCCAGGCTTTGTCCTCTGCCTTTTGAGTCTGCATGTGCAGCTCAAACCGCTTCGCTTCTGCCTTGCTATCAAAGCTCTTACGAATGCGCTTTGAACCTCGGCCATCACGGCGAATATCGACCTGCCATCGTCCTGACGGTAACTTCCTGATCATGCTGCCACCTTGCTTAACAGTCTTCGCTTAACCAACCCGTCCTCCACAAGCTGGTAGAGTTCGTTTTCCTTGATGTCCCTGCGCCGGTAGTAATTACACAAGTCTTCCCAGAGGCCGGACTTTTTGAGGCAGTCCCAGGCCTGACGGGTGTTGAACCGGTTGCGCGCATAAATGCTTAAGAGATTGCCGAAGGCGAGGGAAACGTTCTTTTCGTTGCCGCAACCGGGTTCCTTTTTTACGCGTTTGTAGGTCAGGCTGGGGGCCGGATGGCCGAAGCTGATGTCGTCCCTGAGCTTGGTCCAGATGGGGTGCACCCACTCGCGCTTATGCTCGTAGCGGTTGCCGTTCAGGGCGTACTGCCACAGGCCGGTGAGGTGCTTCACCGCGTCCGCGAAGGTGTAGATGGACTTCATGCCAGGCGTGCCTTGGGAGATCTCGTTGACGATGCGGTGATGGAAGCGAACCTCCAGACGCCAGACCGGCAGATCCGGGTTATAGCAGGTGTCCGGGAAGCTGTTTTCGTTCACCGCGCATTCCCAGATCCCTTCCATGAAGGCCCGTTTGTCGGAGACGTCGATTTCCTTGGTCTTGTCGTAAAGACAGGTCTGCAGGCTGTTGGCCTTGCCGAAGGTGTAGGTTTCGCCCTTGCCGTTGATGGTAGAGCCGGTAATGCCGTCGAAGCTGATGTCTGACAGCCCATTGTGGACACTGACCGTCCTAGCACGGGTGACAAAGTGCTGCGGCAGATCCTGAGGCGGTTCCCAGCCCTGGAAGTCCACGGCGAGGTGCAGGGCGATGCCCACCGGTTTGATGCCTTTTAGGAAGAACAGGCCCCACTCGGTCAGCTCGTCGTTGATCTGGTCGCTGGAGCGCTCATAGAGCCAGCGGGGGGAAGTTTCGATCTTGACGTGGGTGCCCTGGGAATCGCTTTCGGCGTAGAAGTTCTGCAGAAGGATGGTGAGGCCGTATTCCCGGTTCTGCAGGATGTACTTGAACCCCCCTCGCCTGCCGGAATGAACGCTGAACTCAATGTCTCGAATGGTCACCACGGCATTAAAGCTGCCCTCAAAGGCGGTGGCGATCACGGCCATAATGTCCGGTTTCAGTCGCCCTTCAAACAGTTGCCGAACGGTATCAACGCCGGTCCAGACAACGTTGACCTTGGACAGGTCGAGCTGTTCGCCCTCCGGGCCGATGAACAGGTCGCCTTTTCCGATTTCGCCGGTTCTTACATCGATTCGCTCAAAGTCTCTGATGGTCATCTATGGCTCACTGTGGGTCTCTGTGGTTATAAATCGACTGTCGTCGTTTTCTATGAGACGTGTTACAGGGACGTCTCCAGGGGCCGCTGCCCCTCCGCTACGCGTCGCGTACGCTCCTCGCGCATCGTCGCTAGCGCTCCGCTTGCTCCGGCGCGGCGGCCGTCATAAAGGGGTTGAGCATGTCCGGCTCAATCGTGGGCCTTGGCTCCGGCTTTCTGATGCGGTTGCGCTGACAGTACAGGTCCTGGACGTTCTCACCCTCCCACCACAGCTGACCGTGGCAGGGGCGCAGGTACAGGACGCGGTAGCCGTAGCTGGCGAGGTCGGCCTGGGTGAGGGAGAACTCGCCCTGGTCGTCGTTGCCGGTGAGCAGGTAGGCGCGGTTGACGCTGCCGGCAATCTCGATCCGGGCGTCCTCCAGGGGGTGGTCGATCACAGGGCGCTGAGGCGGACCATCAGCCGGAAGATCGCCCCCATCACCACCATCAGGCTGAACGCGATCAACAGGCGTCCCAAGCGGACCAGCGTCCACGTCATTGCCCTGGAGGCGGATCTTTTCGCGCTCGACAATCTCGAACATCGCGTAGCTGAAATAGCTGATACAGCCAACGATAACCACAAAGAGCATCTGCAGCTTGCGATCCTTAAGGATTGAATGACCCCCGACCACCCCCTGGGCCTTTCCGGTTTTGGTGGACTGGTAGCAGTCGAAGACCCGGAGGTCGACCTTGTACTCTTTTGCGACACCGAGGCTATGGGAGGCAGATTTGCCGCTGTTTTCGGGGTCATGTTCCAGTTCCCTCCACTTGTTTTTCTTCCAGGGCACGAGGTGCCCCATTTGCCAGTGCCGGAACGCCTGCTGGGCGCTCTGGCGGATTTCCCGGTGAATCTTTCCGATGTTGGGGGTGCACAGGAACAGGTCCCAGTTGTAGTGCCGGTGCATGTCGAAGGCGAGCAGCAGGTCGGCGGGACGGCTGTCTTTCTGTGCGGCTTCCTTGCCGCCGGGGTAGTCCAGGGATTCGATGCGAAAATCCCGTCTCGCGGCGGGGTACACCGCCTGGGCTTCGTCGAGCACGATCAGCGCCCCGATCGGGGCCCAGTGGAACCACCGGGCGGCGTATTCCAGGGCGTCGCGGGTTTCGGTTTCGAGGTTGATGATTCGGGCATCAGGGCCGCAGGTGACGCCGAAGGCTTCCTCTATGCGCTCCAGGGAGTCCAGGCCGCGGATGTTGGTGACCACGGTTCTGCCATCCGGGTAGTTGTCGTCCTCGCCGGTCAGGGCTGGGATCACGTAGCGCTGCACCACACCGGCGGACTTGTAGGAGCCGGGGGGACCGTGATGGATATTGATGGTCATTTCAGCACTCCCATGACGTAGCGGGTCAAGTGGGCGTTGAGGATGATGTTTAGCGCCTCGGGAATGCGGAAGAAGGTGATGGCCCCCATTACCTGGGAGTCGATGCTGCCCCAGTACTGGTTGATGGTGCCGGAGATGTTGAGCTGGTTGAGGATCTCCTGGGCCACCTCCCAGGAGTAACCAACAAACGCAATCTTGGCCTTGGTCACCCAGATCACGTACCACGCCGAGAGCTTAACGAAGATGTCGTCAATAAAGGTTGGGATGGATTCGAACCACTGCCAGATGGCGTCGAAGAAATCAGCAATGAATTCCATATCAGTCACGACCTCCCATTAGGATTCCGATAGCGATGAAGGAGGCAGCAAACAGGATGATGCTGCCGATCATGGATAAGGCGGGGGCGAACTTGGACAGGCCAGCGTTGATGTCCACGCCCCAGAGGCTGATGTTGTTGTCCTGCAGGGAGCCGGCCCCGGTGAAGGAGCCGAAGGAGGCGGCGATCTGGGAGCGGATGTTGCTGATCAGGGAATCGTACTCGCCCTGGACCTGGGACAGTTCCTCCAGGCCGTCGTCGATCTCCATGGTGATGGGGTTTCCGCTCCAGCTGATGGCGTTGCCGTCCTCGCCGACGATTTCGGTCTGGCCGGAGCCGCTGCCCCCTCCCCCGCCGGGAATCTGGCCGATGGCGTTAATGACGTCGCCCAGGCCGTTGTTGATGGAGGTGCCCAGGTTGCCGATGGCGTTATGGATGTTGCCGGTGTTCTTGTTGCCGTCGCCCAGCAGGCCCTTGATGTCCTGCAACTGATTGGCCATGCCGTTGTCGTCGGCCTGTCCGTCGCCGTCGCTGTCACCATCGCTGGAGTCGTGTTTGTCGGGATTGGACGCGTCTTCGTTGGTTTCGCCGCAGGCAAAGCCGTTGTCGGTGATTAGCAGCACGCTGTCCCAGCCGCCGGGGCAGACCGGGGGGTTGGCGTCGTTGTCGATGCAGTAGCTTTTCCAGGCGCCTTCCAGGGTTTCGCCGAAGGCAAAGCGTTCATTCTCGCCGCAGGTGGTTTCGCCGGTGCACACCGGGCGATGGTCGTCGCCCCAGCCGATGGTGCCTTGAAAATCGGCTGAACTTGAGGTGCAGGAGGGCTCCGGCTCGCTCAGACAGTAGCTACCCAGACTCCCACCAGACGGACAGGTTGGCGTGCAGCTCTGGTCTTCCGGGTTGTAATACTCCCCGATCTCCAGACACTCTTCGGGCTGCGCAGTTTGGCAAAAGCTTACGGTTGAGTCCGATGTACAGCTTTCAGGGCGAACGTAGGAATAATGCCAGGCAACAGCCCCTCCTTGATCGTTAAGCGTCCGTGTGTAACAACGATAACGCTCGGTGTTATCCGCCGCCCATACCGCGTTTACGGTCTCCCACGCCACTTCGTCCCCATTCGGCAGTGGGATTGATTCGCCATGCGCGTAACAGGCATCTGCAACAGACCCATAAGGCCCCGACGCTGAGCCCGTCTCTTGATACCAGTAGTCCGGTTCGTTTGCGGGTGCGCCGACCAGTTCCAATGCAAATGCACCACGAACCAAGGTCATACCAATCAAGCATGCTAGTAATAGGCGCTTCATTCTTTATCCACCATAAAAAAGGGCCGGAGAACCGACCCTTCACACCGTGCGATAGCCGGCGACTAAACAGCCCACCCAAAGGCAGGCTATTAGGACGCTGGTCAGCATTACCGATTGATCAGCTTCAGGACAATGCCCACACCCATCACGATGGCCGCAATGCCAATCACAGCGGTGACCGCTGCGGTGGTGTTGGTAGTGGCGTCGGTCTGGGCCGCACTGATGGCGGCGGTGTGGTCCACGGCGAGGGCCATGGCAGACGAACCCATGGCGGCGACGGCGGTACCGACCTTGGCAGCGCGCTTACCCCAGCGGGAACGGGCCATTGCCCAGGACTTGCCGTTTTCTTGCTTTTCCATTTCGATTACTTGGTTCATGGTTTTCACCTCAGACTTTTCTCATGATTTGAACGACCCTTCCGGCACCGACACCGATGACGAAGAAGGTCAGGGCGATCCCTGACACCAGCCCGATGATTTCCGGGTCTGGGGCCAGGTATTCCTGAAACAGGACATCCACGTCCTGATAAGGAATGCTTTGCAGGGTGCCGTCGCAGTAGACGTGGTTGGTGACCCCGTCCTGCAGCCAGTCACCCTCGCAGGTAATGACGTTCACCGGTCCTCCCCATCCACCGGACATCCGTTGGCCTGGATGTACTGGCCAACTGTCTGGTCGATCTCAAGGACGGTGAACACGCCCCCGAGAACGAACGCGATACCGAGGAACGCGAGCTGGACGATCAGGTCCAGGCCCCGGTAGCGCAGAAAGGTGAGAACAGCATTCATGGGCTATCCCTTAGGCCGACTTCTTGAGGGCTTCCTGGGGCTTCAGCTCCAGGGCCTTGAAGGTGATCTTGCCGCCGGTGCCCGCTTTCATCTGGGCTTTCACCACGAACGGGGCCGGGAGTTTGTCGGCGTGGCTGCGGAGCTGGTCGATGTGTTTGTAGTCGCAGGCGATTTTCATCACCTCGTTGCCGACTCGGTGTTCTTCGTTGGCGTCGGCGGGGGCGTAGGCCCAGAGGGAGCCGCCCTTGTTGCCGTCGATGTCGTAACGGGTGGCGCCGATGATCATCAGGTTCAGATAGTTTTCCATGGTGGTTACCTCAGTCCTCGTTTACAGGTATCCGCCTGTTGGCGGTGGGGTTTGGGTTTGTTGCGGAGGCTTCGCCTCCGTCTTGGCACCTCGGGTTCTGGAATCAGAGGGCAGCCGGTTCCGCTACCCCCGCCCTCCATCACCGCCGGCGGTCGCCAATATGGCAAAGCCCGCCGGGTCCACAAGGCCCGCTGCGCTGGCCCTGCGGGCCGCCTTGCAGACCCGTCGTGCTGTGCCTGTCGCCCTCGTACCGACGGTGACGGATGACGGGGGCAGCTACACAACACGGAGTTATGTCGCGGTCTGGGTGCGACGTTGCTCGATGGCCGAGTTCAGGAGATCGGCCGCGTACTCCGCGGGGGTTTTCAGGGTTTCCTTGTTGGCTGCTTGGCGCAGCAGTTCCCGGTAGGCGTCCGTATCGATGTACAGCCGCATGGACTGTTTCTTCTTGGTGCTCATGGGGTGTACTCCCGTTGCTGTTTGGTGTGAGGGTGCCGTTGTCCCAGGCGTCGCGCAGTGCAAGCAGGCGGTCGAACTCGGGGCTGTGGTAGCCCTGGCGTTCCAGTTCGATCAGCAGGGCGTCGGTGAAGGCGGACTTGCAGCGGTCCACGTAGTCGCCCGGCAGATCGGTGTTCAGTTCGCGCAGTTGCTCCAGGCGCTGGCTGAGGGTGGTAAAAAGACCTTCCAGGGCAGGTATCGGGGCACAGTGAGCGGAGCCCTGGAAGGTGAGCAAAGCGGCGTTCCGGGATGGTTGCTCGCCGGTGCGGCCTAACCGCAGTTCCCGCAGGACATCGCACAGGACGCTGTGGACACGGGCAGCCAAGCCCAGGGGCGCTTTAAAACCCATCTCGAACAGGGCATCGCGGCAACGGGCGTATTCGTCATAATCGCCATCGGCCCAGGCGTGCAGTCCGCCCAGGAACAGTACCCGCAGGTTGCTAGTGCTGGGGCCGAAGGTATGAACGGGGCTCTGGAAACTGAGCGAAAGCGATTTCTGGCGGTTGTTAGGGGGCAGTTTCATTGGGTCACCTCCAGGCGGACACCGTTGCGGCGTTTGCCGGGGGCAACACCGAGTTCCACGAACTGTTCCGGGCGCAGGTGGACGACCTCGGGCTTGTGGCCTTTGACGCGCTCGAAGTAGTTGATGAAGCCGTCGATGTAGGACAGTTGGCGGATGGCTGTCTTGGTCTGCCGAAATTCGGAAACGGCGGCCAGCTTGGGGCGCTTGATGGGATTCAGGGGCATGCCCTGCCCTGGCTTAGCTTGGGTGGTATAGATCATTGGGCGGCCCTCAGTAGTTCCGGGTGATCGGCAATGACGAAGGCGTCCACAGCCAGCTTGATGAATTCCATCAGTTCGTCGTCAATCCGGTGAAAGGCGGCCTGCATGCCCAGGAGTTTGTTCAGGGCATCAAAAGCAGCGTCACGGTTCCCGGCTTCCAGCAGGCCAATGGCGCTGTTGAACACCACGCGGATGTGTTCTTTCTTCTGATCCCTCAGTTCCGGTGTCATCCCCAGTCCTCCGACTCAAGTGCGGTTTGTGAAACGAGGGCGACGTTTACCAGCCGGGGCTTGCCGATCTTGATGGAGGGCAGATGGCCCTTCTCGATCATGCCCCGGACCTGCCCTTCCGTGAGCCCGGTCAGCTGCGCGAAGCGTTCCTGCGTCATGACCGGGGTAGCTAGCAAGATGATTTGTTTTTGCTCGTCCACTGTTTTGCACTCTGCTACACTATTTTTCACAGTTACCCGCTCACTAGCGAGCAGTTTTCTGTTCGTTAAGCAGAAT
>NZ_JAQNDA010000021.1 GCF_028369065.1 Marinobacter sp. SS21
TTATGCGCGTCCAAATGACGGAAGGGGAGGGCCCTAATAGCTTAAGGCTCCCTAGGCATCGGCCACAGGTCACTGAGCGCTTTGAGCGCATACTAAGGGAATGCCCCAAGGGCAAGTGCTTGACCCAGGAGCAGCGTGATCGCTATGGCATAAAGAAGCACTCGATAACGCCGCTGTGCCCGGATCGCCCTTCGGCAACGATGACCACCTTGCCGGACGACTACCTACATTACTGTGAGCCCCGCATCCTCACTGTTAGGGAGATGGCGCGTATCCAGTCGTTTCCTGACTGGTTTGAGTTCCTTGGACAGTACACAACAGGCGGTTCCTTTCGAACTAAGTCCTGCCCCCGTTACACCCAAGTTGGAAATGCCGTTCCGCCCCTCCTGGGAGAGGCGCTAGGGGAATTGGTCATTGGCGCTATGAAGCAGCTTCAAGCATCACAGCGCCAAGTTGCCTAGTTAGCCTTCTGGAATCGACAAGGGCAGTCCTTCTTCCCACACCGCTCGTCCAGGTTGTTGTTTCGGATCTTATCGGCAGCAACCTTTATCTCGTCCTCGGCATTGTGCATATGTTCATTATTGAGCCGGAAATTGTTTTCCTGTCCTGACGCAAAGTCATAGATTTGTAGGTAATCTGCGCTCTCTCCGGTTAATGCCTTGTAGCCCAGGGCATACAATAGGAGTTGCTTGATACCGACAGCATTGCGTTGTACGTCGTATTCAGACTTAAAGTCGACGATATAGGTCCTTGGCTCACCGTTGAGGTCCCGCTTCTTGATCAGGTCCATACGACCGTTCACGATGATACCGTCCCCAAGGTCTAGCTCTATATCTTTCTCCGCATACTCGACGTTGGGAAATTCACCCTCATACTTCCCATAGTACTCGTTCACGGCTTCGCGAGCCTTTTCGTGCATTTGGTCCTTAACATTCTGGATCGCATAGGGAATGTGGACATGCCGTTCGAGAAGCTCTTCAAGCTCGGCCCTTTGTGGTGTATCGCCATCCATTGCCCGACGGTGGATCTCCATCAATGTGTCATGGATCGACTTGCCGTAGCCCATCCTCGGGCTCAGCGGCTCCTTGAAGCCATAGAGCGTGTAGTACTTGAAGGAGTACGGGCAGTTATAGAACGCTTCCAGGAGTGTGAAGTTCAGGACAATATCGCTTATCGACTTCTCATCCCGTCTTGGTGCGGTTGGACGATCCTCGAAATGGTATTCAGGGTTACTGAAGATGTAGTGGGTGCCCTTGATGTGTTTCAAGAAATCCGATGGCTTTTTATCGAAACGTCCTTCGCCTGGGGCTTGGCTCACGAACAGGAATTTCTTGCTACGGGTCAGCGCAACGTATAGCAGTCGAAGTTCGTCCTCTGTGGTCCCTTTCAGTCCCTCGTAGTTCTTGATCAACTCCGGATCGAGGATGTGCCAGGTGCTCAGACCACCTCGCCCCTTCGGGGGGAAGTAGTTCCTGTTCATCCTGGGAAGGAATACGGCTGGCCACTCAAGCCCCTTGGCTTGGTGGATGGTGGTGATCGTAACCGCGTTAGGAGTGGAGATGGACTTGTTGAGCCATCCCTCTGCATAGTGATCTTCGGCGGTGTACTGAAGGAAGTTAAGGAAGTTGTTGAGCTTATCCTCCTGCTCATCCCTGAAGTGGATAACCTCGAAGTCCTCGATCACCTTCGAGAACATGCCCATGTTGTAGAACACCACCTCAGCCAACGACATCCCCTGGTCGGAGGTGCCTTGGATGCGCTCTTCGGTGATCTCGGCGTTTTCCCGGAACTTGATGAAGATTTCCTGGAGGTTAAAGTACTCGTGCCATTCCTCATTGTTAGGAACAATCTTCGCCAATTCATCGATGGCATGGGTTAGGCGTCCATCGTCTAGGCTAACGGATACGGCCTTCCAGGAATCAAAGAGTTCGTTCGGACCAATTTGGCGGTCGATAAACTTATAGATGTTGACGCATGCCTGGATCTCTTCCTTCTCGAACAGCTGCGACACCCCAGTTACAACGTAAGGAATCCCGGCGGCTTTCAGGGCTTCTGAAATTCGTGTGGCAGGCTTCCAGGTCCTCAGCAGTATGGCCATATCGGAATAGTCCAGCCCCCTTGCTTCGCTGTTGGCCTTATCCTGGAAAGCCTTATCCCGTAGGTCCTGGATCTGGCGGACGATATAGGCATCTTCCTCGTCGTAACAGGTGAACTGTTCCAGCTGGAGGTCGCCTTCCTCGTACTGTTGGTGCCCTGCAGGGTTCATTTCCTTGTCGAGACGGTGACCTGGAGCAATAGCTTGTATCGCCTTATGGGCAACCTCAACGATGCCCTTGGAGCTCCGGAAGTTATCGTTGAGCGTAACGGTCTGGACATTATGGTACTTGTCCTTGAAGTGGAGGATGTTATCCAGCGAGCTACCTCGCCACTGGTAGATGGTCTGGTCGTCGTCGCCGACAACACAGAGTTTTACACCGATGGAATGAAGCTCCTCGATGATCTGTTCCTGTATGAAGTTAACGTCTTGGTATTCGTCAACGATCAGGTACTTGATCTGCTCCGCCATCTTGGCCTTGGTTTCCGGCTTCCGGAGTTCATCCAGGAAGCGAGTCAGGATCATGGTAAAGTCAAAGTAGGAGTGCTTATCGAGCTGCCCTTCGTACTTGGCAACGGCACCTTGGACGAGAGGCGGCACCTCCATGCCATCGGTTACCTGGCATTCCCGGACGATGTTCATCGTGTCGATAAAAACGCTCGTTTCCGTATAGCGCCAAAGCGTTCGCTCTCTACCCTGGACGACGACTGGAAGGTCAGTCATGCCCATCTTTATGTAGCGTTTATTGATGAAAAGACGGAGACGGATCTCATCCAGGACAGAATATTTTTGGTAACCAAAGATATTCTCTTGGAGGTAGTGCATGCACCAGGCGTGGATGGTGCCAATGTACAGCTCCGCCATACCCTCAACTGATCCCAGCCGTTCATTGGCGAGGGTCAACACCCGGTGCTTCAGCTCGGCAGCAGCCTTTTCTGTGTAGGTAAACGCAACGATGTTCCGGGGTTGGACCCCGTCCTGCTGGAGGATGTTGATAATCCTCTCGGAGACAACCTGGGTCTTCCCAGAGCCTGCACAGGCAATGATTTGAAGGTTGTCATCGATGGTATTGATTGCCTCTCTCTGGGCTCCTGTAAGCTTCATGGCTCCTCCGAGTAGTCCGTTAATCCTTGAGGGTCAGGTAGTTAAGGTACATCAAGATAGCCATGTTCGCTAAGTGGGTATTGTTGATATTTCGTAAAATGAAGTTGATCGCAAGGTTAAGAGATCTCTTACAGTAGGGCAGGGGGAACGCCGGTATAATCTATGGGGTCTGTGTGGAGAATAAGCAGAACTGCTGCTATCGTTTCGTGCTTTAGACCCTACAAATGCATGGAGAGCTGATGTTAGCCGACCTTCTTGATTCCATCTCAAAACGAGTTCCATACGTAGTTATCAACAAAGTAATTACTGCGCATCAGCTACCAACAGGGCAAGGGTATGAGAAGTTAAAGGCAGCCCTTTTGGCACTCAACGATGATCTAAAGCAGGATGTGACTGATCGTTTGTTGGAGTTCTACCAGCAGCAATTGCTCGTTGGGGAAAAGGCTGTGGCTCTTCTGAAACTCGATGAGGCTTTGAAGGAAGAATTATTGGGAGCCTTAACATTTCTCGAGGTACAGCCTTCTACTGCTACGGATAAATATCCTTATTACTTGGGCGATGATGAGCTGGCCGAAATGCAGGGCAGTCCAGAGCTGTGCGGTGTTGAATCGGACGATGGGTATTTGCACTTAGTATTTACTTCAAAGCGATATTTTACTGAGCGTGTAAAAGTCCCATTAGAAAGGATCAAGGAGGATTCTGAGGTCGATTACTCTGATTATGATGAGATCGTTGCCGTAAGGAGACGCTATCAGCAATTCTTTGACGTGGTGTCCATACCATTTGGTGAGGGACCGATTGAGCTCAGGGTCGATGCTCCTGGGATCATGCCGAAGGCAGAGATAAGCCGGTCGGTAGATCAAACCATCAAGGAACTCTGGCGACTAGCTAAGAATGAGGGAGTTGAGATAGAGGATTCATTCGAGAAAGTGAACGTCTTTCCTCTCATCGAAAAAATGTACTCTTCCAGGGAAGGGCGTGTATGTGACTTGGGGTTTGTGACGGATGGCGGTGGAATTAAGAACGCCAAGATGCGTCGTTATGAAGATGATTTGAGGGATGAGGCCTACCATAAGGCTGGGTGTGAGAGTGCTGTAATTACGCCATTCCGGATAGCTGTTCGATGGCAGAAGAAGATCGGTGATGGGGTCTTCTCTAATCCTGAATTGTTGATTCCAGGAAGATTCAATCAATTGAGTGCGTCCTCAAAAGAGAATCAGTATCATTACGTGGTTAAGCGATGCACTAATACAGACGACTTCCAGTTTGTTATGGAAAAAATTCGTCCACATATCAACTAGTTGGTAAAGATGGATTTAACGACGGTTCGTCATACAGTTGAGCTAGATTGGGAGCCCGGTTCCCCGGTCGGTGCTGCCTGTCTAGCTGTGGCTGAATACGTCTTTACCACATCTGGCGTTACGCACCTGACCTTTGGTCGATTGCGTGGGCTAATCTCTGGTAATGGAGTTGAGCTGTCGGAACGGGATTTGGTGTCTGTAGCAGGATATTTATGTCGAGATGATCTAAAAATCTTAAAGGTAGGATTTGAGTTCATTGATGAAAACGATGAAATTTTCCCACTGTCACAAACTGATGTAAATGAGGCAAATAGGGCAGAAATTTTCCCGCATCCAATAACAGGCGAGCCGGTTCCAGAGTTTAAGGAACAAATTTTTATGTTTTTTGAGCCTGGGGTATAGGTTGGTGGTGGGAGATAGCAAAAGTATTGCGGATGTGGAGCGGTGTTTAGAGCAGCCATCAAGCTATGGCGCGTGCAATTCACTTGAGCAATTCACTGCACCGAATTTTGAATCACACCTTGAATCTTTTTATACCTGTCTGGATTCATGCATTGAAGATGCTCAAGATGGGCCTCAATTTTTCACCCCTGATAAGGTTGGGGAAGATCGAGTTACCTTTTTTATAACCAAGCTAATTAAACGAAGTGGTTTTCATGTTGCTAGGGATGAAGTAGCAGGTAACCCTGATTTGGTCTTATCCTGGAATGGTCATAAATGGATTGGTGAAGCGAAAATATATAAGGGACCAGCTTATCTATTTGAAGGTTGGCTGCAATTGACAACTAGGTATAGTTCAGGCTCTGGCAAGCAGAAGACTGGTGGCGTTCTCATATATTTTTATGGTGATAATGCCAAGGGTATGTTGGATGACTGGAGAGATAAGCTAACGGGGGAGGTGGAAGGCATAGAGTTCAAGGATTGCCATTTGAATTCTTTAGCATTCCGCTCGGCCCATAGCCACCACAAATCAGGGCTGCCGTTTTTTGTCAGACACTCTGTCGCTTTGTTAAAGCATGAGCCTGAAGATAAGAGCGGCAGGGCTAAGAAATCGTAGGGCAAGTAATATTGCTCCCTAGGCTTGATTCGCTGGGAAAATACTTCTAACTGCCTCGTTAAGTGTGAGTAAATGCTCACACAGCTTTCGGAAATATTGTGTTTAGGCAGAAACGCAGATCCTTATACTGGCCCCGAGCCATCCGGTCAGGATGACCAGGGCTCACCGCCGGGACGATGCCTGGCAAACGTGGCGCCTGCAGAGTGGTATGACTGTTCAGGGAGAGATCTGGGACCATTGCATATTCCGGCCCATCATGAACACTCATTCCGGACGAACGTAAACACCGATTCTGGTTCAACTTGAACAACCATTCTGGTCGAAGGTGAACACTTTTCAGGATTTTCCGGAATCGGTGT
>NZ_JAQNDA010000022.1:0-3871 GCF_028369065.1 Marinobacter sp. SS21
CAACCGCTTGGTTTTATTGAAGATTTTGAGTTTCAACTTTCTTCAAAATAGCGGTTGACAAGGTGGCTCAGCACGGTAAAATGCGCGCCACCTTGAACGAGGTAGCCGGGAGGTTTCGGCGGTTTTCGGAAGCATCGAAAACGACGAAAATAAACGGTTGACAAGGTCGCGAGACACTGTAGAATACGCGGCCTTGATCGGGCAACAGCCCAAACGCTCTTTAAAAAGTTGACCAAGTAATTCGTGTGGGCGCTGGCTGAGGTATTTCGGCATGAAATATCGAGACAGCGACTCGTCGAACAATGAGTTTTGTCTTGAGCACTATTTGGAAGCTTCGGCTTCTGTATGATTTAAACTGAAGAGTTTGATCATGGCTCAGATTGAACGCTGGCGGCAGGCTTAACACATGCAAGTCGAGCGGTAACAGGGGGAGCTTGCTCCCCGCTGACGAGCGGCGGACGGGTGAGTAATGCTTAGGAATCTGCCCAGTAGTGGGGGATAGCCCGGGGAAACCCGGATTAATACCGCATACGTCCTACGGGAGAAAGCAGGGGATCTTCGGACCTTGCGCTATTGGATGAGCCTAAGTCGGATTAGCTAGTTGGTGGGGTAAAGGCTCACCAAGGCGACGATCCGTAGCTGGTCTGAGAGGATGATCAGCCACATCGGGACTGAGACACGGCCCGAACTCCTACGGGAGGCAGCAGTGGGGAATATTGGACAATGGGGGCAACCCTGATCCAGCCATGCCGCGTGTGTGAAGAAGGCTTTCGGGTTGTAAAGCACTTTCAGTGAGGAGGAAGGCTTCGTCGTTAATACCGGCGAGGATTGACGTTACTCACAGAAGAAGCACCGGCTAACTCCGTGCCAGCAGCCGCGGTAATACGGAGGGTGCAAGCGTTAATCGGAATTACTGGGCGTAAAGCGCGCGTAGGTGGTTTGTTAAGCGAGATGTGAAAGCCCCGGGCTTAACCTGGGAACGGCATTTCGAACTGGCAGGCTAGAGTGTGGTAGAGGGTAGTGGAATTTCCTGTGTAGCGGTGAAATGCGTAGATATAGGAAGGAACACCAGTGGCGAAGGCGGCTACCTGGACCAACACTGACACTGAGGTGCGAAAGCGTGGGGAGCAAACAGGATTAGATACCCTGGTAGTCCACGCCGTAAACGATGTCTACTAGCCGTTGGGGATCTTGAATCCTTAGTGGCGCAGCTAACGCACTAAGTAGACCGCCTGGGGAGTACGGCCGCAAGGTTAAAACTCAAATGAATTGACGGGGGCCCGCACAAGCGGTGGAGCATGTGGTTTAATTCGACGCAACGCGAAGAACCTTACCTGGCCTTGACATCCTGCGAACTTTCTAGAGATAGATTGGTGCCTTCGGGAACGCAGTGACAGGTGCTGCATGGCCGTCGTCAGCTCGTGTCGTGAGATGTTGGGTTAAGTCCCGTAACGAGCGCAACCCCTATCCCTAGTTGCTAGCAGTTCGGCTGAGAACTCTAGGGAGACTGCCGGTGACAAACCGGAGGAAGGTGGGGATGACGTCAGGTCATCATGGCCCTTACGGCCAGGGCTACACACGTGCTACAATGGCGCGCACAGAGGGCTGCAAACCCGCGAGGGGGAGCTAATCTCACAAAACGCGTCGTAGTCCGGATCGCAGTCTGCAACTCGACTGCGTGAAGTCGGAATCGCTAGTAATCGTGAATCAGAATGTCACGGTGAATACGTTCCCGGGCCTTGTACACACCGCCCGTCACACCATGGGAGTGGATTGCACCAGAAGTGGTTAGTCTAACCTTCGGGAGGACGATCACCACGGTGTGGTTCATGACTGGGGTGAAGTCGTAACAAGGTAGCCGTAGGGGAACCTGCGGCTGGATCACCTCCTTAAACGATACCGAAGCCTCGGTCAGAGTCCACACGAATTACTTGGTTAGCTGAATAGAGAGAGCAATGGGGTCTAGTCAGGCCCATTCATTAGCGCGTCAGATTGTTGAGTCTGGCAAGGCGCGGATGGAGCGAAAGAGGAAGCGTACATGAAGTACGTGACCGATTGAGCGAGAGCCGCAACGCCGCCAGGGGCAACAAGATGAGGTGATAATTGGGTCTGTAGCTCAGGTGGTTAGAGCGCACCCCTGATAAGGGTGAGGTCGGTGGTTCAAGTCCACCCAGACCCACCAAAATCGCTCAGCTCGTCGTTGCTTCGAAGCTTACGTGCTACTCGCACGCTACGCTTCAAAGCGCCTAGATCTGACCGATTTTCTGAGTTTGGCGTCAGTGTTATCGAAGCCTGCTTGGTGTGTGGTTCGATATGGGGCTATAGCTCAGCTGGGAGAGCGCCTGCCTTGCACGCAGGAGGTCGGCAGTTCGATCCTGCCTAGCTCCACCATAATTTAACTGACACGTGTCAGTGTGCAGAAACAAGTATTTCAAGATGATGTCGAAGTGATGACATCCAGCGAAGTCCTTCTTTCTGATCACTGGGTCAGAATTGCTCTTTAACAATGTGGATGAGAAGTAATACCGAGATGTGTTGATCCAATTTATCTCCAGGATCAATGCACTCAAAGTGATAGCGATTTCAAGCGTTATCCGGTGTTGTCGTTGAAGTGGTTGTTATATCGCTTCAAGGAACTGTCTCCTCCTGATGAACTGACTGGCTTGCCAGGCGGTGACTCGGCGGAACGCAGTTGTCTTGGGGTTATATAGTCAAGCAACTAAGCGCATACGGTGGATGCCTTGGCAGTCAGAGGCGATGAAAGACGTGGAAGCCTGCGATAAGGTTCGGGGAGCTGGCAAACGAGCTGTGATCCGGACATCTCTGAATGGGGAAACCCACCGACTTTCGAGTCGGTATCTTGCACTGAATTCATAGGTGTAAGAGGCGAACCGGGGGAACTGAAACATCTAAGTACCCCGAGGAAAAGAAATCAACCGAGATTCCCTCAGTAGCGGCGAGCGAACGGGGACCAGCCCTTAAGCTGAACAACTGGTAGGAGAAGGCTCTGGAAAGTGCCGCCATAGTGGGTGATAGCCCCGTATCCGAAACCTGAGTTCAGTGAAATCGAGTAGGACGGGACACGTGATATCCTGTCTGAACATGGGGGGACCATCCTCCAAGGCTAAATACTCCTGACTGACCGATAGTGAACCAGTACCGTGAGGGAAAGGCGAAAAGAACCCCTGTGAGGGGAGTGAAATAGATCCTGAAACCGTATGCGTACAAGCAGTCGGAGCAGACTTGTTCTGTGACGGCGTACCTTTTGTATAATGGGTCAGCGACTTAATTTCAGTAGCGAGGTTAACCGTTTAGGGGAGCCGTAGGGAAACCGAGTCTGAATAGGGCGAATTAGTTGCTGGAATTAGACCCGAAACCGGGCGATCTATCCATGAGCAGGTTGAAGGTGCCGTAACAGGCACTGGAGGACCGAACCCACTGTCGTTGAAAAGCCAGGGGATGACTTGTGGATCGGAGTGAAAGGCTAATCAAGCCCGGAGATAGCTGGTTCTCCCCGAAATCTATTTAGGTAGAGCCTCGGACGAATACCACTGGGGGTAGAGCACTGTTTGGGCTAGGGGGTCATCCCGACTTACCAACCCCATGCAAACTCCGAATACCAGTGAGTACTATCCGGGAGACACACGGCGGGTGCTAACGTCCGTCGTGAAGAGGGAAACAACCCAGACCGCCAGCTAAGGTCCCCAAGTACCAGTTAAGTGGGAAACGATGTGGGAAGGCTCAGACAGCTAGGAGGTTGGCTTAGAAGCAGCCACCCTTTAAAGAAAGCGTAATAGCTCACTAGTCGAGTCGGCCTGCGCGGAAGATGTAACGGGGCTCAAACTGGTCACCGAAGCTGCGGCTGCATACT
>NZ_JAQNDA010000022.1:3971-5798 GCF_028369065.1 Marinobacter sp. SS21
GTGAAAAACCCCCACGCCGGAAGACCAAGGGTTCCTGCGCAACGCTAATCGGCGCAGGGTGAGTCGGCCCCTAAGGCGAGACCGAAAGGTGTAGTCGATGGGAAACGGGTTAATATTCCCGTACCTTGGATCACTGCGATGGAGAGACGGAGAAGGCTAGGTGAGCCGGGCGACGGTTGTCCCGGTTTAAGCGAGTAGGGAGTGGACTTAGGCAAATCCGGGTCCACAATTCTGAGACGCGACGACGACTGCTCTTAGAGCGGGAAGTCATTGATGCCCTGCTTCCAGGAAAATCTTCTAAGCTTCAGGTGATTCGAGACCGTACCCCAAACCGACACAGGTGGTCAGGTAGAGAATACCAAGGCGCTTGAGAGAACTCGGGTAAAGGAACTAGGCAAAATGGTGCCGTAACTTCGGGAGAAGGCACGCCGGTGTGTACGTGAAGCCCCTTGCGGGTGGAGCGGAAGCCGGTCGAAGATACCAGGCCCCTGCGACTGTTTATTAAAAACACAGCACTCTGCAAACACGTAAGTGGACGTATAGGGTGTGACGCCTGCCCGGTGCCGGAAGGTTAATTGATGGGGTTAGCTTCGGCGAAGCTCTTGATCGAAGCCCCGGTAAACGGCGGCCGTAACTATAACGGTCCTAAGGTAGCGAAATTCCTTGTCGGGTAAGTTCCGACCTGCACGAATGGCGTAACGATGGGGGCGCTGTCTCTACCCGAGACTCAGTGAAATTGAAATCGCCGTGAAGATGCGGTGTATCCGCGGCTAGACGGAAAGACCCCGTGAACCTTTACTATAGCTTCACAGTGAACTTTGAGCATGTTTGTGTAGGATAGCTGGGAGGCTTTGAACCCGGGACGCCAGTTCCGGTGGAGCCAACCTTGAAATACCAGCCTGGCATGTTTGAGGTTCTAACTTGGTCCCCTTATCGGGGATGAGGACACTGTGTGGTGGGTAGTTTGACTGGGGCGGTCTCCTCCCAAAGAGTAACGGAGGAGCACAAAGGTGGGCTAAGCATGGTCGGACATCATGCGGTTAGTGTAATGGCACAAGCCCGCTTGACTGCGAGACAGACACGTCGAGCAGGTGCGAAAGCAGGTCATAGTGATCCGGTGGTTCTGTATGGAAGGGCCATCGCTCAACGGATAAAAGGTACTCCGGGGATAACAGGCTGATACCGCCCAAGAGTTCACATCGACGGCGGTGTTTGGCACCTCGATGTCGGCTCATCACATCCTGGGGCTGAAGCCGGTCCCAAGGGTATGGCTGTTCGCCATTTAAAGTGGTACGCGAGCTGGGTTTAGAACGTCGTGAGACAGTTCGGTCCCTATCTGCCGTGGACGTTGGAGATTTGAGGAAAGCTGCTCCTAGTACGAGAGGACCGGAGTGGACGAACCTCTGGTGTTCGGGTTGTTTCGCCAGAAGCATTGCCCGGTAGCTACGTTCGGACAGGATAACCGCTGAAAGCATCTAAGCGGGAAGCCCCTTCCAAGATGAGATCTCCCTGAGGCCTTGAGCCTCCTGAAGAGCCGTTCAAGACCAGGACGTTGATAGGCTGGGTGTGTAAGCGCTGTGAGGCGTTGAGCTAACCAGTACTAATTGCTCGTGCGGCTTGACTATATAACACCCAAGACAATTGCGGATAACGCGAAATCAACATCACATCACTTCTCATCCTCACCCAGTGATCACCCGTTTTGTCTGACGACCATAGCGGTCTGGAACCACCTGATCCCATCCCGAACTCAGAAGTGAAACAGTCCTGCGCCGATGGTAGTGTGGCTTCTGCCCATGCGAGAGTAGGTCATCGTCAGGCTCCTAA
>NZ_JAQNDA010000023.1 GCF_028369065.1 Marinobacter sp. SS21
TCAAGCACTTGCCCTTGGGGCATTCCCTTAGTATGCGCTCAAAGCGCTCAGTGACCTGTGGCCGATGCCTAGGGAGCCTTAAGCTATTAGGGCCCTCCCCTTCCGTCATTTGGACGCGCATAAGACGCTGGAATGCCGAGGGTGATTCCGGTTCCTGATACTTTATTTGGCTGAAGCCCCGGACGCTGCCATCAGTACTCTCGATACGCTCCTTTCCTTCTACCCGGAGGTCGTCGATAGCATCCCTGGTTGTTTGCCTGCAATCCGGATCTAGCCCCCGTGAAACCAGGAAGGCATTGCGGTTTGCCAGTAACTCGGTGAATAGGTCCCAATCGAGCCCCAGGTCCTTCCGTGTTGCCACCAGGATAAACCTGGGCCGCATTTGGGGTACGCCCCAATCAGCGCTGACCAACACGCGGAATTCTACGTTGTAGCCTTCCGTCTCAAGCCGACGTTTCACCACATGGGAATATGGTACGGCTTTCTTTCCCTGGGACGCTTTTTCGAAAGGTGCGTTAAAGCCGCGCACATTTTCCAGGAAAAGGAATTTTGGCTTTACGATCTTTACGACTTCGATGTACCGCTCAGCCATGCGATTTCGCGGGTCCTTCGGGTTCCGCTTGCCTGCTGGAGAGAACCCTTGGCATGGAGGGCCACCGGCAATGAGGTCAACCTTTCCTTGCAGGGTGGCCAACTGCCCTTTGTATCCACCCAGAAAGGCTTCTATGTCGTGCTCGGTCTTTGGCAACCATTCTGGCCAGTCGTACTGGAAACGACCGCTGTCTACGAGGTTGTGGCGGTAGGTGAGGAACGCGTCTGCTGTTCGCTCGATGGCAAAAATCCCTTTCCAGCCAGCCTGGAGCAGGCCTAAGGAGAGGCCACCACAACCAGCGAATAGATCTATAAATACAGGAGCGTTCACCACTTCGGCTTCCTTGCAGGCACACTTTATGACTCTGTGCATATTTTACCGATGTCCAGGATAATGTCCAGGAATAATTGAAGCCAATTGTGACGGGGGTTCGCACTGTGGTTTATTGTGGGTTTATGAGGGCTTGAAGGCGTTCCGACAATTTTCCGTTGTCCATGGTCTGGCACTCCCATATCACTTCTACCCTCCAACCCATTTCCTTTAGGGCGAGCTGGTTCCCCTTATCCCTGAGCCGGTTTGCCTCGAACTTTGCCTTCCAGAATTCTTGCCGGGTCTTCGGCTTGGACGCGAGGTAACACCCAGGGTGTTGGTGCCAGAAACAGCCATGAACGAATAGGACGAGGTTGTGCTTGGGTAGGACGATATCGGGCTTTCCTGGAAGGTCCTTGCGGTGAATCCGGAAGCGGTAGCCCAAGGCATGGAGGGCCTTCCTAACCCGGATCTCGGGGCGGGTGTTAGCAGGTTTGTTGGCCTGCATGATCTTGCGCCTAAGATCATTTTTCATGATTTACGGCTCAACGATGGCCAAAACTAGCATAACGACCTGTCTGTTGGATAAACCCACAACAGGCGGAGTAGTGAAATGATAGAACCATCCTGGATTGCCGAAATTCTAGACCAGGGAATTTTTATCGCCTTTTTCCTGATACCGGCCCGAATCCCTATTAAATATCAGGATAGGAGAAAACAGCGCTAGTAATTTCAGGATACGCCGCTGGTGACTATGCAAAGCCGGCGGCGCCTTCCAACCAAGGTACGTAATGGCCGGAAGTCATCACCCTCCCTGATCCAATAAATGCCTCAACTCATCGACTGAGTAGGGGGGGTTCCTCCGGTGAAGCATCGCGTGACAATTGGGGCAAACCGGAACCAGGTCCTGCCTTGGATCGACAATGTATTCCTCACCTAAGTCGCTGACTGGAACTGTGTGGTGTACGTGGATAAATCCCTCGCCAATGTCGCCATACTTCTCCCCAAAATCTAGCTCGCAAACCTTGCAACGAGTTCCGAAGTGCTGAACACAGGCATCCCTGGCGTTGCGGTCGCGTTCGTATCGATTGACTAGGACCTTGGTTCGCTGGCCTTCCTTATAACTCGCCCCAGGGGCATATTCATCAGTGAATACAGGGGCCTCATCGGATTGGTCAGAGCCGAATATCCAGTCAATCCTGGCTGGGCGTTCAGTTCCTGTATGGGGTATGGGGGAACCCACTCCGGCATAGGTGAAGGGTGCCCGATCCTGCTCCCTATAGAATATGAAGACCCGGTATTCCCCTGAGATAAGGTTCTGGGTAGCGCCCTGCCCAAAGTGCGACTTCGCCTTCCCGTACCAGATGAGTTTCTCGCCGTCCCAATGGTTATCGTAGTCATGCCCCGTCCGTCCAGGAACACCGACATTGCAGAAGATGTAGTAGTCAGTGCCATGGCGATGGTAGCCATTTAGCCAGTCACCGCCCCTTTGGTCGGTTGGGATATCGAGGATCTCGTAGATGTCCTTGCGGGTATAGGTGGAGCCGATAGAGTACATTTGGTCCTTCACTCTGGAGTGTAAGTCCAATAAACAGCAGCTCCCGCCAGGTGTCAACGAAGTGTCCACGCAATAGCGCTTTTGTGTGGTCTAGTGTGGCGCTGCATCTTCGTAACTGACTGATTGTGTTGATTTGTGGTTCTTTGAAGCATAGATACAGCGGATTGAAAATCCCCGTGTCCGTGGTTCGATTCCGCGTCCGGGCACCA
>NZ_JAQNDA010000024.1 GCF_028369065.1 Marinobacter sp. SS21
AGGCTGGAAGCCGGGCTCTCGATCCGGCAAATCAGCGCCAGCACCAAGACCAGTGTCGGGGCCATCCAGAAGTTGCTGTCCCGGGCCGATGCCCTAAATCTTAACTGGCCCTTGCCCGAGGATCTGGACGATGGCCGCCTGGCGGCCCTGTTCTATCCCGGTGCCGATCCCACCACATCGACTCGCTACCAGGTGCCCGACTGGGCCACCGTGCATCAGGAACTCAAGCGTAAGGGGATGACCAAGCAGTTGTTATGGGAGGAGTACACGGCCCGGTATCCCAACCGCTGTTACAGCTACTCCCAATACTGCGACCGTTACCGGCACTGGCTGAAGCAGCAAAAGCGCTCCATGCGCCAGACCCACAAGGCCGGTGAGAAGTGCTTCGTGGATTACTGCGGCCCGACCGTGCCGATCATTAATCCGCAGACCGGTGAAGTGCGCACCGCTCAGGTGTTCGTGGCGGTGCTGGGTGCCTCCAACTACACCTATGCCGAAGCCACCTGGAGCCAGGGGCTGCGTGACTGGCTATCCAGTCACATGCGCACCTTCGAATACTTCGGCGGCATTCCGGAGATGGTCGTGCCGGACAACCTGCGCAGCGGGGTCAGCAAGGCCTGCCGGTATGATCCGGAGCTGAACCCCAGCTACCAGCAACTGGCCGAGCACTATCAGGTGGCCATCCTCCCGGCCAGGCCCTACAAGCCCAAGGACAAATCCAAGGCAGAAGTGGGCGTGCAGATCGTGGAGCGCTGGATCCTGGCCCGGTTGCGTCACCACACCTTCTTCACCCTCGCCGAAGCCAACCAGTGCATCCGGTCGTTGCTCGAAGAGTTGAACAGCCGCCCGTTCCGGCGGCTGCCGGGCAACCGGCAGACCGCCTTCGAGACACTGGATCGGCCAGCCCTGCGCCCCTTGCCGAAACAGCCCTATGAGTACGTCGAGATCCGACGTTGCCGGGTTAATATCGATTACCACATCGAGTTCGATCAGCACCATTACTCGGTGCCTCACCAGTACGTGGGCGAGCAGGTAGAAGTCCAGGCCAGCGATCATCTGGTGCAGGTTCACTTCCGGCAACGCCAGGTGGCGAGCCACCCACGGCGTCACAGGCCGGGTACCACCACCGAGGCCGGTCACATGCCTACCCGCCATCGCAAACAGCAGCAATGGACACCTGGCCGCCTCAAGCACTGGGCCCGGGACATCGGGCCAGACACCCTCGCCTGGGTCAGTGCGCGGCTGGATGAGCGGGAGCACCCGGAACAGGCTTACCGGGTCTGTCTCGGGTTACTCAACCTGACTCGGGAGTACCCCAGCCAACGCCTGAACGCCGGCTGCCGCATCGCCAATCGGGAAGGCCTGAACCGCCTGAAGCACATCAAGGCCATCCTCCGGAGCAACCGGGACAAGCTGCCGGAACCGCTGCCCCTGAACGCCGAACTCCCTCAGCACCACGAGAACATCCGTGGCCCGAAGAGCTTCCACTAGGACATCAACCATGAGCACGACACAGACCCTGGCACGACTGAAAGATCTGAAGCTGGGCGGCATGGCTGCCGCTCTGGAGCACCAGCAAAACCAGCCAGGCACCTATGACGAGTTGCCGTTCGCCGAACGCCTGGAGCTGTTGCTGGATCGGGAGTTCCAGACCCGGGAACACCGGAAACAGGATCGTCTGGTACGCCAGGCCCGCTTCAAGCTCCGGGCCTCGATCCAGGACATCGACTACCAGCACCCCCGCAACCTGAAAAAAGCTCAGGTGGCCCAACTGGCTCAGACCGACTGGCTGGAGCGTGGCCAGAATCTGTTGATCACCGGCCCCTGCGGCAGCGGTAAAACCTACCTCGGCTGTGCGCTGGGGCATCAGGCCTGCCTGAACGGACTCAGCACCCGGTATTACCGGGTCTCCCGGTTACTGCTGGAACTGACCCAGGCCAAGGCCGACGGCACCTACCAGAAGACGCTGAACCAGCTGGCCAAAGTGAAGTTGCTGATCCTGGATGACTGGGGGCTGGAAGCTCTGAAACCGGCACATCGGAACGACCTGATGGAGATTATGGATGACCGCCACGGCACCCACTCGACCATGATCATCAGCCAACTACCCACCGATCAATGGTACGCCGCCATCGGCGATAACACCCTGGCGGATGCCATCCTGGATCGGCTCATGCACAACGCCCATCGCTGGGCTCT
>NZ_JAQNDA010000025.1 GCF_028369065.1 Marinobacter sp. SS21
CGCGGGTGTGTCATGACGAAAGACTCCGGTCTTTCTTGCTGTATTCAAGATGAGGGAAGGCCCCTCGGTCTCGGTGACCAGACACCGGGATCAAACCGCCCTGTGCGGCTTGCATTAAGAGTGCGGGTCGTGAGCGACAGGGGAAAAAGGCCGCTAAGAGCGGTCAGGTAAGTGCCCAAGGAGATGAACGAAAGTGAACCGTCGATGAGGTGTCGAAACGGTGACTGTTGCTGTCAAAACCGGGGTCCCCGCGAAATTCCGGGATGAGCTACGACGCAGACTGGGGACGGGCGTAGCGGCAGCCGGCATAGAGGCGGCATGACCTGGGTGCAGGCTTGAGTATGGAACATGAGAACCTGTCGTCCTGATGTTAAGGGAGAAGCACAAGTGGCAACCCCACGAGGCGAGAGTACCGATGCAGGGCACAGGGACGGATTGCCCCGTAGTAGTGTTGAAGCACCTGTAATGGGTGTGGAGCGAAGGGGGCAAATTATCCCGTCGAGATCAGATGGCCAACCGAGTTCCGGGAGGAGTCATGTGGCCTCGACAAAACCGTATACCCTCCCGAAAGCACTGGTGTACCAGGCCTATAAACGGGTTCGGGCCAACAAAGGTAGCGCGGGCGTCGATCGTCAGAGTCTGGAAGACTTTGAGGCTGACCTTGGCAACAACCTTTACAAGCTTTGGAACCGTTTATCCTCGGGAAGCTATCATCCGCCACCGGTGCTACGTGTAGATATTGGGAAAGCCACGGGAGGAACGCGCCCTCTGGGCATTCCGACCGTTGCGGACCGTATTGCACAGACGGTGGTTAAGCTGCAAATCGAACCGGAACTGGAACGACACTTTCACCCAGATTCTTATGGCTATCGACCTGGAAAATCGGCGCATGATGCACTGAAACAAGTTCAGGCTCGATGCTGGAAGAAAGCCTGGGTGCTGGATATGGACATCCAGGGCTTCTTCGACAACATCGACCATGACCTGTTAATGAAGGCGGTGGATCGGCATGTGTCCGAAGGCTGGCAAAAGCTGTACATCCGGCGCTGGCTAAGCGCACCGGTTCAGTTGGCGAATGGTTCCATAGAAGCGCGCGACCGGGGCACGCCGCAAGGCGGTGTGATCAGTCCTTTGCTGGCGAATTTGTTCCTGCACTACGTTTTTGATCGCTGGGTAGAAAAGCACTGGGGCGGCATTCAGTTCGAACGCTATGCGGACGATATTGTGTGTCACTGTTCCAGTGAGCGGGAAGCTCAGGCACTTAAAGCGGTCCTCGAGGAACGGTTCAGAGCCTGTGGTCTGACGCTGCATCCGGAGAAGACGAAAATCGTCTATTGTAAGGGTGGGCAGCATCGGCAGGATTACCCGGTTTTCGCGTTCGACTTCCTCGGTTTCACCTTCCGGCCGCGCTGGATGCGCAACCGGCAGGGTCGCCGTGGAGTGTACTTCATGGGAGCCATTAGCCAGCGGGCAGCGAAAGAGATCCGCACCAAGATCACTGAGTGGCCCTGGAAACGGTGGCGACAGCAAGAGTTTGGACAATTTGTCCGGTTCTGCCAGTCCCGAATCCGTGGTTGGATGCAGTACTACGGCCTATTTGGTCGCCGCTATATTCGCAATGTGTTGTTTCACTTTGACTTGCGATTAAGCCGGTGGGCCAAAGGGAAGTACAAGAAACTCAGGGGCCTGATACAGGCTGCCCATAGGGTAAATACCTTGAGGTGGAGACACCCCCGGCTATTTGCGCATTGGGCAGGATAACAGGTAGCGGTTGGGTAATAAGAGCCGTATGAATCGAGAGGTTCACGTACGGTTCTGTGAGAGGCTTTGGGGGCGGTTCCCATTGCCTACTCGACCTCCAAA
>NZ_JAQNDA010000026.1 GCF_028369065.1 Marinobacter sp. SS21
GTCATGACCGGGGTAGCTAGCAAGATGATTTGTTTTTGCTCGTCCACTGTTTTGCACTCTGCTACACTATTTTTCACAGTTACCCGCTCACTAGCGAGCAGTTTTCTGTTCGTTAAGCAGAATATAGGTTAGCTGACCCACGCAGTCAACAGTAAACTGCAAATACATAGTCCTTAAACTGTTAATAATTGAAAAATGACCGACGAAAAGACAGCAGATGCACAGGAAACTGTGGACGAGACAGGGTTTGCGAAAAGGCTCAGGAGCTTGATCGGAGAAGGCTCTGCGCGGGCTTTCGCTCACAAAGCGGGCATGGGAGACAGCACGTTTAGGAACATCCTAAATGGCGGTATGCCCCGCCTAGACAATTTACTGCGCATCTCTAACGCTGCTGGCGTATCTGTCGAATGGCTCGCTACCGGGAAAGAACCTGCAAAGTCAGATTCCAAATTTGAAGAAGAATTCGCACTTATTCCTGGATACAACATCCAGGTAGCAGCTGGTCACGGTTCAATTGCAGGCGATGAATCCCCCACCAGGGAATTAGCATTCCGTCGCAAGTGGCTCCGGTTCCGTGGACTGAATGAAAAAGACCTGGCGCTTGTGTTCGCCAAGGGTGACTCCATGGAACCGACGATCTCAGACAATGAGACGGTGATGGTGGATACCAGTGAGAGGAAACTTCGGGACGGGCACATCTACGTGATTCGGAACGGGGACCACTTGCTGGTTAAGCGGATTCAGACGCTTTGGAATGATGGGGTACAGTTGTTGAGTGACAACAAAGAGTACCCGCCGCAGGAGATTTCCAGTTCGGATCTGGAGAGTCTGGAGGTCATTGGGAAGGTGGTTTGGGTTGGGAAGGATTTGTAACTGTGCCCCCTAAGAGCACTAATGCTGTTGATGTCACCTTAAACTCAACATTCTTTTTTCTACTAGGCTTTTTAGTAGCAAATGCATTCAATGGTCAAGAATTAACAATACCGGCCATTTCGTCGTTTATTATTGCAATCATAGCAATTTACGGCGCCAAAACATGGAAGCATCAAATAGATTACAAAGAACACAAGGAAGATAAAAGAAATCTATCAAGACAAATAAAAAATCTACACAATCAATGCATTGATTTGCACCTTGAACTCAAAGCATTTTCTAGATCCATTAAGTCATTTTTGACTCATCTTGAGACTAGTGAAATCGAAAAATCAAAACACATTCTAGAGTCTCTCAAAAAACAAGTAACCAAAGTGGTTGAAACTTGCAATGAAATCGACTCGGAAATTGAAACAAATTCGATAACAAAAAACGATAGCGAACTACAAGTTTATCTACATATATTAACTCAATCCGCAACTCAAATTACCTTCTTAGCTCGAGGAACAGTCCTAGACTACTCCGGCTTCTGGAACCTTCAGACTGAAGATATTTTTCCTCCTAATAATTTAGAAAATGACATAGAGAGTACACAAGTTAAATTTACCGAAGCATTTTCAGCAATCGCAGAGAAGATCGGACTATCCGGCAGCATGTCTCTCAGAAGAATAGCTTTCGACTTTGTTGATATTGATAGTAACGAGGAATAAAAAAGTTGTGGAGGGATGGTTGCGTATTCCGGCGAACGTGAACACCCATTCTGGTTGAACGTGAACACCTCGTTTCTTAACGCATCACCCACCGGAGTTTGTACTCCGGGTGTTCACGTTCAGTCAATTTCCTGAAGTCGTTT
>NZ_JAQNDA010000027.1 GCF_028369065.1 Marinobacter sp. SS21
ATACCTTTCACACCCAGAATGTTGATCGCCCGCATCAGGTTGTAGCTGAGCACCGCAAGGCTGTACTCGCTACTGGCGGAGCTCAGTCCCCAGCAGGTAAATCGCCCCTTGTTCAGCAACCGCTTCAGGGTCGCGAAGGTGGGCTCCACGGTCGCCATGCGCCGGGTCATCCGTTCCGGGGTAGCTGCCTTGCCGGCCTTCTCCAGAGCTTCTTCGTCAAAGTGTCGGGTGACCCAGCGTCGATCGGCCTTGGTGCATTTCGACTGCAGGGGGCATTGGTTGCAGCCAGAACGGGCATACAAGTGCAGACGATCCTTTGTGCTGATGGTCTTGTGGGGCAGCAACTGACCGGCGGGGCACCGGTAAGCGTCATCATCCGGCAAATAGGTGAAATCGCTTTTCTGGAAGTGCTCGCCACTACCCTGATTATTCACCCCCCGGTTCACCGGCACCGCCACCTCTATTTCTGAAGCCTGGATACGGCCAATCTGCTCACCGTTGGTGTAACCCGCATCGGCCACCACGGTGTCGAGTTCGCCTTCCAGCACTTCCAGGGTGGCGGTCGTCATCGGTTCCAGCTGCTGATTGTCGGTGCCCGCCTGAGTCAGTTCATGGTGGACGATGAACTGGTGCTGCTCATCCACCGCATTCTGAGCGTTATAGCCAACCACCATGCCATCCCGGCCGGACCGCATCAGCTTAGCCTGCGGCTCAGTACGGCAAGTTTGGGTTTTCTCCTCATCTACGAGGGTCTTCAGCTCATCCTGCAGTTCCGCCTTGTGGGTCTGAAGATAGGCCAAAGCGTCCGCAACCTTTCCCTTATCGAGATCCGCTTCGCCCGCCTGCTCAGACGCCGCCAAGCGCGCGAGATAGTGCTCGATCTTCTGATCCAGCTTGCCCAGTTGCTTTTCCAGCTGCTTGCGGGTGATTGCCTGATCCTTGCTGGCCGCCGCTTTGAACTTGCTGCCGTCAATCGCCACCAACTGGCCGCTGACCAGGCCCGCGTGCTTGCAGAACACGATGAACTGCCGGCACGCTCGTTTGATCGCCGGTCCGTTGTCCTTGCGGAAATCAGCGATGGTCTTGAAGTCCGGGGCCAGCTGCTTCATCAACCACAACACTTCCAGGTTGCGATGGCATTCCTTCTCCAGGCGGCGGGTACTGCTGGTCTGGTTCAGGTAGGCGTAGATATACAGCTTCAGCAAATCACCTGGGTGATAAGGACGCCG
>NZ_JAQNDA010000028.1 GCF_028369065.1 Marinobacter sp. SS21
GGAAGCTCTGAATAACCGCTGATTTTTGCCGATCTTGGTTTTAGCCGGCAAAAATCGAAGATTCAGACGCTATTCTCCCGTTATTTGTGTGTTTTTTTGCCCCTCTCCCGCCATCTTGACGGAAAACAGACACACTGGCCCTACGCCAGCAGGTATTTTTCACCAATTAACAGGTTGCTGAACGCAGCCAGCAAATGCAGCCGGTTATTGTTCTTTGCAAGGCCGCGATAGCGGACCTTGCTATAACCGAAGAGCTGCTTGATGTACCGGAAGGGGTGCTCCACTTTGGCGCGTACACTGGCTTTGATCTTCTCAGCTTTCAGTTTGTCGGCATCCAGCGTCTTCCGGGTGCCCGGCCGTTTTGCAATGAACCAGGAGACGTTCTCACGGTGCTTATGTTCATCCCGCTTCTGAATACCAAGGTAACCGGCGTCACCGAAGACTCGCTGCTCTTCACCGTGCAGCAGTTTGTCGGTGGGCACGATGTCATGCACGTTGGCAGCGGTGGTATCAATGCTATGAATCAGGCCCAGAGCGTCGTCGACACCAATGTGCATCTTCATGCCGAAGTGCCATTCGTTGCCTTTCCTGGTCTGGTGCATTTCTGGATCGCGCTTGCCAGTTTGGTTCTTGGTAGAACTGGGAGCCGAGATAATGGTGGCATCGACGATGCTGCCCTCGCGCAGCATCAGCCCGTTTTTCTCCAGGTGTTTGTTCACCTCTTTAAACAGCGTTTTCCCAAGACCGTGCTGCTCCAGGAAATGCCGGAAGTTGAGAATGGTCGTCTCATCCGGCAAGCGATCCAGTTTCAGACCGGCGAAGTGCCGCATGGATTCGATCTCGTACAAAGCATCTTCCATCGCCGGATCGCTCAGGTTATAGAACAGCTGCATGCAGTGAACTCGCAGCATCGCAGACAGCGGATAGGGAGGCCGTCCGTTCTGACCCTTTGGATAATACCGGGCTACCTTCTTCTCCAACTGCTTCCAAGGGATCAGCTTGTCCATCCGTTCCAAAAATATCTCGCGGCGGGTCTTGCGCTTCTTGGTCTGGTACTCGGCTTCGGAGAAGGTGATCTGATCCATGGTGACACTGAATCCTATGCGGTTGGCGATGGCCCTAATTATCGCTGAATTTGAGACTTATTCAGAGTCTCCTTA
>NZ_JAQNDA010000003.1 GCF_028369065.1 Marinobacter sp. SS21
CATCAACCACAACACTTCCAGGTTGCGATGGCATTCCTTCTCCAGGCGGCGGGTACTGCTGGTCTGGTTCAGGTAGGCGTAGATATACAGCTTCAGCAAATCACCTGGGTGATAAGGACGCCGACCAGTTTGAGCTGTCTCGGCTTTCTTGAACCCCAGCTCAGATAGGGGTAAGGAATCGACAAAGGCGTCGATGACGCGAACCGGGTGGTCCTGGGGAATGTAATCTTCAACGCTCGGAGGGAGCAGAAGCGTCTGACTGCGAGGTGTGCCTTCCTTGTGCCTCATAAAAATAACCGCGAACCATGTCGCGGTTATTTTGCCAGCTTCGGAGACTGTTTTCACACAGCCTCAATTGGCGCCCTTTTCAGTTCTGAAGATACGTCTTAAACGACTTTCTTCAGTTCTTCTTCCAGCTGCGGTACTGCTTCGAACAGATCCGCAACCAGGCCGTAGTCGGCCACCTGGAAGATCGGGGCTTCTTCGTCCTTGTTGATCGCAACGATCACCTTGGAGTCGGACATTCCCGCCAGGTGCTGAATGGCACCGGAGATACCCACAGCGATGTACAGCTGAGGAGCAACGATCTTACCGGTCTGACCAACCTGCATGTCGTTCGGTACGAAGCCAGCGTCAACCGCTGCACGGGAAGCACCAACGGCAGCACCCAGGATGTCAGCTACTTTTTCCAGCATCTGGAAGTTTTCGCCGTTCTGCATACCGCGACCACCGGAGATCACGATGGAAGCGCTACCGAGATCCGGACGATCGGATACGGCTTTCTCTTCACCCACGAAGGAAGACAGGCCGGCATCCTTTACGGTGTCCAGAGCTTCAACGGCGGCAGAGCCACCTTCAGCAGGCGCAGCGTCAAAGGCAGTCGGACGTACTGTCACAACCTTGATGGCGTCGCTACTCTTAACAGTAGCAATGGCGTTACCAGCGTAGATCGGGCGTACGAAGGTGTCTTCAGACTCGACACGAATGATGTCGGAGATCTGGGCAACGTCCAGCAGAGCGGCAACGCGCGGCAGGAAGTCTTTACCAGTCGTACCGGCAGCTGCCAGCACATGGCTGTAGCCCTTGGCTACTTCAACAACCAGCTCAGACAGGTTCTCAGCCAGGAAGTGACCATAAGCGGCGTTGTCAGCTACCAAGACCTTGTTAACGCCTTCGATTTTGGCGGCAGCGTCAGCTACAGCGCCACAACCTTCACCGGCAACCAGTACGTCTACATCGCCACCGATGGCCTTGGCCGCGGTAACAACGCTCTGAGTAGCCTGTTTCAGACTGCTGTTGTCGTGTTCAGCAATTACAAGGATGCTCATTTAGATCACCTTCGCTTCGTTCTTCAGTTTATCAACCAGCTCCGCAACGTCTGCCACCTTGATGCCCGCCTGACGTGCAGCCGGTGCTTCTACTTTCAGAGTGGACAGGCGCGGTGCGATATCAACACCCAGGTCAGCAGGGCTGATCGCTTCGAGCGGCTTCTTCTTGGCCTTCATGATGTTCGGCAGGGAAGCGTAACGCGGCTCGTTCAAACGAAGGTCGGTGGTGACAACAGCCGGCAGGTTCAGGGCAACGGTAACCAGACCGCCATCAACCTCACGGGTAACGTTGACTTTTTCACCGTCAACCACAACTTCAGAAGCGAAGGTGCCCTGCCCCATGCCAGTCAGTGCTGCCAGCATCTGACCAGTCTGGTTGTTGTCGGAATCGATGGACTGCTTACCAAGGATAACCAGCTTTGGCTCTTCTTTTTCAACAACAGCCTTAAGCAGCTTGGCCGCTTCGAGAGACTGAACCTCTTCATCGGTTTCGATGTGGATACCACGATCTGCACCCAGAGCCAGAGCGGTACGGATTTGCTCCTGAGAGGCCTTGGGACCGATGGATACCACGACGATTTCGCTGGCGACGCCCTTCTCTTTCAGACGAACCGCTTCTTCAACAGCGATTTCACAGAAAGGGTTCATCGCCATTTTGACGTTGGCGAGATCAACGCCGGTGTTGTCCGGCTTGACGCGCACCTTTACGTTGTAGTCGATTACTCGTTTTACAGCGACCAGAACCTTCATAGATTCCTCGTTCTTCTACGATGGGTTTAATGACTCGCAATCAGAAATACTCTCGGAAGACCTACTTTCGTAGTACACAGGCGGAGTATTCTCGATTCCTGTCGTATCGATACACCCGAAGGATGGATCGATCGTTCAAACAGCTTATTAGCGCAGGACCAGGGAGCCTCTGAATAACGCCTGACAGGCCTGGGCGCCAGGGCTGCATGCGGTTCGTTAACACCACATAGAATGCAACTTCCGGAGCTTGTCCAACCAGGCCAACAGGAGTAATTCAGAGGCTCCCTAACTGTCAGGGCGCCATAATACTGAAGGCAAAGCACGGACGGGTCAATAGTCCCGGGCGACCGATGGTCGCCGTTGAGATGGTCAATAAGGATAGATTGACGACGCCGAGCAATGAGACGATACTAAAAATCGCCTCAGGATGCACTCAATCGCCTACCCTTCCCCTATCAACCGGTACAGACGCCTTTGTCGGACCCGGCCTCCCCGGAAGACAGTGCCGGGGACTGCATTTAGCAGTGTGCGGGGTAACAATGCCAAATGAACGGGCAAAATTCAAACAAACGTTTGTTTGAAATTCGGTTTGTTATATCCTAGAGGGCCAGAAGGTCATTGAATCTGCCCTTCGGGAGTCGTTTAATAGCGCGTTGTCCGGTATTATTCGCCCCCTAAGCATCCTTAGCAGGTTTGCAAAACCATAAAGAGAGACGGGATTTTCCTCGCCGCTATTCTATGAGCGCTCTTTGTTACCGGCTTCATGTTAAACGCCGGTCAGTTGAGCCCTGAGCGTCGAAGTCCTTATATCCACAGTGAAGTTTGAGGAGACCAACGTGGAACGCGAATCGATGGAATTTGATGTTCTGATCGTCGGCGGTGGCCCAGCTGGCCTGTCCGCAGCATGCCGGGTAATGCAGTTGGCGCAAGAAGCCGGCGAAGAACTGACCGTCTGTGTTGTCGAGAAAGGTTCTGAAATCGGCGCGCACATCCTGGCGGGTACCGTGTTCGAACCAACCGCTCTCAATGAGCTCTTTCCGGACTGGAAAGAGAAAGGCGCTCCCCTGAACACCCCGGTCACCCGGGACGACATTTTCCTGCTGAAGAATCAGGAAGCCGCCACCAAGATCCCCAACGCCTTTGTGCCCAAGAACATGCACAACCACGGCAACTACATCATCAGTTTGGGCAACCTGTGCCGCTGGCTGGCCGAACAGGCGGAGGCCATGGGTGTTGAGGTTTATCCCGGCTTTGCCGCGGCAGAAACCATCATCGAAGATGGCCAGGTTAAAGGCATCATTACTGGCGATATGGGTGTTGCCCGTGATGGCAGCCACAAAGATGGCTATATGCCGGGAATGGAACTGCGCGCCAAGTACACTCTATTCACCGAGGGCTGCCGCGGCCACCTGGGCAAGCAGCTGATCAAGGACTACAAGCTGGACGAAGGCAAGGATCCGCAACACTACGGCATCGGCATCAAGGAGCTGTGGGACATCGATCCGGCCAAGCACGAGCCCGGCCTGGTTGTCCACACCACTGGCTGGCCCCTGAACGAGTCCGGCTCCACCGGCGGTTCGTTCCTCTATCACCTGGAAAACGGCCAGGTCTACGTCGGCCTGATCACCGACTTGTCCTACAGCAATCCGCACCTGAGCCCGTTTGAGGAAATGCAGCGCCTCAAGCACCATCCGGAAATCAAGAAGTATCTGGAGGGCGGTAAGCGTGTAGCCTATGGCGCCCGCGCCATCACCAAAGGCGGCTTTAACTCCCTCCCGAAGATGAGTTTCCCTGGCGGCTTGCTGCTGGGTTGCGACGCCGGCACCCTGAACTTCTCCAAGATCAAAGGCTCCCACACCGCCATGAAGTCTGGTCTGCTGGGTGCAGAAGCGGTCTTCGCCGCTCTGAAGGACGGAAAAACCGGCGAAGAAATCACCAGCTTCGCGGATCGCTTCAAGGACAGCTGGCTCTACAAAGAGCTGTACGACGAGCGTAACTTCGGTCCGGCCATGCACAAGTTTGGCAACGTACTGGGTGGCGCTGTTGCCTTCTTCGAGCAGAATATCCTGCGCCGAAGCCTGCCGTTCACCTTCCACGACACCATTCCGGACTACGCCACTTTAAAGCCGGCGTCCGAGTCGAAGAAGATCAGCTACCCGAAACCGGACAACACACTGACGTTCGACCGTCTTTCTTCGGTGTTTATCTCCAACACCAATCACGAGGAAGACCAGCCGGTTCACCTGAAACTGACCGACGCGGAGATTCCGTTGAAGGACAACCTGCCCAAGTACGACGAGCCTGCGCAGCGCTATTGCCCAGCTGGTGTGTACGAAGTGGTGGATGCCGATGACGGCAGTGGCAAGCGCTTCCAAATCAACGCGCAGAACTGCGTACACTGCAAGACCTGTGACATCAAGGATCCAGCCCAGAACATCACCTGGGTTACTCCGGAAGGCGGCGGCGGCCCCAACTACCCGAACATGTAAGTTCGGATTCCGGTTTGCAAACGGCCTCTCGGGGCCGTTTTTTTGTTCCGGTACAATCCACAGCCATAAAAAAACGACTCACTGGGAGCCGTTTTCCAACCGTACCTGGGAAGGCTTAGTGCACGTGACCGTGCTCCTGCTCTTCCTCAGTCGCTTCGCGGGTCTCAATCACTTCCACATCAAAGTGAAGGGTCTGGCCGGCCAGCGGGTGGTTAGCGTCAATGGTGACGGTCTCGTCACTGACTTCGACGACACGAACAACCTGCGGGCCGCCTGGGGTCTGGGCCTGAAATTGCATGCCAGGCTCGATGGTGTCAACACCTTCGAAGGCGCTACGCGGAACCGGCTGGATCAGTTCTTCGTTAAGCTCACCATAACCTTCACCGGGTGCTACGGAGACTTTCAGCTGATCGCCAGCACCTTTCTCGGTCAGGGCGCTTTCCAGTCCGCCGATAATGTTCTGGGCACCTTCCAGGTAAGACAACGGCTCACGACCTTCCCCGCGGGAAGAATCGAGCTGCTCGCCCTGGTCGTTGGTGAGGGTGTAATGGATGGTGACAACGCGAGGTTGGGCCATGAAATCTCCTGCTGCAGCAATGACTGTTAATTTAAATTGGGGCAATCGAAAGTGATCGTGAACAGTCGGACTGCACAGAGGGACTAACGACCACCAAGCCTCGTTATAGAGCCGGGCTCGGTAACAAGTTTTCGCGTACAGTCTAACAAGGGCGCGACTGTATCCGCTACCGTAATCCTTGGGGCACCGACCGCATTTTCAACCCCTAAGCCATGGGAAAAAACTGACCATGACTCCAGATACCCAAAGCAATGCCACTTCCTTGCTCCATTTCTACGACGTAATTGGCCAGGTCGTAGTAGGCCGCCGTAACCAGTCGCGCCTCCAGACCGTGACGAATGGTGATGACCGGTCTCGGCTCATTTGAATCGGGGTAATGGTCGACGGTAAGCGGGTGATCTCCGTCGATGGCCACCCTCTCATCCATGTTGGTGATGACAAAGACCTGCTGGTCTTGCCCGTCGCCAGTCACCTCCACCGTGTGGGCCAGTAATGGCGTATCGTCCACCACGATTCGCCACTTTTCCACCGGCGTGACCAGATAATGGTCGCCATCCTGCTCCCGCCTGAGAATGGTGGAGAACAGTCGGGGAATCGCTTCCCTTTCCATCGGATCGCCCTGGTAAATCCAGAGCCCGTTGCGGGCAACCCGAATATCGATGTCGCCGGACAACGGGGGATGCCACTGGTGAATCGGCGGCAAGCCTTTTTCGCCGGAAGGGGCGGTACTGAGTTGTTCTTCAATGGTCTTCGGATCGCCCTTCATTACGCTCGCTCCTCGATCAGCATCCCGTTACAACCCCCTCATCCATTCCGGACGCAACGGGGCTGCCCCTGGGTTATGGATGGCAAAATCCACCTGCTCCAGCATCCGCTCTCTATCCCGACCAAGCACCCCTTTCAAAACGAGGTAGTTGGAGGCGTGATCGCTGCGGAAAATGGTGTTATCCAGCTCAAGGTGCGCCAGAAAATAACGAATCTCCTCAAACAAGCCTTGCTGACTCAGGGGTGAAAAGTCATCGCCGAAACCCTCCCGGAAGCGCGCTTCGCCCAGCGGAAAGCTGACAACCAGGGTGGACAGGTAGTGGGGCTGGGTTTCGTTACATAAGCGGGCGGTGTTGATGGCGTGCTGCCTGGACAGAACCTCCCCGCCCAGCCCATTAAGTACCATCACCGAACTGGTGATGCCGGCTCGATGAATCTTGTCCAGGGCGGAGCGGGTCGATTCATAACTCTCGCCTTTATTGACCCGTCGCAGTACTTCGTCATCGCCGGATTCCATGCCGACATACAGAATCTGAAGACCCGCGTCCCTCAATGCTGCGAGTTCCTCGACCGATTTTTTGTTCAGGTTGCGAGGTAGACAGTAGCTGGAAACCCGCTGAAGTTCCGGGAATGCAGCGCGAAGCGATGCCAGTATCTCCAGCAGACGACGCGTTGGCAGCACCATGGCGTCACCGTCAGCCAGGAACACCCGTGTGACGCTGCCGAACGCCTGCCTGGCCAGGGCAATGTCCTGTTGAATATCCTCGTCCTTGCGGGCGCGGAATTTTTTCTGGGGCTGGGTATACATCTCGCAGAAGGTGCATTTATTCCAGGAGCAGCCGTTTGTCACAGGCAGGATCAGCGACTTGGCCTCGCTGGGCGGGCGGTACACCGGTTCAATGTATGAAATCGGGAATTCATTCATGGGTATTCAGGGATCTCCAGGCAGGACCGGACGATTGTTCAGGCTACGAGGTCGTTTTCAGGCAGCTTGTAACACGACACAGCGTCAAGGCAGAAATTGCGCCCGCAAATCCGCGCAGCCGGGGCCCGCTATGGGCATGTCAAGCATCACTGCCTGGCTGGTCATAAAGGGTATGCCATGGCGGTGACCATCGACCAGCAACGTGGCCAGGGCTCCCACCAGCGGCATGTGGGAAACGATCATCAGGGCATCGATCGGATTTTCGATCAGTCGGTTCAGGCATTCGCCAGGATCGTCATCCGGGGTCAGGTAAGGCTTCTCGATGACTGGGCAATTGAGTATCTCCGAGACGATGGTCGCGGTCTGATGCGCCCGCACCAGCGGACTGGACCAGATAATGTCCGGCCGCCAGGGCGACTCCGCCAGCCTTCGGGCAACCACCGCTGTCGCCATTCGGCCGGCCTCGGTGAGTTCACGTTGCTGGTCCAGTGTGTGCCAGCCGGCTTCGCCGTGACGCATGACGACAAGATTCATGACCGCCCCTCCCTCGACCCCTTATACGTTCACTGAGTGAGAGTGCGCGGCAGAATGAACTCGACGTCTGAGTTCTGCACCGCCATCATCAGTCCGTTGATCACCGCCTTGATGGAGGCGCCGCCGTACAGAATTTCATACAGACCGCGCACCAATGGCATGTAGATGCCCGCTTCTTCCGATTTTTCCTTAACCAACTGCAGCGTGTAGATGCCCTCAGCCACCTGCCCCAACTCTGCAGCCGCCTCATCCAGTTGCTTGCCCTTGCCCACCGCATAGCCAACCCGGTAGTTACGGCTTTTTGACGACGTACAGGTCACCACCAGATCGCCCACGCCCGCGAGCCCCATAAAGGTCATCGGATTGGCCCCCAGGCTGACCGCAAACCGACTCATTTCCGCCAGACTTCGGGTAATCAACATGGACTTGGCGTTCTCCCCCAGGTCAAGGGCGGCCGCAAGCCCTGCCACAATGGCATAGATATTCTTCAGCGCCCCGGCAAGCTCAACGCCATAGACATCCACATTGGCATAGACCCGGAAATACTCGCAGCCCAGTAGATTCTGCACAGTACGCCGAACATCGGGGTCCTTGGCCGCAATGACGGTAGCGGTCAGATCCCGATTGACAATTTCGCTGGCCAGGTTGGGACCGCTGAGCACTCCGATCCGAGTCCGCGGAATTTCCTCCTGAAGGATTTCGCTCATCAGCTTGAAGCCGTCACGCTCAATGCCTTTGGTGAGGCTGACAACGATCTGGCCATCATGGAATTCGTGTGCGTGCGCTTTGATGACGCTGCGGAACGCCTTGGAGGGAATGGCGACGAATATCGCCTCTGCGTTTGCAATCGCTGCGGCGAAATCCGTGGTGGCGGAAATGTCGCCGGCCAGCTGCACATCAGGCATGTAGCGGCTGTTGGTTCGTTGCTCGGCAACTTCCTTGACCTGCGCCTGATCGCGCATCCAGAAATGTACGGTATGGCCGTTTTCTGCCAGCACCTTGGTGATCGCAGTGCCAAAGCTTCCACCGCCCAGAACCGCAACGTGCTTGGTGGCCTGTTTGGCACCGATGGGAGCTGACCCTTTGTTTTCAGGCATAAATAGTCCGTTTACGCGTCAATTTCGATATGTAAGGAGCAATGCATTGGATGGAATAAATCGTTCCGACAACCTGCCCGGCTAATTGGGTTCTTCGCATTCCAAAGCACGCACAAGGTTTTTGAACTCTTCCCGGTTCTTGCTGTTCATGCCCATGAGCACACGGTGAGCATCCAGCACCTTGTCCCGAACTTGGTGTTCACTGGCACGCAGCACAGGAATCTCCTCAAGCTCTTCGATTCGGGAGGCGGGTTCCCTGACAATGATGAAAATCTTGTCGAACCCCATGGAAGTGATAATTCGAGTGATATCGGGGTTGGTCGAAATCAGGGTGGGCAAAAAATGGCTCTGCTTCTGGGCTGCCATGGCGATTTTGGCAAGCAGGCCCAAGGTGGTGCTGTCGATGATCTCGGTTTCAGTCAGATCAATCACCACCGTCTTGAAGACGGGATCCTGAGTGATGGATTCCACCAGATTGTCCAGCGTCGAACATAGGTTCAGCCGGATCTCCCCAATGAACTTCAGGACGTAAATGCCCTGCTTTTCCGCTTGTAGGATTTTACAGCCAGCCATCATCAACACTGCCACTATTTCGACTCAACGCTATCCGCAAGCGCGTTCTCTTGCTGCGGGGAAGCGGTTAATACTGTATCTGTCACTGATACAATAGCGATGTCGTCAGGTAGCTCTGTGATCTCATCGAGATTCAGGGCATCGCTCAGCGAGGCGATAGTGTGACGACCTCCCGACACGAGTTCAAGTAGTCGAGCTTCCTTTTTTGCCAAGCTTTTGGCCTTTATAACTTCAAGTATTCCATCTGAAAACAGAAATAACTGAAATGGCCCCTGCAACTTCATTTCATAAACTTCCCAATGAGGGCTTTCGAACAGCCCCACGGGCAATCCGTTTCCCTCAAGAAACATCGTCTCGCCATTCACCTCTGACAGAATAGGCATTGGGAAATGAGCACCCACAGCGTATTTCAGGGTTTGCTCCTGCTCTGAGATGATACCCACAAATACTGTGACATGTTTTCCGAGTCCGGTATCCAACAATTCAGAATTAATTCGTTCCAGAAAACGGTCGGGATAGAGGATATCGTCACTAGAACCCCGTCGCAGATTACGCTGCAACCGGTTGGTGAGGTTCTTCAGCAACACTGTAACGAAGGCGGAGCTGGCGCCATGCCCTGACACATCGGCAATGTAAACCAGCGTTTGATCGCGGGAAATTCGAAAATAATCGAGGAAGTCGCCGCTGAGGTAGAGCGATGGTTTGATCATGTGGTCAATCGCCAGGTTACCCAGTTGCTGACCATGTTCGGGCAGCATCTTCAGCTGCACCTTACGGCCTGCCCGCTGATCGGCACGCAATTCGGCAATGCCCGCCCTGAGGTCGCTGTTGGCCTCTTCCAGCTCCTGCCGGTACAACTGGTTAAGACGGTTCACCCTAACCCGGTCAAACAATTTGGCCAGTACATCGTCCACCATCAACTTGTCGGCGAGGGGTTTGAGCAGAAAATCCTCTGCCCCGGCGCGGAGCGCCTCTATCACCTGGTCAGCCTCAGACGCCCGGCTGTATGCAATCAGGGGAATGAACGCGTCGGCGTTCTCCAGCTTTGCACTCAGCTCACGAATTCCGCTTGGGGATAAATCGGCAAAGATGACATCGGGACCCTGGTCATCGAACAGGTCCCTAGCCCCAGAAAGGTCCGGGCACCCTTGCACGTAAAAACCCTTCGATTCCAGGTAGCGATCCAACTCCGAACGAGCGTGTTCGTCGGGATCTATAATCAAAATGCGCTCGGTGCGCGAGGCCATAGCCGCCGTCCTAAACTGCTTCGGTGAAACGACATTCGACTTGCTGGATGTCTCTGAAAATCTCTTTAGATTCGCTTTAATATGCGCTTCGGCCTGCCTGACTGCCAGAGCGCGCCCTTCGGGGCAATCAAATGCCAGAGATGATCCGGAGTTATTCAGAGGCTCCCTAGCGGTTCTTTTGCCTATTCTGGCACGGCCCTGTGATATAACAAGGTAATAAAACGGATTTTTGGGGGTTTTCTCGATGCGTAGCGCGGTTAACGATCTTCTGGGCGCTTTCGACAAACTGATCATGGACCCGGTACACGGTGGCATCCCGTTATACCGCCACGAAATACGTATTATTGATCACCCCCTGTTCCAGCGCCTGCGTAACATTTGCCAGAATGACATTCTCAGCCTGGTCTTCCCCGGGGCGACTCATTCCCGCTTCCTGCACAGCATCGGCGTGATGCATGTGGGCGGTCGCATGTTCCGGGCGATGATCGACGCCTATCTGCGGGAGCGGCAACTGAGTGAAAACGTGGATCTCAGTCTCAACCAGCTCGACGCCATCGATTACCTCACCAAGGTGATCCGCCTGGGATGCCTGCTCCACGACAGCGGCCACTCCAGCTTCTCTCACCAGTTCACCCAGGCCCGTAAAATCCATGAACTGATGGCCCGCCCGCGGCGCTTTGAGGATCTCTGGCAACAGGCCGACTACAGTCGCTACTATTCGCAGCCGCCAGCCGAGCTGGAGCATGAGCACTACTCGGTGCGTGTTGCCCACGAAGTATTGGGGGCCATCGGCGTTGAGGACGCCGGCCTACATGCCCAAGACGTGCTGGGCATAATGGAAACCACCGAGGTCAGGCCCAGCGAGGCCTTTTGTCGCCATGCCTGTACCTTCTGGTCGTTCATAGCCGGCGAGGATGCCCAGAGTGGTGCCCTGGGCAATCAAAGTACACCGCGATTGGTGATGAACCTGTTATCGTCCATCGTTTCCGGTGAGATCGATGCTGACCGCGCCGACTATATGCTGCGGGATGGCTTCCATTCCTCGGTGACCATCGGCGGTTTCAACCTGGATCACCTGCTCAGCAATCTCCGTTTCGGCTGGGATGTCCACACCCCCTGGCTGGGCTTGGCGATTACCCACAAAGGCTTGGGCGCTCTTGAAGACTTCGTCTACAGCCGGCACCAGATGTACCGCAAGGTATACGCCCACAAGACCGCGCTGGGATTCGACTGGCTGCTGCGGGAAGCCATCAACGAAGTGCTGGATGTACCGGAAACCTTTGACTGGGTCGACACCTGCCTCAGCGACATGGGGCATTTTGCCGAGCTGACCGACAGCTTTTTCTGGGAGGCATTCCGACGCTATGCCCGAAAACAGCCGAAAAGTTATTCCCGGTGCATTGTGGACCGGGTGAAACTGGACCATCTGGATACTCGGGAGGACCTGTCCCAGGCAGAAATCAGCCGACACAGCCAATACCTGGCCGCGGAGCTTCAGTTGGATCGCGCGGATGTTGTAACCTGCTCAATGCGCGCCCGCTTTTCTAACATCCAGGAAAACTTCAATGGTATCAAGGTCCTTGTCCGGGACCCCATTCACCGCCGGCGTCACCTGAAACAGATTACCGAGGTCAGTGCCTTCTTCAGCAAATTTTCCGACGGCACCATCACCCATTTCTACCGGCGCCCCGCCAAGCTCCGACACGACTGAGTTGGCGGAGTCGGCGCCAATCCTCTCCCAGAGCCAATCACCGCTCATAGCCGTACTGCTTGCATAGCAAATGCTTGCGTCTTCCTCTCTCGATGCATCCAAACCTTAGGGGTGAAACGTAAATAGGGTCGAACGGGCGGCCCCGCACAGGCCCCACAACTGACAACCCGCGATTGAAAGGACCCATCGGGTATGACCCAGCATCACCAATGGCTTCATCACGTTCTCAGATGGTTCGACGCTGATGCCAACACGACTCACCTCGATTCCACTTCTCGGCGATTCAACCCGGTTCGCGTTTTGCCGTTCATTGGCATTCACCTAGCCTGCCTGGGAGTGCTGTACGTCGGAATCAGCCCCTTCGCCTTGGCCTTTTCCGGCGGCTTCTTCCTGATCCGGATGTTCGCCATTACCGGGTTTTACCACCGCTACTTTGCCCACAAGACCTTCAAGACCAGCAGGCTGTGGCAGTTCCTGTTTGCGGTTCTCGCCGCCTCCGCAGGGCAAAGGGGGCCCTTATGGTGGGCTGCGCACCATCGACACCACCATCAACATTCCGACCAGTCGGCGGACATCCACTCTCCACACCACGGCGGCTTCTGGTGGGCCCACTTGGGTTGGTTCACCTGCGATGCCGGTTTTGTTACCGACGAAAAGAGGGTAAGGGACTGGTTGAAGTTCCCTGAACTCCGGTTTCTCAATCGTTTCGATAGCCTGGTTCCGGTACTCGCCGCCATTGCCATCTATGGGCTGGGCGAAACCCTCTGTGTGCTCGCGCCCTCACTGCAAACTGATGGGCCGCAGTTGCTGGTGTGGGGGTTCATGATCTCCACGGTTGTTCTGTTCCATGCCACCGTATCCATCAATTCCCTCGCCCATGTCTGGGGCCGCCGACGCTTCAACACTGACGACAACAGCCGCAATAACCTGCTCCTGGCGCTGATTACCCTGGGTGAGGGCTGGCACAACAACCACCACCGCTGGCCATTGTCTGCTCGCCAGGGTTTCCGCTGGTATGAAGTGGATCTGACCTACTATGGCCTGTGGCTGCTCAGCAAACTGGGGGTTATTTGGGAGCTGAAGCCCGTTCCACAGCACATCATGGAGGAAGCCCTGGCGCTTGATAAAGGCAGGAGGTATCAGCCATGACGGTCCACAGTTTCAATGGCCACGACGCCACCACCAATCAACAGTTATCGTTGCTGCAGGAATTCATGAACCTGTTCAACACCATACAAGCCAAGCGCATAGGCCCGTTGGACGCCGTGTACCACCCTGACGTCAAGTTCCAGGACCCCTTTGTCACGATTCAAACTCGCCCGGAATTGGCACGTTATCTTGAGGCGGCCTATCACAATGTCCTTTCATGTCGCTTCCAGTTCGGCGATCCGGTGCTGTCAGGCAACGCCGCATACCTGCCTTGGCTGATGACGGTCTGCCACAAGCGCCTGCGCGGAGGCGACCCCATTGTGGTGGAAGGGGTCAGTTATCTGCGCGACTGTGACGGGCGCATCATCTGGCATCGGGACTATTTCGACGCCGGCCAGCTGGTCTATGAGAACATTCCGGTGCTTGGCGCTGTTGTCCGCTGGCTTCGGAGGCACGCAGGATGACCCGGTATCTGAACACCCCCACCGACATCTGGTTAACCGGGGCTGGCTCGGGCATCGGCTATGAACTCGCCGACCAGCTGATCCAATCCGGGCACCGGCTTCGCCTCTCCGCACGCCGCTGTGAGCCCCTGGCGCGACTGGCGACCGCAGCACCGGATCGGGTTCGGGTTTTACCGCTGGACATGACCGATCGCGATGCCACCATCGCCATGACATCTGACCTGCTCGAGCCCAGCCCGGTGCAACTGGCCATTCTTAACGCGGGCACCTGTGAGTATCTGGACGCCAGTCGATTCAGCAGCCAGGTCATTGCAAACAACGTCAACACCAACCTACTGGGCACCGCCAACTGCATCGAAGCTGTATTGCCAACCTTACGACAGGTCAGACGAACAGGCCTGCCGGCTGCCTTGGTGATCGTCAGTTCTTCGGCAAGTTGGTTCCCCTTCGCCAGGGCGGAGGGCTACGGCGCTTCGAAAGCCGCACTCACTTATCTGGCCCATTCCCTGAGAGCAGATCTGGCCGCCGAAGGCATTGAGGTGACAGTGGTATCGCCAGGATTTGTAAAAACCCCGCTCACCGACCGCAACGATTTTCCCATGCCGTTTCTGATCACCGCGGAGCAAGCCGCCCAAAAAATCCTGGCGGGACTGAGGGTCGGGCGACGGGATATCCACTTTCCACGCCGTTTCACCTGGCTGCTCAAGATATTGAGCGCCCTGCCGCAACCCCTGATCGATCGCCTCGCGGCCCGTTTGAACCGAACGGCTTCCGATCACCAGGAACTTCGCCCATGAACCAGAATCGCCAGCGAATCGCGGTTATTGGCGCCGGCGTCGCAGGGCTCACCAGCGCCTGGCTATTAGCGGAGCATCACGATGTCACCGTGTTTGAGGCGGCTGGCTATGCCGGTGGCCACACCAACACACGGCTGGTGAAACTTAACGGGCGGACCTGGCCGGTCAATACCGGCTTCATCGTCTTCAACGACTGGACCTACCCCAATTTCATCAAGTTGCTGGAGCGCCTCGGTGTGCCCTCGGAGATCAGCGACATGAGTTTCAGTGTCGACAGCCCCAGGAACGGGCTGCAATACAACGGAACCCGTGTTAATACGCTGTTTGCCCAACGTCGCAACCTGCTGAGCCCGCCTTTCCTGCGGATGATTTTGGATATCCTGCGATTCAATCGCCTGACCCAGCGGGAGCTTGACGCCAACCTGATTAACGATGACGAATCCCTGGGCAGCTATCTCAAGCGGCACGGCTTTTCCCGCTACTTCCGGGACTATTACATCGTACCCATGGGATCAGCCATCTGGTCTGCGCCAGAGCTCGCGCTGGAGCAGTTTCCGGTCCGCTTCTTCCTCCGGTTCTTCAACAACCACGGCATGTTATCCGTCGATCAACGGCCTATCTGGCGGGTCGTCTCGGGTGGTTCCGCCCAGTATGTGAACCGTATGATGGAACGACTGGGCCCGCTCACCCGGCTCAATTGCCCGGTTCAGGGGGTGCGACGCGAGCACGACGGCGTCGTCATCGCCGCGAACGGGGCGGAGCACCGCTTTGATCAGGTGGTGTTTGGCTGCCACAGCGATCAGGCCCTACACCTGCTGAACGATCCAAGCCCCGCGGAGCAGTCAGTGCTGTCCGCCATTCCGTATCAGGACAACCAGGTGGTGTTGCACACGGACAGCAGCTTGCTGCCAGCCAATCGACGCGCCTGGGCCGCGTGGAACTACTACGTACCCGAGCACGTGACTGAGCCGGTGTCGGTGACCTACAACATGAACATACTGCAGAACTTCCATGATGCGCCGGAAACATTCTGCGTTACCCTGAACCGAACCCGGGACGTTGATCCAGACCGAATCATTGAGGAGTATCGCTACGCTCATCCGGTGTTTTCCCGCGACGCAGTTGCAGCCCAACAGCGATACCAGGACATCGGTGACCGCAATCGAACCCACTATTGTGGCGCCTACTGGTTCAATGGCTTTCACGAGGACGGCGTCAACAGCGCCCTCAGGGTTGCCCGCGCGTTTGGGGTGTCACTATGAGCATGACGGCTATGAGCATGACGGCTATGAGCATGACGGCTCCGTGGGCGAGCGACTGGCTGGAAGGCACCATCCGACATCGCCGGCTTGAGCCGGTCGCCCACCGCTTCTCCTATGGAACCGGCATGCTCGCGCTCGATGTCTCGGAGTGGCATCGCTTACCCCAGCTCAGTCTCTGGTTGTCGCTGGAACGATTCAATTGGGTGTCGCTGTACCGCAACGACTATTTCAAGCCAGGTCAGCGGCCGCTGTACATGGAAATCGCTGACTGGGTGAGTGCACAAACCGGCTGGCGGCCCACGGGCCCCATCCAGCTCATTACCCACCCCCGTTACTTGGGGCATCTGTTCAACCCGGTGAGTTTCTATTTCTGCTACCCATCAGATGCTGAACCCCGCACTGGCGCCGTACCCCGAGTCATCCTGGCGCACATCACCAACACTCCCTGGCAGGAACGGCATCTGTATTGCCTGGAATGCGCGACACCGGAAGCCGGCCCCACTGGCTGGCGTACCGTGCAATTCCAGTTTTGCAAACGATTTCACGTATCGCCCTTTAATCCCATGGCGCAGGAGTACCATTGGGTATTCAGCTTCCGGGGCCCGGAGTTGCGTATCCATATGAATATCCGTGATGGCCACAAGGTGTTCGATGCAACCCTGGAGGTTCGCAGAACCCCCCTGTGCCGTCCGATTTTCCTCCGATCACTGCGCCGCTTTCCAGTGGAGTGTGCCAAGGTTGTTGCCGGTATCTACTGGCAGGCCTTGCGTCTGAAGCTGAAAGGCGCGCCATTCCACCCCCATCCGCGAACACTGCCGGACACCTCGCCACAGGATCACCAGGGCGAGTTCGATCAGGGCACCCTGTTGGCGGATTCCACTCCCCCGTCATCGCAATCCGGAAGAGTCAGATCATGGAGAATGTAAAAATAACCACCGCGAACATCACCGAATCCAGGTTGACTTCGATCGCGCGAACGCTGGTGCTCAACCAGTTGCGTTCCCTGTGCGAGGGTAGCCTGGTGATTACCGAAGCCGGACAGGGCACCACTCGGTTGGGAGACGGCGACCCCCGCTACCCGGTGGCGGAGTTGCACATCCGGGAGGCCAGCACCTGGCGCGATCTGGTCACCGGAGGCAGTATTGGCGCTGCCGAAGCCTACGTGGCCGGAGACTGGGGCAGCCCCGATCTGGTCGCCCTGCTGCGCTTCTTCGCCCGCAACGTTGACCGACTCAATGCCTTCGAGGATCGCTTCAGCTGGATATCGAAACCTGTCTTGCGAGTTTTGCATCGCCTCAACCGCAACAGCAAGGAGGGTGCCCGCAAGAACATCGCCGCCCACTACGATCTCGGAAATGAGTTGTTCGAGGCATTCCTGGACCCCTCCATGATGTATTCCTCCGCCATCTACCCCTCACCGGAGGCGACGTTGAATCAGGCTGCCAGCCACAAGCTTGACGTGATCTGCCGTAAACTTGAGCTTGGCCCTGGTGACCGGGTGGTGGAAATCGGAACCGGCTGGGGCGGTTTCGCCATTCACGCGGCCAAGCATTACGGTTGCCACGTCACCACCACCACCATCTCCAGCGCGCAACTGGCGTTGGCGCGCCAGCGGGTCAAGTCGGAAGGTCTGGAAGCACGGATCACCCTGCTGGCTAACGATTATCGAGACCTATCCGGCCAGTTCGACAAGCTGGTGTCCATCGAAATGATCGAGGCGGTGGGCCCCGAGTTCCTGGACAGCTACATCGCCCAGCTCAGCCGGCTACTCAAGCCTGATGGCCAGGCTTTGATCCAGGCCATTAACCTTCCGGAACACCGTTACCTTCGGGCAATCCGAAACGTAGACTTCATCCAGCGTTACATCTTCCCCGGCAGTTTCATCCCCTCGTTCGGAGCCATTCTTGAGTCGGTCAGACTTCGTAGCGATCTGGTACTGACCCACGTTGAAGACCTGGGCTTTCACTACGCCCGTACGCTGAAGGATTGGCAAGATCGGTTTATGAGCAAGCAGCAACAATTTGAAAGGCTGGGCTACGATCAGACCTTTCAACGGCTATGGCAGTTCTACTTCGCCTACTGTGAGGCCGGTTTCGCCGAGAGGGCGATTGGCGTTTCTCAGCTTCAGTTGAGTAAACCCCGCCACCGCGGCCTGGCAGCAAGCTGTTATGGCTAACCGCAACGCGCTCGAAAGTGTGTTCAATTTTGCTGCCTTTCAGGCTGGCTGGCTGATCTGCGTGCTGTTCACCAACCTGTTGGCAGCCTGCGCAGCCCTAGCACTGATACTGGTACACCTGCGCTGGGTCAGCGCCGTACCGGCTACCGAAGCCCTGTTCATTCTGGTGGGTACGTTAGCCGGCACTGTGCTCGACAGCCTATGGCTCGCTACCGGTGTACTGAGCACCACACCGGCGAGCAGTCTTGCCCCCCTTTGGCTGGTGGCACTGTGGGGGTTGTTCATGACCACCCTGAGCCATTCCCTGGCCTGGCTTGGTGGACACCGGGTGTTGCCCTATCTGCTCGCCCCCATTGCTGGTCCAGCCGCCTACTGGGCCGCTTCCGGCTTGGGAGCCGTCGACATTGGGGATCAGATGCTTGCCACCGGGTTGTTGGCGGTCGGCTGGATGCTCCTGCTGCCTTCTTTGCTCAGTCTTCGTAAACGTTATTTCCCGAGTTTGGTGCGATGATCAAGCTACGAGCCCTGTTGTTCTGGCAGCGCCTGCCTACCCTGTTCGGTCTGTTGCCGGCGATGGCTTTGGCTTTACTTGCCTGCCCCAAACTGTACGCCATGGACGCGCAGCAGCGCTTCGTTGGCCGGGCTTATGGTGACAACGGCGATCTGCTCTACTCCGAGTTTCATGCGTTGCGGGGCGAATGCATGCAGGGCCAATGGCTTCCGCAGGAACATGAAGTGTTGTATCTGAAACCCGACCACGAACTGCCCTTTGCCCGCAAGACCCTAAGCTACGGCAACTCGCTATTGCGCCCCGAAGTGGATTTTCACCAATCTGATTGGCAGGAAACGCTATGGATACGCTACCAGGAGGATGAAACGGTCAGAATAGTTTGGCGCCGGGGCGAGACTAAGGAACGGAGCTTCAGCGTTGATCCGCCCTCAGATCTGGTCTTTGACGCTGGCTTTGACCATCTGGTTCGCCAGTCCTGGCGCCAGCTGCAGCGTGGTACAGTCGTAGAGTTCCGTTTTCTCGCGCCGACGCGGGCGCGCAGCTACCAGTTCCAGCTCAAGCCTCTGGCAACGGACTTGGCCCAGGGCGGGCTGAATGTCGTGATTCGCCCCACTGGCCTGCTCACCCGGATGCTGGTAGCACCTATCGAGCTGTCCTATAACCCCAGGGGTTTTTTGACCCGTTTTAATGGTCTCACGAACATCCGTCAGGATGAGCAGGTTCACTATAACGCCGACATCCACTACGACGTCCTCCAGCAGCCGGATTGCCGCCTCATTCCCTAAGTTGTTCGCCCGTAAGCCCAGCTCAATTCTATGATAGACTCCACCAGTCCCATAAGCCCATGAGCCAATTGAGCAATCGCCCCATGATGTTCGTTTCGTTTAACGTCAACAGTATCCGGACCCGTTTACACCAGCTGCAGGCAGTGATCGACACCTACCAGCCAGATATTATCGGTCTGCAGGAAACCAAGGTGACGGATGCAGATTTCCCGCTGGCGGACATTGAGGGCATGGGCTATCAGGTACACTTTCACGGCCAGAAAACGCACTACGGAGTCGCATTATTGTCCCGGCAGAGCCCCGACCGCATTCAAAAAGGCTATCCCTGGGACCCGGAAGATGCCCAACGGCGTTTCATTGCCGGAGAATTTACCGTGAACGGCCAGAAACTGACGGTGATCAATGGCTACTTCCCCCAAGGCGAGAACCGCAGTCACGAGACCAAGTTCCCGGCCAAGCGAAAGTTCTACGCCGACCTGTTGACGTATCTGGATGACCTAAAAAATAACGACCATCACATTGTCGTGATGGGCGACGTGAACATCTCGCCCACCGACAAGGACATTGGTATCGGCGAAGCCAATGCCAAACGCTGGCTGAGAGAAGGCAAGACCAGCTTCCTGCCCGAGGAGCGGGAATGGCTGGCTCAGGTGGAGGCCCGGGGCCTGACCGATGTGTTCCGCCACCTACACCCGGACGAATCGAACACTTTCAGCTGGTTCGATTACCGTAGCCGGGGCTTTGAACGTGAGCCCAAACGTGGGCTCAGAATCGACCTGATCATGGCCAGCGACGGACTGTTGGAGCGCGCATCCGAAGCCGGTGTCTCGTACGACATTCGGGGCATGGAAAAGCCCTCTGATCACTGTCCGGTGTGGACACGGTTCGATTTCTAAGCGCGGGGAATGCAGTGCAGGTCGCCTTATGACGAAAAAAATTAAAACCCGAGACCGCATCCTGATCACCAGCCTGTCGCTATTTAACACCGTTGGCGAACCTAACGTGACCACTCTGCTGATCTCCGACGAGCTGGATATCAGTCCGGGTAATCTGTATTACCACTTCAAGAGCAAAGGCGACATCGTCACCGAGCTGTTCGACCAGTACGAAACGGAGATGCGGGACCTGCTCGCGGTGCCGCAGGATGCGGCGATCTCACTGGATCAGATTTCCATATTTCTGCATCTGATGTTTGAAGCGGTGTCCCGCTACCGCTTCCTCTATCAGGATCTGGTGAATGTGCTGTCGCGATACGAGAGTCTACAGTCCAGGTTTCGCAGAATCCTCGCAAAAAAACGCTCGGCCTTCCGCACCATTTGCACCAGTTTGAGCCATCAGGGAATTGCGGACTTCTCTCTACAGGAACTTGAAGCCCTGTGCGAACAACTAACGATAACCATTTGTTATTGGGTTAGTTTCGACAGTCTTTCGCATTTGGAAGATCGTGAAGCCATCGATCCGGGGCGGGGGGTCTACCAGATGATGCACCTCATACTTCCCTACCTCAAAGAGACGGAAAAGGACGAGGTGTATCTGCTAAGTCAAGAGTACCTTTAGGCAAGAGTACCGATAGCCAAGAGTACCGACAGCCAAGAGTACCGACAGCCAAGAGTACCGACAGCCAAGAGCACGTGTAGCCAGGAATACCGTGAGTCAGGCTTACCGTGGAGCCTGACGCACCCGTCACCGGCCAATATCATTAATTGTCTTCAGGCGATTCGCCTCGCAGGCGGCGGATTTCCGCCTCCAGCACGGCTATACGCCGCTCCATTTCTTCTATCTCTTCCCGGCGGTGGATACCCAGTCGGCGCAGCGCTCCGGAAACCCGCTGATCAAAAAGATTCTCCAGTTTGTCCCAGGTGCCCGTGGCCCGCTCACGAACGTCTTCCACTCGATCCTCAACCTGCTTGACGTGTTTCTCGACAACGTCGCGAGTCTTGCTTTCTAGCTGCTCACCTTCGTGGACAAGACGCTCAAAAAATCGGCCAGCATCTTCTTCCGCCTTGGTATATGCCCCTAACCCGGCGAGCCAGATTTGCCGGGCTGAATCTTTGATTTTATTCGCCAACTGGGGATCGTTTTCGGGCGGGGTCTGCTGTTCGTCAGACATTCTAAAACCTCTGGCTTTGTCTGTTTGGGAGTCTCAAATAGAGGCGATCGCATTCCATGCGTCTGGGTGGTCTCTGTTCCAATCCAGAACTCCCCTGAGGCCTCAACACGATAAGCTATTGTATTACACCGCCGCCATAAATTCAGTTCCATTATGCGGTACGGGGAGTCAAAAAATCGGGGTCGCTTCTGAACGCTATAAGTACAACCTTCATATACCAAAATGTACTCAAAGTATCGGCGTTCCGCCTTGAACTGTTCACATTATCGTCAATACTTCCCTATACCGGTGTCCCTGCTGATGCCGGTTTGTCTGGAAGTCTTTCATGGATACTACTCGCACGCCTCTGCCCGGCCATCAGCGCCGGGCTTTTTTTGCCCGCTCGTCCCGTTTTTTTTCACGGATTTCCATGCCCGATGTGGCGCCCGCAGTCTGACAAAGGACCGACAGCTGTGTCATCATAACGATTTAACCCATGGGTGACGTATGGATATCAGAAAGATTGATGAAACCATTGCGGTATCACCGCAAATTCAGCCCGACGACATTCGCGAAATCGCGGCATTGGGCTACCGCACCGTGATTGCCAACCGCCCCGACCAGGAGGAGTTTGGCCAGCCCTTGATGTCGGAAATTGAAGCCGCCGCGAAGGAACACGGGTTGCAGTGGATTTATCAGCCGGTGGAGTCTGGCAACATTTTCGACCGCGATGTGGAACAGTTTGGCGCACTGGTGGCGAACGCCGAAAAGCCCATCCTGGCGTTTTGCCGCTCAGGAACCCGTTGCTGCGCGCTCTGGGCGATGAGCAATGCAAAAGATACACCCGCAGATGCGCTGATCATCAAGGCCAGGGCCGCTGGCTACGACCTCAGTGGGCTCAAACCCCGCCTGCTGCAACAAACCGAACAGAGCTGACCGCCACTACCCACCCGGGCCTGCAAGGACACCATCACACATGCAATACAAAGGTGCTGAGCAATTTGCTCATGGCCAGCCGGACAAATTCGGGGTGTTGATCACCAACCTGGGCACCCCCGACGCCCCAACAACCTCCGCACTCCGACGTTACCTCTCGGAATTCCTGGCCGATCCGCGGGTGGTCGAAGTGCCCAGGCTGCTTTGGTGGCTGGTGTTGCACGGCGTCATCCTGAGAATACGCCCTCCACGGTCCGCCAAGGCCTATCAAAAAGTGTGGACCCAAGAGGGCTCGCCCCTGCTTATCCACACCCGCAACCAATGCAGCGCGATCCAGGCCACCCTGAGCAAACGTTACGGAGATAAAGTGGTGGTGCAGTTCGCCATGCGCTACGGCAACCCATCCATTGCCAGCGCCCTGGACACCTTCCAGGAGCAGGGTGTGCGGCAGTTGCTGATATTGCCTCTGTATCCGCAGTATTCCGCCTCCACCTCCGCCTCTACCTTTGACGCCATTGCCGCCGATTACACCCGACGGCGTTGGCTGCCGGATATCCGCTTTGTCAGTCATTACCCGGATTTTCCGCCTTACATTGAAGCCATGGCCACCCACATTGAGCAACATTGGCAGCAACAAGGACGTCATCAGAAGCTGATCCTGTCATACCACGGGATTCCACAGAAGTATCTGCATCGAGGTGACCCCTACTACTGCGAATGCCACCAAACTTCCCGCTTGCTGGCAGATAGGCTGGGGCTCGCCGAGGATCAGTATCAGACGACCTTTCAGTCCCGCTTTGGTCGGGAAGCCTGGTTACAGCCCTACACCGATGAAACGCTAAAACAGCTGGCGACCAATGGCACGCAGAGTGTCGATGTGTTCTGTCCGGGTTTCTCGGCCGATTGCCTGGAAACCATCGAAGAAATTGACGAGGAAAACCGGGGCTTTTTCCTGGGGGCCGGGGGCAAGGCGTTTAGTTACATTCCCGCATTGAACAGCTCGCCTGCTCACATCGACGCATTGGTTCAACTGATCGAGAGAAATCTGCAGGGCTGGGAACTGTCCACTGACGCGCCCGAAGCGTCGCAGCAAAGCCGACTACGGGCTACCGCTTTGGGCGCCCCCCGCTAGAGAGGGCCACGGCGAGTGGAAACCCTGCACCCAAAACCGCGTCATACCAAAGAAGCCGGAGTACCGTGTTTGGGGCAGGAGCCCCTACTCGGCAACAGGAATCGACAAGCATGAAACTCAACTGCGACCTGGGCGAAAGTTACGGCGCCTGGACCATGGGCCAAGACGATCAGGTGATGCCGCTGATCGACATGGCCAATATTGCCTGCGGCTTTCACGCCGGCGATCCAGTGACCATGCGCAACGCCGTATCCCTGGCGGCAAAGAACGGGGTACAGATCGGCGCGCACCCTTCCTACCAGGACCTGGTGGGCTTTGGCCGCCGCTCAATCGCCCATTCGCCAGACGAAGTCACCGCATTGATGCTTTACCAGTTAGGGGCCCTGGAGGGCATCTGTCGGGCGGAGGGCGTTGAGCTCAGCTACGTGAAACCTCACGGTGCCCTCAATAACGACATGATGAAAGATCCCGCCCTGCTTGAAACGGTTATGCAGGCGGTCATTTGCTACCGTTCAGACCTGGCGCTGATGATTCCAGCGACCTCCAAGTACCGGGAACACCGCGCCCTGGCCGAACGGGTTGGGCTTCCGTTAATCCTCGAAGCCTTCGCCGACCGCGCCTACGACGATGCCGGCCAGTTGGTGCCTCGCAGCCAGCCAGGCGCCGTGCATCACGCGCCCGAGGTCATCGTCCAACAGGCGCTGTCGTTTGCCAACCAGGGCGGGCTACGCAGCATATCCGGCCAATGGCTTGAGCTACCGGCAGAGAGCCTATGCGTCCACGGAGACAACGCAGCCGCCCTGGAAGCGGTGCGCGCGATTCGCCAGGCCTTTGCTGAACGCAGCCAATGATCTCCTGCGTGTCTGACGACAGCATCCTGATTCGGCTGGGGGAATCCATCGACCCCGACTTAACCGCCCGAATCGCGGCGCTCTGCATCGCCATAGAATCGCAGCATAGCGCCTGGGTCACCGACGTGGTGCCCTCTTACACCACGGTCCTGGTCAGCTACGACCCCTCAATGATTGATTTCCGACGGGCCCGACAGGCGCTGGTCCCGCTGCTGCACAGTAGTACAGAGGCCGGAACCGTTGCCCCGGCCCGATCAGGCACGGTCCATGAGATCCCCGTTTACTACGCGCCCGAAAGCGGACCGGATTTGCAGAACCTGGCGTACAACAAGAGCCTTTCGGTTGCCAAGGTAATCCAGTACCACACCGCTGTCACCTATCAGGTCTTTGCCATAGGGTTCCTGCCGGGCTTTGGCTTTCTTGGCTCAGTGGCTGAGGCGATCGCAACCCCCCGGCGCCAGTCCCCCCGCAAGCAGGTGCCGGCCGGCAGCGTGGGGATTGCCAACCAGCAAACCGCCATCTACCCCAAAGCCTCCCCCGGCGGCTGGCAGCTTATTGGCCGCAGCCCGGTCACCATGTTTGATGTGGATGGGCTGTCACGTCTTAAGGTGGGCGACGGCGTACGCTTCCATGCCGTCAGCCGCAGCGAGTACCTGAACCTGGGGGGAACTCTGTGAAATTGCTGCGAGTGATTGCGCCAGGGCCGCGCACCACGGTTCAGGACAGCGGACGACGCCACTTTCAAAAGCACGGTCTGGCCGAAGGGGGGGCGGCTGACCGTCACGCCTTCCTCTGGGCAAATAAACTGCTGGACAACGACCTTAATGCCGCCTGCCTGGAAATCACCCTGGGGGGATTCGAAGCCGAGGCCCTTGCCCACGTCTCCATCGCCCTGACCGGTGCCGATACTCGCCCGAGGATCAACGGCATCGCCGTTGCAATGTGGCAAACACTGCAGCTGACACCTGGCGACCGGCTCTCCATGACGTCGGCCGCCAGCGGCCGTTACTGTTATCTCGCCATTCGCGGCGGCCTGCAGGCCCCTACCTTGTTTGGCAGCGCGACGGTTGTCGTAAGGGAGCAGTTCGATGAACTCCGGCCCCTCGCCCGTGGCGATACCCTGACCGGATTCGACACATCACCGGCGAAACCCGCGCGGATGCCGGTGGCAGACCGACCCATCTACGGCGCCCCGCTAAAACTGCGGCTGATTCCCGGGTACCAGTACAGCCAATTCAGCCAGACTGACCGGGCCCGGTTCCTGTCTTCGGAGTACCGTGTCAGCACCCAGTCGGACCGCATGGGGTTCAAGCTTGAAGGTGCCGCGCTACAGGATCCGCCTCCGGGCATTGTCTCTGAAGGCATCGCTCTGGGCTCGGTACAGGTTCCGGGCGACGGTGACCCGATCGTGCTGCTAAAAGACCGGCAGACGATTGGCGGCTATCCCAAACTGGGCACACTATGCGCGCTGGATTGCTATCGACTCGCCCAGGCCCAACCGGGACAGGCTGTCGGCTTTGAGGTGTCTGATATCGCCACCACGCAAAACGAACGCATGCTGTTTGAGAGTATGTTCCGAAATACACACTGGAATAAATGCGGCGACGGGCTCGCCTGGTAATGACGCCGGTTTAATTCAAGCGACTGGGTTTCACATTGGAAACGCTTCAGCAGTGAGGCAATCGACTTGAGGGCAACGAAGAAGAAACTGAAGAGAAAAAGTGGCGGTGGGCCAGGGATTCGAACCCCGGGAAGGCTATTAACCTTCGCTGGTTTTCAAGACCAGTGCATTCAACCGCTCTGCCAGCCCACCGTATAACACTCTGTTCGCCATCATTGCGACAGCGGTGTGCATGATACCGGATTCGCCTCCTCTGTCAACGCCTTGCAAGGCTTTATCAACATTAACGCGATGTAATGAAATCCTTTCGCCAAGTTAGGGTCGTAAACGATTGAAAGTTCCTTCCCGAACACTATTATGGGGAGTAGCTTTAAACGTTTTCGTTTTTTACACGGAGATCACGATGGAAGACAGACGATTTAACGGGCAGCAGAATCAGGGAGTTTACGCTGCTTCAGCCTCCCACGCCGGCGCGGGCATCCAAGCCGATGCAATGAAGGTGCTGCGTAATACTTATTCGCTGCTGGCGATGACGCTGGCCTTTAGCGCCATCATGGCGGGTGTGTCCATGGCGGTTGGTCTTGGTCGTGGCGCAAGCCTGATCTGTAGCCTGGGCGCGTTGGCCCTGGTCTGGCTGGTGCTTCCGCGGACCGCCAACAGCTCCGCGGGCATTGGCGTGGTCTTCGCTTTCACCGGCCTGCTTGGCCTTTCGCTTGGCCCCCTGCTCCTCCACTACCTGGCGATGCCTAATGGTGGCAGCATCGTAATGCAGGCCCTGGGTGGCACCGCTGCGGTATTCTTTGCGCTGTCCGGCTACGTTCTGACCACCCGCAAAGACTTCAGCTTCATGGGCGGATTCCTGTTCGCCGGCCTCATTGTGGTGCTTGTAGCCGCGCTTGGCGCTGTCGTTGCCGGCATGTTTGGCGTAGAAGTGAGCGCCTTCAGCCTGGCGATCAGTGCCGCCATCGTGATGCTGATGTCCGGTTTCATCCTGTTTGATACTAGCCGTATCATCAATGGTGGTGAAACCAACTACATCATGGCCACTACCGCGCTTTACCTGAACATTTACAACCTGTTCACCAGCCTGCTTCATCTGATTGGTGCGTTCAGCGACGACTGATCTGCCCAAAAGTAGGTAAAAAGAGCCCCGGCCCACTGCCGGGGCTTTTTGGTTGTGGGTTACAATATTCAGTAAGTCATGTATTGCGCGTGTGAAATCCAATGACAGCTTCCCAATTTGTGCAGTTTACCCTGGTGGTGACGGGCGCACCCTATACCAGCCAGGCACCGCAAACCGCCTTGCATTTCGCTAGAGCTGCGATCGCAGCCGGTCATACCATCGACCGGGTGTTTCTCTATGGCGATGGCGTCCAACTTGCCACCAATCTGGCTTGCGCCCCCAGCGACGAACCCAACTGGCACCGCAGCTGGAGCGAATTCCTGTCCGCCGCTAACATTCCGGCCGTTGCCTGCATCGCTTCGGCGCTGCGTCGCGGCGTCATTAATGACGAGGAACGCGCCCGATACGAGCGCGACGCCAACAATCTGGCATCGCCTTTTCAGCTGCTCGGCCTGGGAGAATGGGTGGAGAGCGTGGCGAGTACCTCCAAGGTTATCTATTTTCATGCCGGAGGCTGATGGATGAGCGTACTGATCATTATCGACCAAGCCCCCTACGGCAACTGGAGCGGGCGCGAAGCCCTGGATATGGCCCTGTCACTGGCAGCCTTCGATCAACCGGTATCGCTTTTGTTTGTCGGGGCGGGCATCAACTGGCTGCGTAAGCAGCAGAACCCCGCCCCAATCCAGCAAAAGGGAGTCAACCGCAACCTGGCTGGCGCCACGGTGTTTGGGATTGAAGAGCTGCTGGCCGATCAGGACGCGTTACAGCGTTATGGGCTTGGCGCAGAGGATCTACTCGACGGCGTCGCCATCACTCATTATGACCAAGATCTGCTTGCGAATTATTTGCACGTGGTTTGCCAATAGGACTGACAGCCATGATGACGCTTCATATTCTGAACAAATCGCCGGAACATCCCCGGTTTCGGCTCTGCCTTGAAGCCGTGGGCGACGCCGACCAGCTCCTGCTGATCGAGAATGCCGTGCTCGCACTCTCGGTTGAAGGCATCAAGCTGCCCGGCAGGATCATGGCTCTGGCATCAGACCTCGATGCCCGAGGCGTAAGCGTCGACGGCTCTGTAGACGCCATACATTACGATGGCATGGTCGCCCTTGCGGCGGCAGCGGATCGAGTTATCAGCTGGTAAACCGTCATGAGTCAGCCCAAACGCAATAACGAAGGATTTCTGGAGAACGCCTGGGAGTGGACCCCGGAAACGGCTTCCGAGATCGCCCGTGAGGACGACATCGACCTAGAGAATAACCACTGGGAAATCATTTCCTTCCTGAGAGGTTTTTACCGCGAGCACGAAATGTCACCACCCTCCAACCGACTGTTCGTCAAAGCCGTAAAAGAACATCTTGGGGAGGACAAAGGCAATAGCATCTATTTGATGCGTCTGTTTCCAGGAACGCCCGCCAAGACCGCCTGCAGAATCGCAGGACTGCCTCGCCCGACCAATTGCCTGTAATCATTTTGGAGTCACTATGGAAACTCAGGGGAACCCACTACCGGAACCCAAGCCAGGAGAACACCCCTTCGCGCCGTACGTTCGCATACTGGGCAAGGGTAAGCGGGGCTCACGCTCGCTGAACTGGGATGAGGCCCGCCATGCCATGGCAATGATCCTCAACGGTGACGTCGAAGACGTTCAGCTTGGCGCTTTTTTGATGCTTCTGCGCGTCAAGGAAGAAACCGCCGACGAACTGGCCGGTTTTGTTCAGGCGGTACGGGACCAGGCGGAAGCTCCGGTCGGATTGAAGGTCGATATCGATTGGTCCTCTTACGCAGGTAAACGCCGCCACGCGCCCTGGTATCTGTTCTCGGTACTGATGCTAAGCTCTTATGGCCTGCGCGTGTTCATCCACGGTGCCGAGGGCCACACCCCCGAGCGAATGTATTTGAGCGAAGCGTTAGCCGCGTTCGGCTTCAAGCCAGCCAGCTCCTGGAGCGACGTTCGCGCCCAGCTCGAGCTGCACAACTTCAGTTACCTCCCCCTATCCTGCTTCGCCGAGAACCTGGCCAAAATGATCGACCTGCGTCCAGTGATGGGGCTGCGCTCTCCGGTGCACTCCCTCTCTCGACTCATTAATCCACTGAATGCGCCAACGGTGCTGCAAGGTATCTTCCACCCCCCTTACGCCGGGCTTCACCAGGAAGCGGGACTTAGGCTGGGATACAGTCGCGTGGCGGTCATTCGCGGAGAAGGCGGAGAAATCGAGCGCAACCCTGACAACGCACTCACGGTCTATAAGACCGAACGCCGTGACAATGGCGAGGGGGCGCTGAGCGAAGAGGTCTGGCCTGCCCTGTTCGACCGCCGTCACGTTAAACCACAGTCACTGAGCACCAATCATATGAAGGCGGTGTGGCGGGGTGAGGCCAGCGACTCCTATGGCGAAGCCGCAGCAATCTCCACCGCCGCACTGGCACTATTGGAAGCCGGAAAGGCCAGCGACCAGGAAAGCGCCATGGCCTTGGCGAAGGAGCTTTGGGAAAACCGGGACAGAGCCCGGTTCTGAGGGAAATCGGGCGGTCAGTCCTGTCCGCCCGACCTTTTCTTGCCGGACACCGCGGACCGGCGGGCAAGGTCTTCCGCCGTGCCAATAAAACTACTCAGGCCATTCTCGAACAGGTCCGAGCCGAAACGCAGGAACTGACGGGTCGATTCCTTAGCGGCCGCCTCGGGAATGTCCTTGAACGCTTCGCCCACACCACGCTTGACACCCTGACTCACTTTGGGCTCAATATTCTCGGCAGCCTCGATCAGCTCCTGAACTTTCTTATTCAGGAACGGTTTGAGAACCGCCAGGTAAAACAAGCTAATGACAGCAAAAACAACAACAGCGGTCGCTGCAACCTGAATCAACAGCATCTGCCAGAGTTCCATAGTTTCTCTCCAGTTTTCCAGTGCCCCCTCTATAAAGGGAAGCCAAGCGTCAAATAAACGTAAACAGCCCAAACTGGATGGCGCCAGCCAGGGCGCCAAGCAAACCACCCACCACCATCAGTTGCAATTCTTCTTCCCGGAACGCCGGCCTGAGAATATCCTGAAACTCCGCAGGCTCCAATCGCTTCATCTGCTCGGACAGCACGCCCGCTACAATTGGCGCCCTTTCCCGGTTGAACTCCCGATCATCGAACACATCTCTGGTAGCCATGACCGCCTTGTCGTTCATCGCCTTCTTAAGGTCGGTATAGCCGGTCATTCCAATGGCCAGCTGGGTGGTGAGTTTCATGACTACGGTATTATCCAGTAACGGGCGCAGATGCTTCTGGATGATGGCCCGTGTGCGATCCCCATGATCGCCATGGAGCATGGCATCGGCCACTCTTTCCACCGTGAACAGCTCTTCGGCAACGAGCCGTGACCAGATGTCACTGATTTCGGGCTGACGACGCAGAAAAAGACCCTGCACTCGCCAGAACAGCAAGCGCCGGGGCTTGAGCGGGCTAAAGATCAGGTTGATGGCGAGCCAGTTGGTGACAAAGCCTACCACCAGGCCGCCAAGCGGCAGCAACCAGGGCTCGGGATAACGCAGCCAGAGCGGTGCCAGGATCGCCCCCAGCAGGCCACCAATGATGGCACCTTTATTGATGACCGAGTTCAACTCCACCGAACCCGCCTGCTTGAAGATGCGGTTCATCAAATCAGGGTGGCGGGTCAACTCACGGCTGAGTAGCGCCTTGAGATCAACGAGATCATTGAGATCGTCACCAAAGTCTTCAACCAGAGATTCGATACGGGAAGGCAATTGCTCCCGAGCCCATTCGTAAATGCGATTGCGAAGGAACAACGGCAAGTTGTCCCACAATACCGGCTGAATCTCATACATGACTTCATCGATATACTCGTCCAGCCGGGGGTTCACCTGCGACACGATCTGCTCGACGATTCGCTGGGGTTCCAGCTTGCTGTATACGGCGTTGAGGTTTCCGAACTGCTGCAGCGTACGGTCGATACAGATATGCGCCATCTTTTCGGCTTTGCGGGGAATAACACCCTGCCAGCCAATAACACCGACCCCGATAAACTGGACCGGATAGAACGACATCTGAATAGCAAGCCAGTTGGTTACCCAACCGACTATTGCCGCCATTAATGGCACAGACCAAAGTGCGATATCGACCAAAAGAAACCCCAAAAGACAAGTTTGAGCGCTAAAGCGCAAGCAAATAGGTCAGTGAGCGCCTGACGACAGGACGACCACCTTTTCTTAGTTGGCTAAATGATGATGTATTAGCTTTCCACCGGCATTGGCCGTGCAGCCCCCAAATGGGCGAAAACCAGGCAGCAAAAAAAAGACCGGCGCAATGCCGGTCTCTTTTTGAAGTCAACCAGTTAGGGGTCCCAAATAAATCTGGAATCCCTAGATCTCAGAGGCTCCCGCGTCCATTACTGGTAGTATGCATTATCCTTGACAGAATGATCTGTCACGTCTCTCACCGCGGTGATCTCAGGAACCCGCTCCTTCAGGGTGGTTTCGACGCCCTGCTTCAGGGTCAGGCTGACGGCACTGCAGCCCTGACACCCGCCGCCAAATCTCAGCACTGCAATGGACTCTTCCACCACCTCCACCAGCGACACCTCGCCCCCGTGGGACGCCAACCCGGGGTTGATCTCGGACGCGAGCACGTAGTTGATGCGATCGGTGAGCGGCGCATTTTCGTCGACATTGGGCACCTTGGCGTTTGGCGCCTTGATGGTGAGCTGGCCGCCCATCTGGTCCTTGGAGTAATCGACAAACGCCTCCTCCAGAAACGGCACTGAGGCATGGTCCAGGTACAGGACAAATTTACCGAGTTCAATCTTCTCGTCGGTCGGCACAATCTCGTTGGGCGGACAGTAAGCCAAACAGGTTTCCGCGTGCTTGGTGCCTGGCTGGGTCACGAAGATTCGGACGCCCATGCCTTCCACATCCTGCTTTTCAATAAGTTGCGCTAAGTAGTCACGCGCGGGATCTGTCACAGTTACCTGGGCCATCTCTACAACCTGTTCAACGAATGTGGGACTATTTTAATGGACTTGCCGACAACAAAAAAGACCAAGTAAAACACTCAGTCTTTTGTCCGCGGCGGCAGATTGGCGATAATATCGATAGATCAAATGCATCGGGACGCAATTCCGCAATTTTGCTATGATCTCGCGCCACTGATACTTCCCTGAACCCTCGGAACTGTTTGTTATGACTGATCGCGAAACGCGCCTAGCCTCACTCAACAAGATTTTGAAAGAGCGCATCGTCATTCTCGATGGTGGCATGGGCACCATGATCCAGAACGAGAAACTGGACGAAGCCGCGTTTCGTGGCGAGCGGTTCGCCGATTACGACCGGGAAGTCCGGGGTAACAACGACTTGCTGTGCCTGTCCCAGCCCGACCTGCTCCTCAGAATCCATGAGGATTACCTGGTGGCCGGCGCCGACATCATTGAAACAAACACCTTCAACTCCACCCAGCTGTCCCAGGCCGACTACGGCCTTGAGGCCATCGCTCGTGAACTCAATGTGGAATCGGCCCGGCTTGCCCGCCAGATTGCCGATGAGGTGACCGCACGCAATCCGGACAAGCCGCGTTTTGTTGCCGGCGCGGTGGGGCCCACCTCCCGCACCGCCTCCATATCGCCCGATGTCAACAACCCCGGGTTCAGAAATGTAGATTTTCAAACCCTGGTGGACAATTACTACGAGGCGGTCGGCGGCTTGGTCGAGGGTGGCTCTGACCTGATCCTGATCGAAACCGTTTTCGATACGCTGAACGCCAAGGCCGCAATTTACGCCACTCAACAGTATTTTGAGGACAGCGGCATTTTCTTGCCGATCATGATCTCTGGCACCATTACCGATGCCTCTGGCCGAACGCTTTCCGGCCAAACCACCGAGGCGTTCTGGAACTCCATCGCCCATGCCCGGCCCATCTCCGTAGGCCTTAACTGTGCCCTGGGCGCCGACGCCCTGCGGCCCTACGTCGAGGAGCTGTCCAATCGGGCGACCACCTACGTCAGTGCCCACCCCAACGCCGGCCTGCCCAACGAGTTCGGCGAATACGACCAGTCGCCGGAAGAGATGGCGGAGATTGTCGAAGGCTTCGCCCGGGACGGGTTCCTAAACATTATCGGCGGCTGCTGCGGCTCCCGACCGGATCACATCGCCGCCATCGCCAAAGCGGTTGAAAAGTACCCGCCCAGGCAGATTCCTGACATCAAGCCGGCGCTGCGCCTGTCTGGCCTGGAGCCGTTCACCGGCGACGAGAACACACTGTTCATTAATGTGGGCGAACGGACCAACGTCACCGGTTCCAAGCGTTTCCTCCGTCTGATCAAGGAAGAACAGTACGAAGAGGCCCTCAGCGTAGCCCGGGACCAGGTTGAAAACGGCGCCCAGATCATCGACATCAACATGGACGAAGGCATGCTGGAGTCCCAGGACGTGATGGTCACGTTCCTGAACCTGGTGGCCTCGGAACCCGACATTTCCCGCGTCCCCATTATGCTGGACTCCTCGAAATGGGAAGTGATCGAAGCGGGCTTGCGCTGCGTCCAGGGCAAGCCTGTGGTCAACTCCATCAGTCTCAAGGAAGGCGAAGAAGAGTTCATCAAACGCGCTCGCGATTGCATGCGCTACGGTGCCGCCGTGGTGGTCATGGCGTTTGACGAGACCGGCCAGGCCGACACCTACGAGCGCAAGACCGAAATCTGCCAGCGTTCCTATGACGTGCTGACTGGCATCGGATTCAATCCTGGGGACATCATTTTCGACCCCAACATCTTTGCCATCGCCACTGGCATCGAAGAGCACAACAACTACGCAGTGGATTTCATCAACGCCACCCGCTGGATCCGCACCAACCTGCCCCACGCCTCGGTTTCCGGCGGTGTCAGTAACGTCTCGTTCTCTTTCCGTGGTAACGACGTCGTTCGCGAGGCGATCCATTCGGTGTTTCTGTACCACGCCATCAAGGCCGGCATGAACATGGGGATTGTCAATCCCGGACAGCTGGTGATTTACGACGAAATCGACCCCGAGCTGAAAGAGCTGGTTGAGGACGTCGTGCTCAATAAGCGCGACGACGCCACCGACCGCCTGCTGGAAATCGCCGAACGCTACAAAGGCAAAGGAGGCAAGACCCAGGAAGAGGATCTGGCCTGGCGCAAGTGGCCGGTGGAGAAACGCGTCGAACACGCGCTGGTCAAAGGCATCACCACCTACATCGTAGAGGACACTGAAATCTGCCGGCAGGAGGCCGCACGCCCCATCGAGGTCATCGAAGGTCCGCTGATGGATGGTATGAGCGTGGTCGGCGACCTGTTCGGTGACGGCAAGATGTTCCTCCCCCAAGTGGTCAAGAGCGCTCGCGTGATGAAGCAGGCGGTCGCCCACCTGATCCCGTTCATTGAGGCGGAGAAAAGCGGAGGCCAAAAAGCCAAGGGAAAAATTCTCATGGCCACGGTCAAGGGCGATGTGCACGATATCGGCAAGAACATCGTCGGGGTGGTGCTGCAGTGCAATAACTATGAAGTGATCGATCTTGGCGTCATGGTGCCCTGCGACAAGATTCTCGAGACCGCCCGGAAAGAAAACGTCGACATCATCGGGCTGAGCGGCCTGATCACGCCGTCCCTGGACGAAATGGTCTACGTTGCCCGCGAAATGCAGCGCCTGGACTTCGACATTCCTCTGATGATCGGTGGCGCTACCACCTCCAAGGCCCACACCGCGGTCAAGATCGAACCTCAGTACAAGAATGACATTGCCCTCTACGTGGCCGACGCCTCCCGCTGCGTGAACGTCGCTTCCCAGCTGCTGAGCGATACCGCCAAGACCGCCTTCGTTGACGCAGCCAGAACGGAGTACGACGAGATCCGCGAGCGCAGAAAGAACCGGGGCGACCGGGTCAAACTGGTTTCCCTGAACGAAGCCCGGGAGCGCGCAACGGAACTCGACTGGAGCAATTTCACGCCGTCCAAACCGGCCTTTACCGGTATCCGCACGTTCGACGACTATGACCTGTCCGAACTGGTGGACTACATCGACTGGACCCCGTTCTTCATTTCCTGGGACCTGTCCGGAAAATACCCCGCCATCTTCGACGATCCCAAGCGCGGTGACGCCGCACGCACGCTGTTTGACGATGCCCAGCGCATTCTCCGCCAGATGATCGATGAGCGGCGCGTCACGGCGCGAGGCGTCATAGGTTTCTGGCCAGCCAACCGACGGGGTGACGACATCGTGGTGTATCGCGACGAATCCCGCAGCGAAGAACTCACGACTCTGCACCACCTGCGCCAGCAAGACGAAAAGTCACCCGGCAAGGCCATGTCCGCGCTGTCGGATTTTCTGCTGCCTGAGGATGCCGGACAGTGCGATTACGTTGGCGGTTTTGCTGTGACGACCGGCATTGGGGCCGAAGAACTCGCCAACGAATACAAAGAACGCAACGACGATTACAACGCCATCATGGTCAAGGCCCTCGCCGACCGTCTTGCGGAAGCCTTTGCAGAACGTATGCATGAGCGTGTGCGGAAGGAATTCTGGGGCTATGCTCCCGAGGAAACGCTGGCCAATGAGGAGCTGATTCGAGAGCGATACCTCGGCATCCGCCCTGCGCCCGGTTACCCAGCGTGCCCGGATCATACCGAAAAGGCGGCCTTGTTTGAGCTGCTGGATGCCACCAGGCAAACCAGCATCGAGCTCACGGAACACTTCGCCATGTTCCCGGCCGCAGCCGTGTCGGGCTGGTACTTCGCCCACCCCGATTCCAAGTATTTTGCCGTCGGAAGAATTGGCCGCGACCAAGTTGAAGACTATGCTGAACGAAAGGGCGTATCACGAGAGGATGCCGAACGCTGGCTAGCCCCCAGCCTGGCCTACGATCCGGCGGAATAACGGAGACTGATGCCGGGAGCCAGCCGTGTCGAACGGAGGGAGATCGCACCATGACCAATCGGAACGAAGACACCGCTAAAACCGCTGGCCACAGGCAAGGCACCAGCAGCCCCGGTGTTCTCAAGGTGATGCAGAGCATTCTTGCCGGCGCGTTTGGCGTTCAATCCAACAAGCGCCGGGAAGAAGATTTTGCCAGCCACAGCCCCTGGCCTTACATCGCTGCGGGTGTGCTGTTTACGGTCGGCTTCGTGGCCACCCTGATCCTGCTGGTGCAATGGGTCCTGGCAACCAGCTAGCGACAGCTATTGGCCTGACACCCAGGTCACTGCAAACGCCACCACCAGAAACACCAGAACCACTGCCGCAACGGCATCGACCTGACTGTCGGTTCGGACACTCTTCTTCATCACGCCACCTCTATTTTCGTTATTGATTGTCGTTATTGGTTGTCGTTATTGATTGTCATTATTGAGTGCTGTCAGAGCAGTCTTCCTGGTCGCCCAACCGGCGACCTCACTATGCTGGCCGCCAGTCCGGCGACTTCCTTAATCTAGGCCGGGATGCCCGTTTCGTCCAATCCGCAGCAAGGCCATTGATATAGAATTTATATCGCCTTAATCGATAACCATATTTTGAAATAATCATTTTAACAATAAAGCAGGGATGATATTCTCCCCGGCAAAATAGCCAGCAATCTTGTTAGCAGGAAGTTCCGCTATGTATGTTTACGACGAGCACGATCGGCAAATTCTGGCCGAACGGGTTGCCCAATTCCGCCACCAGACTGACCGGGCACTGGCCGGCGAGCTGAGCGAAGAAGAGTTCCTTCCACTGCGTCTTCAAAACGGTTTGTACGTTCAACGCTTCGCGCCGATGCTGCGTATCTGTGTGCCCTACGGCATGCTGCGTGCTGAACAGCTGCGACGCCTGGCACGTATCTCCCGAGATTATGACAAGGGCTATGCCCACTTCACCACTCGTCAGAACGTCCAGCTGAACTGGCCAAACCTGGAAGACGTACCGGACATCCTCGCCGAACTGGCTGAGGTTGAGATGCACGCCACCCAGACCAGCGGCAACTGCATTCGGAACACCACCACCGACCAGTTTGCTGCCGTTCAGGACGACGAGTTGGTTGATCCTCGTCCTTACTGTGAGATTATTCGGCAGTGGTCCACCTTCCACCCCGAATTCGCGTTTCTGCCCCGTAAGTTCAAGATTGCGGTAAACGCCTCGGAGCACACCGACCGTGCCGCCATTCAGGTTCACGACATCGGGCTCCAGATCGTGAAAAACGACGCCGGTGAACTGGGCTTCCGGGTACACGTGGGCGGCGGCCTGGGCCGCACTCCGATGGTGGGCCCTGTCATTCGCCAGTTCCTGCCGGAGCATGACCTGTTGACCTACCTGGAAGCCGTCGTACGGGTGTACAACCGTTACGGCCGCCGGGACAACAAGTACAAGGCACGCATCAAGATTCTGGTCAAGGCGCTCACTCCGGCCGGGTTTGCGGAGAAGGTTGAAGCCGAATGGGCTCACCTCAAAGACTCCCCCACCAAGCTGAACGATGGGGCTATCGAACGGGTGAAGGCTTTCTTCACCGAGCCGGCCTACCAGACCGTCGCGGACCAGAGTGAAGCGCTCGCCAAGCTGCGCTTCGAGAACAAGGCCTTCGATCAGTGGATCAGTCATAACGTCGATACCCATAAGAAAGCGGGTTACGCCATCGTCACCTTGACCGTGAAAGAGACCGGCACCCCTCCTGGCGACGTTAGCGACCGACAGCTGGAAAGCATTGCCGAGCTGGCCGAAACCTACAGTTTTGGCGAGGTTCGAATCACCCATCAACAGAACGTCGTTCTGGCGGATGTCCGGCAAGACCAGTTGTTTGATCTGTGGCAGGCAATCACCCCCCTGGGCTTTGCGACGCCAAACCTCAACACCCTCACCGACATCATCTGCTGTCCTGGTGGTGATTTCTGCGCCCTGGCCAATGCCAAGTCGATACCGGTTGCTGAAGCCATTCAGCGACGCTTCGACGACATGGATTTCCTCTACGACCTGGGCAACATCGACCTGAATATCTCTGGTTGCATGAATGCCTGTGGCCACCATCACGTTGGCAACATTGGTGTACTGGGTGTCGACAAGAAAGGTGAAGAGTTCTACCAGATCAGCCTGGGCGGCTCCTCCCACCATGACGCCACGATTGGCAAAATCCTGGGCCCCTCCTTCGCCCGTAACGACATGCCTGACGTAATCGCCAAGATTATCGACGTGTACGTCGCAAACCGGACCGAAGAAGAAGAGTTCCTCGACACCTACCGCCGTATTGGAATTGATCCTTTCAAGGAGCGCGTGTATGCCTGACATCATCACTCAAGACGGCACCATCAAGGCAGACAACTGGACCGTCGTGGCTCGCCCGGCGGCTGGCGACTCGCTTGAAGTCCCAAGCACTCCGGCGCTGATCCCGATCGATTTGTGGCTGGCGGGCAAAGAGCATTTCGAGGGCCGGGACGACATCGGTGTCTGGCTCGACAGCCACGACGAACCGGAAACTCTGGACGGTGTGGTCAACGAACTGCCCCTGATCGCCGTCAACTTTCCCAAGTTCGCCGATGGCCGAGGCTACAGCATTGGCCGCCTGCTGCGGGAACGCTACGGATACAAGAATGAGCTGAGAGCCATTGGCGATGTCTTGCTTGACCAGCTTCAGTTTATGAAACGATGCGGCTTTGATAGCTATGCACTCCGCGCCGACAAGGACGCCAGCAAAGCGAAGGAGTGCCTCAACTTCTTCAGCCAGGGCTATCAGGCTGCCACCGATACGGACGTTCCGTTGTTCCGTCGCCGGAGTTCCTGACCGCGATGAGTTCGGGCGCCCCTTCCAGATAGCGGAAGGGGCGCGCCGAAGCGCCTTCCCTAAAGCGCGTGATCCAGTACCACCTTCCCTGAAGACGCACCCTCAAGAAACGCTCCCAAGGCATCCCCAAGATCTGCCCGACCGATCGTGCGCGCATGGGCTTCAGTCTGCGGGCACCGCCAGGGTCCGGCCAGTTTCTGCCAGACCGCCTGTTTCGCATCCAACGCAATCTCCACCGAGTCGACACCCAACAGGTTGACTCCGCGCAGGATAAACGGTAGCACCGTTGTCTCAAGTTGCGGACCCGCAACCAATCCGCAGCAGGACACCGACCCGCCAGGCTGAATCTGCTTGAGCAGCTCGGCCAGCGGCGCGCCACCTACGGTATCAATACCGTGAGCGTAACTCGGCCTCAATAGCGGCTTTTTCTGTTCCGCCAGCGCGTCCCGGCCAACGACCTCGGCGGCCCCCAAATCTTTGAGCACTCCGACCTGGTCCTCTTTGCCACTGATGGCAACAACCTCAAATCCCAAGGAAGCCAACAGCTCCACGGCAACGCTGCCTACGGCGCCACTGGCACCCGACACAGCGACCCGTCCGTCTTCAGGTTTGGCGCCAACCTGCAGCAGCTTGGAGACGCACAGTCCTGCGGTTAATCCAGCGGTGCCATATACCATGGCGCGAGCCGCGTCCCAGTCCGACGGCATGGGCACGCACCAGCGAGCTGGCACACGAATGTATTCTCCAAACCCGCCGGCGGTATTCATGCCCAGATCGTATCCGGTGACAATGACCCGCTCACCGACCGCAGGCGTGCCACTCGCCGACTCGACAACTTCCCCGGCGGCGTCAATACCCGGTGTATGCGGGTAGTTCCGGGTCACGCCTTTATTGCCAGAGGCTGACAGCGCGTCTTTGTAGTTGAGCGAAGAATGGGAAACCCGGATCAACACCTCGCCGTCCGGCAAATCACTGGTTGTGAGGGCCTGTTCAGACCCCACATATTCGCCGTCCTGCTCCACGATCCGCCATGCTTTGAATGCGATATTTGACGTCATCTTCTTCACTCCTGACTCGTTTCTTATTGCAGTTTTTGATTGCGAAAGGCGCCGGCGACACGCCAGAAGGTATGCTCGATGGCCGCGGTTGTGGCCAGGCCGAGCCGCTCCGGCAGCGATCGCTTGTGGTGGAAGCCAACCGACACCACATCTGCCCGCTCACACGCCTCTATCAAATACTCGTCGGAGGTCTTGATTTCATCAATAAGCCTAACGTCCAAGGCCCGTTTCCCGAACCAGATGTCGCCGTTGGCTACCGTCGCGATATCGAGATCGGGTCGGCGTTGGCTGACATACTCTTTAAACAGGCCGTGAGTGTCCTCCAGATCGGAAAGGAACTTCTGCCGGCCCTTCTCGGTGTTTTCGCCAAACACCGTTAAGGTTCGCTTGTGCTCGCCGGCGGTCAGCACCTCAAAATCCACATCGTTCTTTTTCAGTAAGCGATGGAAATTGGGCAGCTGAGCGACCACACCAATGGACCCCAGGATGGCAAACGGCGAGGCGATGATCTTGTCCGCTACACACGCCATCATATAGCCGCCGCTGGCGGCCACTTTATCCACGCAGGCGGTGAGGGTAACCCCCTTGCTGCGGATTCGATCCAATTGGGCAGCCGCAAGGCCGTAGGAATGCACCAGCCCTCCCCCGCTCTCCAGCCGGACCACCACTTCATCAACGCCCGGCTCGGCGACACTGAGCACGCCGGTAATGGATTTGCGCAGGCTATCGGTATCACTGGCCTTGATATCACCTTCGAAATCGATCACGAAAACGCGCTGCCGGCGGGCTTCACTGGCGCCGTCTGACGATTTCGCCTGCTGCTTGTGTGACTTCTCTTCGGCCTTGCGCGCCTTTTTGCGGGCTTTTTGCCATCGCTTGAGCTCATGCTCATCCAGCAACCTCGCCTCCAGCGCCTCTTTCAAACGGCGATAGCGATCGTTCAGCTTGCGGGTACGGAGCTCGCCATCTAGCCCCTGACCTTCCCTGTCTTTCTGGGCCGCGGAAATAATGGCGGATACTAGAACGATAACCGCGACCACCAGGGTGACGGTTTTCGCCAAAAACAAACCGAATTCTGTCAAAAATTCCAATGGGATTCTCCAACCTTGGCATCCATGAATAGTGCGTTGCCGATCAACGACGTTGGTACTGAGTCAGTTAGTAAGTACCTCGTCAGTTAGTAAGTACCTCGTCAGTTGGTACCTCGTAAATGGCACCTTGCGATTGGCACCTCGCAAATCGAACGCATCCGATTGTAACTGAGGATCGCCAGGGAACAAGGTATTAAGGCTGCTCAGTCAGGCCAGACGAACCGAAATGCAAAATTTAAACGAGCGTTCGATCGGGCTTGACAGGGCCTAGCCCTCAACCTAAAGTCGAATGGCTACACAGGATCGCCAGCGTGAAAGACTCACCATTCTGCTAGGCTGCGATCCGTGAAGAAACACTGTTAAGAAACACAATGAAGCGCAAGCCAATTTTATAAGGGTAAAATAATGTCTGTAGCTCAGGTATTTGAAAAGCTCGAACAGAACTTCAACGCAGACGCCGCCTCTGGCCTGGATCTCATTTTCCAGTTCGACATTGAAGACGACAAGACCTACCACCTGGTCATCAACGATGGCACTTGCAAGCTGGTCGAGGGTGCTAACGACGATCCTTCCGTTACCCTGATCATGAACTCCGAAACCCTGCAAGGCATCGTTTCCGGCGAAACAGACGGCATGCAGGCGTTCATGGCTGGTCAGCTGCGCGCAGAAGGCGACATGATGCTGGCAACCAAGCTGGGTGAACTGTTCACCATGGGCTAAAGATCGACCGATCTTTTTCCGGAAGCCTGCCAGCCGGCGGGTTTCCCGGTTCACTCCCCCCACAGTTTTACCGCGTCCCTCGCTTCGTCATTCATCGCCACAGCAACCAATCCGCTGGAAGACAGCTTGACGGCGAATCTGGCCCGATCTTTCATCGGCATGAAGGTTGCGTTCCCATAGATCCCTTCGACAAAGGGTAAATTGAACACCTGATCCCACGCCCAGATATCCGGCCAGCCATCGGACGCCAAGTCAATTACGGTACGGGCGGCCTGCAGTTCATGCTCCAGGGATAGATAGCGCCCTCCCAGTCTTTCCAGGCGATACCCCGGAGACACTCCCAACCAGCCCATGGGGCCGCCGAAGCGGACAATTCTCGCATCCACTTGCCACTGGTCGCCACTTAGGTGATGAGTTTCGGGAGGGACGCCCGCTCGCTGTATCGTCACATTCCAGGACTGCGGCGCCAAATTGTGCACTTCAACAGTCGCCACCACGTCCATGCCGGCCAAGGTCTGGTAATGACTCATGCCGGCGGCCAGCACTAGCGAGTAGCCGCCTGCAAGTAGCAGTGCCATCGCGAGCATGCCCTTGAGCCAACCAAGAAACCAGCGCGGACGAACAAAGAATGCCATTCCACCCAACACCAGCAGGCCGCCAAATACGGCCATTAGGGTGATGGCCGACTGGTAAGACATGAAAACTTACAACCCTACATCATCAAGGGAAGATTCCGCCAACTTAAGCAATTCGGGATTGCGGTCATCCCGACTGCCTACGCTCTCAATGTAGTATTCAAGCGACGTCAAGGCGTCGGCCAGCGCTTCCAGAACCTGTCCAGAAGGCGCGCCCTTCTCATCAAGCAGATTGCGCTGAATGGAATTGGCCACCCGGTTGAGTACGCCGGCGGCCTGCGAATCCTCCACCAACTCAAGCCCACCCCAGATGCTGTGGAGCGTGCCCGGAAGGTTCGCCAGGTGCAGCTTGTCGTAGTTGGATTCAACAAAGGCCGTGATGGCTCGCTTGGCAAGGGTGAGCGCACTTCGAGCCTCGTCCGCCACCACAAACATCGCCTCTTTCAGGTAGAGAGACTCTTCCCGGCTAGATTGGAGCTGAGCCAGGGCGTCGGTTTCCGATGTGATCCCGTGGTGCACCATCTGAATAATGGCCCCTTCGATCGCCAGCACCGAATCCGCAAGCCGAAACAGCTCTTCTTCTCCAGGCAGCCTGGACTCGGCTTCCCACTGGCGAAGCTTGACCGCCTCTCCCCGCGCCGCGTCTGCCAGTTTCTTAAGGTCAAGCATCACCAGGGTGTTTGCCAGACGCTCCAGCGTGGAGGCGATGGCCGCAAGTTCAGCCAGGTCCGGCTCGATACCCCGCTCGATGATATCCAGTTTGTCTTTTAGCTGATTAAGCTCTTCCTGCAGCGCTGTGGAGAGTGACTGCAGGACATCGGTGCCCGGACCGTACAGTCTTTTGCTATGAGCTTCGAACATCGAGTCCGAATAGTCCGCCGGATTCAGGTTGAACGCCGACAACACAGCCGTGACTTCGGGGTTGGCCGAGCCACTTCGATAGAGCAGATAAATCAGCTCCTTGATCAGGGAGTCCGGCGCGTCTTTACCCGCGGCAACCCGGCCCACGTAAACAATTTCCCGTGAATAACGTTCGACCCTCATCAACAAACGCTTACGGGCCTTGCCAAACCCCATGGCGCGATCAAGCATGGTATCGGCCACGGTGGCAACCAGGCACCACATCTGAGCCATGGGCTCTCCCGCACACAACCGGACAAAGCCCCGGGCCGCACGGCCAATCAGTTTCTTACTGACGTCTTCGTTGCGGTTGCGCAACACACCCAACAGCGCGACCTGAAAGGTCAACCGCATCCGCCGGGCCATGATTTCAAATTCCCGCTCATCGCCCTCGAAAGGCTCTACGGAAAGGGTCTTACAAAAATTGGGGCGACGCTTAACGTCCAAGTCAAAGAAGCAGGATTCCTGATAGGGTTTCTCGCGCCGGGCCTCGCGCAGTTCGTTAATAACCGGCAACAGCAGTTCAGGATGATCTTCCCGTTGCTGGTGGTAATACTCGACGTAACGACGGAGGATAAAAAGCGCGCTGTTCAGGGCGGTCAGCAGGATATTTTTGTCGTCGTTGGCACCGACCGGCACATCGTTGGCCAGTGAAACCGCCTCCTGGCATAACAGAGATCCGCCGCGAAGCTCAACCAGCACAAAGATACCCCTGAGCTGGTTAATGTAATCGACGCAGTTCTGCAGATCTTCCCCGCTTTCCCTGTTTTCCTGAAAGCGCTCCAGACTGGTTTCCGACTGTCTGATGGTCTGCTCAATTTCACTTTTGACCAGGTCAAACGACTGTGACTTCGTCGCTAATGACGACTGAACCATAAACGCTTCCTGTTCCGTGTGCGGGGCGAGCCGCGTCCTCTTTATTATTCAGGCCTGGCTCAATACGAACATTGTCCGGGAGGCATCTTGAGTCCGTAAAAAACTGGCGAACTAACCATTACTTATATCACAAAACTCAAGCACCTCAAGAAACCCTAAATGTAACAATAAGTACACTCTGACCCAGTTCTCACCTGACCTCGCTCTCACCCAAGGGCGACGAGTGGATGAGAATCCTTCCGGGCTAGGCGTCGATCAGCTTGCCCCACACCGTTTCGCCGGCGGCCTTCTCGATCACCCCCAGCAGCTCATCATGAGCCTCAACCTCTTCGGCGCTGGCCCTCACCACCGCCAGCTGGGGACGGCCAGGCGCCAATCTGCGAATGCCTGCGCTATCGCCCTGCTTACCTTCATTTTCATCCAACGACAACGCGGTTTGACCGCCGGTCAGCAGCAGAAACACATCGGCCAGGATCTCGGCGTCGAGCAACGCCCCGTGCAGGTCCCGGCTGCTGTTGTCCACGCCATAGCGCTTACACAGCGCGTCCAGGTTATTCTTCTGCCCCGGGTGTTTTTTGCGAGCGATGGCCAGGGTGTCGACGATGCCGCAATGGTCTGCAGTTTTGCGGACTGGTTTCAGGCGAGCGAATTCGGCGTCCATGAAGCCCACGTCGAACGCCGCATTATGAATCACCAGCTCGGCACCCTTGATGAACTCAAAGAATTCGTCGGCAATTTCCTTAAACAACGGCTTATCGGCCAAAAACTCGTTGGTGATGCCGTGTACGGTAATTGCTTCGGCTTCCACTTCCCGCTGCGGGTTGATATAGACATGGTAGTGCCTGCCGGTGAGCTGACGCTCCATCAGCTCGACACACCCTATCTCGATGATCCGGTGCCCCGCATTCGGATCGATACCTGTGGTTTCGGTATCCAGCACGATTTGTCGCATTTATACCTCCAACTAAGCCGAAATCAGTTCATCGACGCCACGATTGGCCAATTCGTCGGCAAGTTCGTTATCCGGCACACCGGCATGCCCCTTGACCCAATGCCAGTTGACCGTGTGTCGCGCCACTTCCGCATCCAGCGTCTTCCACAGATCGTCGTTCTTCACCGGTTTGCGGGCAGCGGTTTTCCAGCCGTTTTTCTTCCAGCCGGCCATCCACTCGGTAATCCCCTTACGGACATACTGTGAATCGGTGTACAACTCCACGGCACAGGCCCGCTTGAGCAGCTTCAGTCCCTGAATGGCCGCCATTAGCTCCATTCGGTTATTGGTGGTGTTCTTTTCACCACCGTGCAACGTCTTCATGGCATCGCCATAGCGCAGAACCACACCCCAACCGCCGGGACCAGGGTTGCCCTTACAAGCCCCGTCGGTATACATCACAACCTTGTTTGTCATTCCGATTCCTAATGGTTCGTATGTATCCTCGCGATGCACCAATCGCCCCCGCTCCAGGTAGAGCAACCACGTTATCCGGCCGCCATACCGGTCTTGCCTTGATCAACGCACCGATACGCTTGGTGGCAAGGATACAGTAATAGGCCCCAATCGGCAGGAATCGATGGCCGCCAAATCGTTCGAGCTTGAAAAACCTTTCAAGTAAATTCTGATTTTGTACTGGCAACCTCATGAAATAGCAGGAGGATTTCTCCACCTCAAAGTCGAGTAAATTGAGCCAGTCTTCCATCCTGGAGCGGAACAGAAAGCGCCCGCCCCAAGGACCACTCCGATTCCGGCTGAGCAGCTTGCCCAGCCCCCAGAAACTCAACGGATTGAAGCCGATAACCACCAGCTGCCCTCCACCCCGCAGGATCCGCGAGGCTTCTCTCACCACCTGGTGGGGATAGGCCGAGAAATCCGCGGTGTGGTGAAGGATCACCAGATCCATGGAACCATCAAAAAAAGGCAGCTCATCGCCATCGCAAATAACCACGTTCTCCGGAAGGTCCTGGCACCAATGCGGGGTTGAGATAAACCTGGTTGTGAAATCGCACCCGGCGGCTAGCGGCAAACGATGACTGATGCCCACCTGCAACAGGCGAGCTCCGGGCAGAACGTCCGCCAGCACCTTGTCCACACAGCGCCGCTGGTCCGAGATCAGGGCACGTCCCAGCGGAGTCTGAAACCATTGTTCGAAACTTTGGTAACGTTCGGAAAAACTAACAGTGACCGGTTTCATGGTGCGCTTTCCCACAATCGCCTCCGTTATCCCGCCCTGCGATGGTGGTTGTATCCGGGTTGGGGCGCGTTATTGATTGTTCTATCATAGCAGTCACACCCACCAGCTCCTACGTGAGAAAACATGCTGCGCATCCATCCGATTCCGGCGTTCAACGACAATTACATCTGGTGCCTTTCCGACCGCGACAGCGGCAAGGCGCTGGTGGTCGACCCCGGCCATGCCAAGCCCGTTCTGGACCACCTGGAACAACAGGGGCTTCGACTAGACACCGTCTTGGTGACCCACCACCACCCGGATCACGTCGGAGGCATTGCCGAGCTGGCGCGGCACGCGCCCGGCGTGCGGATCGTTGGCCCTCGGACATCGCCCTATCGTGGTTGCACCGAATCGGTTGTCGCGGGTGATCGGGTGATGTGGGAAACGCTGGCCTTCACGGTGCTGGAAGTGCCAGGCCACACCCTCGACCATATCGCCTACTTTACGGACACGGAGATCCACGGACGCCCCGTTCTTTTTTGTGGCGATACCCTGTTTGTCTGTGGCTGCGGCCGGCTGTTTGAAGGCACACCCTCTCAAATGCGATCCTCGCTGGAACACCTTCGCAGCCTGCCCGACGAGACGGCCTTCTACTGCGCCCACGAATACACGCTCGCCAACCTGAAGTATGCACGCCACTTGCTTCCGCAGGATACCGGATTGGCCCAGTTTGAGGCCGAATGTCAGCGGCGTCGTGATCGCAACGAGCCAACGGTGCCCGGCATTCTGGGGCAGGAACGATCCCTGAACCCGTTCCTGCGCTGGGACGACCCGGACGTGGTTGCCGCCGCATCTGACTACGCCCGTTGCCATGGCTTGGCGGAGGAAGGAGCGGACGCCGTGTTTGCTGCGGTACGCCACGGCAAGGACCACTTTTAGGGTCCGTTCACGGCCATCGTTAACAAATCCTCTCAATGGCGTAACGAGAGGCTTCTTGACCCTTCAAAAACCGTTCCCATAGAATTCAAGCCACTATGTTCCAACCGACGTTTCAACCGACGTTCCAACCGACGTTCCAACTGACGTTCGCACTGAGGTGGCTTTGAACCGTTCCTGGAACAGGCTCTGGGGAACCCCGAGGCCAATTAATGCGTTTCAGGAGACGTACAACGACTCCTGACCTACACGACACTCAGGTGCCCAGGGTTTGTGACCCTGGCGCACTGAACCAACACCGGATCAGCTTTAGTATGATGTCCAGACGTATCACCTGCCTTCTGTTCGCCAGCGCTTTGACCGGCGGATGCAGCAGCTTCTACCAGAACAACTCCAGTTCAACCAGTGTACTGGAGTCCGAGAGCCTGCAAGTGGCCGCCGGGGACGAAGACCTGGTCAGAGCCATTGAATCCGGCAATGGCTCCGGCGACCTGTCCACGGGGCAACTCGATGACTCCATTGATCCGGAGTTGAAAGAAACCGCCGCACAGGCGCGCGCCTCTCTGGAGGCCGTTCCCCCTCAGGTTGAGGACGACCCGGCCAATCATGACTTGTGGCAGCGGCTCAGAAACGGCTTCCAACTGGACCTGTCGGTGGACAACGAACGGCTTACCCAGCAATTGGAGTGGTACCAAAGGCACCCCAGTTACCTGGACCGGGTGTCTGAACGAGGCAGCCGCTACCTGCACTACATCATCACGGAGATCGAAAAGCGTGGCCTGCCGGCGGAGCTGGCCCTGCTTCCGGTGGTCGAGAGCGCGTTCGATCCGTTTGCCTATTCCCACGGCAGGGCGTCGGGACTTTGGCAATTCATTCCTTCCACCGGCAAGTACTTTGGTTTGCACCAAAGCTGGTGGCACGACGAACGCCGGGACATAGTCGCCGCCACCGACGCCGCGCTCACCTATCTGGAGCGGCTCGCCAATCGATTCGATGGCGACTACACCTTGGCACTGGCGGCGTACAACAGTGGGGGTGGTACCGTCTCCAGGGCGATACGGCGTAATAAAAACGCTGGCAAGCCGACGGATTACTGGTCGCTTGATCTCCCGCGTGAAACCCGCCATTACGTCCCCAAGTTGCTCGCCCTGGCAAAGATCTATAACGATCCCGGTGCCTATGGCATGAGCCTGCCTGCCCTCGAGGACACACCCTATTTTGAGATCGTGGAAACCGGGTCCCAGCTCGACCTGGCCCAGGCCGCAAACCTGGCAGGCACTTCCATGGAAGAGATCTATCTGCTGAACCCGTCCTATAACCGCTGGGCAACGACACCGTCAGGGCCCCATAGACTGCTGGTACCAACCACTAACGCAGACCGCTTCCGTGATGGGTTGGCCAGCCTCCCGGTACAGCAGCGGGTCTCCTGGAACAATTACCAGGTTCAATCCGGCGACAGTCTCATTCGCATTGCTCAGAAGTTTGGCACCACACCGGATGTCATCCGTGAGGTCAACAATATGCGAGGCGATCTGATTCGCAGCGGCCAAAGGTTATTGATTCCCACCGCCAGTAAAGGCGACGCAACCTACTCCCTCAGCCAAAACCAACGGCTGGCGGCAACCCAGTCCCGCGGCGGCAGGAGTGGAAATGGTGAACGTGTGGAACATCTGGTGCAAAGCGGCGATACCTTTTGGGACATCGCCCGGGACCATGGAGTAAGCGTGCGGCAAGTAGCCTCCTGGAATAATATGGCACCAGGAGATCCACTCATTCCCGGCAAGACACTGGTGTTGTGGTCAAAAACAGCATCCCCCAACAGCACCGCCAGCAACCGCAATAACATGGTGCGCAGAGTCGGCTACCGGGTGCGCAATGGCGACTCCCTGTGGACTATTGCCAGCCGTTTTTCGGTGGATGTGAGCGATATTGCGAGCTGGAACAACCTGAATACCTCCCGTTATCTGCAACCGGGCCAAAGTCTGGTACTCTACGTAGATATTCGAAACAGCAACTAAGCTCAGTGTATCGCTGTCCGATCGTCGAAGGCGGCCGCTTGACCGGCTTGCCTGGCGTTCGAATGCACTCCGGTCCGACAACAATAACCCAAACGTGCGAGACCCATGGTAAGAAAAAGGACGTCTTCATCCCGCCACCCGCTCACTCTCCTGGCTGCCATCCTCTTGGCGCTCCCGCTGCCGACTGCCGCCCAAGAAGCTGAGCCCAAACATGCTATCGCCATGCACGGGACCCCGGCTTACCCGGCAGACTTCGAACACTTTGACTATGTAAACCCCGCGGCTCCCAAGGGCGGAACCTTACGACTGAGCGTGGTTGCCAACGGCTTCGACTCCTTCAATCCATTTGTCATCCGCGCCGTCGCCGCTGCAGGAATCAATACCTATCTCTATGACACCCTGCTCAAGTCCTCCGCGGACGAGGCCTTCAGTGCTTACGGTCTGATCGCCGAGTCGGTCGAAACACCAGCTGATCGCAGCTATGTGGCGTTCAACCTCAGGGAATCCGCCAGATTCCAGGACGGCAAGCCAATTACTGCCGAAGATGTCGAATTTTCCTTTAATGTGCTGACCACCGAAGGACACCCGTTCTATCGCAATTACTACGGGGACGTATCAAAGGTCACGGTGGAAAACAGTCATCGCATTCGCTTCGACTTCGGCGACACTGAAAATCGGGAGTTGCCGCTGATCCTTGGTCAGTTTCCGATACTGCCCAAACATTACTGGCAGGAGCGCGAGTTCGGCAAAAACGGTTTAACCCCACCGGTGGGTAGCGGGCCCTACCGTATTGGTGAGTTCGATGCCGGCCGCTCCATTACCTATCAGCGCGTTGAAGATTACTGGGCAAAGGATCTGCCGGTTCGAAAAGGGCAATTCAATTTCGACCGAGTCCGCTACGACTACTACACCGACGATACGGTGGCGCTCGAATCGTTCAAGGCGGGTAATTACGACTTCCGCCTGGAATCCTCGGCCAAAAACTGGGCCACCGCCTACACCGGGGACAAGTTCGACAAGGGCGAGATCGTAACCGAGGCAGTCGTCCACCACCGGCCCGTGGGGCTGCAGGGCTTTGCCTTCAACACCCGTCAACCGCAGTTTGCCGACCGCAGGGTACGCCAGGCGCTGGCCTACGCCTTCGACTTTGGCTGGGCCAACACCAACCTGTTTTTCGATCAGTACACCCGTACTGACAGTTACTTTGAGAACAGTGAACTGGCATCGACCGGTTTACCCCAAGGTGACGAGCTGGCCATTCTCGAACCTTTCCGGGATCAGCTGCCCCCGGACGTTTTCGAATCGGTGTACACACCTCCCTCGACCAATGGCAGTAGCAGCCTGCGGGACAATCTCCGCACGGCCTTCAACCTATTAAAAGAAGCCGGCTACGAAATCCGGAACCGGCAGATGGTCAATGTGGAGACCGGCGAGCCGCTTCGCTTCGAGATTCTGCTGGCCCAGAAAAACTTCGAACGGGTGGTACTACCCTTTGAAACAAATCTTGAGAAACTCGGAATTGAGGTCGACGTGCGCCTGGTGGATACCACCCAATATATCCAACGGGTCCGTAACTTTGACTTCGACATCGTCACCCAGGTTTTCCCGCAATCGGATTCACCCGGCAACGAGCAGCGTGATTTTTGGTCATCCCAAAGTGTCGACGCAACCGGTTCGCGAAACATCATAGGGGTGAATAACCCGGTGGTGGACCAACTCATTGATCTGGTAATTCAGGCACCGGACCGGGAATCGCTGGTACACCGAGTGCGCGCGCTGGACCGTGTACTACTCCATGGCCACTACACCATTCCCCAATGGCACCTGACCAAGGATCGCATCGCTTACCGGGCACATCTGCAGCGGCCTGAGGTGACGCCCAAAGACGGCATCGACCTGGATAACTGGTGGATTGAGCAATAAGCCATGGGCGCCTATATTCTCCGCCGTCTGGCCCTCATTATTCCGACCCTGATCGGCATCATGCTGCTCAATTTCATCATCGTTCAAGCCGCCCCGGGTGGGCCTATTGAACAGTTCATCGCTGAGATGGAAGGTCATGGCGGCAGCGCACTCGCCCGCGCGGGTGGCGGTGGCGGCAGCGAAGTCGCCGCCGGGTCTGGCGATAGCCGGGGCTCGCGCGGCATCCCCCCCGAGCTGCTGAAGGAACTGGAGGTCATGTACGGTTTCGACAAGCCTCCCCATGAGCGCTTCCTGAAAATGCTCGGGGACTACGCGACCTTCGATTTCGGAGATTCGTTCTACCGCGACCGATCGGTGATCGAACTGATCATCGACAAGATGCCGGTTTCGATTTCACTCGGCCTCTGGTCCACGCTGATTATCTATCTCATTTCCATACCGCTGGGTATCAGAAAAGCCGTTACCGACGGCTCCCGTTTCGACGTCTGGACCAGTTCGATGATCGTGGTGGGTTATGCGATCCCCGGCTTCCTGTTCGCCTTCCTGCTCATCGTGTTGTTCGCCGGCGGTACCTATTTCGATTTCTTTCCGCTCCGAGGCCTGACCTCACCCAATTGGGAGGAGCTTAACTGGTATCAGAAGATCGTGGATTATTTCTGGCATCTGACCTTGCCGGTAACGGCCAACGTCATTGGCGGGTTTGCCACCCTCACCCTGCTGACCAAAAACTCATTCCTCGATGAAATCGGCAAACAGTATGTGGTCACCGCCCGTGCCAAGGGACTTGAGGAGCGCCGGGTGCTCTATGGTCATGTCTTCCGCAATGCCATGCTGATCGTAATCGCCAGCCTGCCCGGAGTTTTGGTGGCCCTGTTCTTCACCGGCTCATTGCTGATCGAAGTTATTTTCTCGCTGGACGGGCTGGGACTGCTGGGCTTCGAGGCGGCACTGAATCGGGACTATCCGGTAATCTTTGGCACCTTGTTCATCTTTACCCTTATGGGGCTGATCCTCAAGCTGATCAGCGACATCACCTACGTGCTGGTTGATCCGCGTATCGACTTTGAGAGTCGGGAGGGCTGACATGAAAGGCTTCAACCTGACCCCCATTCAGCAACGCAGGCTTACCAATTTCAAGCGCAACCGCCGTGGCTTTTGGTCACTCTGGATCTTTCTCGCGCTGTTCCTGCTTACGCTGGGAGCAGAGCTGATTGCCAATGACAAACCGCTGTTACTGTCCTACCAGGGTGACTGGTATGCCCCAGTGTTCCAGACCATTCCGGAGGAAAACTTTGGCGGCTTCCTTCCCACCGAGGCGGACTACCGGGATCCGTTCATTCGCGACGAAATTCAGGCCAACGGCTGGATGCTCTGGCCACCCATTCATTTCAGCTACGACACCATCAATTTCGACCTGGACGTGCCCTCTCCGGCGCCACCCTCGGCAGAGAACTGGCTGGGCACCGATGACCAGGGGCGGGATGTGGCAGCCAGGGTTATCTACGGTTTCAGGATTTCGGTGCTGTTCGGGCTCATTCTGACCATCATGAGCTGCATTGTGGGCATCGCGGTCGGTGCGATCCAGGGTTATTACGGTGGCAAGATTGATTTGCTGGGACAACGCTTCATCGAGATCTGGTCGGGCCTGCCAGCGCTTTACCTGCTGATTATCCTGTCCAGCATCGTGCAACCGAACTTCTGGTGGCTGTTGGGGATTATGCTGCTGTTCAGCTGGATGGGGTTAGTGGATGTGGTACGAGCCGAGTTCCTGCGGGCAAGGAATTTCGAGTACGTTCGCGCCGCCCGAGCGCTCGGCCTGGGTAACAGCAAGATCATGTTCCGCCATATTCTCCCCAATGCCATGGTCGCCACCCTGACCTTTCTGCCATTTATCCTGACCGGTGCCATCACTGGTCTGACCTCCCTCGACTTTCTCGGATTCGGCCTACCGCCAGGGTCGCCCTCCCTGGGCGAACTCATTGCCCAGGGGAAATCGAACCTGCATGCACCCTGGCTCGGCATTTCTGCCTTTGTCAGCCTGGCGCTCATGCTGACCCTGCTGGTGTTCGTAGGCGAGGCGGTCAGGGATGCCTTCGATCCAAGGAAAAACTGAGATGTCAGAACTGCTCACGATTTCCAACCTGTCCATCCGTTTTGGCGGCGGCAATAACGTCGTCAATGACGTCTCCCTGTCGGTTTCTCCTTCTGAAACCGTCGCCCTGGTGGGCGAAAGTGGCTCCGGCAAGTCCATCACCGCGCTTTCGATTCTTCAATTGCTGGACAGCCGCCACGTTGACTACCCTTCGGGCGAAATTCGGTTCGGCGGGGAAAACCTGCTGAAGGTGTCCGAGCGCAGACTCAGACAGATCCGGGGCCAGAAGATCAGCATGATCTTCCAGGAACCGATGACGTCCCTTAATCCCCTCCACACCATCGAAAAACAGATCACTGAAACCCTCGAGCTGCATCGGGGCATGCGCGGCCCACAGGCTCGAGCCCGTTGCATTGAACTGCTCGATCTGGTTGGCATTCCCAGCCCCAAAGACCGGCTCTCCAGCTACCCCCATCAGCTCTCCGGGGGCCAGAAGCAAAGGGTGATGATCGCCATGGCGCTGGCCAATGAACCTGAGCTGCTGATCGCGGACGAACCGACTACGGCGTTGGACGTTACTGTGCAGAAACAGGTGCTGGAATTGCTGGGCCAGCTGCAGAAAAAATTGGGCATGGCAATCCTGCTGATCACCCACGATTTGAGCATTGTCCGCCGCTATGCCGACCGGGTTGCGGTGATGGAAAAAGGCAGCCTGGTGGAAGAGGCCGATACCGAAACCTTATTTGCCTCCCCAGCCCACCCCTATACCCAGCGTCTGCTGAACGCCGAGCCTCATGGTCAGCCGCCCACTGGCACCGGAGTGCCCGAAACACTACTCAGCGTCGATCGCCTCAATGTTCGCTTTCCCACGGCTAAAAACTGGCTCGGCCGCACACGCGCCTGGTTTCATGCGGTTCAGGAGGTTTCGTTTCAGCTGAATAGAGGCGAGACCCTGGGGATCGTGGGTGAGAGTGGCAGCGGCAAGACCACCATCGGTCATGCCCTCCTCAAACTGACGACCTGTGACGGCAGCGTCGCATTGGGCGGTCAGGAACTGACTCCGCTGAACCAGAGGCAGTTCCGGCCCTATCGGCGAAATATCCAGATTGTATTCCAGGATCCGTTTGGCAGTCTGAGCCCGCGCATGTCCATCTCCGAGATCATCCGGGAGGGTCTGGAAATCCATGAGCCCGATCAGCCCATAGAGGCCCACGAACAGAAGGTGATGCAGGCGTTACAGGAGGTTGGCCTCGATCCTGCCGCCAGACACCGCTACCCCCATGAGTTTTCCGGCGGCCAACGGCAACGCATCGCCATTGCCAGGGCGTTGGTACTGCAACCGGAACTCATCGTGTTGGACGAGCCGACCTCTGCCCTGGATCGTACGGTGCAACGGCAAGTCATCGAGCTGCTCCGTGACCTTCAGTCCCGGTATCGATTGAGTTACCTGTTCATCAGCCATGACCTTGCAGTGGTGCGAGCCTTAAGCCATAAGCTGCTGGTGCTGCGTCATGGAAAGGTCATCGAATATGGCGATGCTGGAGCAATCTTTACCCAGCCGCAGACGGACTACACCCGGGAACTGCTGAACGCGGCCTTCTTTTACCAAACTGCGGATTTGCAAGCGCCAAACCCGTCAGGCACTACGACCAATTGAGCGTTACCCCTGCCTGTTCCATTCGGGGATAATGCGCTAAAACCGTCACACAGGGAGAATTGAAATGGGATTACTCAGCGGCAAGCGTGCCCTGATTGTTGGAGTGGCCAGTAAGCATTCCATCGCAGCTGGCATCGCCGAAGCGTTCTATCAGCAAGGCGCGGAGCTGGCATTCACCTACCAGAATGACAAGCTGAAGTCGCGGGTAGAAAAGTTTGCCGAAGGCTGGGGCAGTAATCTGACCTTTCCTTGCGACGTCGCCAGCGACCAGGAAATCGAACAGGTCTTTGCATCACTGAGTGAGCATTGGGACCACATCGATATCATAGTGCATTCGGTTGGCTTCGCACCGGCCCATGAGCTGGACGGTAATTACGTCGACGTCACCACCCGTGACGGCTTCAAGATTGCCCATGACATCAGTTCCTACAGTTTTGTTGCACTGGCCAAGGGCGCCCGCAACATGCTCAGCGAGAACAGCTCCATGCTGACCTTGAGCTACCTGGGTGCGGAAAAGGTGTTGCCGAACTACAACGTCATGGGGCTGGCCAAGGCCTCTTTAGAAGCCAATGTCCGTTTCATGGCTTCCAGCCTGGGCCAGGATGGTGTACGGGTGAACGGTATTTCGGCCGGTCCAATCAAAACCCTGGCCGCTTCCGGCATCAAGAGTTTCCGGCGCATGCTGGCCGAGAACGCCAAGCGGGCGCCACTCAAACGCAACGTGACCACCGAGGAAGTGGGTAATGCTGCCGCCTTCCTTTGTTCTGACCTGGCCAGTGGCATCACCGGTGAGATCCTGCATGTGGATGCAGGCTTCAGCGTGACCGCCATGGGTGACCTGGAAGACTGAGTTTCGAGGACTGTTGGAATGCGGTGATTGGCCGCCTTCCAACTCCCGAACCCAGGGGCGTCAGTCTTGCCCCATGGCAAGACCAACCGCTTCGACCCATTCCAAAAAGGAAGTCTCGTCGGATTCAAGAATCTTTAGCCCAGCGGCCCAGCAACGTTCTTCCACTGCACGGCACCAGATCACTTCTGTCATCAGTCTAAACGGCTCCTTAGCACACACCAGCGACACCGTCGCCGGTAACAACGCCCCCTCCTGCAACGGTTGACGACACTGCAACCGCAGCCCTGCTATCGACAGGTCGGTGCTGAACGCCTCCAGACGCGTGATGCCATCGCCCACGTCCGGGTCGCCGCTGTCCAACTCCAAAAAAACGTTTACTTTGCCTGTCAGCCTGTAATCAGTACGCTTTTCAGAAGTCACCTACCACCCTTCCCTTATCCATACTGAACCCTGCCCGCATCCTCATTCCCTTTTTGATATCCGGGCTCCCGAGATAGGGTTGTCATCAATGACGGCCCACCCGTATGCGACCGACCACCCTGGTGAGGGTATCGTCGAACTCCACTGCTCCGCTCAATATTCGAACTCTTCCGTCGGCCAGCTCTTTTACCAGAACCTCTTGCAGGAATTCCCGCCGATTGAGGCCCAGCCGGTCAACAAACACCAGTTTGCGACTGGCGTTAATTCGAACGGCGAGCTTCATTTTGGTGGGAGGTTCGCCGGATTCCCGGGAAGGCACTGCGATCCAGCTACCGAGCTTGAGACCATCGATTGCAACCTGAGCGGCCTGAAGACGTTCCTGCTGCACCCGCAAGCGCTCAGCTTCCTCCAGCTGTTGCTGCTTCGCCTCCTCTTCGGCCTTAAGGCGTTGCTGTTCCTGCAATTTGGCCGTGAGTTCCTCGCGCTTTTGCTGTTCGGCAGCCTCGACCTTACGCCGAAGCTCCTCTGCTCTCGCTTTTGCCTGAAGCGCCGCCTGCTCCCTTTGTCGGCGTTGGCCATGGTAGACCCCCGCAAGGGACAAAACCGTATCTTTTAATACATCCTGAAAACGATTAAGCGGAGGTATCGGTCTCAAGCGACCGGCTGACCGGGCCTGGACAAACTCCGACCAGGGCAGCAGGCCCAACTTTACGCCAGCCCCGTTGGTCCAGAGAACTTCACAGGTATCGTCCAGAAAGGCCAAGAAAAAACGTCGTTGCTCGTCGGCGCCCTGGCCTTCAACAAACCACTGCTGAAGTGCAGCTGCCAGTTCGTGCTCGGATGGCCGCGCCAGTGTTAACCAGCCTTCATCAAACTGGAGGTTTCGATGACCACCCAGGGCGGGCGCCAGTTCCAGCGGTTCGCCCCGCAGACGCGCAACGATCACGGTTTCGACAACATTCAGGGCACTTTGCGCCAAGGCCTGTCCGAACACCCTCTGCCACACCTCGGACAAGCGATCACCGATTTGCTCGCCAACATGATAGAGCCGATCAGAACTGCCATCGGACAAGCTGGGATCTCCAACCCATACCAGCCATTCCAACAACTTTCTCGCATGGCGCCAATCATCACTGGCCATCCCGGTGTTGAGCGCGACCTGCCGTAAGAGTTTGAGCCAATGGGTTACCACAAACTCGGAAATGGCATCAGGCAGCTCCCTTTCGATCAGAGCCCGTCCGACCAATGCCCGCGCTGTATGGTCTGCCCATCGCTGCCGCGCGGCGCCCTGTTCGGTCGCCAGCAACCGGCTCCGAAGCATGCCGACACGTTCAAGTCGTAGATCGGCGTCAGTCGCCCATTGGGCGCTGTAGGTTGAAAACGGCGTCAGTGTGCCCGTCTCGAAACAGGCGGACACCGCGATCACCATGGCGTCCAGTTGATCCAGTAACGCACGGGCCGAACGCCCGCCGGAATCACTCCAGCCGCGCCAATCGCCAAGGCTGTCCAGCCAATTCGTGATACCGCCTTCAAACCCGGACGCCCCCTGATCATTCAATCGCCAAGCCAGAAAAAAACGCAATCGGGCCACTTTTCCCGCCAGAGCCACGTGCAATCCCGAGGTCTGCAAGAACACATCCATAATGCGATCCGCAAGATAGGCGGAGTTCACCTGACGCACGGTCCAGGCCAGCGATACCGATTTGATGAGGTGAACGACAGATTCGTCCCGCTGTTCATTCCAGCAGGAAAGCAGCAAAGGCCGCCAATCCGCATGCCGGTCATCGTCCAGCGGGCCAACCGGATACGGCAGATCAGGAATACGGATCCCGCAAATAATATCGTTGATGAGTTGTTTGATGTCCGCTGAAACATCAGCTCCGGGCGGGGCTTTGACTTGCTGTGACATTCAGTTGTAGGTCCACATGGTGGCGAGTAAATTCCGTTTTATGCCGCTGACGCCGTGGTTCCAAAACAGCGATCCGGAGCCGGCCTGGTTTGCGGACCAACACACCGAACGTGGAGTGCGGTGCCAGCGACCAAACCATTGCACCATGGCATTCCCCGCGCGTCCAGAGCGGAGTCGTATCAGTTTGTACCACAAGGCGAAGAACACGCCGGCTCTATCAGGCAGAATCCCCCGGCTACCGCACCCTCGCCGCATTGCAAAGCCTGGGTAAATAACGCAGTATATCGAACACTCCGGTACACGGAGGCCTCACCTCCCGACCGTATAACCATTTGAATAGATGGGGCTCAATTGTTCACGTGACGCTCAATCGTTCATGTGATACCGCCCCGTAGCAGACACGAATCGAGGATCAAAGCAGCATGTCCGGCATCAAGCTCGAGAACGTCAACGTCGCCAGCCAGGAGACGTTGATTACCCCTGAGGCGCTGAAAGCGGAGATGCCACTGTCCGAACAGGCAGCGGCAACCGTCGAACGGGGACGTCAGGCGATTTACGACATTATGGATGGCAAGGACCATCGCCTGTTTATTGTTGTCGGTCCCTGCTCCATCCACGATGTGAAAGCAGCCCGGGAATACGCCGAGAAGCTCAAGGCCCTGGCGGAGGAAGTCAGCGACACCCTGCTGATCGTCATGCGGGTTTACTTCGAGAAGCCTCGCACAACCGTTGGCTGGAAGGGACTGATTAACGACCCCCACCTTGACGACACCTTCGACATTGAGCAAGGACTGCACATTGGCCGTCGCCTGTTGCTGGACATTGCCGAGCTGGGACTGCCCACCGCGACCGAAGCCCTGGACCCCATCTCACCCCAGTACCTGCAAGACACCATTTCCTGGTCCGCCATCGGCGCCCGAACAACCGAGTCTCAGACTCACCGGGAAATGAGCAGTGGCCTGTCCATGGCCATTGGCTTCAAGAACGGAACCGATGGGAGTCTGGACGTTGCGGTCAACGCCATGAAATCCGTTTCCCACCCGCACAGCTTCCTGGGCATCAATCAGGAAGGCCAGGTTGCCATTATCCGAACCCAGGGCAACGCCTACGGTCATGTGGTGCTGCGTGGCGGCGGCGGAAAGCCCAACTACGATTCCGTCAGCGTGGCGCTGTGCGAGCAGGCGCTGGAGAAAGCCGGGCTGCGCAAATCCATTATGGTGGATTGCAGCCATGCCAACTCCAACAAGGATCCAGGCCTTCAGCCCCTGGTGATGCAGGACATATCTCACCAGATTCTCGAAGGAAACAGCTCTATTCAGGGACTGATGGTGGAAAGCCACCTGAACTGGGGTAACCAGTCCATTCCCGAGGATCTGTCCCAACTGCAGTATGGTGTATCCATTACCGATGCCTGCATCGACTGGCCGACCACCGAGAAAGCGATCCGCGACATGCGCGACAAGCTCAAAGACGTACTGCCCAATCGCTAGGCCTCGACAATGCAATCAAAAAGGGACAGTGTTAACCACTGTCCCTTTTTTATGCCAACCAGACCGGACTAGGCGCCAATCCAGTCGAGCCTGGAGCGCAGCTCTACCACCTGGCCAATGATAATGATGGTGGGCGCCTGCACACCGCTTTCCTGAACCCTCTCGACGATATTACTCAGTTCGCCGACGACCACTGTCTGTTCCGGCGTGGTGCCCTTTGACACCAACGCGACCGGCATCGATTGATCCATGCCATGGGCAATCAACTCACGACTGATGATCGGCAGCCCCACCAAGCCCATATAAAACACCAGGGTCTGGTTGCTCTGCACGAAATCTTTCCACGGCAGGTCGCAGGTGTCATTCTTCAGATGGCCCGTCACGAAACGTACGGATTGGGCATAATGACGGTGGGTTAACGGAATTCCGGAGTATGCGGCACAGCCGGAGGCAGCGGTAATTCCCGGCACCACCTGAAAGCGCACTCCGGCCTCCGCCAGCGTTTCAATCTCTTCGCCACCGCGACCAAAAATGAACGGATCGCCGCCTTTGAGCCTCACCACCCGCTTGCCCTGCTGAGCCAGCTCCACCAGTTTCTGGTTAATCTGTTCCTGGGGCAATGCATGGTCCGCTCGACGTTTACCAACATGGATCCGCTCAGCAGTCTCCGGGATCAGGTCGATGATGTCGTTCGATACCAAGCGGTCGTACAGCACCACCTCGGCGGACGTAATAATCCGCCAGGCTTTAACGGTTAACAGCTCAGGATCACCAGGCCCCGCCCCAACAAGGAACACCTCGCCGGCGGAGTCGTTGGAATTGTGCGTTACCGGGTTAGCCCGGTAACGCGGGAGCACTGATGCGGTGCGGTCGCCCCCTTTTGGGGCGCCACTTTGTCCATTTTGGTTCATTGGATCCTGTCGATGCCTCTCATGTACGGCTTGAGTACATCGGGAACCAGAATGCTGCCATCCGCCTGCTGGTAGTTCTCCAGCACCGCTATGAGGGTACGGCCAACAGCCAGTCCGGAACCGTTCAATGTATGAACCGGCTCGGGCTTTCCGGTTTCCGGGTTACGCCAACGAGCATGCATACGCCGTGCCTGGAAATCACGGGTGTTGGAACACGACGAAATTTCGCGGTATTTCCCCTGACCTGGTAGCCAGACCTCAAGGTCAAAGGTACGCGCTGCGGAAAAGCCCATGTCCCCGCCGCAAAGCTCAACGACGCGATACGGCAACTCCAGCAGCTGCAGAACTTTCTCGGCATGCCCGGTCAGGGCTTCCAGCGCCGCATCGGACTCCGCCGGCTTGACCACCTGTACCAGCTCCACCTTGTCAAACTGATGCTGGCGGATCATGCCCCGGGTGTCCCGGCCGTAGGAACCGGCTTCACTGCGGAAACACGGTGTGTGGCAGACCAATCGAAGCGGAAGCTCCGCATCCTCAAGGATAGTGTTGCTCACCAGGTTGGTGGCTGGAACTTCAGCGGTCGGAATCAGGTAAAGCGGATGATCCCCCTCCATTTTGAAGAGGTCATCTTCAAACTTTGGCAGCTGGCCGGTGCCATACAGCGTGTTGGCATTGACCAGATAAGGTACATAGGCTTCGGTATAACCGTGCTCGATGCTGTGGAGGTCGAGCATGAACTGCGCCAGCGCCCGGTGCAGCCTGGCGACCGAGCCACGCATAACCGCAAACCGGGAATGGGCCAACTGGCTGGCGGTTTCAAAATCGAGCCCGCCCAAGGCTTCGCCCAAGGCCACGTGGTCCTTCACCTCAAAATCGAAATCCTTCGGCGCGCCCCAACGCCGTACTTCCACATTGTCGTCCTCAGACTCCCCGACCGGTACGGACGGATCCGGGACGTTCGGGATGCCAGCCAGAAAGGCGTTGAGCTGCTCCTGAACCTCACGAAGCTCCTCTTCTGCCTCAGAGCGCTGACGCTTCAGGCTTTCCACTTCGTCCAGCAGAGGCTGAATGTCCTCGCCAGACGCCTTCGCTTTGCCGATGGATTTGGAGCGCTTGTTCTGCTCACTCTGCAGCGACTCGGTACGGACCTGAATCGAGCGTCGACGCTCTTCCAGTTGCTCAAAGGTCGACTGGTCAAAATCAAACCCTTTGACAGCCAGTTGACGGGCAACCTCTTCGGTTTGAGTGCGTACGCGTTTTGGATCGAGCATGATTGTCCTGATTCTGCGGTATCTGTTTGAATGAAAATGGCTTCGTTCGGCACTTTGATCGCATTATACCTGCGGGAGCGTCGCTGAACACTGCCCCAAGGCTCGGGATTCGGCGACCAGGCAGCCGCTAACCTTTGTCAGGCGGGTATCGCTGGCGATCACTGCTGCGATTCATCTCGTCCAGTCGCGCGCGCTTATCAGCCAGCTTGATCTCCAGACCTCGGTTCACCGGCTGATAATAGCGACGCCCCTGAATGGCCTCCGGCAGGTAACATTCACCGGCCGCGAAGGCCCCTGGCTCATCGTGGGCGTAGCGGTAGTCATCTCCATGACCGAGCGATTTCAATAACTTGGTGGGCGCATTGCGAAGATGAACCGGGACCTCGTAATCCGGCTCGTTGCGTATGTCGGCCATGCAGCGGTTAAAGGCCTGGTAGACTCCAATACTCTTGGGGGCCAGCGCCAGGTAAGTGACTGCTTGGGCGAGGGCCAAATCGCCTTCCGGCGACCCCAAACGCTCCTGGGCGTCCCAGGCATCCAAGGCCAGCCGCAATGCCCGCGGATCAGCGTTACCGATGTCCTCACTGGCAATTCGCACCAGGCGTCGGGCGACATAGAGCGGATCGCACCCGCCTTCCAACATTCGGCACAACCAATACAACGAGCCATCCGGGTCAGATCCGCGAACGGATTTATGCAGCGCGGAGATCTGGTCGTAAAAAATATCACCGCCCTTATCAAACCTGCGCAGACTCGTCTGCAGGACCATTTCAAGGTTCTGCGGGGTAATTCTGGCGGCACCGGTGTCATCGGGTTCGGCCAGATCGGCCCCCACCTCAAGCACGTTGAGGGCCCGGCGGGCATCGCCCCCTGCCGCACCGGCGATGAGTCCCAGCACTTCGTCGCTGACCACTACGCGGCCGGCCAGCCCCTCCGGGGCTTCCAGTACACGCCGGAGCAACATCAAAATATCCTGCTCGCCGAGCTGCTTGAGTACGTAAACCCGGGTCCGCGACAGAAGCGCGCTGTTGAGCTCGAAGGAGGGATTTTCGGTGGTTGCCCCGACAAAGATGAAGGTGCCGTCTTCGATATGGGGTAAAAAGGCGTCCTGTTGACTCCTGTTGAAGCGATGGACCTCATCAACGAACAACAGGGTGCCGCGGCTTTCGGAATGTTTGCGCAGCTTGGCCCGGTCGACGACGGCGCGAATATCCTTGACCCCGCTAAGCACCGCGGAGAGGGTTTCAAAGCTCAGATTGCCAACGTTCGCCAGCAACCGGGCAAAGGTGGTCTTGCCCACCCCGGGAGGTCCCCAGAGCACCATGGAATGCAGCTGTTCCTGCTCAATCGCCCGGCGCAAGGGTTTACCCGGGCCCACCAGGTGAGCCTGACCAACGTAATCGTCCAGCGAACCAGGGCGCATCCTGGCTGCCAGCGGCTCAAACCCTGCGTCGACGAACAGGCTGTCCTGCATCAGACCCCGTCCTGGATGACGTCAACGCCCTCCGGGTACTCCAGAGCGAATGTCGAGTCCGCCAATTCCGCGTTGAGCTGGATCTGGTCGAAACTGAGGATGCTGAGCTGAGCCAGGGAGTCTTCCAATCGCATCTCCTGCAGCTCGCCTCGATAGAACGAAAGGCGCAGCGACACAAACAGCGAATCCGGATTGCGGGGTAGCAGGGTGAATTCACGGGTATCCTGCCCAAGGCGGCGCTCGCTCACCTCGTAGTGTTCGGCAAGATTGTCGACTTCGCCACTGAGTAGCAACGCCGGAGTACTGGCCGCTCGATCATCCAGAGCATGAATCGTCACCTGCTCGAGATCCGGATCATAGACCGAGACGCGCTCGCCATCGCTGACGATGAACTGCGCCATGGGCTCATTGGTTTCCCAATAGAACAGGCCGGGGCGCTTGGCCTTGAGCATGCCCCGGGATTCCTGAACCTGGCCACCGTTCTCGTCAACCAGTATCTGAATGAAGCGAGCCTGGTAAGTCCGATAGCCCCGCAGGGTCTGAGCCAGCTCCTCCGCTGCCGAAGACAGGGATTGGGCCGCGACCGGGGCCGTCAGCCAAACCGCCATGAATGCCAACAGGCCGGCGACTACGTTGCTCATTCTCATCGTTGCTCTCCTAATTTCTCACCTGGTTTCTCACCTAGATTTTCACCTAGTCTCGCGGTGGGGGGGGTGCCAGAACTTCCCGCGACCCGTTGTGGCCCGCCGGACTGACGACACCGGAGGCCTCCATGGCCTCCACCAGATTGGCCGCTCGGTTGTAGCCAATCTTGAATTTTCGCTGTACCGAGGAGATGGAAACCCGGCGACCTTCGGTGACGAAGGCCACGGCCTCGTCAAACAGCGCATCCCCCTCACTGTCGCCGCCACCTTCATTGAGCGTGGGAACTCCCGGCAGGTGTTCACCTTCGGCTCCATTAAGCACATCGTCCACGTAGATGGGTTCTCCACGGGCCTTCCAGGCACTCACCACGCGATGGACCTCATCATCATCAACGAAGGCGCCATGCACCCGGACAGGCAAACCGGTTCCCGGCGGTAGATAGAGCATGTCCCCGTGCCCCAGGAGCTGCTCCGCACCGCCCTGATCAAGCACCGTGCGCGAATCGATCTTGGACGAGACCTGGAACGAGATCCGAGTGGGAATGTTGGCTTTGATCAGCCCGGTTATCACATCCACCGATGGCCGCTGGGTGGCAAGTATCAGGTGGATACCGGCGGCACGGGCCTTCTGCGCGATCCGGGCAATCAGCTCTTCCACCTTCTTGCCGACAATCATCATCATGTCGGCGAATTCGTCGATCACCACCACTATGAATGGAAGCGCTTCCAGCTCGGGCCGTTCCTGCTCGTCATTGTTGAGGTACTCATCCGGTTGCCAGAGAGGGTCCAGCAACGGCTCACCAGCCTCCTGGGCCTCCTTCACCTTGCGGTTGTAACCGGCAATATTGCGTACGCCCAGGTTCGCCATCAAGCGGTAGCGACGCTCCATTTCCGCCACACACCAGCGCAAGCCGTTGGCGGCCTCTTTCATATCGGTCACAACGGGAGCCAACAGGTGGGGAATGCCGTCATAGATACTCAGTTCAAGCATCTTGGGATCGACCATGATAAAGCGGACTTCTTCCGGGGTGGCCTTGAGCAGCATGCTGATCAGCATGGCGTTGACCCCCACCGACTTACCTGAGCCCGTGGTACCGGCCACCAATAGGTGCGGCATCTTGGCGAGGTTGGCAACCACCGGGTTACCACCGATGTCGTTGCCCAGGGCCATCGTCAAGGCGGAACTGGACTCTTCGAACACCGGCGCTCCCAGCACCTCGCTCAAACGCACCATCTCGCGGCTCTCGTTCGGAATTTCGATACCGATAACCGATTTTCCCGGGATCACCTCAACGACTCGGACACTCAGCACGGCCAGCGAACGAGCCAGGTCTTTCGCCAGATTGGATATTTTGCTGACCTTGACGCCAGGCGCCGGCTTGATTTCGAAACGGGTGATGACCGGGCCGGGATTGACCTCAACCACTTCTACGGTGACCCCGAAATCCGCCAACTTCTCCTCAAGCAGGCGCGACATATGCTCAAGCGATTCTTCGGAATATCCCTTTTCCTGGTGCTCCTCGGGGGGGTCCAGCAATGAAATGGGTGGAATGGCACTTTCGATGTCTTCAAACAGCGTGGGCTGTTTACCACCGTCTTTCCTGGCCGGTTTGTCATCCCGTTTGAAAGGGGAAATTTTCAAGGATTTCGAGGGCCTTGAGGGCTCTTCCAGCGGCTCTTTAGGTGATTCTTTTGGCGATTCCTTACGTGACTCTTTCCGTGAGTCTGGCGCGTTGGACTTGACCGGCCGGGCTGGCGCTACCGGCTCCGAATCCCAAGACGAAAAACTTTCCAACCGCGCCGGCTCCTCTGGGATCGACCGCAGGGTGTCGCCCAGCGCGGGCTCTTTCCGCTCAGCGGTCTTGTCGCTCACCCCGGTCCGCCCTGCCCTGCGCCCCATCCAGGGCAGTTTCCGCCACCAGCGGGTGACTTCAGCGTCTAGCGGTTCGGCCACTCGGGTATTCAGCACCGGCGGTTCCGGTTGGGCATCGGGCTGTGGCCTGGGTTGATCAACATCGGCGAGCGCCGACGCCTGCATCCGCTCCTGGACCGACGCCCAGCACCACTCATAGCCCTTCAAGGTCAATCCGCCCACCTGATCCATAAGCCAGAACCAGGACAAACCGGTGGTCACCGTCAGCGCGAACAGAAAGATGGCGACTAACAACAAAGTGGTCGCGGGCAGGTTGAAGAACAGCACCATGGCGTCGGACACCGCCACGCCCATCACGCCGCCGGAGGATGCCGAAAGACCGAACAGCGAGTACAGGGAGAGCAGACTGGTGGCGGATAACGAAATCAGCGCAAAACCGCCGAATCGCACCATAAACAGCGGCCAATGCAACTCCATAGGATCGTTACGTCGCCGAATGAGCATGATCGCGTAGCCGGCGACCATGGTCGGGAACAGGAACGCCACATAGCCGAAGAAATCCATCAGCAAGCTAGCCAGCCAGGCGCCGGTGCGTCCCGCATAATTGGTGACATCGGTTTGGTGGCCAATGCTTGCCCAGCCCGGGTCCGCCGGACTGAAGGTGAGCAGAGACATAAACAGGTAGATAGCCAACACCACCAGCGCAATGACCGCGCCTTCACGCGCGCCCTGTCCGACCAGTTTGCGAAAGCGCTGTTGCTTCTCGGTGAGTTCCGGTGACTTCTGTGCTTTTTTGGGCTCTGCCATGAAAACTCTGACGATTCCGTTACTGTGTGTCGTCCCTGCGGAAACCCGCGACGGTCTGGTTGTCTCCGCCCCACTCAGCCCTTGAGGGCGTCTAATCCACGGGAAAGATCCTTTTTCAGATCCGCGCTGGATTCGATACCGACGGATACCCGAATGAGGTTTTCGGTAATTCCGGCCTGGGCCTTATCTTCCGGAGACAGCCGGCCATGGGTCGTGGTCGCCGGATGAGTGATGGTGGTCTTAACATCGCCAAGGTTGGCGGTAATCGAAATCATCCGTGTGGCGTCAATGAACGCCCACGCCGCTTCCCGGCCACCGCGCACCCGGAACGACAGCACACCACCGAAACCACTTTGTTGTTTTAGCGCCAACTGGTGTTGCGGGTGCTGCTTGAGGCCGGCATAGAAGACTTCCTCTATGCCTTCCTGCTGCTCCAGCCATGTAGCCAACTCTAACGCATTCTCACAGTGGGCACGCATACGAATTGGTAACGTTTCCAGTCCCTTGAGGAACACCCAGGCGTTAAACGGACTGAGGGTCGGACCGGCGGATCTCAGAAAGCCGTAGACCTCCTCCATCAGCGCGTTGGAACCAACAACCACGCCGCCAACACAGCGGCCCTGGCCGTCCAGGTACTTGGTGGCGGAATGAATCACCACGTCTGCGCCGAACTCCAGGGGGCGTTGCAAAATCGGCGTGCAGAAGCAGTTATCCACCACCAGCAAGGCGTCCGCAGACTTCGCCAACTGGGACAGCGCCTCCAGGTCGGCCACTTCGCACAACGGATTGGATGGGGTCTCCAGAAACAGCATCCGGGTGTTGGATCGGACGGCGTCCTGCCACTGACGCAAATCCGTCAGGCTGACAAACGAAATTTCAACGCCAAACTTGGCGAAGTATTTCTGCAGCAGCACATTGGTGGTGCCGAACACACCGCGGGAACACACCACATGGTCTCCGGCTTTTAACAACGCCATACAGGTGCTAAGAATGGCCGCCATGCCAGACGCCGTTGCCACCGCACGTTCGCCGCCTTCCATTGCCGCGATTCGGGCCTCGAATGCCTGCACGGTGGGGTTGGTGAATCGGGAGTAAATGTTACCGGGCTCTTCGCCACCAAAACGCGCGGCAGCCTGGGCCGCACTGCCGTAGACAAAGCTGGAGGTTGGAAAAATCGGGTCGCTGTGCTCGAGCTGGGCCGTCCGTACCTGCCCGGCCCGTACTGCCAGCGTTTCGACCGACATGCCCTCTAAATCGGCCTCAGGAATGAAGGTATGCTCTTCTCGGCGATAGGTCATTTGCAGCTCCTTACAGTTTCCTGACGGCCCGGCACGGCCACAGATCAGTCTTCGTCGTTATGCAGATCAATGATCGCGTTGTCAGCCTTGGCCTTAGCGGACTTGTTCTTGTCGCTACGAAGCGCCTCGATGCGCTCGAGGTAGGCCTGGTCGACGTCCCCGGTGACGTATTGCCCATCAAACACTGAGCACTCCCAGGACTCAATCTCGGGGTTAACGTCGTTCACGCAGGTTATCAGATCGTCAAGATCCTGGTAGATCAGCCAGTCGGCACCGATCATCTCACAAATTTCTTCCACGCTTCGATCGTGGGCGATCAGTTCGCTCGCCGATGGCATGTCGATGCCGTACACGTTGGGGTATCGAACTGGGGGCGCCGCAGAGGCAAAATAGACGTTTTCCGCCCCGGCATCGCGAGCCATCTGAACGATTTCCTGGCAGGTTGTGCCCCGGACAATGGAATCATCCACCAGCATCACATTCTTGCCACGAAACTCCAGGTCGATGGGATTGAGCTTCTGGCGCACCGACTTCTTGCGCATTTTCTGGCCCGGCATGATAAACGTCCGGCCAATGTAACGGTTTTTGATGAAACCCTCGCGGAACTTCACACCCAACCGATGCGCCATCTGCATGGCGGAGGTTCGGCTGGTATCCGGAATGGGGATGACGACATCAATATCGTGATCCGGTCGCTCCCTCAGCACCTTGTCTGCCAGGGTCTCCCCCATTCGCAGGCGAGCCTTATACACCGATACCTTATCCATGATGGAATCTGGCCGGGCAAAGTAAACGTGCTCAAAAATACACGGGATCAGGTGCGATTGCTCTGCGCACTGCTGAGTATACAGGGTGCCATCGGTTTCGATGTACACCGCTTCACCGGGGGCGATATCGCGCACCAGGGTAAAACCGGCTGCACTGAGCGCGACGCTTTCCGAGGCGATCATGTACTCACGCCCCTCCTCGGTCTCCCGAACGCCGTAACAGACAGGCCGAATGCCGTTGGGATCGCGAAAGCCGACGATGCCGTACCCCGTCACCATGGCAATGACCGCGTAAGCACCTTTACAACGCTGATGCACCGCCTTAACCGCAGCAAAAATCTCATCCTTGGTCGGATCAAGCTTGCCGAGTTTCTGCAGTTCATGGGCAAAGACATTGAGCAACACCTCGGAATCCGAATTGGTGTTGATGTGGCGAAGATCAGTACGGAACAGGTCCTGGCTCAGCTCATCGGCATTGGTGAGGTTGCCGTTATGGGCCAGCGTGATGCCGTAAGGACTGTTGACGTAGAACGGCTGCGCTTCAGCGGAACTGGAGCTGCCTGCGGTTGGGTAGCGTACGTGTCCAATTCCCACATTGCCAACCAGACGTCGCATGTGTCGGGTACGAAACACGTCTCGCACCAGCCCGTTGTCCTTGCGGAGGAAAAAACGGTCATCCTGAAAGGTGACAATGCCCGCCGCATCCTGGCCCCGGTGCTGTAAGACCGTCAACGCGTCGTAAAGCGCTTGGTTGACGTTAGAAGTGCTGACTATTCCGACAATTCCACACATGGATAGGGTCTACTCCGAAGCGTTTAAGCTGAATGTTAGCGGTGAGCCGCCGCAGGTTCCATAAGGGTTTCTGACTGCTCCTCAGCCGGGCCAAGAAACTGGGTAAAATCATCTCCCAGCGTCCGTCGGGACCAATCCTCAACCACCGACAGGCGGTCAATCATGATGGAGGTCTGCCACCAGGTATCATTAGCAAGCGGGGTGTAACGGGTAAAGGCGATTGCCACTATGACCACCACCACGCCACGCAAAAGCCCAAACGCCATCCCCAGCACCCGATCGGTTGCCGTAAGGCCGGTCGCGTGGATCAGATGGCCGATCATGTTGTTTATGATCGCACCTACGATCAGCGTTGCAAAAAACAATATTGCAAAGGCTGCAATCAAGCGGACTAATGGGGTTTCAACCGAGTTCTCCAGAAGGGATTGCATCTGGGGATGGAAGGTTCGTGCGATGACAAAGGCACCCACCCAGGTCACCAACGACAGCGCCTCTTTGACGAAACCGCGCTTGAGGCTGATAAGAGTTGATACAGCTATGAGGGTGATGACCACCCAATCGATCCAGATCAGCGCATCCATGAATTCGCTACAAGAAGGCTCAGTGAAAAACGGAAGCGCAAATTCTATCAGGAATCCCCGGCACACCAAACTCCAATTGGCAGCGGGGACGCCATGAATACCGATTAACTGTCGTTTGAGGTGACCAGGCTATTCAAACCGAAGGCGGCGTCGAGCTTGCGTTTGGCTTGCTCAGCGGAAGCTTTATCGGCGAACGGTCCGCAAAAGACCCGGGTTAACGCGGTATCGCCACGGGAAATCTGTTGCAGGTGGGAGCTGAAGCCCTGCTCCCGAACGTTATCCCGCAGCCGGCGCGCATTATCGGCATTACCAAAGCTTCCCAACTGAACCACCCAGGCACCTGCCAGAGAGCGGCTGAAATCCTGCTGATCTACGGTTTGGGGCTCCGGTTCAGGCTCTGGACTCCCGGACGCAACCGACTCGGCCACAGGGTCTGGGGCGGGCGCAGGCTTGGGAGGCGCGATGGGCTCCGGTGCGGGGGCCGGCGCCGCGGGCTTAGCTTCGGCGACAGGGTCGGCCGTTGGCTCTTCCTCGATGTGGTACGCCGGCGTCTCTACGGCCACCGGCTCAGGCATTTCAACTTCCGGGAAAGGCGGCTCCTCTGGAAGGCTAATGACGCGGGAAGATCGCTCGGAATGGGGCTCATCAAACAGCATGGGCACAAAAATAACCGCCAGCGACACCAGTACCAACGCACCAATGACCCTTTGTTTAAGTCCGTCCACGATCTTTAATCCCCTGTTGATAGAGCGTCTTCCAGAAATACTAACCGGGCCTTGCCGAGAACTCAAAACCAGCCTGCCTTAATGACCGATTTTTAAGGCGAGCCCGCCGACCTGGGCCAGCGTGGTATCAGGCACCGAGTAACGCCTGCCTGGCTTCGGCGACAGTAAAAAATGAACCGAACACCAGAATCACATCCGCCTCGTCAGCCTCGGCGATGGCGAGCTGCAAGGCTTCCCCGACCGATATCGCCAGCGCCGGCGATTCGATCCCCTCGACGCCCCCAATCCGCGCCTGCAGCTCCGCTACGGAGACGCCCCGGGGACAAGTCAGTCCGGCCAGATACCAGTAATCGACGACATCACGCAGCGCCTGTATCACACCCAGGCTGTCCTTGTCGGCAAGACAGGCGTAAATACCGCGAACCCGCTGGCCAGGCTGTTTCAGCTGACCCAACCGCTCCGCCAGCCACGCCGCAGCGTGCGGGTTGTGACCGACGTCCACATATATATCAGGGGCTTGTGACAATCGTTCAAATCGCCCTGGCAAGTGTACCCGGCCCAAGGCATTCTCAATGGCGCCATCGCCCAATCCGGGCTCGAGCATCCAGGCGGCCACGACCGCCGCTGCAACGCTTTGCCGTGGCAGGCTAAGGCTCGGCAGTGCCAAGGAGCGATCCAGCGAGGGGCATCGCAGCACGGTCGAATCGGGCCCGCAATCGAGATGATAATCCGTGCCCAAGCGCATGAGCTGAACGCCCTGCGCTGCCACTTGCTGCAGTACGGATCTCGGCGGCGACATTTCAGCATAAATTGCCGGTCTGCCGGCGCGCAGAATGCCGGCCTTTTCGAAACCAATGACTTCCCGGTCATCGCCAAGGAAGTCCACATGATCAATACCTACCGAGGTGATAATTGCCAGATCCGCATCGACCACGTTCACGGCATCCAGCCGCCCGCCCAACCCTATCTCCAGCACCCAGTCCTCGACGCCGGCATCCGCCAGAGCCACAAAGGCAGCCAGCGTGCCGAACTCGAAATAGGTGAGACTGATCGCACCCCGGGCTTGCTCAACCCGCTCAAAGGCGGCGACAATCGCGTCGTCGGTCAGCTGTTGGCCGTCGATGGTGATCCTTTCGTTATAGCGGTGCAGGTGAGGAGAGGTATAGGTGCCGACATGACGTCCGGCCTGCCTGAGGATCTGGGCGAGGCAGGCCACGGTGCTGCCCTTGCCGTTAGTGCCGGCAACGGTGACGATACGCCCTTTCGGTGGCCGCCTAAACAGCCTTCGGAAAACCGTGAGAACGCGATCGAGCCCAAGATCGATTTCGGAGGGATGGATGGCTTCGAGGTAACTTAGCCAGCTCTCAAGACTCCCCCCCGCGCCCGGAGCTACCGGTCGGGGGGGGGCAGGATCAGGTTGCTTCGACATCTGAGTCAGACTTCTCGCTCACTTCAAATTCTATTTCGGCATCCGGCTCAGGCTTACTCTGGTTAGTGAACTTCGCCAGGATACCACCGATACGATCGCGCATTTGATGGCGATGGACGATCATATCAATCGCACCGTGCTCAAGCAGGAACTCGCTCCGTTGGAAGCCTTCCGGCAGCTTTTCCCGAACAGTCTGTTCAATCACCCGCGGCCCAGCGAAACCAATCAGAGCATTGGGTTCGGCCATGTTCAGGTCTCCCAGCATGGCCAGGCTAGCGGACACACCGCCAAATACCGGGTCCGTCAAAACCGAAATGTAGGGAATGCCCTGCGCCTTCATTTTCTCCAGCACCGCAGCGGTCTTGGCCATCTGCATCAGCGACAGTATGGCTTCTTGCATGCGGGCGCCACCGCTAGCGGAAAAGCAGACCAGGGGAATACGCTCCTCCAGGCAAATATTGGCAGCCTGGACGAACTTCTCACCCACCACCTGCCCCATCGATCCACCCAGGAAGTTAAATTCAAACGCACAGGCAACCAGGGGAATGCCTTGGGAAGTGCCGCGCATGGCGACCAGTGCATCCTTTTCGCCCGTGGCTTTCTGATTCTGAACCAAACGCTCTTTATAGCGTTTGCTGTCCTTGAACTTCAGTCTGTCCCACGGTTCCAGCTCAACGCCGATTTCAGAGCGTCCATCCGGGTCCAAAAAGATATCCAGCCGCCGTCGGGCGGACACACGCAAATGATGCTCGCACTTCGGGCAGACCTCCAGATTCTTGTCCAGTTCAGGCTTATACAGGAACGCGCCACACTTCGGGCACTTTTTCCACAAACCCTCCGGTACACCGGTACGCTGCTTGGATTCCGAGCGGATCTTGCTCGGCATAATCTTGTCCAGCCAGTTACTCATGATGTCATCCTGTCCTTCGATGCCTGCCTGCCCCGCACCTCCCCTAGTCAGGAGGCCAGGTCGTCCAGAGCGCTACGCATGGGTTGCAGCAGACCCTCGAGCGCCTGTTTAAGTTGCTCTGGATCCGCCTGATTTTTGGCTATTGTATCGACCAGAACACTACCGACAATTACACCATCGGATACCCGGCCAACGGCGGCAGCGGTTTCGGCATCCCGAATGCCAAAGCCGACGCCCACTGGCAACGATGTCAATTCGTGAATGTGCCGGACCTTGTCGGCCACTTCATCCACGTTGATGCGAGCGGCTCCGGTTACCCCTTTGAAAGAAACATAGTACACATAGCCAGAGGAATGTTTGCTGATGGCGCGAATACGTTCATCGGTGGTGGTTGGTGCCAACAGGAAAATCGGATCGAGGTCACGGGCGGCAAAGAGCGGCGCCACGTCGCCGGCCTCTTCCGGCGGCATATCGACAGTGAGGATACCATCGATCCCCGCCTCAACCGCGGCATCGGCAAACGCCTCATAGCCCATGGCCTCCATGGGATTGAGGTAGCCCATCAACACCACGGGGGTGCCGTTATCTTTTTCGCGGAACTGTTTGACCATGCCAATCACCTGACGCAAGGAGGTGCCGTGCGCCAGTGCCCGCTCACAGGCCAACTGGATCACCGGTCCATCCGCCATCGGGTCTGAAAACGGCACCCCCAGCTCAATGATGTCTGCGCCGGATGCAACCAGTGTGTGCATCAGCTCGACCGTTTGGTCGGGATGGGGATCGCCCGCCGTGATATACGGAATCAGCGCCTTCCGGCCCTGGCCCTTGAGGTTGTTCAACACGCCTTCGATACGACTCATGGAGAATCCTTGACTCAATCAGCGCAACCCAACGGGTGGCTGAGACAATTTCATTGGCTAGGCGGACTCAGACTTCGATACCGTCGAGCTTGGCAATGGTATGGATGTCTTTGTCACCGCGCCCGGAAACATTGATGATGACCATCTGGTCCTTATCCATGGTGGCCGCCAGCTTGGTCCCGTAAGCGATTGCATGGGAAGACTCCAGCGCCGGCATAATACCTTCAACGCGGGTCAACTGACGAAAACCATCCAATGCTTCATCATCGGTCACCGACACGTAATTGGCGCGACCGATGTCCTTCAACCAGCTGTGCTCCGGCCCCACGCCTGGATAGTCGAGACCGGCACTGACGGAATGGGTGGCCGAAATCTGGCCATTGTCATCTTCCATCAAATAGGTGCGGTTGCCATGCAGAACACCGGGGCGACCGGCGCACAGCGGTGCGGCGTGCTGCCCGGTCTCAATGCCATAACCACCCGCTTCGACGCCATACATCGCTACCTCTTCGTCAGTGAGGAAGGGATAGAACAGGCCAATGGCGTTGGAACCGCCGCCCACGCAGGCCACCAGGGCGTCCGGCAACTTGCCGGCTTGTTTGAGACTCTGCTCCCGGGCTTCCCGGCCGATCACCGCCTGAAAATCACGCACCAGCATGGGATATGGATGGGGGCCGGCCACGGTACCGATAATGTAGAAGGTGTCATCCACATGGGTCACCCAGTCACGCATGGCCTCGTTCATCGCATCCTTGAGGGTGCGGGTACCACTCTCGACGGCATGCACTTCAGCCCCCAGGAGCTTCATGCGATAAACATTGAGCGACTGGCGCTGGACATCCTCGGCACCCATGAACACATGGCATTCCAGCCCCAGGCGCGCGCACACCGTGGCGGTAGCCACACCGTGCTGGCCGGCGCCGGTTTCCGCGATGACGCGCTTCTTACCGAGAAAACTGGCCAGCAGCGCCTGTCCAATGGTGTTGTTTACCTTGTGGGCACCGGTGTGATTAAGGTCTTCCCGCTTAAGCCAGATCTGGGCGCCCCCGGTTTCACGGGTTAATCGTTCGGCAAAGTACAATGGGCTCGGACGCCCCACGTACTCTGCGAGGTCCTTGTCGAACTTGGCCTGAAAATCCGGATCCTGTCTGAGCTGAAGGTATTCCCTCTCCAGAATCATCAATGAATCCATCAGCGTTTCGGACACGAATCGACCGCCGTAGGCCCCGAAGTGGCCCCGGGCATCCGGAAGTGTGCTCAGCAACTCTTTAGTCAGTTTTGTCGACACGGTGAACCTCGTTAATAAATGCGGTAATCCTGGAAAGATCTTTCTCGCCCTTTCGGACTTCGACACCGCCGCTGACGTCAACGGCCCAGGGATGAACCTCGGCCACAGCGCGGGCTACGTTATCAGAGTTCAAACCACCGGCCAATATCAGTGGCAGTGGACGTTGTTTCGGAATCATCCGCCAATCAAAGGACTTGCCGGTGCCGCCGTACAACTGCGGGTCGTAGGCATCCACCAGGATACCGGCGGCTTCGGCATAGCGATCAAAGGCCGCAACCACATCCTCCTCCCGCTGCACCCGAACGGCCTTGATCCAGCGGCGATCAAACTGGCTGCAAAATGCCGCCGATTCATCGCCATGAAACTGAAGCAGATCCAATGACACCTGATCCGTTACCTGGCGCACATACGCCGGGTCGGGATTGACGAACAACCCCACCACAGAGACAAAGGCCGGTACAGAATCGGCAATAATCCTGGCAAGCTCCGTACTGACGGCGCGAGGACTTGGATCGTAGAACACCAGACCAATAGCGTCCGCTCCGGCTTCCGCTGCGGCTAACGCATCTTCAACTCGGCTGATGCCACAAATTTTAATACGGGTCTTCATTCGGACCGTTCCGATCTTCGATGAATTTTGCTCATTGCCCGTGGCGCATTCTGCTCCCCTGAAAACCAGGGACGAACAAATCCGGGCCCCGCCGCGGCCAGCGGCACGCCAGCCCCATCAGGATACCCCACATCCACCAGATACAAACCATAAGGCGGCGCGGTGACGCTGGCCAATCGACGGTCCCTGGCGGACAGAATCTCTCCGATCCAGCTTTCGGATTGTTCGCCACAACCCACCGCCATCAGCGCCCCGGCGATATTGCGCACCATGTGATGCAAAAACGCATTGGCCTGCACATCGATGGTGACATAATCGCCACGTCGGCTGACCTCGATAAACTCAAGATACCGGTTTGGCGATCGCGATTGACAGCCCGCGGCTCTAAATGAAGAAAAGTCGTGTTCCCCCACCAACGCCTGCGCGGCCCGATGCATGGCATCGACATCCAGCGGACGATAGGTCCAGGTGAGCTGACGACGCATAATGCCCGGCCTGACCGGCCCGTTATGAATGATATAGCGGTAGCGTCGATAGATGGCAGAAAAGCGGGCATGAAATTCCGCATCCACCGCGCCCGCCCAGTGCACCGCGATGTCATCCGGCAGCGCGGTGTTCACCCCCATCACCCAGGACCTGAGGGTGCGGACCGACGGCGTATGAAAGTGGATCACCTGATAGCTGGCGTGTACGCCTGCATCTGTCCGCCCGGCACAGACCAGCTCCACAGGGTGGTTTGCCACTCGTTGCACCGCCTTGGCCAGTTCGCCCTGTACGGATCGAACGCCGGATTTCTGGAACTGCCATCCATGGAACGCTTCGCCGTCATATTCGAAGACCATGGCGACTCGACCACCACCTATGGCGTTATCGGTTGACAGTGCTGGGGGATCTATAAACAAGGGTCAATCCGCAATGATGTGAAACTTATGAGCGCCGGCTATCGCTCACGGAACCGGTAACGCAAAACGCCGGCCCGGTCGGGACTGAGCCCTTCCTACGGCCGGCGCTATGATCAACGAACGATATTATAACGTATCAGGACAGAGTTTTAAGGAGATCCTGGGCCTCAACTTTCTGCTTATCGTCGCCCTCGATAGCCACTTCTTCCAAAATGTCCCTGGCGCCATCGGCATCGCCCATCTCGATGTAGGCACGAGCCAGGTCGAGTTTGGTGGCGGCCTCGTCGGTACCAGCGAGGAAGTCAAAATCATCTTCCTCGCCAAGCTCGGCTTCATCAATGTCCTGGAAGCCGCTCTTGGCCGGCGCTTCAGTTTGCTCGCCAGCTTCGGGCACGGACTCCTCGGCGACAGGTGCCTCTGGCCCCAGCTCGGGGACTTCGTCCAGCACCGGCGCTTCTTCGGACAGCGTGGTCTCTTCCAACAAATCATCCATGCTCAGGTCTTCAACATCCAAATCCATCTCACCAGCGGCAACGTCAGACTCCGGCTCGCCCTGAGCAAAGTCGGCTGCCTCCTCAATCAAGGCGAGGTCTTCATCGGAGACGTCCAGTTCGAGACCTTCGAGGCCTTCCAGCCCTTCGTCAGCAGGCTCCTCGCCCATTTCACCGGCAACCTTGTCGAGCTCGGCATCAAGCTCGTCAAGGAAGGACTCGTCCAACGCGTCCAGACCTTCGTCCGCCTCAGGCTCCAACTCTTGAAGCAGTTCTTCAGGCTCGCCAGCCTCCGCCTGGGGCAACTCGCCACCCAGCTCATCAGCCAACTCAATGGAAGTGAAGTCATCTTCCAGTTCAGGAGCTTGATCCTGTAGTTCTACGGATTCCAGGTCGTCGATGGATACGGAATCATCGTCCAGGTCGCCCAATTCCAGTTCGAGCTCACTGGCCGCTTCGGCCACATCCTCATCCAACTCGAATTCCAAGCCCCTATCTTCCGATTCGGGCTCTGCCGACGCAGACATCAACGCCTCGTCAATATCCTTGACTTCGGTTGCCGGCTCGGCCGCAGCCGCTTCGGTATCTTCCAGTTCGAGGTCAGACAGATCAAACTCGATTGCCTCTTCATCGGCGCTGGCGGCGTCTGCGACAGGCGCCGGCTCTTCGTCACCAAGATCAAAATCGGCGAACGTTGCTTCGGTCTCATCGACGGATTCCTGAGCACTCACAGCCTCCGCCTGATCACCTGGCGGCTGCAGGTCCTTAACCTCATCGCGAAACGAGTCGGACAACAGTTCCGATTCGAGCTCGTCGATACTGGGGGTTTCTTCGGCTTCCGCCAGGCGGGCTCGCAAGGCGGTGGCTTCGGCCAGTGCCGAATCGTCATCCAGTGCTTCCAGCTCGCCATACTGCTTGTCGAAGGCGGCCCGATTCTGAGCGTCGGCATAGACGCCCAGCAGCTTCACACGAAGGTCGGAACGGCTGGGCTCACGGGAAATGGCGCCCTCAAGCGACTGCACCGCCTGATCCAGACGACCATAGGCAATGTAGGTATCCGCTTCGGCAAGCGGATCGGCAACCTCATCCTCGGCTTCGCCCGCTGCTGTGGTCAGCGGTACCGGTTCCGCGCCGGCTTCATCCTGATCGCCCTCTGACTCGAGCTGAGCATAAAATTCACGCTCCTTGTTGGCGTTGCGACGGGCAACGCGCAACAACAGGAGCAGCAGCAAGACCAGACCGCCGCCCAATCCGATCTGGTACATCGGATTGCGCACAATCATATCGATGATATTACCGGGGAATCCCTTCTCACTGTCCTGGGAATCCGCCTGCGGCGGAACGATGGCTTCGTCGGCCATCGAAGGCAGGCCGGTATCGGTTATCGAAGATTCATCGGACTCAACCTCTGGAGCCATGGCATCTGCCGGAGCAGCTTCACCCATGGCCGCAGGTTCCGCTTCCGCCGCCAGCTCATCAGCAGCATCCTCAGCGTCCGCCGGCTGACCTTCATCGCCCGGCTGAACCTCAACGCGGTCTGGCCCAGCCCCCTCTTCGGTCACATCCAGGGCCGCGTCACCATCCACGACATCGCCCGGAGCCTGGATTTCTACACCCGGCGGCGCAGACTCTACGCCATCTTGGGCGGCGAGCCCCTGTTCGAACTCGGCCAACTGGGAGTTCTTAAGCTCGAGCAACCGCCGCAGCGTTTCCACCTGGGATTGAAGATCCTCAACCCGTCCGCTTAATTCTTCGTTTTCGCGGCGGGTGCTTTCCAGTTCTTCCATCGCCACTGCACTGCCAGCGTCGACGCCACCTGCTAGCTGGCCGTCACCTCCGGCGGAGCCACCCTCTTCGGCGGTACGCGCTCCGGGCTGGTCAGCAACCAGCAACTTGAGCTCATCGCCCCCCGCTGCCGGCGTTGAATCGGACGCAAGCTGCGCCGCCTCTGCCGCTCGGGCATCAACCGGTCGCTGAGGCGTAGCGGTCAAAGCCTCGTTCTGCGCGGTTACCTGGCGAGTCGCCTCAGCGCGGGTCCGCGACTGAATCTGTTCCGGCGATGGCACCCGAAGAATCTGACCACGCTTCATCCGATTGATGTTGCCATTGATGAACGCATCGGGATTGAGATCCTGGATCGCCAGCATGACCTGTTGATGGGACACCGAGGCATCTGGACGCACGGCCGAGGCAATGGCCCAAAGGGTATCCGAAGGCCCGGTCGGGCCATAGGTATCCGCCGCCGGTCGGGTAGCGACAGGCGACGGAGAAGTTACCGGCGCTGCCGGAGTCGAGCTGACGGACGGCTGCTGCGCAGGCGCCGGCCGGGACTGAGCCGGTGCCTGTGGAACCTGAACCTGCTCGACGAGACCGGACTCTTCCGCATACACCGGAGGATCAACGAGAACGGCGTACTCCCGCATTAACCGCCCACTGGGCCAGGTCACTTCCAGCAAAAAATTAAGATAGGGTTCCTTAACCGGCTCGGCTGAACTGACATTGACCACCAGGCTGCCGTTGGGCGCCGTGGTCACATTGAACTGGAGCTTGGTGAGGAAATAACTGCGAACGATACCAACCTGACGGTAGGCTTCTGCAGGCGCAAGATTAACAAAGACTTCGCTGGAGTTGATGCCAGCGCTGCTACTGAGTGAAATATCGGCTTCAAGTGGCTCATTCAGAAAAGACTGGAGTTCAATTTCTCCGAGTCCCAGAGCCTGTGCGACTCCTGAGCCGAGTCCACCTGCCAACGCCAGGGCAACCGCAAGCTTGCGTACCTTCATGCTTTTTCCTTTCCAGTCTCCGTTATTCTTTACTGCTTCGTAAAACAGAATCGGACGAGGTTGGATGACTTTCGTCTAGACAAAGTCTAATTATTATTAGATTTCGGAATCGATCAATTGGCTAAGTATTGATGATAACTCTTGTTTTATCAATCAATCAGCCACATTCGCTCTACCAATTGTTCAGCACCTTGGCGGAACCTGCTGTTACCACTTGTGGTCAGCCAGCGTCCTATGTTCGCCAGTCTAGCCCACGAATCCTGCTTCGTGAACCAGCAATCCTCGAAAATAACAGGGGCGGAGGCTGAAATCAGCCTCCGCCCCTGTTCCGCTTCCGGAAACCGGACACAGTTGGCATTACGCCCGCCGCATCCGAACGCCGCTTAACGTTCCTGCAGAATCCGCAGCATCCGGCGTAGCGGTTCGGCCGCGCCCCACAACAGCTGATCGCCAACAGTGAATGCCGAGATATATTCCGGCCCCATCGACAACTTGCGAATACGCCCGATAGGCACGCTCAAGGTACCCGTCACCTTGGCAGGCGTGAGTTCCTGCATGGTGGCGTCCCGGTCATTGGGAATGACCTTAACCCAGTCGTTACCAGCCGCCAGTATCGATTCGATTTCAGCGATCGACAGATCCTTGCGCAACTTGATGGTCAATGCCTGACTGTGGGAACGCATGGCGCCGATGCGCACGCAGATACCGTCGATCGGTATCGGATTCTCGCCTCGGCCGAGAATCTTGTTGGTCTCGCACTGAGCCTTCCACTCTTCCTTGCTCTGGCCGCTATCGAGCTGCTTGTCGATGAACGGAATCAGGCTGCCGGCAAGGGGCACACCGAAGTTATCGGTGGAAAAGCCGTCAGAGCGCATGGTCTCGGTAACCTTGCGGTCAATGTCCAGAATGGCGGACGACGGATCTGCCAACAGCTCAGCAACACCGTCCCGCAGCTCACCCATTTGGGACAGCAGTTCCCGCATGTTCTTGGCACCCGCGCCGGAAGCCGCCTGATAGGTCATGGGCGACACCCACTCGATCAGGTCCTGCTCCAGCAGACCCCCAAGTGCCAACATCATCAGGCTAACCGTACAGTTGCCACCGATAAAATCCTTGACGCCTTTGTCGAGCGCTTCGTCGATCACCCCGCGGTTAACCGGGTCCAGCACGATGACGGAATGGTCCGCCATCCGCAGCGTGGAAGCGGCATCGATCCAGTACCCATCCCAGCCGCTGTCACGCAGCCGCTGAAAAACGTCCTGAGTGTAATCGCCACCCTGACAGGTCACGATCACATCCATTTGCTTGAGTGCCTCGATATCGAAAGCATCCTGCAGGGGTGGCACCCCTTCCTTACCCACATCCGGTGCCGGTTTGCCGGCTTGGGACGTGGTAAAGAACACCGGCTCGATATCGGCGAAATCGTTTTCTTCACGCATGCGCTGCATGAGGACGGAACCCACCATGCCACGCCAGCCTACAAGTCCAATTCGCTTCATGTGCGACCTTTGAACCTCATATTATGCCCGCCCTTACCCGTATCGCCGGCAAGGACAGGATGGATGATCCCGCAGCAACAGCGTCTTGTTGCCGTCGGGTTCGTTACAAGACCATCAATCCCTTAGAGCGCCGCCAGTACAGCTTCGCCCATTTCGCGGGTGGATACCTTCTGACTGCCTTCGGACATAATGTCCGCTGTACGCAGCCCCTGATCCAATACCCGGCTCACCGCAGCCTCAATTGCCTCCGCCGCCTCTTCCGCTTGCAGGCTGTACCGCAGCATCATCGCGGCGGAAAGAATGGTCGCCAGCGGATTTGCGACACCCTGGCCGGCAATATCCGGGGCGGAACCGTGGCACGGCTCGTACATGCCCTGCTTGTCAGCATTCAGGGAGGCGGATGGCAGCATACCGATCGATCCGGTGAGCATGGCTGCTTCGTCCGAAAGGATATCACCAAACATGTTGCCGGTCACAATGACATCAAACTGCTTCGGCGCCCGAACCAGCTGCATCGCCGCGTTGTCCACGTACATATGACTGAGTTCCACATCCGGGTACTCTTTGGCCAGCTCTTCCATGATCTCACGCCACAATACGGTAACTTCCAATACGTTGGCCTTGTCCACAGAACACAGCTTCTTGTTGCGCTGTTGCGCCGCTTCGAAGGCGACACGGCCGATGCGACGGATCTCGGATTCGGTATAGACGTAGGTGTTGAAGCCCTGGCGCTCACCGTTTTCCAGTTCCCGCACACCCCTGGGCTGACCGAAATAGATGCCCCCAGTCAGTTCACGCACAATCATGATATCCAAACCGGACACCACTTCCGGCTTCAGTGACGAAGCCGAGGCCAGCTGCGGGTAGAGGATGGCCGGACGCAGATTGGCAAACAGCTCCAAATTGGAACGCAGGCCCAGCAGGCCTTTTTCCGGCCGCCTTGCCATCTCCAGACCATCCCATTTGGGACCGCCAACCGCACCCAGCAGGATGGCATCCGCCGCCCGGGCCTTGCTCAGGGTTTCCTCCGGAAGTGGCACGCCGGCGTCATCAATCGCGGCTCCGCCCACCAGTGCAGACTCGAACTGCAAGCCCAAATTGAACTTGTCGTTGACCTTACGCAGAACTTTCTCCGCTTCGGTGACAATTTCAGGACCAATACCATCACCCGGCAACAGCAATACTGACTTACTCATCGTGTATCCTTTTCCTTTAGTGTCCAGCGTTGAACAGCCAGGGTGCGCTCTGGCGACGCTTGGCTTCGTAGTCTTTGATGCTATCGGCAGCTTCCAGAGTGACCCCGATGTCATCCAGCCCATTCAACAGGCAGTGGCGACGAAAATCGTCCACCTCGAAACTGTAAGACTCGCCAGCCGGAGTGGTTACCGTCTTCGACTCCAGGTCAACGTCGAGCTGGTAGCCTTCCGCCTGCTCAGCCTCCTGAAACAGCTTGTCAACAATTTCTTCAGAAAGAACAATTGGTAACAAGCCATTCTTAAAGCAGTTGTTGTAAAAAATGTCCGCAAAACTTGGGGCAATAATGGCCCGAAAACCGAAGTCGTCCAAGGCCCAGGGGGCGTGCTCACGACTGGAACCGCAACCGAAGTTGCTTCGCGCCAACAGCACACTGGCGTTCTTGTAGCGCGGCTGGTTCAGCACAAACTCCGGATTTAGCGGACGCTGTGAGCAGTCCTGGTCAGGCTGGCCTTCATCAAGGTAGCGGAGTTCGTCAAACAGGTTCGGCCCAAAGCCGCTACGCTTGATCGATTTGAGAAACTGCTTGGGAATGATCATGTCCGTATCCACATTGGAACGGTCCATGGGGGCCACAATGCCCTGATGTTGCGTAAATGCGCGCATGGGACTTGTCTCCTTGTGGATCAGTGGGTCAGTTCGCGAACGTCGATAAAATGGCCGGCAATCGCGGCGGCAGCGGCCATGGCCGGACTCACCAGATGCGTACGCCCGCCAAAACCCTGACGTCCCTCGAAGTTACGGTTGGAGGTAGACGCACAGTGCTCGCCCTGACCGAGCTTGTCAGCATTCATCGCCAGGCACATGGAGCAGCCCGGATCGCGCCATTCCAGCCCCGCCTCAACGAAGATCTTGTCGAGTCCTTCCTGCTCAGCCTGTGCCTTAACCAAACCGGAACCTGGTACGACCATGGCCTGCTTAAGGCTTGCAGCCACTTTCCGCCCCTTGACCACCGCAGCCGCTTCCCGGAGGTCCTCGATGCGGGAATTGGTACAGGAGCCGATAAAGACCCGATCCAGCTGAATGGCCGTGATCGGCATATTGGCTTCCAGGCCCATGTACTTCAGCGCCCGAACAATGCCTTCCCGCTTGATTGGATCGGCTTCGGCGACCGGATCGGGCACATTGCCATCGACGCCGGTCACCATCTCTGGCGACGTGCCCCAGGTGACTTGCGGCTTGATGTCAGCGCCATCCAGTTCCACCACCTTGTCGAAGACCGCATCGACATCGCTGTGCAGGGTACGCCAATAGGCGACCGCGGCCTGCCACTGATCCCCCTTCGGAGAGAAGGGCCGGCCCTTGACGTAGTCGATGGTGGTGTCATCCACCGCCACCATGCCCACTCGGGCACCTGCCTCGATGGCCATGTTACAGATGGTCATTCGACCTTCCATGGACAGATCCCGAATTACGTCGCCACCAAACTCAATGGCATAGCCGGTGCCGCCGGCAGTACCGATCTTGCCGATGATCGCCAGTACCACGTCTTTACCCGTTACGCCGGGCCCGAGCTTGCCATTGACCCGCACCAGCATGTTCTTCATTTTTTTCTGGACCAGGCACTGGGTGGCGAGTACATGCTCAACCTCGGAGGTTCCGATGCCGTGGGCCAGGGTTCCGAACGCGCCGTGGGTGGAGGTATGGGAATCGCCACAGACGATGGTCATACCGGGCAATGTCGCGCCCTGTTCGGGCCCGATGACATGAACGATGCCCTGACGATGGTCCTTGATCTTGAACTCAAGTATCCCGAATTCGTCACAGTTGCGATCCAGCGTTTCCACCTGGGTGCGGGAAACCGGATCGACGATTCCGTCGATACCCTTGTCACGATCGGTGGTCGGCACGTTGTGATCCGGCGTCGCCAGGTTGGCGTCGAGACGCCAGGGCTTGCGCCCGGCCAGACGAAGACCCTCGAAGGCCTGGGGTGACGTCACTTCGTGCAACAGTTGACGGTCGATATAGATCAGCGCAGAACCATCGTCGCGCTGCTTGACGAGATGATCGTCCCACAATTTGTCGTATAAGGTTTTACCCGCCATGGGAGGCTCCTTAGCTCTCTCGGTGTCATTATGAGCAATATGGTATACCCTAGGATCGAATAACCTCAATTCATGTTTTTTATATATTGGATTCCTAGCTGGAATAAAGGCATCGGTCAGTAACAAATGGACAGCAACAGCCTTAAAGCGTTCGTGACGATTGTCGATCTTGGCTCCTTCTCAGAGGCGGCGGAGGCACTGCACATCACCCAACCCGCGATCAGCAAACGGCTCGCCGCGCTGGAGGGCCAACTCGGCCATCCGCTCATCGACCGCAGTCAGCGTCACCTGCACTTGACCGACGCTGGCGCCAGGCTGCTCCCCCACGCCCGCAGGATCCTGGATGAGTTCCACAACATGAAAGTGGCGCTGCGTGCAACGGACGGAGACATCGGCGGCGAACTCGATATCATCGCCAGTCACCACATTGGCCTGCACCACCTGCCCGCCTGGCTGCGACGATTTAGCCGGGAATACCCCCAGGTTCGCCTGAACCTGCAGTTCATGGAGTCGGAAAGCGCCTACGCCCAGATGCGCAAACGCAATGCTGAACTGGCCTTTGTCACCTTGAGCGACAGTATGGGCAGCCATTTCACGGTGTACGAGCAATGGCAGGACTCCATGGTGTTCGTCGCCGGCCCCGATCATCCCCTGGCCTCACTGCCCTCCCCAACCCTGGCGGATCTCAGCCAGTTCCCCGCGCTACTGCCGGATACCTCCACCGCCACCTACCGCGTGGTCAGCCGTTTGTTCCTGGAACACAGCCTTCCGCTGACGCCCCAGATGCCCACCAACTATCTCGAAACCATCAAGATGATGACCAGTGTCGGGCTTGGCTGGAGTGTTCTACCTTTAAGCATGGTTGACGCCTCCATCACCCAACTGGCCATTCCCCAGTTGGTGACACGGGTATTGGGCGCCGTTGGCCTTCAGGGGCGAAAGCTCAGCGCGGCCGCCTCGGCGTTACAGGCGATCGTAAGAGAAGGTCAAGAAAAGTCACAGAAAACAGACGGAAATCCCCCAGTGAATCCCGCTAGACTGGCTACCCCGAAATAACCAATAACGACAGGAGATCACATGGGTTTCGACGACTACCTAAAGATCCTGGCCATGAAAGATGGCTCTGACCTCTACCTGAGCACCGGGGCTCCGCCCTGCGCCAAATTCCAGGGTACGTTGAAACCCATCGATCGCACCCCCTTGCCGCCGGGCGAGATCAAGAAAATCGCCTACGCCGTCATGGATGCGGAACAGGTTGAGGAATTCGAGCAGGAGCTGGAAATGAACCTGGCCTACAGCATTCCCAAAGTAGGCCGGTTCCGGATCAACATCTTCCGCCAGCGCAATGAAATTTCCATCGTCGCCCGAAACATCGTTACCGAGATCCCGAATGCCGACAAACTGGGTCTGCCAACCATTCTCAAAGACGTGGTCATGTCGAAACGCGGCCTGGTGCTGTTCGTCGGTGCCACTGGTTCCGGCAAGTCAACATCGCTGGCGGCGCTAATTGACCATCGCAACGCCAATTCCAGCGGCCACATCATCACCATTGAGGATCCGGTGGAATACATTCACCGACACAAAAAGAGCATCGTTAACCAGCGGGAAGTGGGCGTGGATACCCGAAGCTTCCACAAGGCCCTGAAAAATACCCTGCGACAGGCGCCGGACGTCATTCTAATCGGTGAGATCCGGGACAGGGAAACCATGGAGCATGCCCTCGCCTTTGCCGAAACCGGTCACCTGTGCATCTCCACACTGCATGCCAATAACGCCAACCAGGCCCTGGACCGCATCATTAACTTCTTCCCCGAGGAACGTCGACCTCAGCTGCTGATGGACCTGGCGATGAACCTCCGCTCTTTCGTCTCCCAGCGTCTGATCCCAACGGTCGACGGCAAGCGCTGCGCTGCCATTGAGATCCTACTGGGTACGCCAACCATCAGTGAACTGATCCTGAGGGGCGAGATTGACGGCATCAAGGAGATCATGGAGAAGTCCACCAACATCGGTATGCAGACGTTCGACCTGGCGCTGTTCAACCTTTGGAAAGATGGCAAGATCACCGAAGACGAGGCCCTCAAAAACGCCGATTCAGCTAACAACCTGCGCCTCAAAATCAAGCTACACGGCAATGATCCAGGCAGCAGCACCGGCTCCAATGGTGGTGGTTTCAGTTTGAGCCTCGAAGAAACCGAAGAGGCTGAAAACCAGGACCAGCCTGGCTGAGTTAACTGCCCTCTGGAGGCGGCCGCAACCACCGCCAGGTCAGGATCAGCGCCACCGCCGTGGCTGTGGCGCTGCCCCAAAACGCCAACTCGGTACCGTAGCCCTCAACCAGAAAGCCGGACAGCCACGCCCCGACCGCTCCGCCCGCACCGAAACTCAGCCCGCTGTACAGGGCCTGACCCTGACCATGATGGCCCTTACCGAAATAGCCGTGGATGAACTGCACAGAAAGCGCATGCAACGCCCCATAGGAGGCGGCATGGAGCAGTTGCGCGAAGATCAGCACGGCCAACACACCGGTGGTCTCGGCAATAAGTATCCAGCGCAGCAGGGTTAACGCCAGGGCGGCGAGTGCGATCCGGCGTAGCGAAAAGCGACTGAGGAGCCGGTGCATGACCAGGAACACAACGATCTCCGCCAGAACACCCAGCGACCACAGCAGGCCAATGGCCAGCTTACCGTAGCCATAGTGCTCCAAGTGGATACTGAAAAACGTGTAGTAGGCGCCGTGGGACACCTGTAGCAGGAAGTTCATCAGGAAAAACGCCAGCACAGACGTCGACGCCATGATGGCGAGCAGTCCCCGGGTGTCCTCCTGCCCCTTCCGCGCGCCCGGCTCGGTCGGTAGGATGAAGGCGGAAACGACAATGCCTGCGAACACCGGCAGTACAATCCAGGGCAACAGTCTGACCGGAACGATTTCCAGAATGGCCCCAACACCGGCCACGGTGCCGATAAAACCCACCGAGCCCCACAGCCGCACCCGGCCATAGCGCGCCCGGTCTGCACCCAGCCCCCGCAGCGTGATGACTTCATACAGCGGCAGGATGGCGTTCCAGAAGAAGGTAAACGCCAGCATGACCAGCATTAAGCCGGCGAATCCGGGTTCCAGAAATACCCCCAGAAAACAACCGGCGCCTGCCAGGGCACCGATCCGCACCAGCCTTACGCGTTGGCCACTGCGATCACCGAGCCAGCCCCAGACACTGGGCGCGATGATTTTGGTCAGCTGGATGGTTGCCATCAGGGTAGCAATCTGGAGATAACTGTACCCCCTATCTTCGAGATAGAGGGACCAGTAAGGCAGCAAGGCACCGAGTAGTGCGAAGAACCAGAAATAGAGGTTGGACAGTCGCCAGTAAATAAGCCCTTCCTCAGCGCTTCTCGATGTCCGGAGTGGTCACCGTGACATCGGCATTCTGTGCCCGGTGCCGCAGGTAATGGTCCATCAGTACAATGGCCATCATGGCTTCGGCGATCGGGGTAGCCCGAATACCAACGCAGGGATCGTGGCGACCTGTGGTGATCACCTCCACCGGGTTGCCCTCCAGATCGATGCTGCGGCCTGGCAGCCGGAGACTGGACGTCGGCTTCAGGGCGATGCTGGCGAGAATCGGCTGGCCGGATGAAATTCCCCCCAGTACGCCGCCGGCGTGGTTGGAGGTAAAGCCATCGGGCGTCAGCTCATCCCGATGCTCTGTGCCCTTTTGGGTGACACAGCCAAAACCGGCGCCGATTTCCACACCCTTGACCGCGTTGATGCTCATCAGGGCATGCGCCAGATCGGCGTCGAGGCGGTCGAAAATCGGCTCGCCCAGCCCCGGAGGAACACCCTCCGCCACCACGTTGATGCGGGCTCCAATGGAATTGCCCTCTTTACGCAGGGCATCCATGTACTGTTCCAGCTCGGGCACCTTATCGGCATCCGGACAGAAGAAGGGGTTCTGATACACCTGGTCCCAGTCCAGCTTGTCCACCGAGATCGGACCAAGCTGAGACAAGTAGCCACGGATGCGGATACCCAGGCGCTGTTCCAGGAACTTCCTGGCGACCGCACCTGCCGCCACACGCATCGCGGTTTCCCGCGCCGAGGAACGACCACCACCACGATAATCCCTGATCCCATACTTGTGGGTGTAGGTGTAATCGGCATGGGCCGGACGGAACTGATTGGCGATCTTGGAGTAATCCTTGGAACGCTGATCGGTGTTTTCAATCAACAGGCCAATGGGCGTGCCAGTGGTCTTGCCCTCGAAAACACCAGACAGAATTCGTACCTGGTCCGGCTCCCGGCGTTGGGTGGTATGGCGGGATGTGCCCGGTTTGCGACGGTCGAGATCCTGTTGCAGGTCCGCCTCGTTCAGATCTATTCCCGGCGGGCAACCGTCGACGATGCAACCAAGAGCGAGGCCGTGGCTTTCGCCAAAGGTGGTTACCGTAAAGAGTTTTCCAAAGGTATTTCCAGACATAATTCAGAATCTTATATAGGTTATTGAATAACTGACCTTAAGGAGCCTCTGATTAACTATTGCGGGCGCGCCAGGCGGACAACTCTTCCGCAGTTAATACGAACACGCCATCTCCGCCCTGCTCGAAATCCAGCCAGGTCAACGGCAGATCCGGGTAGGCGGCGTCCAGCGCCACCCAACTGTTGCCTACTTCCACGATCAGCAAGCCACCCGGAGTCAGATAATCGGCGGCCTGGACCAGTATCCGGTGGGCGATATCGAGACCATCGACGCCGGCTGCCAGCCCCAACTCCGGCTCATGGTGAAATTCTTCCGGCATGGCGGCCAGATCCTCGGCATCGACATAGGGTGGATTGCTGAGGATGACATCATAGCGGCCATGCAGATTCTCGAAGAGGTCTGACTGTATCGCCTGGACCCGGTCGCCCACCTCATGGAAGTCGATGTTACGAGCGGCGACGACCAATGCGTCCGCGGAGATGTCGGACAGCTCCACCTCAGCCTCCTCAAACACCGTAGCAGCCGCGATACCGATGCAACCGCTGCCGGTGCAAAGGTCCAGTATCCGCCCTACCGGCTTATCCCCCAGCCAGGGCTGTAAACCGGACTGAAGCAGCTCAGCAATGGGTGACCGGGGGACCAGCACCCGTTCATCCACATAAAACGGCATCCCCATGAACCAGGCTTCGCCCAACATGTAGGCCAGGGGTATCCGTTCATCGACGCGCCGGTGCGCTCGCTCCAGAATCAATTGCCGCTCCTGCCGGGTGAGGCGGGCATCGAGAAACAGCGTGTTGTTCTCCAACGGCAGGTGCAGGCTTCGCATCACCAGTTGAACCGCCTCGTCCCAGACGTTGTCACTGCCATGGCCGAAAAACAGGGGCGACGCTGCAAATTGCGATGAAACGTAGCGCAGGTAATCGCGCACGGTGTGCAGATCATCTATGGGTTGGGTCACGGCGAGACGGTTCCTTCTTCGGATGCCCTGGCGACCGCCAGTGCCGCCAGGATGTGTATCGAAACCGGATTATACGCCCTTTGCGCTCCGGTTCGCAGCCCCAACTCGGACGAGGCGCAGGCAGACAGCGTCAGATGGACAGTGGCCCCGAACTCATATGATGCTGCTCGAACCGATCCAACGCCTGGGTCATCCGCTCCCGGCCCAGCTGAATCAGTTCCGGCGCTTTGTGGTAATCGTAGGTGCGACAGGCGTTCTTCGGAATATTGATCAGCAAATCCGGAGGATAGCCGGCAATTTTGTACTGCACCAAGGCGCTTTGCATGGTTTCGATCGTCAGGTTCATGATATCGAACTTGCCAATGCCTAACTTGTCCCAGTCGATGGCGCCGGTTTCGTCCAGCGTTTTCCTGCTTTCCCGCTTGGCAGAAGACTCCTGCCGCTCCAGCTCCCGACTGATCTTCGCTTCTGGGTCGTCGTCCAAAGCGTTCTCCGGATCACGCCTGCCGGTAAAGGCTTTCAGTGCATCCCAGTCGAAGAGACGGGATGCCTTGTCCCGCACTTTTTGCACCCATTCCTCGACGTCCGATTGATCTTCCGGCTGTTCCTGAAATCCGGCATCCGCGACTCGTGGCGGCCGATCGTCCTCGCCGCTGAGATTGACCGCGAAAACCAAATCCGCGTGGGATGAAATGGTGGGGATAATGGGCAAGGGATTAAGCAAGGCGCCGTCGACCAGCACCCGGCCGTTATGGATCAACGGCGTAATCACACTGGGGATGGCAATAGAAGCCCGGATCGCCTGATCCAACGGACCTTCCTGAAACCAGATTTCCTTGTGCGCCAGCAGGTCAGTCGCTACCGCGGTGTAAGCGATGGGCAGTGATTCGATGCGGGTGTCCTGCAACAGATCCCGGACCACCGAGAACACCTTCTCGCCACGAATCGCCCCCACCGAATTGAAGGTTACATCGAGCAGTTTCAAGACATCGAACTGGCCAAGGCCGGTGACCCAGTCCTTGTAGTCCTTCATCTTGCCGGCGGCATACATGCCACCGATCAGAGCGCCCATGGAACAGCCGGAGATCGCGATGATCTCGTAGCCCCGCTCAACCAGGACTTCGATGGCGCCTATATGAGCGTACCCCCGGGCGCCGCCGCTACCCAGGGTCAGCGCGACCGTCCTCTTGGGCGGTGTTGTGGAGCTGCAAGCGCTTGGCTCATCCGCTGACGGCTCCGGGCGGTCTTCGCCTACACCGTCCTGCTCCAACGCTTCTGGCTGCCCCTGTTCCAAATCATTTACCACGATGTCGACCACCTCCCTAGGGCGCGGCAATAACCACAAGTTCCACACGGTCACCGGCTCGGGCCGGATCATCGGAAGGAATCGTCGGTCCGGCAATGACTTGTCGCTGTTGTTCAAGACTGATGCCGCTCTTCTGCAACAAGGCGGACATGGCTTCGGCGGCGTTGGTGGCCCGTTGCATGGACTCCGCCAGCGATTCATCCGATTTAATCGTCGAGTGGCTGATAATCACCACGTCGGCCCCGCTTGAGGCGGCCCATTCATTGAGCCTGCGCCGGTCCGTTGCATCCCACTCAAAGCGGTAGGTGAAACCACCGGTCCAGGGCACAATCAGCGGCCCACGCACCCGTCCGTTAGCCCCGCCCAGGCCCGGCACGACGGCATTGGCGCCCAGCTCGAGCTGTTCGGTCCAAGCGTATTCCCGATAGTTACCGCGAGTCACTGTATACACCAGGATCAGGTAGTTGGTTTCGCCCTGCTGCACCACTGCGGCGAGATAATCCTGATTGGCGTCACGTCCATAGAGAATCGCCTGTCCAAAGATCTGGTTGGCCCAGACATTACTTCGGCCGCAGGCCCGTCCACTGCATTCGAACAGGATGTTCGCGCCAAGGGCGGCCAATGCTGAGCGATAGTATTCCCGTGCTTCCCGCCTGTTGGAATCGATGTCGATCTTGAGCAGCAGGCCCAGACCAGACACCGGCACCCGAGCCACCGACTCTGAGCGAATCTCGTCGTTGACCTCGCGGACCGGGCTGAGCAACACCCGGTGAGCCTGGGACTGGATGCGGGTCTCGGTCTCCGGTGACGCCAGGGGAAAGGGTTCAATCAGCGTCGCCGCGTCCACCGTCGTGGTGCCGACAACCCAGCCAATCAACAGAAACAGTGTGAAATGACGCCGTCTAATCATGTTTCGTCAAGGAACTCCATCGTTGCGCACGCCACCGGCTCGATGTCGCCGTCCAGGTGGCAATGGTGGCCGCCGGGAACGGTTACCGTTGTGACACGGGGAGTTGCATCAATACGCGCCTGATAGCGCTCGCTTGAGGCGACCAGGCCTTTCTCTGCCCGGATCAGCAGTGTGTCGGTAGTGATATTGCCCAGGATCGCCAGCACCTGCGCCTCGTCGAACATCATCATGGAGGGGTGTCGCAACCGGGCGTCAGTGCGCCAGCGGAAACCACCGTCCACCGACTGCAGATTACGAGGGACCAGGGCATGGGCAGCCTCATGGGACAACGGACTAAGACCGCCAGCTCGGATCTTGGCGGCCTCTTCCAGCGAACCATACACGGTACTGGCGCCGGAACCGCGATGGCGTTTGCCAATGGCACGGCGCAACTGGGGAATCAGTTCGGCCGGCTCTCGACTCAGGGGACCAAAACTGTCGATCACCACCAACTTCCGCACCCGCTCGGGAAAGGTTGCGGCAAACAGCATGGCGATCACCCCTCCCAGCGAATGAGCCACCAAATCCACCGGTTTATCGAAATGGGTTTCCAGCAACTCCGCCAGGTCGGCCACGTAGTCCACCAGCAGATAGGATTGGCTGGCAGCACGATGATCGGAATGGCCATGCCCCGGAAGGTCAAGCGCATACGTTTCCGCATGCTCTGCCACCACCGGCGCCAGCTTCACGAAGCTGAGACTGTTATCCAGCCAACCATGTAGCATCACCACCGGGGGCCGGTCGCTGCCGACTTGTTTCCCTGGCCAGTGCAAGCCCGCCAGTACCAAGTGTTTCAGGGGCCAGCGAATTTCCCGGTATGCGGAGCCATGATCAGCCAAAGGTGCCATTACCGTTTTGTCGTTCATTACAGAGATCCTGCGGAACTGCATTACCCGAGCGCCAATCGCCCCCACTACATGGTGTGGGTGGGCCGATCGGAGCTTAAGGCGCCGGCCAGATAAGATTCGATCTTGGTTCGGGCGGTCTCGTCGTCACCGTTAAATTGGACGCCAATGCCCGCGGCTCGATTCCCCTGTGCCCCCTTGGGAGTAATCCAGACCACTTTGCCAGCAACGGGGATTTTCTCGGGTTCGTCCATCAGGTTAAGCAGCAGGAAAACTTCGTCGCCAAGCTGATACTGTTTTTGGGTGGGAATAAACAGTCCACCCTGGCGGATATAGGGCATGTACGCTGCGTACAGCACCGCCTTGTCCTTGATCGTCAGCGTCAAAATACCACTGCGTGCACCAAATCCTGGCCCCATAACATAATCCTCAAAACACACGCCCAAAAGGGTCTAAAACTTATTGTATTTCGCTATCATAGCAGGCATTTATCAAACTTACCCGCAGGCCGCGAAGCCGATCGATCTAGGGGGCCCGGCGCCTTCGGCTCGGCATAAAGTCCTGCCAGGCCATCAGCAGCCGTTCCGCTTCCAGCTCCGGGTTGACATTATAGATACCTGCGGCGCGAGCCTCCTGCAACTGCTGCAACAGGCCATGCACTCGCCATGGTGGGTTCGACGTTGCCAGGTATCTGAGCATATCCGCGCTATCGGGATCACTCGCGCGCCCCCCGGCGCCCAGCCTGGCCAGGTCAGCTGCCCAGTTCTCCATCAGCCAGAGAGTGCCCTCCAGGCCAAGGGTCTTGAAGGATTTTGCCGCCTCGGCAAGCGACAGCTCGTTTTTCATGAAACGACGGAAGGCGTCCAGCGCGTCCTGGCGTTGGCCGAGAAATTCGCCGTTGAGATATTCCAATGCGAGCCTGGGCGCTGAGCCCGCCAGGGTTAACGCTCGCAGGTGCTGATCACGGGACGGAGCTTCCTGGTGGGTATCGCCTCTGGGCTGGAGTTCGAGCCAATCGAGCCCGACCTGGCTCGCTGGTGTAGCAATCGTCACACACTGACAACGGGATCTCAATGTCGGCAAGATCGGTCGACCGCTCTCCTGCAGCAGCAACAGCACCACATCGTCTGACGGTTCCTCCAGGGTCTTCAACAACGCATTGGCCGCATTGAGGTTCAACTGGTCCGCCCGGTCGACCAGTATCACCTTGCGCCGAGCGACCTGCGGTGACGACACAGCGAACACCGACAAGGCCCGAATCTGGTCCACTTTGATTAAGCGTGATTTTTCCGGAGCATAGCGACGAATATCGGGGTGGGACTCGGCCGCCACCAGTTCGCATTGTTTACATTGCCCGCAGGGGGCTAGCCCCATCTCGCCACCGTTATCTCCAACGTTGACCGCTGCGGCAACCTGTTCGCACACCAACAGGTGTGCCAGAGACTCGGCAAGCACCTGTTTACCGACGCCGCGGTCACCACCAATCAGTAACGCGTGAGTCAGGCGCCCTGCCCGCATACTGCCTTCAACTAAGCGCCAGGCGTCTGCAAGCCATGGCATGGACTGAACGGTTGGGTGCACTGGACTAACCTTGCGTTTTCGTTGAGCCCGGATGTTTCAGGGCCTTTTTGTGGGATACCAACAGCCTTCTCAGGCGCATCAACGTCTGCCGTCTGCGGCCTGGTTTGTCGGGACTGAGGCCGCCATAGTAATGGTTGTTTAAGGTCTGGGCAAAGGAGCGCGCCAGCGCACCGGCCTGCGGAGCGTGGTGGGCGACCCGTTCGGCAATCTGCAGTGGTGTCTGGCCCTCCTCGAGGGGGATGCCTGCACGGCCAAGTTCCCGCCGCCAACGGACCAGCAGGCGCATCACCGAGTCCTGCGCCAGCAGCGAGCGTTGACGCCAGGCCGCGACCAGGCCAATGACCAACAACACCACCGCGACCAGCCCAGCAGTGATGTAGCCCAGGTCTTTCAACCCTATATTGCCGGGCAATCGAGACATCAGGTCCATCTGAGACTGGCCCTGATAACCAACCACCCATCGTTGCCACTGATAGTTGACCTTGTCCAGTTGCAGCGACGCCCACTGGAGCAGCGCCAAATTGCCATAGCGCTGCGGCGAGGCCCAATTGTTTTCGAGAAACGAGCCTTCCTCGGCCACGGCCTCCCGCAACCCTGACTGAATACGGCTTGGGGCAATCGCCGCGGTTGGGTCGATGCGGGTCCAGCCGGTCTCGGGCAACCAGGCTTCCACCCAGGCATGGGCATCATACTGGCGGACGATCAGGTAGTCGCCACCCGCACCGAGCTCTCCCCCCTGGTACCCGACCACCACCCGCGCCGGAACACCCGCAGCTCGCAACACAAATGTCGTTGCCCCGGCGTAGTGGGCACAAAAACCGCGCATGGCATCAAACAACAGGGTATCCACACCATTCTCTGGCATGACCGGCGGACGCAGGGTGTAATAATAGGGATTATCCCGAAAGCGGGCCAATAACGTTTCAACCAGCTCGCCGGAGGAGGCAGACTGCCGCTGCAGTTCCCGGGCCAGGGCTCGGGCACGCGGGTTACCGGTCGGCGGAAGCTGCAAAAACCGGCGCTCCATCGTTTCACTCAAGGCCGATACGTTGGGCACAGCGCTAGTTCGGGCCAGCCGATAGCGAACCGGTGTATCCGCCGGCCGTCGAAAATGAAACAGCCCCCAGTCAGCGGCCTCCACATTATCGGATACGGCGGTCGAGTTATCGAGGGCAAAGGCCCACCGTTGGCCGGTCGGGTCCAACAGGACATCGTATTCACCAGGCTGAAGCTCCCCGACCCCGCCATCAGACAACACCCGGCCCGGCGGGCGCACCGGAGTGCGCTGGTGCTGACTCCATCGCTCGCCCTCGAATCGGTCCAGAATCAGCCCCCGCCAATAGCGATCCGCGCTCGCCGGTATCCCGCCACCGAAGCTGACCCGGAAGGCCCGCTCGCTGCTTTGCGCCAGGCTGGAAATATCGCCCGGCGCCATGGAATCCGAAATCCCGGTCTTGGCCGCCCCGGACACCAGCGGCACACTCCACAGCGGCTCCAATCTGGGGAAAAACAGGAACAGCAGAACCACAATGGGCAGGCTCTTCAGGAACATTCCCCCCAGTCGGCGCCAGCCCAGGGCGAAGGCATGGGGTAACTCAGGCGCGTTAAGGACCTGTAAGCCAATCAGCAACATCAACACACCGGCGAGATTGAGTAGCGTCCAGAAAATACCCTGCTCGAACAGAAAATTGACCGTCGCCAGGTAGGTGAGAATAAAGAACAACACGTAGTAGTCGCGCTCGGAGCGGGTTTCCAGCCACTTCAGGGCAACCGCAATCACAAAGAACGAGGCAGCGGTATCCACCGTGAAGTGTCCGTTAACGGTCACCAGATAGGTGGCAATGAGCGCCACCATAATCAAGGTGCGGACCACCCGCCCGGGCAGCCGGATGCGCCCCAGCTGCGACAACCAGCGCCACCCCGCCAGCAAGACACAGGTGGTCAGCAACCAGACAGGCAACCGATCCCATTGCGGCAGCAGCAATACCCAGAATGCGCCGATGAGCCAAAGCAGCGCCCGACCGGGCACGGCTAAGGCACCGTCGGTATCCGAGCCATTGCCATGGAGTCTGCGGAGTAAACGGCTCATAAGGCGTTATCTCTTGATTTGGATCCCATCCATTGCGTCGTCGGCAACCCGAACACCGCCAATTCACGGAGACAGCTGGCAGTGTGGGCCGGCCCGCAATCGGGCTCAATCCTGATTCCAGGCAAGCGTAATCCAAACGAATCCTGAGCCTTGGATCGCTCCATTACCTGGGCAACGAGGTAACTCAAGCGAAGTTCCAGGTCGACGCCGGGGAAGGCCTCAAAGTCCAGCCAGCTCGGACTGCCCTGCTCCCCTTCCCAGTCGGCAATCACCATCTCACCGCTTCGGGCATAGCGCTTCCACTGAACCCGTTGGCTCAAATCGCCCTGCCGCCAGGGCCGAAACTCAGCCTGATCCTGCCCCGCCACCGAAACCGACGCATCCGAAGACTCGGCGTCATCGGCAGTGAGCCAATGCCCCTCTGGCGGTGTAATCGGTTTTGGGTAGACAATGGCGGCACTGACGGGGCGTATCCAGGACCAGGCTTTCAATAAACCGAACGGAAACCGGGTTTCAACCCGAACCCGCTCCGGTAATAAATAGCCACGGCGTTCGCCCTTTGTCATCAACACCAGGTCGGCCGTTTCGTGAGCCAGCACATGGGAAAGGGTGGCACCGCTCTCCGGCAGACTGAGCCTGATGGCAATCGCATCCGACGCATCCGCCGCGCCGCGAAACACAAACGGTATGCGCTCGCCGACGTGGCCGTCCCCCACTTGAACCAGCGTCAGCTTGAGGCCAGACAGGTTTTTGTGGGTCTGGTGCATGGCTGCCACGAACACCACGCCGAGCAAAAAGGTCATCAGGTAAATGAGGCTGTTTTGGTAATTGATCCCGGTGAGCAGCATGACCACCAACAACAAGCCAAACACCAGCCCCATGGCGGTAGGGAGGATAAAAATATTACGTTGCATGAACTGTTGCGCATCCGACCTTGGGATCCTTCGGTCCACCCAGCCCCGCCATCTCTGTCCGATCCACTGCACTGGTATTCCCACCTCATTGCTGCGATTTGAATGCGCCATGGCTAAGGAGCCTCTGATTAACTCCGAATCGCCTCTGCGCGATCTGAAGGCTGTAGATGCAAGACGCGGTTCGCAGCCAATGGCCCTGTTTTGATAAAAAACTTGGCCTTGGCAAGAGCCGCAACGCCGCAGGTGCAGCCTTCAGAACGCGCCCTGCGGGGCGTTCAGAGCCATCCACACTCGGCGTTGCGCCTTTTTGCAAGGTCCAGACATTACTGCCAAGTCCAGACATAACTAAAAAGTCGCGCCTTGATTGTGAATGGCTCTGAATGCCAGAGGAGATCCGGAGTTAATCAGAGGCTCCCTAACAGGACCGCGATTCACCGAATCCGTTCACAAACCCTGGATTCTCCGCTTGAAATGCTGGCGCTCAAACCAAATACTTTACCTTAGGAGCCCGTGTAAGTACTCCGTATTCCTTTCAGTTTTTACACGACTCCACAGGAACGCCTCTGACAGGAGTATTTTCAGAAGCCCCCATTCCTTGCCTAATTACTAGAGGCTGGCCATGACACGTCACCTACCGCTGCTCACCGCAATCACCGGCGCAGTTATGTCCGTGCCCGCCTGGGCCGGTGTACAAACCCTGACTTCCGATGAGATGGTGGAAACCTACGTCAAGGACTCTGCCGTTATCGTGGTACCGCGCCAGCAGCAGAAGCCCGAGGCCGACCGGCGTCGAATTTTGCAGTCCCTGACCATTTCACCGGGGGAACCGGTGTTGACTGAAGCGGAGGAACAGGCCTACCGGGACGCCGCCCAGCATTACCAGGGCCTTACCCAGGACGATGCATTACAGCAGGCCGAGGCCGAATTCCTGCGACGGGCATTGCTGGTGCCTCAGGATGAGATCGCCCTTGCTCAGCCTCCCGAGTTTTTCATTCCCAACCAACCCCCGATCATTTTCGGCGAGCAACTGGAGATTCCGGACGGGCCCTTCAACCAGACCTTCCTGAACGACCAGTTAGGTTTGAGTTTTGACGGCCAGAACCTGAACCTGTCCATCGGCAATCCGCCGGGTATCGACCAGATCACTCTGCCCCAAGGCATCAACGAAGGCCCCATAACTCTGACGCCCCGGCCTGGCGGGGGATTCGATCTGTCCATTCAAGTGCCGGATCAATAGGCTGCAGCCTGTTGCCTCGGCACTTTCCAAATTTCCAAAACTCCCAAATTTCCAAAACTCCCAAAATTCCCCAAACTTTCCAAATTTCCCAATCTTTCCATTCGATTAATTCGTGCAGCTCTTACCGATCATGCTGGGCTATCGGCGCTAGCCAAGAAGCTCCCTCAGGAGGGAGCCCTTCATCCATCGGAATTTCAACAAAAAAAGGCCACCCCGAGGGATGGCCTTTTCAGCAACCGATGTCGCTTGGCTTAGTGACCGTAGACAGTCATCTGAGCGTCGATGGCGATATCAGTCATGTACACATCCCCGATAGACGGTGCGGCAGAGCTGCCCATACGGATGTTGGTCAGATCCAGATCTCCGGAGAAGTTGTTGACGTTGAACGCCAGGGCATCGCTGCCAGCAGCATTGGTGGCCTTGCCCACATCAACCTGAGCGTGGGCGAAGCTGGTGTCGGTCAGAGTGTTGCCTGAAGCGTCGGTGATGACCAGTCCGTTGGTGTCGGCGCCGCGACGGTTGTGCAGTTCGAAGTCCATGTAGGTGCCAACGAAATCAGCGTTCAGGGTACCCTGAGCATTGAAGTAGGCGTTGATGTTCATCACATCGGTATCTTCCTGGATCACGATGTCGATCGGGCCCAGCAGGCCGCTCATGTTCAGATCAGATACCAGCGTGGTGCTGGTCCCACCGTTGGCACGGCGCTCGGCATCCAGGGCACCGACAGTGGCGGTGCTCTTGGCCAGGCTCACCGAGCCTACGCTCATACCAAAGTCCACCGGCAGGCCGGAAACAGAACGAATGCCGATCACCAGGTCACCGTCCTGGATCTCAGGCATAGAGGCTTCGTAGCTGGCGGAACCGTCCGCTTGGGTCTCGGTGTTGTTCCAGGTCACGTTGCCTGCAGCGCTGGCACCCACCAGGTAGGTGTTACCCACAGCCTGGGCACCAGTGTCGCCAATACCGCCAGCACCGGCCACGTCAATGAACAGTTTAATGTCGTCCAACGCGCCGGCCGTGCCGCCAGCACCGGTCAGCGGGTTGGCCGCACCACCGATGGTGACATCGTTGATCGCCAGGAAGCCGTCGTCCTGGTAAGCGATTTCACCGACGCTGACGTTGGCTTCGAGTTCAATGGTGATACCGGACTGACCGGTCACCGCGCCCATGGTGGCGTCGTCCATGGCTTTCAGTTCCGCCTGGGCGGCGAAGGGTACAGCAGCAACCGCAGTTGCCAGAGCAAGTTTTTTCAGGCCTTTCATTTTGTTCTCCTTATCTAAGGATCTATTTATCTATTATTTTTTTGTCGCGGTTCATTCCATAACCGCAAGGCCAGTTTTGCAGAGCAAGAGACGGGTTTCTGAGATACGGCGCACAATATTTAACGATCCACTTACACCCCATTACACACTTCTGAGAACCCATTCACCCTTTGTAACAGAACCCGTTCACCCTCCCTGGGAAGTCCCCGTTGCGGCGGCCGGAGATGATGGCTGGGAGGCGAACACGATGGATTCGAATTCGCCGCGGACGGCATCGCCATAGGCATAGCCATCGTCGGATTTCTGATATTTAGTAGCCAGAACCCGAGCCTCGCCGTTGAGGTATTCCAGTTCGATGTTGACCTGGGGCTCCGCCGACTGCCCGCTGCCGGTGGGCAGGTACTTGTAGATCACCGCCGAACCCAGAATGCGGCCATTGGCAGCCTGGGCCTGCAACGCCGTTCTGACGGATTCGAGCACCAGCGCCGGATTGATTCCGGCGGTGTCTTCCCCGGGCCTGATGGCCCAGACAAACTTGACGTCGCCGCTGGGCATCAGCGCGGCTCCGAAAGGCGCGAAATCTCCGTAATATTCAAGCAGCGCCTTGGCCTTCTTGAGCGTATGACCACCGAGAAACTGCAGGTTCTGATCCACCTCTTGCTGGATCTGGGCCGCGGTTGGCTGCTGCCTGGCCGTTTCGGATGCGGCAGCACCTGCCGAACCAACCCCCAGGACACAGGTCATCGCCAGGGCGGAAAAAATACCGGTCTTATTCACAAGGCCTCCTGATTTAGCTTTGGGTATCGCGTGAATGTGCGACATAGAAATCGACACACCTCGCTACCACGTTCAACCAACTCAAAACTTTGCGATAATAGCGAGCTTGCAGCGGCAACAACCGCGTGGTCCATCAACTTGAGCAAGTAATGTCCAATCACTTTTACATCCTGCACGCTGAGTCTCAGCAACACCGTGATCGTTTTCTCACTGCGCTCTCCTGCTGGTCCGGCTTCGTTTGTTTTGGTAATCCGTTCGCGCCGGATTTCGACCCCGCCCGCCCGCCCTGGCTTGCGGCCAGGCCGACGGAGCGGTTTCTGATCCATTCCGACAACACCGAACAGCTGGTGGCACTGCAGCGGGCCAGCGAGACGCTGCCCGGGAATGCCAGATTGGCAGGCATGTTCGATTACGAGGCGGGCTCTCTGCTGGAACCGGCGCTGCGGAAACTCGCGCCGGAATCCGGGCGGGTGGTGATTGCAGCCGGCCTCTATCTCTGGTGGTTGCAGCCGATTGCCGGCTCAGGGTGGGCATTCGAGCTTCACCTGGCGGAAGGCTGTAAAATCGAGGTGGTCGATACCCTGACGCAGTTACTCGAGGAAACGGCCGCGCCAGTCACACCCGAGCAAAGGCCCCTCGCCCTCGGATCGTTTCACGCCGACGAACAGCAAGCCCGGTTCGAGCGCAACGTCAACCGCATTCTTGACTACATTCGCAGCGGCGACTGCTATCAAGTCAATCTGTCCCAGCGTTTTCGCAGTGCCTACTCAGGCCCTCTTTGGCAAGCGTACAGCCACCTGATAAGCCAGTTTCCAACGGGTCATGCGGCCTATCTGACCGTGGGTCCCGGTCCGGTGCTGTCGATCTCACCGGAGAGTTTTCTTGAAATCAATGGCGACCAGGTCGTGACCCAGCCCATCAAAGGCACTCGTCCCCGGGGCAGCTCCGACGAGGAAGACCGCCGGCTGGCAGCGGAACTCAGCAACAGCCTGAAGGACCGGGCTGAAAACGTGATGATCGTCGACCTGTTGCGCAATGACTTGGGCCGATTCTGCGTACCCGGCAGCATTCGGGCCGACAAGTTGATGGCTCTGGAAAGCTACCGCAACGTCCACCACCTGGTGAGCACCGTGTCCGGACGATTGGCCCCAGGCCATCAGCCACTGGCGGCGCTGTGCCAGGCCTTTCCTGGCGGCTCGATCACGGGTGCACCCAAGATTCGGGCCATGGAGATTATTGCGGAACTGGAACTGACCGAGCGTGGCCCCTACTGCGGTTCGGCGTTTTACCTAACCAGCGCTGGCGATTTGTACAGCAACATAGCGATCCGCACGCTGTATGGAGACGGGGAGTATCTCTACTGCCACGGTGGTGGGGGGATCGTGGCGGACTCGGATCCGGGCTCGGAATACCAGGAAACCCTGGACAAGATCGGTCCCATGATGAAGGCGCTGGAGCGGCGGTTCGGTCAGGCCTGAGACGAATCGCCCACGCCCGTCATTCGGACGTGGACGCCGCGGCGATCAGCTGACGCGGTTGCTCAAGCGCAGGAATGTTTCCTTCAGACTCTCGTAATCGTGCACCGCCGGGAACTGCGGGAATTCGTCGATCACGTTTTGCGGGGCATGGAACAGAATACCCTCTTCCGCCTGGGTCAACATGGTGGTGTCGTTGTATGAATCACCGGCGGCAATGACCCGGTAGTTCAGCAGTTGGAAGGCTCGAACCGACTGGCGCTTGGGATCCCGCTGGCGAAGCAGGTAATTGGTGATGCGGCCCTCGTCGTTCACTTCCAGTTTGTGGCAAAGCAGCGCCGGATGGCCCAATTTGGCCATCAACGGCATGGCGAATTCGTAAAAGGTGTCAGACAGGATAACGACCTGAAAACGCTCCCGCAGCCAGTCGAGAAACTCCCGCGCGCCTTCGAGCGGCTCAAGCTCACCAATGACTTCCTGAATCGCCGGCAAGCCGTAGCCGTGCTCGTCCAGCAAGCGCAGGCGCTGCTTCATCAGAACGTCGTAATCTGGAATATCCCGGGTGGTTGCCTTGAGCTCCTCAATGCCGGTTTTTTCGGCGAACGCAATCCAAATTTCCGGGATCAGTACCCCTTCCAGGTCAAGGCAAGCGAGTTCCACAGTTTTCTCCTAGGTCTTGGAAGCCCTTAAACAACGCCGAACCGACCTTGCAAGGCTAGGCCGGATCTACCGTTTTCCCAGGCTTCCATTGATAAAAGGCCGATTGGTCAAAAGGCCAAATGATTAAATGGCGATATCACGCCTTACTGGCTGGTCGTATGATAGAAAAAACCGCCGCCGAATGCACCGGGCAGTTTCAGGGCATAACGATATGCACCCATCTTCTTTTGGCAATGCTGCATATAATGATAGATTTGCCCAATACTTACAGCGCTTGAAGGTCCCCGCGCCCCTTTTTGGTCTTGCCCACTTTTCAGACCCAGAAGCTCCGGTCCACTTCCCCACGCTGATGACACAACCAACGACTCCCGATTAGAGACTTATGACAGACATCTACACACTTCAGCAGGAACTGGCCGACGCCAGCCCGCGGGCCATTCTGAAAGCGGCGTTGGCCCGCTACGACAACATCGCGATTTCCTTCAGTGGCGCGGAAGACGTGGCCCTTATCGAACTCGCCCACAAGCTCACCGATAATCTCAAGGTGTTCACCCTGGATACCGGTCGCCTACACCCGGAAACCTACGAATTCATTGATCGTGTACGGGAACACTACAACATTGACATCGAAGTGATGTTCCCCGACGCCGACGAGGTGGCGGACCTGGTCAGCCGTAAGGGCATGTTCAGTTTCTACCAGGATGGCCACAAAGAATGCTGTGGGATTCGCAAGGTCAATCCCCTGCGCCGCAAGCTGGCGACACTGGATGCCTGGATCACTGGCCAGCGTAAGGATCAAAGCCCTGACACCCGCAATGATGTACCAGTGGTGCAGATTGACGAAGCCTTCTCCACGTCCGACAAGACACTGGTCAAGTTCAATCCGCTGGCACACTGGACGTCCAAAGAAGTGTGGGACTATATCCGCATGAGCGAAGCCCCGTATAACAAGCTGCACGAGCAGGGATTTATCAGTATCGGTTGTCAGCCCTGCACCCGGCCGGTATTGCCGGGACAGCACGAGCGGGAAGGACGGTGGTGGTGGGAGGAAGCCACCAAGAAGGAGTGCGGTCTGCACTCGGACAACATCATCGCGAAAGACTGAGCCGCTGGATCTGGCCTCCTACGGAGGCCGCTTGCTCCCCTCGCACATCTCCAGGGCAGCTCTGGGTGTGCGAGCGCCAGTGCTCCTAGTAGGTTGGCAGTTCGATGTCGTCGAACAAGGCATCGAGCTCGGCCCGGTTGCCCTGATGGGAAACCGCCTCATCGATGCGCTCCCTGGTCAGATGAGGGGCGAAACGCTGAATGAACTCGTACATATAGCCTCGCAGGAAAGTGCCCTTGCGAAAGCCGATTCGGGTCACACTGGGCCGGAACAGCTGCTGCGCGTCCAGGCACACCAGGTCCGAATCGGTTTTGGCATCGTAAGCCATGCTGGCAATAATGCCGACGCCCAACCCCAGCCGCACATAGGTCTTGATGACATCGGCATCCGCTGCCGTGAATACCACCTTGGGGCTCAAGCCTTCCGCCTGAAATGCCTCGTCCAGCTTGGAGCGGCCGGTGAAGCCGAACACGTACGTCACCAGCGGATATTCAGCCAGGCGCTTCAAGGTCAATTCGCTGGCGTTTGCCAAGGGGTGGTTGCGGGGCACGATGATACTGCGATTCCAGCGGTAACAGGGCATCATAATCAGGTCTGAGAACAGCTCCATGGCCTCGGTCGCAATGGCAAAATCGACCGCGCCATTAGCCGCCATCTCGGAAATCTGCATCGGCGTGCCCTGATGCATATGCAGGGAGACATCCGGGTAGGCCTCGATAAACCCCTGAATGATTGGCGGTAATGCGTATCGCGCCTGGGTGTGTGTGGTGGCGATACTGAGCTCGCCCTTCTTCTGGTTACTGAACTCCTGGGCAATCTTCTTGATGCCCTCGACCCGGCGAAGGATTTCGCCGGCTTCGCGGATGATGGTTTCGCCGCCGGGGGTGATCCGCGTCAGGTGCTTGCCGCTGCGCGCAAACACTTCGATACCAAGCTCATCCTCCAGCAAACGGATTTGTTTGGAAATGCCAGGCTGGGACGTAAACAGGCTTTGGGCCGTGGCGGATACGTTCAAATCGTGATGCGCAACTTCCCAGATATATCGCAGTTGCTGTAATTTCATCTACCCTGTCGCTCCCCTGAAAACCGACGAACTCCGTTCCATGAATGTGTCGTATCGGAACCTGCTTGGCGAAAGAATACGCATATCAATATTATTTTTCATGCCTTTTTAGAATATGTGCTTTCGTTTAGTCAGTTTAGACCATTTATAGCGAACCGGTGGCCCGGTTTCTCGCAATTTGTTCTATCAACTCTTGACTTCAATAGGGTAAACCACACAATTTGTGCTGTTAACGGACTGAAAACACGTAAAGAGTGACCTGGCGCCCATGTTGCTGACCACCAAATTCCTTCGACCTGCTGCCGACGTGCGCGCCGTTCATCGAACCCGGCTTTTGCGTCTTCTGGAGCCGGAGCAACCGAAACGACTGAATCTGGTGGTGGCGCCGGCCGGGTATGGCAAAACCACACTAGTCAGCCAATGGTGTGCGGGTTTGGCCGACCGGGTCGCCTGGCTCGCTCTCGATGAGCATGACGATGTGCCTCGCCGATTCTGGCATTACGTAGCCGGTGCCATTGCCCATGACGGTGCCGAGCCAATGGCGGACGTCATCGCTCTCATTCAGACCTATCCAGACAACGAACTCGACGGCGCCGTCACCGCGTTACTCAACACGCTGGCCCAGAGCCCTGATGCACGGATTCTGGTCCTGGATGATTTTCATGTCATCAAGGACCCGCAAATCCTCCGCCAACTGGCCTACTTTATCGATTATCTGCCGCCGCAAATTACCGTAACCGTAACCTCCCGCGTTGAGCCGGCGTTGCCGGTGCCCCGCTGGCGGGTCCGCCGCTGGGTCTGCGACATCCATCCACAACTGTTGGCCTTTTCCGAGACTGAGTGCCGAAATTTCTTTCGTCACTACATGGGGATAGCGCTAAGCGACGATGCCATTAAGCAAGTTTGGCGGGACACCGAAGGCTGGGTGGCCGCGATGCAACTGTCGGCACTGTCTGGACGGGAGATGGACCCGCAATCCAAGTCCTTGTCGTCGCCACTGACGGTGGATGAACGCAAGATCAGTGACTATGTGCTGAGCGAAATCCTCGACCAGCAGCCCACCGATGTGGCGCGGTTCTTGATGGACACAGCCTGCCCCCCCAGGCTGTGTGCATCACTGTGCGATTCGATTCGGGTCAGCCAGGACAGCCAGCACTACCTGGAACGGTTGTTGAAGGATAACCTTTTTCTGATTCCACTGGACTCCGATCACCACTGGTTCCGCTATCACGATCTGTTCCGGGAAGCGCTGCTGCAGAAGGCAAGACAACAGGATCCAGAGCGGGTTGAGGCGCTGCAGATCAAGGGCATCGAATGGCTGCTGGGCCACAACCACATCCAGGAGAGCATCGCCCAGTTGGTGGATCGCAAAGATTGGCCATGGCTTGCCCAAGTACTGGAACAGCATGGTAACAATCTGATTCATGCCGGCTTCCATTTGCCGGTGCTCGATTGGTTACAGAAACTGCCGACGCCCCTGATGCGTTCCAGTCCCCAGCTGATGATGCTGAGAATCTGGGGCCTGTTCTTTGCAAACCGGCTGGACCGGATCGAGCCCGAACTCACCGAACTGGAAAACGAGCTGGACCGGCGAGTGGCCGATTCCCACCCCGATGCCGAGGGCGCATTAGGGCTGGGAAGCGAAATGTCCCTGATACGCTCTTACCTGGCCCGCAGTCGCAGCGATGAAAAAAGCGCCACGGACCTGACCCAACAGGTACTGAGGGACATCGACCACACTCGCATCCCTCTCAAGTCCGTGACCTATTACGGTTTGGGGTTGGATTACTTCGGCAAGGGCGAGCTGACAGCGGCGGAAGATGCACTGCGCTCCTCCGTCCAGCACGGACAGTTCGAACGTAAACCCAGCACGGTGCTGTCCAGCGGGGGGTTACTGGCCTGGATCCAATGCAGCCGGGGCGACATCGATCAGGCGCTGGAGACCTCATCTGAAATCCGTGGCTGGGTAGACCAGCACTATTACGACCCGCAACAGCCACGACTGATTTCCTGCTGGCAGAATAGCGTCATGGTGGAAATCTACCGGGAGCGCAATGACCAGCAATTGGCGGAAGCCTACCTGGTCCCGCTGCTGGAGCACCTGCAAAGCGGCACCGAACCCGGACAGCACGTCATCATCCAGTATGTCCGCGGCCATCTGGCCTTTAGCGAAGGTCGGTTCGAGGCAGCGATCGAAGCGCTGGACGATGCCGCCGCCACCGCTGGGCAAAGGCACTGTCACATCGTGTTTGAGCCACCCGCCAGCGGTGCATTGCTGTTGCGCTGTTACCTCGCCCTGGAGGATAGAAGCCGAGTACTGGCCTGGCTCAAACGCTGCGACGAATTACCGTCGACAAGCCCACTGCCCCGAACCCAGAACGAACTCAGTGCCGGGCGTGCCCTGGTTTATCTGGGCAAACCTGCGCTCGCCAAGCAGCGGCTGAACGCCCTGCTGACGGAAACCACGGAAACTGTGAGCGTACGACAGCATGTGGAAGCCAGATTGATCCTCGCCGCCTGCGAGTTAGCCGAAGGCGATTATGCGGGTGCTCTGGCAATCCTTAGTGAGGCCCTTACCAGAGGCGAGGCAGCGGGATTCCTGCGCCTGTTTCTTGATGAAGGCCTGCCGATCCGCCAAGCGATGCTTGAAACGGACGTGATGCACTCCCCCGGCCGTTGGACCAGCACCCTTCGTCAGCTGCTGCTGGCCTGTACTGAGCCAATGGGCACCAGTATTGCCGGCACCGGCGCCGTGGCGTTGGTGGAAGCGTTGAGTCAACGGGAACAGGAGGTTCTGCAACTGATCCATGAGGGTCTGGCCAACAAGGAGATTGCCATCAGGATGGATGTGGCAGGCGCCACCGTGAAAGCGCATATCCGTAACCTGTACGGTAAGCTTGCGGTCAGCAGCCGCACCGAAGCGCTGGCAAAAGCTCGTCAGGTCGGATTGCTGTGAGCAATGTGATTCAGGTCACATTTTCTGCCTGAAAAAGCTATGCTCTACGCCCTTTGGACGATCCCTCTACGCCCCCTGAGCTTTTATGATCGTACTGTCGGTGAGGGTCACCTCACCCGGATTTCTGAAACTTCAGGCCTTCAGATTTCTTGTTCCGCGTTGGACAACGCGAGGGGGCCATCCACCCCCGCCTTCCTACAGTGCCACCCTTTTGGTTGGCACTTTTTTTTGCCTTCCGGCACCAGCAACCCTGTTGGTTACGGCTCGATCAGGCGCCGGAATGGCGGTAAGGCATCCAGCAGGAGTCGCCCGTATCGCCGAGTCACGATCCGTCGGTCCAGAATGGTAACCCGCCCCTGATCCTGCTCGGTGCGCAACAGCCGTCCTACCGCCTGAACCAGCTTAATGGAAGCGTCAGGCACGGTGATTTCCATAAACGGGTTCCCGCCTCGTCCCGTCACCCATTCTGCAAGACTGGCCTCGATTGGATCATCGGGCACCGAAAAGGGTAACCGGGTGATCACCACATGGCTGAGGTAGTGGCCCGGTAAATCAATGCCTTCGGCAAAACTGGCAACGCCAAACAGGACGCTGGGCTTATCGCCGTCGATTCGCTCTCGATGCAGCCGCAGTACTTCACCCTTGGCCATATCGTCCTGGGTAGTGATCAATCCGGGGTACTGCTCGGCCAACCGGTCCCGCACGGTGTGCATCTGGCGACGCGCGGTAAACAGCACCAGCGTGGCCTTGTCCGCGGCCCAGAGATCCGGAAGCCGTTTGACCAACGCCTCGGTGAAGTCATCGTCTGTCGGCAACGAGCGCATCGCGGGCACCTCGACGCTGGCCATTTCGGCGTAACGGAACGAGCTGGGCACCACCATAAATCGGCTCTGCTCCGGCAGCCCGGCCCGCGACCGCAGGCGGTCAAACTTGCCGAGGGCCGTCAGCGTGGCACTGGTGAGTACGGCCCCATAGGCCCGTGACCACAATCGGCTGTAGAGCAGATTGTCCGCCAGCACCGGACTGCTGTAGAGGGTGATATCCTCGACGTGTTCCCAACGTTGCTTTGTCGTCCAACGAGCGACCGGCGGCGCCTTGCCCTTGCCCTCGTCGGGCTTCTCACACCAGGCAACCCACAACCGTAACTGATCTTCGGCCCGACTGTGGAAGGAGCCAATCACCGGATACCAGGCTTCCGCCGTGTCCCGATCCACGTCGCTGTCTTTCTTGTCGTCAAACGCCTTTTGCAACTCGTCCGCCAGCACCCCAAGCTGGCGCACCAGCGCGGCCGTGGCGACCTGGGCGGTAGCGGCAAGAGCAGCCACTGACGACGGCACCTCCCCTTCCGGGAAACGCCACTGGTCCTGGCGGCGGTCCTCGCTCAGTTCCCAGTCGTGACCGCGATCGACCTCGTCAAACACTTGCTGCAGCACCAGATCCACGTCCCGCGCCGACTCACTGATCTTATCGACTGTTTTCGCCGCCAGGGTGCCTGGCGTCAGGTATGGAGGAATCTTCGCCAACGCCTGGGACAGTTGCTTCAGCCATTGCCGGGTGCCGTGCAGCGGCACCGATGCGGCAAAGTGATTCAGCGCCTTGTCCGGCAGATGGTGGGCCTCGTCGAAGATGAACAGTGCGTTTTCCGGATCGGGCAAAATGGCGCCGCCACCCAGTGCAAGATCGGCCAGCACCAGATCATGATTGGCCACCACCACGTCAGCATCTTCCACGCCTTTGCGGGCATCGAAGAAGGCACAGCTGTCGAAGTAACTGCAATGGCGATTGGTACACTGGCGGTGGTCGGTGGTGACCTGTCGCCACACCTCATCGGGAATCTGGCTGGCCCAGTGGTCGCGGTCACCGTCCCATTCCTGGGAGCCATAGCGCGCCAGCATGTCTTCAAAAAACTCTCGGGTTCCCGGCTCCTGCTCCTTATCGTTATCCAGCAGGAACAGGGGCATGGTTTCACTGTCGCCGGCCCCCTCATCATGGAGGCGGGCCTCAAGGCGGGACATGCACAGATAACGCCCCCGGCCTTTTGCCAGACACCAACTGAATTTGAGGTTGCTGTGAGCCTTGAGGTCGGGTAAGTCCTTGTTGACGATCTGATCCTGCAGCGCCACCGTGGCGGTGGATATGACCAGGGTTTTGCCCAGCGCACGAGCAATCGGAATGGCCGCGATCAAGTAGGCCAGAGTCTTGCCGGTACCGGTCCCGGCTTCCACCACGCAACTGGCCGGCGGCGAGGTGCGCAGGCCGTCGCTTTCGGTAATGCTACCCAGATAACGCGCAATTTCGGCAATCATCAGGCGCTGCCCGTAGCGGGCGCGAACGCCCTTGCCCTCAAGGACACTGCGGTAGGCTTGCTGTATTTCCTGCTTGACGGTTTCGGTAAGAGCCATCAGCGTGGGCTTACCCAGTCACGCACGACACCCACACGGAACTGTCGGCCATGGAGGCTCAGCTCCACGCCTTCCTCGGTAATTCGCTCGACCCGAATCCCACTGAAGCTGTCGCCGATTCTGAGGTAGTGGTTGTTGATCATCACCCGACGACCGGACGGATCCGAGGCGTAGATGTGGCTGTTGAAGATCAGGCTGGGCACCTGTCGCTGAAAGGATAACGGCAACTCGACCAAATGCGGCACCCGCTCACCATAGTCATAGCGATCCGACAATGGCGATTCCGCCACGGCCTCATTTCGTCGTGGCGAGGGCACAATGACCGTTGGCCGTTGGGCAACTGCCGTTCGTTGGGGGTTGGCGGTGTCTCGACTCGGCTCGGGCGCAGGCACCGGCGAACTGACGGGCAGACTAACCCCCGCGGCAGAATTCGACACCATTAGTGGTGGCTCCGCGTTTGTTGTCGTCTCCGCGGTCGGTGCAGGTGCTACGCTAGGCGCAGTCACTGTGGCAGGGTCCGACAACCGCTCGCCCGAAGTGGGTTGTACCGACTCAATCAGGCCTGCCGACTGTCCAGGCCAGAACACATAGGCTAGCACGGCCGCATTAAGCAGCAGCGCCAACGCAATCCAAACCGCAGCGGGTATGGATCTGGGCTGGGGGCGATGAATAAGCTGGACCTGCTGGCCAAGATCAGGCACCTGTCCTTGGCGCCGCTCGGTCTCGGACTTCCGCAGCGCATCAAGTATGTAAGACATGTCAGTTGAAATCTCCCGATCTCAATAGCCGGGGCACGCCTGGGTTGAGGTCATTGTTCACCTGGATCAGTGTCATGGCTCCGGCAATGCCATCCACCTTCAGGCCTTTCTTGCCCTGGTACCAGCGGACCTGACTCGGGTAGTCCATCGCCTTGACCCTGGTCCGTTCGTCCACATCGTTGCCATACAACTCCGCAAGTTGCATCAGCTGCGCGCTCAACCAGAGCTCTTTGCTGCTGGCCAGCTGACTGTTGCGATTCTCCGACAGGTAAGGCGGCAAGCGCCACAGTATGATGAAATCACCGAACCAGTATCTTTCCAGCTCGCCGAACCGCACCGTCTGCTGTTCACCGTTTGGCAGCTGCAACCGGGCATGATCGCTATCCAGTGAAGCCAGGGCTACGAAGCGAGTCGCACCTTGCTCGTCGACCAACCGCAGGATGGCGGGACGGTTGAGCTGTTCCAGACTGCGGCGGGTACCTTCCCGATAGAGACAATCCAGGCTTCGGCTCTTGGCAAATTCACAAGCTACCGGATATTCCGACGGTACATATTGTTCCCCCCAAAGCTGAAAGAGGGCTTCAAAGGCTTGTCGCTGGGAGAGGCCACCGGATTCAAACTGGAACTCGGGCCGGCTTTCCACTGGCGAAGCCGGCGGCGAGGCGGAATCATCCGGGGCTGAGCCCGAGGTCGCAGGCGCCGGCCGTTCGACCGTGCCGGCAGCGGATAAATCCGTGTGGTCTTCAATGCCATTGGCCACGGCTTGCTCAATGCCCGCCAAGCCTGGCCCCAGACCCGCGCGGAAGAACTCCATGGCCACCATCGTAAGCGCGACCGCGACAACCATGCAGGTCACCAGTACCGGCGCACCGTAACGACGTGTCGAGCGATGAGCCGTATGTCTCCGGCCCGCGCCGGGCTGCTTGCCGATCACTTCTTTGGCGGCAACCTTGATGGTCTCGGCACCCACCCGATGCTCCCCTTCGGCATAAGCCCCCAACAGCGCCCGGTCACAGATCAGGTTGATCAACCGGGGAATCCCGGCGCTGAGCTTATACAGACTCTTGATCGCTCCGGGGCTGAACAGCTCACCCCGCACCCCGGCGACGCTGAGCCGGAAACGCAGGTAGGATGGCAGGTCGTTCCTGCCCAGGGAATCCAGGTGGTAGCGGGCCGTCACCCGCTGGTTGAGCTGCCGCAGTTCGGGTTGGGCGAGAATGTCGTTGAGTTCAGGCTGGCCGATCAGAACAATCTGCAGCAGCTTCTTCTCCGCCGTTTCCAGATTGGTGAGTAGCCGCAGCTGTTCGAGCACCTCTGCGGACAGGTTTTGCGCCTCGTCGATCAGCAGTACTTTATGACGCCCCGCGGCGTAGGCCTCCAGGAGATCCTGATTGATAAGATCCACCAGCCGCTTGATGGAGGAGCCCGCCGGATGGGCAATGCCCAACTCATCGCAGATGCTGGACAACAGCTCCCGGGCGGACAGCCGGGGATTGAGCACAATCGCCATATCGACGTTGTCCGGGGCGTTATCGATGAAACAGCGACTCACCGTGGTTTTACCAGTGCCCACTTCCCCAGTGATGACAATAAAGCCGCCCTGCCCCCCGACGCCATACATCAGGTGGGCGAGCGCCTCTTTATGGCGATCGCTCAGGTAAAGGTAACGTGGGTCCGGGGCGATGGAAAACGGGGGTTCCCGAAACCCAAAAAATTCATAGTACATGGACGTCCAGTCAGGTGCTGTGCCAAAAAGCCCGGGATTTCGAACCGTAGGCTGCCTACCGTCGCAAAATCATCGCCGTATCATACCGCCGCGCTCCCTGGCTTGCCATCTCAAGTTCCACCGGTTTGCGCGTTGTTCACCAGACGGAGTTCCCGTTGCGAGCGTTTCTGCTGGTCTCTGAGCCGGGCGACGCAGCGCTCGAGGGTCATGGAGATGCGAGCATGGGAGCGGATCATGGAAATTTTTGGCCAAGTGGCGCGTTCGCCCTCCAGGATCATCTGTCGCACGGTTTTGGGATCGGGGTTCGCCAGCATGTGACGGTAATGACGCAGCGAATACTGCGGCGCGATGGTGACATCACCAAAATAACGCTGAGCCATGATGGTGTGCATGTGCCCTGAGAGCTGTCGCAGTAGTTCGGGCTTGACCCGCTTGCGCAGGTAGTCAAACACCCCCTGGCCATGGAACTGAACTTCGGACTTGAGAAAGTGCCACGGCAGCTGACCGAGACTCAGTTTTTCGTCAACACCGCGCCGATTCAGGAACGGCACCACGTGGGGATTGGTTTGACTAACGATGGTGAAGTTGACGTCATAAAGGTGCATCAGGCGCTCAATGGGCAGATCACTGACCACCGAGCCGTCGACAAATTTCTGCCGCGACATATAGGGCAGCACGCTGCCATACAGGTCTTTTTTCATCAGGGTGACGGGCGGATAGACCCCAGGCACTGCGGCACTGGCCAATGCCGCACTCCAAATCAGCAGATAGGGCGACGTGTATCCGCACAACAGTCGCGCTTTCTGATTGGTCTGCACCGGCGAAACGCTGATGTTGATGGAGCGCCCGGTCTTCTGGAACGCCTCTTCAAAGGTGTACTCCCCCATGTTCGCACGCAGGCAATCCTTGAGTTGCTGCTGGTCCATCAAGCCATCGCCACGGAAGGCGCTCAGCAAGCCCTTCCATTTCCAGGCTTGCAGGTGGTGGTTCTCCGGCACAAGCATGTCGGGGATTTCGTCGTCAGTATGGACCCCGAGAATACCCGCAATGATCGCACCGACACTGGAGCCGGCCACCACCTGAGGCAACAGCCCTTTTTCCCAAAGCGCCTTGATAACGCCAAAATGGAACATGCCCAGGGTGGCGCCGCCGCTCAGCAACAGCGTGGGACGGCCAAAGCTTGTGAAAGTATCTCGAAAAAACTGGAGCTTGTCCTCCAGGGAGAATTCAGGAATGGGCTTGTCACAGAGGAAATTGAGGGATTCACAGACCTGATTGATATACTCCTCAATCAGGTGCTTGGTGCCCACCCGGGAACGGGAGTACAAGGCGGCATTGCCCATGTTACCCAAATCATGATGCAGCCCTTCCCGGAGGGCACGCCTCAGGCGTTCAAAATCAGACTGTTGATGATACTGTCTCAGATTACTGAGTCTGTCGTAGATCAACTCGTAGTGGTATAGGTCGGACGCGAAATCCTCCTTCCATTCTACGTTGCCTTCCAGGTAATCGAGTTCAAGCGCCGCTGCTTTCCAAACCTCGTAATTGGGTGCGGTCGCTAGCATTTTCCGATATTTGCGAATGCGCGAATCTGCCATCGCCAGCGTTCCTTTTGATTACCCACGACACCCCTCACCGAGCATGCCGTGGGTTCATCAGAAATCGTCGAGCATCAAATCGTCGCCATCCTGGGCGAACGGATCTTCAACCGGTTGCCCATCGTTGATCAGGAACTCCCGTCGTTGCAGGTAAGCACTCCTGAGAAACGAGTATTTGTCGCCGGACAGGAAGCTTTCCGCAGGGATCAAATCGGCACGCCGATCAACCACCTGCACAAAGCGTGCATAATAGTTATCCGGACTTTCAACATAGTCCCATAACGACGGAAGTACCACTAAATCGGTAGTCAATCCGGTGAAGTCCCGCGGGTTGGATGGCCCGAGAAATGGCAACATCAGGTATGGCCCGCCACCCACGCCCCAATGCCCCAGGGTCTGGCCGAAATCCTCGGGGCGCTCCGGCAGGTCAAAGACTGTGGCCACGTCGATCAGACCGCCCAGTCCAAATACCGTGTTGTAGGTGAACCGGCCCGCTGCAACCACGGCGGATTCCCCTTTGAGCTGGAGAATGCTGTTGACCAGGTTGCGCACTTCACTGAGGTTGCTGAAGAAATTGGTGATACCGCGATCAACGAAATTGGGAGTTACCGTCCGATAGCCCTGGGCCACCGGTCGTAGAAACCATTGGTCCATGAATTCGTTGAACCGGAATATCTTGCGGTTCCAGTTTTCAAAAGGATCAGCGACGGTAGATACCGAACTTTCCGGCGGGCTGGGCTGGGCAAACAGGCCAGGGGCCAGGGCCAGTAAAACCATTAGCAGCAGGGATTGTTTACGAAGCAACGCGAAACTTTGGCTCATATCGATCCTGAGGTTGTGCTTTCCATCTTGTTTCGTCAAAAATACCGCACCACGGAACACCCTATTCCTGGCCTTGTGAAATAACCAGAGGAACCGCCATGCCCGTACCCGGCAAACCCGTTCGAAGCATCACCCTTTCCCTACGATGGGGCGATATGGATGCTTTGGGTCACGCAAACAACACCGTGTACTTCCGATTCTTCGAGGAGGCCCGGATGGACTGGCTGGCCTCACTCGGCCTGGGTGACAACAATGCCCCCACCGGTGCGGTCATCGTGACAACCGGTGCAACCTTTATCAAAGAAATCAGGCACCCGGCGACTGTCGAGGTGCAAACATACGTGGGAAAGGCTGGAAATTCCAGCCTGGATACCTACTACACCCTGACCGACACAGAGAACGGGGAGCTCTATGCCGAAGGCTATGCCAAAGTGGTCTGGGTAGACCGACAACTGAGGTCCTCCACCCGTCTGCCAGACAGCCTTCGCAGCCTGGCAGACGGAGCTTAGGCCCCCGCGATCTATCGGCGACGCACAATCACGCTGCCAATGGAATATCCGGCGCCGAAGGAGCAAATCACACCCAAGGCGCCGGACTCCAGGTCACCGCTGTGTTTGTGAAACGCTATGACGGAACCCGCCGACGAGGTGTTGGCGTATTCGTCAAGAATAACCGGCGCCTCCTCCACCGTGGCATCTCGTCCGAGCACACGGCGGGCAATTAACTGGTTCATATTAAGGTTGGCCTGGTGAAGCCAGAGCCGGGCCAGATCGGAGGGACTCATCGACAGGCTTTCCAGATGGCCCTGAATGGTCTCCGCCACCATCGGCGACACTTCTTTGAATACCTTTCGACCCTGTTGCACGAACAGCTTGTCCAATTGCCCAATACCGCTTTCATCACCGCGATTCAGGAAGCCGAAGTTATTACGGATGTTGTTGGAGAACTTGGTCTTTAGGCGAGTGCCGAGAATATCGAAGCCCTTGCCCTCAGCCACGTCGCTGTCGCGCTCCACCAGAATGGCGGTGCAGGCATCACCAAATATGAAATGGCTGTCCCGATCACGGAAATTTAGGTGGCCTGAGCAGATTTCCGGGTTCACCACCAACACTGCTCGTGCGGTGCCGTTCTCAACGGCGTTCACCGCGGCCTGCAAGCCAAAGGTGGCGGAGCTGCACGCCACATTCATATCATAGGCGAAGCCGTCGATGCCCAGTGCCTGCTGGACTTCAACCGAAATAGCCGGATACGGACGCTGCATGTTTGAGCAGGCTACGATCACCGCATCCACGTCAGCCGCGGTTTTACCGGCCTGTTCCAGCGCTTCCTTGCACGCCGCGACGGACATATCACATTGAACCGATGGCTCGTCGTTGCTTCGCTCCGGGATGCTCGGGCACATGCGCTCGGGATCAAGAATTCCCTCACGGTCAACGACATGCCGGCTCTTGATGCCGGAAGCCTTTTCGATAAAGGCAGAGGAAGAAGGCTGCAACGCCTCCATCTCGCCCCGGGCTATGGCTTCCGCATGTTGAGCGTTATGGAGTTCGACGAAAGCATTGAACGCCTCGACCAATTCATCGTTAGAAATTGTTGCTGGCGGTGTATAGAGTCCCGTACCGCTGATAACAGCTTTAATCACGCGTAACCCCACAGTGTGTTATTGAAAGTAATCTCGTAGAGCGAGAATACTAGCATATTCTTTATTAACTACTTGCTCCCTCTTGAGCCCACCGGCCTAGCGGGTTGATTGGCGGACAAAAAATGGCCCTGATGGCCGGATCAATGGCCGTCGACAAGGCTCACTAGACTTTGACGCCGGCCCACTGCTTGTCGAGTCGTTTAACGGAGATTGGCATTCGGGTGCCCAGTTGCTGCGCGAAATAGGACACCCTGAACTCCTCCAGCATCCACCGGTACTGCACCAGTTCCGGATCGCGAACACCCTGGCGCTGCTGGTACTCCAACTTCTTCGCATATCGCGCCCACAGCGGTTCGATGGCGTGCAGAAATTCCCGCTCACGCCCCATCTCTCGGGGCATTTTCTCAAGACGGATATCGGCGGCCTCAAAATAGCGCTCAAGCTGTTCGAGCCAATCGACCGGCGTAGCCACCAGAAAACCCGGGTAGACCAGCTGCTCCAACTGAAACTTCAAATCCGCCATGCTGTTGGCAAGGGCCAGATTAATTTTGCCCTTAAGCTGTTTCATCACCCGATGATAGCCCGTCATCGCACGGTGCAGCACCTCGTCGGCCCGCTCCAGGGCTGCAAAGAAATCGCCCCGGTGTTTCTCGTAGACGGCATCAAACGCATTTCCGCTGCGGGGCAGCACGTCGCCCAGAAAATGCGTCATGGCGGTGGCTAACAGGAAATCATCCAACAACACACGGGCCTGACCTACCGGAGCGAACAACAACGCCGATGCTTTAAAATGAAGCAAGCGTCGGTCGATGCCGTCAAGTGAATTGCCAAGGCGGTTCAGTATCAACCGGGCAACGGCCTTGCGGGTTTCGTCTTCGGCAGTGAGCGGATCGAGATAGCGGGTGCAGCCCACCTTCCTGCCACGGTCTTGCAATGCGGGATAGACCGTGACCTGCATCCCCCCTTTTTCGGTTTTAATAACCTCTGGGAGCTCGCCGAACTGCCAATCCTCAGCATCTGGCAGGGTCTCCGCCTGGGTCAGGGATCCACTTTCGATCAGCTCGGCTTCGGCGCGTCCTTCCAGGCGATCCTGCAGTTCATCGGCATCCCGGCCCTGGGCGATGATCTTGCCCTGGTCGTCGACCACTTTAACGTTCATTCGCAGGTGGGCTGGCAACGCCGTTTCGGCCCAGCTCCCCGGATCAATCCGTACCCCGGTCATCCTGCGCAGCTGGTCGCCAAGCTTCAGCGCCAGCGGCTCATTGGTAGGCTCCATGGCCTCCAGGGCCGCATCGACAAAATCAGGCACCGGCACAAAATTACGGCGCAGCGATTTCGGCAACCCCTTGATCAGGGCTATGCACTTTTCCCGCACCAAACCCGGAACCAGCCACTCCAGGCGCTGGTTCGGCAACTGCTTCAGTGCCATCACCGGCACCTTCAAGGTGACACCGTCATCCGCCGCGGTGGGCTCAAACTGGTAAGACAGCGGGTAACTGACTCCCTCCCACTCCAGGTAATCCGGATACAACTGGTCTGCCGACTCCTGCACTGTACGCTGCAGGATGTCGGCCTCGGTGAGTTCCAGTTGTTGCAGTTCCTGTTCTGGTAACGCCTGCCACCACCGCTCGAAGTGTTGGCCGCTGACCACTGCTGCCGGGAGGCGTTGATTGTAAAACTCCGCCAGCACCTCATCGTCCACCAACAGATCACGCCGGCGGCTCTTTCGCTCCAGCTCATCGACGGATGCCAGCAGCGCCTGATTACGCTGAATGAATGGCGCCTTGGTGTGAAAGTCACCCTCGACGAGTGCCCGGCGGATGAACAAAATCCTGGATTCCACCGGATCAATCTTGCTGTAGCCGATTCGACGCCGCGGAACGATGTCCAGACCATAGAGCGTCACCTTCTCGTAGCCGATGACCTGGGCCCGCTTTCGCTCCCAATGGGGCTCAAAGTAATTTCTTTTAACCACATGACTGGCCAGCGGCTCGATCCACTCCGGTTCAATCCGCGCCACCATCCGGGCAAACACCCGACTGGTTTCCACCACCTCAGCGGCGACCAACCACTTGGGCGCGGTCTTGGCGACCTTGGAACCGGGAAATATCGCGACCTTACGATTACGGGTGGCCAGGTACTCGCGCTTCTCCAGTTTGGTAGCCACCTGCCCCAACAGTCCCGCAAGGATGGCGGTATGAATGGCCTGGTAACTGGCGGCGTGCTGATTGAACGCCAACTTCTGCTCGCGGCAGATCAGGGTCAGCTGGCGATGGATATCCCGCCACTCGCGCATTCGAAGCCAGGACAGGAAATATTTTTTACACAGCTTCTTGAGCTGGTTCTGTGACTGCTCCTGGCGCTGTTCCTCGTAGAAGTTCCATAAATTGAGCAGGCTGATAAAGTCTGAGTCCTTATCAACAAATTCGGCGTGGGCCTGATCGGCAGCCTGTTGCTTCTCCTGAGGGCGTTCCCTGGGATCCTGAATGCTGAGGCCGGCGATAATAATCAGGACTTCGTCCAGACTGCGCTGCTCAGCGGCTGTCACGAGCATGCGCGCCAGCCGCGGATCCAATGGCAACCGGGCCATGGTCCGCCCTAAGGGGCTGACCCTGCGTTGGCCATCCACCGCATTGAGCTCTTCCAACAGCTTGTAGCCGTCGTTGATGAGCCGGTTATCCGGCGCCTCCAGGAATGGAAAATTGCGGATCTCTCCCAGGCCAGACGTAGCCATCTGGAGTATGACCGACGCCAGATTCGTTCGCAGGATCTCCGGATCCGTGTACTCGGGGCGATTCAGGAAATCGGTTTCGTCGTAGAGGCGAAAGCAAATTCCCGGCGCCACCCGGCCACAACGTCCCGCCCGCTGGTTGGCACTGGCCTGGGAGACGGGTTCCACCGGCAATCGCTGAATCTTGGAACGCACGCTGTAGCGGCTGATGCGGGCAACGCCGGTATCGATCACATAGCGAATGCCTGGCACCGTCAACGACGTTTCGGCCACATTGGTGGAGAGCACGATACGACGGCCCCGGTGGGCCTGGAACACCCGATTCTGTTCCTGGTTGCTTAACCGGGAGTACAACGGCAGAACTTCGGAGTGCTTGAGATCGGCATGGCGTAACTGTTTGCTCAGGTTACGAATTTCCCTTTCCCCGGGCAGGAAGATCAAGACGTCGCCAGGGCTCTTCTTGGCCTGACGCTCGTGGCTCTCGATTTCCGCTAACGCGCTCAACACGGCGTCCGACCAGCTCTGATCTCGGTCGTCCTCGTCGCCCGACAACGGTCGGTAACGCATCTCAACGGGATAGGTGCGCCCGCTGACCTCGATAACCGGTGCGTCGCCGAAAAAATCGCTGAAACGCTCCACTTCGATGGTGGCGGAGGTGATGATAACCTTTAAGTCCGGCCGTTTGGGCAATAGCTGCTTGAGATAACCGAGCAGGAAATCAATATTCAGGCTCCGCTCATGAGCCTCATCGATGATCAGCGTGTCGTAACGATCCAGGAACCGGTCATGCTGAACTTCCGATAGCAGGATGCCATCGGTCATGACCTTGATTCGGGATGTCTCACTGGTGGTATCGGTGAAGCGAATCTGGTAACCCACCTGATCGCCAGTCTGCTCCCCCAGCTCTTCCGCAATTCGCGCAGCCACGCTACGCGCAGCGATACGTCGCGGCTGGGTGTGCCCAATAAGCCCTCGAATTCCCCGCCCCGCATTCATGCAGATTTTTGGAATCTGGGTGGTTTTGCCGGAGCCGGTTTCTCCGGCGACGATGATGACCTGATGTTTCTCCAGCGCCTCGGCGATATCGTCAACCCGGTCGCTGACCGGCAATCCGGCTGGGAACGAGGCCTGACGATGGCCGTCACGACGCTGGCGCACCCGCTCCTGGCCACGGGCCAGCACCTCGCCAAGCTGCTGTAGCTGGCGTTCATCGGGCTGGCCTTTATAGCGATGAACCAGCCGGCGGATCTTGGCTGCTTCGCTTTGTGCACACAGGTCGAGTTGATCCAGCAATGCCGTTGCCTGGGGGCTGTAGACCGGCGTGGATCGTTTGCTGGGCTTTCGTGACTGCTTCATGGACTGGAAACACCGTGGAGCTGGGGAAGCTCTGATCTATCGCCAATCATCGGCGGCTCTCAAAGACTCCCTGGGTATGTTCGGAGAAGTCGGTTCGGGGATGTAGTCTACCGTTATTGACGATCGCAATGAACGAAAAAACCCTGCCGTGGCAGGGTCTTTGGAGAGCAGGGGCCGGACACACCGGCCAGTCCGTTAACGGAGCCTTACTTGACGGCCTCGTCACGAAGTTCCCGACGCAGGATTTTACCGACGTTGGTCTTCGGCAATTCCTCACGGAATTCGAACAGTTTGGGCACCTTGTAAGCGGTCAGACGCTCGCGGCAGAATTCCTTCAGCTCGCCCTCGGAAAGATCCCCCGAAGACGGTACCAGGAAGACCTTGACGGCCTCGCCACTCTTCTTGTCTGGCACACCAACAGCGGCACACTCGACCACTTTCGGGTGGCTGCTTACCACGTCTTCGATTTCGTTCGGGAAGACATTGAAGCCAGACACGATAATCATGTCCTTCTTGCGATCGACGATGCGGATGAAGCCGTCTTCCTGGATCAGCGCGACGTCACCGGTACGCAGGAAGCCATCGTCGGTGAAGGACTTCTGTGTGTCTTCCGGACGCTGCCAGTAACCGCGCATAACCTGCGGTCCCTTGACGCAAAGCTCACCCGGTTCACCCAGCGGAGTCTCATTACCTTCGTCATCAATGGTCTTGATGGTGGTGTTGCAGATTGGCAGACCAATGGTGCCCAGCTGAATCGCACTGGGTGGGTTGAACGTCACCACTGGAGAAGTCTCGGTCATACCGTAGCCTTCGGTGACTTCACAGCCCGTTACCCGCTTCCACATTTTGGCGGTATCGCTGGTAAGCGCCATACCACCGGATGCGGTGAGCTTCAGGCCGCTGAAGTCGAGACCTTTGAATTCTTCGTTGTTGCACAGAGCCACAAACAACGTGTTCAGGCCGAGAAACGCGGTGAACTTGTGCTTCTTCAGTTCCTTGACGAAGCCCGGGATGTCACGCGGATTCGGAATCAGCACATTGTGGCAGCCCGCCTCCAGCATAATGCCGCAGTTCAGGGTGAAGGAGTAAATGTGGTACAGCGGCAGCGGTGCGATGACCACTTCCTTACCCTCTTCGATCATTGCGCCCATCATCGGACGGGTCTGCAGCAGGTTGGCAACCAGGTTGCCGTGGGTCAGCATTGCCCCTTTGGCCACACCAGTGGTACCACCGGTGTACTGCAGTACCGCGATATCGTCCTTCTTGGCTTCAACCGGGGTGAACTTCTCTTTGCTGCCAGCGCTCAGCACGGCCGGAAGCTTATGAGCTTTCGGCAAATTGAACGGCGGGACCATCTTCTTGACGTGCTTGATCACGGCGTTGAGCAAGGTCCGTTTGATGGGCGAATGCATGTCCGCGATCTCAGTCACGATGACGTGCTCAATGCCAGTGTGCGGGAGCACCTTCTCGGCATTTTCGGCCATGTTTGCCAACACCACCAGAGCCTTGGCACCGGAGTCGTTGAACTGGTGCTCCATCTCCCGGGTGGTGTACAGCGGATTCGTGTTGACCACGATCAGACCGGCCCGCATGGCGCCGTAGACCACCACCGGGTATTGGGTCACGTTCGGCATCTGGACAGCAATGCGGTCGCCCGGCTTAAGGTTGGTCTTATTTTGGAGCCAGGCGGCGAAGTTGCGACTTTGCGTGTCCAGATCACGATAGGTCAGCGTGACACCTACGGCGCTGAACGCGGGGCGATCGGCAAATTTCTTTACCGCCTGATCAAATACCTCAATCATGCTTTGGTATTGTTCCAGGTCCACCTCACGGGGCGTGCCCGCCGGGTATTTATCCTGATAGAACTGCGCAAAATCCATCACACCATCTCCTGTTTCCATTTGTGCTTATAATCATTATCGGGCACGGCCGACTGAACCGCGTCGATCGACCGGAACAAGCTAACACCGCCCGGTTGAAATTTTATTGAATATTATGACTGGCAGGCTGCACTGTTTTTCACATGGCATCGTCATTGATCACCAAATGATCGAAAAACAACCAGACGAAAGTCTCAACCCAAAAAAGTCGGGAGAGAATAGCAGTTTTGAGAACGATGAGGTAGCTTTCAACGTCTCGAGTCGTTCACCCTCCCCCGACGAGGCCAGGTAATGGATCAGTCTCCCGATCAGCTTAAAAATGTGACCTACGACGAACTGCAGGTCGGAGATAGCGCAACCTTTTCCCGCACGCTCACCGAGGATGAACTTGTGCTGTTCGCCGCCGTTTCCGGGGACATAAACCCGGTTCATCTGGACGATCAATTTGCGGCCGGCACGACATTCAAGGAACGCATTGCTCACGGCATGTGGAGCGGGTCTCTGGTTTCCGCCGCTCTGGCGACGGTGCTTCCTGGCCCTGGCACAATCTATCTGGAGCAGAACCTGGCGTTCAAGCGGCCGGTAAAGCTCCAAGACACCCTGACCGTCACTCTGACCGTTTTGGCCAAGGAGTCGAAAAACCGGGTAGTGATCCGTTGCGATGTCCGCAATCAACATGATCAAAAAGTTGTGATCGGCGAAGCCAAGGTCATGGCGCCGAGCCAATCACTGACCTTACCCAAACCCCGGTTGCCCAAGATCACGATCGAATATTAGCCAGGCAAGGCACGAACCGATCAAGACGGCAGGAAGTCAATCGGGAACCGCACCGTCCGTTGCTCCACATCACTGGCACCAAAATCAAACAGCAGCACCCGATTGGCCACTCGTTGTTCGAGGCTCGGGTTTGCCAGTTCGGAGCTGACCACTTTACAGTGTGAGACCCGCCCATCGGGTTCGATGATGAGTTCCAGCAGGAGCTTGCCCTCAAGAGCCGGATTCTGACGCAACTCCCGGCGATACAGCGCATACAGGGCCGACTTCTGCGCTTCAAATACCTGTCGAATATTGCTCATGGCCCTTTGCGACGTCGCTTGTACCGGTGCCGGTGTGGCTTTGGCGACCGGCGCCACCACCGGCGCTTCCACCTGTGCCACGGTATGCTGCGAAAGCAGCACCTTCCGGGTTGGCGCGTCGGATTCAATCACACCGCCGCTGCCCGATAATGCGTCTGCCGTCACCGTCGGCGCACCGGCGTGAACCTCCTCCGGTGATGACGAAACGTTGGCAGACAGCTCATTCCCGTCGCTCATTACCGGCGCTTTCATCTCGGCCAGTTGGCTTTGCAAGGCCAGTAGGCCAGACCGGGATGCAACCTGTCGGGCCTGCTCCACCGTTTGTGTTCTCGGAGTTTGTGCTCTCCTGTCAGGCTCCGGCTCGGGGCCAGGCTCGCTTACTCGCGGTATGGCAGGAGCAGGAAGCTCCACAGCCGACGCTGCCGGCGGTATCGGTTGGCGCTGCTCAACTGGACGAATTAGCCGTGTCACCTGAGGTGCCACGGACTCTCTGGCAGGCGCTTGCAGGGAGGCCAACTCCAAACGGGGAATGACAAGGGCCGGAATGCTGGCCAACACCAGCAGGGCGGCAAACACCAGCCCGAAGCGTCCCTGATCGCTACGGTCATTCGACCAGGGTAACAGGTGACCGCTGTCTCCGCGGCTATCCATTGGCCACCTCGCCGCGGGTTCTGACGGCAAGCCGCACCTGTCGGTAGTTTTCCTCCACACAGGTCTGCATGATCTTGCGCAACAGACGGTACTGGGTGTTCTTTTCCGCCAAGACCGTGATTTCAAATCCCGCCTCCGGCACTCCGCTCTGCTGCGGCCGCAACTGCCGCAGGTGATTTGCCAGATCGGCCACGACGTCATCAGCCGCCGGGATGTCGGCCAGTCGGGCAACCTCACGACCGTTCAACAAAATCGCTTCGGTCGTGATCAAAACGGTCAATGTATCGGCCGCCGGCGCCTCAGCGGTTGATTGCGGCAAGTCCATACCGGATTCAGAACGCAGCACCTTGACATCGGACGAGTTCACCATCAGGAAGAACACCAAAATGGTAAAGATGTCCATCAGCGACACCAGGTTTAGCCCCCCCGGCTTATGCATTCGCTGGTAATGACGGCGCCGGCTCTGGGCCCGACGAGAAGCCTTCATCGTCCAGCCTCCAGCGCCAGGGAGGCGGACTCGCGTTCTGACGCTATCTCTGCATCTGCCAGCGCCACATCCGGAAACAACTCTGCAGTCACCAAGCTGGCTGCCACCACGGCCTGGTAGGAACGAAGGGTATCCATAGTGGCGATCAGGGTCTGGTAATCGGTGCTGAGTGGCACTTCCAGTACTACGTCGGTTTTATCCGGGACCCGCTGTTTGATCTGAATCAACAGCTCACGCAGTCCATTGTAGTCATGCCTTCCCTCCACCAGAGGTAAAACTCCGATCAGGCCGTGCCCGCTATCCTCAACTTCGATGCCATGGGCTGACAGGCTAACCCGCAGGGCCAGGTCTTCCGCCGCGGGGGCCTTGCCCGGGTCCATCCCCGGGAAGTTCAGCTCAATCATGCGCAGTTGACTGAACACCATGCCGAGCAACAAGACCGGTACCAATACAATCATCAAGTTAAGAAAGGCGGTGATATCCATCTCCGGATTGGAGATTTTCCGCCGCTGCTTGCGTCTCATCATTGCACGCCCCCTCAGACAGCCTGGGTTGGTGCCTGGTCGGCAATGTTGTTCAACAACTTCACGCCCGCCATTTCAAAACTGTCCACGATCTCATTGGTCCGGGTCTGTAACAGCGCATGACACATCAACAGCGGAATCGCCGTAATCAAGCCAAACGCGGTGGTATTCATGGCGACCGATATGCTCTGAGACAACAAAGTGGCTTTCTGGGACGGATCCGCGTTGGCGACGGCGGTGAATGCGGCAATCAGACCAATTATGGTACCCAGAAGACCCAGCAAAGTGGCGACGTTCGCCAACGTGGCCAGGTACTGGGTTCGCTTCTCCAGACGTGGCAGCACCTCCATCAAGCCTTCTTCCATGGCATATTCGATGTCGTCCCGGCGTTGATTGTTCAGCAGCCGCGCCAACCCTGCGCCCAGGATGGCCGCGATGGCGCTGTTAGAGCTTGAGGCCGCCTTCATGGCCCGCTGATAGTCGCGATTTTGCAGAAGCGGCCAAATGCCCCGCTCGAAGGTCTTTCGGTTGCTTCGACGCACGGCGCCAAGGAACACAAAACGCTCGAAGGCGATGGCGACGCCGATCACCAGCACGAGCGCTATGGGGTACATGAACGGGCCACCGTCCTGAAAGAAACGAACCACAGTCTCCAACATAATCAATCTCCAATGGGTTAATACAGGTAAAAACGGGAATCCAGCGCCGGGTCCAGGGTCTGATACAAGCGTCGATGGCGGTCGAAAAGCTCCGGTTCAATTGGCGCAAGCAATCTCGGGCTCTTGCCATTGAATTCCGAACGGGGACGCCGGGCGACGCTGGGTGGCTGCCAAGGGAGGATGTGCAGCACCCGCGGTTCATCTTCGCCGGCAGCCGCGGACGTTCCTGCGATTTCCAACGCACCGGCACGGTGTTGCATGGCTTCCTCGCTGGCGAGCGCGGATTGGGTCGTAACCACCAGCCACAGAGCTATCAACCAGCCTTTTGGGGTCATCATGTCAATGCACCCTCCGCTCAAGATCTGCAATCCAGCCGGAGACCTGGGGATCCTCCACCTCGGCCATCTGTTGGAAGAGACGATAGTGTTCCAGCGCGGTTGGCAGGTCTAACAGATAGAGTTCGCACAGCACTGCGAAATTGAAATGCAATTCGGCCACGTTCGGCGTGCGCTCAATACCCATTCGAAGTACCTCAGCCGCCCGTTCAAAATCGCCCTGCTGCTGAAATAGCAGTGCAAGGTTATTGACCGCCAGCACATCGTCCGGCGCCAACGCCAGAGCTTCCTGGTACAGCGGTAAGGCCCGCTCCGGCTGACCTTGCTGCTGCCAGACCCAGGCCAGCCGTGATCTAAGCCCACCGATATCAGGTCGCGCCTGAATGAGCCGATGGAGCTCCCTTTCAGCGATCTCCCAGAGGCCCTCGGTTGCGGCTTGCTGGGCAGTCTGGAACTGCGCCTGTTGCGCTTGCGTCAATGGCCCGACCTGAGCACGGCGACTGCCTGCCTCTGTGGTGATAGAACGCTCCGGCCCAACGGCGCAAGCGGAGAGCAACAAAGATGCGATGGCTAGCATGGCCACCAACCACGGTGTTTTTGTCCGGGCTGCGTTCGCCTTTCTCTCAGCCATTGTTCACCCCCTCCGGCTGCCAGGTCATCCAGCGAACCTGCCGCGCATAACGCCCCGGGAACAACTCGGCCAGCATCGCCATGCTCCGTTCGATCCAGTCATCGTAGTGACCGTCTTGCAACAGAAGGTGATTCTGGGCATACAGTTCGATGGCCATCTCTTCAAATGGGTAAGCCTGCTCTTCCAGCAGCATTTCGTACTGGCTCGACTCCAGTTCGGTCAACCCATTGGGACGGCTCGAATTCATCAGATGGCTGGCGAGGAGCCGATACAGCTCCGCATGCCGGTATCGGGTCTCGGATCGCAGCGATTCACCGCCCAGTCGGCCGGCCTTCTGGAAGTAGCTTCTGGCTTCATCCAAGGCGTGTTGTTTGCGGGACAAGGAATCTGGCAGTGGGTGCGTTAACTCAATGCCGGCAAACCGCTCCCCGGCGGCAATACCAAGTGCCAAAGCGGCGTTGGCGGCCCAAGTCAAGGAATCGTCAGTATGCCATTCGCTGGCCAGCTCGTTGCGCACCAACGCTTCACGCAGCCGACCGGGCTGCATCGAGGACTCGCTGAGCCGTTGACGCATACGCTGCTGGCGAAGATGTTCGGCGCCATCCATTACCGAAACACCGAGGTCAAGATAGGACTGATACAGTTGATTGCGGTCAGCGGTATCACCCGCTTCGTGAAAAAGTTCGGCGGCCTGGTGCCGAAACGCCCAGCCATCGTCGGCCTGCTCAGCGATGTTCAGGAGCTCTTCAGCTGCGCGACGGAGCTGTCCTGACGCCTGATAGGCATACACCAGCTTCGTTCCGATACGGTCACCCAACGGATGATTGGCAAAATCGCTGCGGAAGCGTTTCAGTTCGTTCACCGCCGGCTGCCAGCGCTCGCCTTTGAGCAGGCAATTTGCCGCATCGAAGCGAGCACGAATGGCAAGTTCAGAGCCCGCCGCAACGGCTTCTATACGCAGGTAATGGGCGACGGCAATGTCCGTATGGCCCAACGCATCGGCCTGTTCGGCCTGACGGTAAATGCTGGTGCCGAGCTGGTGCCGAATCTGCTCCAGCCCTTGCTCCTCCGACAGCAGTGCAGGCTTGGCCAGTGCCAATGCCAGCGCCTTGCGCCAGGCGTTTTCCGAGGGCGGGTGTTGGCCGGTTTCGGCAAATGCCTGCGCCAACGCCAGCCAACTGCTATACCGCTCCTCAAGGGTGACCGCGGCATGGCCGAGAGCCTCCTGCCCGTAGCGATCCACGGCCGAATAGTTCCTCGCCGTCAACATGCGGTTGGTCAGATCCGACAACAGTCCGCTACCACGGTGATCGTGAGGAAAGCGGGCGATGTAGCGCTCGGCGGCATGCGCATAGTCGGCAACACCACCGTCCAACATCAGCTCGCCATCCAGCGCCCGAGCCTGAAGTGACAGTGCAGCCCAGGCAGCATCGGCCGCCTCCGGGTAATTCGGGGTTTGATAGGCTGCCTGGTGGTAGTGATCCAGCGCAGCTTGATACTGATTCGCCTGCAACCAGGCATCGCCCGCCAATCGAAGCACCGGCCCCGGATCATCCTGCAAGCGCGCTGAGAGTCCGGAATAATACCCGGCCGCTTTCGCAAACTCCGGCCCGCGACTGGCTTGCTCCGAAACTGCCGAAGCGTGGTGGTAATGGTAATCGGCCAGCTGTCGGCTGTAATCCCGCCAGCGTTCCCGGTCTTCCGCCGTTAGCCGCTCAAAAGACACTGGCGGCGCGTAGGCTGCAACGTACTCAGCTCGAGCGGTACGAGCCGCCTGGTCATGACCATTCGAGGCCAGCACATCGACCAATTGTGCCCGCACGGCCGGAACGCTTGGGTGTTCCGGCATCCGTTCAAGAAATGCTTTCATCACCGTGACACTGCGCAGCGGTCGTTGCCGTGCCACATACAAATCCGCCAAACGGTCGTAGAGCAAGTCCGAATAGCTCCGTTCACCAAACTCCGAAATCAGCATCGCCAGGTAATCCTCTCCGCCCTGCTGCATGGCTATCAGGGCAAGGACACGGAAGGCATCGTCAATCAGGTCGATCGCGGCTGACGGTATCTGCTGGAAGTTATCGGTAACGTCACGGTAATGATCCAACACCTCAAGAAATGTAGCTCCCGCTTGCCGGTAGCTGGAACGCTTGTATTGACTCCAACCCAGCATGTATCGGGCCTTGGCCCGTAACCCTTGCACCGCCCCAGATGGGGTTGCGGAAAGAACGCCCTGGTACATGACTTCCGCTTCCCGATAATTTCCGGCGGCAAAGGCCGATTCCGCCACCCGGAACCCGGCCTCGGCAACCAGGGGCGAACCTGGATACAGCCCAACGAGCTGCTTCAACCGGTCCCGGGACTGGTCCCCGTGCCCGGCGTAGGCGTGGGCTTTGGCCATTTGGTAAAGCAACTCATCCAATCGTCCCTGGAAGGCCCCTCGCTCCAGTATCTCGTCATAGCTTTCGAGGGCCTCCCGGTAAACCCTCTGCTCCTGCTCGGGCGAATAGCCAAGCTCAACGTCCGCCTGGGCCTGAAGGTTGACCAATCGGTTTAACGCGTCAATGCGGACTTCCGGTTCGGCGGAGTGATCAAAAAGCCGCTGATAGCGCCGGGCTACCTCGCGCGGGGAAATTGCGGGCATCGCCTGTGCCGAAAACCGTAGAAACACCGGGCGCATTTCGGCGATCGTCTCGCCATCCTGATTCAGATTGACCTGAAAAGAGTCTTGGCCCCATGCCGAGCGCATTAGCAAAGTGCTAACGAATACCAGTCCGAGGGCAATCGACGGAAGACGCGTTCTCATGGGCGCACTCCCTCCAGACTCCTCAAAGCAAGGTGTTCATAAAGATGGGCCAGCTGTTGTTCTGTGTGCTCCAATGCCACCTCAATTCGCCGGGTTTCTGATTCGAGGAATGTCACAGCCAAGCGGTCCAGGGCGGCCAGGGCTTCGTCATAAAGGGGCTGGGTTTGGTCCTGAAGCTGCTTCAGACGTTCGATGCCACTTACGGTAAGCGCCAGCAGCCGCGTTGCTGAACGCTTGGCCGCCTCGAGCCTGCGGGCCATTGACGTCTTAGTGGCGGCAATATCGGCCAGGGTTGCCTCTAGGAACTTAAGCTCTTCCCGCTGAGCGCCGGAAACCTGCGGTGCCAACGCGCTGAGTCTGAGTTGTAGGGCCACCGCTGCCTGCTGGCGCGCCATAAGCTCCGACTCCGCTGCCGCTGGCCGGGAAAGCCTGTCAAGCTGGTGGGTCAAAGACGACTGCAACATGTCCATGTCGCGGATACGGAGCGCCAGCCAATCTGTTATTTTCTCCAGCTCGGCCAGACGTTGTATGGCCTGCTGCGAATCGGATTGTTCAGCGAACCGCAGCAAGTAGGCCAGCCGCGGTTGGCTGAACGACTGACTGCTGGCCAGGAACCAGCTCTCCTGCACCACCCCCGGAGCCAGGACGAACGCCTGGTAAGCCCCATCGCTGGCAACCGCTGCGCGAAGTTGGGCCAGAGTGACCTGCTCACTTTCAAACGCCGCGTTGGCGGCCAGGAACGCTTCGCCGGCCTGGTTCAGGTAACCGGAGTCACTGTAGCCGATCCCCATGCCGAGCCAGGCATCGGAAACCCCGGGTAGTACCAGAGGATACTTGCGGGCCCGGTGCCAGGACTGCATGGCCGCTCGCTGGTTCTGCCGCCTGGCGTTGGCCAGACCGTGATAGTAGAGCGCCAGGGGAGTCTCAAAACTGTCCAGTCGAACCCGCTCCAGGAAGCCCACGGCCTTGGCGAACTCTTCCGCCTGCATCGCGACATATCCTGCCCGCAGCAACAATTTCGACTGCAGTTCAAGACTGCGTTGCGGCACTTCATCGGCTTCCGCCATGGCCAATGCGACCCGGAGCGCTACTAACGCCCTGGAGGGGGTACGGTCGATCTCACTGTAACTGCTGGCCATCCCCTGATAGCCGAGGGCAGTCCAATAGCCCGGCTTCATCGAGGCGAGTATCTGCCCGGCCTGATTCAACCGGCCTTCTGTCCGTGCTGCCTCGGCCATCAGGTACTGGGCCTGTTCGCGCGCCTCGCCATGGTCAAACTTGAGGACTTGGGCCAGGGCTGCCTGCGCCGTGGCCGCGTCACCGTCGGCCATCGCCAACCGGGCAAGAAGCAGCCAAACCGTACCCCGTTCGCCCTCCCCAGGCGCTCCCCGTTGGACCAACTGCTGCAGGATCGCCCGCCCTTCAGCCACCCGCCCGGTATCCAGCAACGCTTGGGCCTGAACCAGGCTTGGCGTGTATTCCCGCCGGCCGTTGAGCCAACTCAAGGCAATCACCGGATCGGAGCTGGCGTAGGTAAACCGAGCTAATCGCAGTCGCTCCCCATCGGAAACTTCATTAGCCGACAGGCTGCCGTGTAGGAGCATGAGGCAGGACAGCATGGCGGCCAACCGCTTCCACAGGTCTACCGCGATCCGCTGGCGCATCCTAGCGGCCTTCCTGTATCAACAGCACTGGCTCGTAATCTGGCGCGGGCGCTTCCAGCAGCAATCGCACCCGAGAGTCCCCTCTTCGCTTGTGAAAGCGCAACTGGGTTTCTCGCCGCAGATACCGATTATTCTCCGTTCGTGCTGTCATGGTGGCGGTGATCTGGTGCTGTCCCAGGGGCACATTGCCAACATACAGCCTTTGCAACCCACCTTCGTTCAGGGCGGCGTATTCACGATCGGTGTACAAATGAGAAGCGACGGGCTCGCCGTCAATCTTCAGCTCGATGGAATCCAGCGCGATGGCATCGCCGCGACTGACAGATAAAAAAATCGACACCCGGGTATCGGCGGGGTGCAGGATGGCATCTTCCAGTTCGAACAGCTCCTGACTGAGTGCCGCGACTTCGCCCTTGAGCCGGTCGAGCCGATGATCCAACGATTCCGTCGCCAACCCCGAAAGAGGATGCAACAACCAGAATGCCAGCCCCCCCAGGAGTGTGGAAGTTCTGAGCGGTGACCCCAATGCCGCCATAACGGTTCCAGCCCTTGTAATGTTTTGTAACAAATGTAAAGGGAGGGTAACACCGGCATTGGAGCAAGAACGGTATCCAGATCACCAATTTGGAAAGTGGCACTGTCGGAATCTTTTACAACGGGCGGAAAGGGTAAGGAGAGGAGCGTTGGGCCCAGCCAGATGGGTAGCTGCACTCAACTGCTTTATAAGAGGTTTATTATCATGGCCTCAGGCTTGCTAAGGTCCGGTTGGCGGGAGTGCTTTACAGTGATGACCGCTTGATATGCCGAGCTTTGCCGATGCCCTCAACCGCATCGGCTTTTTTTTGCCGTCCCCAGCTTAGCGTGGCATCAACCGACGACTTTTCTTTTCCACCGACCAACGGCCGATTTTTTTGGATGTGGAGAGGCGCTGTTGAACCGAATCCTGGCTGTCCACAACCCACTGCTCACTACTTGCTGAGCTGTTTCATCGCCGACTCCAGGCCTTCGATGGTGAGGGGGTACATGTGGTCATTGACCAACTGCTTGGTTATTCCCAGCGAACCTCCGGTGCCCCAATAGCTTTCCGGGAGCGGGTTCAACCACACAACCTTGCGGAAGTGATCGCTCACCCGTTGGAACCAGGTGGCCCCGGCCTCTTCATTCCAGTGCTCGATAGAGCCGCCAGGATGGGAGATCTCGTAAGGCGCCATGGTAGCGTCACCGACGAAGATCACCTTATAGTCGGGGGTATACTTGTGCAGAATGTCCCAGATATCCAACGTCTCATTCATCCGCCGAATGTTGTTTTTCCACACGCTCTCGTAGATGAAGTTGTGGAAATAGAAATACTCCATGTGTTTGAACTCAAGCCGCGCGGCGGAGAACAGCTCTTCACAAACGCGGATGTGCGGGTCCATTGAGCCGCCGACATCGAAAAAAATCAGCACCTTCACCGCATTATGGCGCTCCGGCACCATTTTGAGATCGAGGTAGCCGGCATTTCGAGCGGTGGATGCAATGGTGTCGTCCAGATCCAGCTGATCCGCCGCGCCCTGTCGAGCAAACTTGCGCAGACGCCGCAGGGCAACCTTGATATTGCGGATACCGAGAGTGAGGCTGTCGTCCAGATCCTTGTAGGCGCGCTTTTCCCAGACCTTCACCGCCCTACCCTGGCGGCCGTCCTTCTGCCCAATGCGAAACCCTTCCGGATTGTAGCCATTGGCCCCAAATGGCGAGGTGCCACCGGTACCAATCCATTTATTCCCGCCCTGGTGACGCTCCTTTTGCTCTTCCATGCGCTGCTTGAACGCCTCGATCAGCTCTTCGAGTCCACCGAGAGCATTGATGTTTGCTTTTTCCTCATCGGAAAGCTGCTTCTCGAACTCGGCCCGCAACCAGTCTTCCGGGATCAGCGACTCCAACAGCGCATCGAGGTTCTCGATGCCCTTGAAGTAGGCATCAAAGGCGCGGTCAAATTTGTCGAAGTGGCGCTCATCCTTCACCAGACACAAACGGGCCAGGTAATAGAACTCTTCCATATTGGCGAAGGCCAATCGGTTTTTCAGCGCTTCCAGTAAGTCCAGGAACTCCCGCAGGCTGGCCGGAACCTTGGCGCGCCGGACTTCGAGGAAAAATTCAATCAGCATCGTATACCCCAGGTCTCTTGCGGTAGTGGGCGGCATTCCGAGAACACTGCCGGTCGTCCACCATCAGTTTACGCCGCTGTGCAATCAGCCTCGACGTCTGGCCATGAATGCCAGTTTCTGCAACAGGTGGACGTCCTGTTCGTTCTTCACCAGGGCGCCATACAAGGGTGGCAATGCGGAGCTGGACTCCCCTTCCTGCAGCACCTTGGCGGACAGTTCATCTGCCATGAGCAGCTTGAGCCAGTCGATCAGCTCCGAGGTCGAGGGCTTTTTCTTCAGACCAGGCACCTTGCGCACATCGAAAAAGACTTCTAACGCATCCCGTACCACCTCCTGCTGGATGTTGGGGAAGTGCACGTCCACGATGTCTTTCATGGTGTCGTGATCCGGGAAGCTGATGTAATGGAAGAAACAACGACGCAGGAAGGCGTCCGGCAATTCCTTCTCGTTGTTACTGGTGATCACCACAATGGGCCGACGTTTCGCCTTTACATATTGCTGGGTCTCGTAGACAAAGAATTCCATCCGGTCCAACTCGAGCAGCAGGTCGTTGGGAAACTCGATATCGGCTTTGTCGATCTCGTCGATCAGCAGTACAACCTGTTCGTCCGATTCGAACGCTTCCCAGAGCTTGCCCTTGACGATGTAGTTGCGGATATCCTTGACCTTCTCATCGCCCAGCTGGGAATCCCGTAGCCGGGACACCGCATCGTATTCGTACAACCCTTGCTGGGCTTTGGTCGTGGATTTTATGTGCCACGGAATCAGCCGCATCCCCAGCGCAGACGCCATTTCCTCCGCTAGCAACGTCTTACCGGTACCGGGCTCCCCTTTAATCAGCAGCGGGCGTTGCAGCGAGATTGCGGCGTTAACCGCCATTTGCAGATCGTCGGTGGCGACGTAGTTTTCGGTACCGGTGAACTTCATGGTGTCTGTTCCTGTTCGGTTTAAGATCTGTGCGGGAGGGAGTATATCGATTCGCTGCCGGTTTGATAAGGATGCTATCTTTGCCTGATGCGAGCGGCCCTGCTACCGGCTCACTTCCTGTTTTTCCTGTGAGATTTCCGGCGCGTCGGGTGCAGTCGCGTCGGGCTTTTCAGGGACCTCATCCTCAGTGGCCGGTTCATCTGGACTCTCAATTTCAGAGAGATCAAAGTCTTCCAGGCCAAACTCTTCGTCCGCTTCCTCCGTCATGTCGGCGGCAACCGGGTCATCGATACCGCCTTCAACAACCTCGACGGCGTCATCTTCAGGTTCGTCCTCTATTGCTTCCTGCCGTTCCACCTCCACTTCCGCCACGGCGGCTTGTTCTGTCGGCTCCACCTCGCCTGACGGCCCCGCCTCGGCGGATGCTTGCTGGGAGGCCTTGGCACGTCGGCTGCCCCATAACCACAACCCAAAGCCAACAACCGCCAAAGCCATCACAGAGCCCGCCACCACCAGATAGGCTGTCCAGTCAGTTGTCTGAGGGGCGCTTTCGGATACGGTCGGCTCTGGATGCTCAAGCGCGCCAAGATCGATGGGACCGGCATCGGGAACTGCGGTGAGTTGCGGTTCTGCCGTTTCGGCAGCCGTGTCTACCGGCTGCTCAGGCTCGCTCTCCGCTTCGGCCATTATCGGAGCCGATGCTTGCGGCGCCTCCCCCTCCGGGCCGACATAGGTCAGAATTTGGCTGAATTTGCGCGAAAAGGTCTGGCCATCTGCAATCAGCTCCAACTGGTAATCACCGAATTCCGGCAACCGGCTGATCTGGTCACGATAGACGCCATCCTCCGGGGGCTGCGCTGAGGACAAAGTTTTGGTGCCTGAACGGCCATCATCGGCTGTCAGGGTCAGCAACACCTCGATCACACCCAGGAATTCCGGATTGGAGATCCGCTCATCCCGCTCCAGAAACCAGGCCTCGAGTTCAGCGACTTCACCTTCACGAAACCTGGGCGGGAGCGGCGACACCATCAGCCGGAGGTCACTGACCACCGTTACTCGGCTGCCTTGCCCCAGGATACCCTCCAACTGCCACTCACCCGGCTGGGGATTGGATAGGGTGACCAGATCGTAGCTCGATTCATGAACCCAGCGAGCATCCAACCCGGGTCTGGTCGCGGTCCTTCGCTGGCCATCGGGATCAATCAGGGCCAGGGGTTCGGCGGAAGCAGTGGTCGGTTCGCCGGGAAAAATAAGGGCGGTGAATTCCTTGACGCCGGAGTCAACCAGGAATCGATTGCCCTTAATCGGCAGTTGCTCCTGAGGGATGGCCGCGTTCAGTGCCTGCAGAAAAACACGATTCAGTTCCTCGGCATTTTCGGCGAAGCTGTAGCTCCCACCCGTTTGGTCCGCGAAGGTTTGCAGCAACGTCAGGTCGGCCTTGTCTGATAGTGCAACCGTGTGCACCGTCGCCCCGGACTGTTCAATCTCCGCCAGCACACTGCCGAGGACGCGCTCACGCTCGGCGGCATTGGCCGCCGGCTGTGCAGACACATCAACCTGACCATCGGTAAGCAGAATAAAGTGAGTGGAATCGAGGCTGCCGCCGCTATAGTAGCTCTTACCGGCGACTTCCAGGGCTTCGCCAAGGTTTGTCCTCAGCGCGACAGAATTGATCTGGCCAGAGCGTTCAATGGCACGCTGTCGCCAGGAGTCATCGACCTGACCGTGGGGCACCAGCATGTTGACATACTGGCCGAACGTCCAGACACCAGCAGTGGCACCTTCCGGAATCAGGCGGGCGAGCAGACGAACCGCTGGTTGACGCAAATTACCCGGGTCGTTGCTCTTCATTGAGCCCGAGATATCGACCACCACACGGACATCAATGTCTCCGCTCGACGATTGAGCCGTCGCCTCGCCCCCCATTACGCTGGCAAGCAAGAGTAAGGCAATGAAACGTCCAACTCGGCTCATGTCAGCTCCGTGGATTCAATGGCAAGAGTGTTAGCGGGTTACCAGCCGATAGCGAACCAGATCGAGCATCCAGATCAAGGCCACCAACAGGCCAGCCAGTGCCATGTTGAAGATGGCCCTGATGGATTCGTCGGCATTACCGAGGATAGCTTCATATCCTCCATGCAGCCACGCCGGTATCCACCATCCAGCCACTTCCGATGATTCCACCGGTGTCAGCAATGCGGCCACCAGAACGGCCTGCAGCAGTGTTCGCAATCCATACAGCGGGATCAGCCGGAAGAGCCGGCTCATCATGAGGAAAAAAATCAGGAAGCCCACGACATAGACTGCCCAGAAAATACCATACGCGATTTGAGCGTCAGCGTTCATTTACAGTACCCAGTGAATGATGTGTTCTTCCCAGTCTTCTTCCGGCACGTCCGCCTCGGAGATAACACGATGGCGGACCGAGACCCCTGCTTCATGCACCGAATCAGGATCCCCCGAGCGTAGAGGATGCCAATCCGGCAAGGGACGTTTTTCAGCCAAGGTCCTGTACGCGCAGGTACGCGGCAACCAACCGTAATCGGCGACCGTGCCGGCGCCCAACACGGAACACCCCGGCACTTTCTGAAGCCGCTCTGAATATACGGTACAGCGGCAGCTGTCACTGTCCATGTACCGGCAGACCAGATCGGTGTGGTACACCTCTTCGGTGTCCTCGTCCTCAAGTTTTACCAGGCAACATTGTCCGCAACCGTCACAAAGCGATTCCCACTCTGCCGGGGACATTTCCTCCAGGCGCTTGCGCTGCCAGAATGGAACCGCCGCGATCATTGCCTCGGTTTCCGGAGCTTTTCCTTAAACTCTACGATGTAACTTTCCTGTTCTTCGGGCATTTGCAGGTAAAACCCCTGCTCCTCTAGCGCCACCAGCACTGCCTTGCCGGAGGTCCGGGCCAATTTCCTGTCCGGGGTGAGGATCAGGTCCACGGCATGGACCGGTTCGCCAAACACCGTTCTCAGGGGCTCTGGCAACTCGTCCCACGCCTGTCCGCGGCGAACGTAGATATAGGTATCGTCTTTCTTGCCGCTCCGGAAAACGGAGACGAACTGTTTATCTTTCATGGCTGTAGTATGGCCTCAATTGTTTCACTGACTGGCTCGATCAGTGCTGTCCGCCAGCCTTCGTGCAAGTTCCCGGCCTGCGCCAGTCCGTTCTGGACCGCAACTTCCAGACGCTTTCGCGGCGCCAGCAGCTCAATCGGCACCGCGTGGGCTTCCGCTATTGTATGGAAAACCTGCTTGAGTTGTTTGTACTGCTTTTGTTGTTCCCGGGTCAAAGGCGGTCGAATTCGTGTAAATTCGCCCTGTGTCGTCCCAGTTTCATTGATCAATGTCAGCAGTTGATCACCGTACTTACGCACCACCACTGAGGGTAAGTCTTTCACTGCCTGCATTTCGCCCTTGCTCGCGGGCAGGCACTCCGCCAGCCCAATCAGCACCGCATCGGGTAAGACCCGGTTGCGTGGCCGGTTGCGATCGCGACACTGCTGTTCCCGCCATTCGGTCAGTCGCTGCAGCACTTGCTGCTGCCGGGCATCCAGAGCCCAACCGCCACGAAGCCTTAGGTAATGGCTCGCCGGATCATCTTGCTGGAACAGTTCCTCGGCAAATCGCGTGGACTCCTCCGCCAGCGCCGTCATCAGGCCCTTGTCCTGCAGCTTCTCGCGAACCCAATCGTAAAGTGGCGCAAGATATCGGATATCTTCCAATGCGTACTCTTCTTGAGCGGGTTTCAGCGGCCGCTGGAGCCAATCAGATCGAGTCGCGGACTTATCCAGAGACTGGCCAAACAGAGTTTCCACGATGCGGGCATAGCCCACGGAAAACCCACCACCGGCCAAGGCAACGCCAATCTGCAGATCGAGGACGCCGACCGGCCGGACATTCAGCCAATGGCGAAACAGCTCCAGATCCTCACTCATGGCGTAAAGCAGTTTGGGCCTGTCCGGATCCGCCATTGCCTGGGTAAATTGCGTCGATGCGGCGGCGACGTCCGGGTCTACCAGGTACAGCTCTGCGCCGATGCCCAACTGGACCAGTCCTGGTATCGGGTAAAATGTCGAGACCCGTTCGAATTCGGTATCGACCGCCAGTGTCTCGCCCGGGTGTTCACTGAGCCAGTGATCCAGCTGGGCAGGTTCGGTAATCCAGTGGGCCTTGCGTGATGTTTCGGACGTCATGTCACATGATCGGTTGAATGGGTTAAAGAAACTCAGTCCTGAAGCGGTTTACGACCGCGGAATGCATGAGTCAGCGTGAATCCATCTACATAACCCAGCTCGCCGCCAACCGGAATGCCGTGCGCCAGGCGAGTGACAAGGATGTTCCGGCCATCGAGCCGATCCGCTATGTAGTGGGCCGTCGCTTCGCCCTCAACGGTTGGGTTGGTCGCTAGGATCAATTCCGCCGTGGCGTCTGCATCAACCCGCTGCAGCAGCTTCTCGATACCAATATCGGCAGGCCCGATACCGTCGATCGGCGAGAGATGCCCCATCAGCACGAAATAGCCGCCCTGATAGTCGCCGGCCTGCTCAATGGCAAGCAGATCCGAGGGGCTTTCAACGACACAAATGGTGCCATTGTTCCGTTTGGGATTGGTGCAAATGCCACAGACCGAAGTGTCCGAGAAGTTCTGACAGCGGTCGCAGCGCCGCACCCCTTCCATGGCATTACCAAGGGCGTGGGCCAGTCGTTCGCCCCCACTGCGTCCCTTCTCCAGCAAATGGAACGCCATACGTTGGGCGGTTTTCTGACCCACACCGGGCAGGCAGCGAAGTGATTCCACCAATTCGTCCACCAGCGGACTAAACGCCATGGTCAATCCTCGTAGGTGCGCGACACAAGCATCAGAATGGCATCTTGAAACCCGGGGGCATGCCCAGGCCAGACATCATGCCGGACATCTTGTCCTTCTGGTTGGCTTCCACGCGACGCACCGCATCGTTCACCGCTGCGGCCAGCAGGTCCTCCAGAATTTCTTTGTCCTCGCTCATCAACGACGAATCGATAGCGACCTGACTGACGTCGTGTCGCCCGTTCATGGTCACCTTGACCAGGCCAGCCCCGGACTCTCCAATTACTTCAGCCTTGGCAATTTCTTCCTGGGCTTTTTGCATTTCTTCCTGCATTTTCTGGGCTTTTTTCATTAGATCGCCCATACCATTCATCATCTGGCCTACCTCTATTTTTCGCCAATGACCGCTGCCACCTTGCGATAGGCTAAGGCAACGGTTTTATTGAATCTTCGACCACTCGCCCGTCGAATCGTTCAACGATCGAACGCACCAGCGGATCATTCTGTATCGACGCTTCAGCCGCTTTTTGACGGGCGATGCGGGCACGCTCTTCCCACGCCGCCGGGGTATCCGCACCCGGCTCCCCGACCTCCACCTGCAATACCACCTGATCGCCAAATCGGCGTTTCAGCGCCTCCGCAATGCGTTCCCGGTGCCGTTCGGTCAACAGTCGCTGATGGCCCAGGTCCAGGGTAAGAACAATGTCATCGCCCTTCCGTTCCATCGCCGCATGGCTGGCCAGGTTGCCAGGCATCCCCACGATATCGAGGCTGCGAAAATCTCGGGCCCAAACAAACTCGGCTGGCTCTTGCTCGCTGATCTGCGAAACCGATTCGTCACCCGGCACCCCATATTCAGGCCCGGTCGTCGCGCCATACTCCACCGGCGCCTCAGCGCCAGCCTGGCTTGAGGCAGACGCATTTCCGTCGGCTACTCCCACAGGGCGCGGCTGATTCTGTTCGTTAAAGGCTTCTTGGTCAACCGCGGCTCCGTTCTCCGGCTCGGGCACGGGCACTGGCTCGGGCACTCTCGTCGGGCTGGCGCCGGCTTGCTGCGGCTGAGGCAGGCCCTCTTGGGCTGGCTCGCCACTCGCAGCCACTGGATCGTCGCTGGATTCCCAGGGCGGGCGCTGACTCTCCTGAATCGATGGAGGGGGCGGCTCGGCGGTTTCGGCCGAGACCGGAGCGAGAGCTGCAGGCTCGGGTTCATCCTGACCGGCCGGTTTGCCGTGCTGGCTGGCAGACATTGCCGGCGGTTCCCGGCGATCGGCGCCGGGTCGGAACGCCAGCATGCGCAGCAAGGTCATTTCGAAGCCCATGCGGGCGTCGGGCGTGACCAGCAGGTCTTTTCGTCCAAGCAAGGCCGTTTGGTAAAAAAGCTGGGCATCTTCGGCGCTCAACTGGCGTGCCAGGGTCTGAACCTGGTGGGCATCACCCAAGGCGTTGTCGGCGCTACCAGGCACCACCTGTTCGAGCGTGACACGGTGAAACAGGGAGAGCATATCGGCCAGGATGACGCCATAGTCTGGCGCAAAATCGGAGACTCTTCGGATCTCTGCCATTAGCGCCGGTCCGTCATTGGCAACCAGCGCATCCACCATCCGTTCGATATCCCGCTGGTCGATCGTACCCAGCATGCTGCTGACATCGCTGGCAGCCAGCTTCTGATTACCGAAGGCGATGGCTTGATCGGTCAGGCTCAACGCGTCCCGCATACTGCCATCGGCTGCCCTGGCCAGCAACCAGAGCGCGGGCTCTTCGAAGGGGATACTTTCCGCCGTGAGCACGTGCTTAAGGTGGCCGGCGATGTGTTCCGGAGTCATGCGTTTGAGATTGAATTGCAAACAGCGTGACAGGATGGTCACAGGCAGCTTCTGCGGGTCGGTGGTGGCCAGCAGAAATTTCACATGCTCAGGCGGCTCTTCCAGCGTCTTGAGGAAGGCGTTAAACGACTGATTGGTGAGCATGTGTACCTCATCGATGAGGTACACCTTATACCGCCCCCGGCTGGGAGCGTATTGCACGTTATCCGTCAGTTCCCGCATGTCATCGACACCGGTCCTCGACGCCGCATCAATTTCGATCAGATCAACGAAGCGACCTTCCTGAATTTCACGGCAGCTGGTGCATTCACCGCAGGGCCTGGGCGTGATGCCAGTTTCGCAATTGAGGCAACGAGCCAACAAGCGGCCAATGGTGGTCTTACCGACGCCGCGGGTACCGGTAAACAGGTAAGCGTGGTGCAGGCGCTGATTGTCCAGGGCATGGACCAGCGCCTGAAGCACATGCTCCTGGCCGACCATGTCCTGAAAAGTCTGGGGACGCCATTTTCTGGCTAAAACCTGGTAGCTCATTTTTCATCAACTGCGACTGTGAACGGGCTAAACCATAGCATGGACCCGACTCGATAAGAAGCCAATGGCACAGGATACAACTGCCTGAAAAAGCACGGGGAAAACGGAGACAGGAAAGGATGGGGGTGGCCCCACCAGCAACACTCCGGCACCCAAGTCCACCGCTGCGGCTGCTCCCTTCCGGGCCTGACCGGGTTCACGGTTTATTGTTGCGGAGGCACCAGCAGGGCCACCATAACGCTCCGAACCAGCTCGTTCAGATGCGGCGCGCATGTTAACAGGCACCGATGTGGTCTTCAATCCCCATTTTCGCAATTGTCGGTTCACCTGCCATGTTGAGCCAAACCTCTCGGGCAGCCAAACCTGTTCGGAGGACTATGATTCCCCTAAGCTGTCGCTATACTTGGGGAACATTCGCAGACAGCCCCTATTGCCTCCGGTTTTTCGGACCTGGGAGCCTGACCAGGGCATTGACTTTGGCATCACAGCACACTCCTGTCTCAGCGGTAACGAGGTAACTTTTGAGAACGATCCCAGGCCAGTGGTCATTCACCCGATGGACCTCCGTCGAACAGTTAGAAGCACTGGATGTCCGCCACCCACTCTTCAGCGCCCGGCTCTTCTTGCAAGGAGCCCACCTGACCCATTTCGCACCGACCGGCCACGCCAATTGGCTTTGGCTCAGCGACAGCGCACGGTTCGAAACCGGGCGCGCCATTCGCGGAGGCATTCCGATTTGCTGGCCCTGGTTTGGCGTGCCGGACCGCAACCCGCCCGATGTCAGGGAAACTATCCGTACCAGATCCGCCCATGGCTTTGCCCGTAATGAGGTCTGGCAACTGGAGGAAGTGGTGGAAGCCACGGATTCGGTCGAGATCAGCCTCAGCCTACTGGCGAATGACGATTTCAAGGATCGCTGGCGCGGCCACGCCTCGGCGCTGCTCACTTTCCGCTTCACTCGCGACGCCTGTCAGATCGCCCTGACAACTACCAATCTGGGTCAGTCTGCGCTGGCCTTTTCCCAGGCGCTTCACTCCTATCTGCCGGCAGCGATATCGGACACCGTCATCACTGGCCTGGATGGCGCCAGCTATACAGATACGCTGAAAGATTGGGCCCAGTTCCGCCAGCAAGGTGACGTGACCTTTCCCGGTGAAGTCGACCGCATCTATCAGACAGGCGGCGAGGCCATTACCGTGCATTCGGGCAGTCAATGCCTGCACCTCACCAGCAGCGGTAGCTGCTCCGCGGTCATTTGGAACCCCGGCCCTGACAAAGCCCGTCAATTGTCTGACTTTTCGGCACAGGACTGGAAATCCATGGTCTGCGTCGAAACCGCCAATGTGCTCCACGATTTCCGGCTGCTTAATAGTGGGCAAAGCCATACCCTCGGCGTGATGATCACACGTTCTCATGTAACCAAGGAACATTCATGAGCCTAGTTTCGCTGATTAAATCCAAACTCGTCTCCCCGACCCTCGATGAACAGCTCAACAAGATTCGCAAGCCGATTGGCTCACTGGGCTATGATCCCTGGGGATTCAATAACGAGTCGGTTAAACTCGGCTTCTCGCTGAGCAAGCATTTGTACGAAAAGTATTTCCGAGTACAGGCTTCCGGCGTGGAGAAAATTCCAGCCGAAGGACCGGTACTGCTCATCGCCAATCACAGCGGGCAGTTGCCCATCGATGGCCTGCTGATCGGATACGCACTGGCGTCTCGTCAGGAGAACCCACGCATTCCTCGCGCCATGATTGAGCGCTTCTTCCCCACCGTCCCTTACCTGGGCAACTTACTGAACGAGTTTGGTGCGGTGCTGGGCGACCCCATCAATTGCGCCAAAATGCTGGCCAACGACGAGGCCGTCATAGTTTTCCCCGAGGGGGTTCGCGGTTCCGGCAAGCTCTATCGCGATCGTTACCGCCTGATGCGGTTTGGTAACGGGTTCATGCATCTGGCGATGAAATACCGGGCAACGATCATTCCTGTCGGCGTAGTTGGCTGCGAGGAGACCATTCCCGCCATCGCCAACATCAAGCCTCTGGCCAAATTACTGGGCGTGCCCTATGCGCCGGTCGCGCTGCCGGCCATCCTGCCCGCCAAGGTGTATCTCAACTTTGGCGACCCCATGGTGTTCGACGATGCGGAGATTCCCGAAGAAGACGTCACCGAGCGAGTCGAACAGGTTAAGGCAGCGATCAGCGAATTGATTGATAAAGGACTGACTGAAAGGAAAAGGCTGTTCTGATGACGGAAAAACGCAGACCTCACATTCTTGTTACCGGCGCAGCGGGCGCACTGGCCCAACAGGTTATCAACCGCCTGCGCAACGATTGCGACCTGGTGGCGGTCGATTTCCGTGAACAGGTCTACCTCGGCGATGACATTCCCAGTTACTGCATCGATTTCAACAAACGGGTGTTTGAAGACCTGTTTCGACGGTACCAGTTTGATGGGGTGATCCACCTTGGACGCATCCAGTCGAGCCAGCTCACCCGTATGCGCCGCTATAATGCCAACGTGCTGGGCACCCAGAAACTCCTCGATCTGAGCCACAAGTATGGGGTTTCCCGGGTGGTCGTATTGTCCACCTATCACGTCTACGGCGCCGTTGCCTACAACCCCGCGCTGATTGACGAAGATGCCCCGCTCAAGAGCGCAGGCCTTACCATGGACCTGGTTGACTCGGTGGAACTGGAGAATCTCGCCAATATTTATCTTTGGCGCTATCCAGACCTCAATATCACCATCCTGCGTCCATGCAACATCGTCGGACCCGGCGTTCGCAATTCCATCAGCACCCTGCTGTCCAGCGCCCGTGCGCCGGTATTGGCCGGTTTTTCGCCAATGATGCAATTCATTCACATCGACGACATGGCAGACGCCATTGTGCTGGCTTACAGCAAGAACAAAAAAGGCCTGTTCAACGTCGCAGCGGACGATTGGGTGGCCTACCAGCATGCATTAAAACTGTGTGGCTGCTCGCGGGTTCCAATACCGTCCATCCCACCGGCACTGAGTGCGTTCATTCTTCGAACCCTCAATCTGAAGAGCTTTCCATCGTACTTGATGAACTTTTTCAAATATCCAGTGGTCATCGACGGACGGCTGTTTGCCAAGGAGTTTGGATTCACCCCTAAACGCCCGCTAAAGGAAATTTTCCGCTATTATCGAGAAAACAAAAAACCCGTTTGACGGTTTGGCTCACGCAAACCTTTAGCTCGGGAGAAAAATAGTTCGGGTAAACCATTAGTTCGGGTAAATCATTAGCTCGAATAACCCAATAGCTCGAGTGAACCAATCGGGACCGACCAGGGCGGGTCATTTGCCGGCATGGATTGCCACTGACGCCGCTGCGCTCCCGATTGCATGATTCATCTCTCAACCGCTGGTACGGGATGGTGACTAATCTAAGCGTAATCAGCCATGGTTCGTCAGTCCTCGCTTTTCTGATGCTGGCGGTTCTGATCGCCAGCAAATACCTTCGCCGTGACGTAGATCGCACGCTGTTCCTGGCCGCGCTGGTGTCCGCGCTCTGGGCCTTCTCACTGTTGGGTCAGGTGCTCTGGCAGCAGCCGAGTTTCTTTGTTCGCTACCTTCTTGAGTTGCTTCGCGACGCCGTTTGGATTGCGTTATTGCTGACATTACTCCGGGATGCGGCCCGGACCGGGCATTTCATGGGCAAGATTCGCTCCGCGCTGAGCGCCGCAGCCATTTCACTGCTCTTGCTGCTACTGACCTCAGGCATTCTCGAATACGTTTTCGGCATTGCCGTTCTGGATGGCAAAACCAAGGTCGTAGGCCAGATCGCCCTCGCCCTGCTAGGCCTTTCTCTGGTCGAACAGATCTGGCGCAACGCCGGTAAACTGGGACGATCCAGCCTCAAGTACATCTGCATTGGCACCGCCACACTGATGGCGTTCGACTTTTTCATGTATGCCGATGCCCTGCTGTTCGGACAGATTTCCGATCCTTTCTGGACGGCCCGCGGTCTGGTCAACGCTCTACTCGTGCCGCTGTTTGCCGTTAACGTGGTGAACACCCGCAAGCAACCCGTGGAATTCCAGCTTTCCCGCAGTGCGGTATACCACGTCGGCACTCTGACCTTCGCAGGCCTGTATCTCATTTTCCTGGCGGTGGGTGGCTACTACGTTAAGGTCATGGGAGGTGACTGGGGAGAAGCTCTGCAGGTTCTGTTCATTACCCTTTCCATGGTGTTTTTCGCCACCCTGATCACGTCTCGGCGGATTCGTGCCCGGCTGATGATTTTTATCAGCCAGAACTTTTTCGATTATAAGTACGACTATCGTGAACAGTGGCTAAAAATGACCCGAGAACTGGCCAATCTTGATGATTCCCCGCCGCTGCCGGAACGAGTCATCCGCATACTGGCGGGTCTGGTTGACAGTAACGCCGGTGTACTTTGGCTCAAGGATGAAGACGGCAATTTCGCCCTGCAGGCGGCAACCAACCTTACCCCGCCGAAGTACACCACGATCGACGGCCAGGCCGAGTTGATCCGGTTCCTGCAAAGCCGGGAGTGGATCATCAACCTGCAGGAATACCATCACGATCCGGTACGTTACAAGCTGCTGGAAATTCCGGACGCCATCACCAAGTTCAGCGAGGGCTGGCTGATCATCCCCATGTATCTGGACAACTCGCTGTATGGTCTGGTTCTGGTGGGCAACCCCTACGCCAAGGTTGAACTCAATTGGGAAAACTTTGACCTTATCAAAGTGGTAGCCCGTCAAACCTGCAACCTGCTGGCGCAGGCGGATGCCCAGAATCGGCTGTCCCGCGCCATGCAGTTTGAAGCCGTCAACAAAGCCTCCGCCTTCATGGCGCATGACCTCAAGACCCTGATCGCTCAAATGACGCTGCTGGCCAACAACGCCGCAAAACACCGGAATAATCCGGCGTTCATTGACGACATGATCCACACCGTTGAACACGCCACCAAGAAGATGTCGAATCTGGTCAAGCACATTCGAAAACCGGCGGATGACACCAGCAATTCAGACTTTGTCGATCTCCACCAAACGGTTACCCAGCTGATTACACAGCACAACACCGGACGCCCGGTCCCACGCTTCATCGGCAGCTCCGACCGAGTGCTGATCCGAGCGGACGGCGAGCAGTTGCACAACGTATTGAGCCACCTGATTCAAAACGCCCAGGATGCCACGCCGCCTGACGGCGAAATCACTCTGACCCTGAAGACCTCCCACGGCCAGGCGGTGCTGTTCATCCAGGATACCGGGTGCGGTATGACCGAGGATTTCATCAAGTTCCAACTGTTCAAACCCTTTGAAAGCACCAAGGGCTTAACGGGTATGGGAATCGGGGCTTACCAGTCCCGCGAGTACGCGAGAAAAATTGGCGGTAACATTGATGTCACCAGTGAGCCGGGCATTGGCTCATGCTTTTCGGTTCGGCTGCCCATCGCCCAGCCACCCACCTTAAAATCTGGCGAGACCGCGTCAACGACAGATTCCCAACCCTATTCTCGAGCAAAAACAGCCGAATAAATGGCGGGTTAGAAAAATACTGGCCGTCCAGATTGCATTATGTCACTGTACGGCTAAAACTGATTCATTGAACTTCTCCACTGTGCAAAAAAGGATTTGTAGCGGTTGTGGGTAAACGACTTCTGATCGTTGAAGATGATCCTGGGCTTCAAAGTCAAATGCGCTGGTGTTTCAGCGATGACCTGGAAGTGACCGTCGCGGATAGCCGCGATTCCGCGCTAGCAGCACTGCGAAGGCTCGAACCGGATGTCGTCACGCTCGATCTGGGCCTCCCCCCTGACCCCGGCGGTGCTACGGAAGGCTTTGCGCTTCTTGAAGACATTCTCCGCCTTTCCCCAAACACCAAAGTTATTGTCGTCACCGGCCGGGAAGACAAAGAAAATGCCGTCAAGGCCATCGGCATGGGCGCATGCGATTTTTATCAAAAGCCCCTGGACGCCGACATTCTGACGTTTGTAGTAAATCGGGCGTTGCGCCTCGCCGAACTGGAACGAGAGAATCAGGAACTCAGCCAGCGAACCAACGGTACCTCCATCAAGGGCATTGTCGCCTCTAGCCCGCAAATGCTCACCATCTGCCGTACCATCGAGAAGGTGGCTCCTACGGACGTAACGACTCTCATTTCCGGTGAGACCGGTACCGGCAAGGAACTGCTGGCTCGGGCACTTCACGATCTCAGTCATCGCGCCGACAAGCCCTTCGCGGCCATCAATTGCGCCGCAATTCCGGAAACCTTGCTGGAAAGCGAACTGTTCGGGTATGAAAAAGGCGCATTCACAGGTGCCACCCAGAGCAAGAAGGGAAAAATTGAAAGCGCCAATGGTGGCACGCTGTTCCTCGATGAAATCGGGGACATGCCCATGCCTTTGCAAGCCAAGTTATTGCGCTTCCTGCAGGAACGGGTCATTGACCGGGTGGGCAGTATTAACCCCATTCCGGTGGATGTACGGGTCGTCTGCGCAACCCACCGGGATGTACGCGGGTTGATCGATGCTGGCGATTTCCGCGAAGACCTGTATTACCGAATTAGCGAGATCACCCTCGATGTGCCCTCGCTGCGTGACCGGGACGGGGACGCCCTGGTTATTGCCCAGTCGTTGCTCAAAAGCCTTGGCAAGCAGATGGACCGCCCGACCCTGTCTTTTTCCGATGATGCCGTGGGCGCCATCAACAGCTACGGCTGGCCGGGGAACGTGCGGGAAATGATCAATAAGGTGAAACGGGCGACGATCATGGCTGAAGGCAAGCGCGTCACCGCCTCAGACCTGGAGCTGGAGTCCGCCAGTAACCCCCTCGACAACCAGCTCAATCTGCGTCAGGTCCGGGAGGCGGCCGAACGCCAGGCCATCATGCAGGCCCTTCAGTCCAGCAATTTCAACATGGCTCAAGCGGCTCGCCTGCTCGGGGTCACCCGCCCCACTCTCTACAACCTGACCGACAAGTACAAGATCGAATCGTCTGCGGAAGCGAACAGCACCAGACACTAGGCGCTCGGCATTAGGCAACACAGGGATACAGTCAGCCATGAAAAGAAGGAATGCGTCCGTAAAGCTCCCCCCACTGCTACGGGCCACGATGATGTCCGCCATCCTCGCGCTCGGCCTGGCCGGTTGCGACGACAACAACATGAGCCAGGAAGAAATCCAGTATATCGGCCATCTGGATCAGGCCCGCTTTTTCCAGCGCCAGGGTGAGCTCAAGGCAAGCACCCTGGAAGCGCGCAGCGCCATTGAGCTACAACCCTCAGAGTCGGACCCCTACTTCATCATCGTACGCAATCTGATCACCGCCGGCGATGCGCTCAACGCCGAGAGACAGCTCAACCAACTCAGGGAAGTGATGCCTGACGGGTTCTTTACCGAACAGGTGGCCAACCGTTCCGCACTACTCCTGGCCGAATCCCAACTCATGCAGCGCGAGTTCGATGCAGCACTGAACGCACTCGAACAGGTTCAGGAACCCGATAAGGCCCTGCAACTCGAGGTCGAGCTGATGCGGGCCAAGATCCAGGAGGCGAGCGGCCGTCTCGCCGACGCCCTACAGTCCTATGAAGCCGCGCGATCCCTGGACAACGAAGCAGTTTACCCGCTGATTGGACTGTCACGCATTGCATTCGCAAACGGAGATCATGTTCGCGTCACCGAGCTCATTGCCGAGGCCGAGCAGAAAGATTCCGAAGACCCAGAGCTTTGGCTTTGGAAGGCTCAGGTTAGCGAAGCTAACCGCCAATGGCAGAAATCAGAGGACGCCTATATCAAGGCACTGGAAGACATCGGCCAGTACGATGTCATGACCTATCGGAAGTATGAAACCATGTCCGCGCTGGTCCGTGTACTGCGTGAACAGGGTAAAACCTCTGAAGCCTTCGTCTATGAAGAGATGCTTGCCAAGTCGGCGCCGGGCACCATAAAGAGCAACATGGCTGCCGCCAGGGACGCCTTTACCTCCGGTGAACTTGAAACCGCCGCACGATACCTGGAGGAAATTCTCGAGCAAACCCCCACCCATGAACAAAGCACGCTCATGCTCGGCATGATTCGGTTTCGCCAGGGCCGAGTTGAAGAGGCCGAGGCACTACTCGCCCCGCTTGCCGAATACACCGACTCGACGGCAGTCAACAAACTGTTGGCTGCCACCAAGCTGGAAATGCGCGATCCCGAGGGCGCCCGTGCCCTACTTGAAGATCTTGAGAGCGATCAGTCCGATCCCGACATTCTCGCTCTTGTTGGCATCGCATCACTGGCCAGTGGCGACATTGCAGCCGGCGAGGATTTTATCGAGAAGGCCCTGGAACTGAATCCTGACAACCACAACCTGCGACTGCGGTATGCGAGCTACCTGGCCCAACGAGGCCAACCGGATAAGGCGCTGGACCTCACCCGCCAGGCGCTGGAAGCACGGCCAGATCTGGACGCCGCCAAGCTGTTAATGATCCGCACTTACGTGCAGATTGGCGATAACGCCGCCGCCACCGAATCGGCCACTGCCTGGGTCAAGGCCCAGCCGGACAGCATTCCCGCACTCCTGTCCCGCGGGCAACTGGCCTTGGAAAGCGGTGATGAGGTGGACGCCGGCCGTTACTTTGAGCAGGCTGCCAAAGCGGCACCGGATCAGGCCGATCCGCTGGTTGCCTTGGGCAACCTGGCACGTCATCAAGGTCGGTCAGAAGCTGCCCAGGACTATTATCGCCGCGCCCTGACCCTCGCCCCGAACAATCGTGCAGCCCTTAGGGGCGCTGCCACCGCCTTTGAACGAGATCAGGCCATTGCGCTGATGGAAAGCATTCTCAATGAGCAACCGGATGCCATCGGCCCGAAACTGGTTCTGTTGGAAACAGCGCTGGAAGACGCTGACGATGTCAAGGCCGAGCAGTTGACGGCAGAGTTAATGGCACGTGACAGCGAGCACCAGCCAGCTCCGGCGGCGTCCATGGTGGCAACCATCTACAGCGGCGTTGGAGAGCATTTGATGCAAGAGGAGAAGTTCGATCAGGCCCGCGACGTGCTAAACCGAGGCCGTATCCTCTTCCCCAACAATCTGGGCATTGGCCTTCAGTCCGCTGTTCTGGCATTCCGCTCGTCCGATCCTGCTGAAGCCCGGGCTATTTTGCAGGACGTGAAGCGTACCCATCCTGAATCGCCCAAGCCGTATATCGCTGAGGCGAGCTATCTGGAATCCCAACAGCAATACCGAGAAGCGTCAGAGTTATTCAAGATCGCTTTATCAAAAGGCCGTGAGCCAGGGGTTGCGCTCGCCTACGCACGATCCCTACAACTTTCCGGCCAACCGGGTCGAGCCATCGAAGTACTGGAATCCGCTGTCGAGGTCAATCCAGCTCATCCCAATATTCAGCTGACCCTGGCCTTGCTTTATCAAGGCAACAATCAGCAGGCTCAGGCGCAAGCCGCCTATGAAGCCGTCATAGATGTTGCTCCAACCAATGCCCTAGCCCTTAATAATTTGGCATGGCTTTACTTCGAGGCCGGCGACGAGCGGGCGCTCGCCCTGGCGAAACGGGCGTACGAAGCGCAACCCGAAAGCGCGGCAATTGCAGACACCTATGGTTGGATTCTATTTAAAGCCGGAAACCAAATCGAAAGTGTCCCCATCCTGGAGAAAGCGCACACCTTGCAGCCCGACGCTGACGAGATCGCCTTTCATCTGGCAGAGGCCTATAAAGCCACCGGACAGGAATCAAAGGCCAAGCAAGTACTTCAGAACATGTAACGCTAACGCGTTCGCCAATAAACTTGCAGATTACTGCAATATAAACGTCAATAAATATTATGCCCGTCCCACGGGTATCCACTCCTAATTTTAATATTCGAACAGGCTGGCTCTAATATGGGCCAGTTTTATTCGGTTAGATATAAGGCTGTCCGTCAAATATCAAAACGTTCCAAGCACTGAGTGGCAGCGGGTTTAAACTGATTCAATACTAATTGAATAAACTCGTCCCGGTTTAGATAGGTGACCTATGAACTCAGTCAAGTTGCTTATGCTCGCAAGCTCTGTGAGTGTGTTCGCTGGGTGTCAGAGCTGGCAATACAGGGATTTGGGCGATCTTGATGCGCCTGCAGCTCTACCAGACGTCAGTGAGCAAGGGAAAGTGCAAGTCTGGTACTATGACGGAGTGACAGGTACTAATGTAACTGATCTGACAGCTAATCCCGCCTTTCCCGACTCCCCCAGCCAAGTGGCCGAGATCACCTCACTGAATCTTCCCGCCAGTCGAGGCGACAGCTACGGCAGCTTGGTACGCGGTTACATTACAGCGCCAGCCAGCGGCGATTTTCGGTTTATGGTCAGCGGCGACGACGAAACACAGTTTTGGCTGAGCACCTCAACCTCCGTAAGTGACAAAGCCTTAGTGGCAACAGTGCCAGGCTACACTGGGCCCCAGAACTATACGAAATACAGCTCTCAAGTCTCCAGTTACATTACGCTTGAGGCCGGTAAACGATATTACTTCGAAGTGCTGTTCAAGGAAGGCTCTGGCGGAGATCATTTCACTGTAGCCTGGGAAGGCCCTGGCATCGGTCAACAAATCATCGATGGCAATTATCTGTCGACTTACGCAAAATCGCAGTTTGAGGATTCCAGCGCCCAGGAAGCCTATTCACTGGGGTACCGCGTCGGTTATCTGGATGGAACGGGAAACCTGGCGTTTAATCAGTCCTTCCCGCCCCTGGATGAAGATCTGGACGGTATTTACGACAATTGGGAAGTGGTCAACGGACTCGATCCGACGAACGCCGGAGACGCCACAACCGACCCCGATGGCGACTTCCTGACTGCGGCTGATGAGTTCTTGCTCGGGACTCGCGAAAACAACCCGGACAGTGACGGTGACGGGATTCCTGATGGCACCGAGTTTGCCTACCAACTTGATCCGCTGGATGCCAAAGACGCCTCAGAAGACGCGGACAATGACGGCTTCAGCAACCTCGAGGAGTATCAGGCCAACACCGAAATCGACAACCCGGAAAGTAGCCCGGAAACCGTAACCCAAGAGTTCGCCGGCGGGTTTGTTGGGCAATATTTTAGCGGTATGGAGTTTGACCAGTTTATTGCATCCCGATCGCAAGAAACCGTGGATTATGCCTGGAAACAGACCTCCCCCTTCAGCCCAGTACCGGAAAACCAGTTCAGTGTCAGGTGGACGGGCATCTTTACAGCACCCCACAGCTCAGGCCAAAGGGATTACGTATTTGCCGTTCGAGCTGACGACGGGGTTCGGGTAATGCTCGGCAACAATACAGTGATCAACGGTTGGATTGATCAAGCCCCCACCACCTATGAGCATCAGGCGTCATTATCCGCCGGAACAACTGTGCCCATTACCATTGAGTACTATGAGAACGCGCGCGGCGCCACCGCCCAGTTCAGTATCACAGATGCGAGTACGGGCGATGTCCTGACCCAAAGCAGCGCGGTGCAAAGTCCGGACCTTTCAGTCACCGGTAATCAAGACAGCGATGGCGACTCCATCCCGGATTACTGGGAGCTCAAATACGGCACGAATATGCTGCTCAATGACGCAGCCACTGCCTACAACGCTTCAGGGGTGACGGCAATCGAGGCTTACCAGAGCGAACTGCACCCTTGGACACTGGAGGATGTTTCAGGCACGTCGGACTCTTCCGATGGCGGTACCGTGGTGCCACCGTCAGACACGGTTAACCTGACCTGGACGGCACCGTCAACGCGTACCGATGGTTCATCGCTTTCACTCAGTGAAATCAGCCATTACCTAATCAGCTATGGCCAGTCGGAAGCCAATTTGGACAACAATGTTCAGGTCAGTGGCGAGCAGACCTCATACTCACTTGAAGGACTGAACAGTGGCACCTGGTATTTCAGTATTCAGGTTGTCGATACCGATGGATTGGCCAGCAACCCGTCAGACCCGGTTTCGTATCAGGTTAACTAATATCCCCGGCCCCACTTGCCGTACTTTGGGCCGGTGGGGCGGCTTCTGCAACCATGGGAAACGCCCTTTTTCGGCTGCAAGCGTTGAGCAAAAGTACCCGCAAGGCCCTGATTCGGCATTATTCCTGGCTTATACTAGGTTAGGAATACCTCCCGGATACTGTGGGCTTTAGGCATGCAGCTCTCGCCGAGTCGTGATGTGATATGGAAAAAGGATTTCCCGTGATTCGAAGCACCAATACGCCAGCCCGATACGCCGTGGTATCGCTCACCATCATTTTTTTCGTTTTCGCCCTGTACCCGGAATGGCGCGACTTCACACTGCTTTGGACCGACTCCATTATCTATTCCCACGGCTTTCTGGTAACCGCCAGTATCGGCTATTTGCTGTTGCGCAAGCGGGAAGCCATACGAACACTCACCGTCGCTCCCTCAGTACCCGCGTTGTGTTTGTTGACGGCCTTAACCGGTGTGTTTTTGATTGTACGATTCGCCGATATTCAGGTATTGAGGCTACTCCTGGCTCCCATGCTCATTCTGGCTTGGGGAACGGCCATATTTGGTTTCGCCTTTACACGGATCGTTGCCCCCCCGCTCCTGCTGATCTTATTCGCTACCCCAATCTGGGGCGACATCTCACCGTTACTCCAGAAAATCACTGTCTGGGTCAACCAAGGACTGTTGGATGTCTTCGATATTCCCGCCGTCATTCAGGACTTTTACATTTTGATTCCCGATGGAACCTTTCATGTGGCCGATGGTTGCAGTGGGGTTCGTTACCTTATGATCGGGCTTTTTCTGGCATCTCTTTCAGGCCTGTTGTTCTACAACAATGTCTACCGCTCGGTGTTGCTGTTCGTAATCGCGGGTTTCCTGTCGATGTTGGCAAACTGGATCAGAGTCTTCGGCATCATCTACGCAGGCCACCATTCGCAAATGCAGACTTCGTTGGTGACCGATCATGAAGTCTTTGGCTGGATTATTTTTGTCTGTGTGATGCTACTGCCCTTCTTCCTCATATCGAGAAAACTGGAGCCCCCGCTCCGGCAAACGGTTGCCGTCTGCGCTCAACCATCGCAAAATGCCATCAGCAACAAAGCTGCCGCCTGGCTAGTGCTTCCCACCTTGCTGATTGCGCTAATCCCTGCGGTGACAATCGTTCAGTCCAACCCCCAATCGCCGGAGCAGCAGAACTGGTCCCCGGAACTTCCAGATTCGTCCAGTGCCTGGCGCGGCCCCATCAGGTTCGCCGAGTTTTGGGAGCCCAGCTTTAAGAATCCAGATATTGATTTAAGCGGTATATACGTTTCGCCTGAGCTGAATCGCATCCAGCTTCAAGTCATCGGCTACCGTAACCAAACCCAAGGGAAGGAACTGATTTACTATGAGAACCGGCTGTATGACAACGGCGATTGGCGCGAAGCCTCCAGCACGGTGCAATCGGCCCAGCTCGCGGGCTCAGACATGAGGCCCAGGTTCAGGGAAACGGTACTCGAAGATCGCCGCGGGGATGACACGCTGGTGGTTTGGTCCTGGTACGAATTGGGAAGCTATCGGGATATTTCGGAATTCAATGTGAAAATCATGGGCGGTTTAAAGAAGCTTCTCGGCGATGGCCGCGCCGTAATGTGGGCATTAGCCTCTGAATGCTCACCCCAACAGCAGCCTGGGTGCCAGCAGCCGCGAGACAACCTTCGCCAGTTTCTGGAGACTGTACCACTAGGCTCCGCCTCAGACGGGAACTGATCCATCCCGCCGTTGCCCACATGTTAAGATGCGCCGGCTATCTGCTTCACCGTCCTGACGATGGTGTGCAAATCCACGTCGCTCACGTCTTCATGGGTTGGCAGAGTAATCAGCCTGTCTGCAAACTTCTGAGCAGACGGATAGTGTACCAGGGGAGTCCTCAGCAACGGTGCCACACCATCAATGGCCGTTAACGGCTTCTCATAGAGTGCATTGGCCCCTATCCCATTGTTGTTAAGAGCTTTGAGCACCCGGTCCCGAAGCGATTGGTTGGGCGCCAATAAGGCATAACGGAGCCTGGGGTAGACATCGCCTTCAGGTACGGCACCGAACTCCGGCTGCAGCAAGGCCCACCCTTTGGCGACCAGAACCTGAAACTCGGCATCGTACCGACGATGCAGTAAATTCTGGGACCAATAACGATTCAAACCCGCATTCAGTATTTCCGGCTTCAGGCACCATTGCTCAATTCTGGTAAGGGGCTGAAATCTGGTGAGACCAACACCGAATGCTGGAATGCGAGACAAAACTCCATAGCACCACCGCGAGAGCAGGACATTAAATAACCACCGCTTGACGTGCCATGCCAACCCGAGAGGATGCTTGATTTGAGCAAGCCCCGGTGGGGGCAAAATCGAACCCATCCCCTTTGCCCGCCGGATCAATAATGCGCCCCCACCCAGGAGGTTGACTGGTTTACCACGACCAAAACTCAGCACAACGAAATCCGCAAACGGATCATGACTGCTCGCTGGCGGGAACATCTGGGCAGCATCTTCAATCAGCGCAATACCCGTGGCCTGACAGAGCCTTGCCAAGCCTGCCAGATCCTCTGGCAATCCGAGGAAATCGACCGCAATCAAAGCCACTGTCCGGTGGTTAATGGCGCTACGAACCTGGTCAATGTCTAGCCGAGGTTGATCGGGTTCAAGATCAACCAGTACGGGAATAGCGCCCTGCGCGACAATGGCAGCCACCAGATCTGGGCATCCATAGGCAGAAACCAGCACTTCTGGTGCGGGTTCGTTAGGTTTACCCGATTTGGCGATCGACACCGCCCAGGACAATGCGGCTGTCCCGGAATTGGTAAAAACCGTGAGATAGTCTCTACTCCAGGGCAGTGCTCGCGACTTGCAATCGCGGCCGCTTCCCGGCACAGCGACTTTGCTTCCGACGGGTCGTAACTTGGCAATCATCTAACAGCATCCCGCCAATGTGGATTCCAGATTTCCTCTTACCTCTGGGATGGCGACCACACGGTCATCCGTTTGCCACCCAGGAAGCTTACCGTCGCATGAGCGATCGCGATGTTCACCTGAACAAAAAAGTACGGGATCCGTACATAGCCACGCGAACGCAGAGCTGGATTGGAATGGCCCATGAGTACAAGCCCGTAAAACAGGCACTGAACCACCAACGCCAGGCTATACACTCCCCCTTTGCCAGCAAGCAAAAGCGACAGGGTAAAAAGCAGTACTTGAAACCAGGGTACCGCCCAACGCATGAGCTTGTGGCCGATAACCTGGAAGGAGTACAGACCAAACCGCAGTGGATTGAGCACCTCCGGATGGCGAGCCAGGGCAGTCAAGCCGCGGATGATAGTCCTAAGTTTGCGGTGGTACTCCTTTGATGAGTCCGCCACATCCTGGTAGTACCCCAAAACGTCAGAGGCGGATACCGCCACATAGCCTTTCCTGGCGCAATTCAATGCGGTATTGAAATCACTGGGTGCGTAGATATCCCAGTCATCGCACACCGTACGGCGGGCCGAAAAAAATGAGCCACTTAATCCAACGAGGCCGGCCCGCCGGGATTCCAGGCGTCTGAGCCACATCTCGTACCTCACATAAGCCCCCTCTCCAACGACGTTGCCGTCGCGGCTGAGAAAACGGTCTTCACTGGAGACAGCGCCTACCTCGGGATCCTCAAAATATCGTACCAAGCGCCTGATCGCATCTGGCGGAATGGTAGTGGCGACATCGGAGAACACCAATATTTCACCGGTGGCCTTACGAATTGCCTGGAGTTGGGCATGCTCCTTCCCTTTACGCTCCTCGGCCCTGGCCAGGCTTACACCCTGACTGGCGTATTCAGCAACTACAGCGTCAGTGCCATCATCAGACGCATCGGAGGCGATCAGGATTTCCAGGTTGGGATAATCAAGAGCGAGGCAGTTCTCAATTTTTGTGCGAATCCGATGCTCTTCATTGTGTGCTGTGACGATCAGCGTTACCGATGGGTCCACTGCGGGTCCACTGCCAAACTGGGCGGGCCGCCGTGCTGGTAGCAAAGCGAGAATCAGTGGGTAGAAAAAGTAACTGAAAAGAACACCGAATACGGATATCCAGAAGAGGGTCGTGAGCATCTTTCCTTATTCCCCGAGACCTTGTCCATAGTGTATGAGCATAGTAGACGACTGGATCTCAAACTAGTAGCGGCAGATCCCAACCACGTGACTTAGGCGGCAACTACTGGTAAATACTCAGGTTCGGGTTATTGTGTACGGAACACACAACCCTGGGAGCCTCTGATTAACTCCCGATACCCTATGGCCATCAGAGCACGCAGAGGCGATCCGGAGTTAATCAGAGGCTCCCTAAACCAATTCGGGGTAATTAAAGGAGGTAGTGCGTCCATGGCCAGTGTTAAATCGTGGCTAAAATTCGTGGTCCATAGCGTGCTGGCCGGCTACGCCTTTCTAAGGATTAAATCGCTCCTCAGACCCACACTGATCATCCTCACATACCACCGGGTACTTCCTACAAAGGACCAACACAGAGACTCCGAACAGCCTGGCATGGTTGTCTCTCCTCAGCTGTTTCAACTCCACCTTCGGACCATGCAACGTCTCGGCGCTACGTTCATGCACCTGGATGACTGGATCGCACTGGATCAGGAGGGAAAGCCGGTACCCAAGCTGACCGTGGCAGTCACCTTCGATGATGGTTGGCGTGACAACTACGAACACGCTTACCCGATCCTGCACCAGCAAAAAGTGCCCTTTACAATTTTCCTGGTCACCAACGCGATTGGTCAAGGGCAGGCGTTCTGGCCGGAACGGGTTATGCAGTTGGTGATGAACCATGGCGCACTGACCATAGACAGGCCTGAATTCGACTGGCTCAGACCTCATCTGACGGGCTTGCCCCTAGCGGAACGCCCATTGACCCGAGAAGAGGCGGACCGTGTCGTCTCCAACCTTAAGCAGCTTGATGACCAGAGCATCATTGCCGGACTGGAAACCACTTCCCTGGCTCGTACCGACCCGGCTACAGATAGCCCCAGACGCGTAATTCTCGATCTGAATGAACTGCAGGAAATGCACGCTTCCGGACTCGCCCATTACGGCGGCCACACCCGGCACCATTTCCGGCTCAATCGCCTGAATTCGACACATGCTTTAATGGATGAGATCGCCGGCTGCCAACAGGATCTTCAAGCGCTGAAATTGCAGCCAGCCAAGACGTTCTGCTACCCGAATGGCGATATTTCCGAGTACGGAGAGGTCCTGGTAAGACAACACTTCCACGGGGCCTGCACCACCCGGAGCGGCTGCAATGCATCCGGCTGCGATCCGTTCACACTGAAACGCTATAACTTGCACGACAATAACAGTGGGTCTGCCCGCTCCTTTCTCGCGACGTTGGGCCGAGGCCTGTTATGAAACAGATATCGGTCGTTACCCACATCGTTTCTGGAGATCTTTGGGCTGGCGCCGAGAATCAAGTCTACAACTTGTTTGTCGGCTTCCAGTCAATTCATTCCATTCGCCCCACCGCCGTACTCTTCAACGAAGGCGTTCTGAGCCGACGCCTCAAGGCCTTGGGAGTACCCGTGACCATCGTCGATGAAAACCAGTCGGGAGGTGTCGCTATGGTGCGGGCCATCAGCCGTCATTGCCGCGAATATCAGACCGATATTCTCCATACCCATGGTTTTAAAGAGAACATTCTCGGCACACTGGCAAAATGGCTCGCTCGCGTGCCCAAATCGGTACGTACCGTCCACGGGAATCAGGAAACCCCGAAATCGCTGCGCAATCCGGTGTCTTGGGCAATCAACGCACTGGACCACCTGCTGAACGAGAAAGCACACCAAGCCATCATTGCCGTCTCAATTGAACTGCAGAGCAAGCTGGAACAGGTTTACTCGGGACGAGTAGTCAAGATTTCCAATTTTATTGATGTCGATACAGTCAGAAAGGGAAAAGAACAACAGAGACCTATCGGCCAGCGGCCCATTAATTTGGGCTTCGTGGGCAGACTGGTTGCCCTTAAACGCGCCGACCTGTTCATTTCAGCAGTCCGGCAACTCAATGACCAGGGCCTTGACTGTAGGGGCACGATCCTGGGAGACGGTCCCCAGCTCGCTGACTTGCAAAGTTTGGCGATGACATTGAACGCAAACGAACTCATCGAGTTCAGAGGGTTCGTCGACCCGCTGACAACGGCGCTCAACGAATTGGACGCATTGGTGATGCCTTCTGATCATGAAGGCCAACCCATGACGGTCCTGGAGGCCCTGGCGTTCGAATTGCCGATCATCGCTCACAATACCGGCGGCATCCCCGAATTACTGGATGGCGGACGATGCGGCTGGCTGGTAGACAAGCATACAGTGCAAGGCTATGTGGAGGCGGTACGGTCAGCCCTGAGCAATGACGAGGAACTCAGAATGAAAACGTCAGCAGGGTTGGGCCACATCAGGGCCCGGTTTGATGTCAACGTGTGTACTCAGCACTATCTTGAGCTATATCAGAGCCTAAGCAGCATTGCCACGGCTGAGCATAAGGCTTGATTCAGTCCCGCTATTTTTTTTCTTCCCTGGCAAGCGCATGGCGGGATCTTAATTGCCGGAAAATACCCAAGAGCCAATGCCGCAGGGTCTCATCTTTCATGATCATGACTGCCACCAGCCCAAGAACCAGTGTGAACATGAGGCTGGATATCAACATGCTGTTAAACCAAGTAGAGGTTCCCACCGACAGCGTCATATCCAACAACACGATCGCCGATGCGCCACCCATCATAATCAACAGGAATTTCAGCCGAATACCCTGATCGAAGCAACGCTTGGCCTGATAGTAAGAAAATCCGAAGATCACCATCTGCGACAGCATTAGCGAAGCAGCAGCACCCATAAAGCCCCAGCCAGGAATCAGCAACACGTAAAACAGTGTGATCACGGCAGCGGCTCCATAGCGTATATAAGCCACCAGTATCGTCCGCTCTTTCACGATGAAACTGAACAACAGAAACTGATTAAGAAAACCGAAGATGGCGGCACCAATCAAAAAGGGAATCGCCAACGAGGCTGGGTGAAACGCAGGCGCTGACATAATGGCGATGACGGTATCGCCATAGAGACAAATAACCGCACCCACCAACACCATCACTGACAACAACCCATTAAATACCGCAGGATAGATAGCGATACCTCGATCCGAATTCTGGTAAATCTTGAAGCGCTCTGCCTGCCACCATTGCAGGAAAGGGCTCCAGATGAGCATGCCAAGGATCAGCGAAAACTTGGCCGCAAGTTCAAACAACCCGACCTGATCCAGATCGGCGAAGAAGCGGATGAAAACCCGATTAGACGAGCCGATGTACAATCCGGCAATCCCTGCCAGCCACAAAGGCCAGCAAAAAATGACCAGTCGTTTGGTAAGCTTTCCGCTGACCTCAACCCCGTTGTACCAAACAATGTAGACGCCAGAAATCAGGCCGAACAATGCCGATGCAACGACCGCCGAGACCACCACCCCCATGACCCCCATTTCGTAATGGACAACCAACAGGATGTTCAACCCCAACTGCACGACCAGCTTGCAAATCGAGTTGGCGACAAACAGCATCGCCCTCTCCTGCAGCCTCATGAAGGTCAGGCCGTAGATCTCCACCGCAGTGGTAAACATCATGGTGCCATAAAGCGCCACGTGAACCTTGTACTCGCCACTGCCGAACAAAACGTTGGAAATAGGGCCGCTGGCCAAAGCGACCAGTAAAGCCGAAGCCGCGCTGACTGCAGAAGTAATGATTAACGCCGTACTGACCAGCCTTTTCCGTGCTTCCGGGTCCTGGCGTTCGTAATAGAACTTTGGAATGGCCTGAGCGAACCGAGCGCCAATCAGCGCCTCAAACAGACTCACCATCACCACCAGCAATCCAACAACCCCATAATCCGCAGGAGTCAGGTAGGAGGTGTATATGGGAAGCATGATAAAACCTGCGAGCTGCCTGATAACATTGCCAATCGCATAGATCGCAATATTGGATGCCGCACTGCGTTTACTACCAACCGCTTCAGTAGTCACGGACAATTCCTGTTAGCGCTCCATCGAACACGCTCAGCAGCGTACGATGCGTGACATTGAGGGAAAAACACTCATTGACCCGAGCAGAGCCAAGCGCCCCCATACGTGCACCTTCTTGCGGATGTTTCAAATACCGAAGCAAGGCAAGGGACGCATCGGTGATATCGTCCTCTGCGTAGACCAGGCCGGTTCGTTCATGTTCAGTTGCACCGCTGACCGACGGGTTATCCGGGACTACCACAGGCAAGCCCGCCAACATATATTCTAGAATCGACAAGGAATAGCCTACTTCCCCCCGGGAAGGGTGAAAGGCGATATCGCCATCTTGAAAAAATTTTACGACGCCCTCTACCCGGCCTGGGAAACTGACGTTATTTTCGAGACCCAACTCCCTCGCGCGCTCGATAAGGCTCGTTCGGTGGGGACCGTCGCCAAAGTAAACGTAATGCCAACCATCGAGCCCTGTTGATCTTGCAACCTGGGTCAACACGTCCAAGGCAAACATTCCTCCCTTGTACAGGTGGGCGCGAGCCGCGGTGAAAATCAGCTTTTTATCCCTGGGAATACCAAAGGCTTCGTGTGCACTGGCTGCGGCGGGGAGTTCCACGGGAATTCCATTGGCTACGGTAAAGCACTTTGTGGCCGGTACACATCCCACGTCGACAAAACGATTGCGAACGAATTCGGTGGCTCCAATACAAACGTTAGCGGAAATGCCCGGAGTTCGACAGAGCAGACTTTTCAACCCACGACGCAGTCCCTGGGGTTTTGTGCGCAAGCCAGGGGTATGGTCGTGGACCACAATTCGTCGAACCCCCATGAGTCGAAACAACAAATAGGTCCAGTGAAACACCGGCTTATCGGTCAAATACATGACCCGAACCTTTTGCGACAGCAAAAAGCTGATTTGCGGTAACAACCAGCGCCATCCCAACTTGGCAAAGTTCACCTGTCGGACGGTAATCGGACTCTGTTGAATGCCATGTGGAATTTTAGAAATGCTGGGATAGGCCAGGAGGGGAACCAACGTCTTTTGGTAACGTTCGGCAAGAGCTATCCAGTAACTCTCCATCAGCCACCAGGCATACCCGACGTCAGAATCCCAGTTTGCTGCCATAAGGAATCCTGGCCTGGATTTGCCTTTGGAATGTGCAACCACACTTCCCCCTTTAGTTTGCAAAGTCCATTTATCGACGGAAGAACAGGATAGAGATCCAGTTAACGAAGTCGCGCATTCCCCTCGATTACCCATCCGAGTCAGTTATACTAACCCAGTAGAAAATTGGAGACTACACACCCTCAAGGAAGAATAATCGCCATGTGCCTTACCCACATCACATTTGGCCATAAAACCCACCGATTATTGAATCTAATAGCTCCCACGCCGTTCACCCTGAAGACGGAGCACAGATAAATGCAAGGTACACGCCTTAAATCTGTATTGAGAGAAAGTATCGGGAATATTTGGCGGGAGACAAGGATCGCCCTAACCCCAGTACCGAAACCTGAAAAGTGGCTGTTCGTCGTAGGCTGTTACAACTCAGGCACCACCCTGCTCGCCAAGCTCCTGGCGCAGCACCCGGATATTTCGGGAATGCCAACCGAAGGGCATTTCATCACCGACCAATTCGTTAAAGACTACCAAATCGGACTCCCGCGAATGTGGGTGGATAGAGAAGACCTCTTTCGACTCGATGAAAACGACCAGGGCCCAGATGTAATTCGGCTCAAGAAGGAATGGGGAATGAGACTGAACCGCTCAAAACCCGTTCTGCTAGAAAAGTCACCGCCAAACACCGCACGGACTCTCTGGCTTCAGGAGAATTTTGAAAATGCCTATTTCATAGCCATCGTTCGCAACGGCTACGCAGTGGCTGAAGGCATTAGTCGCAAGGCCGATCCCAAGCATCTTAAAGAGGGCTGGCCCATCGAAAAGGCGGCTTGGCAATGGGCCCGCAGCAATCAAGTTTTGAGAGAAGATGCGCAAAAACTGAAGCACATTATCTGGATAACCTACGAAGAGCTCGCTTCGGATCCCCAGGCCACATTAAATAAGCTGTCCGGCTTCCTTGGTATTTCATCGTTCCCTGAGAGCGTTAGCGGCACCGAATTCGCTGTTCATGAGCGCCAGGGCAGAGTAACCGACCTGAATCAGGTGAGTATTTCCAATCTGACACCGGAGCAGTTCGATAAGATAAACCAGGTGGCTGGGGAGGAAATTGAGCGCTTCGGCTACCCGCTTATTGTCCCCGACAGCAAGCCAGACTCGCTGCGCAATGAGTCCGCCTGACGACCAACGCCTGGATCAGATCATCACACTACACACTCATGCATTTGGGGTTGAGGCATGCCCAAACCTAATTTCTTTATCATTGGTGCTCCTAAATGTGGCACAACGTCTTTGATTGGCTACCTGGCCAACCACCGCCAAGTCACAATTTCGATTCCCAAGGAACCGCACTATTTCCTTACTGACCTTCCCGGCTATCGCCGAATCAGAAATCTGGACGACTACGAAGCCTGCTTTTCCACAGCGGATGAGCAAGAGCAACCTGCCCGTATCGGGGAGGCCTCAACCTGGTACCTATACTCCAAAGAGGCAGTGCCGAACATCCTGGACTACAACCAGGACGCAAAAATTATCGTCATGATCAGAAACCCGGTCGACATGGCGGAATCGCTGTATAAACAGTTCGTATATGGCCTGGAAGAAGATGCCAAAACGTTTGAGGAAGCCTGGAAACTACAGCCAGAAAGGCAAGCAGGCAGAAGCATCCCCAAACACATAGCCGAACCCATCCGGCTTCAATACAAAGATGTTTGCAGCCTTGGAAGTCAACTTCATAGAGTGAGCCAGATCGTGCCCCGCGATCAACTCAAGGTCATTGTTTTGGACGACTTTAAATCGAATACCAAAAAGGTATACGAAGAAGTGCTCGGCTTCCTCGGCTTACCCCCTGATGACACCGACAGCTTTCCCGTGTTGAACCAGAGGAAGGCCAATCGTTATCCGTCTATCAACAAGCTTTTACTGACCAACTCAGTCCTGGACCGATTGGTAGCATTGATAAAGAAGGTTTTTGGCATCGAAAAGCTGGGATTATCCCAACAACTTCTGAAGCTCAACGAAAAGCGGGAAACCGGCAGTCAGCTCGATGGCAAGCTTCGTCGAGATCTGACAAAGGAGTTCGAACAGGAAATCACGCTGCTTGAGGAGTGGCTAGGACGAGACCTGACGCATTGGCGGGTGCACTGACGTTATAGCGAACCTTCCCAAGTCGGGGCGATACGAAGCGCCCCTCCTGGATGCCACACCACCCTCAGAGGCTGACTTTGGAGGCGTGTAGCATAGGAGGGTGCTCCAACGGCCATCAATTCACTTGAATTTCGGGGGGCATTGGTGGCGCTTTGACATCCGCCCCTCCGTCCAGATCGTTGACTGACGTGGCAAAAGTTACCCCATCGATGAACAATTGAGTGGTTTCGTTAAATCCCGAATTAGACCAGCCCAACAAATACCCGTAACGGTATCCATGCGACTCGCCAGAATGGAAGTTGTCCACGGTCTGGTAGTTGTTAATGACCAACTCATCGTTTTTCCAAACCCGTATCGTGCCGTAGTCGCCCGTTGATCGGGCAGCGGCAACATGAACTCGAATCTTCATCCACTTTCCACGGTCTGAGCTGGTTATGAAGGAAGCATAACGATCACCCTTTTGACCGATGGCCTGCCCTCGCAGGCTCCAATCCGCCATGACACGGGACGTACCTGCCGACTCCTCCCAGGTGGAGAGCCCCACTTTCTCGCCGTCGCCATAGTCTTGGCCCCAAATCCTTAACATCTTGTTATTGTCGGACCCGGAGGCATCACGATGGTAATAGTTTGACGGAACATACAAGTAGTACTGGAGCCAGACTTCCGGATAGATTTTGCCAAGATCGAAACGAAGCTCAGACATCGCATCACGAGACAAATCGCTGCTGCCTTCAAAGGTGAAGCGAGCGGCCGAGCTGCTCCCTACGATGTTTTGCGCGCCGGAAACATCCACGCGGGTCGCATGCCCCCATGTGGCGCTGCCAAGCGATTTTGAAAAATCCCCACTCGAAAAGTCATCGGCGAAAATGACTGCAGCCGTACTTGAAGACGGATACCCCAAGCCCGCACCTAGAACTAAAGCCAGGGAAAATCCGAGAAGATATCGTAAATGCGTCATGGTTATCAGCCTCTGATTCTTGCCCATTGGGCTTTGATTTCCAATGCACTATATGAAAATCCCTAATATTACATTTTAATATAAAAGACCTTCACCCTTATTTAACAAATTATTGTATGGCATAGGGAGCACGTCAATCCTTGAAGACTTAAAATCCCAAGACGGCCATCCAATAAAGAAAACATAATAAATACAATCAATTAATCCATTTTACTCAACAACAAAATCATTATAGCCTTGCAACTTGTTATTTGTTAGTGAAAATAGAGTTAACCAAAACACCAAGCCCAACACGACAAAGCGTTGATCACCTAGTCAGAACCTGGCGACGCTCTCCTTATTTCCAGACCAAAAGCTGGTATCTCAACCCAATAATTTTAATGAGATTTCCAGCCAACCTGCTTAGAATACAGCGATTAGAAGGCCCTCTTGACCAAGCGCATCTTCCCTGATTTCTCCCTGGATATCTCGTTAACGAAGTTTAACCGATAATCAATATCTTTACCGATATCTGACCGTAAACCTTCAAGCAAAGCCTGTTTTACTTCATCACTCCAACTTGTGTTTGCAATTATATTAATACTTATATTAAAAGGAGATAATTGAATAACTTGAAATTGTTTAAATGCATTTGTTTTTGTTTGGAGTGTTTCAAAGGTATAAATTATTGCTTCCGGGTGAACACGACGTCCGGACGGTGTTTCCAGGATGTCATAAGCCCTGCCATGGATAGCCTCGATCAAAGGCAAACCCACACCGCACTCACACTGTTTATCCGAAAGAGTTCCAAAATCTCCTAGACGATACCGGATCAGCGGTGTGGCCAAATTGAAGAAATCAGTGACGATGATCTCCCCAGCCTGGCCGTGAGGAGCATCAACCTGAACCATGAGATTGTCTGCCATCAAATGCATGTTCCCTGCACGACATTCATGGGCAACCGATCCGACCTCTCCGCAACCATATTCGTTGAAAACCTTCACGCCGAAGGCTCGCTCTATGGTCGCCCTGGCGGAGCTGTTCAATATCTCAGAGGTTGTAATCACACTTTGCACGCCCGGGATGGGCGGAAGCCGGTTATCAATAACGTACTTGGCAAACTGATCAATCACACTGACATAACCATACAGATACCTGGGCTTAAACCGGATTGCTTCACGGTAGTACGCTTCTAGCGACTGCTCTGTCAGATTAAAAGCAGAAATTCTTTTTCGATTGGCGATCAAATCCGTGAGCTTTGCCTTCAGTTCCGACCCCTTAGCATGAGGCACTCCCCAAAAACGCAGCTGAGCGTCCCCCACGCCAACACCAGCCCAACCATAGGATCGCCAAGTAGCACACCGCTCTCTGGCCAACGCCATTGGATTCTTGTACAGCCTGACAGGCTGCCCTGTTGAGCCGCCCGTCGTCTTGGTGGAACGGGTCAGCCCATTTCGCTTTGGCGAGATTTGTTCCAGGTGATCAATCAAATCCAGTTTTTCGATGGTCGGCAGCTCAGCGAGCGCCGACAACGACTGCAGGTTGTGAGGCTGCATCCCTGCCCTGCCGTATAACTGGCGATAGAATTCACTGCGGGTGAGCGCATAGTCGAGTATTGCCTGAAATCTGCGAAGCTGAAGGGCTTCCAGTTCCTGCTTTGAAGCATGCTGATTGGCCAGGTACTCCCCAATCAGCCACGGGATGGGCTCGCCTTTGAGCAAGGTGCTGGGATAGTAAAGTAAAAATTTCGATGCGGCTGAGTTCATGACTCGAATCTCTCCCTGCTAAAGCGCGCATTGGTTGAAACAGCGTTGCGTGAGGAGCGCTGCGTGACAAACTTTGCATCAGGCAATTCAACGTGGACTCCCTGCCTTGTCCCGGATCGCAACAGCCAACTCAGGTAGGTGAAAATGCCAGAGTCAGCTTCAGTTCGTCATTTTCCCAGTTAAAGGTCTTCAGTACAGCCTGCCGGCCATTCTCGCCAAGCCTTTCCCTCAAATTACGATCGCCAAGCTCCACAATGGTCCGGGCAAAGGATTCCGGATCATTGTCTGTATAAATTCGGCCACAATCGTTATGAGTGATGATGCGCTCCATGGGGCCGACATTGGTCGAAACGACGGGTACACCCGCCGCCATGTAGTCGAACAGTTTGTTGGGGATCGTAGAGTTCCAGTGCCCACAGACATGATGAGGAACGACGCCAATACTGGCGGAGGCAAAAAGGTCCTTGACCTTATCCCGGGTTACCCACCCCAGAAATTCCACACTTTCCGAGACGCCATGGCGCTGAACCAGTGAGCGGAGGTCGGCCTCAGCCTTGCCGGTACCTGCTACGACCAGCTTGCAGCCCACTCCTTGCTTTTGGAGCACACTCATCCCTTCAATCACTGTGTCAAGCCCCCTGGAGGGATTGAGAATTCCAAGGTATACAATCTGAAAAACCTCTTGCGGAACACGGGCCTTTTTATAACTGTCCGCTAATGCCAGACTTGGCGTATTGCTAACAATACTGACTCTCTCAGCAGGCACCCCTTTCCTGATCAGCCGATCCCGGGACTCTTCAATCATCGCAAAAATCTTGCTAAGCCGCTTTAGGCAATACATTTCTACAAGGTCGGCCAAATAGGGGTTCCGCACCAAGATATTTTGAAATCTGAATTTTTCGAATTTCCAGATGCATCTGAGCATTTCGGGGTAACATTCCGCCATATCCATGCTACAGGGCACCTTCAGCCACTTGGCCACCCATATACCGGCGGGACAAAGTGGAAGATCCCGAACGATGATGTGTTCCACCTTGTTTTGACTGGCGATCCGCCAAATAAAATACAGCCAAATCGGATTAAAGAAGGCTGGAAACGTTAAAATCGAATTGAGCCAACGCAGCCTGCGAACGACCACTGGCAAGCGATTCACCTTTATCCCGGCTATTTCCTCATACCTGATACGCTGATCGGTATTTCGACATATCAAATGAACGTCATGCCCTTCCTTGATCAGGCTGGAGGCGACTTTTTCGACTCTTACATCCCATGGATAATCCGCATCCCAAACTAACGCAATTCGCATCTTAGTCAGTCCTTTCCTTTGGTCGCTTATTCAGGATTAACGCCTAACAATCTGCTTGCCGGGCTTCACATGCTTTCGTTCGGCTGCCCTTTTTCTGATCAAATTCCCCGTACACACAACAAATGCCAGATGTATCCACATAAAGGGATAATAAACAACAGATACAAACTGACCGGCAACCAAAAAACCCAAAAAAGAAACATTGAGATAACGAGGAAGTATTCGAAGTATCGCACTATTCAACCCCTTCGCTATTACTTCCAGTCTCTTGGTCTCCAACATGGTGATAACAATCAACATCAAATAAATAGATAGCCCTAGATATCCTAGATCGGCCCCCACCTGAATAAATATATTGTGCGCAAGTTGGGCCTTATCATAGAGCATGTCGTCGGTATAATAGCGCTCATAATATGGCGCAAAATTAAAGTACCCAACCCCGGTGACTGGGTGATCGTTCATCATCTCAATGCCGTTTTCCCAATACAGTAATCGTTGCCTCGAACTCCGATCATCACCTATCGACTGAAACCGCTCCTTTTGACTTTCAGGCAATAGCGCAAGGCCAAGCGCCAGGATCACCAGCAGCGCGACAATGGCCTTAGGGTTCAGCAACTTCCTGGGAAAAAACACCGCCAGTTGAACCAGTAACGCGAGTTGACCTCCGCGGGAGCTGGCTCCCAGGATGACCATCGCTGCTGTAATTGGAAAAGACATCATTATCCAATACTTAACTCTGGAGAGTTGGGAGCTGAACGACAGTGCCAGTGCCGCCGCAATAGGCCAATACACCAACATCTGGATCGCCAGTTCGCCCGAGTTCTGGAAAAAACCCGGAGGCCCTTGCAGCCCCCAGTCAGTAAAACTGAATCCCCGAGATGCCCAAACCAATGAGAGCGACAGTGAAATCTTATAGCTTGCAACGAGGAAAATAAGCAAAAAGATGATCAGTCGCTTTTCAGAGTTGACGATATTGATGATCAGAAAATAGATGAGCACCCATAAGCCAAAATAAGAAAAGCGATCATAAGAATATTCAGGCCAATAGGCAAAGACGCTTGAAACAATCACACTAAACAGAAATAACAGGAGCCATCTGCTAATTCTGGAGTTTTGCCACTTCTCCTTGGAATTAAAAAACCACCCGACCAGAGCAAATACTAAAAAAAGCTTGGCCCATGGTAAAACATCTGCCCAAGTCCAAATAGACTGCGGCCTGACGTACTCAGTAAACAGGTATCCGCATATCATCCAATAGGAAAAAGACTCCATCCAGAAGGCACGCCAATAGTCGGAAACCTTCAGTTGATACAAGTCGACTTCGCTAAGGTGCTTTTTTTTTCTGATCAAGAAGCCTCCCTACCGAATCTACGATCAAGCTCTCGCAATGACTGAAATAGCCTTTCGAGCAATTGTATGGGTCATGTATGTAAGCAATTTTTCGTCGGCACCATAAGCCAGCAAGGCCAATGGATACCCCTGGAAGGGCCATTTTCCTCAACGCCGTCAGATGAGCGGGCTCCATACCCACCACCAGGTCACCTGGTCTAAACTCAAAATTCTGAAGACTTCGTGTTCGATGACTTTCGAGGCCCACCCCCAGCGACTTACCATAGGCGATCGCCCTAGGATCAGCCTTGAATCCTTCTTGGCAGGAAATACCGCAGGACTCAGCCTCAATACCAAAAGATGTGGCGTAAGCCTCAGCCAGTGGGCTACGACAAATATTACCCATACAAACGAATACAATGCGTTGTATATGTTCAAGATTTTTGATTCGATATCGATTATATCGACCCAAATACATGGCAGCCTGAAAAAAAAGGTATCTCAAGAACCCTTTCTTGGAACCGTATCGATTGTATATCGAGCTAATCAATGGAGTATCAATAGTATGATCCATGGTGACCACTTAGCGAACTCAAATTTTCCGAACCTGCACGGCCCCGGTCCTCATCGACGGTTAAAGAGATATTTCTGGCGTACACTCCTGTCATTTAAGCGCGCTATTTTGGCAGTTGTGCCTGAATCAGCTCTCATACAGCACTTTATTCCTAATTGTTAAGTATTATGCTAACTTAAGATCGTTTTCTTTACTACACAGAACATAAGAGAAGCATGGAATCTCGAATCCTGGTATTGGATGGCAACCAACGGGCAGCTTTAGCTGTCACACGATCTTTAGGCTCCAAAGGATTATGGGTTGGCGTCGGTGAGAGTTCAGACATGTCACTTGCCGGCTCTTCAAGGTATTGCTCGCGAACAATGCGCTATCAAGACCCTTTCAGTTCTACGCAAGGGTTCTTCAACGAAATTCTCGATATCATTAAGCAATATAATATAACTTTTTTATTACCGATTACTGAAGCCACAGCGTACGTCTTACTTCAGTATCGGGACCGATTGCCGCCCTCTGTTATTCTTCCCATCCCGAGCAACGACAGAATTGAAATGCTCGCGGACAAAAATCACCTTCAGGAACTCGCTCGCCACCTCCAGATCCCCACGCCGGATAGCCTCCTATGCCAAAATCGAGCAGATGGCCTGAAAGCCCTCGATGCGTGCACTGTTTTCCCGATCGTGCTCAAGCCATTCAAGTCGAAAATTCTTGATGACGGCGAAATCATTTCCACTTCTGTTGCCATTGCCTATACCCAGGAAGAAGCCAGAGCCCTGCTCGAAAAACGCCGCGATTTTAGTTATCCCTTTTCGATCCAGTCATTTATAGAAGGCGAAGGTCAAGGTGTCTTTGCACTCTATAGCAACGGCCAACCGGTATGCTTCACTGCTCATCGACGGCTCCGTGAAAAGCCCCCTGAAGGTGGAGTCAGTGTGCTCTGCGAATCGCACCGGGTTGATGAAACCATGCAGGCCCTCTCCCACAAATTGCTGCACGCGGCGCAGTGGAACGGCGTTGCCATGGTTGAATTCAAAGTCGCTGCCGATGGCACCCCTTATCTGATGGAGGTCAATCCTCGCTTTTGGGGCTCCCTACAACTGGCTGTCGATTCCGGTGTGGACTTCCCTTACCTGCTCTACTGCACCCATACTGGGCTCGAACTCCCGAAGGTGAATTACGCGCCACCTAAACGGGTGAGATGGCTGCTTGGTGATCTTGATCGCCTTTACCTCGTCTTGAAGGCGCCTCGCAGCCGTTATTCATTTTCACGAAAGCTTCTCGAAATTTTTCGATTTATCTCCCCGAACCGACACACACGGCACGAAGTTAACCGGTCTAACGACCTGAGACCCTTCTGGTTCGAGATTCGTCAGTATCTCAAGGCGCTCAAAAGCGAAACGTGAGGCAGCCCGCCGCCCGCTTTAGCCCCGAGCCAACACCTTACCCTTGGCGTATTCGATCCAGGAACAGTACTGCAGCAAGTCATCCATATTATTGGGCAATCCGAATCGTGGGATCGCAAATCTGCTTCCAGTCGCCACAAGAGCCCGGGTCATATATCCTGGCTCCGCACACACTGCGGCACGATAGCCTGCCGCTTCCACGGTCGCCACTTCCCTCTGGGAATAATCGCTGGAACGGCCAACCGGATAACAGAAAACCTGACTTGGGCGATCAACTTCCTGCGCCAACCGGGCGTGAGAGCCCACGATCTCGTTTCTGGATTGTTCCTCATCGAGTCGCGATAGGATACGGTGACTCCGCGTATGTGCCCCGAACCTTACGCCCTTGGCCTCCAGTTCCCGAACCCGCTGCCAACTCACCGGCCGATACGGGCTCGGAACCTCAGCTGGAAGTGTTTCGCCGGATTGGCGAATAACCTCCATTGCCAACAGCTCGACATCCCCACCTTCCGGCCGCTTAATGGTTTCCCAGATCTGGCGTATGGCTTGCCGTCTCTGGGCTGGGGTCTCAAGCGCCACCGTGTGGCTCTCATCGAACAAGGAATAGCTGAACCGGTCACTGTCCAGGTTATTGATCACATGTGCGAGCTTGCTGTCCCAAGGCCAAAGCACACCATCGAGAAAATCGGTGATCAAGAAACAGGTACAGACACAGGAAAAATTTCCAAAAATTTCAGCTGCTGTATTAACCTGATCGTCAAAGCCATCATCTAACGTAAAACACACCACCTTAAACTGATTGTCCGGTTGCGTAACAACCAACTCAACGGCTTCATCCAGATCAAGAACGGTGTATCCTTTGTGCTTTAACAAACGCAAAGCCCCATCAACGAATTCGGGGTCGTGCCCAGAAATATTATTCTTAGCATCTGCAAAGCGATGCAACATAAAGATGGGCACCAGAAAAGGCGTAAAGATTCTGGCCATATCATCTAAGTATTTTTTTGCCAACAACTGCACTACCGATGACTTTACGACGCTCTTGAAGCTCATCTCCCGTTCTCCTCATCAGTAGAAACTGCACCTGCAGCCGCCTTACTGCCGATGTGTTTCACACCAGCAATTCCTGATAGACGGAGCAGTAAGATGACAGCATACTTCCCAGAGAAAAACGCTGTGCGGCCGCCTCTCTGGCTGCCTTTACCAATTGGTTCGAAAGGCATGGGTCTTGTAATCGCAGAACCGAGTCCATGATGGCCTGTGGATTCGCCACTGGCACCAGCAAGCCACTTACGTCATTCTCCAGGATCTCCTCTGGTCCCCCGCTTCTCGTTGCCAAGACGGGAACTCCGGCCATCATCGCTTCCACAGTCGATATGGAGAATCCCTCTGATATAGAGGGTAGTAAAAAAACGTCCGCCTGACTTAACAGTTCTCCGACATTCTCCCGAAATCCCAGAAAGTGCACATTCGCCTCAACCACCAGGTCGCGGGCCTGTTCCACAAGTTGAGAAGCAAGCGGCTCCTTGGGATGGCCAACTATCACGAAGTGATAAGACGGGTCCCTGCGCACCAGCAGCGCCGCTGCCTTAATCAGGTCACCATAGCCTTTCGCAGGCCGTATATTGCCAATGGACAGAATGATCCGTGCCTCCGGGGCCAGGCCAAGTTCTTCTCTCAGCCCTGTAAGTCCGGAGTGGAGGAAGCCATCCGCATCCACGCCATTGTAGATAAGTCTCAGTTTTTGGCTGGATAACGTACCCCTGGCCGTGAGATCCGCCATCAATTGCTGCGAAACGCACACAATCGAACTGGCCCCGCTATTTATGAGTCGAAACTTGGTCGCCAAAAATCGCTCCCTGGCAGCAACATCAACATTACCGTGAAATGTAGCCACCAGCGGCGTACGACTCAGCAGCGCCGCGATCGCCCCATACACATTCGAACCCAATAAGTGGGAATGTATGAGCCTGACGCCGTGACTCCGCACCAGCTTGACGAGAGTGAGGACATACCGAACATTGAAACTTCCTTTGGAATCGATAATGATCGGCTCGATTCCTACCCCTCGAACCTGATCAGCAACCCAGCCCTCTCCCCTCAACACCACGATGTGGTTGAATTTGCGGCGATCAAGCCCGGCCAGCAAATTAACAAACACCGTTTCAGCCCCGCCTGGGCCTGTCGTATCAATCAGATGCAGAATGTTGGTCATCCATCTCACCGTAATCTGGCAGCCGACCTGCGTTTCTTTCGATCCTTCAGCAGGTATAGAAATTTAAAGACCGGGCTCCTGACGAGCATGATCGATGCAAGCGGCTCCTGACGGTCAGCAATTCGGCATTTGTAGTCTTCGTTCTTGCCCGTGCCGACCAACAGATCGAAAACCGCTATATCGTCCCGATGGAAGCATTCCTCGATGTTATAACCTATGTGGAGAGTGCCCAGCGCCAGCTTCTTATTGAAGTTCTCCTCAAAACCGGAGTGGATGTTGTACATACGACCGTTGAAAGCCACATTGTAGAGGGCCGACAGAGCACGACCGTTACTTTTTAGAATTGAAAGATTGGGCACCCCACCTTCCGCCACGACCCTCTCCAGAAAACGCCGCTGAAAGGCCATACCCTCTCCACCACCAAAACTGGGCTTACCCCACCGCCGCATGATCAGATCGTCGAGTAACTTGAAGAATTCGTCCGTTCGATTTGGCCAGAACTCACACAATTCAACTTCTCCAAGGCTTTCAAACACTTTCCTGCGATTAAATAATCGAAGGCGAGTGTTCGCGCCTAGTTTGGATAAATAGGCCTCGAAATCACCGGAGGTATTTACTGAATAAGCCGTGTCTTCGCTGATCACCCGGTGCAACCAACGATGACGTTTAGCCATGTCAGTAATCTGGCGGAATTCAATTGAATCCTTCCGGATATCGGTCAGGGCAGCCTCCGACCAGCGGTTTTGCACAAGTGCCTGCTCCAAAACGGTCCTGGCATCCGTGCCGTTATGGGAACATGGCATCAACGTGTTGTATTCGGTTCTGGGAGTGTTAATACGCCGATTACTGGTACCAACAAACTGAAGGGACCTGACCGGCAGAAAACCACGAAATCGGTAGCTGTCTTCATACAGCCCGGAAATCTGGCCGTCACTCGCCGACAGCAATGTGAAGCCGCGGGTATGCCCCCAAGTCTCCCACCAGCTGTCCTGCCAGGCTTTCGTTTGGAACAGACTCATCAAGGCAAGCTCCGCACAATTGCCGGCCCAAGTATCTTGGTGACAAAGACCGGCAATCGTTTCCAGGCCGCAATCAGAATCCTGAATTTGGGGTTATCCGGGTTTAGACCTGGCAATGATCCGCCAGCCTCCAGGCAGTAATCCCAGTACAGTGGGATCGGTTGCGCGCCCCACTGTTTTTTAAAGCGATAGGTACCCGAATGCTCGGTGCATCGACCAAAATCGAAAATTTCATAGCGATGATGAATGGCAATCTTGAGGATCGACCAATACATGAGCATATTGACGCCGGTATGGTTAACCTCACGCAACGTTGAAGCCCAGGGAATTTCCAGCCGCGATCCAAAACCCATGATAAAGGCCGCTCCTACCACCTTTCCACGCAGTCTGACGGCAACAATATTCGCGGTTTCAGGAAAGCATACCAGCAGGTTACGAAAAAACTCAGGGCTATAAACAGGGGTTCCCAGATCCCGCATATTGCGCGCAAACACCCGGTAAAACTCCTCCAGTAGCTCTTCTCGACCGACCGCTATATCGGGAGTTTCCTTTTCAGCACGTCGAATCTGGGCGCGTACCTTAGGGCTGAAACTGCGCCATAAGACAGTTTCCGACTCTGGTAGTCCTAGCCAGAACGATACCTTGTCCACGCGCTTCGGCAACTCAAGGCCGAGGGTCTGGGCATGCCGTAACTCCACATGATCTGCTCCCAGGTCTCGTTGCCAGGCCCGAGCCTTTTGCAGCAGCAAACCGGCAGCTTCGATGTTATCTGCCAGAATCCCGCCATAGTTAAAGTAAGGAACCGATACAACGTAATTGCCAAATAACCAGCTCTTCAGTTGAATCAGCGGCAGCACACCCATAATTTGCCCAGAACGGTTGCTGGCATAGAGATACCTCATGTTATGACCAAAGGTCATTGCAATGGCATCTCGTAACGCCAGACTATGGGCAAAACTCGCTCCAGGGTGGCAAGAGACATACTCAGACCACGCGTCCTCCGCATCGGGCTGCAACTCATGGACTTTCAGTCCGCCAGCTGGGACTGGTCGGTCAAGCACCGCCGCTGGTGCAAGTGACGGTTCTTGAACCGTTACCGACGTCGGTCTGGTGTTCAGCTGACTTTTAATCGCCTTTTGCAGAGCTTTGGCTTCACAGGATATCGCTTTTAACTGCTCAATCAGCTCGCTGGGTAACTTACCCTCTGCCCGAGCAGCGCCAATCTGTCGGCTTAGCTGACCTTTGGTTTCTTGCAGGTCTGCGAGCCTTCGTTTCCGTGCCAGAAGATCCGCCGATTCGGTATGACAGCTCATACGCAGATCCTCAAACAGCAACTGGCTGAGAGGCGACGCCGGCCTGGGCGAACACCTCGCTGACCGTACCGAACTGGAACCTCTCCAATAATTTTTCCAGCCTGCCCTTGCACCGATGCAGGTTGTTGTAATGCCTGAACCGGGACAATGGCTTGACCTTCAGTCGAGGCTGACCAGGATCAATCTCCCATGGGTGCAGATAGAAGATAAACGGTTGGCCAGAGCGGTTAATTTTCTGCAGCCCCCATTGTGTCAGCCAGTAAGGAAACAGCCGGAAATAACCGCCGCCGGCGATGGGCAAGCGATAGCTTCCAATAGGGCAAGTGGATAGCGGAAACTCCTTAAGAATCCCACCCCCGGGCGCTTGGAGAATATAGGGCTCGTGCGGCGTCCCAGGCATCCCGTAGCGGTCGTGATGAACAGGAAAAATGGAGGAATCCCACAAGAAACCTTCTTCACATAAGATATCCAGTGCCCATCGGGATTGTGCGGTAATGGAATAGCTAGCTGCTCGATACCCGGTTATGGCAGCGCCCAGAGAATCCTCGAGGATCCGTTTGGACTTGCGCGTTTCCGCCCGGAAGACCTCGGGCGTTTGGGTGTAGATCAATTGATGGCTGTAACCATGACTGGCCACCTCATGGCCCGCCTCGCTGATTCTCCGGACCAGGCCCGGAGACCTTTCCGCAACCCAGCCCAGCACAAAGAATGTGGCGTGAATGCCCCGATCTGCAAACAGTTGCAACAGTACATCCGTGTTCTTCTCGACTCGATACTCCATTGAGGTCCAGTCATTCCGTTTGACCGCTTCAGCCAACGCAGCTACCTGAAAATAATCCTCAACATCAATGGTCAAGGCGTTGGTAATCTCATCCATGCTAACTCATCTCACCCAGCTGGCCGCACCTGGCTGCAGCCCGTATCACAGGAACCGGTAGTTCAAACCTAATTCAAACCAATTGTCTTCATATTCAGTCGTCGGAACGTTACTGTCTCGACTGGATCGACCTACACGACCCACCAGATCCAACTTTCGCGTTGCTTGGTAGGACAGCCCCACATGGACATTGACGAGGGTATCGTCACGGTCTTCAGGCTGGAAAGAACGTCTTTCTACCCGAGCGCCCAGTAACCCATCCAGCCGCGAAACGACCGGCAGACGATATCGGAAATCAGCACCGCGGCCGTCTTCCTCTTCGGCAGACTGCAGGTACTCCGTCCGGTTAGAGAACAAGGCCAGCTCCATATTCGAGCGGTCGCTATAAACCGTTCGCATACCCGCCCGAATGGTGGTGACTTCCACCCCTACCTGCTCTCGTAAATTGATGGTGATGTCACCAATTCGAACATCAATATCCGATGTCTGATCCGTCAGTTCGTGGGTGGCAGACAGGAACGCCACCGTCGACGCCGAAACATCCCGCTCAAGTGTAAAATTGCCCACAATTGCATCGCTTTCGAGAACCTGGTCCATGAATCGGCTCTCATATTCGGTAAAGCCCAAGGCGCCTTGGATCTGCGTTGCGCTCCAGGCCTTACGGAATGTCAAGCTCGCGGTATCCCGGTCAATTTCTTCCCCGGTCTCCAGTTCCGCCCGATCCGCCAGGAACCGAACCCCGAGATCGGTGGACGGACTAAAGCTTCGAGTAACCCAGGCCGAGCCCAGCAGGCGTTCGCTATCGATCTCGCTGTTTTCTTCGAATTCGGTGTTCTCATATTGGGCGGAAATTTCCAGCCGATCGACCTGGCTTAAGCGCACGGTGAGCACCGGTCCGGTCCGGAAGATATTCTTGCGGGTGCGGTTATCCGGCGTGTCGACATTGCGGCCGTCCTGTACGACGTCCCGCAAGTAATCCGAGAGTTCCCAGCGAATATTGTCGGTAACCGAGCAGTCTCCCAAGAAATCAAGTTCGGAGTACAGCTCTGGCTCAAACGTATCGTCAGACCAGACGCCATAGCCAAATTCCGCGCGAGTCCTGGCATTGCAGGCACCTGGATCCGTTTGGTGCGCGAAGCTTAAGGTGGTGCGAGTCTCCACATCGTCCTGGGCACCGTCAGGCACCCTGGTGACGTTATCGCTGTAACGACTGGTAACCCCGCCCGACAGCGTTGGTGGCTCCGCCACCGCCACCAGTGGAATCGTCATCGATAGAACCAGGACGAGCCACTTGCCATAACCGGAAACAACGCGACATTCGCTGGCCTTAACCATTGATGACCACTCCAACAAACTTTTCCTGATTAAAGGCCGTGGCCGCCTGTTCAATGCTGGCAGGGGTAAGCCGGCCATGGGGAATGACCAGCAGAGTGTAATCACAGAGTTCCGAAAGAATACGTGCATCCGGTGACTCGGCAATCGACGCCGTATCCAGAATAATGAATCGATCCGGGTAACGACGGCGGACCGCCTGCAGGAATTGCTTCATCCGAAACGAAGTGAAGAATTCACCAGGCGTTTCCCGCCGACTACCGGCAGGGATCAGCCTCAATCGGGTGATGCCGGTCGGATACAGTATCCTGGCGATGTCGTAATCCGGCTCATCGAGGAAATCGGTAAGACCGAACTCTGGCTTGATATCAAGCGTGGTATGGAGCGTCGGTTGCCTCAAGTTACAGTCAATGATCAGTGCGGTTTTTTGATGATCGAAGGCAAACGCTGCCGCCAGGTTCAATGCGACAAAGGATGCGCCGGATCCTTCGCTGGCTCCGGTAACCACCAACGTAAAATTGTTGCCCGCCGAGTGCTCCACCAGTTTCGTTCTCAGATTCCGAAAGTGATTAACGAGCCGGCGATTATCAGAGTCGGGATAGATGATTCGACGTTCTTCAAGATCGTCATTCGTAAAGGTGCGAGGCTCCTTCATTCGCACAATCTGACGACTGTTGATATAGCGATCAACGGCCCTATGGCCGAACTCCAACGAACTCGGTACCAGCAAACGGGAATCGTCCCATTCTGAATTATTCCGGCCGCCCACACCCGGCTCCCGGCGTGCTTCGTCGCCCTGCTCCGCGAAATTCTCAAGCTCGTCGGAAGAGCGATTCTCTGGTTCGCCTAGTTCATCTTTTCCAGACATATCATTGTCCCGCCTGTTTCTGGAGTCATTCATCAATACACCTCCAGAAATGCCGTAATGGCAGCTGCAATGTAGATAACTGCCACTGCAATCACGCAAATGCCCACAATGGTTGTGGTACGACGATCCTTCCGTTTATCGAAGGGGGTACGGATATCGGGAATCGTTTCAAGCACCAGGAGTTCCATTTCCTCCTCCAACTGCTCTCGTGACCGAATTCGTGGATCCAATTGAAGCACACCTGCCGCGGCACCAAGCGGCGCCAACAGACCCAGCAGAAGCCCCGCGATGGCAAACATGGGAAACTTTACCCCCGCGGGACTTAATGGGTATTGGGCAGCCTCGTTAATGCGATAGCTCAAGCCTTGTCCCTCAATATCCAGGTGCATGGACACTCTGGCTTTCTCACGACGTTTTAGAAGGTCATCGTAGATTTGCCGGTTAACTTCCATGTCCCTGGTGAGATCGGAGTACTGTGCCTTATTCTCCTGAATCCGCTCCATACGCTGGGTTTGGTCGACCATCAAGGCACGAATGGATCGAATACGGGTTTCCGCTGTCTCGATATCCGCTCGAGTGGTTGCCAGGGCAGAACGAATTTGTTGATAAACAGGATTGGCAATGGTTTCACCGTCCAGCGTACGAGAAGCCTGATCGGGGTCCTCCGCCGCCCGCTGCTGCTGCCGGCGCAGTTCTGAAAGCTGCTCCCGCAAGATGACAATATCCGGATAGGTATCGTGATACTGTAACCGCAGTTCGTCCAACTGCTCTTCCAGCGCCCGGATTCTTTCCTGATAAATATCCCTGGCCCTGCCCTGTAGGATCGTCGGACGAACCTTGCTCAATTCGATTTCCAGAGTCTGTGCACGGGTAACCAGCTCCGCCTTATCGAGCTGGGCAAGCTCAAGCTGGCTGCGAAGGTTCGCCATACGGGCATTGGCTTCCGCTTCGGTACCATCTACATTCTCCGACAGAAACTGTTTGAGCCGCTCTTCCACCTCCGCAATCTGTTGCTCGTAGCTCCTAACCTGCTTGTCTATAAACTCATACGCGCCCCGACTTTCCGCGCGCTTGCGCTCATTGTTCTCTTCGATAAAGGCCTGCCCCAACCGTTGTGCAACCGTAAACGCGATCAGCGGGGACGGGGAGCTGTAGCCAATACTGAAGTAGCTGTCCCCCCGGGTAGCCACACTCAAGCGGGCTCGCAACATCCCGATTCGCCCTTCGAGTTCCTCAGGCGTGAGCATGGTGGCGCTTTCACCGTAGATTCGCGGGTCCGTCGCTACGGCTTCCAGCACCTTTCGACTCCAGAGCAACTCCTGGGCCGCAGATGCACGCTCATTGATCTGAGTGGTGACCGCACTGCCTTCCATTAGTGGTCTGATGATGTTTTGGTCATCGACAAAAATGATCACCTCGGAACTGTACTTGTAGGGCCAGACAAAGCCCGCAGCGAGAACCACGAAACTGACGCCGGTAAAGAGAAAGAACGCCAGCCATTTCCTCGCCCGGATCTCACGAATAATTTCAGCTGGGAACTGGGATAACGGAAGTGCCATGACTGCGTCCTAGCTAAATGCTGATGTAATGCATGAAGACAACCCGACCGAACCTAGAAACCGCGTTCTGGTACGGTCAAAATGTCGCCAGCCCTGAGCGAATAGTTGGTGCGTATATCGCCGTTATTGAGGATATCGCCCAGCTTGACCGGAATGGCCACGACTTCATTTTCCACGACCCGATACAGCATCGAGTTGTTGGGCGCGGCAAATGGGTTAATACCACCGGCACTAAGCACCATATCCAGCACCGTCATGCCAGAGCGATGCGGCATGGACATCGGTTGCTCCACGGCGCCGGTAACCCTGACCCGATCCGTAAATTCATGGCTGTTCATGGAGGTCACGACAACGCTGACCTGGGGCTCGCGGATATATTCATCCAGGATGGCTTCAATATCATCAGCAAGCCGTTCCGGCGTCTTACCGCTGGCCTTGACATCTCCAACCAAAGGCACCGAGATCATCCCGTCCGGACGCACCGGTACCGTTATACTCAAGTCAGGGTTGCGCCAAACGGACACGGAAATCTCATCCGTGGCTCCAATGATGTATTCGCCGGTATTCTCGGCGGCGCCCAAATTAAGGGCCTGAGCAATTTTGTCCGGAGGAGAGGCAATGGGGCCCACACAACCTGTAAGCGCTACAACCGAAACGAAAGCCACTATACGAAAGAAAAACCGAATCACCCCTGACATCTTTTATCCTCTTGTCAATCGGTTAACACTTAGCGTTGTCCATTAACTGCGCCAATTCAAGCTTAGCGCGATCCTTTTTTAAACAGCACCACCTCCACGGTCTGTATGATGATCAGAAGATCCAATAGCAAACTTTGATTCTTTATGTAGTAAAGGTCGTAGCGAAGTTTCTCGCGGTTATCCTCTTCGCTATCCGCATAGGCAAAGCAAAGTTGCGCCCAACCAGTAATTCCGGGCTTAACCCGGTGCCGTTCGTTATAAAACGGTATGGAATCAGAGAGCTTTTCAACAAACACCGGGCGCTCAGGCCTGGGACCAACAAAGGCCATGGTGCCGTTAAGGACATTGATCACTTGGGGAATCTCGTCAATTCTCACTTTGCGGATAAACGCACCCACCTGGGTGACGCGGGCGTCGTTTTTCTGTGCCCACACCGCGCCGTTCTTTTCCGCATCCGTCCTCATGGAACGAAATTTGTACACCTTGAACACGCGACCGTCTAATCCAACCCGTTCCTGGCTATAAAATATGGGGGCCTTAAGCCCCTCCTCGATTTTGATCGCCAGTGCAGTGAGCACCATCAGTGGAAGTGCCAGCACCAGCAGCGTTGCCGAGGCAATAATGTCCAGGGCGCGCTTACCCAAACCGGACACTGTGGACACGGTGAAGCCATCGGTAAATACCAGCCAGCCCCGTGTAATCATCTCCAATGCGACCTTGCGGGATTCCCGCTCATAAAAGGCCACCCCGTCGACAATGCCGATACCTTCCATTTTGCATTCCAGAAGATCCTCCATCGGTAACCCTTTGCGCCGATCATCCACGGCCACCACAATTTCGCTGACCGGATGCGTGCGTACATGCTGGTAGATGCTGTAGGGCAAACGGAGCAGCTGATCCTCCGGGATAACGGTGTGCTCTCCCGGCAAAGGCACGAATCCCGCCAGCGAAAATCCCTTGCGGTTAAGTGGCGTCGTGAGGTCATCCAACAGCTGCCGGGCCCGCTCTCCCGACCCAAGCACCAACACCTTGCGCTTAAAAGTATCCTTGCCCATTACTGCGTAAAATATCGTCCGTACAATACCCAACAACAGCACGGCCAATACTGCCGACGTTGTCATCACGCTGCCTCCCCCCAGATACCAGAGCCAATCACCGGCAATCAGGTACGCCATCCCGGAGAGAGGGAGACTGATGATCAACGCCATGATGGTTCGCAGCATCATGCCTGACATGCCATCCTCCAACCGCGATTGGTGCACGCCAGTGGCGATCATCGCCAGCAAACTCATGACCCCGAAAACAATGGCAGAAGGTAAAACATAGGACCAGTTCGCCAGGAAGAAGGACATCTCCCCGAAGTAGCGGAAAAAGACGACAAAACTGAGCGAGAAAATCAGGACGAGTAAATCAATCAACCCAAGCAGGAGGAACGGCAGGTGCAAGTAGTGTCTGAACAATCTGACGTGGGCCACGCCAACTCCTTGTGGTTCGCACACAAATGAACCCCGCGCTTCCAATGCTTCGGGATAGAAGGTGAACTTTTGTAACAAAGTGTAGTTTGATTGTACGAAACTTCAATGACGGTAGAACAGTCAACGACTCAACAATTGCGAGAATTCGTTAACCGAGCCACACTCTAGAGCCTGTTGATCCTGAAACAGGTTGAAAATTTCTTCGCAGCGGCCAGATGAAAAGCAGGTCGCCAAGTTCCGGCGGAACTTGGTTTCCAGCAACGGGATGGCCTCCTTGCGTCGGCGCCGATGTCCGATTGGGTACTTCACTGCAACTTTACCGGTGCGCTCCCCGCCCCGGAAAATCACCTCCACCGCATTGGCAATGGAACGCTTGTCAGGCTCAAGGTATTCGCGACTGTAGTCGGCGTCTTCTTCAACCTTCATCTTGTCGCGCAACTGATCGATTTCCGGGTGGGCTTGGTGGAAACCGTCCTCATAATGTTCGGCCTGCAGCTCGCCAAAAAGCAGCGGCACCGCCGTCATATACTGAAGGCAGTGATCCCGGTCGGCCGCATTGGCCAGCTTGCCAACCTTTGAAATAATCCGGATCGCAGATTCATGGGTGGTGATGACCACCTGCTCGATCTCTCCGATTCGACCCTTCACCTTGGCATGGAGCTGAATCGCGGCCTCGGCGGCGGTTTGAGCATGAAACTCTGCTGGGAAGGCAACCTTGAACAAGACGTTTTCCATGACGTAGCAGCCAAACGGTTGCGGCAAGGAGAAGTTCCGCCGTTCGGCAGGTTTGATGGACTGATCGCGGTTGGTCTTGCTGAACAGAACGTCGTAGAACCCCCACTGCGGTGCAGTCAAGACGCTGGGAATGCCCATTTCGCCCCGCATCGCAATCTGAGCCAGCTGCACCCCGCGAGCGCTTGCATCCCCCGCCGCCCAGGACTTCCTTGAGCCCGCGTTGGGCGCGTGTCGATAAGTGCGAAGCGCCTGGCCATCAACCCAGGCATGGGACAAGGCGGACAACATTCGCTCCCGGCCTGCGCCTAAAAGCCACGCCGCCACCGCCGTGGATGCGACCTTGACCAATACCACGTGATCCAGGCCCACACGGTTAAAGGCATTCTCCAGCGCCAGGACGCCCTGGATTTCATGGGCCATGATCATCGCATCGAGAACCTGACGCATCGTCAGTGGAGGCTTGCCTTCGGCCAGTCGACGCTGGGACAGGTGATCAGACACTGCAAGGATGGCCCCCAGGTTGTCAGAGGGGTGCCCCCACTCCGCGGCCAGCCAGGTGTCGTTATAGTCCAGCCAACGCACCATGCAGCCAATATCCCAGGCCGCCTTGATGGGGTCGAGGCGGTACGAGGTTCCCGGCACCCGGGCGCCTTGCGGCACGACGGTGCCCTCAACCACGGGACCGAGCAATTTGGTGCATTCGGGAAAGCGTAACGCCAACAAGCCGCAGCCGAGGGTATCCATCAGACAGAGGCGAGCGGTGTTCAGCGCCTCTCGGCTCTCGACCTGGTAACTCAGCACATAATCGGCAATGCGCTGCAGGATATCGTCGTAATCGGGGCGTACGTTGAGATCGAATGTCTCGGACACGATGCACCTCCCGGTGTCCCGAGAGCGCGCCTCGATGCAGGAAACGCCCCAGGACACGTGATTTCCCAGCCTCGGTACTATGAGGTTCGTACGATAAGGTTTGCACCTTAAGAATAGTACGATCAGAACCATACGATGCTGGCGTATCCTGGGGCGCCGGTCGGCAGTCAGGCCAAGATTGCCTAGAAGGTGTCTCCCGGCACACGGACCCAACCTTCCATGAGGATCCGAGCACTGCGGCTCATGATGGCTTTGGTGGCGGTCCAGTCACCCTCGACTTGGCGAGCCTCGGCGCCAACCCTCAAGGTGCCAGAGGGGTGGCCGAACCGCACCGCGTTGCGTTCTCCGCCGCCCGCAGCCAGGTTTACCAGGGTCCCCGGTATGGCCGCCGCGGTACCGATGGCAACCGCCGCAGTCCCCATCATGGCGTGATGGAGCTTGCCCATGGACAAAGCCCGGACCAGCAGATCGATATCAGCAGCCGCAACCTGCTTGCCGCTGGAGGAAACATAGTCCTTCGGCGGCGCGACGAACGCCACTTTCGGCGTGTGCTGACGGCTGGCTGCTTCCTCAACGCTACCGATCAACCCCATCCGAACCGCGCCATGGGCGCGGATGGTCTCGAACCGAGCCAAGGCATCCGGATCGCCGTTGATGGCTTCCTGCAACTCGGTGCCCTGATAACCAATCTCATCGGCGTTGACGAAAATCGTCGGTATGCCCGCATTGATCATCGTTGCCTTCAGGCTGCCGATGCCCGGAACCTCCAGATCGTCCACCAGGTTACCTGTGGGGAACATCGCACCGTCGCCGTCCGCCGGATCCATGAACTCAATCTCGACTTCCGCCGCCGGGAACGTGACACCATCGAGTTCGAAATCGCCGGTTTCCTGTACCTCTCCATTGGTGATGGGGACATGCGCAACGATGGTCTTCTCGATGTTGGCCTGCCAAATCCGCACCGTGCATATGCCGTGGTCCGGGACGCGCTCCTGAGCCACGAAACCGCTGTTGATGGCGAAGGCACCCACCGCAGCCGTCAGATTGCCACAGTTACCGCTCCAGTCGACAAAGGGCTTGTCGATGGAGACCTGGCCAAACAGGTAGCTCACATCGTGATCCGCCCGCTCGCTCCGGCTCAAGATAACCGTCTTGCTCGTGCTGGAGGTCGCGCCCCCCATACCGTCGATCTGCTTCTGGTAGGGATCGGGACTGCCGATCACCCGCAACAGTAATTTGTCCCGGGCTTCACCCGGGACCTGGGCGGCTTCCGGCAGATCCTGCAACCGGAAGAACACGCCCTTGCTGGTGCCGCCTCGCATGTAGGTGGCAGGTACTTTGATCTGGGGCGCAACGGTCATGCTGCCCCCTCGGCTTCCAGGAAGTCCTGGGCAAAGCGCTGCAGAACACCACCGGCCGAATAGATCGACACTTCTTCGGCGGTATCCAGCCGACAGATCACCGGCACCCTGACCTCATCGCCACTTTGACGATGGATAACCAAAGTCAGGGTTGCACGAGGCTCCGGTGTACCTTCCACATCGAAGGTTTCGGTGCCGTCGATACCCAGGGTCCTGCGGGTGGTGCCTTCTTCAAACTGCAGTGGCATCACCCCCATACCGATCAGGTTGGTACGGTGGATACGCTCAAAACCTTCCGCAGCGATGGCCTCTACGCCTGCCAGGGCAACACCTTTTGCCGCCCAGTCACGGGATGACCCCTGACCGTAGTCGGCACCGGCGATGACGATGAGCGGCTGTTTGCGATCCATATATGTCTCGATGGCCTCCCACATACGAGTCACCTGGCCTTCCGGCTCGACGCGCGCCAGGGAGCCCTGCTTCACCTCGCCGTTTTCATCCCGCACCATTTCGTTAAACAGTTTCGGGTTGGCCAGGGTAGCCCGCTGCGCGGTCAGGTGGTCGCCCCGGTGGGTGGCGTAGGAATTGAAATCCTCCTCCGGCAAGCCCATCTTCGCCAGGTACTCGCCAGCCGCACTGGCCGCCATGATGGCGTTGGAAGGTGACAGGTGGTCGGTGGTGATGTTGTCCCCCAGCACCGCCAGCGGACGCATGCCCTTGAGGGCCTTCTTGCCCGCCAGAGCGCCTTCCCAATACGGCGGGCGACGGATGTAGGTACTCATTTCACGCCATGCGTACTGCGGATCGGACTTGGCCTGCTCCCGCTTGGTGATGTCGAACATCGGGATATAGGTTTCGCGGAACTGCTCCGGCTTCACCGCCTGCTTGACGATGGCGTCGATTTCCTCGTCGCTCGGCCAGATGTCCTTAAGCATGATGGGGTTGCCGTTCTTATCGTGGCCCAGGGCATCCTTCTCGATGTCGAAGCGGATGGTGCCGGCGATGGCGTAGGCCACCACCAACGGCGGCGATGCCAGAAACGCCTGCTTGGCATAGGGGTGGATGCGGCCATCAAAGTTCCGGTTACCGGACAGCACCGCAGTGGCGTAAAGATCCCGGTCGATGATCTCCTGCTGGATCTGAGGGTCCAGCGCACCGCTCATGCCGTTACAGGTGGTGCAGGCAAAGGCCACCACACCAAAGCCCAACTGCTCCAGTTCCGGCATCAGCTCGGCGTCATTGAGGTACATTTTGACGGTTTTGGAACCGGGGGCCAGCGAGCTTTTCACCCAAGGCTTGCGAGTCAGGCCCAGCCGGTTGGCGTTACGGGCGATCAGGCCGGCGGCAACCATATTGCGCGGGTTGGAGGTGTTGGTGCAGCTGGTGATCGCCGCGATGATGACCGCACCATCGGGCATTTTGCCCTCTTCCTCGGTCCACTCGCCGGCAATGCCGCGGCTGGCCAGCTCGGAAGTAGGCAGGTGGGCGTGAGGATTGGACGGGCCGGCCAGGGTGCGCACCACCTTGGACAGGTCAAACGTTAATACGCGTTCGTATTCGGCGGTCTTCAGGCTGTCGGCCCACAAACCGGTTTCCTTGGCGTACTGCTCTACCAACGCTACCTGGTCGTCATCGCGGCCGGTCAACTTGAGGTAATCAATGGTCTGGCCATCGATGAAGAACATGGCAGCGGTCGCGCCGTACTCCGGGGTCATGTTGGAGATGGTGGCCCGATCCCCCACCGTCAAGCTGTCGGCCCCTTCGCCGTAAAACTCAAGATAGGCACCCACCACCCGCTCCTTACGCAGGAACTCAGTCAGTGCCAGCACCATATCGGTGCCGGTGATACCCGGCTGCAGCTTGCCGGTCAGCTCGACGCCGACGATGTCAGGCAGGCGCATCATCGAAGCGCGACCCAACATGACGCTCTCCGCCTCGAGGCCGCCAACACCCACGGAGATGACGCCCAGCGCATCCACCATCGGGGTGTGACTGTCAGTGCCGACACAGGTATCAGGGAACGCCACGCCGTTACGGACCTGCACCACCGGGGACATTTTCTCCAGATTGATCTGGTGCATGATGCCGTTACCGGGCGGGATCACATCCACGTTCTCAAAGGCGGTCTTGGTCCAGTTGATGAAGTGGAAACGATCGTCGTTGCGACGGTCTTCAATGGCCCGGTTTTTCTCGAAGGCGTCCTTCTCGAAACCACCATGCTCCACCGCCAGCGAGTGGTCCACGATCAACTGGGTTGGCACCACCGGGTTGACCTTCGCCGGGTCCCCTCCTTTCTCAGCGATCGCATCCCGCAGGCCGGCCAGGTCTACCAAAGCGGTCTGGCCCAGAATGTCGTGGCAGACCACCCGAGCTGGATACCAGGGAAAGTCCAGCTCGCGCTTGCGTTCGATCAACTGTTTCAAGGCATCGGTCAGCAGCTCGGTATCACAGCGGCGCACCAGTTGCTCTGCCAGAATTCGGGAGGTGTACGGCAGTTTTTCGTAGGCACCGTCCTGGATGTCGTTGACTGCCGCACGGGTGTCAAAATGGTCCAGGTCCGAGCCGGGAAGCGATTTACGGTAGTTGCTGTTCATGGGTCACACTCATCAGAAATTCTTGGGAGGGGCAAAGAAAGGAAAGCACCGGACAACGCCGGTGCTCACATAGCTATCAACGGTTTTCGATCGGCACCCACTCGGAATGCTCGGGACCGGTATACTCCGCACTCGGGCGGATGATCCGGTTATTAGCGCGCTGCTCTTTGACGTGGGCAGTCCAACCTGATACCCGGGACATCACGAAAATGGGCGTGAACAGTTCTGTCGGAATGCCCATGAAGTGGTAGGCCGAGGCGTGGAAGAAATCGGCGTTGCAGAACAGTTTCTTCTCCCGCCACATGACCTCTTCGCAACGCACGGACACCGGGTACAAAACGCTATCGCCCACTTCGTCGGCCAGCTTCTCGGACCACTTCTTGATGATGGCGTTGCGGGGGTCAGACTCCCGGTAGATGGCATGACCAAAGCCCATGATCTTTTCCTTGCGCTCCAGCATACCCAGCAGGCCCTGCTCGGCCTCATCCGCCGTGTTGAACTTCTGGATCAACTCCATCGCCGCTTCGTTGGCGCCGCCGTGCAGCGGACCACGCAGAGAGCCGATAGCACCGGTCACGCAACTGTGAATATCGGAGAGCGTGGATGCGCAAACCCGGGCAGTAAAGGTGGAGGCATTGAACTCATGCTCGGCGTACAGGATCAGCGAGACATTCATGACCCGCTCATGCAGCTCACTGGGCTGCTTGCCGTGCAGCAGCTCGAGGAAATGGCCGCCGATGGAGTCAGCTTCGCTGTTGGTGTCGATGCGCACACCGTTGTGGGCAAAGCGGTACCAGTAGGTGATGATGCTGGGGAACACCGCCAGCATACGATCAATCTTGTCGTCCTGCTCGGTGAAGTCCTGCTCGGTCTCCAGGTTACCCAGCATGGAGCAACCGGTGCGCATCACATCCATGGGATGAGCGTCCTTGGGGATCTGCTCCAGGGTCAGTTTCAGGGCATCCGGCAATGTCCGCAAACCACGCAGTTTCTGCTTATAGGCGTCCAGTTCCTGACGGTTAGGGAGCTTGCCACGCAGCAGCAGATAAGCCACTTCCTCGAACTGGGCCTTATCCGCCAGTTCGGCAATGTCGTAGCCGCGATAGGTCAGCCCGGCACCGGTTTTTCCTACGGTACACAGTGCAGTTTCGCCCGCTACCTGGCCACGCAGACCGGCGCCGCCGAGTTTCTTATCAACCATGACTCTCTCCTCTTTTACTTTTCTTTCTGCTGCTTGAACAGCGCATCCAGTTTCTGCTCGAACTCGTGGTAGTTCAGGAAATCGTACAGTTCCATTCGGGTCTGCATCAGGTCGACCACATCTTTCTGGTCACCCTTGGCCAAAATGCTCTCGTAGACAGTCAGCGCCGCCTTGTTCATGGCCCGGAACGCACTCAGCGGATACAACACCATGCCGGCTCCGGCCTCTGCAAGCTCCTGCCTGTTATACAACGGGGTCGCGCCGAACTCGGTGATATTGGCCAGGATGGGGACATCCAGCGCCTCGGAGAAGGCCTTGTAATGTTCCAGCTCAGTGACCGCCTCGGCGAAAATGCCGTCTGCACCGGCCTCAATGCAAGCCTGGGCACGATCGATGGCTGCCTCCAACCCTTCCTGCTGGAACGCATCGGTTCGGGCCATGATAAAGAAATTATCGTCTTCCCGCGCATCTACGCAGGCCTTGATCCGGTCCACCATCTCTTCTTTGGAGACAATTTCCTTGTTGGGACGATGACCGCAACGCTTCTGCGCCACCTGGTCTTCAATGTGGACCGCTGCTGCGCCAGCGCGTTCCATCTCCTTGATGGTGCGACTAATGTTGAAAGCCCCGCCCCAACCGGTATCGATATCAACCAGCAGCGGCAGGCTGGAGGCGGCCGTTATCCGGCGTACATCCTCCACTACGTCATTCAAACTGGTCATGCCCAGATCTGGCAAACCGTAGGATGCGTTGGCCACGCCTCCGCCGGAGAGATAGATCGCCTGGTGGCCCACCTTCTCCGCCATCATCGCCGCGTAGGCATTGATGGTGCCAACAATCTGCAAAGGTTGGTTCTCTTTCAGTGCCAGACGAAAACGGGCACCGGGGGACAGGGTCTTAGACATTTTCTCTCCTTAGCCATTCGGCTAACTGTGAATTCCCTATGTGTGTTTTCCAGACCGGTCAGAAGGACAGCAGGCCTTCCTCGATCTTCTGCTCGATATTCCTGCGCGCAGCGTTAATGTGTCGTTTCATCAAAAACTCGGCCAACTCCCCATCGCGCTGGGCGATGGCCTCGACAATGCGGCGGTGCTCTCCCAACGCCCGGTGGGGGCGCCCGGCCGAGGTACTGAGACGGTAACGATACATGCGGACCATGTAATAGAGGTCTCCAAGCAGCATTTGCGCAAGCTTGGTATTACGGCTTCCAGTGGCGATACGGTGATGAAAATCGTAATCGCCTTCGGCCTGGTAGTATGCCTGGCCCTGGGCTTGCTCAATCATGGCCTCATGAGCGTCAAGCGTGGCCTGTAACCCGGCCACCTCCTCGTCCGTCATACGCGCAGCAGCCTGGCGAGCCGCCAACCCCTCCATGACTTCCCGGATCCGGTACAACTCCAGCAGCTCCTCGGTACTGACGGAAACCACTTTGACTCCGGCGTGGGGACGACGGACAAGAAGGCCACGGGACTCCAGCCGGCCCAGCGCCTCTCGAAGCGGGCCGCGGGTGAGCTGGAATCGCTGACACAGTTCGAGTTCGCCGATTTTTTCACCGGGGGCCAGCTCGCCCTTAACGATTGCCGTTTGCAGACAATCGAAGGCTTCATCAGCACGAGTTTGGGTCTGGGGAATTGCCTCAATCATTTTTGTTAACAATAAAGCGGATATTTTAGAGAAATCTACGCCCATACCCTACTATTGTCAACAATAGCCAGAGGTAGACATCTGCCGGTTGTTAACAACTTCAGCAGATTTACCAGCCTGCATGCCATCGACCCACACCGGTCGCAGGTGGCACTTTCACCAACGCACCACCCATCAACATTCGCCAATCCAAGCCGCTCGGTAAAACGCCTGCAACGAACGTGAGGTATTGATAGTCCTCGCTTGGCATTACCGGGGAGGCGGCCGCACCAGAAGGGAGTCTGGAGTGTTCAAACGCCCCCCATGGCCAGGCATGTCAGCCCGAAGCAAGGCCAAACCTGCGCGAAAGCCGGTTGTAACGAGCGCTAGTTTGGTTAAACTTGGCAAGCTTTATGCTAAAGCACTCAAGGAGCGTCCCGAACCAAGCGAACAGTGCCACGCAGGCACGGGACCCGACATTCCAGCCAAAGGACGAAGTTATGATTAAGAAGTGCCTCTTCCCGGTCGCCGGTTATGGAACTCGATTCCTGCCTGCCACCAAGGCGATGCCGAAAGAAATCCTGCCGATTGTCAACAAGCCGCTGGTTCAGTACGGCGTTGAGGAGGCCTCTGAAGCAGGCATCAATGAGTTCGGCTTTGTCACCGGCCGGGGCAAGCGGGCGATCGAAGATCATTTCGATATCAGCTACGAACTGGAACATCAGATTGCCGGCACTGGCAAGGAAGGGCTGTTGACCTCGATTCGGGACCTGATCGACAACAACACCTTCGCCTTCACCCGTCAAAATGAAATGAAGGGCCTGGGCCACGCCATTCTGACTGGGCGAAATCTGGTTGGTGACAACCCGTTTGCCGTGGTATTGGCCGATGACTTCTGTGTGGCCGAAGCGGACGGCGATGGCGTACTGGCGCAGATGGTAAAGCTCTACAACCAATTCCGCTGCTCGATTGTTGCTATCGAGGAAGTTCCCCAGAACGAAACCCACAAGTACGGCGTGATCGCCGGAGAGTCCATGAAGGACGGCCTGTACCGCATTACCGACATGGTCGAAAAGCCGGCACCGGAAGATGCCCCCAGCAACCTCGCCATCATTGGACGCTACATCCTTACCCCGGATATCTTCGACATCATTGAGCGCACCCCGCCCGGCAAGAACGGCGAAGTACAGATTACCGACGCCCTGCTGGAACAAGCCAAGAATGGCTGCGTACTGGCGTACAAATTCAAGGGGCAGCGCTTTGATTGCGGCAGCATTGACGGCTTCGTACAGGCCACCAATCACGTCTACGAGCACATTTACAAGAAAGGCGAATAAGGCGACAGCTCAGCTTTGCCGGACTCCGGTTCTGGAGCCCGGCATCCCCCCACCCTAAAGCCCCAGAGTTCGCATCACGGCGCGTCGGGTTTCGGAAGGCGCCTTGCGAAAAGCCGCCAACAGGTCCACCTCATCCGCTTCTGGCTGCACCCGTGCAATGACCGCCTCCAGTTCCACCAGAGCCTGAGTCAGTTCGTTGCCGTCACCAACCCCCAGTCCCGGCAACTCCAGTTGCCCCGCATCTTGACCCTCCACAAGATCCAACCATTCCTCCAGCGCCGTCTCTGTCCTGAAACACAGGTCCACCAACTCGTCCACACTCGGGTACGCCCTTCTACGCGGATCAGCGCTTTCCCAAGCCAGCAGGCGATGCTCCTCAACGCCGCAGAGCTGAGCCAGGTCCGAAACAGACAACTTTCGATCTTCCCGGACCAACCTCAGACGCCGGTTCAATGATTGCATATAGCGCATACTCAGGGCCTCCATCAGTGTTTGAGCGTTTCGCCGACCGCGTCAGGGACAGCGCGAATCCAGCTGTTGTCGTACCGAGCGAGTCACAGCCTCGCACCTACTCATTGCAGCTTTCCATTGCAACCTCCCATTTCAGCTTCGGGAATACCTTATGCTCATACAGCGGCTTTTTAGTTCGCATCCTATACAATAGTCGGGCAATGGCTTTTAGCGTCGCTAACCCATGCTAGACTCCGTCACCTGCTGACAGGCCATCCTTTAAACGCCAAGTCCAAGGTCCCTATGCCCCTGACCAATGCCCACAAGTCAGATCTTTTACTGGTCTGCGTTACCCTGCTGGCCGCAATCAGTTGGATGTTCTCCAAGGAAGCGGTGCTGTTGATGCCGCCCCTGCTGTTTATGGCCGTACGCTTCATCATGGCCGGCGCTATCCTTGCGTTTGCCGCTCGCCGATCCCTCGCCAATCTGACACCAACACAGATAAGACGAGGCATGAGTGTCGGCCTGGTCTTCGGCATTGCCATGAGCTTCTGGATCATGGGACTCCACCATGGCACTCACGTGGGCGAAGGCGCCTTTCTGACCAGCCTCGGGGTGGTAATCGTCCCCATCATGGCAAAGCTGTTCTTCAGGGAAAGCCAGCCGCTGAGCACTTGGTTGGCCATTCCCGTTGCGGTATCCGGGCTGGCTCTGCTGTCACTCAAAAACGGCTTCCGCCCGGAGGCCGGGCAACTGTTCTTCGTTGCCGCTGCCGCGATCTTTGCCCTGTTCTTTTTGATGAACACCCACGCCGCCAATCATCGGCAAATCGTTCGCCGAGATGGCACCCAGGTAGAACTGGCGAAAGTCCCGCCGCTACCCCTCTGCACCCTCACCTTACTCACCGTAGGCGCAGTGACGCTGATTGAATCCTTGTGGCTGGAGCCCTGGCAGCCCACACTCGAATCACTGTCCTGGCCACTGGCATGGTGGGTGATTGCCAGCGCCACCGTCGGAACGGCCGGCCGTTTCTTGCTTCAGACCTACGCACAGAGCCTGTCCACCCACAGCCACGGCGTGGTGATATTGGTACTGGAGCCAGTGTGGGTGGCCCTCTTTGCCGCTGGCTGGTTCCAGGAAACCATGGCCCCCACTCAGCTGGCGGGGTGCAGCCTGATCTTCGCCGCACTGCTGATCAACCGCTGGAGCACCCTCAGCAAAGCAATTCGCGGTTGGTTAAGAAAAATTGCTTGACCCGCCCCTCGGTTATCAGTAAATTACGTCCCCGTTGCAGGGCAGGACCATAGCTCAGTTGGTTAGAGCGCTACCTTGACATGGTAGAGGTCCCCAGTTCGAATCTGGGTGGTCCTACCAATCCTGCAAAAAAGTCAGTTACTTACGTTTTACGTAGAACTGGCTTTTTTTATGCCTGATGATCAAGCAAGCCAGCAAGAAAGGTCCGGGGCAACGGTAGTCACCCCGGTGTAAACGGCAGCCCGCCCGCAAATCAGACCTGATAGAAATCCCGATACCAATCAACAAATCGGGATATCCCCTCCTCCACCGATGTGTCCGGCTTGTACCCCACATCTTCGATCAGCGCATCCACATCCGCGTACGTCGCAGGCACGTCACCGGCTTGCATGGGCAACAAGTTCTTCTCGGCTTTGCGTCCAAGCTTGTCTTCAATGATCTCGATGAACCGGGACAACTCCACCGGATTGTTGCTGCCAATGTTGTAGATCCGGTAAGGCGCCTTGCTGGTGCCCGGATCGGGGCGGTCGCCAGACCATTGCCCGTTCGATGTCGCCACGTGATCGAGTGTCCGGATGACACCCTCTACGATGTCGTCGATGTAGGTAAAATCACGCTTGTGGTGACCATGGTTGAACACGTCGATGGGCTCGCCGGCCAGGATCTTTCGGGTGAAAATGAACAAGGCCATATCAGGACGGCCCCAGGGACCATAGACGGTAAAAAAGCGGAGCCCGGTGGTCGGCAACTGGTACAGGTGACTGTAGGTATGGGCCATGAGCTCATTGGCCTTCTTGGAGGCTGCGTAAAGGCTCACAGGATGATCAACGTTGTCGTGTACCGAGAATGGCATTGCCTCGTTGGCACCGTAGACAGAGCTGCTGGAGGCGTAAACAAGATGCTTGACCTCATTGTGTCTGCACCCCTCCAGGATATTCATAAAACCTACGAGATTGGCATCCACATAGGCATGCGGGTTTTCCAGCGAATACCTCACCCCGGCCTGGGCCGCCAGATGCACCACCCGCTCTGGGCGATGCTTCTGAAACAGCGCCGCCATGGCTTCGCGGTCAGCGACGTCAGTACGCACCTCAGTAAATCCCGGCTTCCCCAACAACCGCTGCAAACGCGCCTCTTTCAACGACACATCGTAATAGTCGTTTACATTATCGACACCAATCACCTCATCCCCCCGATCAAGCAGCCGATGCGCCAAATGTGAGCCAATGAAGCCAGCAGTCCCTGTCACCAGAATTTTCAAGGTCTTATCTCCGTAATCCGCGGAACGAGTCGATGAATTGCATGAGCTTAGAGTGTAGCGAATCAAGCTCGACGGAGGTACCGACTTCGCCGCCAATGAGCCATAAAAAAAGCGCCCATAAGGCGCTTTTTTTATTCGATGCCGAACAGCCTCAGAACACCAAACCTGCGCTGAGGAACGGACCGTCAATATCGACGTCCAGCTTGTCATCGTCATCTTCGTAATCAATGGTCAGCTGACGATAGCCCGCCCGCAGTTGCAGCAGCGACAGTTCGTACTGGCCGTAGACATTGAAGTCGTAAACGGCATCACCACTGTAGGCGATTCCGTTGATGTCGCCGCCAACAGACACTCCGGTGAACGGCAGATCGAACCGTGCAGCCAGGTAACCCATCGGAACAACGGCGTCGATTTCGGTTTCGCTGACGGCAAAGACTCCAGCGGTGTCCCGGACGGTCAGCTCACCAGACAGATCCCGGACGGTGAGTCCCAAATCAAGATTGACCCAGTTATCCAGCACTTCGTAATACAGGGTCAGGTCAAGCTGATCAAGCTCCAGATCCGACTGGACCGTGGTGCCCAACGCGATCCCGTCGAAGTTGGCGCGCAGCTCACCCTCGCCGTCCAATTCCAGGGAGGTGTAGTTCACCCGTACATTGGGCAGCAGCGGTACCGGGTGCTCAAAATAGAGAGTGACGTTGGCGTTGTCGTCACTGGACAGGTCCAGATCGTTTTCCAGGTCCACCGCGTCACCATTGGTTGCGGCATCACCGGACACATCCGAATTCCAGTAGCTGACGCTGGCCCCTACGCCGACAATATCCGCATGAGCCCAAGAGCCCAACAGGGCCAGAGTACCACCTACCACCAGTATCGATTTACGCATAATTCACCTTTCCAGGGTTGTTGTTATCAATGTCCTGATCAGTCGAATTCGATTCCAAGTCGACGACCTACTTCTTCGTACATTTCAATGACGTTGCCCAGCCCCTGACGAAAGCGATCCTTATCCATCTTGGTGCGGGTTTCTTTGTCCCAGATGCGACAGCCGTCCGGACTGAATTCATCACCCAGTACGACTTGACCGCCGGAACGACCAAATTCCAGCTTGTAATCCACCAGCAGCATACCGGCGTCGTCAAACAGGGATTTGAGCACGTCGTTGACCTGGTAGGTCAGCTCCTTCATTCGAGCCAGTTCTGACTCAGTCGCCCAACCGAAGCTCACCGCCAGGGATTCGTTGACCATCGGGTCATGCAGCGCATCGTTCTTCAGGAACAGTTCGTAAGTCGGCGGAGTCAGGGTCTGCCCCTCTTCCACGCCCAAACGACGACAGAGACTCCCCGCAGAGACATTACGAACCACACATTCCACTGGGATCATATCCAGATTCTTCACCAGGGATTCGGTCGGAGACAGCAGCCCCTCGAAGTGGGTCGGCACACCGGCATCCTCCAGCTTCTGCATGATGAACGCATTGAAGCGATTATTCACCATCCCCTTCCGGCTCAACTGTTCTTTCTTTTCACCGTCGAAGGCCGAGGTGTCATCACGAAATTCCAGGACAAACCGGTCCGGATCGTCGGTCCGGTACACCGATTTGGCTTTACCCGCGTAAAGCTCTTCACGCTTTTCCATTTCTTTTCTCCGACAACGGCTTGTGACCGTTTTAACAAATTAGTACAGGTATTCGAACAGTCGACTCAATAGCATCGCGGATCGATCGACGCCTTGGTGATCCGGCGCGCGTCCGGCCGTCACCAGGATAGCGTTGTCACTGACCTGAAGCTGGACATGAAAGGTGTACACAGGCTCCGGCTCGTCGCCAAACCAGTCGAACCATCCGCTCGTTTTCTCACTGCGGGATCGGAAATCGACATAGAACTGCCCGGCACTCCGGTCAAGGTCGACCACTTGAACCCCCGCGTCAGCCAGGGCTCGCTTCACCTCGCCCCAGGCCCGGTCAAAGGCCAGGTCCATGCGAATTGCAACCGGCTGTTCAGCTTCTGAAAGCATGCGCACCCGAGGCTCGCTGGCCATCCCCAGCGCCGCCCGCGAGTAGGATTTGGTGTCGACCCGGGCCTGCAAGAAGCTCGAGAGATCCTCCAGCAACGCCCTCTCTATTTCCAATCGTTCGACCGTCGATTGCCAGGGGATCAACTCTGAAGGGCTACCCTGCACTTGCCGGGGACGTAGCTGGACTTCGGTGGTCTTACGGCGAACGCCTGGCGCAACCCGGGCTTGCAGCAACACTTTTGGCTCCGTCTGGCCGCCATCCTCGAGCCCCACCAGCGCGCGGGCGTTGCGGCTGTAGTTGGCCAGCTCCGTTTGCACCAGGCCCAGCTGTGGACTGTCGTGGGCAACGCCAAAACCGCGATCGCTTAAATAGGCGGTCACCCCGGGCCAGACCTGCCCGGGCAGCTCGTTAATCAACAGCCAGACCTGGTCATCCAGCTGCTCAATCAGATAGTTCTGCTCGAGAATCTCTGCGGTCATATCCGGCGGAGCGGGTAACTCATCGGCAAACATTCGCCCGCCTTTGCTGGCCTCAACTTCGCGAATGGGATAGGCGTTGCCGATTCGGTCCCGTTGACGCTCGCCAACGGTGTCAAGCGCCTCTCCTTCCGGCGCATCAACATACCGCAGCGATCGATCTTCCAGCATGCCACAGCCGGACAACCCTGCGGTCAGAGCTATACTGACCGCAAATCCGGCGAGAACACCGCGTTGGTGTATCTTCCTGAACGGTACTGCTCCCATCAGGCCTCTCCAGTTGGTGAATTGGGAAACGGCCTCAAAGAACGCCCGCGGCATTGAGCGCGCCTTCGACTTCAGCATGGAATTTTTCATTCAAAACCGTCAGAGGAAGCCGGATTCCCTCGCCAATCAGGCCCATGCGATTCAAGGCCCACTTCACCGGGATCGGGTTGGCTTCCAGGAACAGCTTGTGATTTAGCGGCATCAACAGATCATTCAGGCGGTTCGTTTCGTTACGATCCCCCGCCATGGCCGCGCGACAAAGATCCGCCATAGCACGGGGCGCCACGTTCGATGTCACCGAGATATTGCCCTTGGCACCGGCCAACATCAGCTCGGCAGCGGTTGCGTCATCGCCGGAATAGACCGCGAGGCGCCCGTCGACTGCCTTGATCAACTCAATGCCACGAGGAATATTACCGGTGGCATCTTTAATACCCACAATATTGGGGATATCCGCCAATCGCACCACCGTCTCGTTCAGCATGTCACAAGCGGTGCGTCCGGGTACGTTGTATAGGATCTGGTCGACGGGTACAGCTTCAGCAATCGCCCGGTAGTGCTGATACAAACCTTCCTGGCTTGGCTTGTTGTAGTACGGCACCACAAGCAAACAGGCGTCAGCGCCAAGCTTATGCGCTTCGCTGGTGAGCTCGATGGCCTCTCGCGTACTGTTTGCGCCAGTTCCGGCAATGACCGGAATACGGCCCTTGACCCGTTTGATGATGTGACCGATCGCCTGACAGTGCTCTTGTGGATCCAGGGTTGCGGATTCACCGGTGGTGCCTACGGCTACGATACCGTCGGTTCCATTCTCAATATGAAAGTCCACCAGTGCGTCCAGATGCTCCCAGTGGATGCTGCCATCCGGATGCATGGGCGTCACCAGAGCGACGAGGCTACCAGTAATCATAAAGACTCCGTCCAGATAAAACGGATATGGTAATGTTGGGTGCGAACTGACACAAGGGAAATAGAGGAGAACCCATGTCTGCGGTAGAACTGAACAAGCCGGTCCCCGATTTTGAAGCACAAGCCACGGAATCCCAGGCCGTCCGGCTATCGGACTTCAAGGGCCAGAAAAACCTGGTGATCTACTTTTACCCCAAGGACAACACCCCTGGCTGCACCACTGAAGGTCAGGATTTTCGGGACCGCTTCGGCGACTTCAAGGCTAACGACACCGTCATTTTCGGCGTCTCCCGGGACAGCCTCAAGGTGCACTCGAATTTCCGCACCAAGCACGAGTTTCCCTTCCAGCTCATTTCCGATCCCGATGAAACCCTCTGCAAACACTTTGACGTCATCAAGCTCAAGAAACTCTACGGCAAAGAATACATGGGCATCGACCGCAGCACCTTTCTGATCGACAAAGAAGGCGTGCTGCGTCGGAAATGGCGCTCAGTCAAGGTTAAAGGCCACGTCGAAGAGGTCCTCGAGGCTGCCAGCAACCTCTAACAGCCATCTCCAGGAAGCCCTGATCCAGGCCGGACCCTCTCTGGCGCTCAGGGGCTCCCTAACCTTTCTCCACCGCAGAGGGTGGAGAAAGGTCATTCTTCACCGGCCAGGCGGAGAAGATAGCCTTCAGCATGGTCGCCAAAGGAATGGCAAAAAACACCCCCCACAGACCCCAGATTCCGCCGAAGAACAACACCGCGACAATGATGACCACCGGATGAAGGTTATTGACCTCCGAAAACAGTACCGGCACAAGCACGTTGCCATCCAGACCCTGAATGATCCCGTACACCACCATCACCCAGATGAAATGACTCCCCCAACCAAATGCGAACAGGGCGATCATGGCCACCGGAAGCGTCACCACTGCCGCGCCAATGTAGGGAATCACAACACTCAGGCCCACCAGCAGCGACAACAGGGCTGCATAAGGCACCCCTAGGAGCTTGAACGAGATGTAGGTGGCGCCACCAACGATCAGGATCTCCACGGCCTTGCCCCGGACATAATTGGCGCACTGCAGATTGACTTCATCCCAGATATGCAACATCAACGGCCGCTGGTGGGGCAGCAGACGCGCAATGGCGCCAAGCAACAGCTCTCGGTCCTTGAGGAAGAAAAACACCAATATCGGCAATAGGACCATGTAGATCAAAACCGCCACCAGATCCGGGATACTGGACAGGGAGAAGGACACCAGCCACTGGGTCAGACGTGCCGCTTCGCTGGTGACCTCGTGGAACACGGTATTGACCGCGTCGATTGACACCAGGTTGGGGTATTGCTCCGGTAACAATTCCAGATAGCTTTGCAATTCCCGGAAAATACGCGGCGCTTCACCGGCAAGCGCAGTAACCTGAGTCCACACCAGCGGCAGCAGCCCGAACAGAAAACCCACAAGCACGCCCAGGAATACCAGGAACACCCCGACAATGGCGACCGTTTCCGGTATGCCCCAGGCGGTCAATCTTGCCACCAGCCCCTGAAGGATGAAGGCGACGATAACGGCAGCGATGACCGGCGCCAGCATGGCACCGAAAAAGATGATCGCCAGCGTCCCAACCACCAACAGCAGCAGAAGGATGACCGCTTCGTCATCTGAAAAGTATTTGTCGACAAGACCGCGTAAAATTCTAACCATTAACAACTCCGTCGGGACTTAGGGCTGGCCGCACCGTATCACGAACCGGTAGTTGCCGTCGGATTCCGAGCTACTCACCAATTCGTGGCAGGACAATTTGAGAAACGCCGGAATATCCCGGGCCGACCCGGCATCGGTAGCAACCACTTCGAGCAGTTGGCCCGGCGTCATGGCATTCAACTCCAGCTTGGTTTTCAGAAGAGGCATGGGGCACTGGAGACCCGTTGCATCCAGAGTTTTATCGGCGTGTGTCATTAAGATCCTGAACGCTGCTGTCGGACTAAAAAAGCCACTATCGGAAGTAAGCTGCATTATGCCGTTGACGCAGGCGGATTGCACCACACGGCGGGCCTTCACAGCGCTGCAGAAACCTGTTTTATTAACAGGCAGTTGGAACTTTTTCTACGGAGCCATATTCGGAAGCACTATGAGCGACACCCCTGTGACCAACATCCCCGTGAAGCGCCGTATCGAGCGCTTTTGCATACGCAGCGCCCTCGCCGCCGCCCTGCTGACCCAGGCGGTGCAACCGGTTTGGGCCAATGATCAGCCGCTACCCACTTTTGGCGGCCTTGGTGGCGGCATTATCTCAGATCAGCTGGAAGTGGAGATCGGCCAACAGGTATTGAGCTCGCTGAGGCGTTCGGCGCCGCAGATTCAGGACCCGCTAACCGCGGACTATGCCCAGACCCTGGTGCACCGACTCCTGCCCTCCGTGCCACTGAACGACAAACACCTCACCCTGATCATGATCGATAGCCCCGACCTCAACGCATTCGCGGTCCCAGGCAACATCGTTGGCGTAAACGGCGGACTTTTTCTGAGCTCCGACAGCGAGCAGCAATTCGCGTCGGTCCTCGCACACGAACTCGCACACCTGAGCCAGCGCCACTTCGCCCGCAGGCTCGAGCAGCAGGAAAATACCGCCCCCATGGCGTTGGCCGGAATGATCGCAGGAATCGTGCTATCCGCAGTGACCAAGTCTGACATCGGTGTCGCCGCCATTGCCGGAACCCAGGCTTTGTCCATTCAGAATATGCTGCAGTACAGTCGAGCCCACGAACAGGAGGCAGACCGAATTGGCTTACAGATCATGGCGGACGCAGACCTGGACCCCCGGGGAATGCCGGCGATGTTTGAGCAGATGATGAAGCAGAACCGGCTCCAGGGAAGCCATGTGCCCGAGTACCTGTCCACTCACCCCTTGACCCAGAGCCGCGTCTCCGACACCCGATCAAGAGCTGAGCAATACCCATCCAGGGAGGTTCCGGACAGCCTGGAGTACCACTTGATCCGGGCCCGCATGCAAGCCCATTATGCCGAGACCCCGTCGACCGGAACCGAACATTTCAAACGGCTCCAGCGGCATCCTGACGGAGCGCGTAATCCGGCGGTTGGCTACGGATTGGCGGTTGCCTATCTGAGCAACGATCAGCCAGAACTGGCCGTCGCCGAATTGCAAACCCTGCTGAACAAGCACCCCGGCCGCATTACCTTTCAGGTTACGCTTGCCGAAGCACTGCTCCGCATGGAGCATCGCCAAGACGCCAACACCCTGATGCGGGAAGCACTGAAACGCAATCCGGACAATTACCCGATTACTGAGATGCTCGCCCGAACGGAGTTGGACACCGGCAACACTGCGGCTGCGGTCGCCGCTTTAAAGAAATTGACCCGACAGTTCCCGGAGCGCGAGCATCTCTGGTTGAGACTGGTGGAAGCGGAAGGCCAGGCCCGCAACATTGTTGGCGTGCATCAGGCCCAGGCGGAGTACGAACTGTTAATGGGAGACCTGTCGGCCGCCCGCCGCCAGTTACTGCAAGCCCAGGAACGGGTCGCGCCCGGCACTCCGGCTCACCAGGCCATCACAGAGCGCCTGAATTCAGTGGCGAGTGCGCTCTCACGTCGGCAATAGCAAACCTCGCCAGCAACAACAAGCCACTCCAGCAATGATGAGCCAGATCAGGCGTTACCGGCCGCCTTCAGGTTCATCCCGGCGGTAAAGTCGAGCATACGCTGCAAAGGTGCCAGCGCACGCGCCCGGAGCCCGTCATCCACAAGCACTTCCTGATCACCGTTTTCCAGCACGCGAAGCAGGTTTTCCAGCCCGTTCATCGCCATCCAGGGGCAATGCGCGCAGCTTCGACAGGTAGCCCCGTTTCCAGCGGTGGGCGCTTCGATGAGGGTCTTGTTCGGTGCCAGCTGCTGCATCTTGTAGAAGATGCCATTGTCAGTAGCGACAATAAATTGCTCATTGGGCAGGGTTTGCACTGCATGAATCAGCTGGGAGGTGGATCCCACCACATCCGCCATTTGCACCACGGCATCCGGAGATTCAGGATGCACCAAGATAGCCGCATCGGGATACAGGGCCTTAAGATCTTCCAGACCCCGATGCTTGAACTCCTCATGCACGATGCACGAACCGTCCCACAGCAGCATATCGGCGGCGGTGGTTTTCTGGACATAATGACCTAGGTGCTTGTCCGGTGCCCAGAGAATTTTTTCGCCCTTGGCGTCCAGGGTCTCAACAATAGCCTGAGCGCAACTGGACGTCACCACCCAATCGGCTCGCGCCTTTACCGCGGCCGAGGTGTTGGCGTACACGACCACCGTCCGGTCCGGGTGTTGATCGCAAAAGTCGGAGAACTCATCGGCGGGACAGCCAACGTCCAGTGAGCAGGTAGCTTCCAGAGTCGGCATCAATACACGCTTTTCCGGATTCAGAATCTTGGCGGTCTCTCCCATGAAGCGAACCCCGGCCACCACCACGGTAGAGGCTGGATGCTGATTGCCAAACCGTGCCATTTCCAGAGAATCCGCGACGCAACCTCCGGTTTCTTCAGCCAAACGTTGAATGTCTGCATCGGTGTAATAATGAGCCACTAACACCGCATCCTGTTCTTTCAGGACAGTACGGATTCGGTCCTCCATTGCCGCCTTTTCTTCGGCACTCAGTTCCCTGGGCTCGGCCGCGTGAGCCAGATGCTCTTGCACCAGAATACGGTCTTCAGATCGTGTCATTACCTACATCTCATCGATTGTCTGTCCGGCCTCAGTATACCACCCGAAGTCGCCCGTTCAGGGAGCACCCCGTTGGCGTCGTTTCAGGAGACGACCCGAAGCCTTGTTATTAGGTATGGACGCACAGGCAAAAAAAAAGAGCCCTAAGGCTCTTTTTTTGACCTACCCCGGTCTTCGGGGATTGATCATGTTGGTGGGTCGTGATGGATTCGAACCATCGACCAATTGGTTAAAAGCCAACTGCTCTACCAACTGAGCTAACGACCCTTAAACAGATCGGTGATTTCGCAACATCGCCGCGATTTCACACTGGCGCGCGACCTCTCTAGCCGCTTCACCTTAAAATTTGGTGGGTCGTGATGGATTCGAACCATCGACCAATTGGTTAAAAGCCAACTGCTCTACCAACTGAGCTAACGACCCAAGCGAGGCGCATATACTACTGATATTTTTGCGCCATTCAACCCCTTTTGAGGAATATTTTTAGAAATCAGTGCGAATCCAGAAATTGCTTTGCCAAGCGGGCGGCATCAGTCCCCGGATAGTCACGAACCACCGTCGTCATCCGACGCTTCGCCTCTTCGGCTTCGCCCAGTTTATCCAGCGTAACACCAAGCTTGTACACCGCATCGGAAGCCTTGCGATGGTCTGGATAACGGCTCGCAACGATTGTAAACGCCTGTTTAGCCTGCTCAAGTTGCGGCTTGACCAAATAGACCTCGCCCAGCCAGTAGTAGGCGTTCACCGTCAGGTCCCCTTCCGGGTACTTGCCGATAAAATCGTAGATAGCGCCAATGGCGGCATCGTAGTTCTTGTCTTCCCGAATCAGCGTCTGGATCGCCTGGTAAGCTGCACGCTCATCCGCCGCCGGTTGACGGTATTCCCGACTTACTGGCTTGGGCGTAGCCACCGGTGCTTCGGCGGCCGGCGTCGCAGCCTCCGCAGGTTTATTCAGTGTCTCCGACAGTCCGAGGATACGCTGGTCCAGATCGATATAGCGGCTACGGGACTGCTGGGACAAACGCTCCAACTGATTACGCTGCTCTTCGAGCTCACCTCGAAGTTGCCGCACCTCCCGCTGAAGCTGCTCGATCATATAAAACAGTTCGGCTGTCGCCTGACTGTCACCGGCAGCCCGTTGTGCTTGAGAGCGGCTATCCTGATAGACGGTTGAGCTCGATTGCGCCACCGCACTACCGGCAAGCGATAGTGCGAGCGTCGCCATGAGTAATTGTCTCATGGGGCATCCTGTTAGAAATAATTTTCAGTATTGTATTACTTGAAAATCAGTTCAACACGACGATTTTGTGCCCAGGAACTTTCGGACGACCCCATGACCTCCGGTTTTTCTTCACCGTAGCTCACAGTTTCCAGCTGTCCGCGAGTTGCACCATTGACAATCAGGAAGCGCTGCACGGCGTTGGCACGACGCTCTCCCAGAGCCAGGTTGTATTCCTTGGTTCCCCGTTCGTCGGCATGCCCTTCCAGGCGTACCTGCTGGCCAGGATTGGCGGCGAGGTAACGTGCGTGGGCAATCAGCACTTCCCGCGCAGCCGGCTTGATTTCGGAGGTATCGAAATCAAAGTAGAACGTAGTGACGCTACGCTTTGCTGCTTCGGCCGCACGCTCAGCAGCCATGCGCGCCTCTTCACGCTCAGCCTCGGTCAGGCCAGAGGACGACACGCCGCCATCGTCTGCACCACCGTATACAGTGCTGCCGCCAGCCTGATCCACTGCGGATACGTCAGTGCCGTAGCCATCATCCTGGACGGTTTCGCCAGTAGAGCTACAGCCGGCGACCAGACCCAGAGACAGCACCATTGCGAATGCCTTCTTCTGCATGGAGATACTCATATCAATTTCCTTCTGTTGTCTTTGAACTTTTATAGGGCTTTTCGTTTACCGAATGATCGGTGACCAGGCAGGTTCACGCACATCCCCTTCCGACGCGGGCAGAGTGTAACTCGCTCCGCCGTCGGATGAGATTACGGTCAAGACACTTTGTCCTCCCTGCTTGGTGGCATAGATCAGCATTCGTCCATTGGGCGAAACGCTGGGGGACTCATCCAACTGGGTACGCGTGAGGACGGTTTCATCTTCAGTCTCCAGATTTGTCCGGGCGATATGGAATGCGCCATCTCGCTGGTGCACATAATAGACGAACTTGCCATCCGCGCTCGGCCGGGGCCGTGCATTGTAGCGGCTACCGAAGGTGATACGACGCGGGTCGGCGCGCTCGCTCTCCTTGTAGTAGATTTGCGGCCCCCCGGATCGGTCGGACGTAAAGAACAGACCTTCACCATCCGCCGTCCAACTCCCCTCGGTATCAATGGACCAGTGCTCGGTCAAACGGGTTAACGAACGACTCGCCACGTCCATTTTGTAAATTTCCGCATTGCCATCCTTGGACAGGGTGAGCAACAGCGAACGCCCATCAGGAGACCATGCCGGCGCGGAGTTCAGGCCGGGGAATGAGGCGATCCGGCTTCGCTGCCCCGACGCCAGCTCATGAACGTACACTGCAGGTCTTCCGGTCTCGAACGAAACATAAGCGAGTTGGCGACCGTCGGGAGACCAGGCAGGCGACAGAATGGGCTCATCGCTTTCCAGTCGAACCCTGGAACGCTGGCCATCAACATCACTGATCTGCAATTTGTACAGCGGACGACCGCTAACGGACTCCAACGTGACATAGGCAAGCCGGGTAGAAAACACTCCTGGCACCCCGGTGATGGCCTCATACACCTTGTCACTGATATGGTGGGCCAGACTGCGCAGGTTATTGAGCGGAGCGCCTGCGGTTTCGCCCAGGATACGCTCCTCACTGTTCACATCAAACAACTCAAAACGAACGCTGGCCCGGTCACCCAGTTGCCGGACTTCGCCAACCAGCACATACCGCTGTCCCAGCAACCGCCAATCCCGGAAGAAAACCTCGTCGCCCCGGGACGGCAGACTCAGCATTTTTTCCGGCGCCAATGCGCTAAACTCACCGCTGAGCGTTAGGTCGGTGCGAACGATCTCGCTTAACTTATCGCCCGCCGGCAAGTTGCCGGCTTCCTTGAACGGCACAACCGCCAGCGGTATGGCCGACTCCACACCCTCAGTGATTCGAATCAGCAGTTCCGCCTGCACCGGCAATGCCGCTGCCCACATCAGCATGAGGACCAGACCGCATTTCCTAGCCATAGCAAGCGTCCTGAAGGTCGTTGGCGTTCCGGTGCCTGATTTGTTGTGCATGTCCCCTACCTTAGCTCTAACGGCGTAAATTCGATGGTAAATTGGCGGAAGTAGCGTTCAAACGTATCCCGATCATCCGGCAGTGGGTAACGACTGATGCTCCGGACGGCGCTCAGCGCGGAGTTGTCGAATGCGGTATTGCCGCTGCTCTTGATGAGCTGCACCGAAGACAACTCGCCAGTCGGCAGCAGAGTTATGCGCAGGCGGGCAACCATGCCCTCGGTAGCGGATGGCGGTCTGTACCAGGCCTGGTTCAGCCGATCCTTGATCAGCAAATGGTACCGATCGCGATCAGAGAGCATTTGTTGCTCATGGGCACGAGCAGCCGCAGCCGCTTGCGCCTGACGCTGCTGCGCCTCTGCCTGCTCCCGGTTAGCCTGTTCCGCCAACGCTTCCAATTGCTGCTCGCGCAACCGGCGCTCCTGTTCCTGGCGACGAGCTTCGACTTCCTGACGCTCCCGCTCCACCCGCTCCTGACGAGCCCTTTCTTCGGCCTGACGACGACGTTCCTCTGCGGCCCTGGCGGCCTCCTGCTGCCGCCTACGCTCATCTTCGGCTTGCCTGCGGGCTTGTGCTTCGGCTTCGGCTGCAGCCTTTCGCCTTGCTGCCTCCTCGGCCGCCGCCTGCCGTCGCCGTTCCTGTTCGGCGGCGGCCTGCTGTTGTTCGCGCTCACGACGTTGCTGCTCCTGCCGCCGCCGCTCGGCCTGCTCAGCTGCGCGTTGTTCCGCTGCGCGTTGTTCCGCCTCACGTTGCTCCGTCTCTCGGCGCTGGCGCTCCTGCTGACGCCTGACTTGCTCAGGATCAGGTCGAGGTTGCGCCTGAGGTTGCGGAGCCCGAGGCTGCTGCACCACCAGGGTGGCAGCAATACTGCGAGGGGCAATGTCGTCCGTAGGCGTGGACCAGTGCCACCCCACCAGCGCCACCAAAATCAGTGCGCCATGCAACAGAACCGAGAACGCTATGGGCGATTTCCAGGGCGGCTGTCCGGTACTGGTAAAATCCCGCTCATGTCCCTTCACGACACGCCCGCCTCAGCCATCGTCTGCCGGCGCTTCGGTGATCAAGCCCACACTGCTGGCGCCCGCTGCCTGCAGCTCCGCCATTAATCGAACCACCCGCCCATACTCAACGTGCTCATCGCCACGAACCAGGACTTGCCGATTGCTGCGCTCGGAAAGCACCTTGGCCACCTGATTTCGGACATCGGGCAACGACATCGGGTCACTGCCCTGATCACCGAGTTCCAGATAATAAGCGCCAGAGGCATCCACCGAAACGATGATGGACTCGACGTCTTTCTGGGCCTGAATCGGGTCCGCGACCGCCTCCGGCAACTCCACTTTTACCCCCTGAGTGAGCATGGGCGCGGTAACCATAAAGATCACCAGCAACACCAGCATCACGTCGATGTAGGGCACCACATTGATCTCCGACATCGGCTTGCGCCGCGCGGCGGGCATCATTCCCATGCCTTTCATGATCACACTCCCCCGTTTGCCGGATCAGGCTTTGACCGAGTTATCGCTGCTGTGAACCCGTCGGTGCAGGATACTTGAGAATTCCTCGGCGAAGGTTTCATAGTTTTTCAGCAGGGCGTCCGATTTGGCCGCAAATCGGTTGTAGGCGATGACCGCGGGAATGGCAGCAAACAAGCCCATAGCGGTCGCAATCAACGCTTCTGAAATGCCGGGGGCCACCGTCGCAAGGGTTGCCTGCTGAACCTGGGCGAGACCGCGAAAGGAGTTCATGATGCCCCACACGGTCCCAAACAAACCGACATAAGGACTGGTGGAACCCACGGTTGCCAGGAATGGCAGGTGCAGCTCCAACCGCTCCTGCTCACGGGAGAACGCTACCCGCATGGCACGCTGGGAGCCTTCCATCACCGCATCCGCATCCCGGCTTTGTTGGCGCAGGCGTGAAAACTCCTTGAACCCGGCTCGAAACACCGCTTCCATTCCAGAGAATGGCGTCGGGTTCGAGTTCACGTCCCGATACAACTGACCCAGATCCATGCCGGACCAAAACCGCTCTTCAAAGGCCAGTTGCGCTGTCCGGGCCTTATTGAACACCTGCAGACGCTGGTAGATGACCGCCCAGGAAACCACAGACGCGAGCATCAACATCAGCATGACCAATTGCACCAACGGTCCTGCATTGGCAATTAGCGACCATACAGAAAGTTCTGTCTCCACGTTGTACTCCTGGCTTATTCCGATTGAGAAATTGGATTGAAGTGATGCTGTAACAGCTTCGCCATAGTATCCGGTAGCCGTCGCGGCTTGCCGGTATCCAGCGCCACGCAGGCCACCCTAACCGTGGCTTCGGCCAGTTCGGTGCGATCCGCTCGTTTCAACACCCGTTGCCGAAAGTCCATCCAGACCCGGCCATGGGCAAGAGGCTCCGCGGTGACCAGCAGCTCGTCGTCCAACCGGGCAGGAAAGCCGTAATGAATCGATAACCGCTGCACTACGTAGCTGATGTTATCCCGCAGGCCCGCACGCAGGCCGACACCGTTACTGCGCACCCATTCGGTACGAGCCCGCTCCATGTAGTGCAGGTATTTGGCATGGAACACGATTCCGCCGGCATCGGTGTCCTCGATATACACCCGCAGCGGCAGCTCGAAGACGCCAAGGGATGGCTGCTGGTCAATCAATGAGATCCTCCTGCTGCGCACCCGGGGGCGTGACGCCAAAGTGTAGATAGGCGTTGGACGTTGCCATCCGGCCCCGTGGGGTTCGCACCATAAACCCCTGCTGGATCAAGAACGGCTCGATGACATCCTCGATGGTGCCCCGCTCTTCACTGATGGCCGCAGCCAGACTCTCCACGCCCACCGGACCACCATCGAATTTTTCAATCAACGCCAGCAACACTCGCCGATCCATGTGATCGAAGCCTTCGCTGTCCACTTTCAGGAGATTGAGGGCCGCATCAGAAACCTTGGCACTGATCTGACCGTCGTGGCGGACTTCGGCGAAATCACGGACACGGCGAAGCAGACGATTGGCGATCCTCGGTGTCCCACGGGACCGGCGCGCGATTTCAAACGCCCCCTGCTCATCGATCTGAACCCCTGATATGGCGGCAGATCGGCGAATAATTTGGGTGAGGTCCCGGGTGTTGTAGAACTCCAGCCGTTGGACGATGCCAAAACGGTCCCGCAACGGTGACGTCAACAGGCCTGCGCGGGTGGTGGCACCGACCAGTGTAAATGGAGGGAGATCCAGTTTGATGGAGCGTGCCGCCGGGCCCTCACCGATCATGATATCCAACTGGTAGTCTTCCATGGCGGGATAGAGCACTTCCTCCACCGCCGCGTTGAGCCGGTGGATCTCGTCGATGAACAGGACATCGCCCTCTTCGAGGTTGGTGAGCATGGCCGCCAGATCTCCGGCCTTCTCCAATACCGGCCCAGACGTGGTCTTGATCGCCACCCCCATTTCATTGGCGACGATATTGGCCAGGGTGGTCTTGCCCAAGCCTGGCGGGCCGAAGATCAGCACATGATCGAGCGCCTCGCGACGGGAGCGAGCCGCCGAGATGAAGATCTCCATCTGCTCACACACCGCCGGCTGGCCGACGTATTCGGACAGCAGTGTCGGACGGATAGCGCGGTCATGCACTTCCTCATGCGCACCGCTGTGCGCAGAAATCAGACGATCGGATTCAATCATGTACCTGCCTGTCATCCCTCGGGCGATCAGATCCGCGCAGCGCGCGGTCCGGCAAACGCCCGCTATTGTCCTCACGCATCGATATTGTCCTCACGCACCGACATTGTCCTCACGCACCGACATTGTCCTCACGCACCGACATTGTCGTGATGCACCGACATTGTACTGACGCGCCTGTGGCTGTCACGTTACGCGCATTTCAGGAACCCTGCTACTGACAAAGGCTTAAGTCCTTTCCAAGGTGCCGGTCAAGCCCCGGTGGGAATCATACTCTTGAGCGCCGACCGGATCAGGGCTTCCCGTGTCATGCCGTCCTGCGCCACTTTGCTGACCACCTTGGCGGCTTCTTGCGGCTTGTAGCCCAAGGCGATCAGGGCGGACTCCGCCTCGTCGGTGGCGCTTGGCTGCACAACGGCTCTGGCCTTCGTGTCGCTGAGCTGGGGTTCGGACACGCCAAACTGCCCTTCCAGCTGCCCAATTCGGTCCGTCATTTCAATCAGCAAGCGCTCGGCGGTTTTCTTGCCAACACCCGGCAGCTTGACCAACGCGTTGGCATCCTTGGCTTCCACGCAGCGAATAAACTGGTCGGCATCCAATCCGGAAAGGATCGCAAGGGCAAGTTTCGGCCCAACACCGTTTACCTTGATCAACAGACGGAACAGATCCCGGTCCACCCGAGCGGCAAAACCGTACAGGCTCTGGGCATCTTCGCGAACGGAAAAATGTGTATGGAGAGTCACTTCCCCGCCAGTCTCGGGAAGGTGAAAAAACGTTGTGTAGGGAATGTCCACTTCATACCCCAGCCCGGAACACTCTACCAGGGCCTGGGCCGGCGATTTGTCTACAAGCACGCCTCGGATTCGACCGATCAAGGGATGTCTCCTTTGGCTCATGGCCGGTTATTCTTGTCAGCGGATACGTCCGCCTCGCACTTTGCCGTGACCACCGGAGTCTGTCATTACTGCGCCAGTACCAACTCGCGCCATACTTTGGTTCATGTGAGCATGGCACAGCGCGATGGCCAGCGCATCGGCGGCATCGGCCTGGGGTTTTCGCGACAGTCCCAGCAATGCCTGCACCATGTGCTGCACCTGCGACTTATCCGCCCCGCCGTTACCAACCACCGCCTGCTTGACCTGGCGAGCCGAGTACTCATACACCGGCAGACCACTGTTGGCGGCACTAACGATCGCCGCGCCCCGGGCCTGACCCAGCTTGAGCGCGGAATCCGGATTCCGGGCCATGAACACCTGTTCGATGGCGAATTCCGCGGGGCGATACTCCCCAATCAGCGTGGCGAGACTGTGAAAGATCACCTGAAGGCGCTCTGCCAGCGGCTTGTCACCCAAGCGAATGCAGCCGCTGTCCAGATACTCCAAACGCCGCCCCTCGGTGCGGACGATACCGTATCCGGTGATGCGAGAGCCAGGGTCTACCCCCAGAATGATTGCCACCCGGCCTCCTGAGACTTCCGGTTAGCGGGATAAGCCGTCCCCGATATGACCGGAAACGGCCTCATTGGAATACCCCTTCCTCAGCCTTCCTTTACGCTGTCATCCGTTTCAGCTTCGGAAGCCTTAACCACCGGCTTGCGCAGGCGGATGTTGAGCTCCTTCAACTGCTGATCCTCGACCACACCCGGAGCCTGAGTCATCAGACAGGTAGCGCTCTGAGTTTTCGGGAAGGCGATGACGTCACGGATCGACGAAGCGCCGGTCATCAGCATGATCAGCCGATCCAAGCCAAACGCCAAGCCACCGTGGGGCGGGCAGCCGTATTTCAGGGCATCCAGCAGGAAGCCGAACTTGCTGCGAGACTCATCATGCTCGATGCCCAGTACGCCAAACACCGTTTCCTGCATGGTTTCGTCGTGGATACGAATCGAACCACCACCCAGTTCAGTGCCGTTCAGCACCATGTCATAGGCGCGGGACAACGCGGTCGCCGGAGCCTGGGTCAACTCTTCCGGCGTGCAGGAAGGCGCGGTGAACGGGTGGTGAATCGGCGTCAGTTGCCCGTCGCTGGTCTCCTCGAACATGGGGAAGTCGACCACCCACAGTGGTGCCCATTCGGAGGTCAGCATGTTGAGGTCATGGCCCACCTTGATCCGCAGCGCGCCCAGCGCCTCATCGACCACGTGGCGCCGGTCGGCACCGAAGAACACGATGTCGCCATCTTGAGCGGCTGACCGCTCAATGACTGCCATCGCCACCTCGTCACCCAGGAACTTGACGATGGGAGACTGCAAGCCTTCCGCGCCCTTGCTGAGGTCGTTGACCTTGATGTAGGCCAACCCTTTGGCACCGTAGATTCCGACGAACTTGGTGTATTCGTCGATCTGTTTCCGGGTCAGCTCACTGCCCTTGGGCACCCGCAACGCCGCCACTCGGCCTTTGGGGTCCTTGGCCGGTCCAGCAAAGACCTTGAAGTCTACGCCGGCCACCAGGTCTGCCACATCAATCAGCTCCAGCGGAATTCGCAGGTCCGGCTTATCGCTGCCGTAACGGCGCATGGCCTCCTCGTATGGCATGCGAGGGAATACAGGCAAGTCCACCTTAAGCACATCCTTGAACAGCTCGCGGATCATGGACTCAGTGATCCCCATCAGGTCTTCCTCGTTGACGAAGGAAGCCTCAATGTCGATCTGGGTAAACTCTGGCTGGCGGTCGGCCCGCAGGTCTTCGTCGCGGAAACACTTGGCAATCTGGTAGTAACGGTCCATGCCAGACACCATCAGCAGCTGCTTGAACAGCTGGGGAGACTGTGGCAAGGCAAAAAATGAACCATTATGAGTACGACTGGGCACCAGGTAGTCCCGCGCCCCCTCCGGTGTCGCTCGGGTCAGGATGGGGGTTTCGACATCCATGAACTCGTGACGATCGAGGAAGTTGCGGATATAACTGGTCACCTTGGAGCGGAGCCGCAAACGATTCAGCATTTCCGGACGACGCAGATCCACATAACGGTAGCGGAGACGAACATCCTCACCGACGTCAACGTGCTCGTCCAGAGGGAACGGAGGCGTTGCCGCAGCGTTCAGGATGGCCAGCTCACGACCAAGCACTTCCACCTGACCGGTAGGCATGTTGTCGTTTTCGGTGCCCGCCGGACGACGACGAACCCGACCGGTGACCTGAATCACGAACTCACTGCGGACCTTTTCGGCCAGCGCGAAGCTCTCTGGCGTATCCGGATCGAACACAACCTGGGAAATACCGTCCCGGTCCCGCAGATCAAGAAAAATAACGCCCCCGTGATCCCGGCGACGATGAACCCAGCCGCACAGGGTTACATCTTGATCAATATGAGACTCGTTGATTCCACCGCAATAATGACTGCGCATACCCATTCCCGTTATTTCTGTGTGTGCGAAAAAGTTTGGTTCAGCCCGCTGCTGACTCACTGCCTGATGACGATCCCTGATCGGCCAGATTCTTCTTGCTGCCGGTCTTGAAATCGGTTTCGTACCAACCGTTTCCGGCCAGACGGAAGCCCGCAGCAGAAATCCGCTTGCGGAACGCCGGCTCCTCACAAGTTGGGCAATCCTTGAGTGGCTCGGCACTCATTTTCTGGATGACGTCCTTCTCAAAACCACAGGCATCACATACATATTCATAGATCGGCATTTTCAAAACCCCACAACATAACCAACACTGGCACCCCCGCATACTTACGGGTCCCGCCCTGCTCATATCGTCGGGTACCGCCTTGAAACGTTGCGCACGGATGCGTCGCTCACTGACCAGGCGGCACTGGCGGACCCTACGTGAAAAGCGGGACATTATAAACACAATGCGGGCGAAAATCAGGCGCTCTTACGTACACCGAAGCAAAGATGACGACTCGGGGCCGGGCCGCTAGAATAGCTTGCTCCCATTACACTGACCGGAGTATCTGCGTGTCCTCCCGAGCCGAACAGAAACTGAAGACCCGCCGAGCCTTGATGGACGCCGCCCTGGCGCAACTGAGCGAGGAGCGCGGCTTTGGTAGTCTCAGCCTGAGGGAGGTTGCCCGGGAAGCCGGAATTGCCCCGACGTCTTTCTACCGCCACTTTTCCGAACTCGACGAACTGGGATTGGCACTGGTGGATGAAGGCGGGGTAGCCCTACGCCAGCTCATGCGCCAGGCCCGCAAGCGCATCGCCCGCAACGGCAGCGCCATCAGCACCTCGGTGGACACCTTCATGGAGTACCTGGTCAATAACGCCAACCTGTTCCGGCTGATGTTGCGGGAGCGCACCGGCGTTTCGAAACCGTTCCGGACCGCCATCAAGGCCGAAATCGATCATTTTGTCACCGAGCTGGCCGACGACCTCAGACGAATTACCGAGGAGCAGAATCAACCCTTGTCCGATGCACGCCTGGTGGCCGAAGCCATGGTCACCCTGGTATTCAACCAGGGTGCCGAGGCGCTGGATGCGTCCCCCAAGGATCGCGAGACCCTCAAGGAGAAGCTGAAGCTCGAGCTTCGGATGATCTTGCTTGGCTCACAGACTCTGGCCAAACTCGCCAAGGTTGAGGGTCGTCACTCGGACGCTACCTAGAGCCGCCTGAGCTCCGCCAGCACAGGCTCCAGATCCTGCAATCGTCGCTCCAACGCACGGGCCTCATAAGGCACCGCAGGCTGCTTGCCCCAGACTGGCGCCGGCCAGGCCGGATCGCCGACGTAGCGAACGATATGATGGAGGTGCAGTTGGGGCACCATGTTACCCAGCGCAGCAACATTGAGCTTGTCACCGCCGAAGACCCGCATCATCCCCTCGCCCAACGCCGACGACTCACGCCAAAGTTGTGCCTGATCGGCCGCCCCCAGTTCGTAGATCTCTCGAACCCCGAGCCGGCGGGGCACCAACAACACCCACGGCCAAGTCGCGTCGTTCATCAACCGGATGTCACACAGTGCGCTGGTGCCGAGTGTGATCGTGTCTGCACTCAGCTGCTCATGCAGGCGGAAATCTGCAGTCATGATTCAACCCGCATGAAACTGGTTGCGTCCGCGACCAATGGCGTAATACGCCAGGCCATGCCGGTCGAGCATCTCACTTTCGTAGAGGTTGCGGCCATCGAAAATGACCGGCTCACGCAGAGCCTCGGTAATGCCGGCAAAATCCGGAGAGCGAAACTCCTTCCACTCCGTGCAGATGACCAACACATCCGCACCCTTGAGCGCCTGTTCCTTGGTGCCACAAAGCGTCAAGCCGTCCTGATCACCATAGATTCGCTGGGTTTCCTTCATCGCTTCAGGATCGAACGCCTGCACTTGGGCACCGGCCTCCCATAACGACTCCATAAGCGTCCGGGACGAGGCCTCACGCATGTCGTCGGTATTGGGTTTGAATGACAACCCCCACAACGCCACGACCTTGCCCTGCAACTGGCCCTGGAAATAATGGCTGACCTTGTCAAACAGCACATGCTTCTGCGCATGGTTGACCGCCTCCACCGCATGCAGCAGGCGGGCATCGTAATCGCAACTACGAGCCGTCCGCGCTAGCGCCTGAACGTCCTTCGGAAAACAGGAGCCACCATAGCCACAGCCTGGGTAGATGAAATGGTAGCCAATTCGCGGATCGGACCCAATGCCACGACGGACCGCCTCGACATCCGCACCCAATCGCTCGGCCAGGTTGGCAATTTCGTTCATGAAACTGATCTTGGTCGCCAGCATGGCGTTCGCCGCGTATTTGGTCAGCTCAGCGGATCGTACGTCCATGAAAATCATTCGATCGTGGTTGCGGTTAAACGGGTAGTACACCTCCCGCAATAGGTCCTGGGCACGAGGGCTGTCCGTGCCGACCACAATGCGGTCAGGCTTCATGAAATCGTTGACGGCCGCACCTTCCTTGAGGAACTCGGGATTGGACACCACGTCAAATTCCAGCTCCAGGCCACGATGATCGAGTTCGGCACGGGCGGCGGCGCGGACCTTATCGGCCGTCCCCACCGGCACGGTGGACTTGTCGACAATCACCTTGTAATCCGTCATGTACTGGCCAATGGTACGAGCCACAGCCGTGACGTACTGCAAATCAGCGGATCCATCCTCATCCGGCGGCGTACCGACTGCGATGAACTGCAGCACACCGTGCTCGACCGCCTGCTCGGCGTTGGTGGTGAACGCCAGCCGACCCGCTTCGGCATTGTGCTTAACGATGGCGTCAAGACCTGGCTCGTAAATCGGAATCTGGCCTTGCAGGAGTTGGTCAATTTTACTTTGATCAACATCCATGCAGAGCACATCGTGACCGACATCGGCCAGACAGGCCCCAGTCACCAAACCCACGTAGCCCGTGCCGAAAATTGTAATCTTCATTTAGAGGTTCCCTGTTTCAATCAATACTGCAGGCAAGGTTAGCGAGACTCGCCAGACCGCCTTTCCTGCCATATCCGTTCCCAGTTAAGGGCAGTACTAACAATCACATCCAGGTTATCGTAATCCGGTTTCCAGCCGAGTTTTCCGGTGATGCGCTGGTTGTCGGCCATTAGCGCGGCGGGATCGCCGGCGCGACGGCCGGTTTCCGTGACCGCAAATTCCACCCCGGACTGTTCGCGCACCACATCGATCACTTCACGCACGGTAAAACCGCGGCCATAGCCACAGTTGAACACTTCGGATTCGCCACCGGAGGCCATGTAGTCAAGGGCCATCACATGGGCCTTGGCCAGATCCTCGACATGGATGTAATCGCGAATGCAGGTTCCGTCCCGGGTATCGTAATCGGTGCCGAACACGCTCATTCCATCACGAGTTCCGGTGACACACTCACAGGCCACCTTGATCAGATGGGTTGCCTCGGGTGTCGCCTGCCCCAACAACCCTTCCGGATTGGCGCCAGCCACGTTGAAGTACCGAAGGATCACATAGTTGAGAGCGGAGGAGGCGGCGAGATCCATGATCATCCGCTCGCTCATCATCTTCGACGCCCCATAGGGATTGATGGGCGCCAGCGGCAAATCCTCGGTCAGCACTGTCTGTGCCGGCATGCCATAGACCGCAGCTGTGGACGAGAACACCAGATAAGGAACCCGGTGCCGTTCGACGGCCTTCAGCAGATTCAGGGTATTACGCGTATTGTTACTGTAGTATTTCAGAGGGTTGGCGACAGATTCGGGCACCACGATGTTGGCCGCAAAATGCAGCACTGCCTCGAAGTCGTGGGCCCGGAATACCGCCTCAATGGCAGCGTCGTCTGCCAAATCCCCCACCACCAGCTCTCCGTAAGTTACCGCCCAGCGATACCCGGTGGAGAGATTATCGAACACCACGATGTCATGCCCGGCCTCACCAAGTTGCCGGACCACGTGGCTACCAATATAGCCCGCGCCGCCAGTTACCAGAACTTTCATAGTGCGCTTCACTCCTTCCCTGATTGTTGCCGGCGCCGCTGACGGATCATTGCACGACGCTGGGCGAAAAAACCGCTGATGAGTTGACTGCAGGCGGTAGCAAGCACCCCTTCGTTCGCTTCCACCCGCCAATTGAGCGAGGGCTCATCCAGGGTTTGCCGAGTCGAGACGATGGCGCCCGCCTTGGGTTCCCGGGCACCGAACACTACCCTTGAAACCCGGCTGTGAACGATGGCCCCCACGCACATGGTGCAAGGCTCCAAGGTGACGTACAGCGTCGCCCCTGACAAGCGGTAGTTGCCCGTCCGCTTGGCCGCGTCCCGAAGCGCACAGATCTCGGCGTGGGCGGTAGGGTCGCAGCCGCTGATGGGCGAATTCGCGCCAGCGCCTATTTCACGACCATCCCGCACCAGCACGGCGCCCACCGGCACCTCGCCCCGGCTCGCCGCCGCTTGGGCCAGCTCCAGGGCGCGGCCCATCCACAGTTCATCTTCCGGCACGGACGTTTCCAGCGTTACTCCCACTCTATGGTGGCGGGCGGCTTGGACGAAATGTCGTAGGTCACCCGAGACACGCCGGAAATTTCGTTAATGATGCGATTGGAGACTGTCTCCAACAGCTCATACGGCAGGTGCGCCCAACGCGCGGTCATGAAGTCGACCGTTTCCACCGCCCTGAGGGCAATCACGTACTCGTAACGACGGGCATCGCCCACCACGCCCACAGACTTGACCGGCAGGAACACCGCAAACGCCTGGCTGGTCTTGTGATAGAAATCGGCCCGGTGCAGTTCTTCCAGGAAAATGGCGTCTGCCCGACGCAGGATGTCCGCATACGCCTTCTTGACTTCGCCCAGAATACGCACGCCAAGCCCCGGCCCCGGGAAGGGATGACGGTAGACCATGTCGTACGGCAGCCCCAGCTCCAGGCCGATTTTGCGTACTTCGTCTTTAAACAGTTCCCGCAGTGGCTCCACGAGCTTGAGCTTCATGGTTTCCGGCAATCCGCCCACATTATGGTGGGACTTGATGACGTGAGCTTTACCGGTTTTCGAGGCGGCGGATTCGATAACGTCAGGATAGATGGTGCCCTGGGCCAGCCAGTTGACGTCGGTGATGCGGGCGGCTTCTTCGTCGAACACCTCGATGAAGGTATTGCCGATAATCTTGCGCTTCTGCTCGGGATCGGCCTCACCCGTCAGGCGGGACAGGAACAGCTCCTCGGCATCCGCCTTAATGACCTTGACGCCCATATTGCGGGCAAACATGTCCATCACCTGCTCACCTTCGTTGAGGCGTAGCAGCCCATTGTCGACGAACACGCAGGTGAGCTGATCACCGATGGCCTTGTGCAGCAGGGCGGCTGTCACCGACGAATCAACCCCACCGGACAGACCGAGCAGCACTTTATCCGTTCCGACCTGCTCCTGGATCTGGCGCACCGCATCATCCACGATCTTCGCAGGCGTCCACAGGGCCTCACAGCCACAGATAGTCAGCGCGAAATGCTCCAGCATCCGCTTGCCCTGCAGGGTGTGGGTGACTTCGGGATGGAATTGAACACCGAACAGGTTACGCTTGAGATCCTGCATCGCGGCGACCGGGGCGCTTTCGGTGGAGGCAAGCAGCTCAAAGCCCTCTGGCAACGTCACCACCTTGTCACCGTGGCTCATCCAGACATCCAGCAGAGCTTCACCGGTGGCGGTGAGGTGATCCTTGATGTCCTGGAGCAAGGGCCCCTCGGCGCGAACCTTGACCTGGGCATAGCCGAACTCACGCTTGTCGGAGCTGGCAACCTTGCCGCCAAGTTGCTCGGCCATGGTCTGCATGCCGTAACAGATACCCAGCACCGGAATGCCCCATTCGAACAACCCCTGCGGCGCTCTGGGGCCGCCCAATTGGGTTACGGATTCAGGACCACCGGCCAAAATGATGCCCTTGGGCCTGAACTCGTCGATTTCGTCCTTGGTGATATCAAACGCGCGGATTTCACAATACACCCCAATCTCGCGCACGCGGCGAGCAATCAGCTGAGTGTATTGGGAGCCAAAATCAAGAATCAGGATGCGGTGGTCGTGAATGTTCTGAACCATGAGTTCCTCAAATCAGAAGTAATGGATCCGGGACAGGACTGACCCGGATCAGAAACAGCGGGGATTAACCGACGCGGTAGTTAGGCGCTTCCTTGGTAATGGTCACATCATGCACGTGGCTCTCTGTCATGCCCGCATTGGTAATCCGTACGAACTGAGGCTTGGTGCGCATGTCTTCCATGGTCGCGCTGCCGGTGTAGCCCATGGACGCCCGCAGACCACCCATCAACTGATGCACGATGTTGCGCATCGGGCCCTTGCAGGCAACCCGACCTTCAATGCCTTCCGGCACCAGCTTCTCAACACCTTCGCTGGCATCCTGGAAATAGCGGTCGCTGGAACCCTGCCCCATGGCACCCAACGAGCCCATACCCCGATACGCCTTGTAGCTTCGTCCCTGAAAAAGCTCCACTTCACCCGGAGCCTCATCGGTACCGGCCAGCAGTCCGCCCACCATGACACAGTACGCACCCGCCGCAATCGCCTTGGAGATATCGCCAGAGAACCGGATGCCGCCATCGGCAATCAGCGGGACCCCACGATCCTTCAGTGCCGCGGCCACGTTGGACACCGCGGTGATTTGGGGCACACCGATACCCGCTACAATCCGCGTGGTGCAAATGGAGCCGGGTCCAATGCCCACCTTGACTGCATCGGCGCCGGCATCGGCCAGTGCCTGGGCGGCTTCGGCCGTCGCTATGTTGCCGCCGATAACCTGCACCTGAGGATAGGTTTCCTTGACCCAGCGAACCCGCTCAATGACGCCACGGGAGTGGCCGTGAGCGGTATCCACCACGATAACGTCGACACCGGCCTCGACCAGGGCAGCAACCCGGGCATCGGTATCCCCTCCGGTACCGACAGCCGCGCCCACCCGCAAACGCCCTTGTTCATCCTTGCAGGCAAGCGGGTAATCCTTGGCCTTCTGGATGTCTTTGACGGTAATCAGGCCACGCAGTTCAAAGCTGTCGTTCACCACCAGAACCTTCTCGATACGGTTCTTGTGCAGCAATTCTTTGACGTCCTCCAGATCGGCGCCTTCCTGAACGGTGACCAGCTTTTCCTTCGGCGTCATGATTTCGGAGACCGGGGTATCCAGCCGACTCTCGAAGCGAATGTCGCGTCCGGTCACAATGCCCACCAGATCCCGACCATCAACCACCGGCAGGCCGGAAATGTTATTGGCCATGGTAATGTCCACCAGCTCACGTACCGTGGTGCTGGGAGTCACGGTGATGGGGTCTTTGACCACACCGCTCTCAAACTTTTTCACCTTGCGAACTGCGGCTGCCTGTTGCTCAACGGACATGTTCTTGTGCATGATACCGATACCGCCTTCCTGAGCCATGGCAATCGCCAGCTCGGCGTCAGTAACCGTATCCATGGCAGCGGAAACCAGCGGGATATTCAGGGTGATCTCTTTGGTCAGCCGAGTTTGCAGGCTGACATCTTTGGGCAGAACTTCGGAGTGTCCGGGGATGAGCAGGACATCATCAAACGTGAGGGCTTCTTCGGCAATTCGCAGCATTGGGACCCGCCTTTTGAACGTGCTAAGTTGAGGATTTGCCACCGGTTCAGCTATAGACAGACCGGTTTTGATTCGAAAGCAAGATCCTTAATCGGACTATTATAAAACCGTGCGCACGGACAGTAAACTGCACACATCTGAACTCTGCATTGCATCTTTTTGAATTTCCGTTACTTTTACCCCGGCTTTTTTTCGGAATTCACGTATAAAAATTCACACAAGTATCAGGATTGCATGGACAATTTCGTCACGCCCAGCCGCCCAAGAGCGCTGACCGTCAGTGAACTCAATCATCAGGTTCGCCACCTGCTCGAAACCAGTTTCATGCAAGCCTGGATCGAAGGCGAGCTGTCCAGCTTCTCCCGGCCGTCCTCCGGCCACTGGTACTTCACCCTCAAAGACAGCAAGTGCCAGGTGCGTTGCGCAATGTTCCGCGGCTATAACCAGAGGGTCCGCACCCTGCCAAAGGAGGGCGACCAGGTACGCATCCGTGGCAAAGTGAGCCTGTACGAGAACCGGGGCGATTATCAGATCATTGTTGAGCAATTGGAGCCGGCCGGATTGGGTGCGCTGCAACAGGCCTTTGAAGCCCTGAAGCAAAAGCTCGGGAGCGAGGGCCTGTTCGATATCGCCAACAAGCGCCCCATTCCGTTCCCGCCCAGGCACATTGGCGTGATCACCTCGCCTACCGGCGCCGCCATCCATGACATTCTGACGGTACTGGCCCGCCGCTGCCCGGCCGTCCCCGTCACCCTCTATCCGACTGCCGTGCAGGGCCCGGCGGCCGCCGGCGACATTGTCCAGGCCATTGAGGCGGCGCAACGGCACAACCAAGCGGACGTGCTGATCATCGGCCGTGGCGGCGGCTCGCTGGAAGACCTGTGGAGTTTTAATGAAGAACGGGTGGCGAGAGCGATTGCCCAGTGCCGCATTCCGACGGTCAGCGCAGTGGGCCATGAAGTGGATGTGACCATTGCGGATTTCGTCGCCGACCTGCGTGCGCCCACACCGTCAGCCGCTGCCGAAAAAGTATCGCCGGACCAGCTGGAATGGTTGCGTCGTCTGGACGAACTGCAGCTCCGCCTGCACCACGCCGCGATCAGACATACCCGACGGCAGCGGACGGCGCTTGACCACCTCTCCGCCCGCCTGAGGGATCCTCGCCGGGAGTTACTGGAAAAAGGCCAGCGGTTAGATGACCTGGAGCTGCGCCTGCGCACCGCCATCACACAGCGTACCGAGGCAGCATCAACCCGAGCGGACCATCTGGCCAGCCGACTTCAGCAGCAGTCACCACGCCGATCACTGAACCAGCACAGCACCCTTGTCCTGCAATTACAGCAACGACTGCAGCAAGGCATTGCCAAGCGCATGCAACACCATCGAGACCAACTGAACCACCTGGGACAAACGCTACACGTCGTTAGCCCCCTGGCTACCCTGGGCCGAGGTTATGCGATTGTCCAGGACAGCAACCGGAACATCGTACGGCGCGCCAACGAACTCGCCACCGGCGACACCATCACCGCCCGACTGGCCGATGGAACCCTGCAGGCAAAGATCACCGGCACCACCGACTAAGCGCCCCCCGCCTCAACGCCGCCCCCACTCTGCCATACGCAGGCCCAGACCAGTCCCACAACAGCCTTAGCCAATGGTCTAGTGGTGTGAATCAATGAAGCGCCTACAGTCTGGTAGTGGGTTCTGCACAGACTCCCTGACAACAACAACCACAATAGTTATCGGGAACCAGGTGAGCTTATGATCTACCATTCTGAGTTCAAGCGATCGATTGAACGACCCAAGGAATTTTGGCGCCAGCAGGCCAAACTGATTGATTGGATGCAGTTTCCCGAAACCATTTGGGAAGCCAATGACAACGGACATGGGCGCTGGTTTCCCGATGGTGTACTCAACAGCTCCGATCTTGCACTGGACGCCAACCTACGCGCCGGCCGGGGAAGTCAGACCGCGCTGATTTACGACTCGCCGGTCACCAACTGCCAGCAGTCCTACACCTTCCAGCAACTTACAGAGGAAGTGGCGGTATTTGCCGGGGCCCTGAACCGTCAAGGCATCGCCAAGGGCGACCGGGTGCTCATCTACATGCCCATGATCCCCCAGGCGGTTATCGCCATGTTGGCCTGCGCTCGCATTGGCGCAATCCATTCGGTGGTGTTTGGTGGCTTTGCCCCCCATGAAGTCGCCGTCCGCATCGACGATGCCCAACCTAAAGCCATCGTCACCGCCTCGTGCGGCATCGAGACAGACAAGGTGCTGCCCTACAAGCCTTTGGTGGACAGCGCCATCGACCAGGCGTGCCACAAGCCAGCATGCTGCATCGTTTTTCAACGTCCCCAGGCCCGTGCGGAGCTGAAGCCTGACCGTGACCTCGACTGGAATGAATTGGTGGCCAATGCGGAACCGCTGGCACCGGTACCGGTCCAGGCCACTGACCCCCTTTACATCCTGTACACCTCTGGAACAACGGGCAAACCCAAAGGCGTGGTTAGAGACAATGGCGGTCACGCGGTCGCGATGCGCTACAGCATGTCCATGGTATACGACGCCAAACCCGGCGATGTGTTCTGGGCGGCATCCGACGTGGGCTGGGTGGTTGGCCACAGCTATATCGTATATGCCCCCCTCATCTCCGGGTGCACCACCGTGCTTTACGAAGGCAAGCCGGTGCGTACGCCGGATGCCGGCGCCTTCTGGCGCGTCTGCCAGGACCATGGCGTTAACCTGCTGTTCACAGCACCCACCGCCTTCCGGGCCGTACGCAAGGAAGACCCAGAGGCCGACCTGCTCAGGAAGTACAACATCAGCTCCCTGCGGCGAATCTTCCTGGCAGGGGAACGATTGGACCCGCCGACTTACGAGTGGCTCAGCGAACAAACCCACCTCCCGATTTTGGATCACTGGTGGCAGACCGAAACAGGTTGGGCGATTTGCTGCAACCCGGTTGGCCTGGAAATGGTTACCCCCAAACCCGGGTCTGCCACCTTTCCTACGCCGGGTTTCGATGTCCAGATCCTCGATTCGCAAGGCCATGTAGCAGATACCGGAGTACAGGGCCAGGTGGCAATCAGGCTCCCGCTGCCCCCGGGATGCCTCACCACCATCTGGGGGGACGACGATCGTTTTCAGAACACCTACCTCGCCCCCATACCGGGCTATTACAGCTCTGGCGATGGCGGCTATGTCGACGATGAAGGCTATGTCTTTATCATGGGCCGCACCGACGACGTCATTAATGTGGCCGGCCACCGCTTATCAACCGGTGAGATGGAAGAGATCCTGGCGTCCCACCCCGCCGTTGCCGAATGTTGTGTCGTTGGCGCCCATGACAATCTCAAAGGCCAAGTGCCGATAGGTCTGGTCCTGGTCAAGGACGGTGCCACTATTGCCCACGACGAACTGGAAGACGAGTTGGTGGAAATGGTACGCGAACGCATTGGCGCCATCGCGTGCCTAAAACAGGCGATGGTGGTGGAAAGGCTGCCCAAGACCCGCTCAGGCAAGATCCTCCGGCGGGTGATTCGCCAGATCGCCGATGGCGAGGAGTACACCATTCCAAGCACCATCGATGATCCCGCAATCCTTGAGGAGATCCGGCAACAGTTCAGCTAACGGAAGCTTGATCACAGTCGCAACAGGCAGCCGAATCATCCGTACCGGGGTGGCAACACTCCGGTGACAAGGCGTTGTTTTTTATCTGTAAAAATAACCGAATTGGTTAAAAAAAAGGCGTTGACGCCCCCCAATCTCGGTCTATACTGAATTTGCTGTGAAAAGACAGCGGTATTTGGTGAAAGCGTTACAACGTCCTGCTCGCAAGCGATTCGTTGCTCCTTCCTCGGTACGCTCTGGTTTTCTCAGCATCGCATATTCCGTAAGGAATATTGGACGGTCCCGTGAGGGCATACATTTCGGATACACAGGAAAGATCGATGTCTGATACAAAAACTGGCCACGTCAAGTGGTTCAACGAAGCCAAGGGTTTCGGTTTCATTGCTCAGGAAGGCGGTAGTGACGTGTTCGTTCATTACAGCGCAATCAACTCAAGCGGGTTCCGCACTCTGGCCGAAGGTCAGCAGGTGCAGTTCACCGTGACACAGGGACCCAAAGGTCCTCAGGCGGAAAACGTAACCCCTGTTTAAGGTTATGCGCAGTTTTCTGCCCCATGCCCCTCACGGGTAATGGCCACTAAAAAAGCCGGCAACTGCCGGCTTTTTTAGTGGGAGGATTCCAGTGGGAAGGATCAAGCAGTGCCGACCGTCTCCCGCACCGGGCGTTCCGCCCCTGCAGCCAGCAGCCGGGAGACGGCGGACAGCAGTGCCTGAATGGTTGCCGAGGTGGTGTCCTCCGCCAGCGCGGCAGCGCTGCCAGCATTGCCTTCCAGCGCCACCCTGATGCAGGCCAGCGCATTCGCGGACGTCCCCTCACCGAGGGCAAACTCATCATAGGCTTCCACAGCAATCGCAATTCCAAAGCGATGCTCCAAGGCCGAAGCAACTGCCTCCACCGCACCTTGGGCGCGCCCCTTCAGCAGATGGGTTTCAACGCCCTCGCCACCGACCTGCACCTGAGCCACCACGCCGTCGCTGTCACGATGGAGGTCGTAGGACTGCAGCTCCCAGCCTGGGACCAGCCCGAGGTAATGCTCATCAAACAGCCGCCGAATGGACAGCGAGTCGATTTCGCCCCCGTTCACCTCCGCTGCCTTCTGCACCAACTTGCTGAATTCAATCTGCAACCAACGCGGCAGGGTAATGTCATAATCACGCTCCAGCACATAGGCCACCCCGCCTTTACCGGATTGGCTGTTGATCCGCACGACTTCCTCGTAGCGACGACCCACGTCACCAGGATCGATCGGGAGATAGGCTACGTTCCAGGCCTCACCCTCGCACCTGCGGGCCAGACACTTCTTGATCGCATCCTGATGGCTGCCGGAAAACGCGGTAAACACCAGCTCCCCAGCGTAGGGATGGCGTGGATGGGTGGCAATTTCAGTACACGCCTCAACCACTTCGGTAATCTCTGCCATGCCGGAAAGATCCAGCTGGGGATCCACACCCTGGGAGTACAGGTTCATGGCCATCGTAATGAGATCCATATTGCCGGTGCGCTCGCCATTGCCCATCAAGGTGCCTTCGACTCGATCGGCCCCCGCCATCACCGCCAATTCAGCGGCTGCCACCGCGCACCCCCTATCGTTGTGGGTGTGAACGCTGACCCGCAGGTGTTGCCGGTACTGGATGCGATCGCACACCCACTCAATCTGGTCCGCAAACACGTTCGGCGTTGCCATCTCGACGGTGGCGGGCAGATTGATAATGACCGGCTGCCCCTGATCCGGGCGCCATACCGCCGTCACGGCATCAATCACCTCAACGGCAAAATCCAGTTCCGTGCCGGTGAAGCTCTCCGGCGAATACTGGAAGGTCCAACGGGTGTCCGGCCGGGCCGCAGCGCCCTGTTTTACCCAGCTAGCCCCCTGCACCGCAATGTCCCGGATACCGTCACGATCGAGGCCGAACACCTGCTCACGCTGCACCGTGGAGGTCGAGTTATACACGTGGACAATCGCCCGCTGTGCGCCATCAAGCGCCTCAAATGTTCGTGCGATCAGCTCCTCGCGAGCCTGGGTGAGCACCTGGATGGTGACATCCTCCGGAATCCGGTTTTCCTCAATGAGTTTCCGGCAAAAATCGAAATCAGGCTGGCTGGCCGCGGGAAAACCAATTTCAATCTCCTTGAACCCCAGCCGAACCAACAGATCGAACAACCGCTGTTTCTGATTCACCGTCATCGGCTTCACCAGCGCCTGATTGCCGTCTCGCAGATCCACGGCACACCAGGACGGTGCCTGCTCGATAACCTGATTGGGCCAGCGCCGATCGGTTTTTCTCACCGGCTGAAAAGCAACGTATTTCCTGTGATCAAAAGGCATCGGTCAAATTCCTTGTGGGCTGTGGTTTCACAATACGGATCAGGTTACCCAGCTTTTGCTGAAATTTGCGTGCTTTCTTTTGTGGATCTTCGGGCCATTGCGAAATATTATTGCTTAAAATAAAGCTGCGGCGACACTTCCTGACATGAAAGATAAAAAACTCATCGAAATCGACCGGACGGACCGAAAAATCCTGGAACACATTCAAAGCGATGACTCGCTGACCAACCAGGAACTGGCGGACAAGGTGGGACTGTCCCCCTCCCCCTGTTTGCGTCGGGTGAGAGCGCTGGAGGATGCAGGCATCATCGTCAAGCGGGTGGCGGTGTTAGACCACAAGAAACTGGGGCTCTCGTTGACGGCGATCATTCTGATCGGCATGGACCGCCATACACCTGAGCGGTTTGCTGCATTCGAGGAACAGGTTGCGGAGTACCCGGAAGTGCAGGAGTGCTATCTGATTACGGGCCAGGACGCAGACTACATGCTGAAGGTAGTGGTACCGGACATGGACCACTACCATCACTTTCTGTTGAATCGAATTACCCGCATCCAGGGCGTCAGCGGCGTGCATTCCAGCTTTGTGCTGCGGCGGGTGATCGATAGCACCGCCCTGCCCCTGGGCTACCTGTCCCTGGAGGGGCGTAACGGTTAATGGGCGCCAGTGGCCAGCTGCAACATGTAAGCCCGAGCCATCGACTTGATTTCCTCCACCAGGTTATCGGCTTCATCTTCCGGCAAAGTCACGGCCAGCCTCAGCATGGTGCCGGTAGCCCGGGGTAATAGCAGACTGGCACTCCAACGCCTGGCATCGGGCAGATCGGGAAACTCCTGCTTGAGCCGTTCGTCCAGGTCCCGGGCATTGGTGTACAGTTCCCTGAGATCGAGCTCACGGAGTTCCGGCATGGATTCGACACCGCTCCAGATGGCAGAGTAAGCGGGTTCATTCCGGTAGAAATCGTAATACAGGTCGACAAGCACATCGACGGCGTCTTCAACGGCCGTTTCCGCCAGCCGATCACGCATCTCCTGCTCCATACGCGCAACATGGGTCTCGGCAATCGCCTGGACGATCGCGGCCTTGTTCGGAAAGTAGCGGTAGAGCGACGCCAGGGACATGTCGGATTTGCGCGCGATTGCAGACATGCTGGTGCCGTCGACGCCTACGTCATTGAAGATGTCCGCTGCGTGCTTCAAGATGCTATTGACCCTCTCACGACTGCGGGCTTGCACGGGAGTACGTCGGGGTTTTACATCGATATTATCGTCGGTCATGCTAAACCTGTTTAAAATTACGTGGCCGGTAGCGCGTAACTGCCTGTCACATGCGCTACCAATTGTTCGTCTCCTTCTCCTCCTGAGAGTAGCCTAACTTCGCAAAATGCGAGACGTCGGCCCAACCGCAGAACAATCGCCTGGGCTTTCAGATCACACGGCGCCGGCTTCTGCAGGAAATTGATCGAAAGGTTACTGGTTACCGCCATTTCCACCTTGCCCAAAGAGGCCAAAACTGCGGCATACATGGACGCATCGGCCAAAGCCATCTGAACCGGACCGGAAATTGTCCCACCCGGCCTGATGAATCGCTCGGTAAAAGTGATCCGTGTGTGGGCGTAGCCCTGGCCAACCTCATCGACTTTAAAACCCAAATCGTCCGCCATCGGGACGCCGGCCCGAATCAGTTCCTCGACTTCGGCTGCCGTCAGACTCATACGCTCCCCTCAAATCTGTACCTTGATACCCAGGCTCCGTACAATAACCCCCGCGAAACCACAAATAAAGCAGCTCAGGCCGGAGAGCCGATCAGGCCCGATCCGGCGCGGGCACCATTTTCACCGTTTAATTGCTTACGGAAGACACGATGCGAGCAAGCCGCTACCTCATTGCCACCTTGAAAGAAACCCCGGCAGATGCCGAAGTCATCAGCCATCAGTTGATGCTGCGGGCCGGCCTGACCCGCAAACTGGCGGCGGGATTGTACACCTGGCTGCCCATGGGCCTTCGGGTGCTGCGCAAGGTGGAGCGCATTGTTCGTGAGGAGATGGACAAGAGCGGCGCTCAAGAAGTTTTGATGCCGGCGGTGCAACCCGCTGAGCTGTGGCAGGAGTCCGGCCGTTGGGAGCAGTACGGCGGTGAATTGTTGCGGCTCAACGATCGCCACGGCCGTGATTTCTGCTTTGGCCCAACCCACGAGGAAGTCATTACCGATCTCATCCGCAATGAGATCAAAAGCTACAAGGAATTGCCGGCCAACTTCTATCAGATCCAGACCAAATTCCGTGACGAACGCCGTCCCCGCTTTGGCATCATGCGTGCCCGGGAATTCCTGATGAAGGACGCCTACTCGTTCCATCTCGACAAGGCCTCCCTGGACGAAACCTACAAACTGATGCACCAGACCTACTGCGCCATCTTCGACCGCCTGGGCCTGGACTATCGACCAGTGCAGGCTGATTCAGGCTCAATCGGCGGCAGCTCTTCCCACGAATTCCACGTCCTGGCCTCTTCCGGCGAAGACGACATTGTATTCAGTAGCGACAGTGATTACGCGGCCAACATCGAGAAAGCCGAAGCCGTCGCACCCGCTGGCTCCCGGCCCGCACCGAGCCAGGATATGGCGGAGGTGGCCACGCCCGAGCAGCGGACCATTGACGCCGTCGCAGAGTTCCTCAAGCTAGACTCGCGACAGACCGTAAAAACCCTGTTGGTCAAGGCCGAACCCGAAGAGCCGGACACCGACGGCGGGCTGGTGGCGCTGGTTCTCAGGGGCGACCACAGCCTCAACGAGATCAAGGCGGAAAACCTGGCCGGTGTTGCCTCTCCGCTCACCATGGCAACCGACGAAGAGATCGAGCAAGTCGTGGGTTGCAAGCCGGGCTCTATCGGCCCCGTAGGCTTGGCGGTTCCGGTCATCGTTGACCGCAGCGCGGCCCACCTGGCGGACTTTGTCTGCGGTGCAAACAAGGAGGGCTACCACCTGACTGGGGTGAACTGGGAACGTGATGTCCCCCTGCCCCGCGTCGAAGATCTGCGTAAGGTGGTCGAGGGCGATGCCAGCCCGGATGGCCAAGGCACGCTGGAGATTCGTCGCGGTATCGAAGTCGGGCACATCTTCAAGCTGGGCAACAAATACAGCCAGGCCATGAACGCCACCGTTCTGGATGAGAATGGCAAGACCGCCATCGTTGAAATGGGCTGTTACGGGATCGGCGTCTCCCGGATCGTCGCCGCCTCCATTGAACAGAACCACGACGACAAGGGCATCATTTGGCCAGACGCCATAGCACCGTTCGAGGTGGCGATCGTCACCCTGAACGCGCACAAATCTCCCGCCGTGATGGAAGCCGCCGAAATCCTGTACACCCAATTGCGTCAGGCCGGCTACGACGTACTGCTGGATGATCGCAATGAACGCCCCGGCGTGAAATTCGCGGACATGGAGCTGATCGGCATCCCCCATCGTTTCGTGGTATCCGACCGAGGGCTCACCGCAGGAACCCTGGAATACAAGGGACGGCGTGACGCCGACCGTCAGGACATCCCGCTTGAGCAAGCGCTGCCTTTCATCGTCAACGCCTCGCCCAGACCGGGCCTGTAACTTCAGGCTCGTCCATACCGCAAGCCCGGAATCGCCGCTGTCCGGTTCCGGGCTTGCAGTTTGTCTGCGCAAGCTACGTCAGATTCTGATCAGTCAGAGCCCGAGCCCGGCCGGCACGACCCGGGGCTCCATTTCCAGCTCGACGCCAAATCTCGCCTGCACATCATCACGGATTCGCCGCGCCAAGGCTAAGATGTCTGCCCCTGTGCCCCCGTTGTGGTTGATCAGCACCAGCGCCTGTCGGTTATGCACTCCAACCTTGTCTTCGCGATAGCCTTTCCAGCCACATTGATCGATCAGCCAGGCGGCGGCGAGCTTGACGCTGTGATCGGCGGGGTAAGCCACCATATCGGGATGATCGGCACGGAGCTGTTCCCAGGTATCCTGCGGCACGATGGCATTCTTGAAAAAACTGCCGACATTGGGCAACTGTGCGGGATCAGGGAGTTTGCGGCGGCGGATGGCCATCACCCCCTGCGCCACGTCCGCCGGAGTTAGAGCACGAGCGGGCTCCCGCCCGGAAAAATACTGCTGCAAATCGCCATAACCGAGCGCCAGCGAGCGTGTTCTGGACAACTGCATCGCGATCTCCAGAATGATGTAGCGACCGGGCTGGCGCTTGAACAGACTGTCCCGATAGGCAAATTCGCAGGCTTCATTGGATAGCTTCACTATATCCTGCGATTCGCTATCGAGCGCCGTGACACTGACCAGGGTGTCGCTCAACTCGACGCCATAGGCCCCGATATTCTGAATCGGAGCGGCACCGGCGGTGCCCGGAATCAGCGCCAGATTTTCAATGCCCCGGTATCCGGCTGCGGCGGCATAAAGCACCGCCTCATGCCAGCACTCACCGGCACCAAGCACAAGCGTGGCCTCGCCATTTGCCGCATTTGCCCAATGACAACCAGCGATGGCCATGTGGATGACCAGGGCATCCACATCGTCGGCAAAGACCAAATTGCTGCCGCCGCCCAGAATCAGCGTTTCCAGGCCACGCTCGTCCGCCCAGGCCAGGGCCTGCCGCAGCTGTTCCACCGAGGTGACGTTGGTGTAATACCGCGCCATCACCTCAACCCGCAGCGTGTTCCTGGGCATCAGGCTGACCGACTCTTGCACGACCAGACCGCTTTTCACGCCTGCTTCTCCCTAATGGTGGCAATGAGGCCCTGACTGGCCGACTCGATCAGGTCCAACACCCGCTCAAATCCCTGGACACCACCGAAGTACGGGTCTGGGACTTCCAACGATCCACTGGTATTGGCGAATTCGAGGAACAGCCTGGGCTCGGTACCACCGTCACGATGCCACAGGTCTTTGACGTCGGCCAGATTCTGACGGTCCATCACCAGAATGTAATCGAATTGCGTCAGATCGTTCGGCTGGAACTGGCGGGCACGCAGATGGCTGATGTCGATGCCCCGACGACGCGCCGCCTCGATTGCGCGGCTATCCGGTGCCTTACCCACATGCCAGGAACCGGTGCCACAGGAATCCACCTCGATAAGGGTCTGCATTCCCGCAGCATCCACCGCTTGCTGAAACACACCTTCAGCAGTCGGCGACCGGCAAATATTGCCCAGGCAGACAAACAGAACTCGCACCTTGTCAGACATCGCCGTATCCCTTCACTCAAAGGTCCTTCGCGAACAGCCGGCGTACCCGCTCCAGATCCGCCTCGGTATCCACCCCCGCCGGGGGCTGCTGGCAGGCTTGGGAAACATGTATGCGCGCGCCGTTAAACAAGGCCCTCAACTGCTCCAGCGATTCGGTCACCTCAATGGGCGCCGGGGCCCAGGTTACAAAATCCTGCAACAATTTGACCCGATATCCATAAATCCCGATGTGCCGGTAATAGCCGATGCTGGTGGGCAACCTGTCCGGCACCGCACCAGCGGACCACTCGTCACGCGCCCAGGGAATCGGTGCGCGGCTGAAATAATGGGCCATGCCGCGATGATCGAAGACCACCTTGACCACATTGGGATTGAATAACGCGTCCGGCTCCAGAATGGCCTCGCACAGCGTGGCGATGGAGGCGTCCGGATGCTGAACCAGGTTAGCCGCCACCTGGTCGATAAGCGCTGCTGGCAACAGCGGCTCGTCGCCCTGCACATTTACAATGCAGTGGTCCTCGGCAAATCCCAGCGTTCGGGCAACCTCTTCCAGGCGATCCGTGCCACTGGCATGGTCCGGGGACGTCATCACCACCTCGGCGCCAAAGTCGGCACAGGCGGCGCGAATGCGTTCATCGTCCGTCGCCACCACGATTCGGGAGGCTCCGCTCTCCGAGGCCCGATCGTAAACGTGCTGTATCATCGGCTTGCCGGCAATGTCCGCCAAAGGTTTACCTGGAAGCCGGGTAGACGCATAACGAGCCGGAATTACAACCGAAAAAGACATACCTTATTCCTGTTTCATCAAGTCACCATCGTCGAGAATCAACGCTTGGCCAGCCGTTCATCGGTGGACAGGGTCCGAGCCTCGACCGCCAGCATCACCGGAATGCCCTCACGAACGGGGAATGCCATGGCGTCGTTGTAACAAATAAGTTCCTGGCGCTCCTGATCGAAAATAAGGTCGCCTTTGCACACTGGGCAAGCCAACATTGCCAACAGTTTTTTATCCATATCTAATCTCGCAGCTCATTCAAAGTAGAGTCACCCTTTTCGGACCCCAGCCCAGACAGCCGGGCCAACAACGAAGTCAAAAAGGCATCCGGCAACTCCGCGGTCACATCCAGGACCCAGGTAGCCTGAGGCGCCAGGGACGCGCACTTCACCGCATCCTTGGCCGTCACCACCAGCACCTCATCCGGCTCCAGCGTCAGATCGGACGGCTTGAACCGATGGTGATCGGGCAAGCCCAGCGGACGCACCTTCGCCCCCAGCTCCATCAGTGTATCGAAAAATCGCTGGGGATTGCCGATACCGGCCACCGCCCGTACCTTACGCCCCTGCAGCCAGCCTGGCGGATGCTGGTCAGAGGAATGCAAATGGCGCAGCCGGCCAGGCGTCAAGGTCATGCAATACTGATGCGGATGATTGAGCGCCAGCGGCTCAGCACCATTGGTGATGACGTAATCCACCGAGTTCAATCGACTGGCGGGTTCCCGCAACGGCCCGACCGGAATGGGAGCGCCATTACCCAGCCCTCGTGCACCATCGAACACCGCCAGCTCGATGTCACGCGGCAGGGCGTAGTGTTGCAGGCCGTCGTCGCACACCAGGATATCACCCAGCCTCTGTTGCAGCGCCCAATGACCGCCTCGATACCGCTTGGGATCGACCACCACAGGACACCCGGTCTGCTGCCATAGCATGACTGGCTCATCACCGGCTTGCTCCGCCGAGATAGCGTCGTTGACCAGCAGTGGGTGGCTGTCGGCCTGGCCGCCGTAGCCCCGGCTCAGGATCACCGGACGCCAGCCTCGTGCTCGCAGTGCGGTCACCAGCCAGGCGGTCAAGGGAGACTTTCCGGTACCACCCGCCGTGATGTTGCCTACCACCACCACGGGCACCGGCAATTCCGACGGCGCGGCGACCGTCAGTAATTTCTGGCGGCGGCGCGCAGATATCCAACGAAACAGCCAGGCCAGCGGCCACAACGGCCATAACGGCCGACCAGAGCCGTACCAAAGGCGATCAACCGGTGCCGTCATACCGATTCGCTGAATTGCATCTGGTGGAGCTGGGCGTAGGCGCGCCCTGCGGCCAGCAGCTCCTCATGAGTACCGGATTCCACGATGCTGCCGGCGTCCATGACCACGATACGATCGGCGTTCTCGATGGTTGACAGGCGGTGCGCAATCACCAGTGTGGTTCGGCCCTGCATGACCGTTTCCAGCGCCTCCTGGATATGACGCTCCGACTCGGTATCCAACGCGGAAGTCGCCTCATCCAGAATCAGCACAGGTGCATTCTTCAGTAGCGCCCGGGCAATCGCCAGTCGCTGGCGCTGGCCGCCCGACAGCATGACACCGTTGTCGCCGATGACGGTATCGAGACCGTCCGGCATCCGGTCGATAAACTCCAGGGCATGGGCCTTGGCGGCGGCCTCCCGGATCTCCTCCCGGCTGCAATCCCGCAAGGCGCCGTAAGCAATGTTCGCGGCGATGGTGTCGTTGAACAGCACCACATTCTGGGTGACCAGGGCGATCTGCCCACGCAGTGAAGCCAGGGCGAAATCGTTGAGCGGGTGGCCGTCGATACAGATCGAACCGCCGGTATGGTCATAGAAACGCGGTAGCAAGCTCACCAGCGTGGATTTGCCACTGCCGGATCGTCCCACCAGCGCCACACTCTGTCCCGCCGGAATATCCAGACTAATTCCCTTCAACACGTCGTCCAGCTGATCACGGTAGCGGAAACTGACGTTGTCGAATCGAATATCACCCCGCACCCGATCCGGTGCAAAGGTGCCATGATCCGCCTCGGGCTCCTCGTCCATGGTATTGAACACGTCGTGGGCAGCGGCCACGCCTTTCTGGATCTTGGCATGCACCGAGGTTACCTGGCGGATGGGCTTGGCCATGGTCGTTGCCGCGGTGATAAAGGCGATCAGTTCACCGGTCGTCATGGTGCCGCGGATCTCTGGCGCCAACATCAACCAAACCAGTGACGCTATGGCGAGCGCCACCAGTACCTGGATCACCGGCACGCTGATCGCCTGGGTGGAGGTCATTTTCAGGCTCTGAGTCAGATTCCGCCGGCTGACCGCGCGAAAGCGGTCTCGCTCATAATCCTCGCCCCCAAAGGTTCGAACCACCCGGTAACCGGAAATGCTCTCCGAGGCAACGTGGGTGATGTCGCCCATGGAACTCTGGATGCGTTTGCTGAGCTTGCGAAACCGCTTGCTGACATAGCTCACGATCAGCCCGATAATCGGCCCGACAATGACGAACACCGCGGTGAGTTTCCAGTTGGTATACAGCATGAAACTCAGCAGGCCGAGGATGGTCAACCCTTCCCGCAGGGTAATGGTCACCGCGTTGGTGGTGGCATCCGCCACCTGCTCAACATTGAACGTCAGCTTCGACACCAGACGCCCGGAGGCGTTGTCGTCAAAGTAGCGGGAAGGGAGCGACATCAGCCGCTCAAACACCTGATTTCTCAGCACATTGATCACATTACGACCAACGTAACTGATAAAATACTGACTCATAAACGTACCGACGCCACGGAACGCGAAGATCCCAACAATTAACGCCGTTAACAGCAGACGGTTCTGGTCGGTTGGGTTCTCGATGGCTTCAATAACGTACTCCATGGCCGCAGCCATGCCTGTGGATGCGGCGGCGTAGATGACATTCCCCACCACCGCCAACGAAAAGGCCACCCAGAACGGACGGACATAGGACAGCAATCGCTTATAGGTCTGCCAGTTGCTTGCAGGCGTCTGGGCTAGGACCAGGTTTGGGTCAAGGTTCTTCACTGCTGCGCTCGGTTGTAATGCTTAGTTTGGCGAATCCCAGGCGGCCGGCAACGTCCATCGCGCGGACCACAAACTGGTGGGGTGTGTTGGCATCGGCAGTAATAATGAACGGCAAGCTGGTGTCACCATTTGCCAATTCACGAATCGCCCGCTCCAGGGTTTCCAGACGGTTGTTCACCAGCGTGCGTTCGTTGACCCGATACTGGCCCTGGGCATTGATGACCACATCTATCTGACGGATCTCGGTTTCGGCCACCTCGCCATCGGCTTCCGGCAAATCCACCTGAAGGTGACTTTCCCGGGTGAAGGTCGTGGAAACCATAAAGAATATAAGTAGCAGAAACACCACATCAATCAGCGGCGTCAGGTCTACACCGACCTCCTGACTCCTCTGGCGCTTGAATTTCACGGCGCTCAGGCTCCTTCCACGTCGATTTCACGGTCACCATGGACAACTTCCACCAGCTTGATGGCTTCCTGCTCCATGCCAACCACCAGTTCATCCACCCGGCGAATGAAGTAGCGATGACAAATCAACGAAGGAATGGCCACGCTCAATCCGGCGGCGGTCGTGATCAAGGCTTCGGAAATACCGCCGGCCAGGTTACCCGCGTTGCCCACCCCGGCCAGCTGAATCTCGGCGAACACCTTGATCATCCCGATCACCGTGCCGAGCAGCCCCAGCAATGGCGTGATGGTTGCCACCGTACCAAGCGGGTTGAGGAAGCGCTCCAGGTCATGGATCACCTGACTGGCCTCATGCTCGATGCTCTCCTTCATGATTTCACGGCCATGCTTGGCGTTCATCAAGCCACTGGCCAGAATTCGGCCAAGAGGAGAAGACCCCTGCAACGCTTTGAGCTTTCGGCTGTTCAGCTCTTTCTTCTTGATCCAGCGCCAGAGCTCGTTGATCGTGTGTTCCGGGGTGATGCGGGACGCCCGCAGCGTCCAGAATCGCTCAAGAATGATGGCGAGGGCGAGAATGGAACAGGCAACAATCGGCACCATCAGGATGCCACCAGCTTTCAAAAGCTCGAACACGCTTGGTCTCCCTGTTTGTTTACAAGCCGCGCTACTTTAGCATAGCTGGGGAGGGAGGCCACACCCGGAATGTCACCGTCCGTGACCGCTCACCACATCCGTCGAATCGACCCAGAACGGAGCGGCTGAACGGCTTTCCTCAACCACCACCTCCAAACCGGAAATCACCACACGCAGGGCACCGGAATAAGCCGTGTTATAACTCTTGCTGCCCGCCGCCCGGTAGCGGTCGACCACCTGGTCATGGGGATGACCGAAGCGATGGCGATACCCAGCGCTAAAAACCACCAAGTCTGGCAGCAGTTGCGCCACCCAGCGCGGTCCGGACGAGGTTTTGCTGCCGTGGTGCGGAGCCAGCACAAGGCGTTGGCCACGTTGCGGAGGGTCAAGCGCACGATAAAGGGCATGTTCAACCAGATAGGAATGCTCGACGTCGCGACTGATATCGCCCGGCAAGATCACTTCGGTGCCGGCGTATCGAGCCGCCAGGACGCAAGACGCGTCATTCCCAGCGGGAGGCCGCCCGTCTGGCGGTTGGTATTGCCAGAGGCGAACTTCCAACTGACCGACCATGAAGACCTGTCCCGATTCGCAGGGCAATACCGGCGGCGAGCGTCCGTCTCGCCAAAGCGATGACACACGCTCGGGCTCACCACTCACCACACGATCAACCGGCAAGGCCGTGAACAACATCGGGAGGCCGCCGGCGTGATCGCTGTCACCGTGACTGATCACCAAATGATCCAGCGTTTTAACCCCCAGTCGCTGAAGATTGGGCAATATCACGCCAGCCACCGCCGAATGGCCCGACGGCGACTCTGGTCCGGTATCGTAGAGCAAGACGGATCGCTCGTGACGAAGCAGGACCGATGTGCCCTGCCCGACGTCCCAGAACCAAATTTCCGGTTGGCTGACGTACTCATTGGCAAGGGGTTGCGAGGACTCCAGCGTCACCCCCACGACAAACCAGACCAACACCGCTGTCGCTGTTGCCAGACGGACTCGCCGATCCGGTAGCACGAGGCATAGCAGCACGGCCAATGCCACCAGCGCTGCCAACACAGCACCACCGCCCAAGTCACTGACCGGCAAGGCCGACAGTCCGGCCAACCAATGCCAGAGCAGGCCCAACACCAGGTCGAACAGACCTCCAACCCAGCCGCTCAGGCCCGGCGCAATGGCCAACACGCAGCCGCCCACCAGCAGTACCGGCATCACGACAAGGGACAACCAGGGAATGGCCACCAGGTTGGCCAAGCCGCTGACCGGTGACGTCGCCTGTCCCGACCACGCAAGCACCGGCCACAGCCCGGCGAACACCGCAAATTGGGCAATCACCAGCGCGCCCAGCCAGGATGCCGGCCGCAAGCGTCGAGCAAAGGCCAGAATCAGGATGGCCACCGCCAGGAATGACAACCAGAAGCCCTGGTCCATCGGCGCGAAGGGATCAAACACCAGTACCAGCGTCAAGGCCAGCAACCATCCAGACCAGGCGCTGACCTGACGCGCCCGAAGTGCCAGCCAACTGGCCACCGCCACCATCGCCAGCGCTCGCCGGGTCGGCACCGTAAACCCTGCCAGCAGGGCAAAAGCCAAGCTGACCAGCAATACCACCCCCACCAGAACCAGCCGTTGCCGGTGCGGGGACAACCAGTGTCTGGGCAGCCAGCGCAATACCCAGCGCACCGCGATGCCAACGAACACCGCGATTAGACCTAAATGCAGTCCTGAAATCGCAACCAGGTGAATCGTGCCGGTATCCTTGAAGACCCGCCAGTGGTCCGGCGTTAACCAGCCCCGGTACCCGATCATTAACGCTTCTGCCAGAGGGTGGTGGTCGGCTGCCATGAGCGTGGCATGGAGACGGTGCGCCAGCGTATTGCGCATACGGTGGTACTGGCACTCTGGCGCACAGGTGGTATCTGCAACGATGTCGATTTGGCGTAGTGTGCCCGTCGCCCGATAGTTGTGGCGGAATAACCAGGATTCGTAACGAAAACCCACCGGATTGACCGATCCATGAGGGCGTTTGAGCACAACCTGGGCTTGCATTCGATGTGGCAGCATCAGGGTGGCCTCTTCGCCATACCACGCCAATCGCAGCTTCCGAGGCAATCTGGATCGATCAGCGACGGAGCCATCCAGTGACAGCCAGCGTTCAACGCAAAGGCTGAACCGGACACTGTTATAAACTCCGGGCGAGGGAATATCACAAAGATAGCCCTCAACCTTCAGCAACCGTCCCTCCAGATCCACAGGCAAGGATCGTTCAAGTCGGTCTCCGGCGGCCAGGGCTGCCCAACCAAGGCCGCCGATCAATGCCGCCATGACCAACAAAGCCCCGCGCAGGGTTTGCATGGCGGAAATGCGGGATGCAACCAGCAGCACAACAAACCCCGTTCCCAGCCACATCAGAGGTGGAATGAAGTCGAGCCAATACAGTAATATAACGCCGCATGAAAAAGCGGTAATCCCTGCCCGCATGTATGAATCCCCGGACAATCCGTGTCCGATGCATGGTGTCCCGTCTGGTTAATTCGTTAACCTACTGAGCCAATGAGGCCTCAGCGTCACGCAGTCGGTTAACGAATTAACCAGACGAGTCACTAGAGTTGAAGAGTTCTGCTCCTATACTTGAGTGGACCCCAATATCCGTAAATGGAACAGGCAGAACTTCCAATGCCGAAGCAGTTCATGAAACGATACCTGCCCACGCCGGATAGAGTCCGCTCCATCCAGGCGCTGCACTTTCTGGGTGATATCCTTCACGAACCCAACCTGTGGCACATCAACCGCCATTGTGTCGCCCGCGCGATCCTGATCGGAATCTTCTTCTGCTTGATTCCAATGCCGTTTCAAATGGTTGCCGCCGCGTTCTGCGCCATTTGGTTCAACGCCAACCTGCCGTTGTCAGTGGTGCTGGTCTGGATCAGCAACCCGCTCACCATGCCACCGCTGTTTTATTTCAACTATAAGGTGGGTGCCTGGCTGCTGGACCGGCCGGTGATGCACTTTCAGTTCGAGCTGTCCTGGGGCTGGATCAGCGAAAGCCTGGTGGAGATCGGCATTCCGCTGTATTTCGGCTCCCTGATTGTGGCGACCCTGGCCAGCTGCCTCTGCTATCTGTTCATCCAGTACCTGTGGCGGCGAAGAGTCCGCGCCCACTGGCGTGAACGACAGCTGAGACGATGCCAGCGCGAAGGCTGACCGCTGCCCTCATCCGGCAGAGGCTACCGTCTCCAACCGCCCTTGCTCCAGCCGCAACACCCGCCCTAGGCTGTTCGCCATTTTCAGGTCGTGGGTGACCATGACAAATGCAATACCCAGCTGGTCCCGCAGCGACTCAATCAGTTGACGCACGCTGTCGCCGGTGTGCTCATCCAGATTGCCGGTTGGCTCGTCCATCAGGACGCACTCGGGCTCATTGACCAGCGCCCGGGCTATCGCCACCCGCTGCCGCTCGCCCCCGGAAAGCTCGCCTGGCTTGTGCGCCAGGCGCTGATCCAAACCGACCCGAGCCAACAACTCGCGAGCCTTGTCCGCAGCGGGTTGGGCTGACATGCCGCCGAGCGCACAGGGCATCATCACGTTTTCCAGGGCACTGAATTCTGGCAGCAAATGGTGGAACTGGTAGACGAACCCCAGATGTCGGTTGCGAAAACGCGCCCGACCGGCTTCGCTCATACGGTGAATGTCCCGGCCGCAAATCTCGATGTGACCGGACGAGGGCCGGTCCAGCCCCCCCAACAGGTTCAGTAATGTCGTTTTACCCGCGCCACTGCTGCCAACAATGGCAACGGTCTCTCCGGGTGATACCGTCAGCGAAATGTCGGAAAAGATCGTCAGCTCGGTGGGCCCTTCTTTGTAGGTACGGGTCACCCCGGAGCAGCAAATAACCGGCACACCCGGCACCGCGTCCTGTCGTTGATTATTCATATCGCAGGGCCTCCGCAGGATCGACCCGGGACGCACGCCAGGCCGGATAGATGGTCGCCAGCAAGCTCATCAGCAAGCCGGCACCGCTGATGATGCCAACGTCGACCCACTGTAACTGGGACGGCAAATAGCTGATGAAATACACATCGGCGTTGAGGAACTGATGCCCCATCAGGCGCTCGACCCAGCCGATAAAGTCACTGATGTTGTAGGCCCCAACCACACCCAGCAAGGTGCCGACCACGGTACCGACCATGCCGATGACCGCCCCCTGTACGATGAAGATCCGCATGATGCGTCCGGGGGTTGCCCCCATGGTGCGAAGGATCGCGATATCGGACGTTTTATCGGTGACCACCATGACCAGCGTGGATACGATGTTGAACGCGGCCACCGCCACGATGAACATCAGCAACAGGCCAATCATCGTTTTTTCCATACGGATCGCCTGGAACAGGTTGCCGTGGGTACGAGTCCAGTCGGAAACGAAAAAACGCCCTCCCAGAGCCATGGCGGCTTCCTCGGCCACCCGGGGCGCCCGAAACAGATCGTCCACCAGCAGGCGCACGCCGTGGGCCAGGCCATTGGTCCGCATCAATTTGGCGGCGTCATCCATGTGGATCAAGGTGTAGTTGCCATCCAGCTCGGCGCCGACACTGAACACCCCCTTCACGGTGAAGCGCTTGAGACGGGGCAACACACCCGCTGGCGTGACTGAGGCTTCCGGCAACACAACCGTCACTTTATCCCCCACCTGCAACCTCAAACTGGCCGCCATCAACCGGCCGATGATAATGCCGAACTCACCGCTGCGAAGGTCGTCCAGGGCACCTTCCACCATATGATTCTCGATGATGGACACCTGGCGCTCTTCCTCGGGCAAAATACCGTTCAGCAGAACCCCCCGTACGTTGCCGCCGCCGGTAATCATGCCCTGGCCCTGGATGAACGGAGCCGCGGCCCGAACCTCAGGGTGTCCACTTACCGACGCGTCCACCGCTTGCCAGTTGCTAAGCACATCGTCGCCGCGGATAACAGCATGGGGAACCATGCCCAGAATCCGCTGTTTCAATTCCCGATCGAATCCGTTCATCACGGACAATACGATAATCAGAACCGCCACCCCCAGCATCAGACCGATCATCGAGGTCATGGAAATAAAGGAGATGAAATGATTTCGACGTTTGGCTGCGGTGTACCGCAACCCGATATAAAGTGACAGTGGTCTGAACATGTGGCGGAGCCTGTTTACACCTTGATTGGGTTTAGCCCGCTGTCGGCTCACAGTCCGGGCGGAAGCTGCTAAACTTGTGTAACATAACAAAAAACGTGGAGCGATCATGGCTGAAGCCCCGTCCAACGGGTCACTACCTGACCGACGAGACTATTTCCGCATTCAAGACCGAATCGGTCTGGAGATTCGGAAGTTGGAGCCTGGACATTCCGGCCTCAACGACCCGTTCAATGAAGGGCACCTGAACGGCCTCAGGGACGAACTGCGACGACTGGACCAGGACATTCGGCTTCACCTGGCCAGTCTTGCCGAACAAGATCGATTGCTGACTACCCTGATCAAATCCCTGAATGGGAAGCTCGATACGCTGGCGCGCATTATGGCCTTTGAACAAAATCCGTTGCAACAGGAGCAATGGCAAGATGTTACTCTTAGCGAAGGAGGCATCGCCTTTTTCATCACCGGCACGGCCTACCAGGCCGGCGATCAGCTGGCGGTCAGAATGACCCTGCCGCCCGAGCTGTTCAGGCCGCAGGCGGTGGCCGAAGTGATCGATGCCATACCCGACCGCCAGGGCGGCAGTCGCATCCGCACGCAATTCACCTCCATTCACGACAGTGACCGGCAACAGATTGCGCGGCATGTGATGAAATGGCAGGTTCGGCAGCGCAAGAAAAATTAAAATCGCCCGAGAGCGAATAACACAAAAAACTGCAGGAGTATCGCCCCCATGAGCAAACAGCTAACTTCCGGACTGATTGGCCTGGCCGGCGCCCTGGCGCTGAGTGCCTCCCTGGCCACCCCGGTGGCCGCCGAAGAGGTCCGGGTTCCGGTCATGACTCAGGCCGAACGCGGCGCCACCAACCTGCCCCGGACCGGCCAGAGTCAGGCTGCCGTTCGGAACAGCTACGGCAATCCGCAACAGATTTCCGGGCCGGTTGGCGAGCCACCGATTACCCAGTGGCACTATCCGGAATTCACGGTTTACTTCGAATACGATCACGTCATTCATTCGGTGATGAAACCCAAACGGTGAGCCGTTACAAATCCGCTCCGAGCGTAACAAAAAAACGGTTCCGGAACTCCTGACGCACGGCTCTGGAGCCGTTAGAATGTCAGCCCTCCAATACTGCTTAATGAAGGTGGTTGCGATTTGAGCCCAACATCCTTAATGCCTGCTGAGTGGGCGCCACAGCAGGCAGTTATGCTCACCTGGCCTCATGCCGGTACAGACTGGTGCGACATCCTTGACGAAGTGGAGCCGGTGTTCTTTGACATCGCCAGGAGCGTTCTGAGATATCAGAACCTGATCGTCAGCTGCGAAGACGCCGATCAACTGGCTCGGGTCGAATCCACGTTGCAACAAGCCATCCAGGCAGAGGAACTGTCGGGACGGCTCACGACCATTTCGGCTCCGGCCGACGATACCTGGGCCCGAGATCACGGCCCGATCGCCGTCAAGGGACGCCACGGCCTGGCGCTGCTGGATTTCAGCTTCAATGCCTGGGGCGGAAAATTCCCCCATGCCAAGGACGACCAACTGAACCAACGCCTCGCCAATGCCGGCGGATTCGGTGCGTTACCGTTGCAGGCAGTCAATCTGGTACTGGAGGGCGGCTCCATCGAGTCCAATGGCGAAGGTACCATTCTGACGACCAGTGAATGCCTCCTCACCCCCACCCGCAACCCCAGCCTCGACCGGGCAGATATCGAATCCGCCCTCGGCGAGCATCTAGGTGCGAAGCGGGTGCTCTGGCTCAATCACGGTTATTTGGCCGGTGACGACACCGACAGCCACATCGACACCCTGGCCCGCTTCTATGCGCCGGACGGCATCTGTTACGTTAGCTGCCCGGACCCAGGCGATGAGCACTACCCCGCCCTCAACGCCATGAAAGAAGAGCTGGAGCAGTTCCAGCAGGCGAATGGTCGGCCTTTCCAGCTAACGCCACTTCCCTGGCCGGAAGCCATCTACGATGATGACGGCGAACGGCTGCCAGCCACCTACGCCAATTTCCTGATCATCAATCAGGCCATCCTGCTGCCGATCTACGACGTACCCCAGGATGGCGAAGCCATCGAGATATTGGCCGGCCTGTTCCCTGAACGGGAAATCATCCCGATCAACTGTCGCGCCCTGATCAAGCAACATGGCAGCCTGCATTGCGTGACCATGCAAATTCCCTCGGAGTAACACGATCTTGACCACTGCTTCTTCCCAATTGCGGGTCGCTGCCGTACAGCAGGCCTGCAGCGCTGACAAACAGCAAAGCCTGGCCACCAGCGAACGGCTGGTACGACAGGCCGCGAAAGAAGGCGCCCAACTGGTGGTTCTGCAGGAACTGCACGCTACGCTGTATTTCTGCCAGTCCGAGGACACCGCCATCTTCGAACTGGCCGAGCCCATTCCGGGTCCCAGCAGCGAACGGCTGGCGGCGCTGGCCAGAGAGCTTGGTATCGTACTGGTTGGCTCGATTTTCGAGCGTCGGATGAATGGGGTTTACCACAACACAGCAGTGGTCTTCGATTCTGACGGCAGCCTCGCGGGCCTGTATCGCAAAATGCATATTCCCGACGATCCCGGGTTCTACGAGAAGTTCTACTTCACCCCCGGTGACGCCACCCGTAACGACGGCTCCAGCGGCTTCACCCCGATCCAGACCTCGGTCGGCAAGCTCGGCGTGCTGGTCTGCTGGGATCAGTGGTACCCGGAAGCGGCCCGACTCATGGCACTGGCGGGTGCCGAACTGCTGATCTACCCCACCGCCATCGGTTGGGACATGACCGACCCAGAGGACGAAAGAGCCCGCCAGCTGGACGCCTGGGTGACCGTACAGCGCGGGCACGCCGTCGCCAACAACCTTCCGGTCATTGCACCGAACCGTATCGGTACTGAGCCCGATCCCAGCGGCCAGGGCGAGGGCATTCGCTTCTGGGGCAACAGCTTTGTCTGCGGCCCCCAGGGTGAGTTCCTCGCACGCGCCAACCACCAGGGCGAAGCCGTACTCACCGTCGACATAGACACCCGGCGTAGCGAAGCAGTACGCCGAATCTGGCCCTACCTTCGGGATCGACGCATTGAGGCCTACGGCGACATTATGAAGCGGGTACGGGACTGACCAACCAATGAAGAAACTGATTGACGGCGTCGTCGACCAGCTCAACACCATCCTGCTCGGCAAGGAGCAACAGGTACGACTGGCCGTCTGCGGACTGCTCGCCCGCGGCCACTTGCTGATCGAAGATATTCCAGGCATGGGCAAGACCACCCTGTCGCACGCACTCGCCAAGGTGATGGGGCTGAGCTACCAACGTATCCAGTTCACCAATGACCTGCTCCCGGCGGATGTGCTTGGGTTTTCCATGTACGACAAGGAAGCGGGCGCCCTGGTGTTCCACCAAGGCCCCATCTTTGCCCAGGTGGTGCTGGCTGACGAAATTAACCGGGCCTCCCCCCGCACTCAAAGCGCCCTGCTGGAGGCCATGGAAGAACGCCAGGTGTCGATCGAGGGCGAGACCCGCCCTCTGCCACTGCCCTTTTTTGTCATTGCCACCCAGAACCCGGTCGAGCAAGGAGGCACTTTCCCCCTGCCCGAGTCTCAACTCGACCGATTTCTGATGCGCCTGCAGCTGGGCTATCCCGATCCCCGGGCGGAGCGGGAACTGCTTGAAGGGGAAGACCGCCGCGTGCTGACGGAACAGATGCTACCGCAACTATCCGAACAGAACCTGGCGACGCTCCAGGACGGCGTGGACCGCGTCAGCACCAGCCCGCCACTGCTGGACTATGTTCAGCGCTTGCTGGAACAGAGCCGGCGCATGCCAGGCTTGCTCTATGGCCTGTCGCCCCGAGCAGGATTGGGACTGGTCAGGGCGGCGAAGGCCTGGGCGTTGATGAATGGCCGCCACCACGTACTCCCGGACGACATTCAGGCGGTTTTTCCGGCCGTCGCCGGTCATCGTCTGGAACAGGGTGAATCCAGTAAAAGTACGGATCGCGTTCGGCAATTGCTCAGTTCAGTATCGGTCATAGAGTAGAGAGACCGGATATTCCGGCTCACATAGCCAGGATTTATCATCGGCATTAATCAAATCAAATGAGAAGCCGTGCTGGTCGTGATAGGCTTCACCACCTCCAGTTAAAAATACCCTATTCCGAGCGGCGCCCGAGCTCCGCTTCCAGGTTACAGACACCGACTTGAATCGAGAGAAGTGCAATGAGTGAAAGCAAGCATTCCCGACTGATCATCCTGGGCTCAGGCCCCGCCGGCTATAGCGCTGCGGTCTATGCCGCCCGCGCCAACCTGAACCCGACCCTGATTACCGGTATCGAGGTGGGCGGTCAGCTCACCACCACCACCGACGTCGATAACTGGCCAGGCGATAACGACGGCGTTCAGGGCCCGGAACTGATGCAGCGCATGCTCAAGCATGCCGAACGCTTTGAAACCAACATTGTTTACGACTTCATTAACGAAGCCGACGTGCAAAGCCGTCCCTTCCGTCTCAAGGGCGATCACGGCGAATACACCTGCGACGCCTTGATCATCGCCACCGGCGCGTCCGCCATGTACCTCGGACTGGACTCGGAAGAAGCGTTCAAGGGCAAGGGCGTGTCCGCCTGTGCGACCTGCGACGGTTTCTTCTATCGCAAGCAAAAAGTTGCGGTGCTCGGCGGCGGCAATACCGCGGTTGAAGAAGCCCTGTATCTGTCCAACATTGCCGAGGAAGTCACCCTGGTTCATCGCCGCGACAAGCTCCGGGCCGAGAAGATCCTTCAGGACAAGCTGTTCGAGAAGGCGGAAAATGGCAACATTCGCATCGTCTGGGATCACACCCTGGACGAGGTCCTGGGTGACGAGACTGGCGTAACCGGTATGCGGATCAAGAGCACCAAGGACGACAGCACGCAGGAAATCGATCTTGCGGGCGTGTTCATCGCCATCGGCCACAAGCCGAACACTGATCTGTTCGAGGGTCAGCTGGAGATGAAAAACGGCTATGTGCAGATCCGCTCCGGCCTCAACGGCATGGCCACCGAAACCAGCGTCTCCGGCGTGTTCGCAGCAGGTGACGTGGCTGACCACGTCTACCGTCAGGCCGTAACCTCCGCCGGCTTCGGCTGCATGGCGGCACTGGACGCCGAACGTTTCCTGGATCAACAGGACTGACCGCGGCTACACTGAGCTTAAGGGGCTGAAGGCTTCAGCCCCTCTCATTCACCAGCCCGAAGAAGCGGATGGCGACGCTACCCTGGATAGACCCCGACCGTCTCTGGTTCCCTCCGGCTGATCAGGCCTTAGAAGACCCCGATGGTTTATTGGCGCTCGGCGGAGATTTGTCACCGGACCGCCTGGTACTGGCCTACCGCCAAGGCATCTTTCCCTGGTACAGCGACGACCAGCCCATTCTGTGGTGGTCCCCCAACCCCCGCTGTGTGCTTTTCCCCGAAGAGATTCACGTGTCCCGCAGCCTGCGGCGCACGCTCAATCAACAGCGCTTTCGAATTACCGCCGATCAGGCATTCCCAGAGGTTATCCGCCTGTGCGCCGAAAGCCGCCAGGAAGGCACCTGGATTACGGACGAAATGACCGAGGCATACTCCCGCCTTCACCAGAAAGGCATCGTGCATTCCATTGAGGCCTGGAATCAGGATGGCCGGCTCGTGGGCGGCATGTACGGCCTCGCGCTGGGGCGATGCTTCTTCGGCGAATCGATGTTTTCGCTGGAAACCAATGCCTCCAAGGCGTTGATGGTACACCTGGCGGGGCAGCTCGGTGCATGGGGCTACAACCTCATTGACTGCCAGGTTGAAAGCGGTCACCTATTACGGATGGGCGCACGATGCATTCCACGCGCCGAGTTTTTATCTATACTGGAAGCAAGTGTCGACAGACCACCAGTCCAGCGGGATTGGAACTTCCAGTGGCGCTGGACGGGGCCGGAGGCGTGAATGACCAACCTGAAAACCCTGGCGTTCTTTGCTACCCCCCCTCACGACTGCAGTTACCTGCCAGATCGCGAGGCGGTCACCATGTTTGTGGATCCCCGCGCCGACATCAACAAACGACTGTACAGCCAGCTGACCGCCCTGGGTTTCCGACGCAGCGGCTCCCATTACTACCGCCCCCACTGTGAATCCTGCAGCGCCTGTATCCCGGTCAGGCTGAACGCCAATCTATTCCGTCTGGACCGCGGGCAGCGCCGGGTGCTCAGCCGCAATACAGACCTTGATTGCGAGCTGGTGCCAGCGGGCTTTTTCGAAGAGTATTACCAGCTCTACGAGCTCTACATTCAGCAGCGACATGCCGACGGTGATATGTACCCCCCTTCCAGAGAGCAATTCACCTCGTTTCTTGTGGAAGGCGCTACCGACACCCATTTCCTGGAAATGCGCAAACAGGGACGCCTGGTGGGCCTCGCGGTAGTCGACGCCCTGGAAGACGGCCTTTCCGCCATATACACTGTCTTCGACCCGAGCGAGGAACGACGCAGCCTGGGCACCTTCGCCATTCTTTGGCAAATCGAGGAAGTCCGTCGGCGTGGTGGCAGCTATCTCTATTTGGGTTACTGGATCAAAGCCTGCCGCAAGATGAATTACAAGACCCGATTCAAGCCCATCGAGGCGCTCATCGAAGGACACTGGCAGGAACTCGAACCCACGTAGAGGTCGTATCCGCTGGGGGATCACGCTTTCCGACATCAGGCCTTTTGCCAAACGGCTATAATTCAGGCAGAATTGCGCAATTTAAAATTTCGCAAAGTCCACCAAACGAGGTTTCTACTGAATGGCGAAGACAGATGTCATTGAAATGGAAGGCGTCATTATCGATACGCTGCCCAACACCATGTTCCGAGTGGAGCTCAGCAACGGCCACGTTGTCACCGCTCACATTTCAGGAAAGATGCGCAAAAACTACATCCGTATCCTGACAGGCGACAAGGTCAAAGTTGAGCTGACCCCTTACGACCTGAGCAAGGGCCGCATTGTGTATCGCGCCCGTTAATGGGTTGACATCTGAAAAAGCCCCGAACTTCGGGGCTTTTTTTGTGGAGCAGGATTTCGGGACCGGTTATTCCCTATCCTCGGCGGCGCACTCCTGGCCACCGGGATTGGTGTAGCAACGCACCTTGCGCAAGATGGTCATCATATCCTCATTATAGGCAGCCGCCGCCAGCACCGCGTCTTCATCGGAAGATTCTTTCAGGCTCACACGAACCCCTCGCAACATTTCCTGATAGCCGAGTACCGCCTCGGGAGAAATATCCACCCAGCGCTCTTCCGGCACCCGATCCTCAAACTCCCGAACGATGCGCATGGCCTCTGAATAGAGCCGGGACACGATCCGGCGTGACTTGCGCACAAACCGCTCATCAAACTCGCCTGTTCGCGCCACCAACTGGGTTGTCACCTGCCCAACCGGATAACGAACGATACCTCCGGTATCGCCCATACCACGAAACATCTCCAGCAACTCGTAGGCTGCAACTGGCGCATAGCTGATGTCTACCTCGCCATTATTGAACATTTGGGAGAAGTTGGAGGTTTTGGCAGGCACCGCAACGCCACCAAGATGGTTGATCATGAAATTGGCATCATGATGGCCCTCAAAGACACTCACCCGCTTGCCCTGTATCTCATCGACATGATCGAGGGTCCGGTCATTGACGAACAGGTACGCCGCGCCCATGGGAACCACCCCAAGAATCTGGTGTGACTCGTTTTCGAGATGCTCAGCCACCCTCGGGCTAGCGAGAATGTGCATCAGGACCTTCAGATCTTCATAACGGGGAATTGCACCAATCGCGCTGATGGACGAGGTAAAGTCATTGAACCTGCGGACCCCAATATCGGTCACCGCAATCAGGTCACAGTTTCCTTCATTAAACTCAGCAATCACCGCTTCTTCATCAGTGAACGGTCGCATACTGAGCTGGACCCCTTCTCCGGCGACCTCACGCCTGTAGTTTTCCAGGGTCTTGTAGACGAAGCCACTGGCGCCACCAATATCGAACACACAAAATTGCTTGCGTTCCAAGGCGCTGGCGGTGGACATACTGAACGCTAGGACAATGCCGAGCAGGACTGCGAGGGACAACTTCATTCGACTCATCTCCTTATCATTATTGTTGGAGGACATTCAGAATGCACTTTAACGCGGGATCAACCAGTAAAGTGCAACCGGCGCAGGGAATCCTACGATTTCGTAAGGAACCATGTCATATTGTCGAAAGAAAGGAATTGACAGCAGCAACGTAGAATTTTCGCCTGTCGGCCAAATGTGCCACAAAAAAAACCACACCGACTATCTGGTGTGGCTCTTCATTGGCATTTACAGGAAGGCCCCCTCCCGGGGGCTCTCACTACACGGCTTCGGCCGGCTCATTTTCGTAATCAAATACCAGCTCATCGTCATCCAGATGGATGTTGACCTCACCACCGCGATCAGACAACGCCCCAAACAGGATCTGCTCCGCCAGAGGACGCTTGATCTTGTCCTGTATCAGTCGTGCCATTGGGCGAGCGCCCATGGTAACGTCATAGCCTTTCTCCGCCAGCCATTGCTTGGCCGCTTCATCAACGTGAAGCACGACATGCTTTTCGTCCAGCTGGGCCTGCAGTTCGGTGAGGAACTTATCAACGACGTGGGTGATCGTTGCCTTATCCAGGTCTCCGAATTGAATGATGCCGTCGAGGCGGTTACGAAACTCCGGCGTGAAGGTCTTACTAATGATCTCCATGCCATCCGTGCGATGGTCTTGTTCACTGAAGCCAATGGAACGACGAGCCATGCTTTCGGCACCCGCGTTAGTGGTCATCACCAGGATGACGTGACGGAAGTCCGCCTTACGACCGTTGTTGTCCGTGAGCGTCCCGTGATCCATCACCTGGAGCAACAAATTGAACACTTCCGGGTGCGCCTTTTCGATCTCATCCAGCAACAGTACACAGTGCGGATGCTTGTTGACGGCCTCGGTGAGCAAACCGCCCTGATCGTAACCTACGTAGCCGGGAGGTGCGCCAATCAGCCTGGATACTGTGTGCCGCTCCATGTATTCGGACATATCGAACCGGACCAGCTCAATGCCCAACACCTTGGCCAGCTGGCGAGTCACCTCGGTTTTACCAACCCCGGTGGGCCCGGCAAACAGGAATGCCCCCTCCGGTTTTTCCGGCGCCTTCAAACCGGCTCGGGCCAGCTTGATGGCGGTGGATAGGGACTCGATGGCGGTGTCTTGTCCGAACACCACCATTTTCAAGTCCCGCTCAAGATTGCGCAGCAGGTCTTTGTCGCTGGTGGAGACATTTTTCGGCGGAATGCGGGCAATGGTCGCGACCACGTCCTCAATCGCCGACACGCCGATCACTTTCTTGCGCTTGCCCACCGGCTGCAGCCGCTGACGCGCACCTGCCTCATCAATAACGTCGATCGCCTTGTCCGGCAAATGCCGGTCGCTGATGTACCGATCCGCTAACTCCGCCGCCACCCTGAGCGCCTCATCGGTATACTTGAGCTCATGATGTTTCTCGAAATGAGGTTTCAACCCCCGCAGAATCTGATAGGTATCCTCCACGCTCGGCTCATTGACATCGATCTTCTGGAAGCGGCGTGCCAGTGCACTGTCCTTCTCAAAAATGCCCCGAAACTCTGAAAAGGTCGTCGAACCAATGCAACGGATTTCGCCGGAACTGAGCATGGGCTTCAACAGGTTGGAGGCATCCATCACCCCGCCAGACGCGGAGCCGGCGCCAATAATGGTGTGGATTTCGTCGATAAAGAGAATGGCGTGCGTTTCTTTTTTCAAGTCCGCCAGCAGCCCCTTCAGGCGTTTCTCGAAATCGCCCCGGTATTTGGTGCCGGCCAGCAAGGCGCCAAGGTCCAGGGAGTAAACCACTGCGTCAGAGATGATTTCCGGCACCTGACTGTCCACGATACGGCGAGCCAGGCCTTCGGCAATGGCGGTCTTGCCAACGCCAGCCTCACCCACCAGAAGTGGGTTGTTCTTGCGCCGACGCACCAAAATCTGGACCACCCGCTCAACCTCATGCTCCCGGCCGATAAGTGGATCGATCCGGCCCTGGCGGGCCTGTTCGTTCAGATTGGTCGCATAGCTTTCCAGCGGCTTGCTGGAGGTACCGTCTTCCGTCCCTTCCTCATGGGAAGCCTGGTCGGCGCCGCCTTCCTGGTCGTCGGCACCCTGGACGCGGGAGATTCCGTGCGATACGAAATTCACCACATCGATCCGGGCAATGTTCTGCTTCTTCAACACATAAACAGCCTGGCTTTCCTGCTCGCTGAAAATGGCGACCAGGACATTGGCGCCGGTCACTTCCTTTTTACCCGACGACTGTACATGAAACACCGCCCGCTGTAGCACACGCTGGAACCCGAGGGTCGGCTGTGTTTCGCGGTCACTATCACTGCTAGGGATCAGCGGTGTCGTGGAATCTACAAATTCAACCAACTCTTCCTGTAACTGTTGCAGGTCAGCACCACAGGCCTTCAGGACGCTAACGGCTGAATCGTTATCCAGCAACGCCAGCAGCAGATGTTCAACCGTCATGAATTCATGGCGTTTGTCGCGGGCATTTTTAAAGGCCGTATTCAGCGTATTTTCAAGATCTTTGCTCAGCATGGGCCACCCCAAGGTCTATCAGTCCGCACGTTCAATCTCGCACAGCAGCGGATGTTCGCATTCCGAGGAATACTGGTTCACCTGTGCAGCTTTCGTTTCCGCGATGTCACGGGTAAATACCCCGCATACGGCTTTTCCCTGCGTATGGACGAGCAGCATCACCTGGGTCGCCTTTTCTTCATTCATCCCAAAGAACTTCATCAATACATCCACCACGAAGTCCATGGGGGTGTAATCGTCGTTCAGCAACACAACCCGATAGCGCGCTGGGCGCTTGAGGGCCGGTTTTTCCGGGGCAAGACTGAGATCTTCATGATGCCCAGGCTCTTCTTCGCTCCCTTGATTTAATACTAGTAGAGAATTTTGGATAGTCCGCATGATTCGGTACCGGAAATCGATGCCATTTTTTTGAAAGTGGATTCATCCCACCCTGTTTTCAAGGGCTTCCCCCCAAAGACAGCGTGAGCTGGTTATCAATAACACCATAATAACGTCTCGGTGCGCATTCCAACCAGCTATTCCGGTGACCAATACTATTGACTATGACCGAATATTGGCCGAGAGTATCCCTTGCTATGTTAATTCGTGTTACGCGATGTAATTTCTGTAACACGAATGCCGAAGACGTATCTTGGCCTGCTACCGGATGGAAGCCGAGAGCGGCTTGGTAAAGACCGGATCACGGCCTTCATACCAATAATAATGGTGATAATGACGGAACAGGGGAGTTCAAAATGCCTCAAGGCAAAGTGAAGTGGTTCAATAACGCCAAGGGCTACGGCTTCATTATCGAAGATGGCTGCAGCGACGATCTGTTTGCCCACTTTTCATCGGTGCAAATGGAAGGGTACAAGACCCTCAAAGCTGGCCAGGCGGTTACCTTTGATAAAAAGCCTAGCGACAAAGGCATCCACGCGGTCAACATTGTACCGGTGGAGCAACCAGCGAAACGGGAAAATAGTGGTGAAGCCAAGCAGGCTGCCGACGATTCCAATGTTACGCAACACCCACGAGCGGTGAACGCCTGAAACACGTATTCAGGCGGCAACTCATATCTTTCGACACGGTTTTCGGATAGACAGATCCGGAGATCGAACGGGGCGCTTTGTGCGCCCTACCCGGTTATTCGCTCATCATTTTTCGTGAGCGGAGTGCTTCGTTCGCCTATTCATCCATGTTTGCGATGACCGCCTCGCCGAATTCTGAGCACTTAAGCAGCTTGGCATCCGGCATCAGACGCTCGAAATCGTAGGTCACGGTCTTCGCGGCGATGGCTCCCTCCATACCGGTGATGATCAGGTCGGCGGCCTCCGCCCACCCCAAGTGCCGCAACATCATCTCGGCCGACAAAATCAACGAACCCGGATTGACCTTGTCCTGCCCGGCGTATTTTGGAGCCGTGCCATGGGTCGCCTCAAAATTCGCAATTGAGCCCCCGATGTTGGCACCCGGCGCAATCCCGATGCCGCCCACTTCCGCGGCCAAAGCGTCGGAAATGTAGTCGCCATTGAGATTGAGGGTTGCAATCACACTGTACTCGTCCGGCCGCATCAGAATTTGCTGCAGGAAGGCGTCGGCAATCACATCCTTGATCACGATGTCCTCCCCGGTATGCGGATTTCGCATCACATGCCAAGGCCCGCCATCCAGCGGCTCAGCGCCAAACCGCGCTGCCGCCAGCTCATATCCCCAGTTTTTGAAGGCGCCCTCGGTATACTTCATGATGTTGCCTTTGTGGACCAGGGTGACCGAAGGCCGATTGGTATCGATGGCGTACTGGATGGCCTTGCGAACCAATCGCTGCGTGCCCTCCTTCGAAACCGGCTTGATGCCGATACCGCAGCCTTCCGGAAACCGGATGCTTGTCACGCCCATTTCATCTTGCAAGAAGCGGATCAGCTTCTTTGCATCCTCCGAATCCGCCGCCCACTCGATACCCGCGTAGATATCTTCCGAGTTCTCGCGAAAGATCACCATGTCGGTCAATTCGGGATGGCTGACCGGGCTTGGCACGCCTTTGAAATAACGCACCGGCCGGATGCAGGCGTATAAATCCAGCTCCTGGCGCAAGGTTACGTTCAGCGAACGATACCCGCCTCCCACGGGCGTGGTCAGAGGCCCTTTGATGCTCACCGAAAAATCCCGCAGCGCCTCCAGGGTCTCGTCCGGGAGCCAGGCATCCGCACCATAGATTTCGGTGGCCTTCTGACCGCAATACACCTCCATCCATGCGATCGCCCGTTTGTTTCCATACGCCTTTTCCACGGCGGCATTCACCACGCGCCGCATCACCGGCGTGATGTCCGCCCCGATACCATCGCCTTCGATAAAGGGGATGATCGGATGGCTGGGCACCGTGAGGGAAAGATCAGCGTTAACGACGATTCGGTCACCGTCCACCGGTTTCACAACCTTGCTATAGGCCATTATCCAGCCTCCCGTTATCACGCCAGTACTGAGCTGTTGGCGGGCGCGCACGCCTACCGTATTTAAAGCGACGCCGTAGCTGCGATATAGTTCCAGCAACGAGCCCTTGAACCACGCCCGCAGCCAGTTCAGCCCCCACCGTGGTAATCCTGGTGCGGCCGTACGGCTCTCTAAAGCTTAGTACAGTCCCACTAACAACCTCGGAGCCCCCAGTGCGCTTTGTCTGCGCCCAGTAAGCCATGGCCACCTTGATATTACTTAACAAGCCTTTTCAGGTTCTGTGCCAGTTCACCGACGACCAGGGGCGCGAGACCCTGGCAAACTACGTTGCGACACCGGAGGTCTACCCCGCCGGGCGCTTGGACTACGACTCTGAGGGATTGGTGCTACTGACCGGCAACGGTCAGCTACAGCATCGTATTGCCGCCCCCAGCAAAAAGATGCCGAAAACCTATTGGGTACAGGTTGAAGGCGATATCCATCAGGCCGCCCTCAACCGGCTTGCCGACGGTGTCGAGCTCAAGGATGGCCCTACCCGCCCAGCCCAGGCACGCCGCCTGGAAGCGCCGACTGTATGGCCCCGAACACCCCCCATCCGCCAGCGACCGAACCAGCCCACCTCCTGGATCGAGCTCACCCTAACGGAAGGCCGCAACCGCCAGGTCCGGCGGATGACGGCAGCGGTGGGATTCCCGACCTTGCGGCTGATCCGGATTCGCATCGGCAACTGGAGTCTGGAGGATCTGGCGCCTGGAGAAAGCATAACGGTCGACGTACACCTGCCGGTAACCAAGACTCCGAGACGACCAACCCGAAACGGCGCGCAACGCCAGCGTCGGTCCCACCAGAACGCCCGCACTCAGCCCAGGGGGGCTTCGAAATCATGACCTGGACACCCCACGCCACCGTCGCAGTCGTCGTGCAGGACGACCAACAACGGTACCTGCTGGTGGAAGAGCGCAGTCAGGGACGCATTGTGCTGAACCAGCCGGCGGGCCACATCGAAGAAGATGAGGCCATACTCGACGCCGCGATCCGGGAATCGCTGGAAGAGACCGGCTGGCAAGTGGAAGTCCAGCACTTTCTCGGCCTTTATACCTATAAGGCGCCCGCCAATGGCGTCACCTACTATCGGCTCTGCTTCTCGGCACGAGCGGTGAAAAAGCTGACGGATCACCTCGACACCGACATCATCGCCACCCACTGGCTGTCCCTGGAAGAACTCCGCGCCCGCCAGGAGCAACTCCGCAGCCCCCTGGTTCTGCGCTGTATAGAGGATTTCCGAAATGGCCGCCGTTATCCGCTGGACGTCATTGTCGACCCGCAGACGTAGGCCCACTTCGGTGGTACACTTCGGCGTTTTACCAGCATCGGCACAGCAATGACCAAAGCACCCGAAAACACCCGCGTGATCGTCGGCATGTCTGGCGGCGTCGACTCTTCCGTAGCGGCTTGGCTCCTGAAGTCCAAGGGCTACCAGGTGGAAGGCCTGTTCATGAAGAACTGGGACGAGGACGACGGTACCGAATACTGCACCGCCATGGCCGATCTTGCCGATGCCCAGGCGGTCGCGGATGCCATTGGAATCCCCCTGCATACCGCCAGTTTTGCCGCCGAATACTGGGACCGGGTATTCGAACACTTCCTCGCGGAATACAGTGCCGGTCGCACCCCCAATCCCGACATCCTGTGTAACAAGGAAGTCAAATTCCGCGCCTTTCTGGACTACGCCGTGACCCTGGGCGCCGACTTCATTGCCACCGGCCATTACACCCGCCAGCGCCTTCTGTCCGGTGATCCTCAGCGAGCGCAACTGTTAAAGGGGCTGGATCCAAACAAGGACCAGAGCTATTTCCTGCATGCTGTGTCGGGTGATCGCATCGCCCGCACCCTGTTCCCGGTTGGCGAGCTGGAGAAGCCGGAGGTGCGGCGTATCGCCGAGGCACAGGGGTTCGTGACCCACGACAAGAAAGACTCAACCGGCATCTGTTTCATTGGCGAACGGAAATTCCGTGACTTCCTGAAACAGTACCTGCCCGCTCAACCGGGCGACATTGAAACCCCCGACGGCCAGATCATCGGCCGCCATCAGGGTCTGATGTACCACACCATTGGCCAGCGTCAGGGCCTGGGCATCGGTGGCCTCCGCCATTTCAATGACGACCCCTGGTACGTTGCCGACAAGGATCTGCAACGTAACGTGCTGCTGGCGGTTCAGGGCAAGAACCATCCCCTGCTGTTTTCCAGAGGGTTGCTCAGCGGCGCTATTGACTGGGTAGCCGGTCAGGCACCAGCAGAGGAATTCCATTGCAAGGCCAAGACCCGCTACCGACAGCCTGACCAGGACTGCCGGGTGATGGTGAATGCGGGCAACGGCGGCGTACGGGTCGAATTCGACCAGCCCCAACGCGCCGTGACCCCTGGCCAGTCCGTGGTCTTCTACGATGGCGAGGTGTGTCTGGGTGGTGGCGTTATCGAGCAGACCTGGCGCGACGGCGAAGCCGCCCCCAAAAACGCCACCGCCAACGGAGCCTCTGTATGAGCCGCTCACTGCAGGATCAGACCCTGGCCCTGGCCGGGATCTGCCAGGCGACCGCCCTGGTGCAACAGATCGCCCACACCGGTCGCTGCGCCGACTCCAGCCTGGAAACCAGCCTTCGCTCGCTGTTTGCGACCGCGCCGGACTCAACCCTCGGCGTATACGGCGAGCTCAAGGACCTGCGGGAAGGCCTGGCCACCTTGGCCAACGTGCTGAGCGAACAGAGTCAACGCCAGGAGGTTGAAATCTTGCGCTATACCCTCAACCTGATGCACCTGGAATCCAAGCTTAATCGCAACCGCGACATGCTGGACATTATTGGTAGCCGGATTGATCAGGCCCGTCATACCGCTGACCATTTCGGCTACAGCCACAGCAACCTGATCAGCAACCTGGCGTCGATCTACACGGACACCATCAGCACGTTGCGCCCACGGATCCAGGTGACCGGGGATCCGAACGTGTTGAGAATCGACGAGAACGCCGCCAAGATCCGCGCATTACTGCTGGCCGGCATTCGCTCGGCCGTGCTCTGGCGCCAGACCGGCGGTCGTCGCTGGCAACTCATTTTTACCCGCCGCAAGACCGTCGTTTCGGCAAAAGCGCTTGCAGAGCAGGCGAATAGGTCGGTTTACGACTGATTACCGGTCACGGCTGGTGTATCATAATTAACCCTGTTTTTTCTTTGATGATTTGAGAGGTTTTCGATGGAACTCACCGCCCTGACCGCCATTTCACCGGTCGATGGACGCTATGGCAGCAAAGTCAGCGTCTTCCGCAACATGTTCAGTGAATACGGCTTGATCAGAAACCGGGTAACCGTTGAAATCCGCTGGCTGCAGCAACTCTCCGAACACTCCGCCATCGACGAGGTGCCGGGCTTCTCGGACGCCGCCCATCAGGTGCTGGATTCCATCGTCAACGATTTCAGCCTAGCGGACGCGGAACGGGTAAAGACCATCGAGCGCACCACCAATCATGACGTCAAGGCAGTGGAATATTTCATCAAAGAGAAGATTGCCGGCGTACCGGAACTCAATGCGGTCACCGAGTTCGTACACTTTGCCTGTACCTCGGAAGACATCAATAACCTGTCCCACGGCCTGATGCTACGGGAAGGCCTGCATGAAGGCCTGCTGCCGGCCATGGAACGGGTAATCGACAGGCTTAGCGAGCTGGCCAAGCAACACGCCAACCTCCCCATGCTGTCCCGCACCCATGGTCAGACCGCCTCTCCCAGCACCGTGGGCAAGGAACTGGCAAACGTGGTCTTCCGCCTGCAACGGCAGCTAAAACAGATCCAGGGCGTTGAGCTGCTGGGCAAGATCAACGGTGCCGTGGGCAACTACAACGCCCACTTGTCCGCCTACCCCCACATCGACTGGTCCGCCAACGCCAAGGCCTTCGTTGAAGCTCTTGGACTGAGCTGGAACCCGTACACCACCCAGATTGAACCACACGACTACATTGCTGAGTTGTTCGATGCGGTAGCCCGGTTCAACACCATCCTGATCGATCTGGATCGGGATATCTGGGGCTACATCTCCCTGGGCTATTTCAAGCAAAAAACCGTGGAAGGCGAAGTGGGTTCGTCCACCATGCCGCACAAGGTTAACCCGATCGATTTCGAGAATTCCGAAGGCAACCTCGGCATCGCCAATGCACTGCTGGCTCACCTGTCCGCCAAGCTGCCGATCTCTCGCTGGCAACGGGACCTGACCGATTCCACCGTGCTGCGCAACTTGGGCGTCGGCTTCGCTCACAGCCTGATTGCCTACGAGGCCACCCTCAAAGGCCTGGGCAAACTGGAAGTAAACCCCGGTCGCCTGGCGGAGGACCTGGACAACGCCTGGGAAGTCCTGGCCGAGCCCATCCAGACCGTGATGCGCCGGTACAACATCGAAAAGCCGTACGAAAAGCTCAAGGACCTCACCCGCGGTAAGGCCATGACGGCCGAGGTGATCCGTGACTTCGTCGAGAAACTGGATATTCCGCAAGAAGCCAAGACTGAGCTGCTTGCCCTGACCCCGGCACGCTACATCGGTAACGCAACAGACCAGGCCGGGGCGATCTGATCCATGGACGTACTAGGCGGACTCACGACAGAGGCATTCCTGCGCGACTACTGGCAGAAGAAGCCGCTGGTGATCCGCCAGGCGCTGCCAGGCTACCGCTGCCCGATAACGGCAGATGAACTGGCCGGATTGGCCTGCGAGGACGCGGTCGAATCCCGCATCGTGATCGAACAGGACGAAGGCAAACCCTGGCAGCTGCACAACGGCCCATTTACACCGGAACGCTTTGCGTCTCTGCCTCCGACCCACTGGACCCTGCTCATTCAGGGGCTGGATCATTGGGCGCCGGAGATTGCGGACGTGCTGGAGGCATTTCGCTTCATTCCTAACTGGCGCCTGGATGACATCATGGCCAGCTACGCCCCGCAAGGTGGCAGTGTTGGCCCCCACTACGATCAGTACGACGTTTTTCTGCTGCAGGTCGAGGGCCAGCGCGAATGGACCTTCGGCGGCCACTGCGATCACACCGCCCCCCGGGTCGAGGGTACGCCGCTGCGTATCCTCAGCAGCTGGGACGGCGAGGAAACGGTCGTGCTGGAGCCCGGCGACATGCTGTACCTCCCGCCCGGGATCGGCCATCACGGCGTTGCCCTGAATGACTGCATTACGCTGTCCATCGGCTTTCGTGCCCCTTCCATGGACGATATCCTGACCGGTTACACCGATTTCCTGTGCAGCCAGACGGACGCCTCCCAACATTTCACCGATCCAGGACTCAAACCCCAGAACAATCCCGGTGCCATCGGCCCGCAGGTAATTGGCGAGCTGGAGGCCATGATTCGCGACAAGCTGTCGGACCGACGGCAATTGGCGCTCTGGTTTGGCCAGTTCTCCACCGCGCCGAAGAGCCTGGACATTGTTGTGCCGGCCGAAGACCCGCTGGCGCCAGACGCGCTGCTTGAACGTCTCAGGCACCAGGAGCCGCTGCGGTGGAACGAAGGCTCCCGTTTCGCCTTCCATGAACTGGACGACGAAACCGCACTGTTTGTCGATGGTGAGCGCTACCTGTTACGCGGTGAGGCCAGAGAACTGGCTCCCATTCTGTGCCGGTCCGCCAACGTCGATGCCGATCTGCTAGTTCCTTTACTCGAAGAGCCTGCCCTGGCCGAGTTGGTGACCGCCCTGCACAATCAGGGCAGCCTGTATTTCGAATGAAGATCCGAATCCGGAAATACAGCTGGCAGCTGGCCCCTCAATCGCTGAAAGATATCCGGCAGAAGGTGTTCATCGAAGAACAAGGGGTGCCGCCTGAACTGGAATGGGACGATACCGATGAAATAGCCGACCATTTCGTGGCGGTCACCGCGGAGAACCTGCCGGTCGGGGTCTCGAGAATGTACCCGTCGGTGACCGACACCGCCCACATCGGTCGCATGGCGGTGCTGCCCAGCCATCGTGGCCAGGGGATCGGAGACCATCTTATGCGACAGATGCTGACGGAGGCCCAGGGCCATTTTCAGGATCTTTATCTTTCGGCACAGGAACACGCCGTCGCCTTCTATCAGCGCTTTGGCTTCCACGTCTGCTCGCTGCCCTACGACGATGCCGGCATCCCCCACCTCGATATGCGGTGTCTGGCCCCGGACCTGATACTGCCAGAACTTGATCGGCGTCCCGCCCCCATGGTGATGGGCAAGGATCATGGCAGCTGGCCGGTCGCTTCCGAACAGCAGCTGGTACAGGTCATGGACTCGGTGGCCAATCAGGCCCGGCAGAAGCTTTGGCTGTACGACCGGGAACTGGAGCATGATCTCTATGATCGCCAGCGCTTCCGTGAAATCCTGTCAGCGCTCGCCCGTCGACATCGGCTCAGTGAAATACGATTGCTGATTCACGACGACAAGCCGTTGGTGAAGAAGCGCCACCAGATTGTCGAGTTAATGAAACGCTTGCCCAGCAAGATAGAGCTCCGCACGATCAGCGAGGATCACCCCTTCGAGGATCAACCGTTCATGATTGCCGATCGGGAAGCGGTGCTCTTCCGGCATGAGTTCGGCAAACCCGCGGGTCTGGCCCTGTTGGCCGCAGGAGGCCGGGCCAAGCTGATGGCTGAGGCGTTCCAGCGGATGTGGGACGTGGCTAGCCCATCGAAGGAATTTCGCCAACTCGGCATTTAGTCCGGCCCGGGCAACGCAAACCGGGCGTCAGCGGCAGGGCGCGCACCGGCTATTCCGACGGCTCAGTTAACCCTTTTAACCCTTTGGCGTCGGAGGCTTGCCAAGCCCCCTCGAAGCGCCCACCGAACGGTGCGAACTCGGTGTCGACCTCTTCCGCCACTTCCACAATCAGACGACGCAACCACTGGTGGTCCGGATTGTGCTGGAGAAGCGGGCTCCAGGCCATCTTCAGCTCAAATGGAGGAATCTCGAAAGGCGGGGCCTTGACCACCAGGTTGGCGTTGTCCTTTTGCAACCAGGCCGCGCGACACGGCAAGGTCGCAATCAGGTCATGTTGCTCGGCCAGTAGCATGGCCACCTGGTAATGCCGGGTGAACACCGAAATCTGCCGCTTATGGCCAATCAGTGACAGCGCCTCATCAACCCAGCCCAGCCGCTGCACATCCTTCGGATTGACGCCGACACCAACGCCAAATCCGGTCTTACTGACCCAGATGTGGCTAGCGTCCAGATAGCTGTCAAGAGTGAACGGCTGGCGCAGAATCGGATTGCGGGCATTCATCAGGCAGGCGAAGTACTCGGTCCACAAGGTTTTCTGATGAAAAGACTGGGGCAATTTGTCAAAGCGGTTAATCGCCATGTCCAGACGCCCCTGCTCCACATCCAGGAAGCTGACATCGCTGGGCGTCAATACATCCAGAGTCACATTAGGGGCTTCTTGTCGAATCCGCCGCAGCACCCGCGGCATCAGGCAGGATTCGGCATAGTCACTGGCCATGATCCGAAACACACGCTGGCTCTCACCGGCCGAAAACGGCGTCTTTTCCTGAACCGCCTGCTCAATGTCTGACAGAATACTGCGCACCAGCGGCTGCAGCTCCGTCGCCCGCTCGGTGGCGGTCATGCCTTCGCTGGTGCGTACCAGCAGTGGATCCCCAAACAGGTCTCTCAGCCGGCGCAGGCCGTTGCTCATGGCGGGCTGCGTTATGCCCAGGTGGTTGGCCGCTTTGGTTACATTCCGCTCCCGCAACAGCACGTCAAGATACACCAGCAGATTCAGATCAACTCGGGAAATATCCATCGCTTTGTTTCTCGCGGCGAACGGGCCGCCTCTCATGTGTGCATTCACAGCATCAATAGTCTAGAGCGTACCAATACACAGCAATGATAGAAAGCCCCGAAAGGTGTACCCTATGGCGATTGGCCAATCCGCTTTCTGCTAATCTTTCGGCAGCTTGTGGGATTTTCTGTATGCTCTACATTCAATAGATAATGCTGCCTCTTCGTTGGGGGCGATTCGGAGCACGCTCAGTTACTATGGATACCACCCTGATTATCGGGCTGCTGGCCGCAATCGTGGCCCTGTCAATTGCAGCCATCGCCGTCACCCAACTTCGCGAGCGAGCGAAAATTGAACGCGCACGCAAAGCCAAAGCCTTTGAGGATGGCTACAAGCGCACTTCAATTCTGCTCGACGAGCTGCCAAGCCAGTACTTGACCAATGAGCTCAAACTGATACTGCTCCAACGCATGGAAGCGTCCTGCCAAAACCTGGAAAAGCTCGGCACCGCACTACCGGTGGCAGACTGGCTGGCAGAAGCGCGCCAACGCCAACAGAAGGTCAAAGACGATCAAGATCAGCGACCGCCATTGCGAATCGATTCCCCGGCAAAATCCACTCGGATAAAGGAATTACTGGAAAACCTTTTCAAGCTCATTGAAAGCCTTAACAAAGCCGGCGAACTGGACAACGCGACGACGAAGAAAAACCTGAGGTATGTGTTGTTCCTGGTGCATAAAACCCACGCCGACCTCCACATATTCCAGGCCCGGGAACTGTTGCGTCAAAACGAAAAACGCAAGGCCATTCATGAGTATCATTTGGCCTGCACCGAAATGGGCAAATCGAAGGACAATCCCTTGGCGGCGAAAGTGATCAAGAGCCTGCGCACACGAATTAAAGAACTCGAAGGCCAACTCAGCGAGGGGCAGGCGAAACCGGTTACTGAAGAGCAAAATCGTCTGGATAAGGAATGGGGTACCTTTCTCGAAGACGACAAATGGAAGAAAAAAGCCGACTATGATGAATAACCTGGCGCCGGCCTTCCAGACAACAATTAGATAACGGGATCCAACGCTCAGTGACTGCTCGGCTCACCAAACGCCTTTCGTACCGTCTTACTCGCAATACCGTGCTGTTGGCCATGGCTCTGGGGCTGGTGCTGAATCTGTCGCAGGTAACTCTGGACTTTTTCCAGGCTCGCGAAGCCATGGACGAAGATATCCAGGCCCTCATGAAGATCAGCCGCAGCCCAGCGTCACAGATTGCCTACAACATCGACGTGCGGCTCGCAGAGGAACTCCTGGACGGATTGCTGCAGCATCCAGCCATCATCGACACCCGCATCATCGATCCGGATGGCCGTACCCTCGCGGCAGCCAGCGAGAGCAGTCCCGATTCCAGGTACCGCTGGGTTAGTGACTTGCTGTTCGGCTCCAGCCGCTTCTACGCTGACCAACTGAGCGTCCCACAGTTGGCCAACATCCCCCTGGGGCAACTCGCCATTACCATCGATACCTATCACTATGGTCTGAGTTTTCTGCAACGCGCCGGCTATACGCTAGCCAGCGGCTTTATCAAAAGCCTGGTGCTCTCGGTCATGCTGCTGTTGTTGTTTTACTTCATGCTCACCAAGCCGATGCTCAAGGTGGTAAAAGCACTGAGCAAAGTAGATACGGAGTCACCCGAGAAAATTCGCCTGCCAGTGCCACTGAAACATCTGGACGATGAAATCGGCCTGATGATTAACATCGTCAATGACCACCTGGGTACCATCGACTCCAGTCTGGCACAGCTTCGTGCGGCGGAAACCGCAATGAAAAATTACTCCAGCCAACTGGAATCCGAAGTTGTCGATCGTACTCGGGAAATTTCTGAAAAGAACGAAGCCTTACAGCGAGGCAACCGTGCGTTGATCAAGGCCAAGGAGGACGCCGTTCGCCGGGCTCGCTCTCGGGCAGCGTTTCTTGCCAATATGAGTCATGAAATACGCACCCCCCTCAACGGTGTACTGGGTATGCTTTCCCTGGCACTGGAAGGCGAGCTGGCAACTGGTCAGCGTGATCGCCTGGAGATCGCCTACAACGCAGGCCAAAGCCTGCTGGGTTTGCTCAATGACATCCTCGACATTTCCAAGGTCGAAGCCGGCAAACTGAACCTGGAGGTGATTCCGTTCAGCCTGCGACGACTGGTGGAAGAGTGTGCCGCGCTCCATGCCCAACAGGCCCGCCGCAAGCACATTGACCTGGTGGCCGACCTTGAACCGGATCTGGCGGAGACGTTCCTTGGGGATCCCACTCGTACCCGGCAGATCATCAACAACCTGCTTAGCAATGCCATCAAGTTCACCAACACCGGTGAAGTTCGCATTCAGGTAAAGCAGGCCAACGGCAAGGTTCGACTGGAAGTTATCGATACCGGCATCGGCATGTCCGCTGAAGGCCTCAACCGCATTTTTGCGCCATTTGCCCAAGCCGACTCCGACACCACCCGCCTGTACGGTGGAACCGGTCTGGGCCTGACTCTGTGCCGGCAATTGGTAGAACGGATGCACGGTCAGATCCTGTTGGACTCAGAGCCAGATCGCGGCACCCACTTTACCGTCATCTTGTCCCTTCCGTCCCACAAACCGGACCTGGATCAAGGCAAGCTCAGCGCCGTTACCGACGAGCTGAGAAGCAACGGGGTGACTCTTGCCCTGCCCCGGGAACACCCACACCGCACGGCGGTGGAAAAGCAACTGCGTGCCTGGGGCATACCCATTCGATCCCCCAACACCCCGAATCGCGGCGTCCTGATTACCGTGCCCGAGCCATCGGAGTTCAGCGACCTTGCCGACAGCTGGCAAGGAGAGCGGGTGATTTGGCTCGACAGCAGCGGTACTTACACGGCACAGCCGTTCCAGAGTTCCGTCACCCTCCCACTGCAGCGGGAGGCTCTGCACCGGGCCCTCTGCCAGCCTGGGCCCGCCCGCACCGAGCCAACAGCTCCTTCGCTCAGCGAGCGGGAACGCGCTCGGCCGCTCACCCTGTTGCTAGTGGAGGACAATCAGGTCAACCAGCTCGTGGCCAGCACCATGCTGAAGAAAATGGGGCACATCGTCGACGTGGTTGAGAATGGCCAAATTGCGCTGAAGGCGCTGGAGATGCAGGACTATGACATTGTGCTCATGGATTGCCAGATGCCAGTGATGGACGGCTACACTGCAACCCGCAGGATCCGCGAAAATCCGGGCTGGAAGGACTTGCCGATCATTGCCGTTACTGCCAACGTGATGCAGGGTGATCGTGACGACTGCTTTGCCGCCGGAATGAACGACTACATCACCAAACCCTACAACCGGCAGGATCTGCTAGCGGTCATCCAACGCTGGAGCCGTCAGCACGATCCAGCGCAGCCAGCAGGCTCCTGAGCTCCTCGCGAAGCGCCTCCAGGCGCTGCGGATCGATACCGCTGCTGCACATCAGTTGCTCAGGGATTGCGACGGCGCGCCGGCGCAACTCGCGGCCACGCCCCGTTAAGGCAATCGTGACCACCCGCTCATCACTACTGTCCCGCCGGCGCTCTACCAACGCAGCCCCCTGCAGACGCTTCAGCAACGGCGTCAAGGTCCCGGTATCGAGCCGCAGGCGCTGGCCAATATCCGAGACCCTAACCCGCTCCCCATCACGGTCTGCCTGCCAGAGCACCAACATCACCAGATACTGCGGATAGGTCAGCCCCAGCTCCGCCAGCAACGGCCGATAACGGGCGGTGACGGCCCGATTTGCCGCGTAGATGGCGAAGCAGAGCTGATTATCCAACGCCAACAACGGGTCGGCGTCAGTGGTCATGGTCTTCACAGCAGTTTTTCAATATCGCCTCGAATGGCTTCCGGTTTGGCGGTCGGCGGATAGCGCTTGACCACCTGCCCGTCCTTATTAATCAGAAACTTGGTGAAATTCCATTTGATCTTCTCGGAACCCAGCATGCCTTTGGCCTGAGACTTGAGGAAGCGGTAAAGTGGATGGGCATCGGGCCCGTTCACCTCAATCTTGGCAAACATCGGGAAATCCACGCCGTAATTCAGGCTACAGAACTGACTGATGGCGTCGTTGTCTGCGGGATCCTGACTCATGAACTGGTTGCAGGGAAACCCCAGCACTTCCAGGCCCCGACCATTGAGATCGGCATACAGCCCTTGCAGGCCTTCAAACTGCGGCGTAAACCCGCACTTGCTGGCGGTGTTGACAACCAGCAACACCTTACCCTTGTACTCCGCCATGGAATGACTGGCGCCTTTGATGTCCTGCACTTCGATGTCATAAAGCGACTGCGTGGTCATGATTCGCTGCTCTCCTTTCTTTCGTTTCTTTCGTTTCTTTCGTTTCTTTCGTTTCTTTCGTCGGATTCGATTGCATCGTTCGCTTAAATTCAATCGCCGCAATTTATATTGTGCAAAATATAATATGGCACAATACTAATTGCACTGCATGATTGCAACACCCGGTTTCGAGCTGTACCGGATAAATATCTGGGTTCTGTACCGTTTTCGCCACAATTGATCACTTCACCCCTGTTGCCGCCCTCGCCCGCTCCGATAGAATAGGATCTTTGGAACCACCAACGGGAAGCCGACCTTTATGCAGAACTACCTGAAGTCCGCCAAGCTGGATAACGTATGCTACGAAATTCGCGGCGTGGTTCTGCGTGAGGCCCGTCGGCTTGAAGAAGAAGGCCATCGGGTGCTCAAGCTCAACATCGGCAACCCAGCCGCTTTCGAGCTCGACGTGCCCGAGGAAATTCAGCAGGATGTGATTTACAACATGCCCCAGGCCCAGGGTTATGTTGAATCCAAAGGACTTTTCTCGGCCCGCAAAGCGGTCATGCATTACTGCCAGCAACGGGGCATCGACAAGGTCGACATCGACGATATTTTCCTCGGCAACGGGGTCAGCGAACTGATCGTCATGTCCATGCAGGCGCTTCTCAATACCGGCGACGAAGTGCTGATTCCAGCCCCGGATTACCCGCTCTGGACCGCCGCCGTAACGCTGTCCAGCGGCAAGCCGGTGCACTACCGCTGCGATGAGGAACAGGACTGGTATCCGGATCTCGATGACATCCGCCAGAAGATCACCAGCCGTACCCGAGCCATTGTGCTGATCAACCCCAACAACCCAACGGGTGCAGTCTACTCGAAGGAGCTGCTGGAACAGGTCATTGAATTGGCTCGCCAACACAACCTGATCGTGTTATCCGATGAGATCTACGACAAGATCCTCTATGACGGTACCCAGCACATTTCCACCGCCTCGCTGGCAGACGATGTACTGTTCCTTACTTACAACGGCCTCTCCAAAAACTACCGGGCTGCCGGCTACCGCTCCGGCTGGATGATCATCAGCGGCGCGAAACACCGGGCAACCGACCTGATCGAGGGCATTGAAATGCTCTCGAACATGCGACTGTGCGCCAATGTTCCCGCCCAGCTCGCGATCCAGACGGCACTGGGCGGCTACCAGTCCATCAACGATCTCGTCGCCCCCGGTGGCCGGCTGTATGAACAGCGGGAAACCGCCTGGTCATTGCTCAATGACATCCCCGGTGTCAGTTGTGTCAAACCGAAAGGGGCTCTGTACCTGTTCCCGAAACTGGACCCGAAACGCTTCCCCATCGTCAATGATGAGAAACTGGTGCTGGACCTGCTGCTTCAGGAACGCATCCTGTTAGTCCAGGGGTCCGCCTTCAACATCGACGACCGGCAGCACCTGCGAGTGGTGTTCCTGCCCAGAGAGGACACCCTGGCAGACGCCATGAAGCGACTGGCCCACTTCCTATCCAGCTACCAGCAGTAACAGGAGCGGGCATGGCCGACATTCACATCGAAGAGTTCTACAAAGACACCGCCATTGCCCTGGTTCAGCTTTACAATGCCTTCCCAAGACGGACGAATCTGTTTGTGGAAGACATTGCGGGGCCGGACCAACCCGATGAGTTCGGCCTGCACAGCCGGCGTCACATGGCCTGTTTTGGGGCGTTGCTGTGGCTGGCGGAGGAAGGCCTGCTGCGTTATGTCGACACCATCCGACAGGAGGCCCTGGATCAGGCAGTGCTGACCCAGGCCGCCCTGGTCCGCCTGAGTGCGCCAGCCAGTCCGGAACTGATCGCCGAGATTGCCCCCACCGCCTTGGCCGAGGCCGAGGCCGCGCCACCATCCCTACGGTCGGATTACGCCACATTTATCTACCTGATTCGCCAAGCATTGCGAAGTGGCCACTCTTCCAGGGTTGGCCAGGTCATACAAGCCTCACTCTTCAGCGGCCACCAAGCCCCCGCTGGGTCTGCCGCCCGCTGAATTATTTTCGCTGCTAACCGCTTGAAGGGCGCTCACATCATCCCGATATAATGGGGTGTCGAGGGCCTCAGCGCCGTCGCTCCGATTCGTTTCAGGAAGGGACAAACCATGCGAATTTTGCTGTTTCTTGCCACCAACCTTGCGGTCATTCTGGTGGCCAGCATTTCCCTGAGATTGCTGGGCGTCGACAGCTATCTCGCCGCCAATGGCCTCCAGTTCGGCCCCCTGCTCATCTTCGCCGCGGTATTCGGCTTCGCAGGCGCGCTAATCTCCCTGCTCATGTCCAAACCCATGGCCAAGTGGAGCACCCGCGCCCGAATTATTGACGCACCCCATTCCCCGGCCGAACGCTGGCTGATGGACACGGTGGCCGAGCTGGCCAGGAATGCCGGCATCGGTATGCCGGACGTCGCCATTTTCCCAGCCCAACAATCCAACGCCTTCGCCACTGGCTGGAACCGAAATGCGGCACTGGTCGCCGTCAGCGAGGGTCTGCTGAGCCGTTTTAACAAGGACGAGATACGAGCGGTGCTTGGCCATGAAATTGGCCACGTCGCCAACGGTGACATGGTGACCCTTGCGCTGATTCAAGGCGTGGTCAACACCTTTGTCATCTTCGCCTCCCGGGTGATTGGCTCGGTGGTCGATCGGGTAGTATTTCGTAACGAGGAAGGCCACGGTATTGGCTTCTTCGTGGTCAGCTTTGTGGCTGAAATCGTGTTGGGTATCCTGGCCAGCACGATCGTGTTCTGGTTTTCCCGTCGCCGGGAATACCGGGCCGACATTGCCGGCGCCCAACTGGCTGGACGCGGCGCCATGATCAATGCGCTGTCGCGACTCAAACAGGAAAGTGAAATTCCCGATCAGATGCCCGATACACTCCAGGCATTTGGCATCAACCGGGGCGCCCGCGGCGGACTGAGCGCGCTGTTCATGACCCACCCCCCACTCGACAGCCGAATCGAGGCACTTAAGCAAGCCGCCCTTTAGCCACTTAACACTTGCATCGGCGGGTTCATTCCGCCCGCCGGTGCGACCGTATCGCTGCCCCTCCCGCACTCCTTTTGTACAATAGATAACCAACCAACCCTCTGGCATACTCCTGGCCAGAGTGCTGCTTCCGTCACAGAGCAGAGGTCATATTTCCGACACAATCGGAAGGTAGTGTTGAACCGAGCCAAAGGAGTGGAAACTCAGAATCCCGGAGTGTCACACAAATGAGAGAGGGAAATACCGTGCTACAACAAAAGCAATCGCCAGAATCCTGGATGAACGGTGCAGCCATTGTTCTGTCGGACGGACGTGAGATCCCCATTACAGAAACCATGGTCCGGCTGTCACTGGAAGCACTATTGAATGGCGAAGAGAAAGCGTCAGAGCGACGGGCGACGGCCTGACGCTCAGACCCAGCCGCAAACAGACCTCAAATTTTCAGCTTGAAGCCAAGCGCGCGAAAGGTGTCCTGGGATGACCGGCTGGAGCCTTTGAGCTGAATTTTCACGCTGGAAAACTCACGGCGTACCGGATAATCGCGACGGAGCCGGTCGAAGGTAGCTCTTCGATGCGGTTCGTCTTGCCACATGCTCCGCCTTAGCTCGGCATCATCCCGACGAGGATCGTAGCAACAGCGCATGGCGGTCACCGCAGCACCCACCTCATCTGCCGAACTGGTAAAAGCCAGCTTGCTCAGCGCAGGTTCTGGCAGAAACTGCCCGGCCTTCTTACGCGCCGGTAGCCCAAGATACCGGCAAACCGACTGATAGATCATCTCACTGCCCTGAACCTTGCCCTCCAGGCTGTATCCCGCGATATGAGGGGTTGCCAGCCACACCCGATTGACCAGATCCGGGTTAATCGCGGGCTCGCCCCGCCAGACGTCCAACGCCACCGTTGGGGCATCAGGGCCGGCCAAACGGTTCAGCAAGGCCGATTCATCGATAACGCCACCGCGACTGGTGTTAATCAGGAGCTGGTTACGCCCCAGTCTCGACAGCCTGGCCTCGTCTATCAAGTGGTGGGTGGCGTGTTCGCCGGTTGACGTCAGCGGGGTGTGCAGTGTGACAACGTCGCAAGCGAGGGCTTCTTCAAGCTCGACGAAGTCGCCCTCTTCCGCAGCCGCACGCGGTGGGTCACACAGTTTGACGGCGAACCCGAGGCGATCGAGCTTGCGAGCCAGTTCGCCGCCGACGTTGCCGACGCCGACGACACCCACCGTCAACTCGCTCCAGTCGCCCAAGCCGCGGCGCTCGGCATACAGCGACAGCACACTGAGCACATATTCGGCGACGCTGTTGGCGTTACAGCCCGGCGCCGCGCAGAACGAAATGCCGCGGGACAGCAGCCAGTCTTCATCAACATGATCGGTGCCGATGGTCGCGGTGCCCACAAACTTGACCCGGCTACCCTCTAGCAGCGCCTGGTTCACCCGGGTTACCGAGCGGACCAGCAGGATATCGGCCTCGCACACGTCCTCAGCGGTCATGGATCGACCGGAAACTCGGTGTATTCGTCCAATATCCCCGAAGAAGGAATCCAGCAGTGGTATGTTTTCGTCGGCTACAATCAACATGCGGTATTCCGGTCTCCTCAGCTCCGGCCTTGACGAGGTCTGCGCCCTCCGGATGGCCTACCCCCGGACGGTCTGCGACCGCCACCGCCGCCACCGCGGCGACGGGGAATTGGCGGCTTGGCGAGGGGCGCCATCAGATCTTCTTCCGGAACGATCGCACTCAGTTTCTGGCTGATGTACTTTTCGATCACCGGCAAGGAGAAAGAATCATCCTCTCCGGCCAGGCTGACCGAGATTCCGTGCTGACCGGCACGGCCGGTCCGACCGATCCGATGGACGTAATCCTCAGCGTTCTCCGGCAGGTTGTAATTAAATACGTGGGTGACACCATCAACGTGAATCCCGCGCCCGGCGACATCGGTGGCGACCAGCACCTGGATGGCGCCGCGCTTGAATTGGTCCAGGGTCTTAAGGCGTTTGTTCTGGGCGATTTCACCAGACATCATGGCCACCTTGACACCCTGATTCAGCAGGTTCTGCTCCAGGTCGCGACACTGATCGCGCCGGTTGGCAAAGACGATGGCCTTGTCCACGCCAGGGCGCTTGAGATAGTTCGCCAGCACCGTCAGCTTGTCATCCTCACTGACCAGGTAGACCGTCTGTTCAACCCGTTCCGCAGTCTTCTGTTCCGGTTCGATTTCAACGAATTCGGCATTCCCAGTCCACATGGAGGCCAGGTTGAGCACATCCTGATTGAAGGTGGCACTGAACAGCAGAGTTTGCCGGTCTTCCTTGGCCGGGCACTTGCGAATGATGCGCTTGACGTCCGGGATAAATCCCATGTCCAGCATGCGATCCGCCTCGTCAAGGATCAGCAGGTCGACTTGATCCAGAAACACATCCTGGGAGCCGAGGAAATCGATCAATCGTCCCGGCGTCGCCACCAGGATATCGACAATCTCGTTCTGCAACTGGTCTCGCTGCTTGTCGTAATTCATTCCGCCCACCACGGTGACCACATTGTGCCCGGTGTAGCCGCAGAGCTGCTCCGCGTCCTTGGCAATCTGCAGCGCAAGTTCTCGGGTCGGCGCCAATGCCAGCACCCGGGGCTCAGAGGCAAAACGGTCTTTCGCCGGCACTGGAATTTCCAACAGGCTCTGAATGGCGGTAATCAGAAACGCGGCCGTTTTGCCGGTGCCGGTCTGGGCTTGCCCGATCAGGTCTTCGCAAGCCAGCGTAAAGGGCAGGGTTTCTGCCTGTATTGGGGTGCAGTGGGTAAAACCGATATCGGTGATGGCGTTAAGCAGACGAGAATCCAGGTTCAAGTCCTTGAATCGCACATCGGAGCTGGTAGAGGGTGCTGAAGCCTCAACTTCTGCCTCAGCAGTTGCAGGCGTCGTGGCCTGGGGGGTCGATGTTGTCATAAGCAGTCAGAATACCTTGCAGTCATTGGTTCACGGGTGCCGCGTCTGGGTCGTCAGCCTGCCACGCTGCTGCAAACCGGTCTGCCGTGCCATAAAATGTCTTGAGTGTTTGAAAAAACTGAACAGCCCGCGCCGGCAGCCCCAGTTCCAGGTACCTATTCGCCTGGGCCCTTACTCTGCGCCTAAAGCCCGCTTCGTCAGCGGCGCCATTACCGGACAGGTTATCAACACTGATGTGGAATCGGAAACCCGCCGCAACAGAAAACAACCATTCCAGCGCCTGAGGCTTGACTTCCACCTGTTCGAACGCAGTTTGCTGTTCCCTGGTACGGCCATCGGGACAATACCAGTAACCGTAATCCGGCAGCGTGCGCCGGTGCTCACCGGCAATGCACCAGTGACTGATTTCATGCAATGCACTGGCATAATAGCCGTGAGCAAAGATAACCTGTGCGGGCTGCTGTGCACCAACTTCCGGCACATACTCGGGTTCAGCGCCGCCGCGGACCAGAACTGTCCGGTAGCGTTCCCGGAACAAGTCGTTGAACAGCATGATAAGATCAGTTGGATGGTGCTTCATGGATCGGCTATTGTGCGGCTTTAGGGCCCGCAATACCAGAGGGAACTTTCGCCGCAGCCCGGTGTCTTCCCGATGCACCGACAATTGTCAGGCACATACCCGACAACCGTTTCGAGTTTACCAAAAGACCACAGACTCTATGGCCTCAGCAATCCGGACCCTTACCAATCACTGGTTCACCCTGTTCTTCGTGGCAATCTCCTTGACCTTACCCTTCGCCAGCCAGGCTGCCCTGCCGGGCAGTCTGTTTGGGTCAAGCCAGATGGAGTTCCTCCCGGTTGATGATGCCCTGCCATTCAACTTCACCACCGAAGGCAACAACCTGGTACTCACATGGAATGTGGCACCGGGACATTACCTGTACAAGGACCGGATCACAATCCAGCCCGATAATGACCAGGTTCGGATGGGCTCTCCGGCGTTCAGTCGGTCGGGCACGGTGACAGAAGATGACTATTTCGGTGAGGTGACGGTCTTCTACGACCCCGTTACCGCCACCCTTCCGGTTGAGCTGCCCGACCACCTCACCGAAACCACCTTCCAGGTCACCTACCAGGGCTGTGCCGAGGCGGGCCTGTGCTACCCGCCACAAACCCGGGAGGCCCTGTTTTTCCCCGCAAACAGCGAACCGTCTCCTAACGTTGCGGCGGACACTGCCCGCTCGCTCCCCCAGGATACCGAAACCGCCGCAGGCCTGGCTGGGTTTCTGGCCGATCGATCAATACTGGCCATTGCCGGGGTTTTTCTCGCCCTCGGACTCGGCTTGACCTTTACCCCCTGCGTATTGCCAATGGTGCCCATCATCTCGGCACTGGTATCCAGCCGCAACACCCAGACCACCGCACATGCGCTGCTGCTGTCCGCCAGTTACGTCCTCGGTATGGCACTCACCTACGCCCTGGCAGGCGTGATCACAGGACTACTGGGCGCCAGCTTCAACCTCCAGGCGCAGCTGCAATCACCCTGGGTGCTGAGCGGTTTCGCGGCCCTGTTTATCGCCTTTGCCCTCTCCATGTTCAATCTCTACGACCTTCAGCTTCCCCGCTTCATTCGCGACCGATTGAACCAGGCCAGCCACAAGCTCACCGGAGGCCGGGTGGCCAGCCTGTTCGCCATTGGCGCCATTTCCTCACTGATCGTCTCGCCCTGTGTCTCGGCGCCCCTGGCCGGCAGCCTGCTGTACATCAGCACCACACAAGATGCGGTCGTTGGCGGCGTGGCACTGTTCGCGCTGGGGCTGGGCATGGGCCTGCCGCTCATTCTGGTGGCGGTCGGTGGCCGTCGTTTCCTGCCAGCGTCCGGCCAGTGGATGAACGTGGTCAAATCGATTTACGGCATCATGCTGCTGGGCGTTGCGATCTGGCTGATTGAACGATTGGTCGCTGACTGGGCGGCGCTGATTCTTTGGGGAGTGCTGGCAGCCGTGACCGGCGTTCAGCTCGGCGCTTTCGACACCGCCAGGGCGGGCTGGCAGCGAACCTGGAAAGGACTGGGACTGGTGCTCTTTGCCTATGGCCTGGCCTTGCTGGCTGGCGCCATGACCGGTGCCAACGACCCACTCAAACCGCTGGCGCCGTTTACCATGCAAACCGCAACGCCCGCAGGACAACCGCAGGACGACCCGCAGTTTCTGCGGCTATCGTCACCAGAGCAGCTCCGCTCGGAACTGCGGCGCGCCAGTACACAGGGCCGGCCGGTTATGCTGGATTTCTATGCTGACTGGTGCATTTCCTGCAAGATCATGGAGCGCGAAGTGTTCACAGCCCCCGACGTGCGGCAGGCCCTGGCGCCCTATACCCTGCTTCAGCTGGATCTCACCGACAATACGCCGGCGCAACAGGCCTTGCTAAACGAGTGGGGGCTGTTCGGCCCGCCAGCCATCCTGTTCTTCCGGCGGGACGGCAATGAAGCTGCGACGTTAAGAGTCTTGGGCGAAATGAGCCACGCCGAGTTTCTCGGCCACCTGGCCAAGGCTTCCGCCCTGAACACTAGTCGCCCCGCCGGATAAAGTAGACATACTCGGGGCCGCCAATATCCTGGGCCACAAGCTCATGGTTCAGGAACTGGCAGAACCGGGGGATGTCCCGGGTGGTGGATGGATCCGTTGCGATCACCTTAAGAATGTCCCCCGGGGCAACTTCGGTAATTCGGCCGTGCAACAGCATCACCGGCTCGGGGCAAAACAACCCGCGCGCGTCCAGCTCCGCCTCATGCGATGGTGTTTCCAAACTGACTTCCTCCTGTCACAGGGAAAATTCAAAATATCGTGCTAAATTACTGTTTATAGATACCTAAAAGGGTCGCACCACGAGGGCCCTTGATCCCAGCCCAACGATCAGTAGTGAGGTTCTGCATGATTCGCGTATTGATAGAACGCCATATCGCCGAAACCCTGGAGGAACCGTACGAGACCCGTTCACGCAGAATACTCCAGCAAGCCGTGTGCGCCCCTGGTTTCATCTCTGGCGAAACACTGGTGGACACGCTGGATCCCAACCACCGCTTGACCCTTGCCAACTGGCGCTCCGTCGCCGACTGGGACCGCTGGTACCGGTCCGAAACCCGCAAGGACCTGATGACGGAGATTATACCGATGATGGATCGGGACGAAAAAATTACCATCCTGGAACAGAGCGGTCACTAACTCGCTTCGGGGCAATACCCTATCGGTTTGCCAAGGCGTCCATCCAGCGACGCGAAACGTGTCGATTGTCCCCGGCCAATCGACGGCTGCCAGGCCGTGCCAGCGCACCTGCCCCCCTAAACGGCCTGGCGATTTTCACTCCGTTCCGCTCCATGCGCTAATTTGAATCTGTTTAACATCCGTACCCATCCGGATCGGCTACACTGCCCCCTTCATTTCTCGGGTATAGTGTCTATGGACCGCACCTTGCCGTTGCCGGCGCTGCTCCTGGCCTTGCTGCTTTGGCCAGCCAGCCTTTTCGCCGCACCCGCCAACGAATCGAGTCAATGCCCTTCGGTAGCGCCGACGGATCCGCTGCAACGGGCAAACCTGCTCAGTTACCTGTGCTATCTGGCGATCCCACAGGGGGATGCGAATTGGCAAGCCGAATACCCGGAACTGCTCTCCAGCGCTCACAACTGGCACTCCGCAGCTGGACAGGAGCTGGCGTTTACCCAGACCGACGCCACCTATTGGATCCGCTTGAATGTCCACAACCCGTCTGACAGGGCCGGATTCTGGTATCTCAAGCTGAACTACGCCCCGCTGGACTATGTCACGCTGATGATCGACAGCGGCGAAGGCCATCAGCGGATCGAAACCGGCGATCAGCGGCCGTTCGACTCCCGGGGCATAGACTACCGCTATTACCTGTTGCCCATCGCGCTGGAGGAAGGCGAGGCGAAACGCATCACCATCAAACTGCGTAGCAGCGGCGCTCTCAACGTCCCCCTGTCCCTTATAACCACCGACGAATTAGTCTCTTACAGCAATAATCTCACCCTCACCCACGGACTTTTCTACGGCGCCATCTCGATATTTGCGATCTTTAACCTGCTGCTGTTCGTCAGTTCCCGCACCACCTATTATTTCTACAACGCCTTTTACATGATTGCGATGGGGCTGTTCCTATTCGCCATGGGCGGGTTTGCCTACCAACATCTATGGCCAGGCATGCCACTGATGGCCAACACCGCCATCCCCTTGCTGATAGCGCTCTGCGCACTGTCGATGAATCTGTTCGGGCGCTCGTTCCTGGAAGTTAAACAGAACCGCTCCGCCACGTCCCGCCTACTGTCGGCGCAAAGCGCCATCAGCTTGCTGCTGTTGCTACTGGTCTTTGAGCTGAACTACACCACGGCCATCAAGATCAATACCCTGTTTGCCCTGATCGTCATCTGCAATCTCTTTGTCATCGGCGTGCTGCGATGGCGCAGTGGGTATGCACACGCCAAGTGGTACGTACTGTCCTGGTCGCTGATGGTACTCGGAACCAGTTCCTATGCGCTGGCGGCCTTCGGCTTCCTGCCGGATTTCCTGTCCCATGAAATGACCATGCAAGCCGCCATTGGCGGCCAGATCGTCCTGTTGAACTACGCCATGGTTCAACGCTGGCGCCTGCTTAACAATCAGCTCCTTGCCGTCGAGCATGATGCAAAATTACGCCTGGAGCAGCAGGTGCAACAACGAACAGCCCAATTGCGCGCCGCCATGGCGGATCTGGAGCTGGCGAACCAGAGACTGGAGGAACTGACCACCCAGGACGGTCTTACCGGGCTCAATAACCGTCGCTTCCTGGACGCCATGTTCAGCCAACTGCTGGCCGAATCCAGGCGCACTGGCAAGCCGCTGTCATTGGTGTTGCTAGACGCAGACCATTTCAAGCAGGTCAACGATCGCTATGGCCATGCCTTTGGCGATCGCTGTCTGGCCGCCATCGCCGAGGTACTTGCCCGGAACATTCATCGCCCTCAGGATGTCGTGGCGCGCTTCGGCGGCGAGGAATTCGCCTTGTTACTACCCGATACCGATGAAAGCGGCGCCCACCGGGTTTGCCGAAAAATTCTGGACGATATGTCGCGAGTGGCGATGGTTGGAGAGGAAGGCCAACGTGTTCGCCTCACGCTAAGCGCAGGCATTGCCACCTCGACACCGGGGGAAACCGAGCGGCATTTATTCGAACGTGCGGATCAGGCGCTTTACCGCGCCAAAGCCCTCGGCAGAAACCGCACCGAAACGGCCCTCGCGGTTACCGCAGATTAGGCCGGCGAATCGCATTCAAGAACGCGTCGAATAAAGCGGGTGGCCAGCTCCGCCGCCTCTTCGATCAGGTCGTCCTGGCTCAGGCCGGATGCCTTCAACGGCTGAAAATCGTGATTACCACCCTGCAGCCAATGCAACTCGAAGGGCAGCTCCCCTTCCAGCCGCTCCCGAATTTCCTCAGGTTTGCCGAATGGATCGCGGGTTCCCTGGATCACACAGGCCGGACACCAGAGGTGAGCAAAATGAGCCACCCGCCACTTGTCGAGCTTCCCCGGCGGATGAAACGGGTATCCAAAACACAGAGTGCCCTTGAACGATCCGCAGTCCTCCGCTTCGGCGGCCAACAAACTCGCCATACGCCCGCCCATGGACTTACCGCCAATAAACAACGGCGTTTCCGGTCCGATTTCCTCTCGCTGCCGGGCGATGTGATCACGAAAGCTGGTCAGCAACTTTTCCGCTCGATCCGGCGGACGCTTGCGACCGTCCTCCCGCCGCTTCTGCATGTACGGAAACTCCATCCGCACCACGCTCACCCCACGCCGGGCCAGGGCTGCCGCCAGCTGCACCATAAACGGCGAATCCGCCGGCGCGCCGGCGCCGTGCGCGAGCAGCAGGACCGCTTCGGAATCACCACCTTGCGCTTTAGTCGTATATCCCACTGTAGAATTCACCTGACCTCCATTTACGATTATCCTTTCGACACACTTTCGATACACTAAGGAACCCTGAGAAATCAACGAGCCCTGCCGGCCCGATCCCGTCGTCAATTTCGTTCAGTCGGGAGCGCTCAGCTTACCACGGCCAAGTCACGGTTCTCCTTAGACATTACGGCCCAGGTTGCTGATTTGAGTGATTTTGACGGGCGCCGCCGACTTGACCTGAGTCATTGCAAAGCCGTCACGGTTTCTCCATACTTGCGCCCGCACATTTCCCCACTCTAAATCCATTGGTAAGGCTATGAGCACAGTAAATCCAAACCTGACATACAACTACAAGGTGGTGAGACAATTCGCCATCATGACAGTGGTATGGGGTATTATCGGGATGAGCCTGGGTGTGCTGATTGCAGCACAACTCGTCTGGCCCTCAGTAAACCTGGACCTGCCCTTTACCCACTTCGGCCGGCTACGGCCGCTGCACACTAATGCCGTCATCTTCGGCTTTGGTGGAAGTGCCCTGTTTGCAACTTCATACTATGTTGTACAGCGTACCTGTCAGGCACGCCTGTTCTCTGACGGCCTGGCCCAGTTTACCTTCTGGGGCTGGCAAGCTGTGCTGGTGTCTGCGGTTCTCACACTGCCACAAGGCCTTACCTCCACCAAAGAGTACGCTGAGCTGGAATGGCCGATCGACATCCTGATCGCCGTGGTCTGGATTTCCTACGCCATCGTTTTCTTCGGCACCGTCGTCAAGCGGAAGGCGCCGCACATTTACGTTGCCAACTGGTTCTACGGCGCGTTCATCATTACCGTAGCGGTACTGCATATCGGCAACAACCTCGCGTTGCCGGTCAGCGCGTTCAAATCCTACTCCCTGTATGCCGGCGTAACCGACGCCATGATGCAGTGGTGGTGGGGCCATAACGCAGTAGGCTTCTTCCTGACCGCTGGTTTCCTGGGCATGATGTACTACTTCGTTCCCAAGCAGGCGGGTCGTCCGGTTTATTCCTACCGTCTGTCCATCGTGCATTTCTGGGCACTGATCGCCACTTACGTCTGGGCTGGTGGTCACCACCTGCACTACAGCGCACTGCCCGACTGGGCTCAGACCGCTGGCATGGTCATGTCCCTGATTCTGCTGGCACCGAGCTGGGGCGGCATGATCAACGGCATGATGACCCTGTCCGGAGCCTGGCACAAACTGCGCACCGACCCGATTCTGCGTTTCCTGGTGGTGTCCCTGTCGTTCTACGGCATGTCCACCTTCGAAGGTCCGATGATGGCCATCAAGACGGTTAACGCGCTCTCTCACAACACGGACTGGACCATCGGTCACGTTCACTCCGGCGCCCTGGGCTGGGTTGCCATGATCAGTATCGGTGCCATCTACCATCTGGTTCCGAAGCTGTGGGGCGTGCGTGAGATGTACAGCACCGCACTGATCAACCTGCATTTCTGGCTGGCTACCGCGGGCACCGTCCTGTACATCGTCGCCATGTGGGTCAACGGCATCATGCAGGGTCTGATGTGGCGCGCGGTTAACAGCGACGGCACCCTGACCTACAGCTTCGTGGAAGCCCTGGAAGCCTCCGGCCCAGGCTACTTCGTCCGTTGGTTGGGCGGCGTAATCTTTGTCTCCGGCATGCTTGTGATGGCCTACAACGTCCGCATGACCATCAAGCAGAAAGATGCCGTAGCGGTTGACGACGCAACGCCGCAGGCCGCCTGAGAGGAGTAGAGAGACCAATGAGACACGACATTGTAGAAAAGAATATTGGCCTCATGGCCCTGCTGATCGTTCTGGTCATCAGCGGCGGCTTTCTGGTCGAAGTGGTGCCCCTGTTTTTCCTGAAGGAAACCAATGAGCCAATTGAAGGCCTGGAGCCACTGAGCGCTCTTGAGCTAGAAGGCCGCGACATTTACATTCGCGAGGGTTGCCACGTTTGTCACACCCAGATGATCCGTCCGTTCCGTGCTGAAACCGAGCGCTACGGTCATTACTCGGTGGCCGGCGAATACGTCTATGAGCATCCGTTCTTGTGGGGCTCCAAGCGCACCGGTCCGGACCTTGCGCGGGTCGGCGGTCGCTATTCCGATGCCTGGCAGCGTATGCACCTGTTCGATCCCCGCAGTGTGGTTCCTGAATCCAACATGCCGGCTTTCCCCTGGCTGTTCGAGAACAAGATTGACCACACTGACACCGCCACCAAGCTGACGGTCATGCGCAAGCTGGGCGTGCCCTACACCGACGAGCAGATTGCCAATGCGACTGCCGAGGTGGAAGGCAAGTATGAAATCGAAGCCCTTGTTGCCTACCTGCAGCAGCTGGGAACAGTGATTTCCACCAAACGGTGATTGCAATGGATATTAATGAGGTACGCGGTATCCATACCCTTCTGGTCATGATTGCCTTTTTGGGTATCTGCTGGTGGGCGTACAGCGCCCGCCGCAAGAAGCCCAACGACGAAGCGGCAAACCTGCCCTTTGACGATGACGACATTGATCGCCGTACCCTGGAAAACGAAAAAACGGAGAAGAAACAATGAGTACCTTCTGGAGCATCTGGATCAGTGCGATCGTGCTCGGTACCATCTTTGGTTGCTGGTGGCTGCTGGTTGCAGTCCGTAAAGGTCAGACCACGGATACAGAAACCGACCGGACCACAGGCCATTCCTTCGATGGCATCGAGGAGTACGACAACCCGATGCCGAAGTGGTGGTATTACCTGTTTATCACCACCTGCATCTTCGCGCTGGGTTACCTGGCGCTGTACCCGGGACTGGGCAGCTTCAAGGGGCTGTTTGGCTGGACTCAGCACAACCAGTGGGAAAAGGAAGTCCAACAGGCCGAGGCCCGTTACAGCGAGATCTACGCGCAATACGGCAACACCGCTATCCCGGAACTGGCGCAGAACGACGAAGCCATGAAGATGGGTCAGCGTCTGTTCGCCAACAACTGCGCGGTGTGTCATGGTTCTGCTGGCCGTGGCTCCATCGGCTTCCCCAACCTGACGGACGAGGACTGGCTGTACGGTGGCGATCCGGACACCATCCTCCACACCATCACCCAGGGACGCCAAGGTGCCATGCCGGCCAAGGGCATGATGCCAAACATGAACGCCCAGCAAGTCGACCAGGTGGTCAACTACGTGCTGAGCTTCAGCGAGCGCGCCGTTGACGCGGAAGCGGCCGAAGCCGGCAAGCAGGTGTTTGCCCAGGCCTGCGCCGCCTGTCATGGCCAGGATGCCAAGGGTACGCTGGCCATGGGCGCCCCCAACCTGACCGACAACGTCTGGCTCTATGGCAGCACCTACGACCGCATCAAGGATACGGTCATGTACGGCCGTCAAAACCAGATGCCGGCTCAGAGCGGACGGTTGAGCGAAGACCAGATCCATATCCTCGCCGCCTACGTCTACAGCCTGTCGAACTAAAGTACTCGGACGCTGTCTGTGTGACAGCGTCCGAGTCTTTTGAACCCTGTGTCCGACTTGCTCGGGTACAGGCTTGAAAAGACTTAAAACGCCCGACTGACGCCAAGCACACCCCCCCAAAGCCGGCACCCAGCCTGGCGTGGCGGTTTGCACCCGAGCTATTCGGCGCGTTGACCCCTCAATGGGAGGTATTAATGAGCAGTCAGATTCCGGTAAAGCAGATCGACCCTAACCCTGACGCTGCCAACAACAATAACAAACCAGAGACCGTCGAGCTCTACGCCAGCCGAAAGAAAATCTACGTCAAGGAGGTCAAAGGCCTCTTCCAGCGCCTTCGCTTTTTTAGCCTGTGGGGGCTGATGGGCATGTATTTCCTGTTCTGCTGGATCACCGTCAACGGCCAACCGCTGATTCACTTCGATCTTCCCGCCCGCGAGTTTCACCTGTTCGGTGTCACCTTCTTTCCCCAGGATTTTTTCCTGCTATCGGGCATGCTGATCATTGCGGCGTTCGGCCTGTTCTTTATTACCACGTTGTTTGGCCGGGTTTGGTGCGGCTATACCTGCCCTCAGACCGTGTGGACTTTTATCTTCATGTGGGTGGAAGAGCGTATTGAAGGCAGCCGCAACAAACGCATGAAGCTGGACAAAGCCCCCCACTCTGCCGAAAAACTGGTCAAAAAGTCACTCAAGCACACCGCCTGGCTAACCATTGCGCTGGCCACCGGCCTGACCTTCGTTGGCTATTTCTACCCCATCCGCGAACTCGCCATCGACCTGATTGCGTTTGATGCCAATGGATGGGCGTATTTCTGGGTGATTTTCTTCACCGCGGCCACCTACCTGAACGCCGGCTGGATGCGGGAGCAGGTGTGCCTGTATATGTGCCCCTATGCGCGTTTCCAGTCGGTGATGTTCGATGCCGATACCCGCGTGGTGTCCTACGACCCCAATCGCGGCGAACCCCGGGGCGGGCGCAAGAAATCCGCCAGCAAGGACGATCTTGGCCTGGGGGACTGCATCGACTGCGGACTCTGTGTCCAGGTCTGCCCCACCGGCATCGACATTCGCGACGGCCTGCAGTACGAGTGTATCGGCTGCGCCTTGTGTATCGACGCCTGCGACAGCGTGATGGATAAAATGGACTATCCCCGCGGCTTGATCCGCTACACCACCGAAAACGAGCTTGAGGGCATGACCTCAAAGTTGATGCGGCCACGCACCTTCGGCTATGGCGCGGCCCTCGGTTTGATGATCGGTGCCATTGTCTTTACCCTCACCACCCGGGTGTCAGCGGAACTGGATGTCCTGCGGGACCGGGGCGCGCTGTTTAATTACAACGGCCGCGGAATGGTTGAAAACTCCTACACCCTCAAGGTCAGCAATCTCAGTGAAATACCGCAAACCTATCGGGTTTCGGTATCCGGATTGGAGACCCTGACGCTGACCTCGCGCACGGACGTCTCGGTGGCCAGTGGCGAACACCTGTCGCTGCCTGCGGTGGTGGAAGTGGATCCAGAAAAAATGACGGACAGCAATAACACCATCACCTTCCGGCTTCAGTCCCTCACCGATGCCACGGTGACGGTCGAAACCGAAAGCCGATTTGTCGGCCCCAGAGACTAATACCAGACTACGGTCCCCCGTGAGAGAACCCAAGATGACTCAAGACAGCCCTGTAAGCCCCTGGTACCGCCAGCCCTGGTTCTGGTTCCTGCTGATCTTTCCCACAGCGGCCATCATCTGGTGCGCCTTCATGATCACCATGGCCATCAAGACCGAAAACGCAATGGTGACGGACGATTACTCCAAAGAAGGCAAGGCCATCAATCTCGAACTGGCCCGGGATGCCCGTGCCACGGAATTGGGACTGAGCGCCCACCTCGACATCTCCGATGATCAGATTGCGGTGGCGCTGCACGCAGCAGCCGCCGACCTCGCCTACCCCTATCTGATTCTTCAGGTCTACCACCCTACCCTGGAAGAACGGGACCGTACCATCCAGCTCAGCCCTGTCTCAGAAAGTGATTTTTCCGGTCAGCTACCCAGGAACATGGACGGCCGTTGGTACCTTGACCTGCGCGGTCCAGACAACGACTGGCGCCTCAAGGGCGAGCTGATCCTGCCTGCAACCAATTCATTAATGCTCAAGGCCGCTGGCAATCACGCCGGGTGAGCGAATTGGATTGTTTCCACTGTGGCGAACCGGTCCTGATCGATTCGCCCATTACCCTCGAATTAGACGGCGACACCCGGGCGTTCTGCTGCTACGGCTGCCGCTCGGTGTGCGAAACCATCAACGCCGAGGGATTGAGTGGCTTTTACCAGCACCGAACTGCGCCGGCCGTTACCCCCAGGGATCTCACACCGACCGAGCTCGATCAGCTCAGAGAGCTGGACCATCCGCTGTTGCAATCGTCGTTTGTGGCTCCGATCAAAGCAGGCCTGGAGGCCCAACTGCTGATCGAGGGCATCACCTGCGCCGCCTGCATCTGGCTTCTGGAAAAACACCTGGCACATCGGCCCGGAGTGATCGCCTTCTCGGTCAACCACACCACCCAACGGGCCAGGCTGGTGTGGCAGCCCGATCAGTCATCGCTCAGCGACCTGGTGATCGCCATTCACCAGCTGGGCTATCGTGCCAAGCCCTACCGTGCTGACGAAGCGGAACTGGCGCTCAAGGCCGAAAAGCGCAGTTCGCTGATTCGGCTGTGTGTAGCCGGCATCGGCATGACCCAGAGCATGATGTTGGCGTTTCCACTGTATTTTGAGCTGGTCAATGACCTGTCGCCAGACTTTATCCAGTTTTTCCGCTGGGTGAGCTTGCTGGTGGCCACTCCGGTGGTGTTTTACAGCGCCCGCCCTTTCTTCCGCAATGCGCTCAGAGATCTTCGCAGCCGCCACCTCACCATGGATGTACCGGTGGCAACCGCCATTGGACTGGCGTACGTGGCCAGTGCCTGGGTGACGGCAGCCGGTGGCGACGAGGTCTATTTCGAATCGGTCTGCATGTTCACCTTCCTCCTGTCGCTGGGACGCTACATTGAAATGCAGGCCCGGTATCGCGCCGGCCTGACGGGCAATGCGCTGGCGGGCGTTCAGCCCACCGTCGCCGCTCGGGTCAATGGCGATGATACCGAGCTGGTGGCTACCCATGAGTTGCAGCGCGGCGACAGCATTCGAGTCAAACCCGGTGAGACCATGCCGGTCGACGGGGTGATTCTGTCGGGTCGCTCGACCCTGAACGAAGCCGCCCTGACCGGCGAGTACCTGCCCGAAACCCGCGCTCCCGGCGACTCGGTCCATGCCGGCAGCATCAATGGCGAGAACCCTCTGACGGTACGCGTCGAAAACAGCGGCGCCAACACCCGCCTGTCCGGCATTCTCCGTATTCTGGACCGGGTGCAAGCGGAAAAGCCGACCATAGCAAGAACCGCAGACCGCATCGCCGGGGTCTTTGTCAGCCGTATCCTGATCCTGTCACCACTGGTCTGGTTTGGCTGGTGGCTGGCCGGCGCCGACAATGCCTTCGATATCACCCTGTCGGTACTGGTGGTGACCTGCCCCTGCGCCCTGTCACTGGCCACACCCACGGCGATCACCAGCGCCACCATGAAGCTGCGCAGGCTCGGCTTCCTGCCCAGCCGGGGACACACACTGGAATCCCTGAATGCCATCGATACCGTTGTATTTGATAAAACCGGGACTCTGACCCGTGGCGAGCTGTCACTGGTACTGACCCACAGTTGTTCCGACCTCGATCAGGCCCAGCTCCAGGCGATCGCGGCTGGCCTTGAACTGGCCTCCGAACACCCTATCGCCAAGGTCTTCCGGCCCTATCGGGCAGCGGCGGTCTCGCAGATCGAAAACCATGTAGGCGGGGGCCTGTCAGGCCTCTGGCAGAACCAGCCCGTTGCCATCGGCCATGCCGAGTTTGTCCGCCAGTACACCCACGCCCCGGTGCCGGACTGCCCGGATCATCACGGCATCGTCATCTGGCTAGGCACGAAGGACCGCTGGCTGGGCTGTTTTGTGCTCGACGATCAGCCGCGAGAAGATGCCGCAAGCACCGTCACCGCCTTACGAAACCGAGGCATCCGCAGTGTCCTGCTGAGCGGCGATCGTTCCGGCCACGTTGACCGGATCGCTCACCAGGTAGGCATTGACGACGCCTTCGGCCAGTGTTCGCCGGAAGCCAAGCTGAGCCATCTGGAGCAGTTGAGGGCGCAGGGACATCACATTCTAATGGTGGGTGACGGCCTCAACGATCTGCCCTCGATGGCCGGGGCCGGGGTGTCGGTAGCCATGGGCAGTGCTGCCGACCTGACCCAGCTCAGGGCCGATGCCATTTTGCTGAACGGCCAGCTGAAACAGCTGGTCCAGGCACTCGCCACCGCGAAGGACACCCGCCGGGTTATTCGCCAGAACATGGCTTGGGCCCTGGGCTACAACCTGTGCGCGCTGCCACTGGCGGCCGCCGGCCTGGTCCCCCCCTGGTTGGCTGCCATCGGCATGTCACTCAGTTCGCTGGTGGTGGTGCTAAACGCGCTCCGACTTGGCCGTGCGCAAGCTCCCGAAGCTGAAGCATGGCCGAACATTGAGGTAGAATGGCCAAAGGCTCCCTAGCTGGTCCCCGGTCGCAGTTCTCCGATCGGGACCCACCAAACGAGGTTTGATAGTGCATATCGTTATGATTCTGGTCCCGGTCTCCCTGATCCTGGTTGCCCTGGGCATCGTGCTGTTTTCCTGGGCCGTCAAGAATGGCCAGTACGACGATCTGGAAGGCCCTGCGCACCGCATCCTCTACGACGATGACAGGGATCTGATCCCGGACGAGGCGCGCAGGAACGACGGCGCAATGGCCGAGCACACCCGCGATGGACTGCCAAACCGCGTCAACGATTCCAGCAAAGATCACACCGGTTGATGGCGGGCGAGCTTTACCTGGGTTTTTCCAGCGCCTTTCTGATTGGCTTGCTGGGAAGCACGCACTGCCTTGGCATGTGCGGGGGGATCAGCGCCTCCCTATCCATGAGCTTACCCCTGGGCCGGGGTTTTAGAATCCGTCAGAGCCTGATGTTGCTGGCGTTCAACGGCGGGCGTATCGGTAGCTATGTGGTGCTGGCGTCACTCATCGCAATTCTGAGTACCGGGGCCGCCAGCCAGTGGGCACAGCTCGCTCCGTACCTGCGAACCGCGGCCGGAGTCCTGCTGATCCTGATGGGACTGTCGATGGGGCAGTGGTGGCAAGGGGTTCGCTACGTGGAGAAGCTGGGCGCCCCACTCTGGCAGCGCCTGTCCCCCCTCACCCGCCGTTTCATCCCGGTACAACGACCGAGCCAGGCGCTGGCGCTGGGGGGGCTGTGGGGCTGGCTACCTTGCGGACTGGTGTACAGCACCCTGGGCTGGGCCGCGCTCCAGCCCTCGGTACCGTCGGCGGCGGCAACCATGCTGTGCTTTGGCCTGGGGACCCTGCCCTCCATGCTCGCCACCGGCTATGCCGCCGCCGGCATTCGCCGTCTCCAGCAACACCAGGGCTTCCGAAAACTGACGGGGCTGCTGTTGATCGCCTTCGGAATCTGGACGCTGCCGCTCTCGGCACTGATCTGACAGGGGAATTCGGAGGCTCAGTTAGATATTCAGCACATCCAGGCGACCATAATCCTGCTCAGCCTCGGCACTGACCGCGTCGTCATAACGCCCCGCCGACAATCGACCGTTACGAAAATCGAACAGGCTGGTGTCGGCCAGGTGGGACGGTTCGACGTTGCAGATGGCGCGGAACATACTCTCCAGCCGACCGGGATTCTGTTTGTCCCAGCCCTGCAGCATCTCCTTGATCACCTGGCGTTGCAGATTCTCTTGAGATCCACACAGATTGCAGGGGATGATGGGAAAATCTCTCAGGACAGCGTAGCTGGCGATGTCTTTTTCCCGACAGTAGGCCAGCGGCCGGATGACCGTATTACGCCCGTCGTCACTGTGAAGCATGGGCGGCATGGTTTTCAGCTTGCCGCCATAGAACATGTTGAGGAACAGGGTTTCCAGCAAATCGTCCCGGTGGTGGCCCAAGGCAATTTTTGTGACCCCATGCTCTTCGGCAAAATTGTAGAGAATTCCACGACGTAGCCGTGAGCAAAGGCCGCAGGTGGTCTTCCCTTCGGGAACTTTTTCTTTGACAATACTGTAAGTATCTTTTTCTATAATATGATACTCAATACCTAGCTTGGCCAAGTATTCCGGCAGAACCTCTTCGGGAAATCCAGGTTGCTTTTGATCCAGGTTGACCGCAATAAGCTCGAAGGAGACCGGCGCACTTTTCTGCAGATTGAGCAGGATATCCAGCATGGCGTAGGAGTCTTTGCCGCCGCTTAGGCAGCACATGACCTTGTCGCCAGCTTCAATCATGGAGAAATCGGCAATGGCCTGCCCCACATCCCGGCGCAGGCGCTTCTGGAGCTTGTTGAGTTCGAGCTTCTGTTTCTGGGCCGCTTCCGCCGCCGGCGGTTCGAACGGCTTGGTCGTGGATACGTCGTCAGACACAGTCATTACGTCAGGCCTACATGCTAAGTTCGATAGGTCAATGAGCGAGGCATTATACTCGGGCCTGAAATCCAAGGACAGGATACAGTTATGGATATACTGGAAACCCACCACCGTCCGCTGGGCAAGCGGGAACGCAATCGCATCAACAACCGCAAAGCCATTCTGGAGGCCGCGCGCACCTGTTTTCGTGAAAAAGGATTCGAGAACACCACCATCCGCGACATTGTGCGCCAGACACGACTCGCCGCCGGTACCTTCTACAATTATTTCGCCAGCAAAGAGGACATATTTGTCGCCCTGCTGACCGATTTCCTCAATCATCAGAACGACGCCCTCAGCCAACTGAGGCGAAGCGCCGACACGACCGAGGAGTTCATCGAATCCACCTACCTGGCCCTGTTTCGTTCCACGGCGCGAGACCCGCTGGTATACGAACTGGCGCACCGCAATGATCAGGCAATCAAGAAGTTGTTTGGCTCCGGCATCATGGGCCTCACCATGCTGAGCCTGGAGGATGACGTGCGCTCAGCCATCGACCGCGGTCTGCTTCCCTCGGTGGATGTCGATTACCTTTGTGCGGCCTTCTTCGGCGTGGCGCTGGAACTGTCGGTCAAAGTGGCGCACCGGGCTAACGTCGATCCGCAGGCCGGAGAACTCGAATCCCGCCGAGCGGCAAAATTTGCCTCACGCCTGTTTCTCGGCGGCCTGGAGCATATGACAGAGCTTTCATGACCACTCGCTCTCCAGTAACCTGTTGGCCATGAACGCCAGCAACGCACTACCCCAGTCGCCTGAGGATCCATCCGGTCAACACTTGCTGTCTGAGTTGGTCCAACAGCTACTGGTCGCGATTGAAAGGGTGCTACGGGATCATCCTGCGGGCATATCCGAGCTGGATCTGATCAAGACCTTGCAAGCCGATCCCTGGCACCTGCTGGCAGCAGTCGATTTCTCAACGCCGGCGCAACTTTACCCGGTGCACTTCCTGGTGTTCCACACCCTGTACCGGCTGCGGGATCAGGTAGCCACACGGGGCGAATCCCTGGCAATTTCACCACTGCGCATTCAACTGGGCGCCAATACCACGGTCGCCGGCAATGGACTACCGGATACACCCGATGGGTTACGTGCGTTCTATCTGGACCTGAGCCAATACGGTCTGTCGGAGCAAGCGATCGAGCGGTTGATGACCAATTTCTGGTCCGGCCGGATTGGCCAACCACCGGACGCGAACGAACTGCAGCAGGCTGCCCGGGTCCTCGGCTTCGAGAGTCTTCCCGACCAACTGGACACCGTGAAGCGCCAGTTTCGGCGCGCGGTCATGAGATCACACCCGGACCGGGGTGGCGACACCCAGCGAATTCAGGCGCTCAATGAAGCCTTCGCTCTCATCAAGGCCCACTTCCAGCAGGTATCCAGCGCCGATTGAGATGGCGATGGCGGGATAGGTCAATAACCCTCAGCGAAGACGCCGACGCCTCAGTGTCGTCCTCATTCCGAAGTCGCGCGCAAGCCAAGCAATCCCGCTTGCCGGTGCGGTATGACCCTTGGCCGGGGGCCGTCATCCACGACGGTTTGGTTGTTCAGATCGGTGTCTCTGGTGTAGAGCAGCAACCAGCGCTCTCCACGGGCCGGAAAGACCGGCAAGTACGCTTGCAGGTAACCGTGACTGTGCCAGGACTCTGGAGTATAGGCAGCAACCAGGTCGGTGACGATCCTGACCGGTTCAAGACTGCTGTCGAGAAAGGCCACCGAGGGCACGAACAAACCCTCATCGTTGAAGGATCTGAGCCGCAGCACAAAGCTCGGGGGCAGCTCGTCCGGCGGCAGGCGAATCAGCCGATACCGACTCCGACCGCTCGAAAAGTCGTGCGTTGGCGACTCGCCATCCACACGCACCGAGAATTCGCGTCCCGACTGCCATTCCTCAACCTGGATCAACCCAAGTCGCTCACAGCATTGACTGGCCCAGCGCTGGAACTCGCTTTGCTTCGGTGCTTCGATACCGAGCACCCGAAACGCCGCTGGCGTGTCTCCTGCCCCAGGCTGCAAGGGCGCGCGGTCACTGGCGTGGTAGATACTGGCGGGCGTCAGCGCCACGGGCGGCATGACTGTGGCGTCCTCGTCCATCGCCTTGGTGTCTGGGCGGTAGTAGCTTACCCGGACGTTTCCTTGCGCATCACGCCAGGTGAAGTAGGGCTGAGGCGCCCCTTCCCGGACAAAGCCAGCTGCCTCTAACTCGTTGCCATCCGGGTAATTTTCCAGATTGTATTGGTCGTGCTCCGCTGGCGCAGGTTGGGCTGGGGCTGGCGCCTGGGCGGCGACCACTTCGATGGGGCGCTCATCTACCGCCTCGTCCGGTTTCGACCCAATCGGGGTCTGGCGAACCCGGCCCTGTTCGTCCACCCAGGTGAAATAATCTGCGCCCTGCCCCTGGAGACCGCCCGCCGACTGACAACCTGTCAGCCCAACGGCCGTCAGTGTCAGTACCAGCGCCAGACAACTCCGCCTCACTGCTCGGCGCGTGCCCATATCAGTTCTGCCCTGTATCCAAGCCAACCCTTACCCTATCAGAACTTTGTCCGGAAACTGAGGCCGGCCATCACCACCCGTAGCGAGGTTTTGATGTCCAGGCCGGCGTAAGGGTTGTAGATGATGTTGGTAATGTTGTCGCAGTTAACGTTACAACTGGTGTCCGCCGGGATGGTCTCAATCGAATGCAGGTAGCTTAGGTTCATGTCGATCTCGGTGTCCTTGTCCCAGCGATAGCCCAGGCCGACACTGTAGAGATTGGCCCCACCGAAAGGGGCCATAATCTGGCGCTGATCATCGGGAATGACCGAGTCCCGGATCTCCACCCCCGCCCGTAAATCGAGCCGCGAAGAGGCGTGAAACTCCGCTCCAAAGGCCCAGTTCCATTGGTCCGTGAAGCCCAGTGGAAGCCGTAGCGAATTGGAGGTGGCGTTGTCCGGCGACAGGATTCGCGCCGCATTCAGGAATTCCAGGTTGCGATCAAACTGGAACACAAAGGCGTCCCATTGCTTGTAATCGGTCCAGCCAACATCCACGTTCAGGGTCAACTTGGGATGGACATCCACGCTGATCCCGGTCTGAAAGTGCTGGGGATACACCAGATCCATACTCACATTCCCCGCCTCCCTGGGGGCACCCGAGGGCAGGCTGAGAATGGCCGAGGTGATCGCCCCAATAACCGACCCGTTGAGTCGCTGCCAGAACCCGGACCAGTCGTCGGTGTATTCAATCTCAAAGCTGCCCTTGAGATTCATGTCCGCTTCGGAGGTATAACTGGCGCCCCAACTGAACCAGTCGGTGGGCTCCCACATCACCCCCACCGCATAGGTTGGCGACAGGGTCTCCTGGACGTTGATGTTAAGCGCACCGATATCGTCCCAGGGACCGACATTACCCCCACACAGGGCAATCCACGGCTGCAGGGGCTCATTGCCGGATTCGCAGTTAAACGCATCCTGGAGAATCTCCGCCACACCCAGCAGCATGTTGGGGGCACGCATGAACTGGTCTGCCGCGATCCCCATGTGGGACAGGTGGATACCCACGCCAACGGCCCATTCATCGTTGATCTCGTAGGCAACCGTAGGAGAGAGGTAGGTTGTCCGCTGTAGCGCGGTCGCCCTGGGCTGATAACGGCCGGGATCATCCGCATCGCGATAGAAGCCAGCGGCCATCGGGAGGTAAAAGGCGTTACCAAAGGTCAGTTTGGACCCCGGGCGCTTGATGCTGATCCCCGCAGACGGGGCTATGGCTGGCCCCGGTGGCGTTCGCAGGATGCCGTAACCGGGCACATACAATGCAACGTTGTTGGTATGGCTGTGAGAATTGGCTACCGGGTCCCGCTGCTCGCCGGTATTGGGATCGATCTCCAGACCGTCTATCCCAAAGATTTCGTAGCCGTCAGGGGCGTGGAAGTCGGCATCGATGTCGAGGTAAACACTCATCAGGTTTACTTCGAGTTGCCGGTCATCCAGCTTACTCAATCCCGCCGGATTGTAATGAATGGCCATCACACCAGGGGGGTCCGCCGTAACGGCGTTCCCCAGCGCCAGCGCCTTGGGGTGGATGGTGAGGTTCTGCGTCATTTGCGCGTGAGCACCGCAAGTGACGCTAGCAGCCACCATCAACCCGAGAAACTGTTTTTTTCGGCTCAGCATTGCCATGAGATTATTCCCTTCCCGAATGCGCCATCAGCTCCCATCAGTCTTTGAGGCCGGAGAAATTGATGGGTAGGGACAACCCCAGGGAAAAGTCCGGGGCATCTTCGGTGAGCCCGATACCCAGGCTGGTATTCACGATGGTGGTGTCACTCACCCGGGTACCCAAAGACATGCTGAGAAATCCGGTCACCTGATCCTGGGCCACAGCTTCCGAGCCATCGCTGAACGTCAGCACGGTTTCGTCGCTGTAGCTGATCTGAGCGGACACGCTCAGGGAAATGTCGTAGGAAAGCGAGTAGGCAAAGCCCGCCGATCCGGAGAGGCCAAAGCCCGGCTCGACTTTTTCCAGCAAGCGGGCGCCACGCACCTGGTTCAGATCTTCTTCAGGGAAGTTGTAGGACACGCTGGTAGATCCGAAGATCACCACCGGGTCCAGCACCTTGGACAGGCTGGCACCACCGGAAACGGTGTAGTAGCCGCTGCCGGTGGACAGTTGTCGCCTGATGTCGATTTCGTAGGGGCTTACGCCAGTCTTGGTGGATAAGGAGCCAAACAGGGTGGTGCTCATCTTGCCGGGCACGTAGGCCAGCGGCTGCCACCGGGCAGTAAAGGAGACGTCGCCGAGATCGTAAACATTCAGCTCGTCCTGGGTATCGTACTTCACCACCAGAGGCACTCGAGTACCAACCGTCAAATTATCGAGCAGGCCGTAATCGTAGGCAAAGGCGTTGGTGAAACTGTGGGTGGCGGAGGGCACCACATCCAGGTTCTGCACACTGCCGCCCGTAATCGCCAGATCCAGTCGCTGGTCGCTGGTGTAGGAGTAATCCAGGGAATAGTTGAGCGAGTGGCTGCCTTTCTTCTGCAGTGAGTAGTTTTTCTCAGCCGCCTGGAACACTTCTTCCAGCTGCTGGGAGGCATCTTCATCCCCTTCCTGCTGGGCAAGGGCCTCCCGGGCTCTGTCCACGCCCCCTTCCTGGGCCGCCGCCCAGGTCGGCAGCAAACTGGCCATCGAACAAAGGATACAGCCTCGCACCAACCAACGATTCATCCCAACTCCCTACTTTGTACTTATATTTGGTTCTAACGCCCGGGTCTGGATTCCGGGGTTTTAATTGCGACGGTAATGAAGGTGTTTTCGGGTATTCTCCACGGTGCCGTCGGGATTATTCTTCTGTTGTTCCAGCAGATTCTGGATGCGTCGTTCGGTTGCCTCATGGAATACCGGAATCTGCTCATACGCCAGCAACGTCATCGTCTGGTCATCCACAAAGCGCAGGTCTTCTTCCTTCAGCTCCAGGGCATCGAATGGCTGCTCGCTGCCCGGAAACACAATGAAAAGCACATTGTCATCCCACTTTTCTTCAAACTGGCTCAGTGTGAACGAGATGTTGCCCACCGAGGGGTCCGCCAGATACACCCGCCCGTCACGAATGGTCCGCAGTACGACAAAATGCTTGAATCCAGCGTGGTGAATCGGAACGATGGCGGGATGATCCAGATCGATCAGATCTTCAACGGTGGCGCGAAAGCCCCCCGATGGATAGCCAAGAGCCGTCACCAGCCGTTTCATATCCAGCATGGAGAACGCCCTTCGCTCCACGATGCGCTCACTCTCGCCATAGTGCAGCAGGCCTTCCATCACCTGGCGCTCAGTCAGGTTCCGACCCAGATAGTAGGCCAACACGGTGGTCAGCGCAGCACTGCCGCAACTGTAGTCGTAGGCCTGACGAACAATATTGCGGTAACGCTGTTCGATCAGTGGTTCAACCACCACGTCGGATCGCAGCTCGATGGGGCTGGCATCGATATCCTGCTCAATGATCACCACACCCCGCTCATGAGGCTCTACAACCGTTGCCTCCTGCACGATAGCGAAGGTCATGAGGGATCCAGCCAGCACCAGCAGCATGATTAAGTGGTTATCCTTCTAATTATTGTCATGGATGATGATTGCCTGAAGCGGACGGCATAGGCCGCGTAGGTGAGACTTTGTTACACTTGGAAAGCCTGCCACATCACCGTTACATCTTGTTACCGTACGATACCCCATAAGCACGGGACTGAAAGATAACTGTGCCTCAAATCTATACCCGCAAATAGGGTCATCGGGCCAGAATCTGAGAACTGGTTCAACGCAGCCTGGATCTCCTCAGCCGGCTATGGGAAGCGACTGATTCTGACTAAGCGTCCGTAGCGGCAAGGTCGCCTCTCCAGTGGTCATCCGTATGAAGCCCCGGTTCGAGCCGATGCATCAGCCCACGGTTTGAGAGCGGCTAGAGAAACACCCGCGCCACCATTTCCGGCGCACCTCATCACCTGGCTTCGGCACAGCTGACACAGAAGGTGGTGTAGGGAAGGATCTGCAGGCGCCGAGGGTCAATGGGCTTGCCACAACGCTCGCAGTCATCACCCTCCCCTGCCTCAATGCGCTCAAGGGCGTGATTCACCTGAGCCAGCTCGGCTCGCGATTCCGCTTCGAGCCCATCGACGACCTCATCGTTTTGGGTCTCTATGGCCTGTTCGGCGAAATCCCGCGGGATGGCGCCGTCTTCCCGATGTTGATGGGCCTGGTAGCGTTTGAGGCGGGCGAGCAAGTCCGCCTTCAGTACTTGCAGTTCGGTTTTGCGATCACTCATTGACTTCCTCCCTGCTGAACTCAACAGCTTTGGTTACCCGGTGGGGATGTCAGCGACAGGGCTATTGCGTAACAACTCGCTTTCGAGTTCCTGCTATGAGTATTTACTATGCCTACCTACTTTCTATGAGCACTCAATTTCTACGAGCACTCGCTTTCTATCAAGCCCCATCATCTATGATCGGGCCACGTTCTACCGGTACCCACAATTTATGAGTACCCACAATCTATGAGTACCCACTATTATGAGTGCTTGCCTGGGTACGTACTATTAAGCATAAGCCGGTTCTGCATTTGCTGCCCGCCAAAATTCCCCGATTCGGACGGAAACCGGTACAAATCACTACCCGGGGCATTCCCAGGGGCGCCTTGAATTCGCTGACATTCAGCGTTCAGATGCAACGGCCGCCGATAGTGGTTGGATCGACGTCATCGAGGAAATATCCCGGTACCGGACGTCATGGACGAATAGCAGGATGACCGTCAGGGGTACTGATTTATGGCCCCTTAATGGCACCACCCAAAAATCAGACCTTCCCGACCGAGCACAGGACTCAGCGTTCCTGGGGAATCTCCCAATCCTCACAAGCCCTTAATGCCAGATAGTCCTGGCGCATCCGGACGTCACCTTCATGCATCGCATAGTCATGCAGCCGGCCCAGCTTAAGCATTCGTTGAATGCGTTGCAGCCTCGCCAATTGGCGTTGCTGCTCAATCAGCTCGAACACCAGATGATCATAGCGCTGCTGGGCTTCTGCCAGCTCGTTAAATTCCGGCCACTGCCGCAACCAGGTTTCGATGGCGCCGAGTTCGGAACTGACAACGCGATGATAGGCTTCGGTGTAGGGAGCCGATAACTCTGGCCACCGCATAAACAGCTGCTCCCTGAGCTGATGCTGGAGGCCGTGGATTTCGCCGCGAGTGTGGCTGACCGCCTGTTCGCCCCTGGTGACACTCGCAGACTGTTGCAGCAGCCGCTTGCTGGTTTCCTTCAGGAACGCGTGTTCGCCGACACGGTTTTCGAAATCATAGGCAAGGCGCTCAGCCACCTCGATAAACTCATTGTCAGCCGATGCCGATCGATACGAAGCCCAACGTTGGGACCACGGCTCAACGGCCAACAGATATTCTTCGCTGGTTGATCTTGGGATATCGGTGCTGATGACATGCCCCAGGGTATAAAGGTGGGCCTCACGCAGGGACACCCGGCCACTGGCATCCATATCAGCGTCACCGTCAAGTGGTTGCCCCCTGCGATCCGAGCCGGAAATGGCACCGTAAAAAAACGAGGCATAGTCCCGAAAGTCTTCGGAATTCACGCTGGCGGTACAGCCTTCGGACAACTGATCGTCGCTCACCGAGGTAAAGCCACAGATTTCTGGGCCTTTGATCACGCCCTCCTGCGGATTCATATTTCGGAATGGCAGACGGGTAAAAGCGCCGGAGAAACATTGGGGCAACACAAAGCGAATCGTCGCGCCTTGGTCAGCCTCAAGGAGGCTACGCTGCATGTCATCCACCGACATCGCCGTGTTGTCCCAAAGAAACAGGAAGTTGTCCTGTGGGCGCTGCCCCTTTCCGCCGTGACCACTGTAGGTCAGTAGCAGGCTATCGCCTTCCCCCAAGGCGCCGATATGACGATTGAGCTGGCTGGCGAGGCCATCACGCGTGAGGGGTGTGGGGGGCTCGGAGCGAACCTCACTGGCCCGAAACCGACGGCTGTTTACCTCGGCACTATCAAACACCAGGGCCAAGGCCGCGTGGGGCTCGGTGACGTCAACGGGAGCCAGGTAGTGGATTTCCTTTGCGTTGCGCCCTCCGCTACCGAAGACCGTGGTAGCGCCATCAAATCCTGCCCGCTCAAATAGTGTGTCGAACCACAGGACATTGGACTCAATGGAAAACTCCGTGCGCTCTGGGCTTGGGCCGCCACCAAACAGCAACGAATAGTCTTTGGCGACTGCGGGAGTAGTCAAGGCAAAATTGACCAGCAACGTCGTAGTGATTACCGATTTCAAAGCCGAGCCCCCCGTGTGACGGCCAGTGCAGCGACAAGCGCCAGCGTCCATAGCAGACCGAGCTGCCAGTTCCATTCCGCCAGATAGGCAAAGCCTGTGATCACTACACCCAGGGCCAAACGTCCGGCATAGCGATTATAGCGATAGAGTAACATCGAGCAGAGCAAGCCGATTAGGATAGCGCTTCCCGCTATTCCGGCGTGTTCTGCCAATTGCAGTACAAGCTGGCGCTTCGATTCAAATTGCCATTGATACCCGAGCTCCCGACTCCCCAGTAGCCAGTCACCGATGAACAGGCCAGCCAGATAAATGGCAGCGGCCACAGCAACAGCGGCCAGGAATCTGGAAATTTGTGGGTACATCACCCTCACTTTGTACTCCTATTGATAATGCGTAACTTGAAAGGCCGCAAAAAATCCTTCAACCGGAGGAGGCCGTAACCTAGCCAGCCCCTCAGGGTGTTATTGAACAGCGAAAGCAGGTACACGTCTGTGGAGCTGGGGTGCCAGCGATCCGCCCAGCCGGGGCCAGTTAGCAAGTTGAGTTCGTCGACCTGGACATCACGGGCCGCAGCCTGAAGCGTGTCATTCAGCAGCAGGTTACCCGGCGCATAGTCCCCGTACTCGGGCAAATAGGACAATTTGAGCAATGCCTGCCGCTGCCCCGTCAGGATGGCAAACTGACCCGATATCCGTTTCTGATTTACACTGGCAAAGCTCAAGCAAAGCTGACCGGTTTCAGCGAACGACTGGGCAACGTCCCGGTAAAACCCCGTCACGTCCGAATCGGAAAGAATACTCGAGCATTTACCCCGAGACCCCTTCCAGCCACTGTGCTCTATGTGAAGAAAATCTTCGATGCTCTGGGCGTCCGATCGTCGATGCTCGAACAGAAGGTCACCGGTGTCTTGAATCAGCTTGCGTTGAAATCGGTTGACGTTCTTCAGGTGTTTTTTCGACAGGGTCTTGAGATCCCCCACAGACTGGGTCTGGAAGAAACTGTTCTTGGACATCCGGTCGGCATGCATAGAACGTCGATGCAGCTGGGCCAACTGAAAGGCGGAGGAGCCTTTCGGCACCCGCTCAAACACCACATGCTGCCAGCGACCAACCTGGTCCGTCACGCCACGAAACAGGGTGTACAACACGGCCTCGTTGCAATGCCCCGGGTGCAACAGAATATCGGTAAGATCGGTCTGCCTGCTGACCGGGAGCTGCAGCGAGCGCCCGGCTTTCTTGGGGCGCAGCGGCACAACGGCGACCAGTTCCGCCCGGTGGCGGATGCAGTAGTAGGCAATATCCGAGAACAACCGCCGACTCAAACATTCGTGCCAACGCCAGTCGTGGTAAAACGCCGGCTCCGCCAAACGGGCAAAGAGCTGGTCCCAATCGGCTCTCAATGCGGTCAGTTCTTGCCGGGACTGAATAACTTGAACGCTGTAATCCGTGGATGTCATTGGTGTTCGTACAATTCCCTTGTATGGACACGGAACGCAATCAATTGCTGTGTATGTCGGCGCGAGGCTAGTTGCGGAGGAATCGCTGTCCGAATAATTAACTGGAGTTTAGATTCGGCCAACCGGACTTACAACAGGCACCTCACGGCTTTGACAATTTTTTCCGCATCCGAAACCGGGCCAGCGCGACGCCCGCGACCTCAACCACTTCCTTTTCAATCGTTTTAAATCCCATCGTTTCAAAAAAGGGCTGCGCCACCTTGCTTGCCTCAGTATCAACAACGCCCACTCCGGTCCGTCGAAGACGTTCTTCAGCCTGTCGGTAAAGGTGAGAAGCAACGCCACAGCGGGCAAATTCGGAGAGGGTGAACAACAGGTCGACATGCCCCTGTGACGAGAATGCAATAAAGCCGGCAATGACACTTTCAACTTCAGCCACCAGTGTCATCCCGTTGGCAAGACGAGACCGCCAACCCTGACTGTCCCCAACGGCCGACAGCCAGGCCTCTATCTGCCGCTCATCGTAGTCGGCCGAGGCCAGTCCCGATACCGACGCCACGAACAGAGTCATCAAAGCTCCTGAGTCGGACGGCCGATAGGGACGGATCGCGATCGGTGGTTGCCGGAGCCTCTTCACCTATCGGATTCCCAGGTGTCCCGCATGAAACCTAAGGTGGTCTTCAATGAAGCTGGCGATAAAGTAATAGCTATGGTCATAGCCCTCATGCCGTCGCAGCGTTAACGGATAGCCGTTGGCAACGGCAGCCGACTCGAGTGCCTGGGGCTGCAGTTCCCGCTCCAGAAACTCATCGGCCAGCCCCTGATCCACCAGCGCCGGGGCCGGCTGTTCAACACCACGAAGCAGCATGCTGGCATCATAGTTTTCCCACGTCCCTCGGTCCTTACCCAGGTAAGCTTCAAAGGCCTTTTGTCCCCAGGGACTGTTCATCGGGTGACTGATCGGACTGAACGCAGACACCGAGGCGTAACGGCCAGGGTTGCGCAGGGCGATGACCAGGGCACCGTGCCCGCCCATGGAGTGACCACTGATGGCGCGGTGGTGGCTGACGGGGAAATGACCTTCGATCAGCGCAGGCAGCTCCTCCACCACGTAATCGTACATGCGATAATGCTCGCGCCAGGGAGCCTCGGTGGCATTGACATAGAAACCCGCGCCCAATCCCAGGTCGTAAGCTTGCTCTGGATCATCCGGAACTGCCTCGCCACGCGGGCTGGTGTCCGGTGCCACGATCGCCATGCCCAACTCCGAAGCCAGACGCTGGGCACCCGCTTTCTGCATGAAGTTCTCGTCGGTACAGGTAAGACCTGACAGCCAGTACAGCACGGGAACCTTCTCCCCCAACATGGCGTCGGGTGGCAAATAGAGAGCAAACCGCATTGAGCAGTTCAACACCGACGAGTGGTGTCGGTATTGTTTGTGCCACCCGCCAAAGCTCTTGTTTTCGCTGATGCACTCAACGTGCGTTGTGATGTCGTCCTTCATTACCAGGCCTCCGGGGCCGAGGGCGGTCATAACCGCCCCAACACCCTGTGTCAAATCAACGGTCGAAATGGATGACGCTGCGAATGCTCTTGCCTTCGTGCATCAAGTCGAAGGCCCGATTAATGTCCTCCAGCCCCATGGTGTGGGTAATGAAATCGTCCAAGCGGAACTCACCGGCCAGGTAGCGCTCGACATACTCGGGCAGTTCGGAGCGTCCCTTGACCCCGCCAAACGCGGTGCCTCGCCAGACTCGGCCTGTCACCAATTGGAACGGCCGCGTGGAGATCTCCTGCCCCGCGCCGGCCACTCCGATAATGACCGACTCACCCCAACCTTTATGGCAGCACTCCAGTGCCGAACGCATCACGTTGACGTTGCCGATACACTCGAACGAGTAATCCACACCGCCATCCGTTAACTCCACAATCACGTCCTGGATGGGCTTGTCGTAATCCTTGGGATTGATGCAATCGGTTGCCCCGAGTTTCCGTGCCAGCTCAAACTTGTCCTCATTGAGATCAATCCCGATGATACGGCTAGCCTTGGCCATGGTGGCACCTATCACTGCCGACAAGCCGATGCCACCGAGACCGAAGATGGCCACCGTGGCGCCTTCTTCCACCTTAGCGGTGTTCATCACCGCCCCCATGCCAGTGGTCACGCCACAACCGAGCAGACACACCTCTTCGAGCGACGCCTGTGGGTTCACCTTGGCCAACGAGATTTCCGGCAACACGGTGTATTCGGAAAAGGTCGAGCACCCCATGTAGTGATAGATCGGCTGACCGTCCTTGTAGAAACGCGTGGTTCCATCCGGCATCAAGCCCTTGCCCTGGGTAGCACGGATCTTCTGACACAGATTGGTCTTGCCGGACAGGCAAAACTTGCATTCGCCACACTCCGGGGTGTAGAGCGGAATGACATGGTCACCAGGCTTGACGCTGGTTACGCCCTCGCCCACCTGCTCGACGATTCCACCACCTTCGTGGCCGAGGATAGCGGGAAAGATGCCCTCGGGATCCTCACCGGAAAGGGTAAAGGCGTCGGTGTGGCAGACGCCACTGGCGACGATGCGCACCAGCACTTCACCTGCCCGGGGAAGCATGACGTCCACTTCTTCGATGGTCATGGGCTGGTTCGGCCCCCAGGCCACAGCGGCTTTTGATTTGATGAACTGGTCAGTCATGACGATTTCCTCGCTCGGCTTATCTAAGGATGGGGCGATCTTTGAAGTGTAATCGAGCCAGCGGGTTTCGCCGGTCCGTCACCGTTGATAGCCATTATATTTATTCCACGATTGTTGATAACATGAGCTTTTGACAAATCACTTTTACAGCATGGCAATAATAAATCCATGGGAAGGCGTCTCCGAATTCGTCGCGGTGGCAGAAACCGAGAGTTTCACGCAGGCCGGGAAACGGCTTGGGGCGTCAACGGCCCACGTCAGCCGCCAGGTTCGTAACCTGGAAGAACGGTTGGCCTGCAAACTGTTCCACCGCACAACCCGCAAGGTCTCGCTCACCGAAGTCGGCAATCTCTACTATCAACGTTGCCGTTCGGCGCTGGACGGACTCGAAGAAGCCGAGCGAGCGGTCACCAATCTCCATAACACGCCCCGGGGGAGCATCAAGCTGACCGCGCCGGTGACCTACGGCGAAGAAGTGATCGCACCACTGGTCAACACTTTCGTTGCCCGCTACCCGGAGCTATCGCTCCACATGGAGCTGACCAACCGGACCGTGGACCTGGTGGACGGCGGATTCGACCTCGCCATACGGCTGGGCCGGCTACAGGACTCGTCGCTGGTTGCCCGAAAGCTGGCCACCCGCACTCTGCATGTGTGTGGTTCGCCGGAATACATTCGTACCCATGGACGCCCACACAGCCTGTCCGAACTGGACCGTCATAATTGCCTGGTGGGATCGAACGATTTCTGGCGGTTTCGCGATCAAGGCAGGGAACGCATCATCCGCGTCCACGGCCGACTTCACTGCAATTCCGGTAAGGCGCTGACCGACGCCGCGCTCAAGGGGATCGGACTGGTCCAACTGCCCGACTATTACGTGGAGGCCCATCTCCAGGCCGGACGCTTGATATCGATGCTGGAACCCTATCAGGAGCCGGAGGAAGGCATTTGGGCCGTGTACCCGCACGCCCGCCACCAATCCACCAAGGTTCGCATGCTGGTGGATTATCTGATGGCCAACGTCACCGAGCCAGCGTCTCAGTCATCGGGCAGCGCCAATACCTGAGCCACCTGCTGTCGAAGCGCCGGCACGACTTCCGCCTCAAACCAGGGGTTACGTCTTAACCACAGATTGTTCCGGGGACTGGGATGCGGCAGCGGTACCACCTCCGGCCAATAGTCGGCCCAGTGGCGAACCGTCTCGGTGACCGAACGCTTGGGCCCAGGAATGTGGTAGGCGTGGGCGTACTGACCAATCACCAGGGTCAGGCGAATTTTGGTCAACCGGCTCAACAGCAACTCCCGCCAGGCCGGCGCGCACTCCGGTCGGGGCGGCAGATCGCCAGAGCGCCCCGTACCCGGATAGCAGAACCCCATTGGCAGTATCGCAAGGCTGCGGGCATCGTAGAAGGTGTCGCGGCTGATCCCCAGCCAGTCCCGAAGGCGATCGCCACTGGGATCGTTAAACGGCAGTCCGGTCTCGTGGACGCGCCGGCCTGGCGCCTGGCCAACAACAAGAATACGGGAAGATTCGCTGGCCTGAATTACCGGCCTGGGTTCGTTCGGCAAATCGGCGGCGCAGATGGTGCACCGCCGTACCCGCGCCAGCAGCTCGTCAAACGACTCCGGCGGTATCACCCTTGCCCTCTTCAACGCCCTCTCCCTCCTCGCCCCCCTCAATCACCCCAACCTGCAGCCGTTCGAGATGATCAACCAGGCGAAAGCATAATTCGATGTATTGCATGGCCGCCGCCTTGCCCACCACAAACCCACGGGCGTGGGCCACCTTGTTTCTCAGCTGACGCAGTTCACTGAACAGCTTAGCTTTTTTGGTATCGATCAGCCCCTGCGCCACCAACACCGACTCGATATCCTTGTAGCGGGTCTCGGAGTTCAGGTCCACCTTCAGCCTTCGCTGCCTGACCACCACCTCGGCCGCTTCGTCCACCGCCTGCCAGGCCTCGAGCAGCGAGGCATTGGGCAAGTGATCGGCGCTCGAGAGCAAGAGGCATTTGCGGTCTGCGATCAGCTCGGGGAATGCCGCCTTTGCCTTGAGTGAGGCCGCTCGGAGTTCCTGCTGGAACTCGACTTCCAGTCCCTGGAACTTAAAGCGCTTGGCCAGTGGAATCAGCTGCGCCATGGGCCGGCGCATCAGCAGCAATACCGCCAGAATGGCCAAAGGCCATATTAGCCGGTCCATCGCCTCGAGAGTGAATTGCATCCAGCTCACAGTTGCTTTCCTTCATTAACTTTGCCGCTCAACCATAGCAATTGATTGCAGGAATAACGAGAGGCATCGATGATTGACGCGCTGCAACGGCCAGGAATAGGCTACCTTTAGGGAGCCTCCGATCAACTCCGCTGGCACTCAGAGTCATTCACAATCCAGGCGCGACTTTGCAGTAATCGCTGAATCTGGCAAAAAGGTGCAGCGCGCGCAGAGGCGATTCGGAGCTAATCCGCGGTTCCTTGGTAGCAACGTAATAGAGATGGCTCAAACTATGATTGATTTAGACGCGTGGCGGCAGGCGGGTACGACCTTTACTTTCGAAGGCATGCCGATATTCACCCGTACCGGCGGAAACCCGAACGGGCCGGCGCTTGTGCTGATCCATGGATTCCCAACCTCATCCTGGGACTGGAGCAAAATCTGGCCCGAGCTGGAATCCAGGTTCGCGCTGTATGCCGTCGACATGATCGGCTTTGGTGACTCGGCCAAGCCCAGGAACTTCAGCTACCTCATTCATGACCAGGCCACTCTCATCGAAACCTGGTTGCGGGATCAGCAGGTTAGCGAATACCACATCCTGGCCCATGACTATGGCGACACGGTGGCCCAGGAACTCATTGCCCGGGACCTAGAGCGGAGGGAGGGCAACGCCCCTAACGACACTCCGTTGAAGGTTCTGAGCGCCTGTCTACTCAATGGTGGGCTTTTCCCCGAGACCCATCAGCCATTACTGCTGCAAAAACTGCTGCTATCGCCCGTTGGCTTCCTGGTTGCCCGGCTCTCCAGCAAACGCAAGCTTGCCGGCAGCCTGGCCAGCATCTTTGGTCCCGGTACCCCGCCCAGCGCAGAGGAAGTCGACGTGTTCTGGGAACTGATCACTCGCAATGATGGTGTTGGCATCATGCACAAGCTGATTCATTACATGCCCCAGCGACGACAATTCCGTGAGCGCTGGGTGGGCGCGTTACTGGATACCAAGGTTCCGGTGAAACTGATTAATGGCCCCGTTGACCCAATATCCGGTGAGCATATGGCGGAAAGGTACCGCCAGTTGATCGCCGATCCCGACGTCACCGTATTACCGGGCATCGGTCACTACCCCCAAGTGGAAGCCCCGGAGCTGGTCGCCCGGCACTTTGTGGCGTTTCATAATGGCCTGAGCATCGAATAAGCCGATGCCGGCATCACCGGTCACTGGAGCCGGAATCCCTGACGATACTCAAAGAGGGTGCCGGTTTGTTCTTTTCTTGCTGATAGCGCCGGTCCTGGGCTAACTTCAAGGTCAGCATGTCCAGTCGGCTGGTGTTGATGGCATCCCGAATCACCTCAACGACGATGTCCGCCACGGCGACATCACAACCGGTATCGAGAAAATGCTTGTGGTATATCAAAGTGATTCGCGCCCAGGCTTCAGGACTGAATCGGGCGATGACGTCGTCATGAAAGGTTTGCCGGGCGCTGGCGAGACACTCATCCACCAAAACGGCCGAGCCCTCCAACTCTGGCGCCAACATCATCAGGCTGGCACAGACCTGGTCGCGCAGTTGTTCCAGCGACATAATCAGCCTCCAACTTGCGGTCTTGTTTTAAGACTAGCCCACCAGGGCGCCCCTGTCTTTATGAACCGCCGCTACCGGGTGTTCGACGAACTGCCGATCCGGTCACAGGCACCCAGGCTGTACTTCAGGGACAATGGTTCCGGCGCTCAATGACTGAATTCATCGACGCCATCCATAGGCACCATCCGTAGCCACCATCCATGGACTCCATCGCTAAGCATTAGCGGTCACTACGATCTAGCACTACGATCTATCACTACCATTGATCATTACCATTTTTGTTTACCAGATATGGTTACTGTTTTTGGTTACGGTTTTTGTTTACTACAAGGAGGTCACAATGAAACTTCGTATTCCCGCAACGATTACTCTGTCGCTGATGGCGGCATCACCCAGTCCTCTGCTCGCGCAAGATGGCCAAGCGTCAGCGCTTCGGGAGCCGACACGGGGTTTTCTGCTTGAGCACGGTTTCCTGTCCGGCTCAGGCAATGCCTCGGTCGATCTGTTTACCGGCAGCGGCGACCTCACGACCGGCGGCGGTATTCGGCTGGGTGTGCCGGGGGCAGAAATCATCTTCAATGCCGATTTGAGCGACAGCGCCACAAACGAAGCCCTGGTCAAATATGGCCTTCCTGAATTCAGGGTTGGTCAAAACAGGGCTGTCAGCTGGGCCGCGCTAGCGGGGATTGCCCACATCGATTCTGAGGACGAGGACGGGAACACTCGACAGGATTTCACCAATTTCCTCTTTGGTGCCACCGCAAGCCTGAGGGTGGATTCCATTCGCTTCACGGCGCAGCCTCAGCTCATCGTTGCCGACGATAATCGCGACGACACCTTCTTCGAGCTTGGGTTAGGGGCAGACTTCGTCCTGGCCGATACTGAGGTGGGCCGTTTCCGCCCCTTGGTGGAAGCGGTCATAACCACCGAGGACGATGCCGACAACACGGTCGTTGCTGGCGTTCGCTGGATCTATCACCAACGGCTTACATTAGATGTGGTGCCACTGTTCTATGCCGATGGCGAGTTCAACAGCTTGCCCGGAGCCATTCGCGTGAACGCGGCCTTCTGAACCGAGGCTTGGCTCCGTCGCCCGTACCGGCCCGTCTCGGGCGATGGAGCCAAGCTGACGGCGGTCACCGGGTAGAACCCTGTAACGCCTCGGAAGCCTGGCGGAAGCGCTGAATCCGCAACTCACTGGCGGGGTGGGTGGAAAGGTAGTTCAGCCAATCCGGTACTGGTTGGGGATCTTGCGCCTCCTCCTCCTCCTCCGAAGGGCTCGACTCTGAGCCGCCCTGCCCGACCAGCTTTTCCATCATCGACGCGAAGTGCTCGGGATCGATACCCTGGGACGACATCCTCTCAAGGGCATAGCTGTCGGCTTCCCACTCATGGTCGCGGGAGAATTTTGCCTGCAGCAACAGCGGCGGCAACGCCACCACCCATTCCTGAACAAACTCCGCATCACCGGTGAGCAACATAAACAGAAGCGCCACGCCACTGCTCTCCAGTAGCGCGCGCAACGAGTGACGTCGCTCGACATGACCAATTTCATGCAACATCACCGCCAGCACTTCCTCCGGGGTATCCGCCAGCTTCACCAGTTGATCGGTCACCACGATGGTGCCGTCCGGTAACGCGAAGGCATTGGCACCAATCAAATCGCCATGGCGAAACAGCAGCGTGTAGGAAAAATCGGTGTGAGCAGGCAGGTACGAGTCCAACAGTTGGCGGTATTCCTCCTGCACCGGTTTGGACAGTACTGTCGGGGAAAAGTAATAGGCGTCCAGTCGCTCAAGGACCGACGCCCCGAGCGCATCTGACCACTCGGCGGAGAGCCTATACGCCAGCTGCTCACTTGCCCAGGGTATGCCTCGGGTCACCGCGAGGTAGACCATCACCACGCAGAGCAATAGCAAGGGCAGGATCACCCGAAGCTTGCGCTCCATCAGATGCAGGCTGATACCGCCACGCCTGCGACCATGGGTGCTGACCAACACATCCAGACCTGGATTGTCGCTGGTCTCGAATCGGCCGCCATCCGGAAGAATGAGCGTCCGGGCGCTGTTGCCAACCCTCGCTGGAACCTGGATATCCTGAAAGGCGATGGCATCATGCTGGATGCCGTCGATCTGGACCTGGCCAGCTGTTGTAACGTAAAGACGGCAGGCATTGCGACGAGAGCTTTTCCCATCGTAATACACGCCGTTGATAGACTGACTCATGACCGCAGCTCACCCACCCCTAAAATGCGACATCCACGTCAAAGATATCAGCCACTTCCTCGGCCAACGCCGATTGCTTCTCTTCCTGCGCGGCAACGAATTGATCCAGGGAGGCGTTCGCCTCAAGCGCCATACTCTCCAGGATCACCCGGGCGGTACGAACCTTTGCCCACGCGGTCATCAAACCGAACGTGATGGAGACCATGATGGAGTTGGTAATCAACACCCAGGCCAGTTTGAGGAACGGTACGTTGCTGTGTAGTCGGAAATGGCCGTGGTCAATGTCACACTTGCCAAACAGTAAGTTGTATCGCCGGCTCTTGAGGTACGCCTTGCTGAGCGGAATATACAACAGGCTCAGCACGATGAGCGCGGTCCATACGAGCGCGCCAAGGGTTACCGGGGCGCCAATGGCTCCAGCCCATAACGACGCCAGCAGCGCCGTGGCGAGGATCCATTTCCAATAGATCCGGTAGTAATCCGAGGCCTGCCCGGAGTAATTCACCAGCGCAACGCCAAATCGTACGTTCCTCGCCAGGAAGCGCTGGTTGATGAAATCGAAGTACGGCAGTATCAACAGAAACAGGGCCAGCATAATGCCGGCGGGTATGAACAGATAGCCATTCAAGTCCAGCTCATCCAGTTCAGTCATACCCTTCTTACCCGCAAGCTTGCCGGGCTTGTGTTTGACCGGCCCTTGGTCGGAGCTGCTGTCAGCGACCTCTCCAGCTTGTGGTGCTGTCATTGCCTCGGTCTCGGCGGCTTGGGCGACCGGAGTGCCTGCCATCAGGCTTTTCGCTTCCTGTTCGTAGAACGGCAGCGCGATGCTGCCAGCCAACAGCAGCAACATGACCAGCGGTGGTAGGTAGACTCGGTAGGCCCCGCGGTAGTCCTTGTTGAATCTGAAGCTGATCCCCCGCCAGGTGGAATGGCGCAATTGGAATGACATCACCAGCACCGTCAGCACCGGCGCCAGGGCCAGATAAATTGCGATAAAGCCCACATAGACATACAGCGCCCAGTCAGCGGGATAGTTTTCAGCAATGACAAATACGACCAGCAGGCCGAAGGCGATCAGTCGGCTTTTCAGAATCTGCCAGGGTGTGGCGGTAAATTGAAAGGCGCCACCGGCCACTTCTGTGTTGCCATAGAAGTACTGCAGGGTGCGCACCTTCGCCCAGGCCGAGTATATCCCCAGCGTCATCCAGGTCAGCATGTTGTTCACGAACCAGATGCCGAAGAACTCTCCAGCCTGGCCGGAGAAAGACACCGGTTCATGGCGCGGATATCGGCCTTCGGTTGAATCGGTTGGTACTGAGGGTGACGGGGCAGCGTGACTGGGAACGGTCATGGTGGATTCGTCCAACTGAGTAGCGAGGTTCTTTCTTGAGGGGGAGGAGGGCCTGGTCCAGTCCGCCTAGGGCGATGCGGGGAGCCAGGCCATGGGACTGTCTATGAATGGATCAGGTCCATTCCGTCAACTTGTTGCCCTGCTTGTCAGAAAAGGCGCCGCACATAATCATGATCCAGTCGATCAGTGCCCAGATTCCCAAACCACCCAACGTGACGATCTGCAGCAGGCCGGTGCCAATCTTGCCGACGTAGAAGCGGTGAACGCCAAAACAGCCGAGGAAGAAACACATAAGAAAGGCAGGCAGGATTTTCTTATCGGAAGAGCTCAATTCGGTCATCGTAATCTCCGTATTATTTAACGATGGTGAAGGTGTTCCATAGCCGCCGTGAACGTGATGTCCAGATGGCAGGCGGTTGCAGGACATGTGCAAGATTAGGCTTGGTTGCCCCCTGGAACAAGCCTGATTGAGGCTCGTTTTTTGACCTTTTGGGCGGATCTCCTGCAAACGGTCACGAACGTGCAGATATGATTCTTAAATTCGAATGCCCCCACTGGCCTTGCAGTTATTGGGCTCACGGTTCATTTGGGTCAGCCGTACGCGAACGAATCCGCCTTCGTTCAGCTGCATTCAACTGCAATATTGAATTTGGTAACGATCTGTAACCCATTGCTACACCAGGCCGATGGCACCGCCGCCTTCACGCCTCTCGATACCGCTCCTGAATGGCTGACAGATATTCGTCCATCTCGGCTTCGTCTGCAAACACCGTCAAGTCCGGCATGACCTTCACAATCTCAAACACTTTGCGAATGCTCGGAGACATGCCGGAGACGCTCAGTTTGCCGCCTTGACGCTTCAGCGTCTTGAGGTTCTTGAAGATGATCCGCAGTCCTGCGGAACTGATGAATGCCAGATTACTCATGTCGATAGCCAGGGTTCGGGTGTCCTCACTCACCCGGTGGGCCAGTTCCCGCTCCAGGTCCGGTGAGGTCTGGCTATCCAGGGATCCTGCCAGGAGAACCTTAACCGCCTGCTTATCGGCTATGGTGACTTCGATTTCGAGCGCCATTCACTTTTCCCTTGTGAGGTGTATTTTTACGTCAAGACAGTTCTGGCCATCGCGGTAGCGATACACCTGCGTGTCCGACAATTCTTTGATCAACAACAGTCCCAAACCGCCCACTGGGCGGTCGGCGATTCCTTTTTCATCCACGCTGACATCGTGGCAGGTTGGGTCGAACGCCCCCCCGTTATCGCGAAACCTCAGCAGTAGATCGTCATTGTCCCGAACCACTTCCAGCGACCATATCTGGGACTTTTTCGATACGCGCCCATGGGTGCTCAAATTGGCGACATACTCATCAACAATGACCTTGCAGTCATGCGCGTGCGAGGGCCCGACGCCGAGTAAATGAAGACGGCCGGTCATCCAAGCCAATACGCCGTCCAGACTCTGCTGAACATCCAACTCAATGCGACTACTCATTATTGCTGGCCTTCCGTTAGCTTCTATTCACAACCATGATAGTCAGATCATCAGATTGCGGCGACTCTCCCGCGTAGGCCCGCACCATGGTGTCGATACTTTCGACCAGATTTTTCTGATGCCCGAATGTCAGGTTGGCCAACTCCGCGAGCCGGTCCTCGCCAAATACCTCCCCAGACTGGTTCAACGCCTCGGTAACGCCGTCGCTGTAGAGCACCAGACTGGCCTGAGCGGGCAAAGACATACGGTGGGACGGAAATTCGGCATCTTCATAGAGACCGACCGGTGGGCCGTTCTCGTCCGTCAGGAAAACCGGGGACATACCTTGCCGAACCAGCAACGGGGCACAGTGGCCGGCGCTGCAATATTCGATTTGGCCATTTCGGGTATCCAACACTACCCCCACAAGGGTGGCAAACATGCAGCTGTCGTTTTCAATCGCCAACTCATTGTTCAGCCGGCCCATGAGCGATGACAGATCCACCTTGTCTTTGGTCAGGAAGTTAAGAATGGTCACCACCTTGGACATGAACAGTGCCGCCGGCACGCCTTTGTCAGAGACATCCCCGACCGCAACAAAAACACGTCCGTCCGGCAAGGTGATGTCACTGAAAAAATCGCCACCAACGGCTCTGGCTGGCCTCAGCCGCGCGCGAATGCACCAACCCTGAATGCTGCGCCCGTAGCGGCCCCCTCCGGGTATCATCGCCGCCTGAATATCCTTGGCAACGTCTAGTTCACCTTCCAGCTTCTCTTTCTCAGTCCGGTCCGATGCCGCCTTCTTGGACAGTGCCTCCATCAGCCAGATCTTGCCAAGGGCATTCGCCAGCATGTCCGAGATGATTTCCAGATAGCTTTCAATGTCCGAAGGCAACCGGTCTATACCCGCAGAGACCACCAACAAACCATCCAGGCTGCTGCCGTTCGCTGATATCGCCATCAGGAACAGCGGCCAGTCCAGATTGTCGAGGCAAAGTTTTTGATAGTGCTCGCTTTGTCCGGGATACAGGTATCGGCTGCCGGCCTCGTCCATCAACGCGTCAACCCCGGCCAATGGGATCGCCTCGGTAAACGCCGGGATTTCTTCCGTCTCACACAACAGTTGCAGGGCCGCTTTGTTTGGGCCCTGGGAGGACCACAGCGCCATACTGGATATGTCGAGATACCGGCAGGCCTGAGCCAAGATGGCTTTCAGTTCATCCGCGTAATGCTCGGTCGATAGGCCATGGATTTGAGCTCCGATCTCCCGGATAAATTTCTCGCTGCTCAGGATTCGCGCCAATCGGGCCTGCTGATAGTCCCGTTCAACCGCCAGACTGCACAGGTGTAATATCGTCCCCAAATCTTCCGCTTGCTGCTCCGAGGGTTCGAAGGCGCTGCCGAAACACAGACTGAGCACCCCACACACACCACCCGAGGAATCCACGAACGGCACGGCCCAGACCGCGGCCACCCCTAGCTGGTTCAAGCCTGCCCGCTGCAGCTGCCAAGAGGCATCCGCCAATGGATCGTTACAAAGGACCTGTTTGTTGGTGTAGGCCGCTGTCCCAGCGCTGGTGGCACCATACTGGCACGGGGTGTCACCAATGTATTGCCGGTAAGCGCTGGCAAAGCCAGCCTGACCGACACAAGACAACAACCGTTGTTGCCGGTTTAACACCAGGACGCAACATCGGCTGCCAGAGACTTGCTGCTCGACCAAGGCGGTAATCAGGTCCAGGGAATCGGGTAGCGGGCGATCCACCACCAAAGCGTTCAACACCCGATTCTTGCCTGCCACCTCCTCCCTGGCTGCGATGAACGGCGCAATGTCCATCGCAGCCAGCAAAAGCGCAGACTGCTGCCGGAACCGGGTTCGACTGGCTGACAGATCCACAAGGGCCATTCGACCGTCCTCCATTGGCAATTGCCACTGTCCACGGGCGCTGTCTCCCCAGGACACCTGAGCCAGCCACTGGCAGAAACGGTTGCGGGATTTGACGCCCCCCGGCCACAAGCCTGTGTCACCAAACCATAATCGGTTGAGGGCATCGGTATCGGTGACGCCAAACAAACTGATTGCGGCCGCATTGGCGTACAGGGCACGGTCACCGCGGGCATCCAGGATCACCACCGCCCACAACACATTGCCGAGCACGCCCTCGATCTCCGAGGACTCAAGCTTCAGGTCCCGAGTCAGCCGCTCATTCCGCAACCCCAACGACACGGAATGCTGCTGATACTGGTGCACCCTAAGCTGCTGAAGCAACAGCAGCAGGCCTACCGCTCCCGCCAAGCCGGCGACTATGAATCCATCCAACCCTATCTGCCCTATCTAACCGTTCGGCGACCGCAACTCGCGGCCTGTCCTCACCTGCTCAATCTATTGCGACCGATACGTCGCCGCCCTCGACCATAACGCTGCCCCGGCCACGGCGCTTGGCTTCCAACATGTGCTGTTCGGCTCGCGCCAACAAGTCCTGGGCCGATTCACCTTCGCCATTACCGACAATTCCGGCACTGGCCGAAATCCCGGATATGGCGCCAACTTCAAGTTGCTCGATTCTGCCACGCAAAGTGTCTGCAACCTTGACGGCACCCGGCACGGCGGTTTCCAACAGCAACACCATATAGCGGTCTCCCGCTAATCGCCCCACCACATCGGACGATCGAACCGACGCCGCGAGCACAGCGCCGACCGATTGGATAACCTGGTCGCCAGCGTCATGCCCGTAGCGGTCGTTGATTCGGCCCAGATCATCGACATCCACCAGGACCAATGTAAACCTGGTCTTATAGCGCTTTGCCCGCACTGCTTCGTAGGAGAGCAGTTCAAACATTTTCTGCCGGTTGAACAACCCGGTCAGCGAATCTTTGTGCACGTTGACCGCATCGCCCTCGATAAGTCGATTCCGACTTAGCACATCCCGGAACAAATGAATCAGGCTGTCAATGACACGTAAAGCACGCAGATTCGCGTCCGAGCCCTCCATCACCGTAACAAAGCCTTCCAGACGCGAACCTGACTGCAGCGGAAACAGAATGATCGACTCGATTCCAAGAGCGGCATGACGGCTGAGGTTACTCAGCAGGTGACGGAAATGAGACTGTTCCCGGCAGAACCGGTAGCTGCTTTCCCGCAGCTCGGATGGCGCCGAACGTTGCAGACGTTCCCTGAGCGCGCTCTCCAGCCAGCCGTTAAGTCGATGCTCCGGAATTAATCGACGATGGGCCCCATCATCAATCGCACTGACGGAGCGGTAACTGTTGGAGTCGGCGTCCAGCATCCAAAGATCCAGCTCCGACGAACGCAGATTGAGATAACTGCCAATCCGTTCCAACGCCCTCGGAAGCGTCGCCAACATTTGGGACGGTTCCGTTTCCCGGAATTCGTCCGCGAGGTCGCGGGTGAAGGCCTCGTCCGCGGCGTCCTGGCGCACTCGGGTAACGGTCTGGGCACTCGCAATGGCAATCTGGGTAAGCGCCTTGAGTTGGTCCAGATTCTCCGACATAACGTGGTCGGCTGCGGGCAACTCGGGCCAGAAAAGCTCCAGCACGCCCAGTACTCTGCCATTGAAATCCAGAATAGGCTCCGCGACCCAGGCCTGATAGCCCCAGCTGTGCAACTGGTTCTTGAGCACCCGGGAAATACGTGCGTCGGATTGAATATCTTCGCAGATTACCCGCCGCTCGCTTGCCAGCGCTACCTGAGTAATGCCATGAGACTCTTTTGCCGACAACGATTCCAGTACGCCATCGTCATGACTGCCCTGGTGCGCCACAATGGCATGCCTCTGATCCAGCACACAGACGCCACACCGGGCGCCCTGAAACAACGCCTCGCCGAAGCGGCAAATATCCCGAAGTGTAATTTCCAACGAATCATGATTGGCGACGCGATCGGTTACGCCTCGGTAGATCTGGAGCTTCTGTTCGGTTTCGGTCTGCCGACTGCAGTCATCCAGAATGCAGCACACAGGAGCACCCGGTAGCACATTAATGTAACTGATGCTGATGGAAAACCAGTAGCGCTGGCCCCCAAACCGGAGCTGGCGCATGGACGAAGTGACCGACGGGCTACCCGTCTGGTGCTGTTGGACGTAGTCGCCGATGAGTTCGTCAAAGTCACTGTCGAAATCGCCGGACCCCGAAGCGAGCTCACACCGGGAAATGTCGTCCTGAACGTTCGCGGCTGAGAAATAGACCCTTGCCGCTTTATTGGCGAACGACACCTGGTGACTGTGGCGATCGAAAAGTAAAACCAGAAACGGAGATTCGTTGAGAACCTCGCGAAGATCCGCCTGGGCCTGGAACAGGCTCCGCTTGAGCATCGCCGCCTCATTCAGCGTGTCCAAGGCCTTGCGCTGCGATCTGCGGACGCGATGCACCAGCCACCACCAGGTTACCGCCACAGCGGTACCGGCCGAGCCAATGCCCGTGAGCAAGATGAGAAGCTGCGAGTTAACCTCAACCATAGCTGGCCTGTGTCCTTGCCTGGTTGTCAGGGGCTGTAAAAAGCCTCTGAGCATTAATGCTCATATAACCATCTGCGTATCCAAACCCTGCGGCCACGCGATTAAACCAAGACTGGGCAGTAGCAGCCCCCATTTTTAGAAGACGCTTTGGTTTGGAAATGCTTTTGGCTTGAACGTGCATTGGATGGGATAAAAACACGCCACAATGAGCCAGCAGCCAGAACATTATTGTATTTACTGAGATTTTGGTCACATTTTATTACTCTTTTTAAATAAAACATACACAACGCAGTTAATTTAACTGATTTTTTCATTTATTAGGCGCGCGCGCCTGTCGCTCCCTAGCCATCGTGTTCTTTAACCATTCCCGCATGCCCTGCGCGGGATCTTCCGGCTAGCGCAATAGCAGTCGCGGTACGATACAATGGCGTCAGTGCCATCCATCCGCTCCTGTTGTGCAAGGCCCTTCATGTCCCAAGCCACCGCCCCCCGACTCCAAACTGGTTTCTCCCGTCGCTTCTGCGTAGCGCCAATGATGGATTGGACCACCACCCACTACCGCTATCTGGCCCGCATCCTTAGCCGCCATACCCTGCTGTACACCGAAATGGTCACCACCGGGGCGCTGATCCATGGCGATACCGAGCGATTCCTCCGCCACGACGAGGCGGAGTACCCGCTGGCCCTGCAGTTAGGCGGCAGCGATGCCAGGGAACTGGCCCACTGCGCGGCACTGGCGGAGAAGTTCGGATTTGATGAAGTGAACCTGAACGTGGGCTGCCCCAGCGACCGGGTGCAGAACAACATGATCGGAGCCTGCCTGATGGGCTACCCGCAGAAAGTGGCGGAAGGCGTTCGGGCCATGCAGGAGGCCACGTCGTTGCCGGTCACCGTGAAGCATCGCATTGGCATTGATGGCCGGGAATCCTGGGACGATCTGTGCGAATTCATCGAGACGGTGTCAGAGGCCGGGTGCCAGACGTTCATTGTGCATGCCCGCATCGCGATTCTCGACGGTCTGAGCCCGAAAGAGAACCGGGAAGTTCCGCCGCTGAAGTACGACTGGGTCTATCGTCTGAAGGAGAAGTACCCGCAGCTGGAGATCCTCATCAATGGCGGCATCAAAACGTTCGAGGAGTGCCACCACCACCTCGCCCACACCGATGGCGTGATGCTGGGACGGGAGGCTTATCACAACCCATGGTTGCTGGCCGGGGTCGACCCAACATTTTTTTCCGCGGCAGCCCCGATAACGTCTCGTCATGACGCGCTGAGAGCGATGATGCCCTTCCTTGAAGAGGAACTGTCCCGCGGCGTCCAACTGGGCCACATGACCCGCCACTTGCTGGGATTGTTCCACGGCCAGCCTGGTGGTCGTCAATTCCGTCGCCACATTAGTGAGAACGCCCATAAGCCCGGAGCCGGGCTGGATGTTGTGGAAAAGGCCATGGCCCTGGTACCGGAAGCACCCGCCCGGTTCGCCGGCCCCGAGCTGGCCACCTGAAATCTCAAGCACCTGCGTTACCAAACGCTCATGGTGCTGCCTGCCGGTCTTTGCGCTTCTTGTTCCTGTCAAATTGCCCGGTTATTGTAGACGTAACGGCGCGCAATACTGTTGCCCAGAGGAACCGCCCGTTGGAGGTTCCCCCATAACAAAGTTCAGGATGACAGGACGAATGACCAGCAAACTCGACCAGCTCAAGACCATGACCACCGTGGTCGCCGACACCGGCGACCTGGATGCTATCGCCCATTGGCGGCCTCAGGATGCGACCACCAACCCGTCGCTGCTGCTCAAGGCCGCCGCCGCCGATAGTTACCGCCCGATGCTGGATGCGGCCGTCGACGACGCCCGGCGCCAGGGCGGCAGTGACAGCGAGCAGCTGAGCTATGCGACCGACATGCTGGCGGTACGGGCCGGAGCCCAGATCCTCAACCTGATCCCTGGCGTAGTCTCTACCGAAGTCGATGCCCGACTGTCCTTTGACACCAGCGCAACCCTGGCCCGCGCCCGCCGTTTGATTGAACTCTACGATCAGCGTGGCGTGGATACCAAGCGTATCCTGATCAAGATCGCCTCCACCTGGGAAGGCATCCGGGCCGCCGAGCAACTGGAGAAGGACGGCATCCACTGCAATCTGACGCTGCTCTTCTCTTTCACCCAGGCAGCTGCCTGTGCCGATGCCGGGGCATACCTGATCTCGCCCTTTGTGGGCCGAATTCTCGACTGGCACCTGGCCAACAGCGACCGGGACGCCTTCCCCGCAGCCGAAGATCCAGGCGTGCTTTCCGTCTCGCGAATCTACAATTACTACAAGACCCACCACTACGACACCGTCGTGATGGGCGCCAGTTTCCGCAATACTGGCGAGATTGAAATGTTGGCAGGCTGCGACCGGTTGACCATCAGTCCTCCCCTGCTTCAGGAGCTGGCGGAAGATTCCGGCCAGTTGACACGCCGGCTATCCAGCGAGGCGGCCCGAAACGGTGATCGCCCCGTTAACATGACCGAAGCCATGTTCCGCTGGGAGTCCAATGAAGATGCCATGGCCACGGAGAAACTCGCCGACGGCATTCGCCGGTTTGCTGCCGACCAGGTTGAACTGGAAAACCGTGTCCGCCGCCTGGCCGCGGCCGCCTGAGCCCCGGCGGGCACTTTCGATTGATCGCGCCGGCAGAGAGATGGGTTAGCACTCAATGATCGACAAGTTGAAACAATTTTTTGCGACCGCCAGCGCCGAGTCGTCGCCCAGCCAGCACCAGTTAGCGGTGGCCGCCACCGCCCTGATGGTGCAGGTGGCGCGTGCCGATCGCCAGCAGGACGACCGTGAGCTCCAGGCCATGCTGGACAGCGCGATAAAGGCACACGAAGTCAGTCCCAAGGAAGCACAGGACATACTGGACGATGCCCTGGCCCAAGCCGATGACGCGACGTCGCTGTATCAGTTTACCGGCCTGATCAATGCCCAACTCGACCAGGTCGCCAAGCAGGCACTGCTGCAAAGTATCTGGCTAGTGGCCTTCGCCGATGGACACATCGACCACTACGAAGAACACCTGATTCGCCGCATGGCCGACCTGCTCCATCTTAACCATCGTGAGTACATCCAGGCGAAGCACAACGCCGAGCAGGCTCACGCAGCACGAGGATAAGGAGGCCGCTATGCTGGCCATTCTTCACCCGGATACACAGCTCGACAGCGAGGAATATCGGCAAACCCTGCACTTTCTGGAGAACCTGCCCGGGATCTCCGTACGGGTTCATGAGGTTCAAGGGGCCAAGCAGCGACTCACCGAAATCTATCTGCTCGGCGACACCAAGTCATTGAACCAGGAAGACATCATGGCACTGCCGGCGGTGGAACGGGTCATTCGCATCTCCGATGAATACCGCATCCTCGGTCGCCACCGCGATGACCATCGGCTCAGTGGCTTTACCTATAATGACGTCACCTTCGATCAGGACAGCCTCAACGTCTTTGCCGGCCTGTGCGCCGTCGACACCCCCGACCATGTCGAGATCATGATGCAGACCCTGGAGGCACACGGCCAGCTGTGTACCCGCATGGGCGCCTACAAGCCCCGCACCAATCCCTATTCGTTCCAGGGCCATGGTAAGGGCTGCTTGCCCTGGGTGTTCGAGAAGGCCGGCAAACATGGCATCAAGGTCATCGCCATGGAGATTACCCACGAAAGCCATATTGAGGAGATCGACACCTGCCTGGAAAAACTTGGCCGCCCTACCGGTGTGATGCTTCAGGTGGGCACTCGCAACACTCAGAATTTCGAATTGCTTAAGGCCATTGGCCGCCAGAGCACCTACCCGGTGCTGCTCAAACGTGGCTTTGGGATCACCCTCGACGAGTCGCTCAATGCCGCCGAATACCTCGCCAGCGAAGGTAATGCCAAGGTCGTGTTCTGCCTCCGGGGCATGAAGACCGAAGCCGGCAACCCACACCGAAACATGGTGGACTTCGCCCACGTGCCGGTGGTAAAACGTCTCACCCGAATGCCGGTATGCATAGACCCTTCACACTCGGTAGGCAGCCGGGAGCACGCGCCGGATGGCATCCTCGACCTGATGCATGTGACCGCGCAGGGCGTCATCGCCGGCGCCAACATGGTACTGGTGGACTTCCACCCGATGCCGGAAAAGGCGCTGGTGGACGGCCCTCAAGCGCTGTTGCTGGAAGAACTGCCGGCGTACCTGGAAGACATACAGCTGTGCCATGAGACCTGGAAAAAACGCCAGGTGCTGCACGGCAAGATACAACTCAACGGCTTAGGTGGGTAAAGCGGTATTATGATTGTCTACGGCCATCGGGGCGCCAAGGGAGAGGCGCCAGAAAACACTCTCGCCGGCTTCGTGCATGCCTATCGGCAGGGTATTCGCCACTTCGAATTTGACCTGGTGCTGTCCAGTGACGGCCTACCCATGGTAATTCACGATCTGTGCCTGGAACGCACCACCGGAAAGCCCGGCAAGGTTGCCGACCACCCCGCCGATGAACTCCGCCGGATGGATGCCCGCCATCATGCCGCCAAGTGGCCGACACCAACGGGCATCCCTTCACTGGAGGATGTGCTGGCCGCCATTCCCGAGTTCAAACACTTGCAACTCGAGGTCAAGAGCGACAAACGCCAGCGCCTCAATGTGCTGGGTAATCGGCTCACCGAGCTGATCCAACGCCAGCACCTGTACCAACGCGTGGTGATCACCTCTGCCGACACCTGGTTCCTTCAGGAAGTTCACCGGCGGGATCGGCGCATCCAGATTGGTGTGGTCATCGATCGACGATTTCCCAAGCCCATCAGCGTGGCCAAGCGGCTGAACTGCAATTATCTGATCCTGAACTGGAAGCTCTGCAGCGATACACTGGTGGCCGAGGCCCATCGCCATGACCTGCACGTGTCAACCTGGACCGTCAACCGCATTCACGACATGGTGGCGCTGGAATCCCAGGGCGTCGACAGCATCATCACGGATTTTCCCACCAGTACCCGAATTTTCTTCGACAACCGCACCGGCGCCTTGCCGCACCTGACACTGCAAGCCGCGTCCCATGGCGACAATGATGCGGAACGGCCGTCGCTATCGGTCAGTGAGTAACCTCGGCCCTGGCAGAGATTTTTCGTCGAAGTGGGTGGCCCGGCGGTGAATCACCGCAGGCCACCGCGGCGGGATCAGAAGATCCGGTTCAGGCCATTAAGTGCCGCAACCCGATAGGCTTCGGCCATGGTTGGGTAATTGAAGGTGGTGTTGATGAAATAGTCGAGCGAATTGGCGTCACCGGGCTGATTCATAATGGCTTGCCCGATATGAACGATCTCTGCCGCCTGGTCCCCGAAACAGTGAATGCCCAAAATTTCCCGGCTTTCGCGGTGGAACAGAATCTTCAGCATGCCGACCGCTTCGCCGGTAATCTGGGCTCTGGCCAAATCCTTGAAAAACGCCTGGCCAACCTCGTACGGCACTTTGGCTTCAGTCAGCTCTCTCTCGGTCTTGCCAACCGAGCTGATCTCGGGAATGGTATAGATCCCCGTAGGCACATCCGATACGTAGCGGAAATACTGGTCGTGTACGATGTCCGAGGCCGCTGACCGGCCCTGATCGTAGGCCGCACTAGCCAGACTGGGCCAGCCGATCACGTCCCCGGCGGCATAGATGTGAGGCACCTCGGTTCGGTAATGCTCATCGACCGTCAATTGACCGCGCCCATTGGCTTCCAGACCAACATTTTCCAGGCCCAGCTTGTCGGTGTTTCCGGTACGGCCGTTGCACCACAAAAACGCATCGGCACGAATTTTTTTGCCGGACTGCAACGACAGCACCACGCCGTGATCGTCGCCTTCCACCGATTCATACTGCTCGTTGTGTCGCACCAACACCCCGTTGTTGCGCAGGTGGTAACTGAGCGCGTCCGATATCTCGTCATCCAGAAACGTCAACAGCCGGCTGCCCGGGTTGATCAGATCCACCTTGACCCCCAGCCCAGCGAAGATGGACGCGTACTCCGAGCCGATAACACCGGCGCCATAGATGATCAGCGTGCGGGGGGTGTGGGAAAGCTTAAGAATGGTGTCGCTGTTATAAATGCGGCGATGGCGGAAATTCACATCTGGCGGCAGATAGGGCCGCGACCCCGTGGCAATAACAATGGTCTCGGCGTGAAGAATGTCACCGCTCTGACTGCCACGCACCTCCACCCGATTGGCATCGAGAAACCGGGCTTTGCCGCTGATCAGGTCAATCTTGTTACGGGCATAGAACTGAGTGCGCAGTTTGACCTGCTTGCCAATCACCCGCTGGGCATTTTGCAATACCCGGGGAAAGGAAAACCAACGCGGTTCGCCGATATCCCGGAACATCTGATTGGTGTTGAAGGTGATGATCTGCTTGACGGAATGCCGAAGCGCCTTGGATGGAATGGTGCCCCAATGCGTACAGTTGCCACCCACCGTCGGCTTGTCTTCTATGATTGCGACCCGTTTGCCATTCTTCGCCGCATTCATCGCCGCGCCCTCCCCGGAAGGGCCCGCGCCGATAACGACGACGTCGTAATGATGCTCTGCCATGCTTGCAGTTACTCCCTATCTACATCGTTTCCCAGGCCAACACCGAATACACCTTGTGTGTTGGGTTCTCCCAGCGAATCGCAGAGCGCCGGGGGGCTATTCGGCCTTGTACCAATTATTGTTTGGTTTTGCTTGCATCATAGGCCAAGGCTTCGGCGGTCTTGCCTTCACTGGCCAGGCGATCATTTTCTTCCTTGCACTTCTTGGTGTTGCCACCACAGATTTCACAGGCACCATCGATGCCCAGCGCGCCAATTCCCCCGCAGGTGCCGCTGATGGGTTTGCGCCCGAGAATAACCCCGATGGACATCGCCACCAGCAAAATACCAACGATGACAAAAACCAGCAGAAACGTACCCATTGTCCTACCCTCTCAGCCCGGTCATTCCACCAGATAGGCGGAAAATGCCGGGGTAAAATGTGATTCGAAACCACCTTCTCCGCGAATGATAAAGTAAGCGGCAATATTCTCACGCACTGCCAGTTCGCGGGCTTTCTGATAACCCATGACATTAAAGGCAGTCGCTATCCCATCTGCCAGCATACAGTTTTCTGCGATAACCGTCACAGACGCCAGGTTATGGCTGATGGGCTGGCCAGTAAGCGGGTCAATGGTATGGGAAAAACGCTTGCCATTGGCTTCGTAATAATTGCGATAATCGCCTGAGGTCGCCATGCCATGGCGTTCCAGGGCAACAATCCGGTTGATCATCCGGCGCTCAGACACCGGTTCCTCGATGGCCAACCGCCAGGCATCGCCACCCGGCTTACGGCCCTGAACCCGAACCTCGCCCCCGATTTCCACCAGAAACGCGGATATGCCCTGCTCAGTCAGGTAGCGGGCTACCGCATCCACGCCATAGCCTTTGGCGATGGCCGAAAGATCCAAATATTGCGAACGGCGTGTGCGCAGTGCCGGCGGTGCTTCCTGCAGTTCGATATTTCGGTAGCCGATCTGAGCCAGGCGTTGGGCCAGAACTTCCGGCTCAGGCACCGTCTCCGGGCGAGCCTCTGGACCGAAGCCCCACAGGTTGACCACTGGACCAACGGTGATATCGAAGGCACCCCCACTGAACTCGGAAATCTGACGCGACGCGGCCAACACCGTGTGCAAGTCCGCAGAAATGGGATGCCAGGCCTGCTGGTTCGGGGCGCGGTTGAACGTCGACAGTTCCGAATCGCTCCGCCAGGTGGACATGGAAGCGTCTACTTGCGCCAGTACCTCGACGATACCCTGGCCCAGATTCTCCAGACGATCCGGGTCTTCGGTCAATACGACGTTGATATGATAACGAGTGCCAAAAACAGGGCCTGAAAGCTCCCAGATTCTTGGCTCTTCCTGAAACGAGCAACCCGCCAGGGCCGCGAGCGCCAGCGTCAGGACGACGCTGGCAAACACACCCCTGACGGGCCGGATCATGCGGAATGTCATCAGGCTTGCTTAACCCCCGAAGTCATCCAGCATGATGTTCTCGTCCTCAACACCCAGATCCTTCAGCATCTTGATGACGGACGCGTTCATGATTGGGGGTCCACACATGTAGAACTCACAATCTTCAGGAGCCGGGTGGTCCTTCAGATAGTTCTCATACAACACGTTGTGGATAAAACCGGTGTAGCCGGTCCAGTTGTCTTCTGGCAATGCATCAGACAACGCGACGTGCCACTGGAAGTTGTCGTTCTCAGAGGCCAGGCCGTCGAAATCTTCGACGTAGAACATCTCGCGCACGCTGCGCGCACCGTACCAGAACGTAATCTTCCGGTCGGAGTTCAAACGCTTGAGCTGATCGAAGATGTGCGAACGCATGGGCGCCATACCGGCACCACCACCAATGAACACCATCTCGGCATCGGTTTTCTTGGCGAAGAACTCACCAAACGGCCCCATCACCGTTACCTTGTCACCCGGCTTCAGGTTGAACACGTAGCTGGACATGATGCCCGGCGGGTGGTCGCTGCCAGGAGGCGGCGTGGCAATCCGGATATTGAACTTGAGAACACCCTTCTCTTCCGGATAGTTGGCCATGGAGTAGGCGCGGATGGTTTCTTCCTTGTTGATCGCCTTGTATCGCCAGATGTCGTGCTTGTCCCAATCCTCGTGGAACTCCTCTTCGATGACGAAATCCTTGAAGTTGATTTCGTACGGAGGACACTCCAGCTGGACGTAGCCGCCGGCACGGAAGTCGACTTCCTCACCCTCGGGCAACTTCAGCACCAATTCCTTGATGAAAGTGGCAACGTTGTGGTTGGAGACAACCTCACACTCCCACTTCTTGACGCCAAAGAACTCTTCCGGCACTTCGATCTTCATGTTCTGCTTCACCGGAACCTGGCAGGAAAGGCGCCAGCCTTCTTTTTCCTCGCGGTTGGTGAAGTGGGTCTTTTCAGTGGGCAGCATCGCACCGCCACCTTCCAGAACCTTACATTTACACTGGGCACAGGTACCACCGCCACCGCAGGCGGAGGACAGGAAGATACCGCTGCCCGCCAGTGTCCCAAGCAGCTTTCCACCGGCTTCGGTGGTCAGCATGTGCTCTGGGTCATCGTTAATTTCAATAGTCACATCACCGGTGCTGACCAGCTTCGAGCGTGCCGCCAGGATAATCGCCACAAGCGACAGCACGATAACGGTGAACATGACCACGCCGAGAATAATTTCTGTATTCATGGTCTCGCCTTTTCGTTAAACCGAATCACCGGATTGATTACAGTGAAATACCAGAGAACGACATAAAGCCCAACGACATCAGACCCACGGTAATGAAGGTGATGCCCAGGCCACGGAGGCCTTCCGGAACGTCGCTGTACTTGAGTTTTTCACGGATACCGGCCAGCGCGACAATCGCCAGGGCCCAGCCCAGGCCTGCGCCAAAGCCGTACACCACACTCTCGCCGAAGGTGTAGTCCCGCTCCACCATGAACAGGGACGCACCCATGATGGCGCAGTTAACGGTGATCAGCGGCAGGAACACCCCCAACGCCGAATACAGCGCCGGAATGTACTTGTCCAGCACCATCTCCATGATCTGCACCATCGCGGCGATAACACCGATATAGGTCAGCAGCCCCAGGAAGCTCAGGTCGATATTCGGCAGACCCGCCCAGCCCAACGCGCCTTCACGCAGGATGTTGTTGTAGATCAGGTTGTTGACCGGCACTGTCAGGGTCAGCACAACGACCACGGCGATGCCGAGACCGACAGCGGCTTCGATTTTCTTGGAGATGGCCAGGAAGGTACACATCCCCAGGAAGAACGCCAACGCCATGTTTTCAACGAATACGGCCTTCAGAATCAGACTGATATAGTGTTCCATCAGAAGGCCTCCTTGGCTTTATGGCGAGACATCTTGTACTCAGGCACTTCCACCTGCTCAGGCTTCCAGGCGCGCAGGCCCCAGATCGCCAGACCAATGATGAAGAACGCACTCGGCGGCAGCAGCAGCAGACCATTCGGGATGTACCAGCCGCCCTCGTTAACTACCGGCATCAGCGACACACCGAACAGGGAACCGGCGCCCAATAGCTCACGGAAGAACGCCACGAACAGCAGCAGCACCGAGTAGCCCAGACCGTTACCGATCCCATCGAGGAAGCTCAGCCAGGGGCCGTTCTTCATGGCGAAGCCCTCGGCGCGACCCATCACGATACAGTTGGTGATGATCAGACCAACGAACACAGACAGCTGCTTGCTGATTTCGTAGGCGTAAGCCTTGAGCACCTGGTCAACCACTATAACCAGGGAGGCAATGATGGTCATCTGCACGATGATCCGGATACTGTTCGGGATCTGGGTGCGGACCAGCGAAACCGCCAGGTTGGAGAACGCGGTTACGGCAATCACCGAAATACACATGACGATGGTGACGTTCAGGCTCGTGGTCACCGCCAGCGCTGAACAGATACCAAGGATCTGCAGTGCAATCGGGTTGTTACTGAAGATCGGTTCGAGCAGAACCTGCTTGGCTGAAGTATCGGCCATGATCAGACCTCCCCTTGACGCAGTTTTTTCAGGAACGTCGCATAGCCGTTTTCACCCATCCAGTAGTTGAGCAGCTGCTCAACGCCACGACTGGTCAGGGTAGCACCCGACAGGGCATCGACTTTGTGTTCCTTGTTTTGATCGTTAGGATCAACGCCGCCTTTCACGAGACGAATCTGCGGCTGGATCAGGTTGTCGACGTCGTAGACGGTCTTACCGACCCACTGTTGTTTCCAGCGCGGATTGTCGACCTCGCCACCCAGGCCCGGCGTTTCCGCGTGTGCGTAGAAACCCAGGCCTTCGATGGTGTTGGCGTCGCCTTCGAGCGAGACGAACCCGTACAGGGTGGACCACAGGCCATAACCGTGTACCGGCAGCACAACCCGCTGCAACTCGCCGTTCTCACTCAGGGTGAAGATCTTGGCGACATTCGGGCGACGCTTGATTCCTGCGGGATCCTCACCTGACGCCAAGGTCTCGGACAAGGCGGGATCGGAAGCAGCCCGGTACATGTCATACTTCATGGCGTCTTCGAAACCAACGGCTTGAGGCTCCACGTACTCGCCAGTATCGAGATCCAGCAGGCGCACATCGAAGCGCTGGAACTGTTCTTCGATCTCGGCCGCGCTGGCGCCAGCGGGCAGCATGCCGGCAGCTGCCAGGATGTTGGACTTGATATCCAGGTTCTGGTTCGTCACCTGGGCAGGCTTGAGCATAACCGCAGCGGTGGACACCACCACTGAGCAGACGATGCACAATGCCAGCGCAACGATCAGGGTTCTGGAGACGGTTTCCTTGGCTTTAGACACGGGCAAGCCTCCGTTTGATGTTGGCCTGAACCACATAGTGGTCCATCAGCGGAGCGAACAGGTTGGCGAACAGAATCGCCAGCATGATGCCTTCCGGGAACGCCGGGTTGATGACGCGAATCAGCACCGTCATCACACCCACGAGAATACCGAAGCACCAGCGGCCGGTATTGGTCATTGCCGCGGAAACCGGGTCCGTCGCCATGAACATCATGCCGAAGGCAAAACCGCCGATCACCAAGTGCCAATGAGCTGGCACATCAAACATCGGGTTGGTATCGGAACCCACTGCGTTGAGCAACAGGCTCATCGCAATCATGCCGATCAACACCCCACCAACAATGCGGTAGGAGGCGATTTTCATGATCAGCAGGATCAGGCCGCCAATGAGGACAGCCAGCGTGGAGGTTTCACCCATGGAGCCCTGGATGGTCCCCAGAAACGCGCTCATCCAGCCGATCTGCTGTTCCAGCGCTTCGACACCGCCGCTGGCAGCCCAGCTCAAGGCTGTCGCACCACTGAAGCCGTCCACTGCATTCCAGACCGTGTCGCCTGAGATCTGAGCCGGGTAGGCAAAGTACAGGAAAGCACGGCCGGTCAGGGCTGGATTCAGGAAGTTCTTGCCAGTACCGCCGAACACTTCCTTGCCGATCACTACACCAAAGGTGATGCCCAGAGCCACCTGCCACAGCGGAATGGTGGGCGGGCAGATCAGCGCGAACAGAACGGACGTCACGAAGAAACCTTCATTGACTTCGTGACGGCGGACCGTGGCGAACAGCACTTCCCAGAAACCACCCACCGCGAAGGTGACGAAGTAAATGGGGAGGAAGTAGGCCATGCCGTAAACGAAGTTATCCCAGATGCTGGCGGCATCGTTACCGGCCAGGGCCTGGATAAAGGCCGTGCGCAAACCGCCGTCGCCCATCAGGGCATCCGGGTTGGTCGCGAGGTAGCTGTTGGCCTGGAAACCGATGTTCCACATGCCAAAGAACATGGCCGGGAAAGTACACAGCCACACGGTGATCATCAGTCGCTTCAGGTCTACTCCGTCACGAACGTGAGCCGTGGTGGAGGTTACCTTGCCAGGACTGTAGAAAATGGTGTCAACGGCTTCGTACAGCGCATACCAGCGCTCGTACTTGCCGCCCTTTTCAAAGTGATGCTCGATGCCATCGAGATACGTACGAATACCCATATCGCCTTAGCCCTCGATCTCGATTCGGGTCAGGTTCTCACGGAGAATCGGACCGTATTCATATTTACCCGGGCACACGAAGGTACACAGAGCCAGATCTTCCTCGTCCAGTTCCAGAACGCCAAGCTTCTGCGCTGTCTCCGTATCACCGACAATAATGGAGCGCAGCAGCTGGGTCGGCAGGATGTCCAGAGGCATCACCTCTTCATAAGAGCCGACAGGAACCATCGCCCGCTCACTGCCGTTGGTGGTGGTGGTGAAGTCGAACTTCTTGCCACCTAACAGCTTGGACAGGTAGATGTTTAAGGTGGAGAACTTGTTGGTACCCGGCGACAGCCAACCCATGAACTCGCGCTTGTAACCTTCTTCAAGCAGCGAGACCTGATTGGCGAAACGTCCCAGGTAAGCACAGGGGCCAGTGCCACGACGACCGCCGAACACGGAGCCGGAGATCAGGCGCACCTCTTCCTCTGCGGTGACCAGCTCGCCTTCGGTCAGTTCGACCAGGCTGGCGCCGACACGGGTGCGAATCAGGCGAGGCTTGGCGGCTTTCGGACCCGCCAGGGCAACCACGCGCTCAACCCGCAGCTCACCAGTCTCAAACAGTTCGCCAATATCAATCACATCCTGGTAGCCGATGCTCCAGACGGACTTGTGAACACTGACGGGATCGAGGAAGTGGATATGGGTACCGACATTGCCAGCAGGATGGACCCCGTCAAACTGGTGGACTTCTACCTTGTCAGACTGCGGCACTGGCACATTGGAGCCTGGCTTGCCGGTCACAAAGACCTTGCCGTTGGTCAACTTGGCCAGCAGCTTTAAGCCCTTCTCGAAGGCCGCACCGTTTTCGCCAATGATCACGGTGGGATCAGCTGCCAGGGGGTTGGTATCCATCACGGACACGAAGATGGAGTTCGGCGTCGCGTCGAGCTCGGGAACTTTGCTGTAGGGGCGAGTACGAAAAGCCGTCCACAGGCCCGACTGCACCAGATTGTCGACAACCTGTTGCCGCTCAAGCCCAGCGATATCGGCATCGCCGTATCGAGCAAAGCTTTCAGCCTCATCACCTTCTATTTCGATGACAATCGACTGGAATACGCGGCGTTCACCCCGGTTAACTTCTTTCACCACACCTGCGGCGGGTGACGTATAACGCACGCCCTCGGTCTTCTTATCCGTAAACAGCAGCGTACCGCGCTTGACGCGGTCTCCCTCTTTAACAGCCATTGTCGGCTTCATGCCGTTATAGTCAAAACCGATCAATGCCACGTGGCGTACGGGCTTGCCATCGGTAATGGTCTGTTCGGGAGCGCCACTGATGGGAAGATCCAGGCCTTTCTTGATCTTGATCATTAGCCTCGTCCAATCATCAGAAACTTTTCGATGGATTTGCCACGCCTGACCCCTGCGGCTCAGGCTTCTCCCGCGGCTTGCGCCAAATCGGAAAAACCAAAGCGGCGGACGCACCAGTGGCATATAAATGCCAGACTTCGTCGCCAGCAGGAACTGAAAAGATTTCTGTGTCAGACGTACCCAAAATCGCGCCAATTATAGAGACTCGGCGACGGCTTTTCCACCGGAACTACTCCGACTTTGCACCTAAAACGCCAACGGCTTAAGGAGCTGCCACCAAAAAGAAAACCCTCGATGACCTGAGTCAGCGAGGGTTTCCTGGAGCAAAGGTCAGCCTGTCAGTACAGGCCACCCAGCCTTTAGCGTGCGCGCTTGGGGAACACCGGATAGGTCACGCCGGCCATCTGATTGACGACACGAACAACCTGGGCGCTGTAGCCAAACTCGTTGTCATACCATACATACAGGATCAGCCGCTTGCCACCGGCAATGGTCGCCTGAGCATCAACAACGCCAGCGTGGCGAGAGCCCACGAAGTCTGTGGACACCACCTCCGGAGAGTTAACAAAGTCGATTTGCTTTTGCAACTCGGAATGCAACGCCATTTCACGCAGGTACTCGTTAACGCTCTCGACCGTCACTTCCTTCTGGAGGTTAAGATTGAGAATTGCCATGGACACGTTCGGTGTCGGCACCCGGATGGCGTTACCCGTCAGCTTGCCCTTCAACTCCGGCAGCGCCTTAGATACGGCCTTGGCGGCACCAGTCTCAGTGATCACCATGTTCAGCGGCGCACTGCGACCACGACGACTACCCTTGTGATAGTTGTCGATCAGATTCTGGTCGTTGGTGTAGGAGTGAACGGTCTCGACATGACCATCCTCAATGCCATATTCGTCATAGATCGCCTTCAGCACCGGCGTGATGGCGTTGGTGGTGCAAGACGCCGCAGACAGAATCTTGTCGTCTTCGGTGATCCAGTCGTTATTGATGCCGTAGACAATGTTCTTGATGTCGCCCTTGCCCGGCGCCGTCAGGATAACCCGGCTAACACCTTTTGATTTCAGGTGCAGACCCAGGCCTTCCTCATCACGCCACTTACCGGTGTTGTCAATCACGATGGCGTTGTCGATACCGTACTCGGTGTAATCCACCTTGTCCGGGCCGTCGGAGTAGATCACCTTGACGAAGTTGCCGTTGGCGACGATGGCGGAGTTCTCTTCATCGATGGAGATGGTGCCATTGAAAGGACCATGGACCGAGTCACGGCGCAGCAGACTGGCACGCTTCTCGAGATCGTTTTCGGCACCGCCCTGACGCACCACGATGGCCCGCAGGCGCAGATTGTTACCGCCACCGGCCTTCTCGATCAGGATGCGGGCCAGCAGACGACCGATACGACCAAAGCCGTACAGGACCACATCCTTGGTGCCGTTTTCGGCATTTTCCTGGGACTGAGCGCTGTACTGACCAACCACCGGGGCAATTTCACGCTTCAGGAACTCTTCCACAGACTCGGAACCACCTTCGGCGCGATACTTGACCGCCAGCTTGCCGATATCGATGTGGGCACAACCCAGCTCCAGGCCATCCAGCGCTTCGAGGATGGGCAGGGTGTCGTGAACAGACAGCTCACTGTCTTCGACCTGGCGAACGTACCGGTGAGCACGAAGGATACCGATGACTGACTGGTTGATGATGGCGCGACCGTATACGGAAGTGACCACATTGTTCTTGCGGTACAGGCGACCGATCAGGGGGATCATCGCCTCGGCGGTGGATTCCCTTTCCGTCCAGTTAGACAGGTGCTGGTTAATCTGTTCGTGACTCACGCTTAAACCTCTGCAGTTAGCACTTGGGAGCTTCAGGAGTTATTCAGAGGCTCCTGGAAATTGGGGGCATATTATCCAATGGAATGGCGCCCAGCGCAAATGGCCCCGCCTATGGGGGCTCTCGGACTTTTCGGTCACACCCGAAGTCGCTGCTCCGTACCATGTAGTCGCAACCAGTCTAGTCGCAACTAGTCGCAACCGCGCTCGGCCATGACAGCGTCAGCCACGGCCGGTAGAATAGCTCGCCACTTCGGATGTTGAGAACCGGCCGGCAGGAGCACCCCGATAGCCATGACACAAGGCGCACACCCCCGATCTAGCGATGGCCGTTTGGTGGCCCCCGAGTTTCCGACCCAGGCGGCGGATCACCGCCTTTGGACAGGCCTTGCCGGCAGCCGCTGTGCACTGGCCATCTGTGAAAGCGCCCGGGAACACCGGGGCCTTACCCTGGTGATCACCCGCACCACCGACGAAGCACAGGTGCTGGAACAAGCCATCCGCTTTTTCCTCGGCCTCGGCTTCGAGGATGAGCTGGCGGCGATTGCCGACGACGGCCTTGAGCTGCTCGCCCTGCCGGACTGGGAAACCCTGCCCTACGACCAGTTTTCGCCCCACCAGGACATAACGTCACGGCGGATTCGCACCCTGCACCGCCTGCCAGCCACTCACCATGGCATTCTGGTGGTGCCGGCGCGCACACTGATGCACCGGCTCGCCCCAGCCAATTACCTGCAAGGCAACACCCTGCTGCTGGAGGTCGGCCAGACCCTGGATATCGACGCCTGGCGGCTGGCCCTTGAGGCCGCAGGCTACCGCCATGCGGAAAACGTCTACGAGCATGGCGACTACGCCGTTCGCGGCGCCATTCTCGACATCTACCCCATGGGCGCCAACCTGCCCTATCGGATTGACCTGTTCGACAATGAGGTCGAGACTCTGCGGACCTTCGATCCAGAGACGCAGCGCTCCATCGACCGCATCGAACGCATCGAACTGTTGCCCGCCAATGAGTTTCCATGGCACAAGCAGGCCCGATCCGGATTCCGCAATCGCTGGTTCGAGCAGTTCCCTTACGGCGACAAGGACGCTCCCATCTATCAGGACGTAACCCAGGGCATCACCCCGCCGGGCATTGAGTATTACCTGCCGCTGTTTTTTGACCATACCGCCACCCTCTTCGACTACCTGCCACCAAAGACCCGGGTGTTTACCGCCGATGGGCTCAACGAGGCGGTCGAGCAGTTCCAGCACGACACCCTCGCCCGCTATGAGGACCGGCGGCACGATCGGTTGCGCCCGATTCTGCCTCCCGCAGAGTTATTCCTGCGCACCGAGGAGCTGTTTGCCGCCCTCAAGGCCTACCCCAGGGTGACCGCCATCGCCGAGCCGGCGACACAGGCCAGCACCCAGACCGTACGCTGCGCCTGCGAAGCACTTCCCAACGTCGCCATGGACGGCCGCAGCAGCGACCCGGCCGTCCGCCTCAAGCAGTTCGTCGCGGAATTTGGTGGCAGGATCCTGATCTGTGCGGAATCCTCGGGCCGGCGGGAAGCGCTGATCGAGAATCTCAACGAATATGGCCTACAGCCGATGACGTTGGGCGATTGGCAGGCCTTCCGTGACGGCACCGACGCCCTCGCGATAACAGTCGCGCCGATGGAAGACGGCCTGATCCTCCCCAAGCGGGGACTGGCGGTGATTACCGAGGCGGCGCTGTTCGGAGAGCGGGTCCTGCAGCGCCGACGCCGACAAAAACCCACCGACGCCGACGACGCCGGCTATCGCGACCTATCCGAACTGAGGATCGGCGCACCAGTCGTTCACATCGATCACGGCGTGGGTCGTTATCTGGGCCTGGAAACCATCCACGTCGACGGCGATGCCACCGAATTCCTCATGCTGGAGTACGCCGGAGGCTCCAAACTCTACGTCCCGGTCGCCAGCCTTCACCTTATTTCCCGCTACAGCGGCGCCGACACCGAGCACGCACCGCTGCACAAGCTTGGCACCGAACGCTGGAGCCAGGCCAAACAGAAGGCCCTGGAAAAAATCCGAGATACCGCAGCGGAGCTGCTGGATGTCTATGCCCGCCGCGAAGCCCGTGAAGGGGTCGCCTTCGACCACCCCGCCGAAGCCTACCGCGCCTTTGCCGCCGGCTTTCCCTTCGAGGAGACCGCCGATCAGCAGACTGCCATCGAGGCGGTGATTGGCGATATGACCAACCCACGCCCGATGGACCGCCTGGTCTGCGGTGATGTCGGCTTCGGCAAGACCGAAGTCGCCATGCGCGCCGCCTTCATCGCCACCCACTCAGGCAAACAGGTCGCGGTGCTCGTGCCCACCACACTACTGGCCCAGCAGCATTACGAATCGTTTCGTGATCGCTTCGTGGACACCCCGGTCAACGTGGAGTTACTGAGCCGTTTTCGCACCGGCACCCAGACCAGCAAGACCATGACCAACGTTGAGACCGGAACGGCCGACATCGTCATCGGCACCCACAAGCTGCTGCAGGGGGACATCCGCTTCAAGAATCTGGGCCTGGTCATTATTGACGAGGAGCACCGGTTCGGGGTGCAGCAAAAAGAGAAGCTGAAATCACTGCGGGCCGAGGTGGACATGCTCAACCTCACCGCCACCCCCATTCCACGCACCCTGAATATGGCCATGGGTCATCTCCGGGACCTTTCCATCATTGCCACCCCCCCTGCCCGACGCCTGTCGGTGAAAACCTTTGTCCGACAGCGGGATGATGCCATGGTGAAGGAAGCCATTCTTCGGGAAATCCTACGGGGTGGCCAGGTCTATTTCCTGCATAATGAAGTGAATACCATCCAGAAAGTGGCGGAAGACCTGCGCCAGCTTATCCCCGAAGCCCGTGTTGGCATCGCCCATGGTCAAATGCGGGAGCGGGAGCTGGAGCAGGTGATGTCCGACTTCTACCACAAGCGATTTAACGTGCTGGTGTGCACCACCATCATCGAGACCGGCATCGACATCCCCAGCGCCAACACCATCATTATCGAACGGGCCGACAAATTTGGCCTGGCCCAGCTGCATCAGCTCCGGGGGCGCGTGGGGCGATCCCACCACCAGGCCTACGCCTACCTGCTCACACCGCCGCCAAAGGCCATTACCAGCGATGCCAGGAAACGTCTTGAGGCCATCTCCGAGGCCCAGGACCTGGGCGCGGGCTTCATGCTCGCCACCCATGACCTGGAAATTCGTGGCGCCGGCGAACTGCTGGGGGAGGAGCAAAGCGGTCAGATCGAAAGCATTGGCTTTACCCTCTACATGCAATTGCTGGACGAAGCGGTCAAAGCCATCCGGGAAGGCCGAACCCCCAACGCGGAATTGCCCCTGAGTCACGGCACCGACATCAATCTGCGAATTCCCGCCCTGATTCCGGACGATTACCTGCCCGATGTACACAACCGGCTACTGCTGTATAAGCGAATCGCCAGTGTGACCAACAAAGAAGCATTAAAAGACCTTCAGGTAGAAATGATTGACCGCTTTGGATTGCTGCCGGACCCTGCCAAGAACCTGGTGCGACAAACGGAACTCCGCTTGCAGGCAGACGCGCTGGGGATCGTCAAAATCGACGCCGGCAAGGAATGGGTGCGCCTGGAGTTTGGCGCTAGCACGCCGGTGGACCCCCTGGTCCTGGTTAAAAAAGTGCAACAGTCGCCCGATCAATTCCGCCTCGAGGGTGCCAGTTGCTTTGCGTTCAGGCTGAAGGACGGTACAACCGATGGTAAACTCTCTGGCGTTTCGGAGATGCTCAACCAGCTGGCGCCAAATACCGTCGCCCAGGCTAAACACCATTAATGATGGAGACCCCCCAGTGCGACTGATCGTTCACCCGCTTGTCCGCCCCCTACTGACGGTTGCAGCTGCCCTGCTACTGGCGTCACAGGCACTCGCCCAGGAGAGCCAGCAGGTTCAGGCCGATAACGCCTACCGAGCCGAAATCGTCCTGCTGGAAAGAGTTGTCGATCCGGTTCAGGTGACCGAACGCATGGCAGGCCGAGCGGTGGAGATGACGCCGGATTTGCCCGGCAAGCTGCTGGTCAAGGATTACGCCGGCAATGCACACACCACACTGAACCTGGTGGCGCCCAATGAAATGCGCTTGGGTAGCGCGGCCAACCGACTGGTCAACAGCGGCCGCTATCGGGTGCTGCTGACTGCGGGCTGGTATCAGGCATTCCCCCCCGACTACGAGGGCGAGCCCCTGCAAGTCGCACTCGGTGACTGGCTCGCGGAAGCCGGTCACCGGGAAATTGAGGGCACCATTACCATCGACCGTCAACGCTTCCTGCACGTCAACGTGGCCCTGAATCACTGGCGACCAGCGCCTGAGCCGGTGGCGGCAGCGACGCCCAGCATCGACGCCAGCGCTCCTGCGGACGACTCGGTCGCAGCCATGGCCCAGGGCGGTGAGATCCAAGGCGCGGCCTTGGCGACACCCAAAGCGGAACTGCTGACCTGGATACGGGAAACCCGGCGCATGCGCAGTGAGGAAATCCACTTCCTGGACTCCCCCACCATTGGCGTACTGGTCTTTTTCCGGAAAATCGAGAGCTAGCCGCCCGCCAACTCGGTGTCGAGCCGGCCTGGCGAGCCCCTGAACAGCACCAAATCGTCTCTAGATACCCTGAACGCCAGAGATGATCCGAAGTTGTTCAGAGGCTCCCCAGCTCGGCCACCGAATCCGCCAGAATCCGTTTGACCCCAGACATGCCCTGATCGATCGCCGCGTCAATCTCTTCCATGGTGATGATGTGATCGGTCTTGCCCGCAGCCCAGTTCACCACCAGGGCGAGGCAGACGTAGTTCATCTTCAACTCCATCGCCAGGACCGCTTCCGGCATACCCGTCATACCCACCAGATCACAGCCGTCCCGTTCCAGCCGCCGGATCTCGGCAGCGGTTTCCAGTCGCGGACCCTGGGTGGCGGCGTACACGCCGAAATCCGAACAGCCGAGACCGGCCGCCCGGGCTTTTTCAATCAGAATCTCCCGCGCCTTCGGGGTATAGGGATGGGTGAAGTCGATGTGGGTGGTAGACTCCAGCTCACCCTCGAAATAGGTGCTGGGACGGCCCCAGGTGTAGTCGATCAACTGGTCGGGTACCACCACTCGGGCGGGCCCCATTTCCGAATGAATGCCGCCTACCGCATTAACGCCGACCACGGTTTCCACGCCCGCTTCCCGGAGTGCCCACAGATTGGCGCGGTAATTCACCTGATGCGGCGGTATCCGGTGTGGGTCGCCATGGCGAGCCAGAAACACCACACCCTGGCCGTCGAGCGTGCCAAACACCAAAGGCGCCGAGGGTTCGCCCCAGGGCGTGTCCACTTCCCGCTCACCGGAGATGGACAAGCCGCTTAATTGGGTCAGGCCAGTGCCCCCGATGATGCCGACACGGCACGGACTGGCGGAACTCGATACGGTCATGATACGTGGCCTCCTTCGGCCTGGTGGGCGGCGGCTGCGCCCGCTGTCATCAGGTCGTCAGCGGCGGCCAAACGGAGAGTGTCCGGCAGATGCAAAGTGCGCGTCGGGAAGGCGACTTCAGCGCCGTGGCTCTCGATGATCTGACTGATTTTCAGCAACACATCCTGCTTGATGGCGTGGAATTTCACCCACTCCGTGGTCTTGGTAAAGGTATAGATCATGATATCCAGCGACGACGCATTGAAGGCGAGGAAGTTTACGATCAAGGTCTGACTGGTATCAATCTCGTCGTGAGATTCCAGCATGGAACGGATCTCCGATACGATCGGCGCCATCTGGCTCACGTCGGCGTACCGGATGCCCACGGTCTCCGATATCCGGCGATTATTCATGCGGGAGGGGTTCTCCACCGCGATGGTGGTGAAAGCGGCATTTGGCACATAGAGCGGACGCTTGTCGAAGGTACGAATGGTGGTCAACCGCCAACCAATCTGCTCGACGGTACCTTCGATGTTGCGGTCCGGGGAGCGAATCCAGTCACCCACTTTGAAGGGGCGATCCAGCTGAATGATGAAACCGCCAAAAAAATTGGCGAGCAGATCCTTTGCGGCAAAGCCAATGGCGATACCGCCAACGCCGCCGAATGCCAATACACCGGAGATGCTGTAGCCCAGCGACTGCATCACGATCAGCGCGGCGGTGATGATGACCACCGCCCGGAGTAACTTGCTGATGGTGGTCAGCGTCGTGTAATCCATCGGCCGCTGCACCCGTTCGGGCGACGCCAGCATGATTTCGCCCTGGCGGATCAATCCCAACAGCGTCCATACCAGCAACCAGATAAAGCCCAGGCTTAACAGGTCATCATTGGCTGTGAAGATCTCAGCCTGGGAGTAGTGGTAGGCCAACTCCGCTGACCAGTATATGCCCTGCAGCCAGACAAACCCGACCGCCGGCTTACGAACCGCGTGCAGGAAGGCGTCATCCCACAGATTGCGGGTGGCCGAAAAACGCCGCTCCATGAATAGAATGACCTTACTAACCAGATAGGCCACCACCGCCGTGAACAGGACCATGGCAAACACCGCCAGGGTCACCCGCCAGGTTTCAGACAGCGTCTGCCAGCTGTCCACCCAGTTGACCATCAATCCTGGAACGTCTTCTTCCATCACATCACTTTTCCTTCAGAGTATGCTGAATCGAGCCAGACTTTGGGTCTGGCGAAGCAAGCACCGGTCGACGGCTATTGGATCAACTATTGAATCAGCTATTGAATCAAAACCGGCGTACCGGGCGTCACCCGTGCGAACAGCTGCACCAGGTCTTCATTGCGCATGCGCACACAGCCATGGGAGCGCGGCAGCCCCATGGGCTCGCTATCCGGCGTGCCGTGAATGTATATGAAGCGTCTGAAACTATCGACCCCAGGACCACGATTCCGACCCCACTCCCGGCCACAGAGCCAGAGAATCCGGGTGAGGATCCAGTCCCGCTCGGGAAAACGCGCCGCTAACTGCGCTGAATAGACTTCACCGGTCGGTCGACGCGCTGAGAAAACCGCATTTATCGGCTGACCAGCACCAATGCAGGCCCGCACATAATGCTCACCCCGTGGCGTGCAACCGGAATCCTGCCGTTCTCCGGCACCGTTAAGGGCGGTTGAAATGGGATAGACCGCTGCAGGCCTGTCGGCAACGTCAAACAGCGTCAGGGTCTGGGCGCCAAGATCTATCTCCAGGCGCGGTAGGGTAGCTGCTGCCACGATAATTGCTCGCTGGGTTATCTTTCCTGGAAATGCCAGTGTTCCATCTGGTTAATTCGCTGACCTACTGAGTTTCCGAAAGGTTTGTCCCAGAGGGTTCTGAGCCAAGCAGTAGGTCAGCGAATTAACCCGACGGGACACCCGGGAGCGTAACTGACAGCCAGGGAATCAGGCAACTGAAGGTTTTGAAATGAGCGTTGGTACCGCCGCATCGGCCTGTAACCCGGCGGCAAGGAAGGGCACCAGACGGGCGGCGATCTCCTGCACCGTGGTTTCGACACCGAGTTTGTTTTGCAGAATGTCCCGCAGGGCATCGCTGCTGGACATGGTGAACGCGGTGGCGCCCAGCATGAACTGGATGCGCCAGTAACGGTCGACCGCCGACAGCTGCGGCGTGGCGCCCTTCAGCAGCGCCATGAAGCGGCCAAAGGCCTCGCTGTACTCTTGTTCGAGAAATTTCCGCAAGTGCCCCTGGGATTGGGTATAGGCCAGCCCCAGCAGGCGCATAAAAATGGAAATGCCCTTCTCATTGCGTTGCGGCATACGCACAGCACTTTCAGTCAACGCCCAGAGGGATTGGTCAAGACTGGGCGGGGTATCCCGACAACTGGCTTCCAGGTCATCGAAGGCCGTCTCCAGGGTTTGGCAGAAGGGAGTCAGGAAACGGGCAAACACCGCTTGTATCAGCGCATTCTTGGAACCAAAATGATAATTCACCGCCGCCAGGTTGACTCCCGCCTTGCTAGTGATCATCCTGAGGGACGTTTCGGAAAACCCCCGTTCAGCGAAAAGTTCCTCTGCCGCATCGAGGATGCGATCAACCGTATCAGACTGCGCCATGTGAATCCCAAGTTCAAAACAAACGTCTGTTTGAAACATACGTTTGAGTCCAGCGCTTGTCAAGGTCTCGGCTCGGGCTCTGCGGCAACCGTTTCCCAGCCCTCGTCGATTGCCTGTTGGTTGCCTTCGAAAAAGGCTTTCTGCAACCGATTGTACGCTTTCTCAGACTCCAGCATGTAAATAAGGTAGAGCCGGATATGCTCCCGCCGCGTCAGGTGGCGAGGCAACCATCGCTTCTCGGAGAGATCGATCAGCCGACGGAATCTTAACGCCCTCAGCGCGGGATTGAATTCGACCATTTGCGCACACTGCCAGAGCAATCCGGCATGCCCTTCAAGATGAGCGATGTGGCGGCGGGCATCTCGTACCAACCGCTGTCGCAATAACACCAGCTCCCAGTATGAAGGCAGACTGGAGTAAAGGCGCCGAATAAACGGCACTCCCGACAATAAGATAATGACGAAGGCGCCAAACCCGCTGCCCGCCAGCCAGGCGGGGACCAGGCCGGTGAGACCGCTGAGGAATACCAGGCCGGCCAGGACCACACAAAACAGCCAGATGTCTCGACGCCGGCGGGCTGCTGCAACGGTATAGTTGTCGGGCCAATCCGGCATGGCGAGGAGATTGAAGTCCAGCAACAACACCCGATCGCACTGACGAAGCAACAGCCGCAATTTCTTCTGTCGCTGACCCGCCTGCTGGGGCCGTGTTGATGGCCCGAGCTCGACCTCTCCGCCTTCGCTGGGCGGATCTTGCTGTGCCGATTGCTGCGACCCCGACGGTTGCGTGCCCGACTCTGCCGCGACGGCTTCGCTGGCACCCGGAGACATAGCGCTAAGCGTATCCGCACCCGGCTTGACCAGCGTGGGCTCGGTGCCCGCCACTGGGTCCGCAGGCCGCCCAGGGTGGAGCTTGGGCGCCCCCTCGGCTACCTCTGCCTGTTCTCTGCCGGTTGTCTCAGCCATAACTGTCTAATGTCCCTTAACACAAGTTCGTCGACTGCCGGTGCGGGGCTCCCGAAGGGCGTGCCGCCAGCCGTTGAATCCACCCAACCCGGACGCACCAGTTATTCGGGTATCGGCGGCGCAGCCGCAAACTTGAGTCGGTCGCAACATGCAGGGTTGGCACCGGTGACGGCGGCCGTTATGCTTGGCTCGCTCCCAGCGCACGCATGAAAGAGGAAAGGCATGTTTACAGGCATCGTTCAGGGTATTGCGACCATAGCTCACATCGATACCCAACCGGGTCTCCAAACCTTCGGCATCCGTTTCCCCCGGGCTCATTTGGACAACGTGACGATTGGCGCCTCCGTCGCCATTAATGGCACCTGCCTCACCGTTACCAGTCAGCAGGGGGATTGCCTGACGTTCGACGCCATGCAGGAAACCTTGCGATTGACCACCCTGGGCGAGCTCAAGCCCGGCGACGAGGTCAACTTCGAGCGGGCGGCACGCATCGGCGACGAGATTGGCGGCCACCTGCTTTCCGGCCACATCCATACCACCGCGCATTGCCAGGCCATCGAGCGCCCCGAGAATAATTGCATCCTGCAGTTTGAACTCGACGACGAGTGGCTACGCTATGTCTTCCCGAAAGGCTTCATCGCCATCAATGGCGCCAGCCTGACCGTGGGCGAAGTGACCAGCAACCGGTTTAACGTTCACCTGATTCCGGAAACACTGCGGGCCACGACGTTCTCCGACATCCAGATCGGTGATCGGGTCAATATCGAGATCGACAGCCAGACTCAAACCATTGTCGATACCCTGGCCCGGCTGGGCTACGACCGCCCCGGCTCATGACATGCCTCAAACACCACAAACTTGGGATTGGCATCGAGCTGACGAACCTGGCTGAAATCGCGGCGCAAAGTTTTGTGATAGCCCAGGTGCCGGTTACCGACCACCAGTAGCCGGCCACCGGGGCGCAACTGCTCAGCGGCCTGCCGAAACAGCCTCAGCGCGATGTGGTCACCCACCACGCCAGCCTCATGGAAAGGCGGATTGAGCAGGATCAGGTCGAAGTCGCCGGCGTCCTTAACGATGCCATCCCCATGGTAGAAATGGGCTCGGTGTTCGCCAAAATGGGTGGCGACGTTGCGCTGGCAACTGAGCACCGCCTGACTGGATACATCCGCGAAACTCACGTCCAGATCCGGCCGTTGCGCCATCGCGGCAATACCCTGAACGCCATTGCCACAGGCCAGGTCCAGCACTCTGGCTCCGGTTGCAAGGCCCGCCACTTGCTCACGCACCCAAGGCAGCAGAACGCTGGCGCCGATATCCAGCCGATCCCGGGCAAACACCGCCGGTAACGCCTGCAGCGGCAAACCTTCGGGGGCCAGTGTATAGCCCCGCCAGAGCGCGGGCCAGTGAGCCAGCCCGTCCGAGCCGGCCCGACAGACAACCACCCTGGCCTTCTTGCGGGCCGGCAATACCTCCTCGGTGGTAACCAGCCGGGCAAACACCTCCACACTGCTGTTCGGCAGGTGCTTGATCATGCCCCCGGCGAGCAGCACCCCTCCTGGCGCCAGAACATCGTTGGCCCAGCGCAACAGATACTCCAGATACTCCAACTGCCGGGGAATGCGCAGCACCAGCAAATCGAACGGGCCGGCCGACAACCCTTGCCAACTGCTAACCGGCCCTGCGGCGATCCCATTACGTCCTGCATTGTGTGCCAAGGCGCCATCAAGAACCGCACTGTCGGCAATGATCGCGGGCTGGTGGTCGGCCAGTGCCAGACTCAGCGCTCCGAAACTGTCATCCACTATGGCCACCCGCTGGCCGGGTTGCAGCCGCGCCCTGGCCGCCTCAATCAGCAGCTCGTCGGCAGCATCCCAGGCTTGCAGGCCACGACCGCGCGCGCCCGGCCGGCTCAGGGCCAGATCGACGTGGTTCAGATGGAGTCTATCGAGGCTCATAGGTGGCACCCATACTCGTGGTTTTGAATCTGACGCCATTCTAGGCTGATTATTCTAGAAAATAACCCTAGAGTGCGTCTTAAGATTCGAACGGCGCACCGCGCCCGGCAACGCACTGTTACTTTTTTCGAGATACGAGGGTTCCGATGATCCAAGATTCCATCAAAAACGGACTGGAGTCCGTACAAAGCACTCGCAAGCGCCTGGAAACGCAGCTGCGCCCGCAATTGGACTGGGCCACCGCCGAACTGAAGAAAGTGCTCAATGAGATGGGTGCCGATGTCAGCGAACCGACCTCATTGGCCGACGTGGTTGACCAGATTCGCAGCAAGAACCCGTCTCTGCGCGCCCTGGCCCGTCAGCTCGACGTAGCCACTTACGACCTGCGCAAGAAGCTGTGGTGGAACGCCAACATGATGACGGCTTATTTCACCGACAAGGCCGGCAAAACCTTCGAAGCAGAAGTTAAGCCGAAACTGATCGAAGCCCGCGACCGCGCAGAAGCACAGGCTCGTCGTGCCGTCGACCAGGTTCGCGAGCTGGGCCAGCAGTTTGCCGGCAACGCCGAGGAAGCCAGCAAAGACTGATTTCAGGTTGTGCTCCTCTCTGGATGCATGCCTATTTTTGCCCCTTACCCCAGGGGCTTTTTTCGTTTCCGGGCAAGCATAATTGGGCCAGAAGGGTGCCATGCTTCTGGCCCTTCCGACCTCCGATTCCAAGCCTCCCCCAGGTTCACTTCGGCTCGGCGTTAACCTGCTCGATAAACGCCGGCGTCAGCGCATCAATCACCGGGCGGGGACCACGCTCAAACTCGGGCGCCGGCGCATCGGGCTCGCGCTCCACCAGACGTGGCTCCTCAGACCAGTGCAATATTTCCAGTCGCCCATTGGCACGTTCGACCAGTGCGGTACAGTGTTCGACCCAATCACCATCGTTGCAGTACAAGCCTTCAGCGCTACGCAAGAAGCCAGCAGAATGGATGTGACCACAGATGAAGCCATCGTAGTTGCCGCGCTCGGCAACGGTCAGCGCGGCCATCTCAAACCGGCGAATGAAGGAGCGGGCCTTGCCGATGCGAGTTTTGACCCAAGCCGCCAGAGACCAGTACGGCTTCCTGCGCAAGCGGCGCCAGGCGTTAAACCAGCGGTTCAGCCGTAACAGCAGTCCGTGGGCCCGGTCACCGACCAATAGCATCAAAGGGCTGCAACGCACCACCTGATCAAACTGGTCGCCGTGACACACCACGAAGCGGCGGCCGTCGGCGGTGGTATGAATGGCTTTCTGCCGCAGTTCGATGCCGGACAAGGTCTGACCACAAAAGTGCCGCAAGAATTCATCATGGTTGCCCGGCACGTATATGACCCGTGTGCCACTGGCTGCGATATCGAGAATCTTGCGGACGATGGCCTGATGGGAATCCGGGAAATGCACCCGGCGCTGCATGGCGATCAGGTCGATAATATCCCCCACCAGATAGAGGGTTTCGCACTCAACATTGTCCAGAAAGTCCAGCAGGTATTCGGCCTGACAATCCGCCGACCCCAAGTGCACGTCCGAGATAAATACGCTCCGGTATCTGTCCATCCGCCGCCTCCAGCTTGCTTGATCTCTACCCCTAAAGTCGCGCAGCGGGATGACGGCGATGTGACAGACTCAGGACAGTTCAGTGACGTCGGGCATAGTTCTCAGTGACGTCGGGCATAGTTCTCAGTGACGCCTGGCACCTTCACCAGAAATACCCAACACAACGTTCGCAGACGCCTGGCGTAACCTTCAGAGACGCTTGATGCATGTTCAGAGACGCTTACAGCAATGTTCTAAGACGCTTACTGCTATGTTCAGAGACGCTTACTGCAATGTTCTAAGACGCTTACTGCTATGTTCAGAGACGCTTACTGCAATGTTCTGACACGCTTACCGCAATGTTCTGAGTCGCTTACCGCATGTTCAGAGCCGCTTGGCGCTGTAAACGGTGAAGCGATTGTCCTGGGCGAGGATTCGGCAGGGACCAACGAATTGCCGAATCAGGCGTTCGTAGGGTAGGAAACTGTTGGCCACCAGCCGCAACTCACCGCCGGATTGCAAGTGGCGCGCCGCCTCGGCCAGAAAGCGCTCAGTCATGGAGGTGTCGGTGCGTACGCCACGGTGGAACGGCGGATTGGTCACAAGCGTGGCGTACTGTCGCCCGGCACCGGCCAGGCCATCGCCGGGCTCGATCTGCCCCTGGGCGCCAGCGCGCTGATAGCTCTGCCATGCACAGGCCACGGCCTGAGCCTGAACGTCGATGCCATCCACCGTGAACGCGAGCCCCCGGGGAGTCGCCCACTGGTGTAGCCAGCTGCCGATAACCCCTGCACCACAGGCAAAATCCAGCACCGGACCGGCCACAGGCTCGTCAGCCAGACTCTGCAGCAACAGGCGAGTCCCCTCATCCAGCCGGCCATCGCTGAAAATACCCGGCAATCCAGCCACCTCCACCGAAACGCCCGCCACCTCGACCGAATGCCAGGTTAACCAGTCCGCTACCGTCAACGGGGCCTGGCTCACCATCCGCTCCGCCAGCCAGACCTGGCAGTGACGGGCGCTATCGACCTTGGCAGTGGAGTCGGCAAGGCTCTGCAGCTGTTTGACCGCGCTAGCAACACCTTCACGCTTCTCGCCCACCAGAACCAAGCGTCCAGACGGCGCCAACAACGCGCCGGCGAGCCTTAATCTTAGTCCGAGCTCGGCCTTGGCCTTGGGCATGAACACCACGACGGTGTCGGCGTTGCCGTAGGGGTTGGAGTCATCGAAATAGCCGAACAAAGGGCTCCATGGGCCAGCCGCCGGTAGCGACCGGTAAACGCCGTAATGTTCGGTAACCACATGCCCGCCCTCGGGAAGCTGGCCCAGAATCGCCGAATCCTGGAGTCCGACCAGCACCAGTCGCCCTTGCAGGAGTTCACGATTTTTCAGCAAGGCAGCGTGAGAGTTCAGCATTGAAGACATGAAAGGCCGTATCCCGTAGGTCGTTGATCGAAAGCGGGATACTGTAACGCGATTGTATGCTGGAGTCTCGCGGGGGGAGGAGCCCAAAAGCAAAAAGCCGACAACCTGAGGACGCTACGGTGACTTGAGGGCGCCACCGAAGCCGGCGCGCCCTATTTGTAACCGGCGACGGTACCCACACGCAAGGCGTCTTCCGGTGACATATCCCAATCAGCCGGCTTGACCGCAACGCCAGCCGACTGGGCCTGCGACTGCCCCTGGCGGGACGACTTGGACTTACGTTGACCAAACACACTCATAGCCTTATCGATTACATTGCGCATCGTAGTACCTCCTCCAGTTCACGGACTCAGTATACAAGCGACACGCGGGGGCACATGTTGACGCATTTCACGATTTTTTGACATTTATTAACATTCTGTATGCCAATTTGTTGCCGCAACAGGCAACTTGCCGGGCTTAACCGCTCGCACTGCCCTCCAGTCCCGCCGACGTGTGCATCGTGCTTTGGGCAAGATCCAGCAGTTCACGAAGGGCCACGGAGAACATGGCATATTCGGGTTCTCGTACGCCTTTCAGCTCCGCGAGCATGCCACGCCACCGACGGACCATCGGCTTGTACTGGGCAATCCAGTGCTCCACACAGGTTTCCGCCCCTTCCACCTTGCAGGCCAGGTTCAGCACCCCGGTGGTCAGCGACCGCTGCTGCCAATCCAGATCCTCACGAAAACTTTCTCGGGCCAGGGCCTGCCAGTGGGACGCCGGCACCAGCGCGGCGATGGCATTGGCAAACCAGGTGAGCTCCAGCTTGTCGCCCAGCGTGTAATAGAGGTTCGCCACCGACTTCAGCGGCATGCCAGTCGCTTCTTTGGCCTCGATGATGCCCAACGCAGAGTACAGATAGTCGCAACCGGAAATCACTGACGCCAAATCCTCCGGCACGCCCTTGGCCACCAAGGTCTCGTTTTTCCGGGTCCAATCCGCCCTGGCTTGCTCGCCCAGGTAATCCGGGAAATTAGCGGCAATCAGACCGATGCTGTCATGGAAGCGCGCCATGTGACTCTCGATGTCCAACTCGGCGCGGCGGTTACGCAACAACCAGCGTACCGCCCGGCGGATCAGGCGCATCAGGCTGTTCATCAACTCCATCTGTAGCTGGGCCGGCACCCGGTAGTCCAGGGCTTCGATCTTGTCCCACCAGGTATCAAGCCGGAAGATGTCCCGGGCGATGATCCAGGCCAGCGCAATGGCCGACGACGAAGCCCCTGTTGACTGCGCCAGTCGTTCGACAAAGGTGATTCCCATGTGGTTCACCATATCGTTGGCGATCTGGGTGGCGACGATTTCACGCTTGAGTTGATGGGCCTCCAGTTCGGTGGCGAACTTGTGGACCAGCGTTTCGGGGAAGACCTTGTGCATTTCCTGAATCAGCAACGGCTCGTCAGGCAGGTCGCTGTCGATCAGGGTCTGTTTCAGGTCGCCCTTGACGTAGGAGATCAACACCGACAGTTCCGGCCGGGTCAGGCCCTTTTTGTCGAGCTTTCGTTCGTTCAGGGTTTCATCGTCCGGCAGGAACTCCAGCTCCCGGTTAAGCTTGTTCGCCAACTCCATTGAATTCATCAGGCGGCGATACTCCTCCAGCCGGGTCGCCGCTTCCACCGTGGCGATGCTCAGGGCCTGGGTCTGACGATAATTGTTCTTCAGCACCAGCTCGGAGACGTCATTCGTCATCCTCTCCAACAGCTGGTTGCGCTGCTTCTCGGTGAGATCGCCGCTGGCGACCACGCCATTGAGCAGGATCTTCATGTTGACTTCATGGTCAGAACAATCCACGCCTCCGGCATTGTCGATGAAGTCGGTATTGAGCCGCCCTCCGGTCAGGGCGAATTCAATCCGCCCAAGCTGGGTCATACCGAGGTTGCCACCTTCCCCAACAACCCGGCAGCGCAGCTCAGAGCCGTTAATTCGCAGACCATCGTTGGCCTTGTCGCCCACGTCACCGTGAGATTCGCTGGCGGCCTTGATATAGGTGCCAATTCCCCCGAACCACAACAAGTCCACCTGGGACTTGAGAATGTGATTGATCAGCATATTGGGAGGCACCCGGTCTACCTTGATTCCCAGCAGGTTTTTCATTTCAGCGCTGACTGGAATCGACTTGGCGCTGCGGCTGAACACGCCCCCGCCTTTGGATATCAGCTCGGCGTTGTAATCGCTCCAGGCCGAACGGGGCATGCTGAACAGACGCTCCCGCTCGGCGAAGCTCTTGGCGGGGTCCGGTTGCGGATCCACAAAAATGTGCATGTGATTGAACGCTGCCACCAACCGGGTTTTATCCGACCGTAACAAGCCATTGCCGAAGACATCCCCAGCCATGTCTCCGATACCAATGGCGGTAAATTCGTCAGTGGCAGGATTGATCCCCAGCTCCCGGAAGTGCCGTTCCACCGAGACCCAGGCGCCCTTGGCGGTGATGCCCATTTTCTTGTGGTCGTAGCCGTTACTTCCGCCAGAGGCGAAGGCATCTCCCATCCAGAAGCCGTACTCCGCCGCCAGGCCGTTGGCGATATCGGAAAAGGTGGCCGTGCCCTTATCAGCGGCAACCACCAGGTAATGGTCGTCGTCATCGTGACGAATGAGACGCTCCGGTGGACAAATCTCGCCACCGACAAGATTGTCGGTCACATCGAGCAAACCCCGGATAAAACACTTGTAAGCCTCCACCCCTTCCTTGTGAAAGGCGTCCCGGTCCGACGGATCAGGCAGTTGCTTGGCAACAAACCCGCCCTTGGCCCCCACTGGCACGATGACCGAATTCTTGACCTGCTGCGCTTTTACCAGACCCAGAATTTCGGTGCGATAGTCCTCGAACCGGTCTGACCAGCGCAATCCGCCCCGCGCCACTCGCCCGCCCCGCAGGTGCACCCCCTCGACCCTGGGCGAATACACGAAAATCTCGAACATGGGCATTGGCAGTGGCATATCGGGAATTCGGGAAGGATCAAACTTGAGACTGATAAAGGCCTTGGGTTGGCCGCCATCGAGCTGGTAATAGTTGGTCCGCTGGGTTGCCTGCATCAACTCCAGATACAGCCGCAGAACCCGGTCTTCGCTGAGGTTCTCGACCCCTTCCAGCGCTGAGGTAAATTCAATCTCCAGCTTCTGCTGCCCGGCCCCACTCTTGGTGGCGCTTTGATAGCGGTCGGGATTGAATCTGACCTCAAAAAAGTCCAGCAGCAAGCGCGCCAGCTCGACGTGATTGACCAAGGTGTTGGAGATAAAGGTCTGACTGTTGGAAATTCGGATCTGACGCATGTAGCGGGCGTAAGTACGCAACAGCGCGATCTCCCGCCAATTCATGTAGGCGGACAGCAGCAGGCGATTAAAGCTGTCGTTCTCGGCTTCGCCATACCAGACCCGACGAAACAGGTCCTCGAAAATCGGCTTGATGCGGTGGATATCCACCACCACGCCACGGCGGGCCTCAAGTGAAAAATCGTGAATCCACACGGTACGCTCGTTGCGGTCGATCACCTCAAAAGGGTGCTCTCCGATCACCCGGAACCCGAGGTTTTCAAAAATGGGCATGACATCGGACAGCGGCAGCGGCACATCCGGGTGGAACAGCTTGAAGTGGAAGGTGCTCTCCGCCTCCTCCAAAGCCCGATAAAAACTCATGCCCAACCGTTTGGTGTTAACCACATCGCTGATGTGGTCCAGATCGATGGCCGCGCGTCTTGGCGAAAACATGTCCTGGTACGATGACGGAAAGGCAGAGTTGAACAAGTGGTAAATTTCGTTACCGCGCTCCTCGCCGTAGGTTTCGCTCAACGCTTCGTCCAGACCATCGCGCCAGGACTGAGCCAACTCTATGATTCTCTCTTGGAGCTCGGCGGTGGGTAGCTGGCGGTTTTCCACCTGGGGAACCCGGATCGTGAACTGGACCCGTGCCAACACCGATTCCGAGAAATGAGTTACAAACTCGATATCCTGGGCATCAAGGCGCTCACACAACTCCCGCTCGACCCTCAGCCGCAGCTCGGTGTTGTAGATGTCCCGGGGAAAGAAGCACAGACAGGTCACGAACTGGGCGTACACTTCCTCCCGCATGAACAGCCGTACCTTGCGGCGTTCCTGAATGTAGTGGATATCAAGCGCGGTCTTAAGCAGCTCCTGGTGGTCGATCTGGAACAGCTCATCCCGCGGGTACAGCACCAGAATCTGCTCCAGCTCCTTGCCTGCGTAATCGTCCCGCAGGAAACCGGAATTCACCATGACCGCTTCCACCTTGCGCCGCAGCAGCGGAATTTCGTCCGGGCGCTCGTTGTAAACCCGAGACGTATACAGCCCGAGGAATCGCCGCTCTCCGACCACCTCCCCCTTGTCGTCGAACTTCTTGATCGCGATGTAGTCGGGGTAAGCTGGGCGGTGAACCCGGGAACGCTGCGCGGACTTGGCGAAAATGAAGATGTCCTCGGTCCGGGTCATTTCCTGGCGGGTGCGTTTGGGCAGTTCGCTCAGCCGGACTTTGGCCGGGCGCTCATTGTTAACCCGCAAGATGCCAAGTTCGGAATTCGCCACCCGGCGCACCACGGTGCCTTTGCCGTCCTTGACGAAGTTGTATTCGTCATAGCCAAGAAAGGTAAACCGGTCCAGCGACAACCACTTGAGAAATTCCCTCGCCTCTTGCCGGTCCTCGTCGTTGATTTTAGCGGACGTGGTATCGAGTTCTTCAATGATGGCATTCACCTTGTCAGTCACCAGCGGGTAATCCTCGACCGCGATGCGTACCTCGTGCAGCACCGTTTGCAGCACCTCCTCCAACCTGGTCAGGTCATCGGGGTCACTGTGTCGATCAATCTCCAGCATGATGAAGGCTTCGTAATCGGTCTTTTTGGTCGAGCGTTGGCTGGTATACAGTTTCTTCAGCTTGCCATTGCGATCACGATCTACCTGAAGCACGGCATGGTGAATGGTGTGGGTGCCGATTTCCCGTTGATTGATGGCAATGCGAATGGAATCGATCAGAAACGGAATGTTAGGGTGCAGCACGAAAATGACGGTGTGGGACGACTGCCAGCCATCGCTCTCCAGATCCGCATTGAACACCGATACCGGGGATTCATCCGTTTTGCGAGTCTGGAAGAACTGCCAGGCCGCCAGCACCGAACCGTAGGTGTCGGAGAATCGACGACTGACCAGCTCGTCCAGCGGCATGTGAGCCAGGTACTGAACGGCAAAATCATTGAGTCGCTTGGCTTCGGATTTTTCAATTTTCTCAGCAAAAGCCTCGGATAACTGCCCGAAAAACTGCTCTTTGCTGGCCACGGTCAGCGCGTTCATGATCAACCTCGGTCAGGTTAATGAAATGGTAATTTTCACAGGCATATCAGCCCTCGGTTCCACTTAGAGCCAGCAAACCGAGCCCTTACGGGAACAGACAGGCATCCAGAAACTCGTTTACTGTCACACAAGCATAGTCAAGCCCTTGATTTTTGCCGGCCAGCCCCAAAAACTGGAACCGTTTTGGAGATCCGAAATTACACCTATGGAGCGGAATCGGCCGATGTCGTTACAGTACACATTTGGGGAACTCAGGGCTCAACTAGCCAAAAGGATCATTGGCCAGGAAAAGCTGGTGGAACGGCTGCTGATTGCGCTGCTGGCGGACGGCCATCTGCTGGTCGAGGGCGCACCGGGGCTGGCCAAAACCACCGCCATCAAAGCCCTGGCGGATCATCTCGAAGGCGACTTCCATCGCATTCAGTTCACCCCCGATCTGCTGCCATCCGACGTAACCGGCAGTGAAATCTATCGCCCGGAGACGGGCCAGTTCGAGTTCCAGAAGGGCCCCATCTTCCATAACCTGGTGTTGGCGGATGAAATCAACCGTGCACCCGCCAAGGTGCAGTCGGCGCTGCTGGAGGCCATGGGCGAACGCCAGGTCAGCGTCGGCATGCGCACCTTCCCGTTGGATCAGCTATTCCTGGTCATGGCGACCCAAAACCCGATTGAGCAGGAAGGCACCTACCCGCTTCCGGAAGCCCAACTGGATCGCTTCCTGATGCACGTCGTCATCGACTATCCGTCGCCGCAGGCGGAACGGGCGATCCTTCACCTGGCGAGAAACGATTACCGCACTGGCCAACCCAAAGCCGACATTCGAGTGACCGCCGAGCAGGTGTTCGAAGCCCGCCGCGCGATTTCCGACGTGTTCATGTCGGAGGCGGTGGAGGACTACCTGTTGGCCCTGGTGCTGGCAAGCCGTGATCCCGCCAGCCTGGACCCTGAGCTTGATCGCTGGACGTCGTTCGGCGCCAGCCCGCGGGGCACCATTGCCCTCGACCGATGCGCGCGCGCCCTGGCCTGGCTCTCCGGGCGGGACTACGTGACCCCGGACGATATTCGCAACGTTGCCTTCGATGTCCTCCGGCACCGGCTGCTGCTCACCTTCGAGGCGGAGGCCGAGGGCATGACACCGGATACGGTGATTCAACGACTGATCGACCGCGTCCCGGTCACCGCTTGAGGCCCCCATGCCCGAAGCCATGACCTCACCGGCCACGCACATCACATTGCCCGCCCTGATCCGCCTACAGGCCGAGGCCAGGACCCTGCGATTACCGAGCGCCCGCCCGGCCAACAGCCGCCAGGCCGGGCTGCAACATTCCCCCCACAAGGGACGGGGCATGGCCTTTGCGGAAGTTCGCCCGTACCAGGCCGGCGACGACATTCGCAGCATCGACTGGCGGGTGACCGCCCGACGGCAGACGCCCCACACCAAACTCTATGAGGAAGAGCGGGAACGCCCGCTACTGCTGATCTGCGACCTTGGCAACTCGCTCTATTTCGGCAGTGTCGGCGCCTACAAACAGGTTCGCTGCGCCCAATTGGCCGCCTTGCTGGCCTGGCTCGGGCTCTGGTCTGGCGATCAGGTCGGTGGCATAGTGTTCAATGATAATCGCATCGACGTTCTGCGCCCGGCACGCAGGAAAAAGACCGTGCTCAGGCTGCTGGATAATCTCGCCCAGTTCCAGCACCAACCGAACGATCCCCTGCCCGCTCGTTCAACCGACGCGCCTGCGGCAATCGGGCTCGATACCGCGCTCCAGGAAGCCCGGCGGGTCAGCCACACCGGCGGCCGCGTCTTCGTGCTCAGCGATTTCCTGTCGGTCAGCGACGAGACCCCAGCCCTGCTGGCAAGCCTCTCCCAGCACAATACGGTAACGGCCTTGCGCATTACCGACCCGCTGGAACAGGCGCTGCCAGACACCGGGCGGTTCGCCGTCGCAAGTCCCGACGGCCCCCTCTGGTTTGACGCTGGCGATTCCCGTTTCCAGGCCGCTTTCTCGAACCGGGTCGGGCAGCATGAACAACGGTTGGCGCACTGTTTCCGCCGCTCCGCCGTCGATGCCCAGACCGTATCCACGGCGGAAAATGCGGCGCAATCCCTGAAAACGCTGCTTGGGCCTCGCGGCCAGTTGAGATAAAGACCAAACCATGGAACAAGATCCACTAAGCCAACTTCGCGACATTCATCTGCCGGCCCCGGGAGGCTTCTGGCCGCCGGCCCCAGGCTGGTGGCTACTGGCACTATTGGTGATCCTGGTGACAGCCGCCCTGGTGGCCTGGCGGCTTCGGAAACGTCGCCGCAATCAGTGGATCGCCCGGGTCCAGACCGAGCTGGACAGGCTTGCGGTGGAAGGGTGCCGGGACAGCGCCTGGTTTGCCCGACTCAATGAGTTGCTGAAACGGGGAGCGCGCCACCGCTACCCGGAGCAATCGCCGGAATCGCTGAGCGGTCAGGGCTGGGTCGACTTTTTGCTGGACACCCTGCCCCGGGACCGCATCGCCTCGCGCGCGGTGGTGGAAGAGATGGTCGCCAGTAGCTGGCGCCCCGTTCCGACCTGCGATGCCGATCAGGCGCTGGCGGTTAGCCGCCTTTGGCTGAGGGGTCAAACATGCTGAGCCTGGCCTATCCATGGCTGCTGGTACTGCTACCGTTACCACTGCTGACCATGCTACGTAATGCCCACCAGCGGCCGGTACAGGCGCCGGTGTTACCGGTGGGGCACTGGATTAGCGGATTGCCTGGTGTGAGTCGGCACGGCAATGCCCTACCACAATGGCAAAGGCTAGTGCTATTGGCGGCCTGGAGCCTGTTGGTGCTGGCACTGGCGCGGCCCCAGCACGTCGCCGAGCAGGTCCAAATGCCGGTCACCGGCCGCGACCTGCTACTGGCGGTGGACATTTCCCCAAGCATGGACGAACGCGACATGGTTGTGCAGGGGCGGACGATCAACCGGCTGCAGGCCGTCAAACGCGTCTTGCGGGAATTCATCAGCAAGCGCCAGGGCGACCGATTGGGCTTGCTGCTGTTCGGCAGCCAGCCCTATATCCAGGCACCGCTCTCCTTCGACCATCCGACCATCAACACCCTGCTGGATGAGGCCGGTATCGGCATGGCCGGACGCGCCACCGCCATCGGCGATGCCATCGGGCTGGCCATCAAGCGGCTGCGGGAAAGGCCGGAAGGACAGCGCGTAGTCATCCTGTTAACCGACGGTGCCAACACCGCCGGCGAAGTGTCTCCGGATACCGCCACCGACATCGCCCGGGACGCGGGTGTGCGCATCTACACGGTGGGTATTGGCGCCGACACCCTGATCCAGCGTGGCAGGCAGGTCAATCCGTCCCGAGATCTGGACGAGGCCCTGCTCAACCGCATTGCGGATGAAACCGGGGGCCGGTATTTCCGCGCCCGCAGCCTGCCAGAGTTGGAGCTGATCTATGACAGCATCAATCAGCTGGAGCCGATCGAGCTGGAAGGTCGGTTCTACCGTCCGGTCACCGACCTGTTCTACTGGCCGGCCGGGGGCGCCGCCGCGATCTGGCTGATATTGCAGCTGGGCCTGGCCGGGGCCGCCATCAACCGGGAAATACGCCATGGCTGACCTGCATTTTCTGCGCCCAGGGTGGCTGCTGTTGTTACTGGTTATCCCCCTGTTGCCGCTGCTTTGGCGTTATCGCATTACCAGTGACAGTGGCTGGCACCGAATCATCCCCGCTCATCTGCTGGCACCGCTGCTGAGCCGAGCGGGCAATGGACAAGCCCGAGAGCGCAAACCCTGGCTGCTGCCCGCACTGCTGCTGATCGTGCTGGCGCTGGCACTCGCCGGCCCAGCCTGGCGAGAGGCCCCGACCCCCTTGCAGCAACAGAATGACAGCCTGGTGATCGTACTCGACCTGTCGCTGTCCATGCTCGCCACCGATGTACAGCCCGACCGGCTGACTCAGGCCAAACGCAAGATTCGCGACATTCTCGCGGTACGACGCGCCAGCCTGACTGCCCTGGTGGTGTATGCCGCCGAGGGCCATGTCGTCACCCCATTGACCGATGACCAACGCACCATTGAAGGCATGCTGGAGGCCCTGGACCCCCTGGTTATGCCTGCTGCCGGCAATCGGGCAGACCTCGGGATCGCCCAGGCAGTGTCGTTGCTGCAACACGGCGCCCCCGGCGCCGGCCGGATGGTGCTCATCACGGACGATGTTGCCCCGCGCTACCGCGATAACATTCTGCGCCAGCTTGCGGACGTGCCCTACCCGCTGCACACCTTGGTGGTGGGCACCGAAAGTGGCGGTCCAATCCCGCTGGCGCGACGGGGTTTCATCCGGGACCAGGGGGACATCGTGGTGACCAGGGCCAATCCCGATGCCTTGCGGCAGCTCGCATCTGCTGCAGGCGGCCTGAGCCAGCCACTGAGTCTGGATGGCCGCGACATCCAGGCCCTGCAACTGAGTTCTGTCGACCGCGACGACTGGCAGCAGAGCGAACGGGAGCTGACCGTGGAACGTTGGCAGGACGACGGTTACTGGCTGCTTTGGGCAGTTTTGCCTTTGCTTCTGCTGGGATGGCGCCGTGGCGCGGTGCTGATGCTGGTGGCGACGGTCACCCTGCCCACACTGCCACGAACCGCACTGGCAATAGACTGGGAAAGCCTGTGGGCGCGCCCGGATCAACGTGGTGAGGCATTGATTGCGGAAGACCCCGGCCAGGCGGCCACACGGTTCAGCGATCCCGAATGGCGGGGCAGTGCGTTGTACCGGGCCGAAGACTACCAAGGCGCGGCTGACGCCTTTGCCCACTCGGACAGCACCACCGCCGCCTACAATCGCGCCAATGCCCTGGCCAGAGCCGGCGATCTGCAGGCTGCCCTGGCCGGTTATGACGCGGTGCTGGAGCAAGCGCCTGACCACGAGGACGCCCGAGCCAACCGTGAATTGGTGCAACAGCTGTTAGATCAGCAGAATCAGCAAGCGGACTCCGGCGAGAACCAACAAGACCCACAGAATGGGGAGGGCGAACAGCCTCCCTCTGGGAACGACCGTAATCAGGCCCCACCGTCCGACGAGCCAGACGATCCGAGTGACCAGGGTGACAGAGGCAGCCAACCGCCAGACGGTTCCGGTGGGGGTGAAGCCGATGATTCTCCAAGCGATCGGGGGGATCAGGAGCCTGACACGTCACCCGAACAACCGCAGAATGCCGAAGCGGACAGCCCCAACGCGTCCGATGAAGGCTCCGACGCCCCAAGCGACCCCCAGCCCGCACCGCTCAGCGAACTCGACACCGCGCCACTTAGCCAGGGCCAGGAACAATGGTTACGACGGGTGCCGGACGACCCCGGCGGCCTGCTGCGACGCAAGTTCCTGCATCAATACCAGAACCGAGCCCCCCAATCCGACGAGAGTGACACGCCATGGTAAGCCGTCTCAGAACACTATTGGCCCTACTGCTGATGCTCCCGGTCGTGCCGGCACTGGGTGCCAATCTGACGGTAGAGCCCAGCCGCACGGAACTGCATGAGGGTGAGACGCTGACGCTGGTGATCAAGTCCACCATGAAACTGTCCTTCAGTCTCGACAATATTTTCGATCTGGGCATGCCCGATTTGCCCATGCCCGACATCGACAAGCTGGAACCCGATTTCAAGGTGCTGTCGCAAAACCAGAGCTACAGCATTCAAACCATCAATGGCGACATGCATGGCGATGTCACCTGGACCTTCGAAATCGCCCCGACCCGCACCGGGACCTTGCAGATTCCCGCCCTCAGCTTTAAGGGCGCAACCTCGGAGCCCATCGACATCAGCGTTCGCAGCGGCACTGCGCCACATTCCACCGCAGAACCAAAACCGGCGTTCATCGAGCTATCCGCCGACAAGGACCAACTCTATGTCCAGGAACAGCTGGTCATCACTGTGCGCCTGTTCTTCACCGGCAACCTGATTCGCGGCGAGCTGTCTGAGCCCAAGCACCCCACCGCCCTGATCGAAACCCTGGGTACCCAGCGCGAGTACAAACGCTTTCGCGACAACCAGCAATACCGGGTGGTGGAACGGCGCTATGCCATCTTCCCGCAGCAGCCTGGCAGCCTGTCGCTGCCGCCACTGCAATTCGAAGGTCAAAGCCGGGATGCGGTGGGCCGCCTGAAGTACCTGAGGGACAGTGCCGAGCTGTTTGAGATTCCCGTAAAAACACCGCCGACCGGATTTACCGGTGACGTCTGGTTGCCCGCAAGCAGCCTCACTCTTACCGAAACCGGACTGGCCGGCGAGCTGACCATCGAACCCGGACAAAACCTCTCCCGTACGCTGCTGCTCAAAGCCCAGGGGCTCACCGCCGAGGCGCTGCCGCCCTTGCCCACCGCCTCACCGGACGGTATTCGAAGCTACCCGGAACCGGCCGAGCGGACCACCGACACCGGTGCCAGCAGTCTGATCGGTAGCCTCACCCAAACCACGGCGCTGGTTGGTGTGACGCCCGGTGTGGTGGAACTGCCGGAAATCCGAATTCCCTGGTGGGACACCACCAGCGACAGCGAGAAAGTGGCGGTGCTTCCCGCCCGCACCGTGACCATCACAGGTGCGGGCGGCGCTGTGGTCGAGCCGGCCACGCCTGCGCTGCCCTCGGCAACGGCCTCGGCGCCATCGGCCACACCGGCTGAAGCCAGCCCATCGCTGTGGCGCTGGATCAGTCTTGTCCTGGCCCTCGGCTGGACCGGCACCGCACTGGCCTGGTGGTTGCAAAACCGTGTCCCGAATCGTCCTGCACAGCGCGAGGATACCAAAGCGCCTCAAGAGCAGGCTCTGTTTCAGATCCTATGCGCGGCCGCCCGACAGGGGCTGAACAATACTCCGGAACTGCTGTTGAACTGGTATAACCGCTTCCACCGCGAGGGGGATTTTCGAACGCTGTCCCAGTTGCTGGCGTACCTTCAGGACGAACAACTGGCCGCGCAGCTGGGCCGGCTCCAGCGGCACAGTTTTGGCCGCCGCCCGAACGACGGCGAAGCATGGGATGGGGAGCCGCTGGTGGCGTCGCTGAATCGGCTAAGAAAGACCGTGCCCAGGACTCCGACGGATTCGGATCTGGCCCCGCTCTACCCCGCCAGTCTGACGAGTCGGGTCTGATAGCGACGGATCATGGCTGAAGCCCAGGGGGCTCCAGCGTAATTGCAGTTTATTTAGGGCAATTGCCGATCGATGGTAATGGTGACCGGGCCCTGCGCCTCCGCTGTCACGGCGATGGGATTCGACGCCTGCCCCTGCCAGTCCCCGGGCTGGGGCAGCGCATTCCCCGACGACGACAGCCGCGCCGTTACCATCACCTCGGCGCTCGCTGAGATCCCCAGCGCCGGGTTCATGGCGAAGCTGTCATCCAGATAAAGCTCCAGCGGCAGATCGGCGGCACGCCGACGGGCCACCGCGACCGGAGGCGCGCCTTCCGCTCCCGGGGCACGGGCGAACACAAACAGCGTCGCCTCTGGCGGCACCTCGCCCAGCAACGCCTCATCCAGCTCAATCCGCACCGACACCCCGGCCGTTGCGGCATCGCTGGTCTGCTGGCGGCTATCGGCCGGGTTGGTCAGCCCCAGGTTCTGGTAGGCCTGGGCAATGCCTTCCTCAATGGCCGGGCGCTGCGGGTGCTCCGGCGCAACCTCAACAATCCGCTCCCAGTAACCAATGGCGTCCTGAAAACGCTGGCTACTGAAGGCATGGATGCCCAACAGCCCCAACGCGTTCACTTCATCGGGATTGAGGGTCCGGGCCTTGTCGATGGCCCGAGTAACCTTGCCATCGAGTTCGCCACGGGATTCGAAGAACAACGCCTGGGCGGACAGCCCCCAAGCCACGGCCCGGGCCTGATCGTTCGGAACCACCCCGGCCAGTTGTTCAAACGCCCAGGCCGCATCGGGGTAGCGTTCGATACGCATGTAGGAACGTCCCAGCATGGCCCAGCCATCCGGGTTTTCGGGGCTCGCCTCAAGACGCGCCCGCAACTCGGCCGTCAGTGTCTCCATCTGGGCGACACGATCCCCCTGATCGGCGGCCATGGCCAGCATCGAACGGTACTGCTGCCACTGCTCCATGGCGCCCCACTGCTGGTACAGGTACACCGCGGCAGCGGGCACCAACACCAGGCTTGCCAGGCCAACGACCATGGCCGATGCCCGTCGTCCGCCGCCAACGTGAGGCACCGATCGGCTCGCGCCCACGTCATCCAGCAGACTGCCTTCCAGCTCATCTTTCAGCTGACGATGATTGTCCGCATCGAGGTTGCCGGTAGCCAGCTCCCGGTCCAACTCCTCAAGCCGACTCCGGTACGCCATCAGGTTCTGTTGACGAAGATCCCGTTGATGCCGTTGTGCGGATCGGGGGTACAGCAGGGGGTAGGCAACAAACGCCAGCGCCAGGACGATCAGCACCGTCGCGGCCAGCCAGAAAGTGGTTGTCATAGATAGACCATTAATTGCTCAGTAAATCGGGTAGAAAAGGACGGCAGGAGAAGACCGGGCTGAGGCACAGCTCAGGCGCCGTCGTCCCGGTCCTCCAGCAACTGCTCCGCGCGGCGGCGCTCGGCGTCACTCAATGACGACTCCGAAGGATCGCGCCGGCGACCACGGATCACAATGCCAATCACCACGAGTACGCCGCCGAGCACCGCAATCAGCGGCGTTGCCCAAAGCAGCGCAGTCCGTTCATCGAAACCCGGTTTGTACAACACGAATTCACCGAACCGGCCGACCAGGGCATCGGTGACCTGTTGGTTCGTGGCACCCTGCCGCAGCATCCGGTACACCTCGTCACGCATGTCCTTGGCGATGGGCGCATTGGAATCGGCGATGTTCTGATTCTGGCATTTCGGACAGCGGAGTTCCGAAATCAGGGTTCGAAACCGTTCCTGATCGGCAGCGGTATCGAACGGGTAGACTTCGCTGGTGGCGGATGCCGCCAGGGGTAACAGCAGTACCCAGACAGCGAACAGTATGCGACCCATCAGCATCAGCCCCCCTTACCGTACCGCTCAACCAGCGGTTGGAGTGTCTGCTGCCAGACCTGCGGGGTGACCACGCCGACATGGCGAAAGCGAACAACCCCTTCAGCATCGATCACATAGGTTTCTGGCGCGCCATAAACCCCAAGGTCGAAGCCAAGCCGGCCCTGGGGATCGTACAGACTCAAGGCATAGGGGTTGCCCAGGGAGTCCAGCCACTCCAGGGCCAGATCCCGGTTGTCCTTGTAGTTCAGGCCAACGATCCGCACCCCTTCGTCCCGAGCCAGCCAGACCAGATCGTCGTGCTCGTCGCGACAGGCCGGGCACCAGGTTCCCCAGACATTCAGCAGCGACACCTCGCCCACAAAGATGTCATCGCGATGGATCGTGTCGGGATCCTGCAGGTCCGCCAGCTCGAACACCGGTACCGGCTTGCCAATCAACGCCGACTCCAGATGGGTAGGGTCCTTGCCAATGCCGGCGAACAGCACGATACCCAGTGCCACCGCCAGCACCACCGGAATGAACAACAACACACGCCTCATCATAGTGCTTCCGCCACTCCCTCGTCCTGCCCACGGCTGCGACTATCGCCAGTGGCGGGCTGCTCTGATCGGACCTTGATCCGGTATCGACGGTCGGCGATGGCCAGCGCGCCGCCTCCGGCCATGAACAACGCACCCAGCCACAGCCAGCGTATCAGCGGCTTGTACTGAATGCGCACCGCCCAGGCGTCATCGCCCACCCGTTCGCCCAGGGCGACAAAGATGTCACGGGTCAGCCCCGCGTCAATGCCCGCCTCAGTCATGACGTTGCGCTGGACGTGATACTGCCGTTTCTCCGGGTACAACGTCGCGATCAGGCGGCCGTCACGGGAAATATCGAAGCGTCCGTACTGAGCAACAAAGTTGGCGCCCTGACGCTGTCCCAGCTCACTGAAGGTGACCTGCAGGTTACCGATTTCGGCGCTATCCCCCGGACTCATGCGCACATCCCGTTCCACACCGTAGTTCGATACCACGGTGGCACCGGCCATGGTCATCGCGACCCCGAGGTGGCCCAGCACCATGCCGTAGTAGCTGCGGGATTGACGTTTGAGGCCGTGCCAGCGACCGTGTCGCGAGCCGGATTTGTCCCACAAATCCAGCAGTGTGGTCACCGTCACCCAGGCGGCCGCCAGCAGGCCGGCAAACGCCCAGGGAGTGAAGCCGCCATACACCAGCAGGCCTGCGCAGCTCAACACCAGACTAAACGCCGCCGGCCACAGCAACCGGCGGCCCAGCCAGCCGCCATCGGTTCGTTTCCAGCGGGAGAAAATGCCCGCCCCCAGCATTAACCCCACCGCAATGGCCAGGGGGCTGAAGGTCAGGTTGTAGAACGGCTCGCCGATGGACAAACGACCCGCGCCAAGATAATCGAGGACCAGCGGATACAGGGTACCCACCAGCACCAGCAACGTGGCGGCCACCAGCAGCACGTTGTTCAGCAGCAGAAAGATTTCCCGGGACAACGAACCGTAACGGGTGCGGGTGTGGACCACCGGCGCCCGAAACGCGTACAACGTCAGGCTGGAAACAATGGTGATCGCCAGCAGTCCCAGCAGGAACGCGCCCCGGGTGGGGTCGGAGGCAAAAGCGTGCACCGAGGTAAGCACTCCAGAGCGAACCAGGAAGGTGCCGAGCAGACTGAGGGCAAAGGTAACGATGGCCAACAGCACGGTCCAGGACTTGAACACCCCCCGCTTTTCGGTCACCGCCAGCGAGTGAACCAGGGCGGTGCCCGCCAGCCATGGTAACAGCGAGGCGTTCTCCACCGGGTCCCAGAACCACCAGCCGCCCCAACCCAGCTCGTAATAGGCCCACCAGCTGCCGAGCGCAATGCCCACCGTCAGGAAGGACCAGGCCACGGTGGTCCAGGGCCGCGACCAGCGCGCCCAGGCTGCGTCCAGCCGACCGTTGATCAAGGCGGCGATGGCAAAGGCAAAGGCCACCGAAAATCCGACGTAGCCCATGTACAGCATCGGCGGGTGAACGATCAGCCCGAAATCCTGCAGCAGCGGGTTCAGATCCGCGCCATCCGCCGGCACGTTGGGCAGTAAGCGCTCAAACGGGTTGGAGGTGATCAGGATAAACAGCAGGAAACCCACCGTGACCATGCCCATCACCGCCAGCACCTGGGCGATCATCACCGAGGGCAGACGCCGGCTGAATACCGCCACCGCCAGGGTCCAACCGGCCAACATCAGGATCCACAACAGCAGGGAGCCTTCGTGGCCACCCCATACCGCGCTGAACTTGTAATACCAGGGCAGCAGGCTGTTGCTGTTATTGGCCACATAGGCCACTGAAAAATCGTCCGTCACGAACGCCTGAGTGAGCAAACCGAAGGCGATGGCGACGAAGACAAACAAACCACTGGCCAGGGGCCGGGCGAATGCCTGCAAATGGTCGCGACCACTGATCGCCCCCACCAACGGCACCGTTGCCAACAGTATCGCGAGCAGCAGGGCAAGAATCAGGCTGAATTGACCGAGTTCGGGATACATTAATCTACCTCACTGCGTCACGGTGGACTCGGTATAGGGATTGTCGACACCGGCTTTTTTCAGCGCATCGCTGACTTCCGGCGGCATGTAATTTTCATCGTGCTTGGCCAACACCTGCTCCGCCACAAAGGTGCCTTCGGTATTCAGCCGGCCAACCGCAACCACCCCCTGCCCTTCGGCAAACAGGTCCGGCAGGATTCCGGTGTACTGCACCGGCACCGACGAGGCGAAATCCGTCACCCGGAAGTGCACCGTGAGATCCTGTTGTGCCCTTACCACCGAGCCCTGCTCCACCATGCCCCCGGCCCGAATCCGTACATTGGCCGGCGCTTCGCCAGCGGCGATCTGGCTTGGATCGTAGAACAGGTTGATATTCTGTCTCAGCGCGTAGGTGGTCAAGCCGACCGCGACACCGACGCCGGCGAGCAGGAACAGGATAATGGTCAGTCGTTTTTTACGAAGCGGATGCATGGCCAAAGTAAGTACTCGACGTCAGGATGGGTGAATACGGGAAAAGGTAGCGGCGGCGGGTGCCTGTTCACGGGTGCCGGACTCCTCAAGTTCAAGCAGACGACGCTGCTCGCGAAGCACCGCATGGCGACGGGAGCGGGACCACAGTGCCAGCGCCGTCAGCAACAGCACGAAGACACAATAACACACCCACACATAGGACCCGTGGCCCTCCATGGTGAGGAACGCGGACAAGGAATCAAACGCCATAGTGTTTAGTGCCCCTCTGCACGAACGAGTTCCCGAACCCAACGGGTCCGGCGTTCACGCCGCAGTATTTCGGTTTGCATTCGATAACAGGCCAGCCAGCCAAACCATAGGTAAAGACCGAGAACCGACAACAGCAGGGGCACCCACATTTCCGGCGGCATGCTGGGCTTTTCGGTCAGTTTGAAGGTGGCTGGCTGGTGCAGGGTGTTCCACCACTCCACCGAATACTTGATGATCGGAATGTTCACCACCCCGACTAGAATCAGCACGGCGACGGCCCGGGCGGAGGCTTTCTCATCGGAAATGGCGCTGCCGAGTACAATAGCGCCAAAATACAGGAACAGCAGGATCAGCATTGAGGTCAGACGGGCATCCCAGATCCACCAGGTGCCCCAGGTGGGCTTGCCCCAGACCGCACCGGTGAACAACGCCAGAAAGGTCAGTACCGCGCCGACCGGCGCCACGGCCTGGACGAACAGATCGGCCAGTTTCATTCGCCACACCAACGTCACCACCGCCGCCACAGCCATCATGAGGTAAACCGACTGGGCCAGGAAGGCACTGGGCACATGAATGAAGATGATCCGGTAGCTGTTACCCTGCAGGTAATCCTTCGGCGCGAACGCCAGCCCCCAAACCAGTCCCGCCACCAGCAAGCCAAGCCCCAATGCCAACAACCACGGCATCAACCGGCCGGCAATTCCGAAAAACCATTTTGGCGAGCCAAATTTGTGAAAAAGTGTCCACATCCGGTAATTACCTTCCTATCGCCCTTCCCGATTAACTGTTCGACAAACTGATGCGCAGCGCCGCCGCCCCGGCAAACGGTGCCAGCGTCAGCGCCAGGACCAGGAAGGCCGCCATCAGCGCCAGGTAGCCTTCCACCGCGGCACCTTCCGTTGCCGCCGCCACGGTACCGGTGCCGAAAATCAGTACCGGAATGTACAACGGAATAATCAACAGCGACAGCAGTACCCCGCCGGCCCTTAAACCCAAAGTCAACGCCGCGCCGATGGCACCGATCAGGCTGAGGACCGGAGTGCCAATCAGCAGCGTTAGACACAAAACTGCAATGGAGTTCCCTTCGAGATGCAGCATGATACCCAATACCGGGGCCAGAATGACCAGCGGTAAGCCGGTGAGCAGCCAGTGCGCCAGACTTTTGGCCAGCACCAGCAGAAACAGCGGGTGCGGCTGCAGCACCATCTGCTCCAGGGTACCGTCGTCGAAATCGTGCCGGTACAGGTGATCCAGCGACAACAGCGTTGACAGCAGAGCCGCCACCCACAGGATACCGGTTCCGGCCTGCTGCAGGAATGACACTTCCGGGCTAACACCTAAGGGGAAGAGCGTCACCACCATAAAGAAGAACAGCAGCGGGTTGAGCAAATCCTGGCGCTGGCGAAAGCTGGAACGCAGATCCCGCCGCACCACGGCCCACATAGCCCGGCCCACACTGACGTTGTGGTCCGCCAATACCGCCCGCGGCGCGTTACTGGTCATCGTTGTGCCCTCCCCGTCCCAGGCGCAAGCGGATCATTCCCGGCAAATCCAGATGGTGGTGGGTGGTTACCAACACCGCGCCACCCTGTTCGGCGTGTTGTACCAACAGTTGTTCGAGCCCTTCGACACCGTGACTATCGAGCGCGGTGAACGCCTCATCCAGTATCCACAATGGTTCGTCTGAGATCAGTAGCCGCGCAAGCGCCACCCGGCGCTGCTGCCCTGCCGACAGCTGCCGGCAGGGTACGTCGTGGTAGCCGTGCAGACCGGTGCCATCCAGTGCCTGGCGCAAGGTCGCATCGGCCAGCGGCCGTCGTACCGCGGTCAGTGCCCGAAGGTTTTCCAGGGGGGTTAACAGCGGCTTGATGCCCGGGCGGTGGCCAATGTAGAGCAGATTGCGTAAAAACTGCTCCAGCTGATGATGGCGCGGCGCGCCCAGCCAACGGATATCGCCGGTGTAGCTGTCATTCAGACCGGCCAGAATGCGTAACAAGGTGGTTTTGCCCGCCCCATTGGGGCCTTCCACACGGGTGATGCTGCCAGGCGCAATGGAGACGCCAAGTCCCTGAAACAGAATACGATTGTCTCGTTCACACTGTAAATCGACAGCCTGTAAAAGCGGCTCGGTCATCAGGGCCTCAGAACATCGGTCAAGGCATTGCTTAACGGCATGGATATTGAAAAAAACCCTTGGAGGGCAAGCGTTAGGAAGTTCCACACTTCCAGCGCGCGGTATTATAACCAAAGCGGGGTCGGATTGCCCTTGTCCGGCCACAAATCGGTTCTGGTGCCTGGTACTCGCCTCGCAGCGCCGTCTACCGAACAACCAAATTCCCGCGATGCAGGACCGACAGCGCCTAACTCCAGAACCGAAAATGGAGTCCAGTAACCTTCGAGGAGTGACTAACAAACCGGGATTCGGTGCGGCGTCACAGTGGCTCCAGGAGAGTCACTTGCAACAAGAACGGGCTTCGTTTGGCTAATTTGGATCTGACCCCAGTTTTGCTTAGCTGTCGGCAGGATAGATTCGAACATCTCGCTGTGGAAACGGAATCTCAATACCGTTCTCCTGTAACGTTTCCAGGATGATCAGCAGCAAATCACCACCCACGCGATTTTTCCCGTCATCAATGCCAATCATCCAAAACTCTACAAACATATTGATGCCGGAATCGCCGAAGCTGTCAATTTCGCAATCCGGGCGCTCCTCAAATGGAAGCTCTGGGCCACTGAGCACCTGTGGGTGTGTTGCAACCGCCGCCTTGATCAATTCCACCATGCCGCGCACATCGGTTTTATAGGAAACCGAAAAATCGACTCGATACCGCTGCTTTTCGTTCTTGTGAGTCCAGTTGGTGAAGGAGCTGGTAATGAACTTCTCGTTTGGAACGACAACATCTTTGCCATCGTAGGTTTCAAGTGTGGTGGATCTCATATTAAGCTGCGTTACCATACCGGTTAGACCATCTTCAAGCTCAACATAGTCCCCAACAGAAAGTGATCGGTCAAAAATGATGATCACCCCTGATATAAAATTGGATGCAATGGACTGCAACCCAAATCCAAGCCCAACCCCGAGCGCCCCTCCAAACACCGCCAATGCAGTTAGGTTGATCCCCATAAGCTGAAACAGCAATAGTATAAAGACCAGAAACAATGCGATTTCGAACAACTTGGCAAAAATCTCCCGCGTACGGAAATCCAGCGTTTCCTGCTTCCTTATGATGGTCTTTCCGGTACTGTTGGATATCCTCCCCAACCAGAAAAGCAATGACCCGAATATAACCGTGCGTAAAACGCCATAGGCGGAAAGCTCTATGTTACCAAGCTGGACAGACATGGATTCGAGTACAGCAATCACATCATCAAGGAAACCAACAACATGCAAAAGAACGATCGGCGTACCAATCCAGCGAAACGCACTTGAGACCAATTTATTGGTAATGACCAAGTTGACAAAAGAGTAAAACAGCAGAAGCATCGCTATGGCGAAAGCGGCCTGGATGACCCAGCCGTCCTCGGTAATCAGCTCACTGAACCCGATGGCTATGCGTAACAATACGATCGCAAATACCGGGAAAAGTAGCTTGCCGAGCCGATAGACAAGTGTCTTGATTGGGGATTGTTCTGCTGAGTCAGGGGGGCATTTCAGAATAGGAATGTACTTTCGGATTCGAATTGATACGACGTAAGCGATTAAATAAACAAATAGAATGATGCCAATTTGGCTGTAAGTACTTGGCTGGGCCAGCTCGCCCAAAACAGACTGCAACCTAACACCTAACTCAACCAAATAATCACCATTATCCATTATTTAGCCAAGACCTCGTGTGCCATGTTATCAGGGAGCCTCTGACCGTTTCCCCGAGACCAGCGCTTATGCGGCCACTCCCAAGTCCATAGGATTCATAGCCGCCGTCGAGCAGATGACCGGCTTCCAATCCAAGTGCCAGAACAAGAAGCGCAGCAGGCAAATACTCTAAAACCTCAGCGAGCTGGCCATAGAAACAGCATAAGTTGGGGCAGAGCAAAGTAAATTGGGGCTCAGGAAAGGTTACTCCAACCCCATTTCTCAAGAACCTGGCTCACAACGCATCGGCTCTCGCTCTGGTGCGGAGAGGGACGCCCACCGCACCACGGCCAACTGCATGCAGGCAACAAGAACGATGCGGCTCCGCCCCACTGCCGCTTGAGCGCACCACCTCCGACAGGGGCCAGCGGTCACCGTTACTCGCGCGTGGACTGCACCTCGCGGACCCACTCACACCGGATACCGGCCTTCTCGTGATGCTTGTGAATGGCTTCGGCGTCTGGGGCATCCAGAACGCAATAAATTTTGTCATCCTTTTCGCTGAACAGGATGTCGTGGTGCGTGACCCCAAACTCGTCCGGGGGGGCATTCTGCAATTTCTTCAACTGCTCAGCCGTAAACGGCTTCATGGCGTGGACGTCAATGAACATCGGCATGGTCTTTACCTCCTGGACAGGACATTGATGTAATCGAGCGCCTCGCGGCGAAATGTGTAACGCGATTCGACTAAAATCGACCTCTCGCTACCATTTCAGTATAGAGCGGATTTTCTGTGTGGCAGGCCAAGGTGCCGCTCAGCGGTACTTTCAGGGCAATCCAGGAGATGTTCACAAGTACGTGGACTTCATCTTTTCTAGAAATTTGGTTAACCAAAACGGAATATAAAAGCTATATAGTTGAGGCGTGGACTCGCTGCGCGCACCCAGGATCACCGGAAAAGTGCTATCCAGTCGTATCTGTTCGCCACAAACCAGAATTACAGAGAGAACATTGCCGTACACTGGACGACATGACGGCACGCCTTCACCAGCACCAGATTCCCTGTATGCTAAACCCATGAAGCTACCCAACGGCACAGTCCCCTCGCCCCCCCAGCAACCAGCGTCAGGGGGAATCTTCCCATCGCGTCCCCAGGGCTCTCCTGCGCAAGGGGCTAACGTTCAGGTCAGCGCGCAGGTGCAGCTGGACCAACTGCAGCTGGCGAACCAGGCCAGTGCCCTGGCGCGGGTGTCGGAGGTGGTGCGGCAGAGCCAGGATAAGGTGGAGCAGTTGGTGCTGGAGATTCGCGGCAGAACCCTGTCGGTGAACAGTGCCATCGGCGAGACCCAGCTGCAGGCCGGTGATTTGGTCAAGGTGATGCGGGCGGGGAACGAACTGCAGTTACTCGGCAAACTGGCGCCAACTCCCCAGGCCCAGCTGGCGTCGGCGCTGGCCCAGCGCCTGCCCTGGCAACACCGGCTCGACACCGGGCTGAATCAGCTGATGGCCGTCCTCACGCCAGCGGCAGAGCAAGCCACCGCACTGGTCAAGAGCCCGGAGCTGACGCCAGCCGCGCAGCAGGCCATTGCCAAATTGCTGGCCGGCCTGCCCACCCAGGGCAACCTGGCCGGTGGCGGCGACGCGACGGCAGGCATCAAGCAGTGGCTGGCGGAGAGCGGCCTGTTCGCCGAAACCCGGCTGGCCCGTGGGGGCGATCCGCTGCAATCGGACCTCAAGTTGGCGCTGGGCCGTGTTGTCGCTTCGTTGCTGGCCAGCCAAGGCGACGACAGCCTCGCTCAGCTGAACCGGCTGACGCCTCTGACCAGCCCGGAACTGGTGCAGGCACCGCTGCAGTTTCCCACGGCGCAACAGACGCCCGCCCAGAAGGCCGAGATGATGAGCGTGGGTCAAACGCTACGTATGCTGGCAGGCATGTTGAACCGAATCTCGGTGAACCAGCTCCACAGCCAGACGCTGTCCAGCCGGGCATCCGCGGACGGGGCCGCGCCGGCCACCTGGGTGATGGAACTGCCCTGGCTCAATACCGAGGCCGAACCCCGCCTGGCGCAGCTGCGGCTTGAGCACTACGAGCAGGAAGCGGGTGCGGAACGCGCCGGTGCCCGCAAACGGGTGGCGGAATGGCGCCTGACCCTGGCCATCGACCTGGACGAGATGGGGCCACTGTACTTCGAGGTCGCCCTTCGCCAACATCAGCTCTCGGCCCAGGTCTGGGCCGAACGGCAGAGCACCCTCGACCGGGTCACGTCTGAGCTCGGCCATCTTCGTCAAGGGCTGAACGAACTGGGCCTGGAGGTGGTCGATCTGGAATGCCACAAAGGTCAGCCGGAGGCGGCCAGAACCCAGCTGGAGCATCGTTTGGTGGATATCAAGGCATGAGTAACGACAAGGGCTCCGTCGCGGCGGATCGACCGGCCAATGCCGCCGTCGCGTTGAAGTATGACGGCACCAAAGCGCCAACCATCTCTGCCAGCGGTACCGACGAATTGGCCGAGGAGATCGTCCGTATCGCCCGGGAGCATGGTGTGCCGCTGTATGAGAATGCAGAGCTGGCCGGCATCCTCAGCCGGCTGGAACTGAATGACGAGATTCCGGAAACCCTTTACCGGGTCATCGCGGAAATTCTGGCGTTTGCCTTCAACCTGCAGGGCAAGACCCCGGACGACGCGCACCCGAGCGCCTGACAGCGAACACCCTTTTCCTCAAGCCGCGCTCTTCTTGCGCAGGGCCGACACCAATTCCGCTTCTGGCCGGGAAATGCCGCAGGTGTTCATGAGGTCTTCAACGTCCGCTCCCAGCTCCACCAGCCTGGCCGCCTCGTCGTAGGAAATGCGCAGGGGATCGTTCTGCCGCATTTCGTCGAGCATGGCCCGCATCTCATGCAGCTGCCGCTCGCAGTTGACCACGCGGTGGCCAACGCCCAGGCTGCCGCTGCCGGTGGCGTGGAGCTCCCGGCCCAGGGTGTCGCATCGGGACTTGAGCTGTGCCCGAAGATCGCGAAGCTGGCGCTGGTTCCACACCGATTGAACCAGCAGGGCTGCCATCACGGCAGCGGTCAGGAGCCAGGGTGCCAGGGTGGTCCAGGTTGCCGACATAAGTTGATCCTCCAATCAGTATCAGTGGTCACCCCGAGCCGGCTCCTGCTCCCTAGCGTCAACACTGGCTAGAGCGCCGAAATTTCAGCCCACTCGTGGTCTGACAGCATCTTTTCGAACTCCACCAGGATGATGAGTTCGCCATTCTTGTTGCAGACACCCTGGATAAACTTGGCGCTTTCCTCGTTACCCACGTTCGGTGCCGTCTCGATTTCACTGGCTTTCAGGTACACCACTTCCGCCACCGAATCCACCAGAATGCCCATCACCTGGTTGGCCGACTCCATCACCACGATGCGGGTGGCGTCGGTGACGTCCGCCTCGGACAAACCGAAGCGCCGACGGGTGTCGATGACGGTGACCACATTCCCCCGCAGGTTGATGATCCCCAGCACATAATCCGGGGCACCTGGTACCGGGGCGATCTCGGTGTAACGCAGCACTTCCTGAATCTGCATGACGTCGATACCGTAGGTCTCATCGTCCAATCGGAACGTGACGTACTGGAGTACCTGATCGTCCTGGGCCTGATTCTGATGTCCGTTGTGGGAAGCCATGTGTTCGTCTCCTCGGCAGGCCACCCCCCACGGGCAACCTGATCGTCAAAAATCCATCGTCAGTGCCCAATACTATAATTAACGGCACAAACCGTGCCAGCATCGCACGGTGTCAATCGGTAACGGCCGTCACTCCAGGCGCAGGTGATGCTCCCGCTCCGCCCGGGCCAGCAACTGGGCCATGGTCCCTACGTCAATCAGCGCACACATGTGACTGATCACCGTGCCGGCCAGCCAGGGACGTTTACTGCGGGAAGTACGCCAACGTACCTCGCTGGGGTCCAGGGTGAAAGACTGGGCGACATCGTCGCAGGCCAACGCCCATTCGCTGTTGTCGAGCCGGATGACAAAGCGGTAGTTATCGCGGGCTCCCTCTGGTACCCGGCCCGCCATGATCCACTCGGCGCTGTCCACCACCCGAAGGGTTTGGCTGCGATCCGGCAGGATGCCCATGTACCAGCGGGGACTGCCGGGCAAGGGTTTTACGTCCTGTTCCAGGCGATGAATGGCACCAAGGAGGATCAGCGGCACCGCCAGCTGTAGGCCGGCCACCCGGAAAATAAGACACTCGAAGGGACGCTCTGACCATTCTGGCCGTGCCGCCGGCTCACCGTCATCCGGACATTTCGCCGGTGACTCCAGGGTCGGCGATTCCACCGGTTGGGCGACCGGCACCGGTTCTGGCTCCATGGGCGCAGACACCGGCATGATCACCGGTGGCCGCTCAGGCTGGAGCGCCGTTCGAGCGTCAACCACCGGCGACACTGGCGTGGTCCGGCCTGCCGTGGCGGTATTTTGCCCGGCTCCGGCGTGGCTTTGTTGGCTCCGTTCGTGCTTGGTGCTGTCGTCGACATTAACGTTTTCGTTGACGCCTTCGTCGGCACCTTTCTTCGCCCTGTCCCTGGTATCGTCGTTCCCGAAATCCTCGGCCTTTACCTCAACCGTTTTTGCGGCGTCCGTGGCGGTGTGCAGGAGGTCGTCCAGGTAGCTGGCAAGGGCGTAGGCGGGATCGGCCAGATCGGTCTTTCGGCTCGACGTCATGTCACGAAGTCCCCCAACCACGACACCAAGCTGTCAAAATCCCGACGGTCATGCCCGCGCGTCCTGGGGGCCGGTCTGGGCCAGCAGATCGTCAAGCAAGTGACGGTACGCCCGCACGCCGTGGGTCTCGCTGTCCAGCGCTGACGGCACCAGGCCGCCCTGGCTGGCGTCACGGAATTTGGTGTCGACCGGGATCGCATAACGCCACAACGGATCGGTGTAGGTCTTGCGCAACAGGTTCAGGCTCTTGACCGAGGCCTGGGTTCGACGGTCAAACATCGTGGGCACGATGGTGTAGCCAAGCTGATTCTTTTGCGAACGCATGACCATTTGCAGCGTATGCAGCATACGCTCCAGCCCCTTGATGGCGAGAAATTCGGTCTGTACCGGGATCACCAGGTGCTGGCTGGCCGCCAGGGCGTTGACCATCAGCACCCCCAGCGTAGGCGTGTTGTCCAGCAGAACAAAATCAAAATCGTCCCAGAGCTGAGCCAGCGCCCGCGACACGATCAGCCCCATGCCCTCGACGCCGACCATACGACGCTCCAGCGTCGCCAACGCGGTGCTGGCCGGCAACAGCGACAGGCCCGGCTGACTGGTTTCGACCACCAGCTGGGCCGGCAGGCCATCCGGCATTTTGCCCTGATGCTGAAATAAATCGAAGACGCTGTGGGCAAGCCGGTCCGGGTCATACCCGAACCAGCTGGTGAGGGAGCCATGGGGATCCAGATCCACCACCAGCACCCGCTTGCCACGCTCGGCCAGCAATCCCGCCAGCGCGACCACCGACGTTGTCTTTCCTACACCACCTTTTTGGTTGGCTACCGCCCAAATTCGCACTATGGAAGCTCCAGAAACAGTACGGATGCTATCGGCCTGGCGGGACAATTCTTGAATCGGTTCGCCGCCGAGCAGGCCCTTACCGGCAACCCTTTGCCGATTGAAGCCGTCCAGGGCATTAAATACAGAAAGCGTGCCAATCCCCTCTTGGGACCGATGCTGATTCCAGGGGCGCAGCAGCGTGGAGTTTGAACCTGCCTAGCGCATGGCGCCACGGATACTGGCGTCGCGGGAAATCAGCAGGACCACGCGACGATTTCGTTTGCGCCCCTCGTCCGTGTCATTACGGGCGACCGGCTGAAACTCGCCATAACCCACCGCAGCCATGCGCTGCGGGTCGACTCCTTCCATGGCAAGCATGCGCACCACAGCCGATGCCCGCGCCGTGGAGAGCTCCCAGTTGGACGGGAACCTGCCGGAACGGATGGGCAGGTTGTCGGTGAAGCCTTCAACCCGCACCGCGTTATCCCGGGCTGCCAACACTCCGGCAATTTTCTCGATGACGGCAAAGGCATCGTAGTGGGGTTCGGCATCGCCGCTGCTGAACAGCAGGCTGTCACGCAAACTCAGCTCCAGCCACTCGTCGCTGGTTTCCATGGTGACGACGCCTTGCTGAATCAGCTCGTCAAATTCAATGGCCAGCTGCTCGGACATGGCTCGAAGCGCCGCCCGCCGGCTTTCGCTGTCGTCGGTTCGATGACGGGGACTTTCGCTGATCGGTGGCGGAATCACCGCATCGGTGTCGGCCGGCACAGAGGCCAAGGTTGCTTCGCCCACGGTGATGGGGTCCAGCGATTGCTGCGGCGCATTGAAAACGCCGATCAACGTATCTGACAGCACCTTGTACTTGCCCTCGTTGACCGAGGACACGGAATACATCACCACAAAAAAGCCGAACAGCAGGGTAATAAAGTCGGCATAGGACACCAGCCAACGTTCTTTGTTGTGGAGATCGTCTTCCGAGTGTCGAAGCCGTTTCATAGCGAGTCAGCCTTATTACGCCCTGCGCTGGAGAGCGACCGTCAGGACAGGAATCCGCGCAGGCGCAGTTCGATGGAGCGGGGGTTTTCCCCATCGGCGATGGCCACGATACCGTCGATCATCATGTCTTCATAACGGGAGCGTTCTCGAGCGATGCCCCGCAGTTTGTTCGCCACCGGAAAAAACAGCAGGTTGGCCAAGGCGACACCGTAGATCGTGGCGACAAAGGCGGTGGCAATGCCGCTTCCCAGGGAGGCCGGGTCTTCCAGGTTGGTCATCACCTGGATCAACCCCATCACCGCGCCAATAATGCCGATGGTGGGGGCATAGCCGCCCATGGCCTCATACACCTTGGCGGAATCCAGATCCCGCTGCTCCCGGGATTCCAGTTCAACCTCCAGAATGCTGCGAATGGCTTCCGTTTCAGAACCGTCCACCAGCAGTTGCAGGCCCTTGCGGGCGAACCGCTCCGGTTCCCGTTCAGCCAGACCTTCCAGGCCGAGCAAACCCTGTTTTCGGGCCTTCACACTCCAGTCGATCACCTTACCGATGCCGTCCTCCATGCCGATGTAGGGCGGCAGGAATACCCAGCGGGATTGACCGACCGCCCGTTTCAGAATGGGCCAGGAGGTTTGCAGGATGGTGGCGGCCAGGGTGCCGCCGATGACGATCAACGCGGCGGGACCGTTGAACAGCGAGCTCAGCGCGCCCCCTTCCAGCAGGTTCCCCCCCAGGATCGCCGCAAACGCGAGGATAATGCCCAGCAGACTGAGGATATCCATCAGCGCACACCCTCTATGAGGCGTGGGCCGACTTCATCCAGCGACAACACCTCATCGCTCAGACCGGCCTTGGCGACGGCCATGGGCATGCCGTAGATCACGGACGAGCGTTCGTCCTGGGACCACACCACGGAGTCGGTCTGCTTCATCATCCGGCAACCTTCTTTACCGTCGGCCCCCATGCCCGTGAGGATTATGCCCAGGGTATTGCCAGGGAAGCTGCGGGCCAGCGAGCCGAAAGTCACATCGACACAGGGTTTGTAATTGAGCCGGTCGTCACCGGGCAGAATGCGTACCCGCCCCTGCCCGCCGCGGTGTTCAATCATCATCTGCTTGCCGCCGGGCGCCAGCAACGCCAGGCCTGGCTTGAGTACGTCGCCGTCCTCGGCCTGGCGCACTTCAATGCGGCACAATTTGTTGAGCCGGTCGGCAAAAGCCGGGGTAAAGCTGGCCGGCATGTGCTGGATCAGCAGGATCGGTGCCTTGAAATCCGCGGGCAAGGTAGTCAGAACCCGCTGCAAGGCAATCGGCCCACCGGTGGAGGTGCCAATGGCCACTACACTGTAGCTGCGGGGCGGCGTGCGCTTACTGGTGACCGACCTGGCAAGTGCTGGCCGAGGCGATTGAGGTCGCGGCGCTGGTGCCGGCCGTGGCGCCGGGGTGGGCCGCGCCGGTGAAGCCACAGTCCGGGCCGGTGCCGATGCGGGGTTGGCACCCGGCCGACTGCGGGCGACGTCCAGGATGCGCTGTTTGAGGATCTGCTGCAACTGGCTGGAATCCCTGGCGATTTCCTCGAAATTCTTGGGCAGAAAATCCACCGCCCCGGCGTCGAGGGCATCCAGCGTCACCCGGGCGCCTTCGTAAGTCAGGGAGGAGAACATCAACACCGGCGTGGGCCGGCGTTTCATGATCTCGCGCACGGCGCTGATGCCGTCCATCACCGGCATTTCATAATCCATGGTGATCACGTCAGGCCTCAGCTTTTCCGCTTGCTCGACGCCCTCGCGACCATTGCTGGCGACGCCAACAACCCGGATATTGCCGGAGGCATTGAGGATTTCGGTCAGCCGCTTGCGGAAAAAGCCCGAATCATCCACGACCAGGACAGAAACCGTCATTCACGCCTCCCCCACATCCATTTGATTCTCCGGTTTGTCATAGCGAATCCGTTACCCATAGCGCTCCATTACCCTTAGCACTCCAATACCCTTAGCACTCCAATACCCTTAGCACTCCAATACCCTTAGCACTCCATTACCTATAGCGTTCCGTTACCTATAGCGTTCCGTTATCCATAGTGCTGGAGCAGACTCGGTACATCGATGATCAGCGCAATGCGACCGTCGCCAGTGATAGTCGCCCCCGCCATGCCCGGCGTACCCTGCAACGCCCGACCCAGGGGTTTGATGACCACCTCCTCCTGACCGATGAGCTGATCAACGACGAAGCCCACCCGCTTGGTGCCCATGGCCACAATGACCACATGGGCATTCACCGGCACCGACTCCAAGGCCCCGCCTTTGACCAGCCAGCGTTTGATGTGAAACAGCGGGAACACCTTGTCCCTCACCACGATGCACTCGCGCCCGTCCACGACGTTGGTTTTGCTCAAATCCAGATGGAAAATTTCCACCACGTTGACCAAGGGCAGAGCAAAGGATTGATCGCCCAGCATGATCATCAGCGTCGGCATGATGGCCAGGGTCAGCGGCACCTTGATCACGATGCGTGAGCCCTTACCCAGCTCCGATTCGACATTGATCATGCCGTTGAGCTGGCCAATCTTGGTTTTGACCACGTCCATCCCTACCCCGCGGCCAGAGACATCGGAAATCTGGTCCTTGGTAGAGAATCCGGCGGCAAAGATGAGGTTGTAGCACTCGGTGTCGGTGAGCCGATCGGCGGCGTCCTGATCGTAAAGGCCTTTTTCGACGGCTTTCTGACGGAGCTTTTCGGGGTCCATGCCCGCGCCATCGTCTTCAATGGCCAGCAGGATGTGGTCCCCTTCCTGCTCGGCCGACAGCGTGATCCGGCCGACCCTTGGCTTACCGGCCTGCTCACGCGCCTCTGGCGACTCGATGCCGTGATCGACCGAGTTTCGCACCAGGTGAACCAGCGGGTCTGACAACGCCTCGACCAGGTTCTTGTCCAGGTCGGTGTCTTCCCCGTGCATGACCAGGTTGATTTCTTTCCTGAGATTCCGAGCCAGGTCCCGAACCACCCGAGGGAACCGTCCAAACACCTTCTTGATGGGTTGCATCCGGGTCTGCATCACCGCCGCCTGGAGATCGGTGGTGACCACATCGAGGTTGGAGACGGCTTTGTGCATCTGCTCGTCTTCACTCTCCGCTCCGAGGCGCTGCAGTCGGTTACGAACCAGCACCAGTTCCCCCACCATGTTCATGATGTCATCCAGCCGCTTGGTATCCACCCGCACCGTGGTTTCTGCCGCCGGCGAACTGGCGGACGACGCCGGTTCAGCCCTGGCCGGCGAAGGCGCGGGCTGTGAGGGAGATTTCGGTGCCGGCGTTGCGGCAGGCTGTGGTGCGGGTTCGGTCTTGCTCGGTGCGCTCTCGACGGGGGTTGACGAGGTCGGTCCGCTGCCCTTGCCGTGCAACTCATCCAACAACCGTTCGAACTCATCGTCACCGATCAGGTCGGCTCCCGCTGCCGGGACCTCAGGCGCGTCGCCGTCGCTCGCTTGGTCCGAGCCAGCCTCGGGCGCACCGGAAAACTGGCCCTTACCATGCAATTCGTCCAGCAGCGCTTCGAACTCGTCGTCGGTAATGTCGTCACCGGCGACGGCTTCCCCGCCCGGGCTATCCATGGCGGAATCGTCAGCGGTCGCAGCGGACTGCCCGCCATCCAGCGCATCCAGCAGCTGCTCGAACTCTTCATCGGTGATGTCGCCACCGGTATCCGCGACTGACGCTTGCCCGGTGGCTTCCGGCTCAACCGCTTCGGTGGCCGGCTCGGCAAACTGGTCAAGCGCTTCAATCAACTGAGCGGGCGCAGGTGTTGGCTCCTCACGGTTGCGGACCTGGTCAAACATGGCATTAACGTAGTCCAGCGCCCGCAGGACCACGTCCATCAGCTCCGCATCGACCCGACGCTTGTGGTTACGCAGCGTATCGAACACGTTTTCCGCGGAATGGCAGCAGCTCACCAGAGCCTCAAGCTGGAGAAAACCAGCCCCGCCTTTGACGGTGTGGAATCCCCGGAAGATGGCATTGAGCAGGTTACTGTCATCCGGATTCTGCTCAAGATCCACCAGTTGCTCGGAGAGCTGTTCCAGGATCTCGCCCGCTTCAACCAGGAAATCCTGAAGGATCTCTTCGTCGGCATCAAAGGCCATGCGTTTCCCTCATCTAGAACCCGAGACTGGACAACAGGTCGTCGACATCATCCTGTCCCGATACCACATCCGATCGTTCCGCCGCCTTGATTTGCGGTCCCACCCCTTGTTCAGGCGATTCCTTCGATTCCGGCAGGTCGTGGACCGTACCGGTAATCTGGTCGACGTGGCTGGCCATGACCACCAGGTTGAGCAGGTGTTCCTCGACCTCCTTGACCAGTTGCGTCACTTTCTGAATGACCTGGCCGGTGAGATCCTGATAATCCTGGGCCAGCAGGATTTCCGACAGGCCGGCGTGAATGGTATCGGACTCTTCCGTCAGGTTGACCAGGAAGCGGTCAATGCGGCCGTACAGCTCACGGAACTCCGCCGGCGCCATTTCCCGGCGTCGCAGACGCAACCAATCATCGCGCAACGCCCTCGCCTCGTCCTTCAAGGCCTGCGTCCGCGGCATGGTGTCTTCCACCAGATCCATGGTGCGATTGGCCGCCTTACCGGTCATCTTCACCACGTATTCCAGGCGATCGGAGGCATCGGTCATTTTCGACAGCGCCTCTTGCTGTTCGGAATTGCGCGGATCAATCTGAAAGTTTCGAATCGCCTCGTGCAGGCTGCGGGTAAGTCGGCCCACTTCCCGGTACAGGCTCTGGTCCCGAACGTCCTTCAGATCGTTGATCACGCTCATCGCACGGGCGTAGTTCCCGGCGGAGACCTGATTCATTAATTCGGCTGCCTGGGACCGCAGTGTATCGATTGCTTCCGGGTCGAGGCCTTGCTGGTCATCATTGTTATTGCTCATGGGAGCTCTTCCGACCCGTTGTCACTGAATTCGTTCGAAAATTTTCTCGATCTTTTCCTTGAGTACCGCCGCGGTAAACGGCTTGACCACGTAACCGTTGACGCCGGCCTGAGCGGCGGCAATGATCTGCTCGCGCTTCGCTTCCGCCGTCACCATCAGCACCGGCAGCGACTTCAGGTTGTCGTCGGCACGGACTTCCTTAAGCAGATCCATGCCGCTCATGCCCGGCATGTTCCAGTCGGTGACCAGAAAATCGTACTTGCCGCTCTTGAGCATGGGCAGCGCCGTATTACCGTCATCGGCCTCGTCGGTGTTGGTAAACCCGAGATCTCGCAACAGGTTTTTGATGATCCTGCGCATGGTGGAAAAATCATCCACAATCAGGATTTTCATGTTTTTGTCCAATGGGACCTCCAGTTAATCGCATGCGGCATTCTTGCATTCGGGACTCCTGGCCCCGAACGGGTTTCCGGCAAACCCGGCCTATTGTGTGGGCTTTCATCGACTTGTAAAGCACCGGTTACCAAATGCTACACAGTTCTGCCAGCGCCACCGGTTACAGGCCGCTGTCTGCCGACTGCCAGTCGGACAACCGCGCCCGCAGTCGCATGGCGGCCTGACTGTGAATTTGGCTCACCCGACTCTCGCTGACTTCCAGCACGGCGCCAATTTCTTTCAGGTTCAACTCTTCCTGGTAGTAGAGGCTGAGCACCAGTTTTTCCCGTTCGGGCAACTCCTCAATGGCGTCGGCCAAGCTGCGTCGAAACGCCTGCGAAGTAATGCCGGCGAGCGGGTTATCCGAGTCATCTGTTTCTGCTATCGGCACGTCGCCCGATTCATTGAGTTCATCGAGGCTAAATAGTCGACCGCCGTTGGCGTCATTCAGGCAAGCGTGATACTCATCGAGGGACATGCCCAGCTCTTGCGCCACCTCAGCGTCCTGCGCCTCCCGCCCCTGACGGGATTCCACCGCCTTGATGGCTTGAGCCACTCGCCTGGCGTTGCGGTGTACCGAGCGCGGCACCCAATCTCCCTTTCGAATTTCATCCACGATGGCGCCACGGATACGGATACCGGCGTAGGTTTCAAAGGAGGCGCCCTTGGTGGATTCGTATTTGTTGGCGGCTTCCAGCAGCCCCATCATCCCGGCCTGCATCAGATCATCCAGCTGTACCGAATCCGGCAGCCGCGCCAGCAGGTGCAACGCAATCTTCTTGACCAAGGGGGCGTGGGTTTCCACCAGTTGATGGGGCGTCCCGGCCCCCGTCCGTTGGTATATCCCGAGCTTATTCGCCAATGTTATGTATCCAGCTTATCGTTGACGGGATGGAATTCAGACCTCAACCAGCCGTTCGACAAAGAATTCAAGGTGCCCTCGTGGCGAGGATGGCAGTGGCCAGCTATCGACATGCTCCGCCAATGCCTTGATGGCCAGGGAGGCCTTGGCACGAGGATAGGCTTCCAGAACCGCACGTTGGCGTTGCACCGCCTTTTTGACGGCCTCATCGAACGGCACCATACCCTCATATTGTAGCGCCACATCAAGGAAGCGTTCAGTCACTCGACTGAGTTTGTTGAACAGATGACGGCCTTCCTGCTCGGAACGAACCTGGTTGGCGAGGATGCGGAACCGGTTGGTGCCGTAATCCCGGTTCATCAGCTTGATCAGGGCGTAAGCGTCGGTGATGGAGGTCGGTTCGTCGCAGACCACCAGCAGCAGCTCCTGGGAAGCCCGCAGAAAACTGACCACCGATTCCGAGATGCCCGCGGCGGTATCGACGATCAACACATCGATCTGGTCGCCCAGTTCGCTAAAGGCATTGATCAGCCCGGCATGCTCCATGGAGGACAACTGGGTCATCTTCTGGGTTCCGGACGAGGCAGGAACGATCTTGATGCCCCCGGGGCCGTCTACCAGCACCTCCCGCAAATCGCATTCGCCATTGAGCACATCGGACAGGTTGCGGTTGGCGGTAATGCCCAACAGTACATCGATATTGGCAAGACCCAGGTCCGCATCGAGCAGCACCACCCTGCGCCCCTTTTGCGCCAGAGCAATCGCGAGGTTGACCGAGACGTTGCTTTTGCCAACCCCGCCCTTACCGCCGGTTATCGCAATGACCTGAACCGGATGTGCTCTACTCATAGTGAATATTGTCTCTTGCCGTTATTGCCAACACGGTCCGGAGCCCGGGTCAGCGGTTTTTGTTAGTGACCAGCGTTAGGGCGGGCTACAGGGCCGCCCTAAGCGCCCTCGGCAACCAGGGTTGCCTGTTGAAGTTTCAGGCGTTCGACGCCCAGGCGAACCAGCTGCACCGCATCGGCATGGTGCAGGTCGTCAGGAATTTTCTGGCCATCGGTATAATAGGCCACGGCCAGCCCGGTCTCCATGGCGAACCCCAGGCTTTCCCCCAGCGTCAACGCTTCGTCCAGTTTGGTGATGATGCAGCCCGCAAGATTTGCCATCTTATAGTAATGCCAGACCGATTTCATAATCCGCGGTTGGCTGGTTGCCGACACCACCAGGTGTGAGCGAATGTCATGGCGGCTTTTCGCCAATTCCGACAACTGCTCTTCATAACCCTTGTCTGAGCGGGTCAGCCCCGCCGTGTCGATCAGTACCAGATGGCGGTCGCCGAGTTCGTCGAGAATGCTGTCCAGGGAGTGGCTGTCATCCACCACTCTAACCGGCACATTGAGAATCCGCCCAAACACGCACAGCTGCTCATGGGCGGCAACCCGGAACCGGTCAGTGGTGACCAGTGCCAGGGAATCCGCGCCATGGCGCAGAACATATTGAGCCGCCAGTTTGCCAATGGTGGTGGTCTTACCGGCACCGGTCGGTCCCACCAGGGCGTAGACGCCGCCTTGCTCAAGCCACTCGCTGCGGGCGGTCCTGACCCCAGTCGCCAGCGCCTTTAACGCTTGTTTCCAACCATCTTCCAGGCGCCCGCCACCGTTATTTCGGGTCAGATGGTTGCGGGACAGTGCCGCCGCCAGCTCGTAACTGAGACCGTATTCCTGCAGACGCTCCGCCAGTCGCTGTTGCGCCGCGGCGTTACCGGTCACCGCAGCGTTACTGGCGGGTGCGCGCTCGCCACTGACCAGTTCCCGCAGAGAGTCGATCTCCGCTCGCATCTGGGCCAGTTCGCTTTGAGCGCTCCCGGAGACCTCCCGCGGACTTGCCGCAGCGGCGGTGGCCGTCATAGCGGAAGCGGGAGAATGGAGTGCGGAGCGCTGGCTACGCCGATCCCGAACTTCGGTGATTCGCTCACGGGAGCGGCTCAGTTCATCTTCCAGGCGTCGATGTTGTTCCGCCTGCAGCTCCGCGAGGCGGGAGCCGTTGGAGGCCTCCAGCGCCGATTCGCCGAGCCGTTGGCGGGCCACGTTCTCGTCATAATCCAGTGCCGTGACGATCTCAACCCCGCCATCGACCCGTCGGTTGGATAGAATCACGGCGTCCGGCCCCATCTGATCCCGAACACTTTTCAGCGCTTCTGCCATGGTCGATGCAAAGAACCGTTTTACTTTCATGATTCATTCTCCTGCGGTAACCGTCGAAAAAACGTCACCGGATGTCTGACCGCCGTCGGTCACTGGCCGACCGAAGCCACAATCGTAATCTGTTTGTTGTCCGGGATTTCCTGGTAAGAGAGCACGTGCAGTCGCTCTACCCCATAGCTCGCAAACCTTGCCAGCACCGGCCGCAAGGGCCCGGAAACCAGCAATATGGCGGGCTTACCGAGCATTTCCTGACGCTGCACACTCTCTTGCAGCGAACGCTGAAGCTTCTCCACCATGCTCGGCTCCAGCACCAGCCCGATGTCATCGCCAGCGCCGGATTGCTGACTCTGCTGAAGAGATTTAAGCAACAACTGTTCCAGATCTGGATCCAAGGTGATAACCGGGATTTCCGCGTCGCCACCACAGATGCTCTGAACAATCATTCTGCGCAAAGCCTGACGCGCTGCCGTGGTCAGCACCTTGGGATCCTGGCTACGGGGGTGGACATTCACCATCGCCTCGGCGATGGAACGCATGTCACGAATCGGCACTTCCTCCTGCAACAGGCCCTGCAGCACCTTCAGCAGGATGCTCAGAGACACCGTATTGGGGATCAACTCCTCGGCCAGTTTGGGGGAAGTTTTTTCGAGCTGCTCCAGCCACTTCTGAACTTCCTCGTGCCCCAGAAGTTCATGGGCATGCTTCTGCAGCACCTGATTGAGATGGGTCGCGACGACGGTACTGGCATCCACCACGGTGTAACCTAGGGTTTGCGCCTGATCCTTTTTATTCTCCTCGATCCAGACCGCATCGAGACCAAAAGCCGGGTCCTTACCCTCAATGCCTTCCACCTGACCAAACACCTGGCCGGGGTCGATGGCCAGCTCCCGGTCCGGGTGAATCTCGGCTTCGGCAAGGGTGACCCCCATCAACGTGATGCGATAGACGTTGGGCATAAGATCCAGGTTGTCCCGGATATGTACCGACGGCATCAGGAACCCCAGATCCTGGGAAAGCTTTTTGCGCACGCCCTTGATTCGAGTCAGCAATTGCCCACCCTGGGATTTATCCACCAACGGAATCAGACGATAGCCCACTTCCAGCCCGACGATGTCGACGGTGGCCACGTCGTCCCAGCCCAGCTCCCGGCTTTCCGCGGGTGCCGGTAATCCGGCCTCGGCCACAGCTCTGCCCGCCGGCGCTTCCGGTCCGGCGGGTCGCGGCCTTTCGGCGCCCCCGGCCCTGGGCGGGAAGGCCCCACCTTCTTCCACGGTCTGGCGCTCTCGTTGCCAGATAAAGTAGGCCACCGCGGCGGCAATCACCCCAAGCCCCAGGAAGGCGACGTGGGGCATCCCGGGAATCAGCCCCAGCAGGATCAGAATACCGGAGGCAATGGCCAGGGCCTTGGGGGCGCTGAACATCTGATGCAGGATCTGGCCGCCCATGTCCTGGGACGCGGTTACCCGGGTCACCATGATGGCGGCAGAGGTCGACAGCAACAGCGACGGGATCTGCGCCACCAGGCCGTCACCAATGGTCAGCAGGGCGTAGTTCTGCATGGCGGTGGTGAAGTCCAGGTCATGCTGCAACATCCCGATGCTCACCCCACCGATGATGTTGATAAAGAGGATCAACAGCCCGGCAATGGCGTCGCCCTTGACGAACTTGCTGGCACCGTCCATGGAGCCGTAGAAATCCGCCTCCTGGGCAATCTCTGAGCGCCGGGCCTTGGCGTCGTCCTGATTGATCAGGCCGGCATTGAGGTCGGCGTCGATGGCCATCTGCTTGCCAGGCATGGCGTCCAGGGTGAAACGGGCGCTCACCTCGGAAACCCGACCCGCGCCCTTGGTCACCACCAGGAAGTTGATGATCATCAAAATGGCGAAGACCACCAGGCCGACCGCGTAATTGCCGCCAATCAGCACCTCCCCGAAAGATTCGATCACCTTACCGGCGGCGTCTCCGCCTTCGTGACCGTTGAGCAGCACGATCCGGGTGGAGGCCACGTTCAGCGCCAGCCGCAACAGGGTCGCCACCAGCAGCACCGTGGGGAAAGAGGCGAATTCCATCGGCCGCAGGGCATAGACACACACCAGCAAGATCACGATGGACAAGGTGATGTTAAAGGTGAACAGCACGTCCAGCATGAAGGTGGGCATGGGCAGGATCATCATGCCCAGCAACGCCATGAGCATGATGGGGATGCCCAGGCTGCCACGCGTCATGGATTTGACGTTACTGAGGACTAAGGCTCGATCCATCTCTGGTAATTACCCCGTTTTCCCGTCAGCAAGACGGCGCCGGTCGATATTTTGACGCTCGGGCGTCACGTACCGGTGATCATCGCAATATCCGTACCACTCCTTACATGAACGAGCCCCGCCGTTCCTGACGCCCCCATGGATATACGCTATCCTTGCCGCACCCTTTCAATCGATACGCAAGCAGGTGAGCCATGCCCATTCACGAGGTGAAACACCCACTGATTCGACACAAACTTGGCCTGATGCGCCGGGCCGACATCAGCACCAAGAACTTTCGCGAACTGGCTCAGGAAGTCTCGGCCCTACTCACCTACGAGGCCACCAAGGATTTCACCCTGGCCGAGGACACGATCGAAGGCTGGGCCGGTCCGGTCACGGTGGAACGAATCACTGGCAAGAAGGTGACGATTGTTCCGATCCTGCGGGCGGGCCTGGGCATGATGGACGGCGTTCTCAGCCTGATCCCCGGCGCCCGGGTCAGTGTGGTGGGCCAGGTACGCAACGAAGAAACCCTTGAGGCCAGCACCTACCTGGAAAAGCTGGTGGGCGAGTTGGACCAGCGTATGGCCATCATCATCGATCCCATGCTGGCCACCGGTGGCTCGCTGGTTTCCACCATCGACCTGCTCAAAACCGCCGGCAGCACCGAAATCCGGGCGCTGGTGCTGGTCGCCGCGCCGGAAGGCATTGACAAGGTGCTGGAGGCGCACCCGGACGTCTCCATCTATACGGCCTCAATTGACCAGTGCCTGAATGAAAAAGGGTATATCCTGCCGGGACTTGGTGATGCCGGAGATAAGATATTCGGCACCAAACAGAAGGACGCCTGACCATGCAGGACGGTGTAACCCACTCCCCGGTGCGACAGGCCCTGGCCGGCTCGCAGATGCTTCTGGTGGCCTTTGGCGCACTGGTGCTGATGCCGTTGATTACCGGGCTGGACCCCAATGTGGCGCTGTTTACTGCGGGTCTCGGCACCCTGCTTTTTCACCTCGTCACCGGTGGCCAGATCCCCATTTTTCTGGCGTCGTCCTTCGCCTTCATCGCCCCCATCCTGGCGGCCAAGACCCGGTTCGGGCTGGCAGAAACCCTCGGCGGCCTGGTGGCAGCCGGTCTTCTCTACATCTTCTTGAGCGGCCTTGTCCGGATGCGCGGCACCGGCTTCATCCATCGACTCTTGCCGCCGGTGGTGATCGGGCCGGTGATCATGGTGATCGGTCTGAGCCTGGCCCCGGTCGCGGTGCACATGGCGTCGGGACGCGCCGGCGATGGCAGCGCGGTGCTGGTGCCCTACGACACCGCCATTCTGATCGCCATGGCCTCCCTGGCGGTGACCATTGGCGCCGCCGTGTGGGCAAAGGGCCTTTTCCGGCTGATCCCGATCCTGTTCGGCGTGCTGACCGGATACGCACTCTCCGCCGTTGCCGGCATTATCGACTACAGCCCCATTGCCCAGGCCCCCTGGTTCGCCGTGCCTGATTTCGTGGCACCGGCGTTCAGCTGGTCGGCCATCCTGTTCATGGTGCCGGTGGCCATCGCCCCGGCCATCGAGCACATCGGCGACATCCTTGCCATTGGCAACGTCACTGGCCGCAATTACCTGCAAAAGCCCGGCCTGCATCGCACCTTGTTGGGCGACGGCCTGGCCACCAGTTCGGCCGCGCTATTGGGTGGACCACCGAACACAACTTATTCGGAAGTTACCGGGGCCGTTATGTTGACCCGGAACTTCAACCCCAGAGTCATGATTTGGGCCGCCCTGATCGCGGTTGTCCTGGCGTTCGTCGGTAAGTTCGGCACCGCCTTGCAATCGATACCGGTTCCGGTGATGGGCGGCATACTGTGCCTGCTGTTCGGCTCCATAGCCGTGGTGGGCCTCAACACCCTGATCCGCCATCAGGTGGATTTGTCGGAAGCACGCAATCTGGTTATTGTCGGGGTTACCCTGGTGTTCGGCATCGGCGGTATGGTCCTCGGCCAGATGGAGGGCATCGCCTTGTGCGCGGTGGTGGCCATCGCCCTGAACCTGGTGCTGCCCGGCGACAGGGAAGCCTGGGAAAAAGCCATCCATGAACACCAAACCGACTGACAGTTCCGGCATCAGTTTCACCGCCCTGTACACCGGTGCCGTCTGGCACCGGAACGGGCTGTCCGACGATAGCCTGATCACCGCCCAGGGCCGCTGGCTGTATAGCCTGATGAGTCCCTTCGAAGCCGCCAGCAAGACCGTCGCTGGCGGCAATCTCAGAACCTTTTTGCTGCAACGCCACCTGATCATCGACCACCTGATCGAACAAGCCGTCGCCGAGCGGGGAGTCACCCAGGTACTGGAAATCGCCTGCGGTCTTTCGCCCCGGGGCATCCGGCTACGCCGCCAGTTCCCACAGCTGCACATGGTCGAGTCCGACCTGCCGGACATGGCCGCCCGCAAGGCCGCAAAGCTTGCCGCCAGTGGCCACCTGAGCCCGCAGCATCAGGTGACGCCCATCGACATCCTTGCAGAGGATGGTGAGCAGACGCTGGAGGCCGTGATTGAGCGGGTCTTTGATGCCCATGGGCCAATCGTTGTGGTCACCGAAGGTCTGAGCAACTACTTCGCGCTGGAGGTGATCAGCGATTTCTGGCGTCGCCTGGCCGCCATCCTCGCCAAACGCCCCGGATCCGTTTATCTGACCGACAGCTATCTGCTGCCCTCCCAGCCGGTGATTCGAGGGGGCATTAACGTTCTGCGCCGAATGCTTGGCGGCATGACCCACAGCCAGGTCACCATCCATTTCGATAGCGATGCCGAGGCCGCGCGCCATATGAGCCGCCTTGGCTTTGCGGACGTTGACATCCACAACCCACGACAGTTCTACGGCCAGTTGCCCATCCCCAAAAGCCGCAATGAGCCGTTGGTGCGGGTCATCGAAGCCCGCGGGCCAGCCTCAGAGAAAGCTTAAACATCCCGCCGCAACTCGCTGGGGATGGGGAAATCCGGCATCCCCGGCTTGGCCCCCTGGCCCCGGCGGTATTGCCGGAGCTGGAACAGATAGGCCAACACCTGGGCTACCGCCATATACAGGCCATCGGGTATCTCGCCGCCAATCTCGGTATTGTGGAATACCGCCCGGGTCAGCGGCGGAGTACGCAGCACCTCGACCCGATGCTCGCGGGCAATTTCCATGATCTTGAAGGCAATCTCATCGGCCCCTTTCGCCACCACGATCGGCGCCGCCATGGTTTTCTGGTCGTACTTCAGCGCTACCGCGTAGTGGCTGGGGTTGGTGATCACCACATCGGCTTCTGGCACGTCCTGCATCATACGACGCTGGGCCATTTCCCGCTGTAACTGTCGAATTCGTCCCTTCACCTCCGGCTTGCCTTCGGTGTCTTTGAACTCGTCCTTGACCTCCTGCTTGGTCATTCGCAGTTTCTTGTGATGGTCGTAAATCTGGTAGGGCACATCCAGCGCGGCGATGACGATGGTGGCGCAGGACAACAGGAAAAAGCTCCAGCCCAGCGTCCAGGCTACGTGTGCCATCGCGGGAATGGCGGGCTCTTCGGCGATGCTCAGCAGATCGGCGGTACGCAGGTCCAGTATCAGCACCGCCACTACCATCACCAGCGCCACTTTGGCCACCCCTTTGACCAGCTCGACCAGCGAGCGCAGCGAGAACATGCGCTTGAGGCCCTTGAGCGGGTTGAGGCGATCGAACTTGGGCGCGATGGCCTTGCCACTGAACAGCAGCCCACCGATCCCGATGGAGCCCGCAATGGCCGCAACCAGCAGTATCAGCAGCAGCGGCGCAACCGCGGTGGTGGCTTCCTCCGCCGCCGCCAGCAGGTGCAGGCCCATGAAGTTGGTGTCGAACAGGGACTCCCGTTCGATGGCGAAACTGCTGCGCATGATATTGGCGAAGGCGCCCCCGAGCGTCGTGCCAAACACCAGCAAACCACCGGCGCCGGCCAGCAGTACCGCCATGGTGGCCAGCTCCTTGGAGCGTGCGGTCTGGCCCTCCTCCCGCGCTTTGTCCAATCGTCGGGGGGTGGCCTCTTCGGTTTTTTCCTGACTGTCGTCGTTGTCTTCAGCCATTGCCGCCTACCCTAGCGCCCCTGTAACTGGCGCATAAATTCGAAGGTCTCTTCCGTGTATTGTTGAAAATGGGGCGCAAAGTTGCTTTCCAGCACCCAGATGGCAAACAGTCCGAACATCAGCGCGATGGGAAAGCCCAGCGCGAAAATGTTCATCTGCGGCGCGGCGCGGGTCATCACACCAAACGAGATGGTGACGATCAACACCGCAGTCACTGCCGGCAACGCCAGCAGCATGGCGGAAACAAACACCCAACTGATGCGGTGAGCCAATTGCCAGACGCCGGCCTGCCCCAACCCCTCCAGCCCTATGGGCAGAGTTCTGAAGCTCTCAAGAAAAACCTCGAAGGCCACCAGATGGCCGTTCATCGCCAGGTACAGCAGGGTGATGCTTACGGTGTACAACTGGGACAGGACCGGCACCGTGACACCGTTGGCCGGATCGTTCATCGAGGCAAACCCGAGCCCCATTTGCATTGCAATCATCTGGCCCGCCACCACAAACAGCTGGAACAGGGCGGTCAGAGCGAAGCCCATGCCGACTCCGATCAGAACCTGCTGCAGGGTGATGACCACCGCGTCCGCGCTCAAGGCGTCGACCCGGGGCACGTCCCCAATCAGCGGCACCACCAGCACCGTCATTAACAGCGCCAGTCCCAGGCGTACCCGCATCGGGACCAGCTGAGTGCCTATAAAGGGAATCACCATCATGAAACTGGCGATGCGAAACAACGGCCAGAGATGCTGCCCCACCCACTGGCCAATCTGGTCTGCGCCTAACGCCAGAGGTACCACAACTTACCCGATCAGGTAGGGGATGTTGGAGATCAGGTTACGGGCGTGATCCAACAACTGCGTTAGCATCCACGGTCCTGTAACGATGATCACCAACAGGGTGACGATCAGCCGGGGCAGAAAGCTGAGGGTCTGCTCGTTGATCTGGGTTGCCGCCTGGAAGGTGCTCACCACCAGGCCGATCACCAGCCCCGGCCCAATGATGACGCCAGACAACAGCACGATCATCCATAACGCCTCCCGCATGATGTCAATAACGGTTTCCGGTGTCATCAGGCTTCCTCCCCGCAGTGCCGGACTAGATGCCGAAGCTGGCGGCCAAAGTCCCCATAATCAGGGCCCAGCCGTCCACCAGCACGAACAGCATGATCTTGAACGGCAGCGAGATAATGATGGGCGACAGCATCATCATCCCCATGGCCATCAACACACTGGCCACCACCATATCGATAATCAGAAACGGGATAAACAGTATGAACCCGATCTGGAACGCGGTTTTCAGCTCACTGGTTACAAACGCCGGCATCAACACCCAGAACGAGACATCTTCCGGGGTGTCGTACTGCTCATCGGCGATGCGCATGAACAGGGCGAGATCATCTTCCCGGGTTTGGGCCAGCATGAAACGCCGGAACGGCTGGCTCGCCCGCTCGACGGCTTCGAGCGAGGTGATTTGTTCGGCAACGTACGGCTGCAACGCGACCTGATTGGCCTCTTCCAGGACCGGTTTCATGATGAAGATGCTCAGAAACAGCGCCAGCCCGAGCAAGATCTGGTTCGACGGCGTCGCTTGCAGCCCCAGTGCCTGGCGCAGAATGGCAAACACAACGATGATGCGGGTGAATGACGTCATCATCATGAGCATCGCCGGCAGGAACGTCAGCGCGGTCATGAGCGCCAGGATCTGCAGGGTGACTGAGTATTCCTGGACTCCTTCGCCGTCACCCGGCGTCATGGTAACGGCAGGTATTCCGGGCAGATCCGCCAGCGCCACCGGCATATGGGTAACCAGCGCGACACCCGCCAGGGTAAGCCAGACTCGCTTCACGACGCATCCCCCGATGGTCTGTCGCCCTTCCAGGGCTTGCTGATCATGCCTTGCAGGCGACGGGCAAATTCGCTGGAGCCCGCTGCCTCGGCGTCGGTGACCGGTTCTTCAAATACGTGCAGGGTGCGAATGGTGGAAGGCGTAATCCCCACCAGGATCTGCTGGTCACCCACCTCAATCAGCGCGATGCGTTCGCGCGCTCCCAGATTCATCACCGACACCACCTTCATCAGCTGATTGTTCATGCCGGTCAACCCGCTCATACGCCGGACCAGCCAGGCGCAGAGGAAAATCATGCCGATCACGAACAGCAGCCCGAGCCCCAGGCTGGTGAGGGTGCCCACCGCATCGGGCACCGACGGCCGACTCTCCGGCTCGCTCTCCGCGGCCACCGCGCTCAGTGGCAGCAGCCAGGCCAGGGCAGCCGTAAGCCGAGTCCATCGCTGCCTGGACACCCCGGCTTTCCTCATTTCTGCAACCGCTTGATGCGCTCGGCTGGACTGATGACGTCGGTGAGCCGAATGCCGAACTTCTCGTTCACCATCACCACCTCACCGTGGGCAATCAAGGTGCCGTTAACCAGCACATCCAACGGTTCGCCCGCGAGCCGGTCCAGTTCGATCACCGAGCCCTGGTTAAGCTGCAGCAAATTACGTATTGGAATCTGGGTGTTGCCAACTTCCATCGAGATGGTGACGGGGATGTCCAGAATAACGTCCAGGTCCGGCGCAGGCCCGCCGCCGGTGGCGACGGCGGTATCTACACCGAATTCCTCCATGGGTGCGGCACGCACCGATTCTTCAGGATCCTCAGCGCCGGCCTCAGCCATGGCCGCCGCCCACTCGTCGTCCCGGTTTTCGGCCGGTGCGGCATCGGCGCTCTCGGTTTGCGAATCCTTCGTGTCTGAAGCCTGCGCTTCGGAGCCGTCGCCAGCTTCTTCCATGGCAGCCTCCCATTCGGCCGCGAGCTTTTCGTCTTCGCTCATGTCCTGGTCGTCTTTCTTGTCGTCGTCAGCCATTTCGCCCTACCTTCAGTTGTTTTTTGACCTTGGGCCGCTCTGCCCGGGCATTGATCCGCAGCGCCAGCTTGCCATCCCGGGTTCCCAGCGTTGCTTTGTAGATCGGGATGCCATTGGCGGTGACCGTCAGCATCTCCGGCATCTCTATCGGGATTACATCGCCGGCCTTGAACTGGGCCACGTCCCGTAGAGATATTCGGCGCCGGCAAACCAGGCTGTTGATGGGAACATCCACGTCCTTGATGTCTTCCTGAAGCGCGTTGACCCAACGTTCATCCACATCATCGATGTCGCTCTGCACCCCGGCATCGAGCACCTCGCGGATGGGCTCGATCATCGAATACGGCAGCGCCATGTGCAGCTCGCCCCCGCCGCCATCCAGTTCGATATGAAAGGTGCTGATGACCACCACCTCACTGGGGCTGACAATGTTGGCCATGGCCGGATTAACCTCGGAACTGAGGTACTCAAAATCAACCTTCAACACCGCCTGCCAGGCTTCGCGCATGTCGTGGAAGACCTGGTTGAGCACCATCTGGACAATCCGGGTTTCGGTGGGCGTGAACTCCCGGCCCTCGATCTTGGCATGGCGACCCTCGCCGCCGAAGAAGTTATCCACCAGCTTGAACACCAGCTTGGCGTCGAGAATGAACAGACCGGTACCCCGCAGCGGCCGCACCTTGACCAGATTCAGGCTGGTGGGCACGTACAGCGTATGAATGTACTCGCCAAACTTCATGATCTGCACGCCGCCGGTGGACACATCGGCATTGCGACGCAGCAAATTGAACAGGCTGATTCTGGTGTACCGGGCGAATCGCTCGTTGATCATCTCCAGGGTCGGCATCCGTCCACGGACGATGCGATCCTGGCTGGCCAGGTCGTAGGTCTTTACTCCGGTGTCGTCGGTTTCATCGTAGGTATCGATGTCGCCGTCATCCACACCGTGCAAGAGCGCATCAATTTCGTCCTGTGACAGTAGATCCTGCATATTCGGTCCTGCCCCTGATCAACGGCCCGTTACCGGGTCTCATTTACTGCAATACACGTTCACTGCAATACACACTTACTGCATTACCCACTTACTGCAACACAAAGTTCCGCAGGAGCACCCGTTTCAGGGGTTGCTCCCCTTCCTGCGCCAACGTTTCGTTCACCGTAGCCAACATGTCCTCAGCCAGGCCTGCACGGCCTTCCGGTGTCTGCAACACAAGAAAGTCACTGCTGGCGAGTACATTGATGAGCTGACTGCGCAGCAGTGGCATGTGCAGCTCGGTGGCCGCCAGGGTCTCGGCATTATCCGCCTCGAAGGCCACATAGACCTGGGCGTAACGCTGCCTGCCTTCGGCCTGCACGGTGGTCACCAGGGATTTCTCCAGCACGGTGTATTGGCTGGGCTGGAATTCGACCTCCGGTGTTTCGGCGTCGTCGCCGTTTGCCGCCTCCGGGGCCTGATCTTTCAGGAACCACAGGGTACCGGCAATCGACAGCCCGATAGCCAGCACCACCACCACCGTCAGCAGCAGGATCAGTTTCAGTTTACCTTTCTTCGGGGCCTCTTCGGGCGCGTCGTCAGCCATGGGTTGCTTCCGCCAGATATTTGTCGTTTAGCTCGGATTAAGGAAAATAAAGCAAAGGTTAGGCCAAACCACGTGGCCTGATCTTTCAAATCAGCAGTTTAGCGCCCACGCCCTGGGAGGGCAAAGGGCGCTCGGTGAAGAAAGGCCAGGCGCGAAGGGATCTTGGGGGGAATCCGGGAACGGAAGGCTCCGCTCCCCTGGCAAACAGCAAGCTTTCGGGCGCCTCGGATTAGGCGTAAAGATCCACTTCGCCCCGCCAGCTGAGGTCCAGCTGCCCACCAGCGGCAACCCGGCTCAGGGAGTCTTCATCGTCGTGGCGCTGCTGGGCCACTACACCACGCCCCTCGTCGTCACCGGAGTCCCGGTCGCGGTCATGACGGCCCGGAGAGTCCGACACGTCGAACTGGTCCAGGGCGATGCCCTGTTGGTTCAGCAGATCCCTTAACCGATGACTGTGCAGTTCAAGCTGATCCCGAACCGCCGCATTGGCCGCATGCACCGTGACTGAAGCCTGGTCCTGCTGGACCTGAACCCGCACCTCCATCGGCCCCATATCCGGCGGCGTCAGGTGAATCTCCGCCACCGACAGGTTATTTGCGGTGAGCCAGGTCAATTTGCCGACCAATTTATCGCCCCACTCGGCATGGCCTACAGGCAGGTCGATGCTGGTCGCATAGGCCCGCAGGGGGGTGGTGGCGTCGATCAGTCTGGCGCTGGTTTGGGGCTGAGGCATCTGGCCGGCCTGCTCAGCAGCGCCGAGGCGATTGAGTGACGCGAGCCCGGAGGCGGAATCCAGCGCCTTGCCACTATCACCGGAGGCCTGACCGAGTAGCGATTCCAGCACCTGGGTGGCGGGCTGGCCCGGAAGCACCTTGCCGCCGCTCTCCAGACCGTTGGCCTGCTGTATCGCCAACGCCGGCATTAACTCACCCTCTGCACCCGCCTGCCCGACCATTCCCCCCATTACCCCCATCGCCGGCAGGCCGTTGGCCGCCTGAGCGCTGGCAAAGGTGAACAGGGCCGAATGGTCATCGTCCCGCCAGGTTCGATGCCGATCCGGCTCGCTGACCTCCGCCGTTTCGGCATCCTGCGCTTGCGCGTCATGGCGGGACTGGCCAGAGGCCGTCGCGCCCTCGCCGGCGCCTGATTGCCGGTCCTGACGGACTTGGCTGGCCCGGTCTTGCTGATCATCACCATCAGAATGTCGTTCAAGGCGCTTGCGCTCCTGCCGGCTAATCGCGTCAAACTCGCTGTCGCCGTGTTTATCGGAGGCGCGGGCAGCCTTGCTATCGCTAGCCTGCCCCGGTTTCGCAGGGACAGGGCTGGAAGGTAATAACGGTGCAGTCATGGCAACCTCTTGCCGCTTTCTTGGGAATAAGCTGGTGCTTAAGAAAGCTAGGCAAAAGTGGTGCCAGAAATGAGAGGCGTCAAGCGTTCAGCAGCTTTTCAAACAAGGTTCGGACCGTGTCGTACTCCCGCTCAATCCGATCCAGGAGGACAGCCGCATCATCCAGCTGTGCGGAATGTCCGACCTTCTCCGTGAGCAGGCAGAGTTCACCCAGTTGCGGTGCCCCGATATTAACCGAGCTGCCTTTGAAACTGTGAGCCGCCTTGGTTAACGCTTCCGCGTCCTGATTCTCCAGGGATGCTCTGAGGGTTGCGATGCGATCCTGAGAATCGGCAAGATAGGTGGTAATCAGGACGTCAAACTCATCCTCCATGACCTCCTTCAGCTCTGCCAGCGCTTCGTGATCAAGGTGCGGTTTGTCGTTCATGACGCCCCCCTTGTCTGCCTGAGTATCCCGGGGTGATTCGTAAGCCGGGTTAAGTGAACTTCCAGTCATAAACGACACCTACCTGATTTCCCTTGTCGTTAAAACTCAGCGAGGAGCTTATCTGCCTCAACAGCATAAGCCCTCGTCCCGAATACTTATTGTCAGAGCATGTTTCAGCAAGGCAAGGCCGATAGTCAAACCCCTTTCCACTGTCTTCGCAGAGAATCTCCAACCGTCCGCCCTGCTCTTGCGAGGTATGACGAAGCGTGAAACGGATCGAGTGCCCGACCGTTTCTGACATCCGCTTCTCTCTTTCAGCATAGTACTGTCCGAAGCCTTCGGGAGAAATTTTCCACTCCGAAGGCAGCTGTAGAATGCCATGTTCGAGGGCATTGCTATACAACTCCGACAACAGGGTATAGATCTCTCCGCTGCGGCGGCGCAATCCCGGAACCTCCAAACAGATCTGCAACAGCAGAGGCAGCGGGTTGAACTGTCCCAGAGTCCGGTCGGTCAATTCGTACACGCATTGCCACTCGGTCGCGCCACTGAGAGGCGACTGCGGCAGGCCGCTGGGTATATCGGCGAGCACCTGTTCATCGACCATTTCCAGCGCAAAGACCGTCAGGTCGTCCTGCACCCCCTGATCGCCGGTAAACTGACTCACCGCCGCCATCACCGAATCAAACAGATCATCTCCGCCGGTACACCCGGCCATGGCGTCCTGCAGTCGATCTTCCCCAAACATTTCGCCGTCGGCATTCTCGGCCTCGAGAATGCCATCGGTTGCCACCAGCAACGCATCACCCGGCTCCGTGCAAATAACGTCGACTTCGACTGCAAAACGCTCACTGCCTAACACCCCGAGCGGTAAATGGTTCGAAGGAAGTTTGATCCGCTCGCCATTGTGACGAACGAGATAGCCATCCGGCAGCCCACCGTTCCAGACCCGCAACTGATTCAGGTGAAAATCCGCCTGGATGAATAGGGCGCAACAAAACATGCCCGTGGGCAATATTCGCTTCAGCTTCTGATTGATTTCCTTGAGGACATCCTCGCAGCCGAAGCCTTTGCTGGCCATGCCGTAAAAAATTTCCGCCACCGGCATGGCCCCGATGGCGGCGGGCAGGCCATGGCCGGTGAAATCGCCGATGAGAATGTGCATGCCGCCGGCCGGTATGGGGCAGGCAAACAGCACATCGCCATTGAAAATCGACAACGGCGAGGCGTGGTAACGCAGGTTGGGCGCATCCAGGCAACCGGTGTGGGCGACGTTGTCAAAGACCCGCTTGGCCACTCTCTGCTCGGAGAGCAACAATCGGTTACGGTCCCTGATCAAATCCCGCTGGTGGGACATGGTCCGGTGCATCAGACGCATCCGGTTAAAGGCGTTTATCTTCGCCTCCAGGATGACCCGGTTGTAGGGTTTGGAAAGAAAGTCGTCACCGCCGGATTCCAGGCACCTGGCCAGAGTCTGGGCGTCTGAGATGGAGGTCAGAAAAATAATGGGGGCCAGACGCTCCCCCGCCATCACCTTGATTTGACGGGCGGCCTCCATGCCATTCAGCCGCGGCATCATGACATCGAGCAACACAATATGGGGACTGTGCTCGCGAAAGCACTCCACGGCTTCCATACCGTCCCTGGCGCAAACGACCTGATGGCCCTGGCGTTCCACCAGCCTGGCCAGAATCAGCCGATCGGAGTCACTGTCATCGGCAATCAGTATGCGCAGTGGGCCTTGCTCCGGAAGGGATTCATCCACAACAGGCTCCCAGTTCTAATCAGGAAGGGGTCAACGAATAGCGAAAAGCTGTTCGAAGTTGGAGATCGAGAGGATTCGGCGGACATCTCCATTGCAGTTCTCGATGCGGACCTGGGCGGAATCCCCCCCCGCATAGTCCCTCAGAAGCAGGAGCATTCCCAGAGCGGAACTGTCCAGGTAGGTCGTGTCGGTCATATCGACGACATAGTTAACAATTCCCTGGTCACTGTGTTCGTACGCATCCCTGAATGTCTGATGGGTGCTGAAATCGAAACGCCCTTCAATCTTTATGGTCAGCGTTCGGCCATCATCGCTTCGGCGCGTCTGTATCGGCATCCTCGGTCCTCCATCACTTGCTCCGACTGACGAACATGCACGTCTACGTGCCTTGTCCAAGGATAGCCCAGCGGTAGCGAATTGCACTTGGTTTTTTTTTATCCCTCTCACAATGCTACCGCCTGCGGTTCAGGGCGCGAGCGGCGGCTTCATCCATGGCTTTCTGTTCCCGGACATCCTGAGCACGCTGTTCCTGCTCCCGGCAGCCGGTTATGTACTTTTCCATTCCGCGTCGGCGTTCGTAGGCCTGTTGCCACTTGAGTCGACAGGCTTCAAACGCTTTGACGGCACCCTGTAACTGCAGCTCCTGCTGGGCCAACAACTGGTTGAGCTGGGCAATAAACGCCTGCCAACCCTGCAAGCGATTCACGGAAACCACACCCTGTTGCCCCTGGCGCATCTGTTCCCGGTAATCGGTCTGATAACGCTGCAGCTCCTCCAGCCTCTGCTTGAGCTTCTGCACCTGCTGCCTGGCCGCGGCCAACTCCTCCAGTGCCGCTTGCTCACGGCGCTCCTCCAGCCCGAGCACCACTTCAAGGCGCTTGGATCGGAGCATTATTCACCGGCCCCTGGAGCGCGGGATGTGGCACTGCCGTTCGCCGGCAACACCTGCATGAGCTGATCGATGCTGGCGGCCAGCGCTGAGCTCTCCTTCAAGCCCTGGCGCAGGAACTGGCGCATATCGTCGATGCGGGCGATGGCGAAATCGGTTTCCGGGTCCGAGCCCTGAACGTAAGCGCCCACACTGATCAGATCCCGGGCCTGCTGATAACGGGAATACACCTGCTTGAAGCGTTGGGCCCGAGCAAAATGCTGGTCCTCGGTGACCTGCGGCATGACCCGGCTGACCGACGCCTCCACATCAATGGCGGGGTAGTGGCCTTCCTCCGCCAACCGCCGAGACAGCACGATATGACCATCGAGAATGGCCCGAGCCGCATCGGCAATGGGGTCCTGCTGGTCATCGCCTTCGGTGAGCACCGTGTAAAAGGCGGTGATGGAGCCGCCACCGGGTTCGCCATTGCCGGTGCGCTCCACCAACTGGGGCAGTTTTGCAAACACCGACGGCGGATAACCTTTGGTGGCCGGGGGCTCGCCCACTGCCAAGGCGATCTCCCGCTGGGCCTGGGCATAGCGGGTCAGTGAGTCCATTAGCAGCAGCACGCGCTTGCCCTGATCCCGGTAATATTCGGCGATGCGGGTGGTCAACATGGCAGCCCGCAGTCGCATCAAGGGCGAATCGTCTGCCGGCGATGCCACCACCACCGAGCGCGCCAAACCTTCGTCACCGAGAATATCCTCGATGAATTCCTTCACCTCCCGGCCCCGTTCACCAATCAGGCCCACCACGGTGATATCGGCATCGGTAAACCGGGTCATCATGCCCAGCAGCATGCTCTTGCCGACGCCACTGCCGGCAAACAGTCCCAGGCGTTGGCCCTGGCCGACCGTCAATAGCGAATTGATGGCGCGAATCCCCACATCCATCGACTGGCGGACCGGGGCACGGTTGAGCGGGTTGATGATGTCACCGCCCAACGAGACCTGCGCCTGGGCTTTCAACGGTCCCTTGCCATCGAGCGGATCGCCGGTGCCGTTGACCACCCGTCCCAGCAATTCCGGCCCCACTGGCACCCGACTGGCCGCCGACATGGGCACCACCCGCGCGCCGGGGCGCAATCCCTCGATGGCGGTGAGAGGCATCAAATAGACCCGGTCGTCCTCAAACCCCACCACTTCTGCTTCCACATTGCCTGCGCCTTGCCCCTGGATCAGGCAGCGGTCACCCACCACCATCGGACAGCCGACACACTCCAGGGTCAGTCCCACCATACGGGTCAGCCGGCCGGACAATTCCGGCTCAATGCGAGGCGGCAGGTAATCCTTCAGGCGTTCGAGCCGGTCACTCAGGGACGCTGTCATCGTTCTTGCCTGTTTCGTCCGGTGCGCTGAGCACATCGCGATGGAAATCGGTGAGGTCGCCCATCATCGCATCCAGCTCGGCGCTGTCGCCGGGCTCATCGCTGTCCAGCTGTTGGTCCAACATACTCTGCACCGCCTTTTGGAAACGCTTCTCAACGGTGAAGTCCACCAGGCTGTGGCGGGTTTCCAGCTTGCAGCCGCCCGGCAGGATAGTGTCGTCGTTGATAATAGAAGTGCCGGCCTCAAACTGCTCCGCCACCTCACGCACCCACTGGGCGTCGGCTGGATTGACCAGCAGCTTGACGTTGTCGCTGGTGGAGGGCAGTGAGGCCATGGCCTGTTGCACCACGGCGGCCATATGGCTGGAATCCATCTGCAATTCCCGGAACACGATGGCTCTGGCCATGACGGTTGCCAGGTTGAACAACGCAGTTTCAAGCTCGTCCCCATGACGCTGGATAGGCACCAGCAATTCTCCCATCAGCGCCTCAAGGCGGACCAGCTTCTCATTCACTTCGGTCTGGGTCTGGGCAAGGCCTTCGTCATGGCCAACCCGGCGGCCGTCCGCCACGCCTTCGGCATGGCCTTCCTGATAGCCCTGTTCGCGGCCCTCGGCGTGCCCCTCCAGCCTACCGGCTTCGCGCCCTTCCCGATGCCCCTCTTCCCATGCGGCCTGGCGAATCTCCTCCAGGTCACCGGCCGTGAGGGGCTTGACCTCGCGTTCTTCCTCCCGCGCCACCTCGTTGCCCTGTTGGTCGAGCAGCGGCAACTCCCAGCGCTCGTAGGCGGTGAGGTTCTCGGATGGGATGCGATTACGAGGGTCGTCTTTCATTACATCATTTCTTCGCCGGAACCACCCAGGGTGATTTCACCCGCTTCGGCCATACGCCGAGCGATGGTGATGATGTCTTTCTGGGCTGCTTCCACCTCACTGACGCGAACCGGCCCCTTGGCCTCCAGATCATCCTGCAGCAATTCCGCCGCCCGCTTGGACATGTTATTGAAGATCTTGTCCTTGACGGCATCGTCGGCACCCTTGAGCGCCACCACCAGCACATCGGAGGACACCTCCCGCAACAGCGACTGGATACCGCGGTCGTCGATGTCCTTGAGATTATCAAACACGAACATCAGATCTTCGATGGTGGAGGCCAGATCCGGATCCATGTCCTTGATGGAATCCATCAGCGTGCCTTCGACACTGCGGTCCATGAAGTTCATGATGTCCGCGGCCCGCTTGACCCCACCAATTCGACTGGTCTGGGTGGAGGAACCACCGGAAAACTGTTTTTCAAGGATGTCGTTCAGCTCCTGCAGGGCCTGGGGTTGCACACTTTCCAGTGACGCCACCCGCATCACCACGTCGAGGCGGACCTTCTCATCGAGGGTTGCCAGAATTTCGGCGGACTGATCTGGGTCCAGGTAGGAAATCACGATGGCCTGGATTTGCGGATGCTCGTAGCGGATGATATCGGCCACGGCCCGCGGCTCCATCCATTTCAAGGTATCCAGGCCCGTGGTGTTGCCGCCGATCAGGATACGGTCGATCAGACTGGCCGCCTTATCTTCCCCCAATGCCTGGGTCAGCATGGCCCGGATGTAGTCGTCGTTACCAACACCGAGCCCGGTTTGGCCGCCTACGGCGTCCACGAACTGGTCGAGCACGTAGCTGACGTCATCCTTGCTGACATCCTTCATCTGTGCCATGGCGACACCGACCCGCTGCACTTCCTTCGGGCCCATGTGCTTGAGTATTTCCGCCGCATCGGCCTCGCCCAGAGTCATCAGCAGGATCGCTGCCTGCTCGACGCGGGGAATCTTGCGTCGCGGCTGGGTGCCACCTTCGGCCTTTTGATCGTTCGGATCAGTCATCAACGTTTACCCACTGGCGCATTACCTGAGCGACCCGGGCCGGATCCTCGGTAATCAACCCTTTCAGTGCGTTCAATTGCCTATCATAGCTGTCCGTTGCACCGGGCAAAAGCAGTTCATCCTGGGAACTCAGCGCCTCCCGCAGGGCGCCGTCGCTGCCCAGGCCCTTCATGTCGTCGTAGCCATCGGCGCCTTCCAGCTCGTCTCCACGTTCACGCCGGCCGCTGCCTGACAGGCTCTTCAGCGTTGGCCGCAGCAGTCCCAGCACCAGCACCAGAATTACCAGCCCGGCCAGCACCTGCTTCATCAGATCCCAGAACCAGGGCTGCTCCCAAAAGCCTGGTGCCTCGAACGCCACCACCTCTTCCGGTGCGAACGCGGTGTTCATCACGGTGACGCTGTCGCCCCGAACCGCCGAGTAACCCACCGCATCACGAATCAGCATGGTCAAACGCTGCAGCTCCTGCTCCGGCCAGGGTTGGTAGCTGACTTCACCGGTCTGCGGATCCATGACCTTCATGTCATCCACCGCGACGGCCACGGTCAATCGCTTCACCCGACCCTGCTCCTGGCGCACGTAGCTGACGGTTCGATCCACTTCATAGTTTCGGGTGGCCTCGCTGCGCACATTGACGGGCGGCGGCGGTGCGTCCTCGTCGTCACCACCCTGCCCCTGGCCGGCCTGCTCCGGTACTTCCGCCGCTCCGGGCGGCTGATTGGACAAAGCACCGGGCACACCGCCCATGAATCCGCTACGGCGTTGCTCGGTCAGTTCCCGTTCGCTGCGCACCGCCTGCTGATCGGGGTTGAACAATTCCTCGGCCTGTTCGACCGAGGAGAAATCCAGGTCGGCGGTGACTTCGGCCCGGAATCGGCCATCGCCGACAATCGGTCCGACGATGGAGGCCACCCGGCTGGTTAACCGCTCCTCCACCCGGGCGTTGTATTCGTACTGGTCCTGCATCTGCTGGCGACCACTCTGCTCGCGCCGGCCGGTGAGCAGGTTACCGCTCTGATCCACCACGGTGACATTGTCTTTGGTCAGTTCCGGGATACTGCCAGCAACCAGATTGATAATGGCGGCAATCTGTTCCTGTTCCAGTCTGCGACCGGCAAACACCTCCAGAAAAACCGACGCGGTGGGGGTGCGGGCGTCGCGAACAAACACCGAGCGCTTGGGAATCGCAAGGTGCACGCGGGCACTGCGAACGTTGCGCATGCTGCTGATGGTCCGGGCCAGCTCGCCTTCCAACCCCCGACGATAGCTGATGGTTTCCATGAACTGGGAGGTCCCCAGCCCCCGCTCCTGATCCAGCAGCTCATAGCCGATGGTGCGTTCATCGGTCACGCCCTCGGCCGCCAGCTTCAGGCGCGCGTTATAGACGTCCTCGGCCGGCACCAGCAGCGCGCCGGTACGGGGTTCGAGGCGGTAATCAATGTTGTTCTGCTCGAGAATGGTGGTGACATCCTGGGGGTTATAGCTCGACAGATCCCCCAGCACCGGCTGGTAGTTGGGCTCCTGGGCCCACAACACCACGGTCACACCCAGCGCCACGCTGGCGGCAAGCCCGACCATCAGGCCGATCTGGCGTAACAAGGTGAGCCGATTGAAACCAAACAGCAGGTCGCTGCGGTTCTCCAGGCCTTCCGGGTCGTTGGTGGTCGCGGCCGGTGGATTATTGGCGGTAGTTTCGGCTGGAACGCTCGACATGACTGGTCTCCGCTATTACATCGGCATGTTCATGATGTCTTCGTAGGCCTTAACGACCCGATTGCGGACCTGAGTCAACGCTTCGAAGGATACAGACGCCTTCTGGGAGGCCACCATCACCCGAGTGATGTCCACATTGGGGTCTCCCATATCGTAGGCGGTTCGCAGTGCACTGGAGTTCTGCTGCAGTTCGTTGACGTTGTTGACCGCCTTGCTCAGCATGTCCGCGAACGCTGGAGTTTCACCGGTTTGCTGGACCTTGGCAGGATCGTCCACCCGCCCCCGGATGGCGTTGTCCTGATCGATGCGCTGGTTTTGCATCATTTGGGACCGCAGGGAGCGAATCTCCGAAAGCACGTTGTTGATGTCGGCACGCTGTACCATATCTCCCTCCAGGGTCACCGTCAGCAGGCCTAGCTGGCGGCTGCATTCGTTGGTTCTGTTCTAATCGCGTAAAAAGCAAATATTCGGCCAAGCCATATATTCCCTTAATATTCATTAGGATAAAAAGAACAATTAACAACAGATCCGAGCTGGCGACAAAGAATTGACAGCGCAAAAGCGCCCAGAGCGGGCAAAAAAAGCGGCGCCTGAGGCGCCGCACGAAGGAGTATGGAAAAGCGGTTTCGAGGCAATGGCGCAGCCGGTATCAGGCCATCGCCAGCTCGGCATTCAGGTCGATGCCCGACTCTCGCATCTGGGCAAGTTTGTAGCGCAGGGTGCGTGGACTGATGCCCAACTGCTCCGCCGCCCGGTTACGCCGCCCCCGTTCGCGCCGGAGAGTGTCAATAATGATCCGGAATTCCTGCTGTCGCAGATCGTCCCCCAACGACGCCGGCTCCTCGGGCGCAAAAGTGTCTGGCAGCTCAACCTGCGGGGCGATCTCCGCGGGCTCCGGCACCGCGGCGGCCGGCGCTGTCACGCCACTGCCCTGACCGGTGATGCCGAATTCCAGACACAGATCCGCAGCGCGGATGACATTGCCCTGATGCAGCACCAGGGCCCGCTGGATCGCGTTATCCAGCTCCCGCACATTACCAGGCCAGGGATGCGCCATTAAGGCGTGTTTGGCGTCCGGTGCAAAGCTGATGGCCGCCAGCTTCATCTTGCGACTGTGTTTTTTCAGCAGCGCCTGAGCCAACGGCATGATGTCCAACCGACGTTCCCGCAGCGGCTGCCACTGCATCGGAAACACCGTGAGGCGATAATAGAGGTCTTCCCGGAACTTGCCTTCCTTGACGTACTCAGCCAGCTCCCGGTTTGTGGTGGCCAGCACCCGAACGTCGAGCGGAATCGTCTTACGTCCGCCGACACGCTCCACTTCCCGCTCCTGCAGCACCCGCAGCAGTTTGGATTGGAGCCCCAGCTCCATCTCGGAAATCTCGTCCAGCAGGATCGTGCCACCGTTGGCCTGCTCAAACTTGCCCGGGGATGCCGCATGCGCCCCGGTGAACGCCCCTTTTTCATGACCGAAGAGAATGGCTTCCAGCATGTTCTCCGGGATGGCGGCGCAGTTGATGGCCACAAAGGGCTGTTCGGCACGGGGCGATTGCTGATGAATGTAGCGCGCCAATACCTCCTTGCCGGTGCCGCTTTCGCCGGAGATCATCACGGTGGACTCGCTGGCCGCGACCTTGCTCGCCAGCTGGAACATTCGCTTGCTGATCGGGTCTTCCGCCACCGGCTGGTCCGCATTGCGTTTCTGACCGCCGCCGACAATCCGTCCTACCGCCTCCACCAGCACCTGGGACTCGAACGGCTTGACCAGATAGTCAGTGGCACCGGATTGCATGGCCGACACCGCCTGATCAATCTGCCCATAGGCCGTCATCAGCATCATCGGCAGCCCCGGATACAGTCGCTGCACCTCCGCCAACAGCTCATGACCGGACAGGCCCGGCATGTTCACGTCGCTGATCACCATATCGACACTGTCTTCGGCCAGCACCGCCAGCGCCCGTTCCGCGGAGTCGGCTTCCTTGATGCGAAACCTGGCCAGCTCCAGCGTGGTGACCAAGGCCTCTCGCAGGTCGTGATCGTCTTCAACTATCAGTATCTGAGCCCGAGCCATCTTTGCCTCCACTTATCTAACGCTTGCTGCTTGTTCTGGATTCATCCGACCGGTCAGCGGCAACCGAATCTTTGCGCAGGCTCCGCCCTGCTCGGATGCCTGCAGGCTAAAACCGCCCTGATGGGCTTTCACCACCGCCTGAACGACCGCCAGCCCCAGTCCGGTACCGTGGGATTTGGTGGTGTAGAACGCCTCCATCAGCTGAGCCGCTTGCTCCGCCGCGAACCCCGGGCCGTTATCCGCCACCCGAATCTCCAATTGCTCATCCACCAGCCCCAGATTTATGGTCACATGGGTCGCACCAGCTTCCAGGCTGTTGTTCAGCAGATTTGTGCAGGCGCCGACTAACGCCTCCCGGTTACACAGCAGACTCAGCTCTGGCAGGTCCGCACTCAGCGACACGTCGGCGCCACCGGCCAGCTGAAGCGCATCGATGGCACCGCGCAGCCCCTGCACCAGTGACTCGGCCGACAATTCTTCCGCCAGGCGGGTTTCTCCCCGAGCGAAGATCAGCATATCCCTGACCTGGTGCTCGAGGTGGGTCAGCCGAGACATCAACCGATTGGCGCAACGCTGGCGTAATTCGGTATCAAGCTCGTCCTGACAGAGGTGACCGCCGTAGAGAATCGCAGCGGAGAGGGGGGTACGAATCTGGTGAGCCAGGGACGCGACCATCTTGCCCATGGCAGACAGGCGTTGTGCGTGAGCCAACTGAGCCTGGAGCTGTCGGGTTTCGGTGAGATCGGTGAGCAGGATAAGCTGGCCCGGCTGGTTTTCCATCGTCCGGATTTCGATGCTGACCCGTCGACCATCCCGCAGCGACACTTCATGGCCGTCATCGCGGCGCGGGGCAAAGCAACGGTGAATAATGTTCACCCAGCGCTCGCCGTCGAGGGGCTCACCAAGCAGGTTGGCGGCCGCCGGGTTGGACTGGCTCACCACACCCTGACTGTCCAGCACCACCACCGCCGCTGGCAGCGCTGACAACAGTGTGGACAGTCGATCAGCCAGCTTCTCTTTTTCTTCCAGCTCCCGCTGCCGCTGCTGAGATTCCGCGGACAGCTCTCCCGACAACTGGTTTACACGGGATTCCAGCGTACGGTAGGAATCGGTGATCTGGCGGGACATCTGGTTGAACAGTTCCAGCGCTGTCCCCACCGCCTGATCCTCTTCCTGCGCTGGGAACAGTGCGGTGACTTTGTCGTTGGCATCCGCGGCGGCATTGGCTACCGCGCCAGACTGGGACGACGGAACAACAAACTGTGGCTGACTCATGGCTCCCCCTAACGAAGTCCTGCCCATCACACGGGCGTATGGGTCGTTTCAGGGGTAATAAGCCAATGTCATGCCACTATGTTTTTATTGTTAAATTTCAATTGGATGGAATTTATTTCGGAGGGCTGGCGACAATTTTTTGTCGCGGAGGATTCGGTCAACGCCTCCCTTGGGGAGGCATTGACGGCGGTTCGTCAGTGGCCTACACCTCTTCGGACTCATCCTGGCGGAGACCGTACTTACGCACTTTTTCCACCAGGGTCGTCCGGCGTATACGCAGCTTCTCCGCTGCGCGGGCGACCACGCCACCGGCCTCGTCCAGCGCCTGCTGGATCAATTGACGCTCAAGACTGGACAGGTAATCTTTCAGGTCGATACCGTTCACCGGCAACAATGCCGGCGCATCCAGCCCCACCAGCCCGGGAATCCCGCCCGGCATGCCGCTGTCCTCCACCGGACGGTTCTCATCGATGTCATCCACATAACGGAACTTCTTGGGCAGCTCCTGCACGCCGATGACGCCATAGGGATGCATGATGGCCAGGCGCTCAACCAAATTGGCAAGCTCGCGAACATTGCCCGGCCAGTCATGGCGACACAGGCTCATGATCGCTGCGGAATTTAGCCGCAGCGAACCCCGCTTCTCTTTCTCCATGCGGGAGACCAACTCATTGATCAGCAGCGGAATGTCCTCAACCCGCTCCCGTAAGGCCGGCATCTCAATCGGAAACACGTTCAGGCGGTAATAAAGATCTTCCCGGAAGTCACCCGACTCGATCATTGCCTCCAGATTCTTGTGGGTCGCGGCGATGATGCGGACATCGGCCGATTGGGTGCGGTTACTGCCGATCTTCTCAAAAGTGCGTTCCTGCAACACCCGCAGTATTTTCACCTGCATATTCAGTGGCATATCGCCAATTTCGTCGAGGAACAGAGTACCGCCCTCGGCCATTTCGAAGCGCCCCACCCGGGCGGTTATGGCGCCGGTAAAGGCCCCCTTCTCATGGCCGAACAACTCACTCTCCAGCAGCTCCGCAGGGATTGCGCCACAGTTAACGGGCACAAACGGCTTGTCACGGCGGGCGGAATGGTAATGAAGGTTACGGGCGACCACCTCCTTGCCAGTACCGGACTCCCCGGTGATGAGCACACTGACATCTTTATCGGCCACCTGCTCCATCAGTTGGCGGACGCTTTGCACGCTACGGCTCGTACCCACCAAACTGCGAAACAACTGTACGCCACGCTGCCTTCCCCGCTCCCGAGATCGGGAAAACTGGTCCCGGAATACCTGGGCACGATAAAGGGAATCGACAAACTTGGTGTAGTTCAGCGGCCAATCCATTCTGGCGATGACCCGGCTTTGCTCTTGCTCAGACAGCGATTTGAACTCCGGGTTGCCAATCAACAGTATGGGCAGGCCTGGGTCGGCACTGTGTACCTCACTGACGACGCTCTCTGCCGCCGCCTCCTCGCCATTGACAATGGCGACAGTGATATCGGCCGTCGCCTCGGCCTCGGACAGTCGTTCCCGCGCCAGTGAATTGGTCTCGACTCGATCTTCCCCGATGAATTCCAGGATGGTTCGAATATCCCGGCAACGATCAGCGTCCTCGCACAGCACCAGCACATTATTATTTTTGGCCATTCAATCGAATCTCTTGCGTTGAAAAGTTCCTGCGAACACGCGCGCTCCGCAAAGTTCCATCATCTTTGATGCGGTATTTAAGACCGTTAACCAGAGGGAGTCAATTTTATGACGCTTTCACAGGGAGAGAATCGGCGACAAATGTGACAGTTATCCCGCCGGGCCGCCTTGTACGTTGTGGTAAGCACGAGTGGCTTGCTGATTCCGCTGGATGTCCTTTAACGCTGCCCGGGCTTCCTCGCGCGTGCGTTCGGCCCCACCCTGAGCTTCCAGACAAAGGGATTGCAGGGTTTCGAGGCGCTCCTGAACGGCCTCTGGGCTTACCTCACCGGCCCTGAGGCTGGTCATCACGCCCTCAACGGCAGGCTGAATCAGGCTATTGAGATCCGAAAACCCTGACCAGTTCTCGGCCACCAGCGCCTGACGCAGCTCATCGTTCAGGTCGTCAAGTTTCTCCAACGTCAAAGGCATGCCCCACTCCTGCAAGATTGAAACTGATTACAATTGTACGCCCCGAATCCCACTGAGGGTATTGAATGACGTTTCCCTGACGGACGCCAAAAAAGCGCTCATGTAGGGCGCCTGGCGATCGTCTGTGCGCACGGCCGCGTACAGATCCGACCATACACCCGCTTTGCCCAGGGGGCGAGCCGCCAGCAATCCCGAATCCATGTATTCCCTAAGCGCCCAGGACGGCAAGGCAGCAACGCCGCGTTGGCTCGCCACCAGCTGAACAATCATCATGGTCATATCGGCAGTTCGGACCCGTGCCGGTTCAACCCTGGCCGGCCAGAAAAAATTGCGAAAAACATCAAGCCGATCCGGGTCCACCGGGTAAGTAATCAGGGTTTCCGTTGCCAGATCTTCGGCGGCGATGCGCGTCGCTTTGGCCAGTGTGTGTGACGGTGCAATCGCCAGTAGAATTTCAAATCGGAACAGAGGCTCGTAAACCACGCCATCCATCGGCACCGGATCGGCGGTGACCACCAGGTCCAACTCACCCCGGGCCAATGCCGGCAAGGCGTCCAGATGCCAGTGGCCGACGAAATCGAGTTCGACGTCCGGCCACGCTGGCCGGTAGCTGTTCACCGCAGGAATGAGCCAGAGGTAACAGCTATGGCACTCAATGGCCATATGCAACCGCCCTCGCTGCCCCCGACCTAACGCAAACAGTGCGTGTTCGGCGGCAACCAGCTCCGGCAGTACCGATTTCGCGGTATTCAACAGTCGCTCGCCGGCTGGCGTAAACCTCAGCGGTCTACTTTTTCGGACGAACAGCTGCACCCCGAACCAGTCCTCCAGGTCCCGAATCTGGTGGGACAACGCCGACTGGGTAACATGAAGCTGATCGGCCGCTCGCGTCAGGCTGCCAGCCTCCTGCAAGGCGTGGATGGTTTTCAGGTGCTTAAGATCGAGCATGAAGCCAATTCATCAATCGTTAGTATTGACGCAATATTGCCTCATATTCGCTCCGGGATACAGCCGATACCGGATACCCGGTCAGCGGCGGGCAGCCCTTCTGGCAGCCGACGCGGTAAACTCATTGCTGCGAAATCCGGGCTCGAAGTTGTAAGACGCTTGCCCTTCATCCAGACCGTCAATGTAGTAGCGACGGGCTTTCAGGTCGTAGGTCATTTCCAGCGTGGTCCAGAACACCGGTTCGCTGTAGTAACTGATGTTATGGGCTTCCGATACCCGCCAGAGATTGCCATCCTGGTCATACTCCTCGGTCGCCAGAATCTGCCAGCTGTCTTCGTCGACGTAGAACACCCGGCGCCCGTAGATGTGACTGATTCCGGTTCTGACCTTGGCTTCCACCACCCAGACTCGGTGCAGTTCGTAGCGGGCCAATTCCTGGTTAATGTGTCCGGGCCGAATGATGTCTTCCGAGGAATGGCGGTCGGAGTGCAGCTCGTAGGCATTGTAGGGGACATAGATCTCCCGCTTGCCCAGCAGGTGCCAGTCATACTGGTTAGGAGCACCGTTATACATGTCTTTCTGGTCGACCGAACGCAACGACGAGGCGTTGGGCAGATCGGTTTCGTAGGCCAGATTGGGCGAGCGACGCAGGCGCCGGGAACCGGTCTCGTAGCGCCAGGCCAGTCTGGGGGAACGAACCTGATCGAGGGTTTCGTGGACCAGGGTGATGGAACCCGCGAGACTGGTCGGTGCGATGGTCTCGGTCTTGAGGTAGAAAATCTTGTTGTCGATGTCCGCCAGCTGAATGCCCGGTTCCGCATAGGCAAAGTAATAATCGTACTGGGTGAAAATCGGATTGAAGGCGCCGCTCACTGCCGGTGTGGCGGACGCGGAACGAAAGGACAGCTGCTCGCCCCGGTAACGGAGGATGTGATTCCAGATCACCTCCAGCCCATTCTGTGGAATCGGGAACGGACTCGTCATGATGGTATCCCGTACCCCATTGCCATTGTCCAGCAACGCGGCACTCAATGCATTGTCCCGGAATTTGTCGTAGACATGTTCCGGAAACGCGGCGGTACGACGGGTCCGGTAGACCGGCAGAAAATAGTCGGGGCCGTAGGCTTCCAGCATGGCCACATGGCCATCGGTGAGCTGATCGCGGTACTGCTGATAGTTGTCTTTGGTAATCGTAAACAGCAACTGATCCTCGGGGAACGGACTGAATTCCCGGTCCCCCTGAGACCATCCGCCCGGCGGCTTCGACAAGCCTCCCGTCCACGCAGGGATTGTACCGGCGTCATTGCCCGCCCTTTCGGCCCCCACCGGGGTTAAGTCCGCCCCAAGTCTTGCGGCCTGCGCTTCGCTTACCTTGGCCATTGCCTGGCTTCCCCATAGCACCGCCAGCAAAGCGGCCCCGAGGCCAATCAGCTTTCCCATCTCCTGTTACCTCACCATTAACTGCGCGGTTCTGGTTGCCGGCCATTGCTACCTGGGCGTCCAACCTGTCACGCGACTGTCTGTTGCATTCGGGATGTCCGAGATTCGACCGTCAAGGATTTGCGCCAGCCTGTGCAACACCTTGGGTTATTCAAACACCCTTAAAATCCGCACGCCTATTTGCCCGATTGGGGGGTAGCCTGACAAGATTTTTTTTGTAGCTTCTTGTATGGCGCCCCCTGAAACCGGGTGCCTGGCACCGTCTCATCACAGCGGCGAGTCGTGGTGTTTGCGTATCGGGAATATCGGTCAAGCAGAGGAAATCGGGTCTCGAAAATGGTAGACTGGTCCGATTGGAATTTGATCGAACGGTTTAAGGCTGACGCAAGGTTCTTGATGGCATCCCAGTGGCATACCCAGATTTCCCAGAAGCTGTATCTCGCCAAGACGCTGCTTGCCCACAGGGAAACCACCAGCAACCCGGCGGAACAAGAAGCCGCGAGCCAAGGCGCAATTGAGCTGATTCTTCGGGCCAGGGTCATGGTACTGACGTTGATTGCAGAGCTCTACCAGCACAAGGGCACAACACCCAGCAATCTGGCAAACCTGACGACGCTTATCGGTCCCGATGCTCCGGAAGCGGTCGAGCTGGAGTCCTTGACCCGCCAACCAGCAAACTGGTGGTCGCAACTCGACCAACTGGACAGGGCCCTGGGGCAACCTCCGGCCAAGAAAAAGTCGGTATCGGATGACAACATCATCGCCGTATCGGTAGACACCGGCCCTGACCGCTCAACGGCAATGCTGCAGAACATCATCACGGCAATGAAGCTCTACGCCGACTCTATCGCCGAACGGCACCAGGAGTGGTAGCTCCCGGTTTTAACCGCCGTGAACAGCGCAGCCAAACGAATCACCGATCATTCGCACTTAACCACCTAGCTAAAGGCAGAGCACATGTCACCGTCCTACTTTGAAATCGTTCAGCTGACCAATGGCGACTATGCCTTGCGCCGAATCGATGATGACAGCGCACCGCTGGTACGTATCTCCTTCTCTCCGGAAGCTCGGGAAATGATGGAAGATCGGGATATGTCGGTAGCCAAGGCAATGATCGCCGCCGGCATTGAGGCCGTGGGTAACGTTACCCACGATATTGATTGGGAAGAAGACGACAACGATACCGTTGAAACACGCCCGTCATACACCCTGCACTGACCATGTCTAACCGCCACAACGCCTGACGGCCCCGCACCATGAGAGCGACAACTCGCCGCCGCAAACACACTCGCGGCGGTGCCAGCCTGAACGCCATACAGTGGCTGTGATTTACCCGGTAGCTGTCCCAGGCCCGCTTGCATGCACTACCTGCGCCCTCGCTGACACTGGGGATGGTTAGCGTTGCCGGAGCACCACGCCATGACTGTCTCCCTGTGCTGAAGCCCGCTGCAGGGCATCGAAGGCCTGTCGGCCGAGTTTCTGGGTCCACAAAACGACCGCATGACAGGTGCCAGCGCTGAGCGCCCTTTCCGCCAGATCCTGAGCGGAATACTCCTCGGAAGAACGCAGTACCAGCAACTCACTGGCCACGATGCCATGCATCGTCTGCCACTTGCTGACCAGCGCCTGGGGAGGGTCAATCCAGGCCAGCCAGCGCTGTTCCTGGTTGAGCTGGGTCAGCATCGGCAATAGCAATTGGAAATTCTCAACCTGCCGCTCCGGCAGAATGATCTCGGTGACGTTACCGACGCTCTCGGCCGGACGCTTGGTCACACTCCGGCTCGCCAGTGCCGCGGGGCGTTCTGCGCCGCCGCGGGGTGACGCCATTAATGGGGATGAGACCGCGACAGAACCGATCACCCGCTCGACGCCGGGACGGGCCTGGCCCGACGGCTGCCGAACGGGTTGAGCACACGCAAATACCTGACTGAAGTTGAGTTGTTCCATCGTGATTCCCCTTAACCTGCAAACACCCGATACCTGAAAACAGCCAGCAAACTGTTCGACAACGCGGGTTTGGATGACCAAATGCTCCGCGAATGGCGGCGATCAGTGCATATCCGAACGACGAATGACGCCCACACCAAGCCCCTCGATAAACAGCTCCTGCTCCTGCAGATCCACCTCTATGGGGGCAAACTCTTCGTTCTCAGCAATCAGCAGCACCTTGGTGCCATCACGGCGATAACGCTTGACCGTCACCTCCTCCCCCACCCTGGCCACCACGACCTGGCCATTGTGGACATCCTGGGTACGATGTACGGCCAACAAGTCGCCATCTAGAATGCCAATGTCCTTCATACTCATCCCACGGACCCGCAGCAGATAGTCGGCGGAGGGTGAAAAGAAGTCCGGCTTGAGCGTGCAATGGTCTTCGATGTGCTCCTGCGCCAGGATCGGACTGCCTGCAGCAACCTGACCAATCACCGGCAACCCCAGATCTTCTTCCGATTCCGGCAGCCGGATGCCCCGGCTGGCGCCCGGTACCATTTCGATCGCACCCTTGCGGGCCAGGGCACGCAGATGCTCCTCCGCGGCGTTGGCTGAGCGGAAACCAAGTTCCGAGGCAATTTCGGCCCGGGTTGGCGGATAGCCTGTTTCGTCCAGATAGCGGCGAATAATGTCCAAGACCTGGCTTTGCCGTGCGGTCAGCTTCATGGTTCAATCCTGTTTTTTTATACAGTAACGAAAATATATACAGTGTTTTATCCAGTGTAAAGCGGGATTTTTTAGGAGCCACTGAATACCACCCCACTTTCATTGGCCGTTTCCACAACCAAGTCAGATACTGTAGGCAGAAGGGAGCCTTGGAATAACGCCCAGAACCCTGCACTTTCAGCCAGCTTTGTCATCAGGGCCGGCAGCTACCGAGCGGTCAGGGTCATAGCTGTTCGCCGCCGGTACATGGGTTCCCAAACGCTATATTTTCGCGCACTGGGGAGGGAAAACAGTGGACAGCCCAAGGACTTGTCGTCTTCCGGATATCTGCTTTACCAAAGACCAGTCTGAGCGTCGTGTCGGAATCGAGATTGAGATCTCGGGCCTCAGTTATCGCCGGTTGGTTGACTTAGCGGCTGGATTGCTGGACGGCACAGCGGTGGAGGAGTCACGCTACATCAGCCGGATTCGATCCGGGTTCGGCGACTTCACCATCGAGCTGGACTCAGACCCGATCAAGGATCTGGACCTGCAGGACGAGGAATTGCCAGAAGCTCTTCGCGAACTTGGGGAGCAGGCGATGCAGCTGATCGACGCTGCGGCGGAAAAGATCGTTCCCCTTGAGATTGTCACACCGCCCATTCGCTTCACCGACCTGGAACGCATCGAACACTTGTGCGATCAATTGCGGGATGCCGGCGCGCTGGGCAGCCGGGAAGCCATCTACTATGCCTTTGCCCTCCAGCTCAACCCCGAACTTCCGGACCTGCGAACCGATACGTTGGTGCGCTATCTGAGGGTGTTTGCCTGCCTGTACGACTGGCTAAAAGCCCGGCACCAGCTTGATATCAGTCGCAAGCTCACCAGTTATATCGAGCCTTGGGACAACCTGTTCGTCGATCGCCTCATCGCCCCCAATTACGCGCCTACCCGGAGCGAGCTGATGGTGGACTATCTGCGCAACAACCCTACCCGCAATCGCGCTCTGGATTTACTGCCGCTGTTTGCGTTCATCGATCCCGAACTGGTTTTGAACTACACCAATGACCCCCGCATAAAAGCCAGGCCCACCCTGCACTACCGCCTGCCCGACTGCGACATCGACAATCCCCAATGGCACTTTTCCACAGTATGGAATGACTGGGTAGTTGTGGAACAGCTTGCCCACAACGCCGCCGACCTGGCCGACCTGATGATTGAGTTTCGCACCAGCCGAAAGCTGAACTTGCATAACCTGACACACAATTGGCTGGATACCTGTCACCAATGGCTTCAAAAGCGTGGCTATGTATGACTCCGACAAACCCCTGAGCCAGCACCCGGGTCTGACTATTGGCGTTAGCGGCCCCAGCCGCAAAGGGCTGCCCCACCGGCTGATCAGTCTGGCGCTGGAACTGTCAGGCGCCGGTACCCTGTATATTCGCCCCGGCAATCGGGTCGATGTCACCTTGCTGGATGGTCTGGTGCTGTCCGGCGGCACCCACGTACATCCCGGTCGGTACGGCCAGGAACCGGAAGTGACCGCCCGCTACGACAATCGACGAGACAACACCGACTGGCACTTGCTGGAACAGGCTGAAAAACTGGGCTTGCCGGTACTGGGAATCTGCCGCGGCGCGCAGCTGTTGAATGTGTTCCGGGGTGGCTCACTGTGCCAGAACGTGGCGCCCTTGCGTGTTCACACCCGCCATCATCCGCTCCTGTTTCCCTTGCAAACGGTCAGAGTGGTTCGCGATAGCCTGTTGGGTGAGATCATGCCCGCCCCCTCGATCGGTGCCAACCGCATTCACAGTCAGGCGATCAAGGTGCTGGGAAGGCATTTGCGAGTGGTTGCCGTGGACAATGACCTGTTTGTTCAGGGCATCGAGAACACCCACGGACACTGGGTCATGGGGGTGCAGTGGCATCCGGAATACCTGCTTTACCATCCCGGACACCGGCGAATCTTCACCAGCTTCGTTCATGCCGCCCGCGATCTTAAGCTGGCTAGATTGGAAGGTGAAGACGCAGCACTTTCTTGATCAACTGTATCTCCATCCCTTCATCCGGAAACGATTGAAGATAACAGTCCGCCCATTCCTTCAGTTGCTGTCTGGTGGTTATGTGACAGGGGTCGGAACCGGTCAGGCGGTAGAGAATCGCCCGCTCCCGCTCCGTAAGCCGTACTTGTTGTTCGTGTAAAAGCATGCCTTTTACTCACGTAAGCGCTTTCCATGACAGGGTTGATACGAACTCGGCCCGACGCACTGACTGCTGGCCGCCGTCCCTGACAGAACAAGCTGCTTAGTGTCCCTTTACACAAGGCTGCTTCCTGAACAGAGTATAGGTCACCGCTTTGCACCGCGCCTGCCTTCGCGGAGTCAGAAATCACGGGTATAGAAAATATCCAGCGACGCGGCCAAGCCGCTGGCTGCTTCCAGGTAGAAGTAGCGCCCCAGATCGTAACGCAGTGCCACCGTCGATATCGGATCGAAGATGCCAACGCCATATCGAAGGCTCAGTTTGTCGGTGATATAGCCGCTGGCCACAACCGCAGCTTCCTCGCCGGAGCCCTCGGTTTCCAGAATGAATTCCTCAATGCCAATTTCCTCACCGATCTTCTGGGTCACCTTGCTGGCCTGGGTCAAACCAAGGGAAATAGCCGCCTGGCTGACCTGGCCTTGGTCCCCCTCCGAGCGCAAGGGGCGCCCGAGAATGACATAAGACAGAGCATCACCCTGAGACATGGACGGCTCGGAGAACACATCGGTCTGAGGCTCGGACACCGGACCGGATAATCGAATGCCCGCGACGACGGTATCCACTTTCCGGATCGCCTCTATGTCCAGATAGGGCTCCGCTAACGGACCGACAAACACCAGGCGGGCCCGACGCAGCTCAAGCTCCTGGCCATAGGCTTCGAAGGTGCCATGTGTCAATTGGAGTACACCCCGGGTATCGAGGTTATTGCCCAGCCGGAGGGTTCCCTCAAGGTCGCCCAACACCCCGAAACCGTCGAAGCTGACCTGGTCCTCCCCGACGGACACCATCACATCCATCAGGATCGAACGTACCACCGGCTCTTGCGCCGCCTCGCCGACGATCACTTCGTCCTCGGAGACCGCAACCGCCTGTTCCGGCAAACGACGGATTTTCACCGTCCCTCTGGGCACGGCCAGACTCCCGCTGACCTGGAGGGCGCCATTGGCGAACCGTACCGACAGATCCGGTTCCAGTTCCAAATCCGCATAGGGTTCATAGGTGATCGGCAAGCGCGAACCCCGAACATTCATGCTCACCGAGGGCTTATCGCCCCAATTCAGCTCACCATCCAGCTGCCCCTCACTTCGATCACTGCTTTTCCAACGCCCACTCACATCGGCGGATCGCCCTCGCAGTTCAAGACCCAGTGCCACATCTTCCAGCGGGATCGGCACCCGCTGGTCGATGAGCTGCCCCTGACTCAGCGCCACTTCGCCATAGACCTGTGGCGCTTGCAGCGGACCGGCAAGACGACCGCTGCCATCAAGCCGGCCACCGACAGACTCCAGATCAAGAAGCGGGCCCAGCAGGGTCAAATCGAGGCCCTGCAATTCAAACCGTCCGTCCATGGGATACCCCTCTTGGCTGGGGTCCAGCCTGACCTGACTGCTAAAGGTGCCAAGCTCTGGCCCGGCCAGATCAACCGCAATCGTTGCATCCGTCGGCGTTAATGTGAGCTGGGCAGACAGCTTCTCGTAGGCGATGGCGTGCCACTCATCCACTAGATAGACATCGAACGAGCCTCGCTCAGCCTGCAGGTTGATCAGACCGTTCGGGTCTTGATCCGGCAGCGACAACGACAAGCCACCGCTCAGTAGCGATTGCCACCGCAGGGTATCCGGCAACAACGGTGCCAGGGCAGAGGTCGGAAACTGGCTGAGCTGGTAGCGGATCTGTAGCTCGGGCATGAGCACCTGCTCGTCGGCACAGACCGTACTCTGCTTCCAGCGCCAGCAATGCCCCCCCAGGGTGAGGCGGTTATCGAGCTGATAGGCAATGGCCATGGGTCGCTGAAGTGCCCACCGTTGCTCTTGCTCGGGGAGTGCAAGCAGGCCCTCGGTCAGTTGCCCGAGCCAGCCATTGTGCCAACTGCCGGATGCCGCCAGTTGGGTGATCAGCTCCCGCTGCCGGGATTCCAGCGTCACCACATGCTCCTCGACGGTACCGGTCAGGGACAGCGCCACCCGGTCTATCGACTGGCCAGCGAAGGTCAACGTCCGTGCCTCAGCGCTGGCGTCCACCGATTCGCCCTTGGACAGGGTTGCCGCCAGCGTCAGGCTATCGAGGGTGGCCGAGTCCCCCCAGGCCAATCCGGAGCCCGTGGCCCGCAGTTCTCCGTCAAGCGCATCCGGGGCTCCGCTAACCCGGAGGCGTGCCGAAAGTTGCCCTGCCAGCTCAGGGAGCAAAGCGGCCGGATCAGGGAACGCCAGGCTCAATTGGCCGGACACCTGCTCCCCCCACTCGCCCTTCGCCTGGAGCTGGTTGGCACCGACGTTAAGGGTAGCGTCAGACACCGTCCAGCCCTCCCCTTGGCCGCTTACTGTCCCCCGGCTGCTGGCATCCTGCCCTTGCCAACGCCCGTCCAGCCGCCAAGCGGCCGCCAGCTGAAGACCGCCCTCATCCAGGCGACCGGTGCTGGTGACCTCCCCGTTGATCTGGGCCTGGAGCCAGGGCAGCCAGTACCCGGGATCAAACTGGTCCAGATTCAAACGACCGTCCCAGGCCATCGCCTCGGCATAGTCCACAGCCACCTCGCCTCTAGCCTTGCCGGCCCCCGTGGTCAGGATCAGACGATCCAGCCGCACCGATGCCAGATCGCCCACCGCGCGTCCTGTCAGCGACGCTTCGCCCATGGGCCCGGAAACGGCCGCCTCCAGGTCGGCCTGGTAGGCGCCGTTGTCATACCGGCCCTCAACCATCAGGGTTTCCAGCTTGACTGCAGCAGGCGCCAGGTCTGGCCACAGTGAGTACCAGGGGAATCGCTGCAGTTCCGCCTTGGCTTCGGCAACCAGGCCTTCCTGCCAGGAAAGATCACCATGCAATGCCCATTGCCCGGCAGCGGCGTCCGCGCTGGCCGGGGACTCGAGTGTGAGCCGCAGTTCGTTCACAGCGCTCGTGGTCAACAGGCCCTGGACGTCGGCTTGAACCGGTCCTTCAGTCCCTTCCAGGGTCGCCCGGCTGCGCGTGCGGAACCCCTGCGCCAGACTCCCCTGCAACGAGATGCTCCAGTCATGGAGCGTCAACGTCTCCGGCAGGGTATCCAGCGTCCGGAATCGCGGCGAGGTCAGCTTGAGCTGGGCCGGAAGGGTGGAATCCAGTGGCTTGACGGAACCCTGCAACTGGGCGGATAAATACCCCGCACTGGCACCGGTGACGCGCAACGCCTCGACGCTTCCGGCAAGTTCCAGGTCCACTCGCCATTCATCACCGTGCGGCGGCGGCAACTCAGCAACGACGCTCAGATTCAAGGGCCAGTCACCCCGCGTCTCCACCCGCCCCTGGGCCGACACGCTGATGTCGTCAAGCTGGTAGTGGAGATGATCGATGATCCAGGCTGAACCACTGGACGACGCCGCCAGCTTGGCGTTGGTCCACACCGTATTGCCGTTGAGCGCCAACGGCCCCAGATGGATGTCGCCGACCACCAAGGCAATTGGCAGTTCAAGAGCGGGGAGTTGAACCTGAGTTGATGGCTCAGTGCCGTTGTCGGGCTGAGTGTCGAGACGAATGCGTTCAGCCCGCAAGACATCGAGGCAGAGACGCTTCTGCAACAGGCAGCTTGGCGACCAGTCAACGAATGGCGCAACCAGCTCCAGCTCAACACCATAACCGCGCCAGCGGAGCCACTGGGCTTGCCATTGCCCCAGCAGGGTGCCCTGGTCGCCGCGAATCTCGAGCCCGGGCACCTGGCCGAGCACCCAACGGGTGCCCGGGTCGGAGCGCAGCGCCATAATCAGCGCGGTGACGACAAGGACCAGCAATACCACCACCAGCAGCAGGCTCCCGCCCAGCCATCGCAACCAGTGGACATGACGCTTCATAGTTCCGGCCCCATGGAGAAATGCACCCGCCATTCACCCCCGAACTCGGGATCCAGACCCTTGGCGATGTCGAAGCGAAGCGGGCCCACCGGGCTCACCCAGCGCACCCCCATGCCAACGCCATTGGCCAGGGGGTCGAATGGGTTATCGATGGCATTACCCCGATCATAGAACACGGCCGCACGCCAACGTTCAAACAGCTCATACTGGTATTCCAGACTGCCTACCAAAAGATAGCGCCCCCCCACCAGCGAGCCATCGCTGTCCTCGGGTGACAGGGTTTCATAGCCATACCCTCTTACACTCTGGTCGCCACCGGCAAAGAAACGCAGAGACGGCGGCACATCGTCAAAACTGTTGGTTGCCACGCCGCCGAACTGAAAGCGGCCAAGGAAACGGTGCTTGTCGGCCAGGGTGATCAACCCCTTGAGCAGAACGCTGACGTGGAGAATATCGGCATCCGACAGGGCGGCCCGGTGAGAGCCGGTCACGTCGAATTGAAGGCGATAACCTCGCGAGGGATCAAGGGCGGTATCCGCCCTTAACTTGGAGTAGCCGGCGCCTGGCAAAAACAGCGAACTGGTGGTGGACGGGTCGTCACCGATCCGAAACCGTTCGCCTTCCCAGCGCATGGACAGGATCTGCAGCCAGCCGTTGTCCAGTTCATGCTGCCATTGCTGGCCCAGCGTCAGCCGTTCCGATTCCACATCCTCGATGTGTTCACGCTGATAGCCGGCCGACAACCGAATCAAATCGGTCATCGGCGGATCCAGGGGCAGTTCGTACCAGGTGCTCAGGCTCTGGCGAGGCACCGACAACTCTGTTTCGGCGCCACGACGGTGGCCCATTTCATTGATCCAGTGCTCCCGCCAGGTGCCTCGAAAGCGCGGGCCCACGTCGGTTGAGAAGCCCACACCAGCCGACACCGAGCGGGGCTGCCTTATGGAGAGTCGAACCTTGACGGGAATGACAAAATCGTCCGCCTCCGCGGGATTGGCGTCCACCAGCACCTCACGGAAATAGCCGCTATTGGACAAATCCCCGTTCAGCGTCGCCACCTTGTCGGCATGGTACGGCTCCCCCGGCGAGATGGTGACAAACTGGCGTAACAGCGGCAGGCCAATTTCCGTATCCCCGGTAAAGCGGACCTCGCCCAGCCGGTAGCGCTCACCGCTGTCGAACGCCAGCTCCATATCCGCGACCCGCTGTTCGGGATCAACCGTCAGACGATGGCTGGAAAAGTCACCATCGAAATACCCCAGTCTCAGGGCTCGGTTGCGGATGGTCTGGCGCAGTGCGTCGTAATGCCCGTGATTGAGCACGTCACCCACCGCCGGTTTTTCCGGCAGCACCGGCAGGAAGGTCGGGTCATTCCGCGCCGGTCCGTTGATGGTGACGGAAACCGAACGAATATGCACCGGCGCACCAGGCGTTACCGTGAGGCGCACCTTGGGCAACTCGGTTGGCAGCATTTCCCACTCAATCGTGGGCTGGTAGTAACCGAGCGCACGCAATGCGTCGGTCACTTGCCGAACCGCGGTGGGCACGTATCGGCGCAGGCGCTGCTCACTGCGCCCTTCCACCTCGCCGATGAACGCCTCGGCATTGTCCTGCAGGCCGGGATAGTCGCCAAGCACCTTCACCTCCACCTGCTGGGCATACAGCACCGACCCTGACAGCCACAACGCGGCCGCAATCAGTACCCTAAACGTCCGTGTTCTCGCAGACATCAGGCGGTATAGCCGTTCAGCACCCCATGGTAGATGGCGAAGAAATGACAGGTGCTGCCGCCCACCACAAACAGGTGCCAGATCGCATGGTTATAGGGAATCGCCTTGATCAGATAGAACACCACACCCAGCGTGTAGGTAATGCCGCCTGCAACCACCAGCCACAGCCCCAGGCTGTTGACACTGTCTGCTAATTCGCGGGAGGCCACCACCACCAGCCAGCCCATCAGCAGGTAAATGGTGATCTGTAGGGGCTTGAAGCGGTGCCCGAAGACCAGCTTCAGCACGATGCCGGCAACCGCCAACCCCCAAATGATGGCGAACAGCGTCCAACCGATACCCCCGCGCATGTTGACCAACAAAAAGGGCGTATAGGTACCGGCGATCAGCAAAAAAATGGCGCAGTGATCCACCATCTTGAAGACCTTGCGTACCTCGTAGCGCCGGGCCGAATGGTACAGGGTGGAGGCCAGGAACAGCAGTGTCATACTGGTACCGTAGATGCTGAAGCTGACAATCTTCCAGACATCTTGCTTTTCCACCGCCAAGACCAGCAACACCACCATACCGGCCACGCTGGCCAGGGCCGCCACCCCGTGCGTTAGCTGGTTTAACCACTCCTCAACCTTCGGGTATGGCTCCAACGAAACCGACTGTGACACGCGCTGTCTCCCCAATGCTCAAATTGCCAGACCGAACTCCAGAATCCGGACCTGATCGCTCCTAAACTGTGAGTGTAACGCCTGCCGGTCCGCTTAAGAACCTTTGTCGGCCCCCCAGTGCGCGGCAATTGACCCGACTGCCCCGGGGCCTCGCCGATCATGCCAATGGCGAGGCCTGAGCCTGGTTACATGATCGAAAGACAGCGCCACAACAACAATTAAAGGAGTTACTCGATGAACCGAGATCCGATCGGCCTTGCCCTGTCTGCGATGAACAGACTGGCCGCCAGTACCTGGCTGGACCGTCTGGGCATGCGCAGTCCGGTGGAAAAGGTCGCGTATCAGGGCACCAAGGCCGGATTTCGAACCCTTGCGATGGCCTCCCGCGAGTACAAGCGCGTAAAGGGCTGGCTGCCCCGAAATCGACTTCCAAACCAGACCGCCCGCGATCTCTTCGATCTGAACCTGGATCAGGACCAGCAACTCATTGTCGATAGCGTTCGCCGACTGGCTCTGGAAGCGCTACGCCCCGTCGCGGCCAGCGCCGACGAAGCGTCGGCAATACCAGCCGACCTGTTTGAAGCAGCGGCGACCCTGGGTTTGCCGCTTTATGCCATCCCCGAGGAGTTTGGCGGCGTGGCACAAAGCCAGTCTCCGGTCAGCAGTGTGCTCATTGCAGAGCATCTGGCCTGGGGCGATATGGGTCTGGCCGCAGCACTGCTGGCGCCTTTCGGGTTCGCCCAGGCCGTCACCCAATGGGGAACCGGCGAGCAACAATCACGGTACCTGCCTGCGTTCTGCGAGGATCTACCGCCAATCGCCACCATTGCCGTTGATGAACCCACCCCCCTGTTCGACCCGACCACCCTGAAAACCACCGCCACCCGCACCAGCGATGGTTTCCGGCTGTCTGGCGTGAAAAACGGCGTGGTATTGGGGGATGTGAGCGAACTGATCCTGGTGGCGGCGCAGCTGGCGGGCAGCCCCCGGTTGTTTCTGGTTCCCGGGAACAGCAAGGGGCTACGAAAGCAAGCCGACCCGGGCATGGGCCTGCGGGCGGCCCAACTGACCCGCCTGGAGCTGGATAACGTCAGGGTTCCGGCAGACGCCCTGCTTGGCGATGACGACTTCGACTACCTGAGCTTCCTTGATCGTGGCAGCCTGATGCGGTGCGGCCTGGCCATCGGCTCGGCGCAAGCCATGCTGGACCACGTCATTCCTTACTGCAACGACCGCCAGGCCTTTGGCGAACCGATTAGCCATCGTCAATCGGTGGCGTTCATGATCAGCAACATGGCCATCGAGATCGACAGCATGCGCCTGATAACCTGGCGTGCCGCAAGTCGGGCCGAAACCGGCCTGGACTGGCACCGGGAGGCCTGTCTGGCACGTACCCTGTGCAATGAGAAAGCCATGGAGATCGGCACCAACGGCATCCAGTTGCTGGGCGGCCACGGCTTTGTGAAGGAGCACCCGGTGGAACGTTGGTACCGGGATCTGCGATCCACCTCCGTACACTTTGGCGGCGTCCACGCCTGAGGAGACCAACACTATGTACCTGGAAATTCCCCGTAAGTTTGGCCCCATCATCCACCAGGCCCAACAGGTCGCCCGTGAGGTCTTCCGTCCAATTTCCCGCAAGTACGACCGCGCCGAACACGCCTACCCCAAGGAGTTGGACATGTTCGCTCATGTGGTCGATGGCATGAACGCCGGCGCGGGCGAAGCCGGTGCTGCCGGTGCCGCCAAACTGTCCCGCTCCAGCAACGGCAACGGCGGCGGCAATCGGAACGGCACCAACATGAACACGGTCCTCAGCCTGACCGAGGTGTGTTGGGGCGACGTGGGACTGGCGCTGTCCATTCCCCGCCAGGGGCTGGGTAATTCCGCCATCGCGGCGGTGGCCAACGAAGAACAGCTGGCGCGCTTCGGCGACACCTGGACCGCCATGGCGATCACCGAGCCCTCTGCCGGCTCCGACAGCGCCGCGATTCGCACCACCGCCACCGAGGATGGCGACCATTATGTGATCAACGGCGAAAAGATTTTCGTCACGGCCGGCGATCGCGCGGATGCCGTCGTGGTATGGGCGAGCCTGGATCGAAGTCTGGGCCGGGCGGCCATCAAATCGTTCGTGGTGGAAAAAGGCACTCCAGGCATGACCGTGGAACGGCTGGAAAAGAAACTTGGTATCCGAGCCTCCGACACCGCCACCCTTCGTTTTGAGAATTGTCGGGTTCCCAAGGCCAACCTGTTGGGGGACCCCAGCGTCGATAAAGGCTTCGCTGGCGCCATGCAGACCTTTGACAACACCCGGCCGGTGGTAGCTGCCATGGCCATCGGGGTGGCGCGCGCAGCACTAGAAAAGACCAGGGAACTACTTGCCGGGGCCGGTCACAGGTTCCGCTACGCCGCCCAGCCCTGGAGCCTGCCGGCCATCGATCGTGAACTGCAGCTGTTGGAGGCGGAACTGGAAGCGGCTCGCCTGCTGACACTGCGAGCCGCCTGGATGGCCGATAACGGCGTGCCCAACTCCATGGAAGCGTCCATGGCGAAGGCCAAGGCCGGTCGCGTCGGCAACGCCATTACCCTGCGCTGCGTTGAGCTCTGTGGCAGTTTGGGATACAGCGAAACCGAGCTGCTGGAGAAGTGGGCCAGAGATTCGAAGATTCTTGACATCTTCGAGGGCACCCAACAAATTCAGCTACTTATCATCGCTCGCCGACTGCTAGACAAGTCGTCCAGCGAACTCAAATAGTCTAGTATAGGGAGCTTCCGAATAACCCCTCGCGTACTCTGCGGGCCCTGAAACGCGCCTTTGAGTTGTTGCGCCGCTTGCACTGGACGACAACCATTGCCCTTTCGGGCCCAGCAGGGCCAGACCGGCAACAAGGCCAGCCTGGCTCATGCCAAACCTCGCAGATGCCTGGACACTCGATGAAGGCGACCTCATGCTCACGATAAACAGGGAGAACCTGCGAACCAGCCATCAGCTCGTCTGGTTAGTCATTGATTTTTTGATGCTCGGTTTGCTAATCCTCAATCTGGGACTGATCATTTTCGACGCCATTTACGGGCTTAACGCCGTTCAGCAGCTGCTGGCCGAGCACGCCACCGGATTCAGGGACCTCTACCATCCGGTGCATGAAAACTTCTTGTTCTATGATCTGCTCTTCGTCGCAGTCTTTCTCACCGAGTTTTTTCTGCGTTGGGGCTACGCCATCCGTGCCCGGGTCTATGACCGCTGGTATTTCTATCCATTCATCCACTGGTACGACCTGGTGGGCTGCATCCCGGTCGGCAGTCTGCGTTTTCTCCGGGTGTTGCGGGTCATTTCCATTATCTATCGCCTGCACCAATACAAGATCATCGACATCACCCAATCCCGGATCTACCGTTTTTTCAGCTTTTACTACGAGGCATTCCTGGAAGAGCTGTCGGACCGGATCGTGATCAAGGTTCTGTCCGGGGTACAAAGCGAAGTTCAGCGTGGCTCTCCCCTGTTTGAGCGCATTCAGCACGATATCCTCTACCCTCGCAAGACCATGTTGACCGACTGGCTGTCCGGACGGATCGCCAAGGCGGCAAGCGAAGGCTACATGCCCAAACGGGGCGAACTGAGGGTCTATCTGGAGGAGCGGGTTGACGCCGCGCTGAAACAGAACCTGGAACTGTCCCGCTTGCGTTACCTGCCCGTGGTCGGGCCAACCATTCAGGAAACCCTGGAAGACGCCGTCGGTGACATTGTCGCCAACGTCATCCACCAGATCCTGGAGGACTTGGCCTCTACCGGCAATCATGCCTTCGTGGAGGACATTGTGGACGTGCTGTTGCCGGCGCCCGCCGCCACCGAGCCCCGCCACCAGCAGAGCGAGGCATTAATTTCACTCATCCACGACATCATCGAAGCCATCAAGAGCCAGGTCCGCGTCAAGCACTGGCGCGCTGACCTGAAAGCACAGAAGGATACTCCGTGACCGATACCCCCGTTGTTTATCGCCCCGCCCACGAGTTGCTCACCGACCTTCGGGCGGGCCGCCTGTCCAGTGTCGAGGTCACCCGCGCCTTCCTAGACCGGATCGCCGAGCGTAACGGCCAGATCAACGCCGTCATCCACCTGAACGAAGACGTCGCTCTGTCAGCCGCAGCAGCAGCCGATGAGCGGCTGAAATCCGGCGCGGCGCCCGGCCCCCTGCACGGCTTGCCGTTGACCATCAAGGACACCTGGGAAGTTGCAGCGATGACCTGCACCGCCGGCGCACCGGCCCTCAAACAGCACATCCCCCAACGCTCCGCTGACGTGGCGGAGCGACTGGCGGCCGCCGGGGCCATTGTGATCGGCAAGACCAACGTGCCGCTGTATGCCGCCGATATCCAGAGCTACAACAAGCTCTTCGGCGTTACCAACAACCCCTATGACGCCAAGCACACCCCCGGCGGCTCATCCGGCGGCGCGGCGGCGGCACTGGCCGCGGGCATGTCCCCGTTGGAAGTAGGCAGTGATCTGGCCGGCTCTATCCGCACCCCTGCCCATTTTTGCGGCGTCTTCGGACACAAGCCCAGCCGAGGCCTCGTCTCCCTGCGCGGGCACATTCCGGGGCCACCGGGCACCATGAGCCAGCCCGATCTGGCCGAAGGCGGTCCCATGGCCCGTACCGCAAAAGATCTGGAACTGCTGCTGGGTGTTATTGCCGGCCCCACTGCGGCCGACAGCCGTAGCTGGCAACTGGCCATGGAACCTGCTGACCTGACCGAATTGAGCGAGGCGCGGGTGGGCCTGTGGCTGAACGATCCTCAGTGTCCCATTAGCAAAGAGCTGAGCGAAGGTTACAAGGAACTGACTGGAAAACTGGAGCAGACCGGAGCCAAGGTGGCGCAAGCTCGCCATCCACTGCTGAGCCTGGACCGGATCATGCCAGTGTATTTCAACCTGCTCGGCAGCCTGCTGAGCACCTCGTTCAAACCGGGCCAACGCCAGCAGTTACTGTGGATCAGTCGTCTCGAAAAAGTATTGCGGCATGTGGTGCCGATGACCGTCGGCGTCGGTCAATATGGTCGCGGCGTCAATCAGCCCATCCATCAGTGGATTCAGTGGCACGAAACCCGGGAGAAGATGCGCGCCCAGATCGAATCCCTGTTCGAACACCACGACGTCCTGCTCACCCCGGTGACGCCGACCACCGCCATCCCCCACGACCTCAGCCAACCCCTATTCAAACGCCGGGTGACGGTCAATGACCAGCCCCGTTCCTATCTCGACCAGTTCTGCTGGATCGCCCTGGCCACCCTGCTCGGCCTGCCCGCCACCTCGGTGCCGGTGGGCCGCACCGCCAGCGGATTGCCCTATAACATTCAGGTGATCGGCGCGCCAGGCAAGGATCTAACCACGATCCGGTTTTCACAGCTGCTGGAAGAAAAGGGATTGGCAGGATTCAGAATGCCAGATGGGTTTTGACCCGACGTAGATCCTCCACACCGTAGGATGCCGGTGAACGAAGTGAACCGCATCAAACCCAGATCGCCGCGAATACCGGCGATGCGGTTCGGCGAGCCTCACCGGCATCCTACGCGTGCTCCCCCCCTGCAAAAACAGATAAAGCCGGTCACAGACCGGCTTTATCTAATGTGGTAGCGGGGAGCAGAAGCGACCAGCTTCTGCGGCACCAACCTTGCAGCACGCAGTGCGAAAAGAAAGTGGTGACACAAAAGCCCCCGCCAAAAGCAAGAAAGGCCAGTCATTGGAGGCTGTGTGAAAACAGTCTCCGAAGCTGGCAAAATAACCGCGACATGGTTCGCGGTTATTTTTATGAGGCACAAGGAAGGCACACCTCGCAGTCAGACGCTTCTGCTCCCCCCGAGCGTTG
>NZ_JAQNDA010000004.1 GCF_028369065.1 Marinobacter sp. SS21
TTTGCGCATTGGGCAGGATAACAGGTAGCGGTTGGGTAATAAGAGCCGTATGAATCGAGAGGTTCACGTACGGTTCTGTGAGAGGCTTTGGGGGCGGTTCCCATTGCCTACTCGACCTCCAAAATTGCCGCAAAGCTTCGCGTTAAAGCGGAAAACCGAGTCGTGGCAGCCGGTACCCATCCGTGTCAAAACTGGGAGACAAGGGAACGAGAGGTTTCTTGCATGAATCTCCAGAAAATTGAAGACTTGGCGCTCCACCTTCCGAAAGAGGAGCGGGCCAAGTTGATCCAGCGACTGGTATTGAGCCTGGAGTCTCCGTCAGAAGAAGAGCTCAGGTCAGATTGGCTACTTGAGGCCCGAAGAAGGGGCGAAGAGCTCGACAGTGGCTCAGTTCAGGCCGTGTCTGGTGAGGATGTTATGAGGAAGGCTCGAGCTCTGATCAAATGAACTATTCTTTTCACCCGGCAGCGGAAGCCGAGATCCTGGAATCAGTTGGTTATTACGAGTCAAAAGTTCCGGGATTGGGTGGTGCCTTGATAGAGGAATTTGAGGCCCTTGCCAATTTAATTGGCGAGTCACCGAAAGCCTGGCAGGTCGAGTTGTCGCCAGATATTCGTAGAGCGCCCCCTTCACAGATTTCCGCTATCGATCGTTTACCGAGAAAAGCCTGATGGCTTTCAAGTTCTGGCTGTTGCCCATGACCGGCGACGTCTGCAGTACTGGCTTGGCGGGCGTTAACAATCGGGTCAGGTTCACATTAACGACCGCCTGAATACGATCCAGCTATTAGAGTAGAAAATAATAATTAACCGGCTCATGAAATGTGTGAGGCTTGCCGGGGTCAATTACCTATTCCCCTATGGCGATTCACACGAACAACGCCGCGCATCGGCTCTCGTAGCCCAAGAGAAGAGCCACGGATACCGGTTATTGTGAGAGCAAATGATGGCGCTCAAATGATTCCATGGCGAAGCGCTCTAGCTAATTTCTGTTATGCCTCTTTCAGAGCAGGCTCAAGCTCAAGGTGATCAACAAAAGGGATAAAGTCGCGATCCAGGAACAGCAGAGGTAGCTCCTTTTCTATGCAGAACGTCGCGATAATCACATCGGCAGTTTTTCTGATCGTGATGCCCCTTTTGCGAAGCGCGCGATAATTGTCAGCGCATTTGACCGCCATATCTTTGTTTAACATTTCATATTGATTCAGCGCCAGTAGGCTTTGTTTGGTCTGACGGTATTGCCTGTCGTTGCGGATGCCTTGAAGGATTTCCAAAAAGATGAGGTCGCCAATAGCGACTGACCCTTGGACTATCGAGGCATCCAGCAAGTCAGTGTGCGGGTTATTGGCTCCATTGAAATAGTCGATCCAGACGCTGGTATCCACCAGTATCATCCGGCGCTCCGCATTTCATCCAGGTTGCCTTCCCACTTGATTTTGCCTCGCAGCTTTCGAATCTCTTGCTGCTTGCTAAGCTGGACCAGAAGTTTCAGCCCTTGCTCAACGGCCTCCTTTTTGGTTTTGTAGCCGGAGGCCTTGAGGGCTTCGGCCATCAACTGGTCGTCAATGACGATGTTCGTTCTCATGTGTCACCTATGTGTATGGTTGTCTGCCTCTATACACAATCTAGCACTTGGGGGAGAACGCATCAATCGGCTGCACAGCGACCGATTTTCAGCAGCTTCGCACCTCCAAGCTGGGGCGTGAGTCGGGCGTTGGGCATTTTGACACCTGATACGTTCCGGGTTGCGCTCAAGGGATGATACGAAGCTTCAAACACAAGGGCTTAGCCAAATTTTTCAAGTCCGGCAGCACCGCAGGGATTCAGGCCGCTCACGCAAAAAAGGCTTCGGCTTATTCTCGGTAGATTAAATGTAGCGTCGGATGCCAAAGACATGGACTTGCCAGGCCTTCGATTGCACGAGCTCTCCGGTAATCGCGTCGGCATCAGGTCCGTCACCGTCAGCGGTAATTGGCGGGTGACCTTCCGATTCGAAGATGGAGATGCCGAGATTGTGAACTACGAAGATTATCACTGAGGTACTGTCAATGTTGATGCACAACCCTCCCCACCCTGGTGAAGTATTGCGAGAGCTTTGTCTTGAGCCACTCGGTCTTACAGTCACCGCTGCAGCAGAGGCATTGGGCGTTAGCCGCAAGACTCTGAGTGCCGTGTTAAACGGCAAAGCCGGTATCAACCCCGAGATGGCGATCCGGCTCTCTATAGCTTTTGATACCTCCGCAGAGAGCTGGCTGAATCAGCAGGCCCAGTATGAGCTCTGGCATGCTGAGAAACATCGCAAAGAGCTCAACGTTAAGAGGCTTGTTGCGGCCTAAGACAGCAGAAATCCAAGATATACGCCGAATGCCAGAACTTCCGCTTCGCTATGGATGCGTCACGGGTGCTGAAGACGGTCAGGGCGCAAGTCTGAGCCGCAGTTGCGCCGTCTACTGCTCCGGCACTTCCCGGATGCGGCCGTGCTCGTCGATGGCGACGTAGACGAACAGCGCTTCGGTGACCTTGCGCTGGCGCTTGGCGTTGCGGTCCAGGGTCCACACTTCCACCTGTATCTTCATGGAGCTGCGGCCAATGTCTTGCAGCTCGCAGTAGCAGCTCACCTGGGAGCCTACCCGCAGCGGCGCCAGAAACTCCATCCGGTCGATGGCCACGGTGGCGTTGCGGCCCAGGGAGATCCGCCCGGCCACGGTGGCGGCGGCCAGGTCCATTTGCTTGACCAGCCAGCCGGCGTAGACGTCGCCGTTGGCGTTGGTGTCGGCGGGCAGGGGCACGACCTGCAGCGTCAGCTCGCCTCTGGGAACTGGTTTGTCGTCGTCGAGATTGCTCATGGAGTTAGGCCTCTGATTTTTTAATGTTGTTGCCGGGCTGCCCGGTTGTTCTTGATTGCATGTTAATGGCCGCTGCCCGGGTAGCAAGAAAAAAGTGTGACTACCCAGAGGGTGTCCTATATTTCATTATTTCAGTTTCTGTAACAAAGCTGTCACACAGGCTGCGTATTCTCCAACCATCGGCTCAAACGTGCCGTTTTGTCTGCGGGTCAAGGTTTGGCGTTTCGGGGTGCAACCGGACGGGATCTGGCTCGATCAGCACGCTAAAAGCAGCTCAACAAGCTCATGTGAATGATGGAGACGTAACGTGATTAAACTGAAAGCAGCTCTCGCCAGTGTTGCCGTTGCCGGTGCCCTGGCTACCGTATCTGCCCCGACCCTGGCTCGTGACACCATCAACATTGTTGGTTCTTCCACCGTTTATCCGTTCGCAACCGTGGTGGCAGAGCGTTTCGGTCGCAACACCAGCTTCCCGACGCCGAAGCTGGAATCCACCGGTTCCGGCGGCGGTCTGAAGCTGTTCTGTGCCGGCATCGGTACTCAGCACCCGGACATCACCAACGCCTCCCGCCGCATGAAGTCCAGCGAGTATGAGCTGTGCCAGAGCAACGGCGTGGATGAGATCGTCGAAGTGAAAATCGGCAGCGACGGCATCGTGCTGGCCAGCTCACGCGAAGCCGAGAATCTGGACGTGACCCTGCGCCACCTGTTCCTGGCGCTGGCCAAGGAAGTGCCGAACCCGGACGGCAGCGAGGAACTGGTTGCCAACCCCTACCAGAACTGGAGTGACATCGACGCCAGCCTGCCCAACAAGCCGATTCGTGTGATGGGGCCGCCACCGACTTCCGGTACCCGCGATGCCTTTAACGAGCTGGCCCTGGAAGGCGGTTGCAAGACCTACTCCTGGATCAAGGCGATCAAGAGTGAAGACAAGTCCGCCTACAAGTCGATTTGCCACAGCATCCGTGAAGACGGTGCCTTCGTGGAAGCCGGTGAGAACGACAACCTGATCGTACAGAAGCTGACCGCCGACACCAATGCCTACGGTATCTTCGGCTACAGCTTCCTGGAAGAGAACTCCGGTACCCTGCAGGCGGCGACCGTCAACGGTTTCGAGCCGACCATGGACAACATCAGCAGCGACCAGTACCCAGTGGCCCGTTCGCTGTGGTTCTACGTCAAGAAGGCCCATGTGGGAGTGGTTCCGGGTATCCAGGAGTACGTGTCCGAGTTCGCCAGCGAAGGTGCCTGGGGTGATAACGGCTACCTGGCCGATGTTGGCCTGATCCCGCTGGATCGTGCCACGCGGATGGAGGCTTCTCGCCACGCCGGCGCCCTGGAAATCATGACCGGCGACGAGCTGTAAGCGTCTGTGCAGGTCAGGATGACTGAAAAGTGCGGGACCCGGTCCCGTGCTTTTTTGCGTCTGTAACAAAAGGCCTGAGAATAGTGGGCGATCAAGCTACACTTTCGACTTTCATTCGAGGGCTTGCGTCCGTCCTCAGCGTCAGCTGAGTGCCAGGCGCCGCTAGAAATAGCCAGAAACAGATAGCTAGAAACTAGAGAGAAACCATGCAACCGGCCAATCTATTCCCACTGATCGTGGTTCTGGTCGCCATCGCGTTTGCCTTGGGCTATGCGCGGTCGAGGGCCCTGGCGGCCCCACTGGGCGGCATCCGGAACCTGAAATCCCTGCCTTTCTATTACGCCGCCCGGGCGGCCATGTGGTGTGGCCTGCCGGCGCTGGTGGTGCTGGCCTGCTGGCTCGGCTTCGAAGGCAAGGTAATCCAGACCCTGGTGGTGGGCGGCCTGCCCCCGGAGCTGCAGCCGGATTCCGCCGGCAAGGCCAGTCTGGTGCTGTCGCAGATCAGTAACGTGGCCTCGGGCGCGTTGTCGGCGGATTTCGTGCCGCCGGCGGTGGCTGAGGCGGCGACGCGGCTGACCGAATTGCGCCAAAGCAGTCAGCTGCTGATGACCCTGCTGGTGGTGGCCATCGCGGTGCTGGGCGGTTTCCTGGCCTGGTTGCGCATTGCGCCCCACATCAACGCCCGGGAAAAGTTTGAGACCACCCTGCGGCGGATCTTTTTTGCCTGCGCCGCGGTGGCCATTTTGACCACCGTGGGCATCGTGTTCTCGGTGATCTTCGAGACCATCCGTTTCTTTGGCAAGGTGCCCATTACCGAATTCCTGTTTGGCAGCAGCTGGAGTCCGCAAACCGCCATTCGGGCCGACCAGGTCGGAGCCGAGGGTGCCTTCGGCATGATCCCGCTGTTTGTCGGCACCCTGCTGATTTCGGTGATTGCCATGGTGGTGGCGGTGCCGGTGGGTCTGCTGTCCGCCATCTACCTGTCGGAGTATGCCAGCAAGCGCATGCGAGGCATCGTCAAGCCGCTGCTGGAAATGCTGGCGGGGGTGCCGACGGTAGTGTACGGCTTTTTTGCCGCCCTCACCGTGGCGCCGTTTATCAGCGATCTGGCCAAGGTGCTGGGGCTGGAGGCCTCGGCCGAGAGCGCTTTGGCGGCGGGCCTGGTGATGGGCATCATGATCATCCCGTTCGTGTCGTCGTTGTCGGACGACGTGATCAATGCGGTTCCGCAGTCGCTCCGGGACGGTTCCCTGGCCCTGGGCGCCACCCAGTCCGAGACCATGAAGAAGGTCATCTTCCCGGCGGCGTTGCCGGGTATTATGGGCGGCATCCTGCTGGCGGTGTCCCGCGCCATTGGCGAAACCATGATTGTGGTGATGGCTGCAGGGCTGGCGGCCAATCTCACCGCCAATCCACTGGATGCGGTGACCACGGTGACGGTCCAGATTGTGACACTGCTGGTCGGTGACCAGGAATTCGACAGCGCCAAGACGCTGGCCGCCTTCGCCCTCGGCATGATGTTGTTCATCGTGACCCTGGCGCTGAACATCATCGCCCTTCATGTGGTTCGGAAATATCGGGAACAGTATGACTAAGCCAATCTCCCAGACCCCTTCCGGGTCTCAGGCGGAACGGGTCCGCCAATCGCTCAAGCGCCGTTACCGCAAGGAAATGCGCTTCCGTGCGTATGGCATCGCAGCCATCGCCGTAGCTTTGTTCGCGCTGGTGGTGCTGTTCGCCGACATCATCGGCAAGGGCTACACCGGTTTCCTGAAAACCACGGTAACCCTGGAGGTGACGTTCGATTCGGAACTGATGTATCTGGACGACCCGACCGATGCCGTCGCCTTGCGCAACGCCGATTACCTCGCCCCGCTGATGGCCGCGCTCAAACGGCAGCTGCCGGAGGTTTCGGGCCGTCAGCAGGAGCGGGCGCTGAAAGGGCTGCTCAGCAGCTACGCGGCCAGCGACCTGAGGGACGCGGTGGAAGCGGACCCATCGGTGATGGGCACAACCCGGAAAATGACCTTTCTGGCCAGCGATGACGTGGATGTGTTCGTCAAGCACCGGGGTGATACCAGCTACTCCATCAAGCTGTCCGAGCAACAGCAGCAGTGGACCTTATCGCTGCTGGAGCGCAGTGTGATCGAGACCTCCTTTAACGACGTGTTCTTCAGCCATGGCGACAGTCGCGAGCCGGGTAACGCCGGGGTGTTGGGGGCGATGGTCGGTTCGCTGCTGACCATGATGGTGACCCTGTTCCTGTCCTTCCCGATCGGGGTGGCGGCGGCCATCTATCTGGAGGAATTCGCGCCCCAGAACCGTTTCACCGACTTTATCGAGGTCAACATCAACAACTTGGCGGCGGTACCGTCAATCATCTTCGGCCTGCTGGGCCTGGCGATCTTCATCAACCTGTTCGGTATGCCCCGTTCGGTGCCGGTGGTCGGTGGCCTGGTGCTGATGCTGATGACCCTGCCCACCATCATCATTTCCAGCCGGGCCGCCATTAAGAGTGTGCCGCCGTCCATTCGCGAGGCCGCCGAGGGCATTGGTGCGTCCAAGATGCAGGTGGTGCTGCACCATGTGCTGCCACTGGCGTTGCCGGGTATGCTCACCGGCTCGATCATTGGCATGGCGCAGGCCCTGGGCGAAACCGCGCCGTTGCTGTTGATTGGTATGGTGGCCTTTATTGTGGACGTGCCGAGTGGGTTTTTCGACTCGGCCACGGTGTTGCCGGTCCAGATCTTCCTGTGGGCGGGCAGCCCGGAACTGGGCTTTATTGAACGCGCGTCAGCGGCCATTATGGTGCTGCTGGCCTTTCTGATCAGTATGAATGCATTGGCCATCTGGCTCCGCAAACGTCTCGAACGCCGGTGGTGAGGAGAATCCCATGAACAGCATGAACCCGAGTCTCAGTAACGAAAACGTCCAACGGGATACCGCGGAGCCAGTGCCCGTGGATGCCCGGGAGCAGCCGGCGGAGAGCGTCATCGAATACGGCAAGACCGTGGGTACACCGTTTTCCGACAAGCCCAAGTTTTCCCTGCGCGACGTCGAGGTCTACTACGGCGACAGCCCGGCCATCAAGGGCATCAGCCTGGACATCGCCAAGAATGAGGTCATTGCCTTTATCGGTCCGTCCGGATGCGGCAAGTCCACCTTCCTCCGTTGCCTCAACCGGATGAACGACAGCATCGACATCTGCCGGGTCAAGGGGCAGCTGGAGCTGGACGGCCAGGACCTGTACGACCCCAAGCGTGACGTGGTGGAGCTGCGGGCGCGAGTGGGTATGGTGTTCCAGAAGCCCAACCCGTTCCCCAAGTCGATCTACGACAACGTCGCCTATGGCCCGCGCATTCACGGTCTGGCCAATCGTAAGTCCGAGCTGGACGACATCGTCGAGAACAGCCTGCGTAAGGCGGGGCTGTGGAACGAGGTGAAAGACCGCCTGGATGCCCCCGCTACCGGCATGTCTGGCGGCCAGCAGCAGCGCCTGTGCATCGCCCGTACCATCGCCGTCAGCCCGGAGGTGGTGCTGATGGACGAACCCTGTTCGGCGTTGGACCCGATCGCGACCGCGCGCGTGGAAGAGCTGATTGCCGAGCTGTCGGAAAGCTACACCATCATCATCGTGACCCATTCCATGCAGCAGGCGGCGCGGGTGTCGGATCGTACCGCCTATTTCCATCTCGGCCACCTGGTGGAAGTGAACGAGACCAACAAGGTGTTCACCACGCCCGAGCACGAATTGACGGAATCTTACATCACCGGACGTTTCGGTTAACCGCGCCCGTTGACAGCATAAAGGAGAACAAGACTTATGCCGCATAAGAAGGACGACGTATACGGTGATCACATTTCCCATCAGTTCAACGAGGAACTGGCGGAGCTCAAGACCGAATTCCTGAAAATGGGGGGGCTGGTTGAACAGCAACTGAACGATGCCGTTCAGGCCCTGGTCGAGAGCGACAGCCAGCTGGCCGACGAAGTTCGAGGCCGGGACAAGGCAGTCGATCAGATGGAAGTGGACATCGACGAGGAAGCCACCCGGGTGATCGCCCGTCGCCAGCCGACCGCCCGCGACCTGCGCCTGGTGGTGTCGGTGATCAAGATGGTGGCGGACCTGGAGCGGGTCGGTGACGAAGCCAAGAAGATCGCCAAGTTCGCCATCGGTCTGGCGGAAGAGGGTAAGGCACCTCGGGGCTACGTGGAGGTGCGTCACATCGGTAACCATGTTGCCGGCATGTTGCACGATGCCCTCGACGCCTTCGCCCGTCTCGATTCCGAGCAGGCCCTGCTGGTGATGAAAGAGGACAAGCGGGTCGATGAGGAGTATCAGGCCGCTACCCGCAGCCTGCTGACCTTCATGATGGAAGACACCCGCAACATCTCCCGCTGCATGTCGGTGATGTGGGTGCTGCGGGCGCTGGAGCGAGTCGGCGACCACGCTTGCAACCTGGCGGAAAACGTCATCTTCATGGTCAAGGGCGAGGACGTCCGCCACACCTCCATGGAAGAGGCGGAGCGGGTGGTTGGTCACACCCGGCGCTGATTGCATCCGGGCTGTGCCAAAGCCACAAAAAAAACCGGTCTGGCGCTTGCCGACCGGTTTTTTTGTGGCCGTTTCCCTGGACTGGCAATCGGTGTGAAGCCTGTCCCCGGCGGGCCGCCGGCTGTGCGGCGCCGGACTTACGCCTGCTTCATGCGGTCGGTGTAGGGCGGCCAGCCGAAGGGCTTGCCGGCGAGCAGGTGCAGGTGCAGGTGAAACACGGTTTGGCCGGCATTGGCGCCACAGTTCATCACCGTGCGGTAGCCGTCGTCGTCGAAGCCCATCTCCTTGGCCAGCTTGGCCGCGACGACAAAGAGGTGCCCCACCAGTTCGCGGTCGTCCGGCCCCAGGTCGTTGATGGTGGCAATGGCTTTCTTGGGAATCAGCAGCAGGTGTACCGGGGCCTGGGGGTTGATGTCGCGGAAGGCCAGGCTGAGATCGTCCTCGTACACGATGTCGGCGGGGATCTCGCGGTTGATGATCTTGCTGAACAGAGTCTCTGACATGGCGGGTATCCTTGCGAGTGGTGAGTGGCCGACTGGCGCCGATTAGCGCGGCCCGAAACCGGGTAGCCGGTTGGCCAGGGTCTGCACCAGGGGCGGCAGCGTGTCCTCGATCCCCATAGCGTACCGCGCCACCCGATTTTTGGCGAACGGCATTGCCTGGGCCAGGCCGAGCCCGAGGTTGCGGGCCAGGTGAAGCGGCGGAATCCGGTTGCTGAACAGATGGTAGAACAGGTCCATGGCCAGCATCATGCGACGATTGGCGGGTCGGCGCAGGCGTTCATAGCGTTCAAGCCAGTGCGGTGTCGCCGGGTCGAGTCCGGCGCGCCGGCATTCCTGCAGCAGCTGTTGCAGGCAGTCGGCGTCCTGGAAGCCCAGGTTGACGCCCTGGCCGGCCAGCGGATTGAGCGTGTGGGCGGCGTCCCCCACCAGTACCACCCGGTCCTGCTGGTAGTGGTTGGCGTGCTGGCGGGCGATGGGGAAACTGGCGCGGCCATCGACGTGGGTCAATGGTGGCAGGTCGCCGGGAAAGGCGTCTTGCACGGTGGCCAGGAATTCCTCGGGGGCCAGCGCCTTGAGGCCGGCCAGGGTATCCGGATGGTCGTACCACACCAGCGACGCCCAGCTTTCACCGGGATGGGACCCGGCGGCATGCAGCGGCAGGAAGGCGCGGGGGCCGCTGGGGTGGAACGCCTGCCAGGTGATGTCGGTCACCGGGCCCCGATAGCGCACCGACGCCACCAGCGCCTGTTGCGCGTACTGATCCCGCGTGGTGCCGATGCCGGCCAGGGTGCGGACCCGCGACTGGGCGCCGTCGGCGCCGATCACCAGCTGGCCGTGCAGCTCGCTGCCGTCGCTCAGGGTGATGGTGGCCCGGTCTGGCTGCGACTGTAAGCTGGCGATGCCCTGGCCGACCAGCAAGGTGATGTTGTCCTGGTCTTGCGCGAGTTGCCATAGCGCGTGTTGGGTGACCCGGTTCTCCACGATGTGGCCAAGATGGCTGGTGTCGAGCCCGCTGGCGTCAAACTCGGTCCGGGCCTGGGGTAGCAGCCGTTGCATGGGATGGGGGGTGGCGTCCCACACGGCCAGACGGCGATAAGGGGTCATGCGCATAGCGGCGATGCCCGCCCAGGCGCCCAGCTGGCGCAGGTAACGCTCGCTGCCGACGCTGAGCGCGGACACCCGCAGGTCTGGCGTGGCGCCAGGGTCGAAGCGGTCGGCATCTACCCGGTCGATCAGCGCAACGCGGTAGCCAGTTTGGGCCAGGCCGCAGGCGAGGGCGGCGCCCACCATGCCGGCACCGACCACCAGGATGTCATAGGACTGTGTCATACAAGGGCTTCCTGTCGGAAGAGAGGGTGCGAAAGCACGGACGCTTTCACCCCGTCTCCTGAGGGCCCCAGTTTACGCGATGGAGCGATTCAGACAAGCGTGCCCGGTTGTCGAAATCGGCCTGCGGACTCAGTATCCGGCCATGCCGGTGGTGCGGTTGCCCGTGCCGAGCTGGCGAGGTTTTCGGCTCTTCTTGAGCCAGGAAGGTTTCTGGGTGCCGGGCTTGGTGAAGCCCTGGTCGATCACCACCGGGTGTACCAGGTTCAGGAAGTCGGCGGTTTTCATGTGAATCGATTCGGTGTGACTGCCGGCGGCAAAGGCCAGTTCTGGCTGGTCGGTGAGGGCTTCGCAGCAGTAGACGGACATGTCGAACAGGTGGCCGAAGGGGGGCATGGCGCCCACCTCGCAGTCCGGGAAGCGGTCCTGGAATTCCCGTTCATCGGCGAGGTCGACAAAGTCGGTGTCGAGTACGTTGCTCAGCCGGTCCCAGCGTATCCGCCAGGTGGCGGGCATCACCAGCATGGCCATTTTGCCATCGAGTTCGATGATGACGGTCTTGACCACTCGATCACCGGCGATCTGAACGTGATGGGCCAGCTCCTGGGCAGTAAACGCGGGAGGGTGGGGCAGGCACATGTATTCGACATCGGCCTGATCGAGAAAGTTCTTCAACTGCTGTACCGGCATAGTGACAACCTCCTACCAGCAATGACAGCTTACCGGCCTGCGTCCCGGGGGACGTCTGCCCGTGCGCCAGGACTTTGGCCCAAGGGGCCAACTTCCTTACCGGTCAGCTTAGCTGAGCCTGACAGGAATGCGAGGGGTTTTAACGCGGAATTGCGAAATACCTCCCAAGCGGAAATAGTTGGTAACAAAGGTGTAACAAGGTGGTCGCGAGGGGGTGGTGAGAAGGTGGTGAGAAGGTGATGAGGCGGGGGCTGAGGGGGTGATCAAAGGGTGGCGAGACGGTGACTGGAGGGCAACGAGAGGATAGCCGCGGGGCGCTGGAACTGGCCGGAACGCAGGACGCGACCCGGCCGGTCGGCGTTAGTCGGCCTTGTACAGGTGCACGTCGCGCTGCGGGAACGGGATGGAGATACCTTCGGCGTCGAAGGCGACCTTGACGCTCTCCTGCATGTCGAAGTAGAACGGCCAGTAGTCGGAAGCCTTCAGCCAGACCCGAACGGTGAAGTCCACCGAGCTTTCGCCCAGGCCGCCCACCACCACCATCGCTTCGGGGTCCTTCAGGGCACGCGGGTCGGCGTCGATCAGCCGCTGGATGATGGCTTTGGCCTTGCCGATGTCGTCGCCGTAGCCAATGCCGAAGCTCATGTCGCAGCGACGGGTGTCGTAGGCGCTGAGGTTGATCAGGCTGGCATTGGACAGGTTGCCGTTGGGGATCACGATACGGCGGTTATCGAAGGTGTTGAGAATGGTGTAGAGGATCTGGATCTCGACCACGGTGCCCAGATAGCCCTGGGCCTCGATCACATCGCCAACCCGGAACGGTTTGAAGATCAGGATCAGCACGCCGCCGGCAAAGTTCGCCAGGCTGCCCTGCAGCGCCAAGCCGACCGCCAGACCGGCGGCACCCATAACGGCAATGAACGAGGTGGTGGCAATGCCCACCATCGAGGCCACCGAGATCAGCAGCAGGATTTTCAGTGTGACGCTGATCAGCCCACAGAGGAACTTGCTGAGGGTGGGGTCCTTGGCGGTCAGCCGGGTTTCAAGCACGCCCACCAGGCGTTTGATCAGCCACAGCCCGATCAACAGCGTGACCAGTGCCAGCACCACCTTGGGCGCGTAGGCCATGATCATGGCCAGGGCTTGGTCCATTAACTCAGACGCTTTTCCATTCGCGCCGAACAGATCGTCCATATAAGGCTCCTTGATTGTTGGTTGTTGATTCCTGTCACGGGTAAGGCTCCCTAGGTTATAGCAGAGAAGGGGACTTGCCATGTAGTTAAGGTGACACGTTAAAGGCCGATAATGCCTTGATCCAAGGTCTATTTATCCTGATTGGCGATTATCCCCGGCTCCAGGCCACAAGGTCGTCGGCGCTGCCCCGCACCACCACCCGGCCTTCCTTCTGGCTCAGTTGGTAGTCGTACATGGGGTCGTAGTAGTCGGTCAGCAGTGCCTCGATCCAGGCGTCGTGGCCGCTGGGGTCGCCGTACGCCTGCTGTTGCTGCAGGGCGGTCTCCATGGTTTTGCGCAACTGCTGGTGGCGCTCGCCTCCCAGCCGCTTGCGGATGCGATCCAACGCGCTCAGCAGATAGTCCTCGAAGTTCGCCCAGCCGGCCTGTTGGCCGTCGCGGTCCCGGTACTGTGCCAGCATGGTCTCGACATAGTCCTCGCGGATGATGGCAATCCGCTGCGCCAGCGGACGTTCCAGAATCATCAGTTGGGCCGTCGCCATGCGTTCGCGGAAGGCCTCGGGCAGGGCGCAGCGGCCGATCAGGCGGCTTTCGTCTTCCAGATACAGCGGGCCGCCGTGTTGATGGCTGGCCTTGAGCATGGCCACCGCCAGGGCATTCTCGAAATCGATTTGAGATGGCTGCGGGGTGACCTGGCGGCCAAAGCTGGAGCCGCGATGGTTGGCCAGTGCCTCCAGATCCACCGGGTTGGGCAGCCGGTGCAGCACCCGGGTCTTGCCGGTGCCGGTGCGACCGCTGAGGATACGGAATTCGGTGCGCTGGACCAGGTCTTCCAGTTGGTCGATCAGGAACCGGCGCAGGGCCTTGTAGCCGCCGGTGACCAGGGGGTAGTCAATGCCGGCGTCTCGCAGCCATTGCTGGGTCAGCCGTGAGCGCAGGCCGCCGCGAAAGCAGTACAGGTAGCCGTCGGGGTGCTGCAGGGTGAACCGCTTCCAAGCGGCGATGCGCTCGGCCTTGATGTCCCCGGCCACCAACTGGTGCCCCAGTTCGATGGCTTGCTGCTGGCCCTTGGCCTTGTAGCAGATGCCCACCCGGTGGCGCTCGTCGTCGTTCATCAGGGGGGCGTTGCAGCTGTTGGGGAAGCTGCCGCGTTGGTATTCCACCGGCGCCCGTACATCCATCAAAGGAATGTCGTTGAGGAACAGCTCCAGGTAGTTGTCGGTATCCGCTCTGGCCATCGCCACGCACTCGTTGTCGAAAACAGGCGTGCAGTATACCGAACCCCGGCCGTGGTAAGCCAAAATGGGTGCCTCCGGGAGGGCGGCGGTTTAGAATGGCCAATTTGTACCGCAGCCAGGGCCCGTCATGTCGCCGCAGCAGCTCAATCGCTACCTCCAGCAAACGCTCCCCCACGGTCGGGTGGCAGAAACCCGTCCGGGCGGTTGCCCGGCCATTAGCCTGTATCTGTTTGATCCTGAGGTCCTCGAAGGGCCACTGAGTCACGATGAGGCCCAGGCGGTGGTGGATGAGCCAGCCTACTGGTCCTTCTGCTGGGCCAGCGGTCAGGTGCTGGCGGCCTGGATTCTGGATCACCCGGAACGGGTGGCCGGCAAGCGGGTGCTGGATTTCGGCAGCGGCTCCGGGGTGGTGGCCATTGCGGCGGCCCTGGCCGGGGCCCGGGAAGTCATTGCCTGCGACCTGGATACCGCGGCCCTGGATGCCGCCCAGGCCAATGCCGCACTCAACGGTGTCACGTTGCAGCGGTGCGAGGACTGGTATCGGCGGCCCTCGGAGCTGGATGTCATCACCGCGGCGGATGTGCTCTACGATCCAGACAACCGGCATTTTCTGGCGGAGTTCCGGGCCGCGGCGCCGTCGGTGCTGCTGGCGGATTCGCGGGTGAAGGTGTTGGGGGATGAGGCCTATGCCCGCCAAGCCGTCATCGAAGGGAGGACCTGGCCGGACCTGAATGAATTTGAGGAATTCAACCGCGTCAGGATCTATCACGCTGGTTAATGAAGCTGGCGTCGGCGTCGCTGACATCTTAGTGTAAGAAGATTCGATTTAGTGTAAGCACCACCCAACGTGTGTGCGCACATTCATGCTTTATAAGACCTCTGTGAAGGAGGCCGTCGGACCCTATATGACACAGCTGCACCCGGATATCCGCAATACCGCCAGGGCCTTGATTGTTCGAGACGGCTCCGTGCTGTTACTGCGTAAATGCAGCCCGGACCAGGGGGAGTACTACACCTTGCCGGGGGGCGGCCAGTACACCGGCGAGACCCTGGAGCAGACCGTGGCCAGGGAATGTCTGGAAGAGATCGACACCGAAGTGTGGCTGCGGGATTTGCTGTGGGTGGCGGATTACTTCCGCAGTCGCTCCACCAATCGCCACGTCATCGAAATGGTGTTTCTTTGTGACGTACCGCCGGGCTATGAGCCCCGCAATGGCTGTCGGCCTGACCTTCATCAACTCGATGTCTGCTGGATACGGATTTGCGACCTGGATCGCCATGCCCTGGCAGAACCCTACCTGGCGTCCGCAATGGCCAGCTATCGCGGCCAGCCATCCTCGCCGACCTATCTGGGGTGCTTCCGTGATCCCGCGTTTGCCTGAGGGAAATCTGCCGGGATGAAGGGGGACTTTCGGGAACTGTTGCTGCTTCGGCATGGCAAGTCTGATTGGCGTCACCCGCTGTCGGATATCGAGCGGCCGTTGAAAAAGCGCGGGCGGCAAGGCGCGCAGCGAATTGGCGCCTGGCTGCAACAGGCCGAGTTATGGCCCGACTTGATCCTCTGCTCGCCGGCGGATCGTGCCCGGCAAACCGCCGAGCTGTGTTGCAAGGTCCTGGGGAACCCGGGCAGAGGAATTCAGATCGACAGGGAGCTGTACCTTGCCGATGCTGATGCCCTGCTGCGGGTGCTGGCGCGGGTGCCGGATGAGTGTCGACGGGTGTTGCTGGTGGGGCACAATCCCGGTTTGGAAACGCTGTTGCGTGAGCTGGCCAGCACGGCACCCACGGTGCCGGCTGACGGCAAGCTACTCGCCACCGCCACCCTGGCTCAGCTGAGCCTTCCCGGTGCCAGCTGGCGGGCCCTTCCGAAGGGGCGCGGCGAGCTGGTGGCGCTGGTTCGCGCCAGCGCGCTGGCGCACCGGTTCCCGTTTCCCCACGCCGGCGAGCGCCAGGAATGGCGGCCGCGACCCGCCTACTACTATCACCAGGCCGCCGCCATTCCCTACCGGTTTCAAGATGGCCGCCTGGAGGTACTGCTGACCGGCTGCCGCAAGGGCGAGCGCTGGCGGCTTCCCCAAGGCAAGGTCGAGCCGGGGTGCAGCGAAATGGCCACCGCCTGCCGCCAGGCCCGAGTCCAGGGCGGCGTGGTCGGTGAGGTCAACCTGCCCTGCCTGGGCTATTTCCGCCGCGAAAAGTGGGGCGCGGACTGCGACGTTGCTGTCTACGGGGTGGAGGTGCACCAGGTGCTGGATGGCGACAACTGGATTGCGGCCGATCGGGCACGCGAGTGGCTGGCGGCGACGCCGGCCAGCCAATGGGTCCAGCCGCCAGAGGTGGGACGGCTGATCAGCAAGTTGGCGCGTGTGCTGGCCGGATGAGCCCGCCAACGTCGGGCGCAGCGCCGAACCGCTGCGTTCTCATTGCCGGTACGGGGTGCTCTGTGGTTGTGACGCCTCGGCGGTGATGCGGTTCGCGTCGCTCAGCGGCAGCCTGCCAGGCTATCCAGCCTGTTGGTGGTGTTGGAAGCTCGCGGCGGAAGGCGATGAACCAAAAAAAGGGCAACCCCTTGGGGTTGCCCTTGTGTCGGAACAGGTCGTCGCTTCCCTGCGCACATGCGACTATCCTGTCGCGTTATGTTGTCCTGATGCCAGCTCCGTGGCGCCGGCGTCCTAGCCAGCGATCCGAATTTATCCCTTAAGCTCGGCGTCCGTATCTCCCTGCTTCTCTCCGCATCCCGTTGCAGAGGTGCTTCCCAGCGGCGTCCTTTTCCCTGTCATCCTTGACGAGTCCACTATAGCAATCCGACCGTGATGATTTTGTGACAGTGTCGTAGTTATATCGGCCGGATTGCAGAGGGCGTTGATAAAGGGTATAAAAATCAGTTGATTAAAATGGTTTGCTGGCGAAGTGCTCGGCCTGCGCACGCAACTTTGACGAAAAATCTCACCGCTTTGTGAGAGATCTCGCACACTGGCGCTGGTGATTGTCGCACTGGTCGGGGCTGCCGGCTGCGAGGGCCTGCCAGCGCCGCAACAGCGGCCACAGCATCAGGCCCAGCAGGATCCCGACGCCATCCGCCAGCATATCCGCGCCGGAAAATTCCCGGTGGTCGAGCTGGCTCTGGATCAGTTCGATGGCAACGCCGTAGCTGGCCAGGGCAATCACCACCGGTAGCCGACGGGCCCCGGGCCAGCCCAGACGCGCCAGCAAGGTCAGTTCGAGAAACGCCAGCAGATGATTGAGCTTGTCACTCGGGGTGGCCGGCAGCGGGTAGGGCGAGCTGGTGGTGGCGAGATACAGGATGGCGACCACCGACAGGGCCAACGCGAAACGCCAGAAGCGCGGTTGGTCGATCAGCTTTGCCAGCGGCAACATCATGGTTTTCATAGGCGTTCAGGCTGTTGGCTCAGGCGTATCATGATATGCTTTGCGCCCCGTTACTGTCACTGCGGCAATCACCAGCGGAGCACCTGACACCATGTTCAAAGGCAACTTTTTCCACGGCCTGGGTTATCTGGCGGAGGGGTTCCGGCTGATCCGGCAGCCGGGCCTGCGGCTGTTCGTCATCATTCCCCTGTGCCTCAATATTCTTTTGTTTGCCCTGCTTTTTTACCTGCTCGCCGAATTCTTTGCCATGCTGATTGCCACTGCCATGGGCTGGTTGCCGGATTGGGCCTGGCTGCAGAGCCTGGACTGGCTGTTCTGGATTCTGTACGGCGCGGTGATCCTGCTGATGCTGGCCTACGGTTTTGTGATCGTCGCCAATCTGATCGGCTCGCCGTTCTACGGTTATCTGGCTGAGCTGACCGAGAAACTGCTGACCGGGGAAGACTTGGGCGTGGACGGCGGCTGGAGCCAGCTCATCAAGGACATTCCCCACGCCCTGTGGCGGGAGGTGCAAAAAATCATGTACTACCTGCCGCGGGCGCTCGGCCTGTTCATTCTCGGCCTGATCCCGGTCGTCAACCTGGTGGCGGCGCTACTGTGGTTCCTGTTCAACTGTTGGATGATGGCGCTGCAGTACGTCGACTACCCGGCGGACAACAACCGGGTGAGTTTCCCGCTGCTGCGGCAACAGCTGGCCCAACGCCGGCTGTCGGCGTTGGGCTTTGGCTTGCCGGTGGCCCTCGCGGCGATGGTGCCGGTGCTTAACCTGTTCGTGGTGCCCGCAGCCGTCTGCGGCGCCACCGCCTTCTGGGTGCGAGAATCCCGCTTACCGTTAACGCAATAATTTCGGAGGTTTTTTGGATACGTCAGATTTTGTCATAGGACAGCGCTGGGTCAGTCATAGCGATACCGGCCTGGGCCTTGGGATCGTCACTGATGTTTCCGGTCGTCGGGTCACCCTGGGGTTTCCGGCGGCAGATGAAGAGCGTACCTACGCCATCGACAACGCCCCCCTGGCGCGGGTGGTGTTTCAGATTGGCGAACATATTGAGACCTTCGACGGCGAACGCTTTACGGTGCGGGCGGTGGAAGATCTGGGCGGGGTCGTGTTGTACCACGCCGATGACGGCAACGGCGAGTTGCAGCAGCTTTCAGAGGTCAAGCTCAGCAGTTCGGTGAACTTCTCTGCCCCCCAGCAACGGCTGTTTGCCGGCCAGTTCGACCGCAACGGTGCCTTTCGCCTGCGAGTGGCGGCGATGCAGCATCTCGAACGGCTGAGGTCGTCGCCGGCCCAGGGCCTGATCGGTGCCCGTACCCAGCACCTGCCGCATCAGATTCACATCGCCCACGAAGTGGCGCGCCGATTCGCGCCACGGGTACTGCTGGCCGACGAAGTGGGGCTGGGCAAAACCATTGAGGCGGGGCTGATCCTGCACTACCAGCTGCACAGCGAAAGGGCACGCCGGGTGCTGCTTGTGGTGCCCGATTCCCTGGTGCACCAGTGGCTGGTGGAAATGCTGAGGCGTTTCAACCTGCGCTTCGCCATTGTCGATCATAACCACTACAGCGCCGACTATGACGGTGACGATCCGGTGCTGGAAGAGCGGGGGAATCCGTTCGAGGCCGAACAGCTGGTGCTGTGTAGCCTGGATTTTCTGACCCGAAACCGGACCGCGCAAACCGATGCCGAAGCCGCCGGCTGGGATCTGCTGGTGGTGGACGAGGCCCACCATCTGGCCTGGAGCCCGGACGGGGCGAGTGCCGAATACCAGGTGATCGAACGTCTGGCAGAGCTGACCCGCGGCCTGCTGCTGCTGACCGCCACCCCGGAGCAGGTGGGTGTGGCCAGTCATTTTGCCCGCCTGCGGCTGCTGGACCCGGCCCGTTTTCACGACCTGGAGGCGTTTCGCCAGCAGGAACAGGATTACGAGCGGATCAATCAGGTGGTTCGGACCCTGTTGGCTCAGCCGGGTGCTCCCGGTGACGTCGAGCAGGCGGTGCTGCGGACCTGGTTGGGGGCTGAGCTGGACACCATGTTGCAGGCCGAGGATCCGGTGATCACCATTGTTGATGCCCTGCTCGACCGTCACGGGACCGGCCGGGTGCTGTTCCGCAATACCCGGGCCGCCATTCAGGGCTTTCCCGAGCGGCGGCCGGAGCCGGTCGAGCTGCCGTGCCCGGAACTCTATCGTGATCGCCTCCAGGGATGCGTGGGGCTTACCCCCGAGTGTGGCTTGGCGGCTGAAGACTGGCTTGCCGCCGACCCCCGGGTGGCCTGGCTGGAGCAGACCCTGACCTCGCTCAAACGGGAGAAGGTGGTGGTGATCTGCGCCCACGCCGAAACCGCCATGGCCCTGGAATACCATCTCCAGCTGCGGGCCGGTATCCGCAGCGCGGCGTTTCACGAACACCTGAGCCTGGTGGAACGGGACCGGGCGGCGGCCTATTTCGCGGAGAGCGAGCAGGGCGCACAGGCGCTGATCTGTTCGGAGATCGGCAGTGAGGGGCGCAACTTCCAGTTCGCCCACCACCTGATCCTGTTCGATCTGCCGGTGAACCCGGATCTGCTGGAACAGCGGATCGGCCGCCTCGATCGTATCGGCCAGACCGAAACCATCCATATCCACCTGCCTTATCTGGCGGGTGGCGCCCAGGAACAGCAGTACCGCTGGTTCCATGAAGGTCTCAATGCGTTTGCACAAAGCTGTGCGGTCGGTGTTGCGGTGAAGGATAAGCTGGCTGAGGAGTGGCAGGCGGTACTGGACGGAGAAGGGGACCGCGACGCGCTGATCGCCCGCACCCGGGACGAAGCCGACCGGCTCCGGGCGCTGCTGCAGAACGGTCGCGATGCGCTGATCGAGCTCAATTCCTGCCGCCGTGACCAGGCGCAGGCGTTGATTGCGGCGATCGAGGCGGAAGAGGCGGAAGCGCCGGTGCGGGAATTCATGATGGAGGCCTGCGACATCCTCGGTGTCGATGTGGAGGACCACTCCGAGCACGCCGACGTGCTGCGGCCCAGCGAACAGCGCCACACCGGTCATGTGCCGGACCTGCCGGAGGATGGCCTGACCGTGACCTGGGACCGGCAACAGGCTTTGGAGCGCGAAGACATGGCCTTCATGAGCTGGGAACACCCGCTGGTGACCGGCGTGATGGAGTCGGTCACCAGCACCGATCTCGGCAAGGCGGCGTTGGCCAGCCTCTCGGTCAAGGGGCTGCCACCCGGCACCCTGATGCTGGAGGCGCTGTTCACCGTGCACTGCCCGGCCCCGCAGGCCTTGCAGTTGTCCCGCTATTTGCCGTTGTCGCCGCTGCGATTGCTGGTGGATGTCTCGGGGCGGGATTTGTCGGCGGCGTTACCCCATGAGCGGCTCAACGACCTGTGTTCCAACATCCGTCGCCGCACTGCCCAGGCGGTGGTGCCCAAGATCCGTGCCGAAGTGGAAACCATGGTGGATCACGCCGAGACCCTGGCCGATAACCAGCTTGAGCCCTTGCGTGACGCTGCGTTGGCGCGGGTGCGGGCGTTCTTCAATCCGGAAATCGATCGCCTCAGGGCGTTGCAGCGGACCAACCCCGCCATCCGTGCCGAGGAAATCGATTTCTTCGAAGCGCAACTGGCCGCCAGCGAGCAGGCCGTGGGGCGGGCTTCGCTGGCATTGGAAGGCATTCGGGTGATTGTCACCTCGTGAGTTGACGGCAACGGCCTGGCGAGTAACCATCTAGGATGAGTTCAAGGCTCGCTGAGCGTTGTCAGAAAAGCAGTTCCAGGTAACTGGAGAGTGGAGGCTTACCGCCGCGACTGGCGGCGTGCTTCCCGTGCAGTCTTCAGGAAACATTCAACGGCTCCCTAAGGATGAGTGGCTATGATGACGTTAATCCTGTCTCTAATTGCTGTCGCTGGCGTTTTGGTGGTCATGCGTAATGAATCCGGGGCCAGGCCCGCCATTACCCTGCTGGTGGTGATCGGCGTGGCCTCGCTGCTGTTCGCCTCCGCTACCCTGGCGCTGGTGCTGTTCGCAACCGCTGCCGCGACTGCGGCCTGCGGCCTGCCGGGCTTCCGCCAGAGTTGGCTGACGCCGCGGATTTTCGATCTGTTCAAGAAGGTGGCGCCGAAGGTTTCCGAAACCGAACGCACCGCCCTGGAGGCCGGTACGGTGGGCTGGGACGGCGAACTGTTCAGCGGTCGCCCGGACTGGCACAACCTGCTGATCAATCGCAATACCGGACTGACAGACGAGGAACAGGCCTTCGTCGATCAGCAGTGCACCACCGCCATCGCCATGTGCAATGCCTGGGATGTCGCGGTCGACCGGGCCGATCTGCCGCCGGAGCTGTGGGCGTTTCTGAAACGGGAAAAGTTCTTCGGCATGATCATTCCCAAGGAATACGGTGGCCTGGGATTCTCCGCCAAGGCTCAGACCGCGGTCTTGCAGAAGCTGGCCCCCAACGAGTCCCTGATGGTGACCGTGGGTGTACCCAACTCCCTCGGGCCGGGCGAGCTGTTGCTCAAGTACGGCACCGAGGAGCAGAAGCAGCATTACCTGCCACGGCTGGCGGATGGTCGCGAGATTCCCTGTTTCGGCCTGACCGGGCCGCGCGCCGGTTCTGACGCCACCTCCATTCCCGATACCGGCATCGTCTGCAAGGGCACGTTCGAGGGCAAGGAGGTGCTTGGCCTCAAGCTGAATTTCGACAAGCGCTGGATCACCCTGGCACCGGTGGCCACGGTGGTGGGGTTGGCCTTCCGCATGTTCGATCCCGACGGCCTGCTGGGGGATACCAGGGATTACGGCATCACCTGCGCGCTGATTCCCCGTGACACCAAGGGCATGGACATCGGTCGCCGCCATTGCCCCATTGGCAGTCCGTTCCTCAACGGGCCGATCAAGGGCAAGGACGTGTTCATCCCGCTGGAGTACATCATTGGCGGCCAGGACATGGCTGGCCAGGGCTGGCGGATGCTGGTGGAATGCCTGTCCGTTGGCCGTTGCATTACCCTGCCGTCCGGCGCTGCCGGAGCGGCGGCTTACGCGGTGGGTACCGCCGGTGGTTTCACCCGGGTGCGTCGCCAGTTCAATACCCCGGTGGCGGAGATGGAGGGGGTGCAGGAACCGCTGGCGCGCATCGCCGCCCATGCCTACATCGCCCAGGCCGCGGTGAATCAGACCGCGAACATGGTGGACCGGGGCGAGAAGCCCTCGGTGCCGTCGGCGATCCTGAAGTACCACCTGACCGAGTACCAGCGGAACGTGCTGACTGACGCCATGGATGTCCACGGCGGCAAGGCGGTTACCCTGGGGCCCCGCAACTACCTGGGTATCAGCTTCGCCGGCACCGCCGTTTCCATCACGGTGGAGGGCGCCAACATCATGACCCGCAGCCTGATGATCTTCGGCCAGGGCGCCATCCGCTGCCACCCCTATGTGCTGGATGAGCTGGCGGCCAAGGACAACGACGACATCGCGGCCTTCGACCGGGCCTTTTTCGGTCACGCCGGGCTGATTTTCGGCAACGCAGCCCGCGCCTTCACCCAGGCGCTGGGGTTGGGGCGGCCGGAAGTGCCCTTTGACAGCGCTTCGCGGCGCTACGCCCAAGGCGTGGCTCGGTTCAGTGCCGCCTTTGGCCTGTGTGCCGATGCCGCCATGACCACCCTGGGTGCCGAACTCAAGATGCGCGAGCTGATCTCCGCCCGCTTGGGCGATATGCTGTCCAACCTGTATCTGGCGTCGATGGTGCTCAAGCACTGGTACGAAGCGCAGCCGGCAGAGGGCGAGAAGGAGATCATGCAGTACAGCCTGCGGCTGTTGCTGCACCGGACCGAGGCGGCCCTGGAGGAGTTTCTCCAGAACCTGCCCAACCGGCCGGTGGCCGTCGCCTTGCGGGGCATCACCATGCCGCTGGGGCAGCGTTGGGACAAGCCCCATGACGACACCACCCGGGCCCTGGCCCGCGCCATCTCCACCGACAGCCCCTTGCGCAGCCGGCTGCTGGCCGGTGCCTGGACCACGCCAGGGGAGCTGGGCAATGCCAACCCGGTGGCTCGCTACAATGCCCTGTTAGCGGATTATCCCCATGCCGAGGACCTCTACCGCAAGGTGACCAAGGCCTATGCCAAGGGGCAGCTACCGATGGAGGCGCTGCACCCGGAACAACGGGTGGAGGCGGCGCTGCAGGCGGAACTCATCAGCGAGCAGGACGCCGAGTTCATGCGACGTTACGAGGCCGAAGTGCTGGAGCTGCTCAGTGTTGACGACTTCCCGTTCGACGCTTTCGCTCACAACAAGGAAACGGTGATCGAGCACAACGCCGCTTGATCCCAACCGTCGGGCGGGGCTAACGGCTGTGGCCGCCCGCTCCGCCGGCCCCCAGTGGAGACAAACGCAAGGTATGTGGTGGTCGATTCTTGCCGTCAGTGGCGGCGCGGTGATCGGGGCGAATCTGCGCTGGGCGCTGGGGCTTTGGCTCAACAGCGAATACCACGTGCTGCCGCCGGGGACCCTGGTGGCTAACCTGGCCGGTGGCTGGTTGGTGGGGTTGCTGATCAGCTACTTCAGTCACGGTACGACGCTGGCACCGGAATGGCGACTGTTTGCCATCACCGGGCTGTGTGGTGCGCTGACGACCTTCTCCACCTTCTCTCTGGAAATGTTCGCGGCCATCCAGGATGGCAAGTGGCTGATGGCGGTTCTGGGCTGTTTGGCCCATCTGTTGGGCTCGCTGATCATGGTTGCCCTGGGGGTCTACACCTTTAGTCTAGTACGTGGTTGAAATTGATCGGTATCTTCACCTATCGATCGAAAATGCTCTTGGCAAGTCGCTGAACTAAGAGTAGAGTTCTCAGTGAAGGAAAGATTGGCAAAGCATTTCATGAATAAGACGTATCCCACCGTAGGTTGTAGTGCATCGTCCTGTTTTTGATTCCGCGAGTTAAGTTTTTCCGTTAACGTCAGTCGCAGTGGCTGCGATGACAACCCCAAGATTGATTTCAGGAAGTGTAAGTATGTCTACAACTACCGGTACCGTTAAATTCTTCAATGAAACCAAGGGCTTCGGTTTTATCACTCGTGAAGATGGCCCGGACGTTTTCGTTCACTACAGCGCTATTCAGGGCTCCGGTTTCAAGACCCTGGCCGAAGGCCAGCAGGTTGAGTTCACCGTGACCCAGGGCCAGAAAGGTCCTCAGGCGGAGAACGTGGTCGCCCTGTAAGCTACAGGCACCCGTTCACAAAAAAGGCAGCCCAGGCTGCCTTTTTTATTGCGTTGAATTCAGCGGACGCTGGCTTCGCCCGGATCTTGGCGCGTTGCCGGGGCGCTCGCTAGCGCCCGAACAGGTCTTGGTAGAAGGCCAGGGTGCCTTGCCAGGTGCGCTCTGCGGCGGCCTGATCGTAGCCGATGGGCATGCCGAACCGCTCCGCCAGCGCATCGGCAGCGGGATTGCTGAACGAGTGCAGGACCCCGGGGAAACTGGTCAGCGTGAGGTCGACGCCGGCGTCCTGCATCTCGGTCACCAGTTGTGCCACCTGGCTGGCGGGTACCATCTGGTCGGCGCCGCCGGTGTAGACCTGCACCCGGGCCCTGACCTGACCCGGTTCGGCCTGGATGGGGCCGGTCAGAGCGCCGTGGATGCTCACCACGCCGGCCAGGTCCACCCCAAGCCGCGCCATGTTGAGCACCACGGCGCCGCCGAAACAGTAGCCCTGGGCGGCGATCTTGCCCGCCGCCACGGTTGGATGCGCCTGCAACCACTCCAGGGCGGTCACGAAGCGCTGGCGTAACTGTTCGGCATCTGCGGTGGCCGCCTGCATGAAGCTGCGGGCGTCGTCGGGATGGTCCGCCACCTTACCGCCGCCATACATGTCGAGGGCAAACGCGGTGTAGCCCTCGCGGGCCAGTCTGTCCGCCTGCTGGCGAACGAAGTCATTGTGCCCCCACCATTCGTGCACGATCAGGATGCCTGGTCGCGTCTCACCTAGCGTCTCGTCGAAGGCCAGATAGCCGGTGTGGTCCTCGCCATTAACCTGATAGGTCACGGTTTCCGATTTCAGCTCGGCCTGAGCTGTTGCCGACACCAGCATCAGGGCCAGGGCGGTGGCCGGGATAGCGAACGCTTTCATGTTTGAACTCCTTGGGTTTCCTGGATTTTCAGGGGGGCGTAGTTCGGGGGCTCCCAAAGCACCCTAAGTGTAATCGCTCCCGGTGATTTGTCAGGCCTGGGGAGGTGTCAGTGAGCGTGGCTGGGCGGTGGAGAAGTTGTCGGATCGGTGTTCATCTGCTGAACTTAAGGAGGCCTTTCGGGCTTTCTGAATGGCTGAACCCAGGTCCCAATGCGGCGGGCGGTATGATCATTGGCGTTCCCAAGGAAATCAAGAACCACGAGTATCGGGTTGGTTTGCCGCCGGCAGCGGTTCGCGAGCTGGGCGGCCATGGCCACCAGCTGCTGGTGGAAAGCCAGGCCGGTGCCGGCATTGGCTATTCCGATGCGGACTACGGTGATGCCGGTGCGACCATTGTTGGCTCGGCCCGGGAGGTGTTTGCGCAGGCACAGTTGCTCATCAAGGTGAAGGAACCGCAGGCGGCTGAACGCTCGATGCTGACACCGGATCACACCCTGTTCACCTACCTTCACCTGGCGCCCGACCGGCCTCAAACCGTCGATCTGCTGGCCTCCGGCGCCACCTGCATCGCTTATGAAACCGTCACCGACGCCCACGGCCACTTGCCATTGCTGGCGCCGATGTCGGAGGTGGCAGGGCGGATGTCGGTGCAGGCCGGTGCCCGCTGCCTGGAAAAATCCATGGGCGGGCGGGGCGTGTTGCTGGGCGGGGTCCCCGGTGTCGAGCCGGCCCGGGTGACGGTGATCGGCGGCGGTGTGGTGGGCCAGAATGCGGTCGCCATGGCCGTGGGGTTGGGCGCCAGCGTCACGGTGCTGGACCGGAACATCGAGGCGCTACGGCAGCTGGATAATCGTTATGGCAACCGCATTCGTACCCTGTGCTCGACCCGGGACGCCCTGGAGCAGTCGGTGATCCAGTCCGACCTGGTGATCGGGGCGGTGCTGATTCCCGGCGCTTCGGCACCGAAACTGGTGACCCGGGACATGCTCCGGCGAATGGCGAATGGCAGTGTCGTGGTGGATGTCGCCATCGATCAGGGTGGCTGTGTCGAGACCTCCCGCCCCACCACCCACGCCGACCCTACCTATGTGGAGGAGGGCGTGGTGCACTACTGCGTCGCCAACATGCCCGGTGCCCTGGCGCGCACCTCCAGTCAGGCGCTGAGCAATGTGACGCTGCCATTCATTGTGGCCCTGGCGGACCAGGGGCCAGTGCCCGCCCTGCTGGCGGACGGCCACCTGCGGGCTGGGCTGAATGTGTGTGCCGGCAAGGTAACGCATCGGCAAGTGGCAGAGGCGCATGGCTACGAATACACCGAGGCCGAGCCGCTGCTGCGGCAACTGCAAACCCACTGAGGCAGGGGGGCGCGGCGCCGGCCGACCTCCCCCTGCAGGCCTTTGCCAATCTCCGTTGACCAAGGAATGAACATGAAACTGATCGGCTCCACCACGTCCCCTTATGTTCGTCGCATCCGGCTGTTGCTGGCGGACCGGCCCTACCAATTCGATAACCTGGACATCTACGGTGCCGACCGCGATGAGCTGCGCCGGCAGAATCCCGCACTAAAAATTCCCATGCTGATCGACGATGGCCAGACCGTGTACGACTCCCGGGTAATCGCCCGTTATCTGATGACCAAGTTCGATTTGCCGGGCCTGGACTGGGAGCAGGAGAACCAGCTCACCGTGATTGATGCCGCCAACGATTCGTTCGTCACCCTGTTGTTGTCCAAGCGCTCCGGGCTCGACATCGACCAGGGCGCCATGTTTTACCGTCTGCAATGGGAGCGGGTGGAGAAGACCCTCACTGCGCTGGCGGCGCTGATCAGCGAAAACCGCTTTGTCGATTGGAACTATCCGGCAATGTGCCTGTACTGCCTGGTGGACTGGCTCGACTTTCGGGAGCTGCTGGCGGGGGCAGCCAAGGACACCCTGTTGGCGTTCCGCGACCGTCATCGCCAGCGCGAGATTGTCGCGGCAACCGACCCCAGGCTGGCCTGAGTCGCTGGAGCTTTTGCCGGATCTGAACTAGTTTGTGAATGAGGCGTATTGAAAGACGCCATACAACAAGAGGGAAACGGCGATGCTTCTGAGTCATGCGTTTGGTCTGTTTACCCACCCAGACGACGAGTGGGCTTCCATCCGAAAAGAACACGAGACACCGGCCAGAGTCTATGTGGCCTATGTCTTGCTCCTGGCGGCCATTGGGCCGGTCTGCGCGTATATGTCCACCGCCCACTTTGGCTGGAGCGTGGGCGAACGTACGCTCAAACTCACCGAAATGAGCGCGTTGCAGCTGAGCGTGCTCACCTATCTGGCCATGCTGGTGGGGGTGTTTGCCTTGGGCTATGCCATCAACTGGATGGCGCGCACCTACGGTGCCCATGAGGAGCACAACGCGGCCAACGGCATCGCCCTGGCGGCCTATTCCTGCACCCCGCTGTTCCTGGCGGGGTTTGCCCTGCTGTATCCGGTACCCTGGTTCAATGCCCTGGTGTTCCTTGGTGCCGCCTGTTACGGCGCCTGGTTGCTGTACGATGGCCTGCCCATCGTGATGCAGATCCCCAAGGACCAGGCGATCATGTACGCCGGTTCGTTGCTGGCGGTGGCGCTGGTGATTCTGGTCTCCACCCGGGTCGGGTCGGTGCTGTTGTGGAGTTACGGTTTCGGGCCGACCTTCATCGAGGTGTAGCGCCTCCGGGCGCTGTCATCTAGGGAGCCTCTGATTAACTCCGGATCACCTCTGGCATTCAGAGCCATTCACAATCAAGGCGCGACTTTGCAGTAATGTCTGGACCTTGCAAAAAGGCGCAACGCCGAGTGTGGATGGCTCTGAATGCCCCGCAGGGCGCGCTCTGAAGGCTGCACCTGCGGCGTTGCGGCTCTTGCCAAGGGCGACGGCTATTGGCTGCGAACCGCGTCTTGCATCTACAGCCTTCAGATCGCGCAGAGGCGATTCGGAGTTAATCAGAGGCTCCCTAGCTTGATTCTGCGCCCTGGCGTTCGATCAGGGCCATTTCCTGTTCCGTGTAATGACCGATCATATTGGCCAAGCCCTCCACCAACTCGTCGAAGTCAATCGGCGGCGCCGGCTCGGACAGGTGTCTGACCACCGCAAAAATACCGCCATTGATCATGATGTAGCTCATGGTGGGAATGTTGCGGATTGTCAGGGTTTCCGGATGGTGCATCAGGTACTGGGTCACCAGTTCTTGCAGGGTTTTTTGTAACGGCTCCAGGTGTTCCTCGAAGCCCAGCGTCATGGCGTGGCGGGCGCACTTGAGGTAGCGCGCATCGTTTTGCTGCAGAAATTCCTTGAATTGCTGCAACAGTTCCCGCACCGCATCCCGTATCGGTTTCCGAACAAGGGTAGGCACCAACGGCTGGATCAGGGCGATGGTGTCGGCCACGAAACGCTCCGCCATCACCTGGAAGATCTGTTCCTTGTTGTCGAAGTATTCGTACAGAGAACCCACACCAACCCCTGCAATATCAGCAATTTGTCTGGTGGTTGTCGCCGCCGGACCGTGCTCGGCCATGGCGATGAAACCGGCCTCGATGATGGCGTTGACGGTCTCTTTAGCGCGCTTTTGACGGGGTTTTCTGGCCATATTTTTTCCGAATTGTATCCGAACAAGCATTCGCTTTAGTGTAGAGGAAGCATCCTACTATTCATAGCAGACAGGTTCATCATGTTTGGAATTCGTTCGCCGAAAAAAAACAGCACAGCCGCCACTGCGGTCGTGACCGGTGCCGGCAGTGGTATCGGCCGGGCCTTCGCACTTGAAATCGCCCGCCGTGGGGGCGTGGTGTTGTGCTCCGACATTAATCTGGAGTCGGCACGGGAAACCGTCCAATTGATTGCCCTGGCTGGCGGCCAGGCCTGGGCCTGGCGCTGCGACGTCAGTGAGCTGGCCGAGGTGGAGGCGCTGGCTGCCAAGGCGGATGAACTGCTGCCCGCACCGGTGGATCTGGTGATCAACAACGCCGGAGTCGGTATTGGCGGCAAGCCCATCGGCGAGACCGCCATCAGTGACTGGCAGTGGACCCTGGGCATCAATCTGTGGGGTGTGATTCACGGTTGCCACGTGTTTGCGCCACGGCTGCGGAAGCTGGGCCGGGGCGGCATCATCAACGTCGCCTCCACCGCCAGTTTTTCCGCGGCCCCGCTGATGGGGCCCTACAACGTCACCAAGGCCGGTGCGCTGGCGCTGAGTGAGACCCTGTCGGCGGAACTGGCGGGTACCGGCGTGACCGTCACCGCGCTGTGTCCAACCCTGGTCAAAACCAACATCAATGCTAACGGTCGCATCGTCGGCGAGTCCTCCAAGCTGTTTGACCGGCTGATGGATCGTTTTGGCATGTCCGCGTCACGGGTGGTCCGGGATGCCCTCAATGCCCTCGATCGGGGCGACCTGTACGTCATGCCACAGTTCGATGCCCGCCTGATCTGGCGCGCCAAGCGCTTGATTCCGCGTACTTATGCCGCCGGCACGGGACTGATTAACCGATTTGGCGCCAGTCGCCTGCACTGATTCAACCTGCTCAAGGAGTAAGTTATGGCTAAGATCGACCTCGACAAAATGCTCGAGAAAGTTAAGAACACCCAGTGGGCCCTGTCGGACATCGACTGGGACGCGCCGGGCGCGGACCTGATCACGGAAGAGCAGTGGCCAAAACTGAAGGAGTTCATGGCGGACCTGATGTGGATCGAGCACGTGGGTGCCCGCGCCTTCGCTGCCATGGCGAACAAAGCCCCCACCGACACCCTGCGTCAGCTGTATTCCTATTTTCATGCCGAAGAGCAGCGTCACGCCAACGCCGAGATGGCGCTGATGAAGCGCTGGGGCATGCTGGATGGGGACGAGCTGCCGGAGCCCAACATCAACCTGCGCCTGGTGATCGAGTGGCTCGACCGCTACAGCGACGAGATGCCGGTGTACGTGCTCGGCACCGTGGTGCCGATGCTGGAGATCGCCCTGGACGGCGCGCTGTGCAAATTCCTGCTCGATACCGTGGAAGACCCGGTGTGCCATGCCGCCTTCGAAAAAATCAATGACGACGAGTCCCGCCACCTGGGCGTGGGCTTCACCGTGATGGAGATGCAGGGCCATGGTGCCACTTACATCAAGATGGTGCAGATGGCCGCCCGGTTGATGGACCCACGGTTGATCCTCGGCATCGCCTCCTACTTCCCGCTGCTGAACAAGATGCGGGACAACGTGGTGGCGATGGGGCTGTCGGAAGAAAAGCTCTACGAGTGCATGCGCAAGTTCGAGAAGATCGGCGGGCGTACCGAGGATGGCCGCCGCAACCCCTGGTTCCAGATCATCAAACTCCACAGTCGCTGGGTGGTGGACCGCGACAACCGGCTGTATCACAAGCCGGTGGACGCCATTGTGAAGGCGACCAGCTACATTCCGCGCAAGGCGTTGCCGGCGGTCCCGAGCTGGGTCAAAGAGCTGACTTACAAACCGACCGCCTGAGCCGGTCCCCGACCAACCGCCGCACCGGTCGCCGCCCTGGGCTGGCGGGCCGGTGCGCCGTTATCCAGAGACAGTGAGAAGTAGCTATGACCAACGCGACCACCAACCGTAACAGCGGTAAGCGAGCCAACGGCGCAAAGGCCAAGAGTCTGGCCGCTCCGAAACGGAGTCGTCCCAGTACCGTGCTGATCGTCGGCGCGGGTTTTGCCGGTCTTGGTGCCGCCATCCGGCTGCAGCAGGCCGGAATCAAGGACATCGTAATGCTGGAGCGGGCCAGCGAGGTGGGCGGCACCTGGCGGGACAACACCTATCCCGGCGCTGCCTGTGACATCCCCTCGAACCTGTATTCCTATTCCTTTGATCCCAATCCGGACTGGTCCCGGAGCTTTTCCGGCAGTGCCGAAATTCTGGATTACATCAAGGCCATGGTGGAGCGGTTCGATCTCGGCAACTACATTCGTTTCAACCAGAATGTCACCGATCTGGCCTACGATGATGACCAGGGGCTGTGGCACGCCACCACCGAGGCTGGCGAGGTGTTCAGTGCCCGCGCCGCAGTGATGGCCCAGGGGCCGCTGTCCAACGCCAGCTTCCCAGCCATCACCGGCATTGACGAGTTCCAGGGCCACAAGATCCACAGCGCCGCCTGGGATCACGACTACGATTTCCGGGGCAAGAAGGTGGGCGTGATCGGCACCGGTGCCAGCGCCATCCAGATCATTCCCGAGCTGGTCAGGGACGCCGACAAACTGACGGTGTTCCAGCGCACGCCCGCCTGGGTCATGCCACGCCCCGACTTCCAGACCCCGAACTGGCAGAAGACGCTGTTCCGCAAACTGCCGGCGAGTCAGAGCGCGCTGCGCAAGGGCCTCTATCTGGCCCATGAATCCATGGCGCTGGCGGTGATCTGGAATTCTCCGATGACGGCAATCGCTGAACGATTGGGGCGTTGGCATCTAAAGCGTCAGGTCAAGGACAAGTGGCTGCGTCGCCAGCTGACGCCGAACTACCGCATTGGCTGTAAGCGGATTCTGGTGTCTAACGACTATTATCCGGCCCTGCAGCAGCCCAACTGCAAGTTGATCACCTGGCCAATCGCGCGCTTGTCGGAAAATGGCATCCGTACCGTGGAGGGCATTGAGCATCAATTCGACTGCATCGTGTTCGCCACTGGCTTCGAGGTCAGTCACTCGGGGACGCCGTTCCCGGTGCGGGGCAGCGGCGGTCGGTTGTTGGCGGAAGACTGGCAGCGGGGCGCTCAGGCCTACAAGAGCATCAACGTGGCCGGCTATCCCAATCTGTTCCTGACGTTCGGCCCGAACTCCGGTCCGGGTCACAACTCGGCGCTGGTGTACATGGAGTCCCAGATCGACTACATCGTGAAGGGGGTGCGCACCATTCTCGACAAGAACCTAAAGGCGCTGGCGGTGCGAGATCGCGCCCAGCAGGTCTATAACGCAGACATTCAGCGTCGTCTGGCGAAAACCAACTGGAACTCCGGCTGCAAGAGCTGGTACCTCACCGAGGACGGTTTCAATGCCACCATGTTCCCCGGTTTCGCGACCCAGTACGCCAGCCAGATGGAAGAGCTGGATCTCAAGGATTACGCTCTGATAACTGCCTGACGCTGACGGGCCGGCTCCAGTAGTAACCCTGGCCGTAGAGGCCAGGGAACTGTTGCAGCCAGGCTGCGACATCCCCATTTTCGACCCCCTCCACCACGATCCTCAGCTGCAAGGCCTCCCCCAGTTCCAGCGCGGTCCGCAGGATGCGTTGGCGGGTGAGGTCGGTGGTGATGTCCTGAAGGAAACTGCGGTCGATCTTCAGCTCATCAAGATCGAAGCTGGCCAGGGTGCCTAACGACGAATGGCCGGTGCCGAAATCGTCCAGCGCAATCTGGAAGCCGGCCTGGCTGAGCCGGTGGATCATCCCTTGGGCCAGTGCGGTGTTGGCCATCATCGAGGTCTCGGTAATCTCCAGGATCAGCTGCTGGGGCGCGATGCCATGACGCTGGAGAGTCGCCAGCGCGGTTTGGTCAAACGCCGGCTGGGTCAGATCGAGGGCCGAAATGTTGATGGCCAGGGTGAGATCGTTGCCATAGTGGGGCGCCAACTGGTGCCAGTCCCGGCACACCCGGTCCAGGATCCAGCGGGTGACCCGATGGATGGTGCCCAGCTGTTCCGCCAGCGGAATCCACTGATCCGGCGCGATGGCGCCAAACTCCGGGTGCTGCCAGCGGATCAGGGCCTCGAATGCCACCACCCGGTGGTCGGCCAGGCTGACTTTAGGCTGGTACAGCAAATAGATATCGTCGTTGTTCAGGGCGCCGTCGAGATCCAGCATCAGCATTTGTTTCTGGTACTGCTGCTCCGCCACCGCAGAGTCGTACTCGGTCAGGGTCTGGGTCCGATTGAGGGATGCAGAGCCGGCGCAGGACAGCACCTCGGCACCGCTGTTGCCATGCTGCTGGGAGTGGGCAATGCCGATTGACGGCGCCCAGCTAAAAGCGTAGCGGTCTTCAACGAAGCCGGCTTCCAGCCATTGAGTCAGGGCGGGCCAGAGCTGGTCGGTGGGCTTCTCCAGATGATTGCGGTACACCGCGAAGGTGTGATTTACGGTATCCACCGTGCCCAGGGGTTGCCGATTGAACCGGACCAGGGCATTGCCCAGCAGCTTGCGCAGAAAGCTGTCGAGCTGGCCCAGGTAGGCATTGAGCAGGTGCTCCGAGGCCTGGTGCCCCAGGGACTGCTCGATTTCATGGAAGCGCTCGATACGGATCAGCAGCAGCGTGTAAGGCTCGCCCTGGCGGTGTAGCTGGTCCAGGGTTTCTTCCACCACCACCCGGTTGGGGCGCCCGGTGACCCGGTGAGTAATGAGCAAGCGGTCATAGTCGGCCTTCAGCCGGACTCTCCGGCTACGCTCTTCCCGTACCCGCAGTGACGCCAGCTGCCGTCGCCGTCGTTCTTCCAGCAGCTGTTGGCCGATGCCCATGGTGAGGATCAGGGCTGCGGCGCTGGTGCCCAGGAAAAAGGCCGAATTGGTGAGACTGTTGACCGGTACCCAACCGATGGTGCGGATGGACGACACCAACGCGCCCAGCAACAACGCCAACACCGCCGCGGCAAAGTAGCGGGCGTACAGGTGGCTGCGCAGACGCTGCAAGACCAGCACCAGAATATAGAACAGGGCCACGGTGGCCAGCACCAGCAGGCTGCCCTGGCCCAAGTAGGGAATCTGCAGTGGTGTGGTCACCAGTAACAAAAAAGCGATCAGCGACAAGCCGTTGAGAATGCGGGAGGGCAGTTGGGGCAATTCGATCGCGTGGCGGGTGAACTGGCAGATGGCAATCAGGCACATGGGCAGGCTGATGCCGATCAGGGCGTTGGCTGCGGGCAGGTTTGGCCAGAGTAGCCAGGGGCCGAAACCCTCGATCACCAGCTGGGTGAGAATGACGCCGAGCAGCAGCACACTCAGCCAGGCCAGTTCCGGGCGTCGCAGCATGCCGACCATGAGGATGTTGAACACCATGGCGAAGCCCAGCAGACCGGCCACGAACGCTTTCCACACCAGGGTCAGCGCGCTCGAATCCACCACTTCCTGGGGCGACTGCAGGGTTACCGGCAGCATGGTGGGGCCGGTGTTGCGAACTTCGAACAGATAGACCGTCGAACTGCGAGGCGGCAGGGTCACCGGCCAGACCCACTGCGGCAGCTTGTAGAGGCGGGTGTTGAACGGGTACAGATCCCCCATCACCGGTAGCCGATCGACAACCCCGTCGCGAATGGCGGCCGGGGCGATATGGTCGAGAAAGGGCGCCGCAACCACAATCAGCCGCTGCCTCGGCTGGTCGCCGGGGTTATCCAGCTGGAAACGGAAGGTGGCCGGGCCGGTCAGGTAGCCAATGCCGCTGCCGTTGTTAGGCGCGGCCTGCCAGTTGTGTTGGCGCCAGTGGCCACTCGCCAACACCCTATCCAGGCTGTCGAGTACGTAGTGGAGGCGAGGGCGGGGGGGCTGGTCAGACTCGAACCCGCCAGGGTGGGCCAGCAGGGGCTGCGGGTGATAAAACGCATGCATCAGTAAACCGTAGCCGACCGCCAGCAGCACCAGGAGCAGAGGCACCCAGGCGGGGGTCAGGCTCAGCGGCTGGGCCAGTGCGGGTAGAGCTGGTTGGCTGTGGGAGTGGCTGGTTTCCATCGCTGACCCGGTGCGTAAGCGGTGCTGGCGTCCTTGTGGCCGATTCGTTCGGTTACACAGGGAAACGAAAAGCACACGTTATGTAACATGCTGAATTCAAGGGTATTTTACGTAATTTTAAGAATTCTTTCATGCGCTGAATTTACACGATGTGGCGCAGTCGTAATATTTTTCCCGGTGTCCGGCAATTCCCCGGCGGAACAGGGCTGGTATAGTAGGCGCCACGTCGGCGTTTGCGAAGGCAGGCCGGTGAAACTCACTGTCTGGAGCGATACTGGAATCATGCGTGTGCTGTTGCCCCTGCACCTGGCCATCCTAATACTGTTGACCGCCGGCATGGCCAGGGCGTCCGCAGAGGCCCCCAATTTGGCGTCGGTCAATGCCGCGGTGGCCTACGTCGACGATGGCGAGCTGATTGTTGCCAAGAATGCGCAGCGGGTGGTGCCCATCGCGTCGGTGACCAAATTGATGACGGCGCTGGTGGTGCTGGAGTCGGAACAGCCCCTCGGCGAGTGGCTGGAGTTTTATCCCCGCCATCTTCCGGCGGCGGCGAATGCCTATACTCGCATTCGGGTGGGTTCGGAGATGCGACGTCGGGATATGTTGCGCATTGCGCTGATGTCGTCGGAAAACTTCGCCGCCTATACCCTTGCCCGCCACTACCCCGGTGGCTACGACGCGTTCGTGGCCGCCATGAACGCCAAGGCCCGGGCTTTGGGGATGAATGACAGCCAGTTTGTCGATCCCACCGGACTGTCCTCCGATAACCGCTCGACGGCGGCAGACCTGGTCAAGCTCGCCCTGGCCGCCGCCCAGCACCCCGAAATTGGCGAATACTCAACCAGCCGTTATTTCACCGGCCGGTTTCGTCAGCCCCGCTACAGTCTGTCGTACGGCAACACCAACGTGCTGGTGCATCGGGACAGCTGGGGCGTGGCATTGAGTAAGACCGGCTACCTGGATGAAGCGGGACGCTGCCTGGTGATGGTGGCGGAAGTGGGCGGTCGGCAGCTGGTGCATGTGCTGCTGGATTCGTTCGGCAGCCGTTCTCCGGTGGGCGACGCCGGCCGGATCAAGCGCTGGCTGCAGACTGGCGCGCCGGGGCGTGTTGCCGGCGCGGCCAAAGCCTATGAGCTTCGCCGAAATGCGCAGTACGCCTCGGCCAACACCGCCGGATCGGCGCAATAGGGGGCTTGGTGATGATCCAGATTTTTACCACCGGCGGCACCATCGACAAGCAGTATTTCGATGCCAGCAGTGAGTTTCAGATCGCAGCCAGCCTGGTGCCGGAGATGTTGCAACAAGCCGGAATCGAGGGCGGATACCGACTCACCGAGTTGATGCGAAAAGACAGTCTGGATCTCGACGACCGGGACCGGGTCTGCATTCGCGACGCCGTCGTCGGCTCCGAGGCCCACCGGATTCTGCTGACCCATGGCACCGACACCATGACCGCGACTGCCGAGGTGCTATCCGGGGTGACGGGTAAGACCATCGTGTTGGTGGGCGCCATGCAGCCGGCACGGATGAGTCGCAGCGATGCCGAATTCAACCTCGGCTTTGCCTGGGCCGCTGTCCAGCTGCTGCCGCCAGGCGTCTACATTGCAATGAGTGGCGGGGTGTTTGAGGCCGGTCGAGTCCGTAAGAATCGGGCCGCCCAGCGATTCGAGCCGGCTTGAGCGGTATCGCACCGCCGACGCCCAGGGTTAGTCCGAGGCCGCCTTTTACCCGCCGATACTGTGGATCTCCGCATCGCTCAACGCCCGAAATTCGCCCGGCGCCAGTGCCGGATCCAGAACGATCTCGCCGATCCGGGTCCGATGCAGCGCCACCACTCGGTTCCCCACCGCGGCCAGCATCCGCTTGACCTGATGATAGCGGCCTTCGGTGATGGTCAGGTCGATCATCCGTGGCGTCAGCAGCGTGACCTCAGCCGGGGCCGTCAGGCGCTGCTCGTTACGCAGAGCCACCCCCCGCCGCAGCTGCTCCAGGGCGACCGAGTCGATGGTGTCGGCCAGGGTAACCCGGTAAGTCTTGGGGCAGCGGAGGCGAGGTGAGGTCACCCGATGGGACCACTGGCCGTCGCTGGTGAGCAGCAACAGTCCGGTGGTGTCCAGGTCCAGCCGGCCCACCATATGCAGCTCCGGCCGCAAGGCTGGCGGCAGCAGGCTGAGTGCGCTGGGGTGGGGGTCATCGCCGGTGCTGCTGACTACGCCTTCGGGCTTGTTCAACATCAGGTAGCGTTGCCCCGGCAGCGTCAGCCGTTGGTCTTTCAATTGCACTGTTTGGTGCTCGAGCACCTTACTGGCCGCCTGCCGGCAAGGGCGGTCGTCCACCGTCACCCTGCCTCGGCTGATGGCCTGCTTGGCGTCCTTGCGGGACAGGCCAGTGGCTTTGGCGACAAACTGATCCAGGCGCATGGTCAGGAGCAGTGCTCTTCCGGTCCGGCTGGTGCGACGTCGGCCAGGCACAGCTCGGCCTGCCGGCCGGTGAGCCGCAGCCACAGAGCACCCAGAAATGCTGGCGATACCGCCGGTCGCGGCAGTTGGTAGCTGGGAGTCGCGCTCCAGGCGCCGTTCTCACCCTGAGCCAGCACGAAGGTAAAGGGATGAGCCCCGGGCAGGCCCAGCCGAATGTCGGTGGCGGTGAGGCGATTGTCCTGGCTTTGGTAGGCCAGAAATCCCTTGGTAAACCAGGCCAGCCGTTCGCCCTCCGGCAGCGCGGTGGCGGCGGCGACCAGTCCGGGATCGACCGGATAGCGTCGCACCCGGGGCGGTTCGCGGCCATCGAAGAAACCAGTGACCAGTTCCAGACGCTCGTCGCCGTTGAGCACGGTAATCCGCCATAACAGGGTGGACAGGGGCATGGGTTGAACCAGCCGGGGGGCTTCGTCGGCACCCAGTTCCGCCAGTAGCGGCGTGATTCGGCTGCTGATCAACTGTTGCGCCATCAGGCTCCAGCCCAGATAAACCGTGGACAGCATCAGCGCCAGCACCATGGGCTGGCTCCGTTGTGGCCGCCAAAGTGCCAGGGCCACCGCGATGAGTAACGGCAGGGTGTACAACGGATCAATGATGAACACGCTGGTTAGCGCCACCGGAGATCCGAACGGCCACAGCAATTGGGTGCCGTAGGTGGTGAAGGCGTCGAGCAGCGGATGGGTGAGCAGTATGCTGGCGCAGAACAGCAACCAGCGGCGGTAGCTGAGCACGGGTTTCCAGCGCTGGAAAAGCCAGGCCAGTACCAGACTCAGGGGGGTGAGCAGCAACAGCGAATGGCTGAAGCCCCGGTGCTGGGTGAAGTTGGCCACGGCGGAGCCGTAATCAATCATCACGTCCAGGTCTGGCAGGGTGCCGAGCAGGGCCCCGCCTAACAGTGCCGTCCTTCCCAGCGTCTTGCCTGCAATGGCTCCGCCGAGGACGGCACCCAGCGCCGCCTGGGTTATTGAGTCCATGTCTCAAGTCCCAGCGCCTGGAACAGGGCCTGATCCGGGTAGCCGTCGGCGGTGAGGTCATTGGCGTGCTGGAATTGTCTAATGGCCTGGCGGGTGCCCGGGCCAAGGATGCCGTCGGGCTGGCCGGAGTCGTAGCCGCGCTCATTCAGCGTCAGCTGCAAGGTCTTGATGGTGTCCCGGGACAGTGCCGGCGCGTCTTCTGGTGGCGGCGTGTGCAGGCCGCCGGCACCGGCGATCCGGTCCGCCAGGTGGCCGACGGAGAGGGCGTAGAATTCGGAGCGGTTCCAGCCCATGATGACTTTGAAGTTGTGGTAGGCCAGGAAGGCGGGGCCCCGGTGTCCGGCGGGCACCACCAGGCTGGCATTGATATCGGCGGTGCCCAGCGGCTGGCCGAAAGCGTCCTTGAGGCCCAGTGTCCGCCATTCCGACAGTGGCCGTTTGCCGCCGTCCGCCAGGCCGTAGTCAAAGTCCGCCGGCAACAGGACTTCACGCCCCCAGCGGTATTCGCGGTTCCAGCCCATGGCTTGGAGAAACTTGCCGGCGGACATCAGCGCGTCGGGCAGGCTGTTCCATAAGTCGCGACGTCCGTCGCCGTCGGCGTCCACCGCGTGCTGCAGGAACACCGTGGGCATGAACTGGACATGGCCCATGGCGCCAGCCCAGGAGCCTTCCATCTGATCGACGCTGATGGCGCCTTCGTCAATGATTTTCAGGGCCGCAATCAACTGGGTGGTGAAGAAGCTGCTTCGCCGCGGGTCGCAGGCCAGGGTCGCCAGGGAACTGGGCACCGACATCTTGCCGAAGTAACTGCCGAAATTGGTTTCCAGGCCCCAGAACGCCAGCAGGTACGCTGGCGGTACGCCGGTCTCCCGGGTGACCCGTTGCAGCAGTTCCTGGTGCTGCCGCAAGAGCAGCCGGCCCTGAAGGATGCGGCGGGCATTGACGCGACGGTTGAGGTAGTCGGCGAACGTGGTGGTGAATTCCGGCTGCCGCCGATCCAGCTCGATGACCCTTTCCAGGTATTCGACACGGGCCAACACGGTATTGGCGACCTGCGCTGAGACACCTGCCGCTACGGCTTTGTGCTCAAGTTCATTGACACATTCCTGGAAGTCGCCGGTGGTAGCGCCCTGAGCCAGCGGCGCGGCGACAAGGGAGAGTAAGGCGACAAGACGGCGAAAGGTAGTAGCAGGATGCCGGGACTTGGGGCTGGACACGAATGACCTCGAAGCGAAGTAATTGAAATCAGCGACTATGTTAACGCGTTTGGCGGCCCTTGAAACGGGGATTTAGCGGCCGAAAGTGACAATTGTTTAAGGTGGTCCTGAAAAACGCCGTATCGTCTCTGGGTGTACTGAAGGGCCTCCAGGAGTCGGCGTGTTTTAAAGACGCCTTGACGCGAACGGAAACGTAACCGGATTCTGAAGTTTGTTGTGTGCTGGTAACGGCCGGGTTTTAGGATCGCGGCTTTGATCTATAGTTAGGGGGCCTCGGTATGGCCGTTGAACGCCGGCAACGATTTCGGCGCCCGGCCGAGGCTCACGCTAAGTCTGGCCGAATCTGGTCGCGCCGGATACCCGCTCGTTCCGGGCCCGAGCTCCGGCCCGTTCTCGCTGAAGGTTGTTGTTATGACAGTATTAACGGCGCTGGTGGTGGACGATGCCAGCTTCGTCCGCGATCTGGTAAAGCGGACCCTACGCCAGCGGTTTCCGGTCATTGAGCTGAGTGAGGCGCAGAACGGGCGTCGCGCCCAGTTACTGATGAGCCGGACTCGGTTCGACTTGATCCTGTGCGATTGGGAAATGCCGGAGATGTCCGGTTTGGAACTGTTGCAGTGGATGCGGCAACAGGACCCGTATCGTGATACCCCGTTCATCATGATTACCAGCCGCGGTGACAAGGACCATGTGGTTGAGGCAATCAGGGAAGGGGTGTCGGAGTACCTGGGCAAGCCCTTCAGTCCGGAGGGCCTGAGCGGCAAGATCGTCAAGGTAATGGGGGCGCGATTGCAGGAGGCGATGGCAGGTAGCGGCAAATCCATGGCCGGGCCGGCGGATGTGTTCAAGGCTTCTGCCCAACTGTTGACCCAGAAACCCAGCGGCGGTGCCCCAGAGGCACCGACCACGCCGGCGCGGCCGCAAGTGCCGGCAGCGAAACGGCCGTTGGCCGGCAAAACCAGTCTCAGCGTGGCGGCGGTGCGATTTGCCGATCAGACCCTGCGCTCGGTGGTGAAGGACATCAACCTGACCGAAGTCAAGGTTGTCGCCAAGCGGGATCAGGTGTTCCCGGGCATTCTGGACCCGGCGGTGGTGGATATCGAAGTGGCAGAGGGCAAGATGGCGCGGCTCAATGGCTATGTGCACCAGTTGCAGGCGGTCGACAAGCGCCAGGACACGGACTTTGTCAGTGTGGTGATCCGTTTCGTGGACGAAGACCCGGCCAAGCTGGAGGATCTGTCCCGGTTTATTGCCCGCTTCCGCGCTCGCGGCTAGCCGCGGCTTCAGTTTGTTGGCTGTGGTTCCGGCGGGCGTTCCGCCAGCCGCTCCCGCGGGAAGTGGCAGATGAACTCGCTGCCATCGCCGATCCGGCTCTTGATCTCCAGGTTGCCGTCGTGATTCAGCAGCACGTGCTTGACGATGGCCAGGCCCAGGCCGGTACCGCCGGTTTCCTTGTGTCGGCTGGGGTCGGCCCGGTAGAAACGCTCAGTTAGCCGCGGGATATGGACCGGGTCGATGCCAATTCCGGTGTCCCGGACCGACAAGTGGGCGCCGGTGCGGTCGGTGTGCCAGCACACCGCAATCCGGCCGCCGGCGGGGGTGTATTTCACCGCGTTGAAGATCAGGTTGGAAAAGGCGCTGCGTATCTGGCTCTCATCCCCCCGCAGCAGTCGGCGCTCGCCGATGTCCAGTTGGATTTCATGATTCTGCTCACCGCTCAGGGCCTTGGCGTCGTTGCTGATCTGGGTGATCAGGCTATGCACGTCGGTCACGCTGTCGGCCATGGACTGTTCGCCGGTCTCGATCTTGGACAACAGGATCAGATCGGTAATCAACGCCTCCATACGCGAGGCCTGCTGCGCCATGGTGACGATGGCGCGTCGCCATTTCGGTGGCAGGTCGTTGGCGTTGTCCACCAGGGTTTCCAGATAGCCGCTAATGACCGTGAGCGGGGTTCTCATCTCGTGGGATACGTTGCCAACGAAGTCCCGCCGCATCTGTTCAAGCTGGAATAATCGGGTCACGTCCTTGGCGACGATCAGTCGATCATCATCGCCGAACAGGCTGATCTGGATTTGCAGATGGATGTGGGGCTTGGCCGGTGACGTGATGTCCAGCGGTTCCCGGTAGTCCCGGGCATCGAAGTAGGTCTTGAAGGCCGGCGTCCGAATCAGGTTATGAATGAACTGGCCCCGGTCCGAGCGGCGCTGGAATCCGAGCAGGTATTCTGCCGATCCGTTCCACCACTCCATCGCGCCGCGGGAGTCGGTCATGATGACGCCGTCGCGCATGGCGTTGGTGGATTCCTGCACCCGGTTGATCTGCGCCAGCAATCGGTCGCGGGAGCGCAGATGGCCCTGGTTCAGCCGATGCAGGCCGTCGAAGATGTCCCCCCACATGCCCAGACTCTCCGGCGCACCGTCGGTGGCGCTGGGATTGGCCAGCCACTGGTAGAGCTTGCGCGCCTGGACCAGGGTCCAGGCGAGATAGACCACCAGGCCTGCCAGGAGGCCGAGCAGGGGCTGGCCGAAGAACAATCCAACGCCGGTGCTGGCAATCAGGAATCCGAAAATCAGGCGCAGATACCGCGACCAGTTGTGCTGCATGGGGCTTCCGTTGTCAGGGATGAATCCTTGGCGCTAGGCGGCCCGGGTGGAAAAACGGTAGCCGGTGCCGCGCACGGTCTGGATCAGGTGATCGTACTGGTCTCCCAGGGCCTTGCGCAACCGGCGGATGTGGACGTCCACAGTGCGTTCTTCCACGTAGACGTTGCCGCCCCAGACCTGGTCGAGCAACTGCGACCGGGTGTAGACCCGCTCCTGGTGGGTCATGAAAAACTGCAACAGCCGGTATTCGGTGGGGCCCATGGTGAGAGCGCCTTCGTGGGTGGTTACCCGGTGTCCGACCGGGTCCAGGGTCAGCCCGTCCACTTCGATCGGACTCTCAACTCCCGCTGGCGTGGCCCGTCGCAGTACCGCCTTCAGCCGTGCCACCAGTTCCCGCGGGGAGAAGGGCTTGGTGATGTAGTCGTCCGCACCCACTTCCAGGCCCTGGATCTTGTTGTCCTCTTCCACCTTGGCGGTCAGCATGATGATGGGGATTTCGGCGGTGGTTTCTTCTTTCTTGAGCCGCCGGGCCAACTCCACACCGCTGGTGCCGGGCAGCATCCAGTCCAGCAGGATCAAATCCGGCTGCTTGTCGATGATCAGGGCGTGGGCTTCGCGGGCGTCCGCGGCCTCCAGATAGTTGTAATCTGCCATCTCAAGGGCCACCGCGATCATTTCGCGAATCGGGGCCTCATCATCAACGATCAGAACGGTCTTTCCAGACATGAGCATCAACCTGTATCAATCGGAGTATTGTTGCTGCCTCATTACAACCCTGCAGTGTTACAAGTATATGACAGGGTGGGGTTGCACACCGAGGTTGGCCTGGGCTCAAAGCAGGCGGTCGAGAAACATCCCCAGGAACACCGCGAAACCGGCCCAGTTGTTGTTGAGGAAGGCGTCAAAACAGCCGGTCCGACTGCGGTCCCGCGCCAGGTGCTGCTGAAACACGAACAGGGCGGCCATGCCCAGCACGCCGAGGTAGTACCAGCCGCCCAGGTCGGCCTGCAGACCGACCATCACCAGCACCAGGACCACCAGGGCCTGAAGCATGGCGATGATGGCGCGGTCGGATTCCCCGAACAGGATGGCGGTGGATTTGATGCCGATCTTGAGATCGTCGTCCCGGTCCACCATGGCGTAGAGGGTGTCATAGGCCACCGTCCACAGCACGTTGGCGGTAAACAGCAGCCAGGCCAGCTGCGGCAGTTCGCCGGCCTCGGCGGCCCAGGCCATGGGAATGGCCCAGGAGAAGGCGGCGCCGAGGAACAGTTGGGGCAGATGGGTATACCGTTTCATAAACGGGTAGATGAACGCCAGTAGCACGCCAGCGAAGGACAGGTAGAGGGTGAGGGTGTTGGTGAACAGTACCACCATCCCGAAGGCCAGCAGCGCCAGTCCGGCAAACAGGGCGACGGCCTCCACCGGCTTGATACGCCCCGAGGCCAGGGGGCGGTCCTTGGTGCGCTTGACGTGGCCATCCAGGTTGCGGTCGGCAAAATCGTTGATGGCGCAACCGGCGGCGCGCATCAGGAACACTCCCAGGGTAAAGATGAGCAGGTTGGCCAGACTCGGCATGCCATCGGCGGCCAGCCACAGCGCCCAATAGGTGGGCCACAACAGCAACAGGCTGCCGATCGGGCGATCGAGCCTCAGCAGGCGAGCGTAGTCGGTGAGGCGGCTCTGGAGTGCCGGGGCGGCGTGGGCCAGGGGCATGGCGACGGTCCTTCAATGGCTGACGGCGAAAAAGTCGCCTGATTATAGCGCGCCGGGCCGGCGGATATTAAGGGCCGGTCGGCGGCTGATCCAGCAAGGCGCGAAGAAAGTATTCGCCAACCAGCAGGCTAAGACCGTTGTGGCTGGTAAATCGGGAGCGTCGGGCCAGTGCCGGCTGCCCTGGAAGGTCGGGGCGGCATAGGCCGGCCTCCAGAGGCCCCCGTTGCCAGCGTGGATCGCTGAACAGGTAGGCACCCAGGGGCTTGTTGCCGAGATGGCGTAATCGCCGTCCGGCACCTTCGAGGGTAGGTCTGGGAATCACCGTGCGCGCCAGTACCCAGGGCTCGCCATCGCCGCAGAGGCGGACTTCGCGGATCCAGGCCGTTTGCCGCAGGGGGATGCCCAGGGTGAGCGCCTCCTCCGGTGCCGGTCGACCAAAGCCTTCGTGGCTGATTTCCACGTGGAATCGCTCGCGACACCGCAACTGCAGGGCGCGGGTCAGTGAACCGTCCAGTTGCAGCCAGTATCGGGCCGTCCGGTTGGTGTGCCGGGCGCGCAGCCCGGCCGCCGCCAGCGATCGATACCAGTCGGTGGGGGGGATGCTGGCCGAGCGTGCGGTGGCCGGTTCAGAGTCCCTTAACGGCATAGATCCCCGGAGCGTTGCGCCAGTAGCCCTTGTAGTCCATGCCGAAGCCAAACAGAAACCGGTCTTCGACCTCCAGGCCGGTGAAGTCGGCCTTCAGCCCCGGTCGGGCCTTGCGATCATGCTGCTTGTCCACCAGCACGGCGGTGAGCACCTCGGCCGCGCCCTGGGTCCGGCAGAACTCGGCGATGGCGTCCAGGGTGGTGCCTTCGTCGAGAATGTCATCGACGATCAGTACCGTGCGGCGCTGCAAGGCCTGTTCCGGGCGCAACTTCCACTCCAGGATGCCACCGGTGGTTTCCTGGCGGTAACGAGTGGCGTGCAGGTACTCGGCCTGCACCGGGAAGTGCAGTCGGGGCAGCAGCTGGCCAGTCAGGATCAAGCCGCCATTCATCACGCAGAACAGCAGTGGATTGCTGTCTTTCAGCCGGGCGGTGATGGCTTTCGCCATGTCGTCGATAGCGCTGTGCACCTGCGATTCCGGAACCAGGCAGTCGGCGTCTGCCAGTACCTGATTCATTTCGGCGACGGTCTCGGTCATCGTGATCTGGTCCTATCGTAAAACCCCGCATTATACCGAAGCCGGTGACGGTTAGGGAGTCTCGTCATGGCTGGTAGGGCTGCTCAGGAGTGGGGAGGTGCCGCCATTGGCAGAAACAACGGCAATCCAATGTCCGCTTTGGCATTGGTGTACAGGTGTTCGCTCGGTATGATAGGCCTCCAACAACGAAATCGCGTCGCTTTGGGTTTAGACCTGTGTTGCTGTTGTGTATGATTGTCCGACAAAAGTGGCGTTTCGAGTGCATCGGAGGAACAATATGAAGAAGTGGCAGTGTGTGGTGTGCGGCTGGATTTACGACGAAGCCCAGGGTTGGCCGGAAGATGGGATCGAGCCAGGCACCAAGTGGGAAGACGTGCCCGAGGACTGGGTGTGCCCGGATTGTGGTGTTGGTAAAGAAGACTTTGAGATGATCGAAATCGGCTGAGCCGGTTTGACAGGAGTGCAGTGAATGAGTGCAGCAGCCCCCATCGTTATTATAGGTACCGGCCTGTCCGGTTTTTCCCTGGCGCGGGAGATTCGCAAGCAAGACAAGGAAATCCCGATCCTGATGGTGACCGCGGACGACGGCTACAGCTATTCCAAGCCGATGCTCTCCACCGGTTTCACCAAGGGAAAGGAGGCGGAGGAACTGGCCCAGGCGACGGCGGCTGCCATGGTGGAGCAGCTCAACATTGACCTGCGTGCTCACACCACGGTCACGGGCATCGATACCGCTGCCCACCAGTTGCTGATTGGCGACGAGCGGCTCGACTACGCCAAGCTGGTCTTGGCCTGGGGCGCAGATGTGATCCGCCTGACCATCGAGGGCGATGGCCATGAGCAGGTGTATTCCATCAACGATCTGATGGATTACCGGGCGTTCCGCAAGGCGGTGGCAGGTAAACAGCGGGTCGCGATCATGGGGGCCGGTCTGATCGGCTGCGAGTTCGCCAACGATCTGCGCAACGGTGGCATTGAGGTGGATATCATCGCGCCATCCGACACCGTGATGCCCGGCCTGTTGCCAAAGCCCGCCGCCGATGCGGTGGTGGATGCGTTGACCGAAGCCGGGGTCGGCTTCCACCTGGAAACCGTGGTGGAGCGAATCGACAAGGACGGTGACGGCGTTCGTCTGCAGCTTGCGAATGGCGAAACGCTGGCTGCGGATCTGGTGATCTCCGCCGTCGGCCTTCGTCCGCGCACCAGCTTGGCGGTTGAGGCCGGTCTGGAAGCGGGCCGTGGCATCATGGTGAATCGCGCACTGGAAACCTCGGCGCCCGATGTCTACGCACTGGGAGACTGCGCCGAAGTGGACGGCCATGTCCTGCTGTACGTGCTGCCGTTGATGGCCTGTGCCCGAGCGCTGGCCAAGACGCTGCTGGGTGAGCGTAGCGAGGTGGCCTACGGCACCATGCCGGTGATGGTGAAAACACCTTGCTGCCCGACTGCGGTGTGTCCTCCGCCCGCATCGGCCGAAGGCGCCTGGGAAGTGGAGCGGGACGGCAACAGCGTGCGTGCCCTGTTCAAGGCCGAGGATGGCCAGATTCTCGGCTTTGCGGTGACCGGCGACTATGCGCTGGAGAAGCAAACCCTGGCAAAGGAAGTGCCGCCGATCCACAACTGAGGTCCGCCTTGGGGATTGTCCGGGCCTATCCGGTTGTACCAAAAAGGGCAGCGTGATTGATCACGCTGCCCTTTTTTGTGCGCCAGCGGTAGTCTTGAGCTAGACCCTGTTGCTTAGTAAGCTAAAGAGCCTCAGATCCGTTACCGCGGGTCGGGCGGGTTTCCCCGATGTGAGAAGAGGAGTAGGCATGCTGGAAGTCACCAGAAAACTGGTAGAGTTACTGGATCTATCGCCCACCGGAGACGATCACTTTCAGGGTGATAGCGAAGATCTCGGCTTTCGCAATGTGTTTGGTGGCCAGGTCCTGGGGCAGGCCCTGATGGCTGCCAGTCGCACCGTTGAGGATCGCCTGCCTCACTCGCTGCACGCCTATTTTCTGCGTCCCGGCAACCACAGTCTGCCCATTGATTACGAGGTGCAGCGGGTGCGTGATGGCGGCAGCTTCTCGGTACGCCGGGTGATTGCGCGCCAGGATGGCAAGGAAATCCTCACCGGCTCCATGTCTTTTCAGGGGGTCGAGCCGGGCTTTGATCACCAGGCCGAGATGCCGGCTGCGCCGGGGCCGGAGGGGATGTTGTCCGAGTCGGACTATGTCGAGAAATTGCTGCCCAAGATTCCCGAGGCCATGCATGCCAAGCTGTCCCGGGACCGACCGGTGGAAATTCGCCCCATCGATCCGGTGAATCCGCTGAAGCCCGAGCCCAAGCCGCCGACCAAGCAGAGTTGGTTACGGGTCCAGGGCGACCTGCCGGATGATCCCATCCTGCATCGCTGCCTGCTTGCCTATGCCTCCGACTTTTCCTTCTTGGCGACGTCGCTCAACCCCCACGGCGTCACCTTCATGAGCCCGAAGATGCAGGTGGCCAGTCTGGATCACGCGATGTGGTTCCATCGTGATTTCCGCATCGACGACTGGCTGCTCTACGATAAAGACAGTCCCAGTGCCTCCGGGGGGCGCGGGTTCAATCGTGGCAACTTCTTCAATCGCGATGGCGTGCTGGTCGCTTCCACCACTCAGGAAGCCCTGATCCGCCACCGCGGCTGAGCCGTTAGCCGAGCTTTCGGGCTTCGTCCGGAGCCCGTCGATCCAGCCAGCCGAGCATTTCATGCAGGGGCAGGGGCTTGGTCAGCAGAAAGCCCTGCACCATGTCGCAGCCCATTTCCCTCAGTATCGCCATTGTCTCCGCGTCCTCCACACCTTCGGCCACCACTTGGTAGCCCAGGCTGTGGCACATATTGATGGTGGTCTGGACAATGACCCGGTCGTCGCTTTGGGTGGCCAGTTCGCTCACCAGTGAGCGGTCAATCTTGATTTCCCTGGCCGGCAGCTGCTTGATGTAGGACAGCGATGAGTAACCTGAGCCGAAATCGTCAATGGACAGCGGAATCCCGGTGGCGTCCAGAGACTGCAGCGCCCGCAGCGAATTGACCGGGTCCAGCATCATCGAGGTTTCGGTCACCTCCAGAGTCATGTGGCCCCGATGTTGAGGGTGGCTGGTCATCAACCGCTGGACGTACAGCGGGAACTCGGGTTCGCGCAGGTTGTTCGGGGATATGTTGACCGAGACGCCGATCGGGTAACCGTGCTCGACGAGCCGCTCGCGTACCGCGATGGCCTGCTCCAGCACCCAGCGGGTCAGCGGCTTGATCAATCCGGTCTGTTCGGCGATGGCCACCAGCTGGTCGGTGGGTACCGGAGTCTTGCGTTCCGGCCAGCGGATCAGTGCCTCGGCTCCGACAACCAGGTTGCTGCGCAGGCAGAGTTTGGGCTGCAGGTAGAGGGCCAGCTCTCCGTTTTGCAGCGCCTGGCGAAACTCCGATACCAGGGTGAGACGGTCGGCGCTGTAGGAATCCCGGGTGGGTTGATAATACGCCAGGCCGCGGTCCCGGGCCTCGTCGGACTCCTGAGCGATGTAGGCGCGCCGAATCAGCGAGTTGGTGTCCTGGGCATGATCCGGGTAGATGGCGACACCGGTTTGGGGGTCCAGCGGCAGCTGCATGCCGAGGTAATCAATGGGCTCCCGGAACTGTTCCAGGCCGAGGATGATGCTGCGGGGGGTCTGGCCAATCACGTCGGCGTCGATCAGGAAGCCGAAGGCCGCCGATTCCAGCGAGGCCAGGTGGAACCCCCGCTGGTCGGTTTGCTCGATGGGGTAGACCCCGGGCAGCTCGCTGACGATGCTGTTGAAACGGCGCGCCGACAGCTCCAGTAACCGGTCGGTGTTGCGGTGGCCCAGGGTCTTGGTGATGGCCTGCAAATTGGTGAGGTAGATGATGCCCACCGCGAGCCGGTTTTTGGGCTGGCGGTTGATCAGGTCGTTGATCACCATTTCAAAGCTGGTGCGGTTGGGCAGACCGGTCAACGGATTATGCAGGGCCTGGTCCATCATGCGCAGCTCGGCCTTGCGGCGTGCCGCCATGGCGTTGAGTTCCGCCTCCCGGGCCGATACCTTTCCCTCCCGCTCCTGGTACAGCCGGGCCGCCAGCGCAATGGTGAGCAGGATGGCTTCCAGTGCCGATCCGATCTGCATGCCGTAGGCGGTGATGAAACTGTTGGGTATCAGGCCGTATTTGTTGGCGGCGGTGATGGCGCTGCCCAGGGTCAGCAGGCCCCAGGCAATGGTGTAATAGCCCGCCAGGGTGCTGCCCCGGAACCAGAGCAGGGGCCCGATCAGGGTCAACAGCAGTGTGCTGGGGATGGCCAGCATCACCGACAGCCGTATGGAGGTGTTGTAGTCCAGCGCGAACGCACCAAGTATGGCGGCCAGGTTCAATAGGATGCCGGTTCGTACCAGCAGATCCAGTCGGGGCGCATGTCGGGGCAGGCGCAGGAACGAACGGGCAAACAGCAGCGTGAACACCACCGCCGCCGGGACCGCCACCAACACCGACATGTTGTGCAGCCAGGGCGCATCGGGCCACAGCATCTGGAAGGTGACGCCTCGCAGCGAAGCCAGTAGGAACAGGTAGCCGAACGTGGACAGCACGTAGAGGAAATAGGTGGTCTCTCGCAGTGCCAGGAAAATAAACAGGTTGAAAAAGATTACGGTGATCAGCACGCCGTAATACAGGCTGTGCAGTTGGTCCTCGAGGGCGATGTTGTCGAACAGGGCGGCCTGTTCCCAGATGCGAAGAGGTACCTGCAGGGCGCCGTTGGTTTGCACCCGGAGGAAGATCTCCGCGCCGTGGTCGGCGGGCAGCTGGTAGGGAATCAGGAAGGTGGGGTGCTTGAGCGGCCGCTCGCTGAACGGGATCCGGTCTCCGATTCGCACGGTGTCCTGCAGCTGACCGTCCTGCACCAGGTAGAACGTGACATAGTCGAGTTGCGGGTAGCTGATCTCCAGTACCTGGTTGCGCAGTGACCGGGGTGGGGTCATACGGAACCAGAACTCTTCGGTCTGGTAACCGAAGTTCGGGGTGCGTTCTGCCAGCCGGAGCCAATCAGTGCGAGCCTGGACCTGATCCAGCGTCAAGGAAGTATCGGCGGGAAGTTTCAGGTAAGCGATATCGGGCTGAGCCCAACCTGCCCCTTGGGCCTGTTCACTATAGGTGGCTGACGCCAGGACAAGAAGTACGCCCAGCAGTCCGCTCAGTAGTACAAATTGGCGCACGGTAATCCGGTCTTGTTGTGATTGTTATGCTTGCTGCCGGAGGAGGGTCGTCCCTCCCCAGTGCGTTCCCGTCGCACGGTGTCGGGGAGCGGCTGGGCTATGCCCGAACTATGCCCGAACTATGCCCGAACTATGCCCGAACTATGCCCGAACTATGCCCGAACTATGCCCGAATCAAGCCTGAGCTGCGTCAGCACGCTGCGAGCCCCCTGTGTATCCAGCATGCAGTATGGCGATTGCTGGAACCGTGCTCAAGTCCTAAGTGCGGTTGGAACGCCAGAAACGCGACCGAGTCTAAAAAACGTTACAACCGCTGAAGCCAGTCGCGAACCCAGGGCAGGGCTTCGGCTTCCGGTTCGGTGGTTTCAAGAGCGTCAATTCGCAGTGTCTCGCCCACCTTCTGCGCTGCGGTTTCGTAAAACGCCTCTTCCATCAGCTCGCCGGCGCCGCAGAACGTTTCGCCATAGGAGCTGTCGCCGAGCACCACCACGCCAAATTTGCGCCCCGGCTGTTGCGGCAGCTGATCTTTCAGGGCCAGGTAGAACGGCAGCAGGTTCGGGGGGATCTCGCCCTGTCCGGTGGTTGAGGTGCAGATGAGCACCGGGTGGTTGTTGGCAATCAGGTCCGGCAGGGTGGGGTTGTCCAGGACGGTAATCTGGTGCCCTTCCGCTTCGAGGGCCTGCTTGATGGCGCGGGCGGTCATCAGGGCGCCGCCGTATACACTGCCGACTATTATCTGGATCGAAGCCATGGGGTCGGGTCTCTCTGAGGCGAATGGGGTCGCCATGGTAACGGCAGCGGGGGGTGGGCTCAAGCGTCGTGGGACGTCGATGGATCGACCCGGCTGCGGACCCGTGGGGCAATCTGGTTGCGGCCGTTTTTCTTGGCGGAATACAGCTGCATATCCACCTGGTTGAGTAGCTGGTTGACGGAGTCGGCCTGGGTGATGGAGCCGACGCCGGCGCTGACAGAGACCGGTAGCCGGGTGCCGCGGAAGCTAAAACAGGTGCTGGCCACCTCCGCCCGCAGTCGCTCCGCCAGGCTCAGGGCCTGCAGGAGCGAGGTGTCCGGCAGCAGAATGAGGAACTCTTCTCCGCCCCAGCGGGCGGCATAATCGGTTTGTCGCACCAGCTTCTGTAGCACACCGGCGAAGCGTTGCAACGCCAGATCGCCGGCGTCGTGGCCAAACTCGTCGTTGATGCGCTTGAACCAGTCGAGGTCGATCAAGGCAATGGAGAAATGATGGCCGGAGCGCTGGTAACGGGAAAATTCGCCGAGCAGCCGCTGGTGCATGTCTCGCCGGTTGGCCAGGCCAGTGAGTTCATCGGTGCGAGCGGCCTGTTCGTGACTCAAGGCCAATGCCATCAGCTCGCCTCTGGCCTTGAGTCGGCTGTATTCCAGTACGTAGCAGAAAATCGATTCAAAGGTGATGGTGGCGAAAAAGCGCACCTTGAAATCGGTCGTGTACTCGGCACTGACGAACGGCAGTCCAGGAAACTGAAACACGATGGTGGCAAACAGCATGCAGCTGAGCAGCAGCAGCGTACCGAATTGCAGGCCGGTGAGGTAGAACAGCAGTGGCGGAAACACATAGAACCAGAGCGGACCGGTATTGCTCTCGCCCCCGCTGGCAAACAGGTAGGCGAACAGGGCTGCTACCACCAGAATCAATCCAACCTTGTGTTGGGTCGGGTTGCGGGTGTGCAGGAACACCGCAATATTGAGGCCAACCAGTAAGGCAAAGCCCCACAGCACCAGCGCGTGGGTGGTGTGGCTGGAGAGCCACGACTTGACGCCAATGCCGATCAGAAACAGTAACGCCATCGCCGAGAGCCAGGCCAACACCCGTGCGACCCGGTTCTCTTCGTCCTGTTCAGCGGTGCTGTCTCGTACCTGAGTTAACTGGGTCATGGCCGTAACGGAGGTTTCTTATAATTATTGACGTCAACGCTCGCGATTATGCGCCAATTTTGGTGATATTGCAGCCGCCCGGCATGACCTGGTCGACAACCTCGACGGGAATATTGCACGGAGCCGAAGCGCGTCGTAGCAGAATAGCTCAGGGGCACTTCGGTCACTGGCGGGTTAACTTTTTGGTGCCCGGGTCGGGTCGCTTCAGTTGCTCAGATGTTTTGTCTAACGATCTATTTTTTATCGGATTTTTACGCGCTCGCGGGGGCGCCCGGCAGGTCGGCCGGGTTATTCTGGCCCGGCTGATGATTTCATTTTGATGGCAAAAAAATTATAGTGGCGCCCTTGATTCACGAGGTACAGGCACGGTTGTTCCCATGGCCCAAACAAACAGTTTTCTCGACAACCTTCTCACCAGTTCCGCCACGGAACGCTATCGCATCGGGCTCAGCCTGTTGTTCCTGCTGGGGGTGTTCCTGGCGGTTGGACATCTGGGCAGCGGCCTGCCCAACAGCATGCTGCTGATGGCAGCGGCGGTCATCGGCGGTTACATGGCGATCAATATCGGCGCCAACGATGTCGCCAACAACGTCGGCCCGGCCGTGGGGTCTGGCGCTTTGTCGCTGGGTGCTGCGGTGCTGCTTGCCGCGGTTTTCGAAGCGTCTGGCGCGCTGATCGCCGGCGGCGACGTGGTTTCCACCATTAAGGGCGGCATCATCGTGCCGGAGCGACTGGCAAGCCCGGAAAGCTTCGTCTGGTTGATGACCGCAGCGTTGCTGGCGGGCGCGCTTTGGCTCAATCTGGCCACCTGGATGGGCGCGCCGGTGTCGACTACTCATTCCATCGTCGGTGGTGTGCTGGGGGCCGGTATCGCGGCCGGCGGCTGGGACATCGCCAACTGGTTCGTGATGGGCAAGATCGTTGCCAGCTGGGTGATCTCGCCGGTGCTGGGCGGAGTTCTGGCCGCGCTGTTCCTGTTCCTGATCAAGAAGACCGTGCTCTACCGGGCCAACGTGATTCCCGCTGCGCGCACCTTCGTGCCCTGGCTGGTGGCCATCATGGCGTGGGCGTTTGGGACCTACCTGATGGTCAAGGGCGTCAAGAAAGTGATCAAGGTGGATTTCCTTGAGGCGTCGCTGGTTGGCCTGGGGGTGGCGGCCCTGGCGTTGCTGGTCATGCGGGCGCTGGTGGTGCGTCGGGCGGCCACCATGGAAAACAGTGCCTCTGGGGTCAATACCCTGTTTACCTGGCCGCTGATCTTTGCCGCAGCCTTGCTCAGCTTTGCCCATGGCGCCAACGACGTGGCCAACGCCATCGGGCCCCTGGCCGCCATCAACGATGCCTTGAGTTCCGGCGGCGTGATCACCTCCGCCAGCATTCCGACCTGGGTCATGCTGGTGGGCGCGCTCGGGCTGTCGGTGGGACTGATGCTGTTCGGTCCGCGCCTGATCAAGACGGTGGGCAGCGAAATCACCGAGCTGGACAAGACTCGAGCCTTCTGTATTGCCCTGTCGGCGGCGCTGACCGTGATCATTGCCTCGCAACTGGGGCTGCCGGTGAGCTCTACTCACATTGCCATCGGTGGGGTGTTCGGGGTCGGTTTCCTGCGGGAATACCTGAAATCCAACTACGCCAGTCAGCTTCATTCCATCATCGAGAACCATGATGCGTCCGAACGTGCGCGCCTGCAGCCGTTTCTCGACAACTTCCGTGACGCTTCGGTGGAGGAGATGGAAGGGCTGCTGAAGAAAGCGCGCAAGCACAAGCAGGAAGTCCCGCTCTCCAAGGCCGAGCGCAAGCGCCTGAAGAAGATCTACCGGGAAGAGCTGGTCAAGCGCTCGCACCTGACCCGCATCATTGCGGCCTGGGTGATCACGGTGCCGGCGTCGGCCTCCATGGCGGCGCTGTTGTTCTTCACCATTCGCGGCCTGCTGATGCAGTGAGGCCCGGTTGCCTCTGCGGGCAAACGTTCATACTATTGAAGGCGGGCCCAGAGCCTGGGTCCGCCAAGTGCCATTAGCGGGGGAGTATCCGATGAGCACAGCTTCAGAAAGTCGTCAGTCCAAGACCATCAGTGAGTTGCGGGGCTTTATCAAGAAGGTGTTGAGCGATCCGACCGTAGCGGTCAAGTCAATGGAAATCGCCCGCAAGTACCGCGACCAGCCGAACGCCAATGAACTGATGGCGCAGGAAATCAGCGCCAATACCACCGTGCGCATTCCGGAGAACTGGAGCGAGGCGGACCGCATGTTCCTGGACATCCTGCGTGAGGTGCTGGACGACGAAGCCGCCCTGTATTGAGGTCGGCTAAACCGCCTTTTCCCGTCCAGGCAGGTGCTCAGGCCTGCCTGCTGTCTGGCTGGTGCAGTGTCAGCGCGGCCTGCGCCGTCTCCATCAAGATATTCATCTCATCACTGATGCCCGGCTCATGGGCCAGGGCCGCCTGTTCCGCCAGGATGTCCCGCAGGATCTCTTCGGTGGTCAGCGGGTTGGCCAGTACCACCCGAAACACGATGCACGGGAAGTGCTGGTAGCGTGCCGGCTCCAGCCGGGTCCGTGACACGAAAGCCTTGCCTCGTTCCCGTTGGGTTTTCTGCAGAAACTTGGTCATCCGGTTCAGGCTGGTGTTGATGCGCTCCATCTGAACCGGGTCTGCCAGTGCCAGGGCCTCCTGAACCAGGGGCGGGCAGTAGCGATAGGTGAGGATGTTCAGCTCCGGACGGGTAACCAGCTCAAAGTCGTCGCGACCGTCAATCAGTTCCGCGAAGCGCCTGGCTTTGCTGATGCCCTGGTTGATCAGGATCTCGTAGCCTTCCCGGGCGAGGATCTTGAGCCCGGAATGGATCAGCATCGACATGCCCGGCCGGGAGCCTTCCAGGGTGGTGCTGCCGAGGTCGCGGGAACCCTTACGGATGATGTACTGGGCATGGTGTTCGACCGCGCTGGCCAGGGCCGGATCGCGGAAAACCACCAGGCCCGCCCCCATGGGTACATAGAGCTGCTTGTGGGCGTCGAAGGTGACCGAGTCGGCCTGCTCGATGCCCCGCAGCAGGTGGCGATAGTCGCGGGAGAAGAGGGTTGGGCCACCCCAGGCGGCATCGACGTGGAAGTGGGCGCCGAATTCCCGGGCAATGTCGGCCATCGCGTCCAGCGGGTCGACGTTGCCGGTTTCGGTGGTTCCCGCGATGCCACAAATGGCCATCACCTTGATTTTCTGCTTTTGCAGCTCCAGGCACTTATCCCGCAGGGCATCGGTCAGAATGCGGTTGTCGTCGTCGGTGTCCACCGCCACCAGGAACTCCCGGCCCAGGCCCAGCACGTCGGCGGCCTTGCGCAGGGAATAGTGGCCGCGACGGGACACCAGCACCGCGGCCCCTTCGTGACCGTAATAGCGCAGCGCCCTGAATAGGCCTTCCTCATGGATGCCGCGGAAACTGCCCTCCGCCGGGAAGGCGCGGTTGCGGGCTACCCACAAGGCCGTCAGGTTGGCAATGGTGCCGCCGGAACACATGGCGCCGAGAGAGTGGCGGGGGTCGTGCATCCATTTGCGGTAGAAGGCGCCGTCTTCGTTGTACACCAGGCGATGGATCATGCCCAGCACCTGCCGCTCCATGGGCGTAAACGCCTTGGAGGTTTCGGTCTTCACCAGGTTCTGGTTCAGGGCAATCATGATTTTCGACAGCGGCAGCATGAAATAGGGCAGCGCCGAGGTCATGTGGCCGATGAAGCTGGGAGAGGCGGTGTGGACCGAGTTGGCCACCAGTTTGTCGAGCAGGAACTGGGTCTGCTCAGACACAAAAACCGGTTTTTCGGGGATGCTGGAATCGGAGAAATCCTTCTCCACGTCGCCGAGGTCGCGCTCAATGGCAACGATGTGTTCCTGCAGGAACCCCGCCAGGTTGTTGGATATGTTCTGGTCAATCCGGCTGAGGGTGGATTCCGGTGCCTCGGGAACCGTGAATACACGATACATGGCCTCTACCGAAGCCTGAGCGGATTTTTTCTTTCCGGTCATAAGCGCCACTCTGTCTCAGTGGGATTCCGCAGGTCCATCCCGGCTGGCCAGCGGATAACGGCGAGAAGCCCTGCTTCTCATCAAACGGTCATGGGCAGTCTGGCATAATTTCCCCATCAAGGGTGATGCCGCTGCCGATCAGGCGTCCTTTGGCGGTCCTGTAACAACCATTGCGCGTGGCTATGAAGCGTTAATATTTGGCTAAAAATGCGCACTTTTAACTGATAAATTGCGATTTTTCGCCGAATTTAGCCTGGCCTGCGCGCGTGAGGTTGTTACGCACCCGCCTTTGGGTGGCGTAGTATACGGGGTCGCCCAGGATCGCGCCACACAGCCCATAGTCTAAGGCCTCGATTGTGGTGGCCTGATTGGGGGCGGTAGCGGTGGCGAATTGGCAAGACTGCTCGCCGGGGTCAGAGCAATTCCCTGTGGACGCTCAGTACCGGCGCGTCGATGCGCTCGGCAATGGCCTTTTCAATCTGGTCGAGCCGCTGGCTAATCAATTGCGATGACGTACCCAGGGCGGCAATGGTCCAGGTAGCGCAGTCGAGGGCGTCCAGGTCGGCGGTCTCGGATACCGCCAGATCCGGCTCCTTGCCCCAAATGGCCCGCAGCGGTGCGAAGGCCTTGCGCTTGGCCTTGATGTCATCACACCCGTAGACCTGAAAATGCAGGGTCATGACGCCGATGTGCGGCGTGATGGCCGGCTGTTGGCTGGGTTTGTTGAGCAGGCGGCGAACAGTTTCGGACATGAAGGGGCCCTTGTGCAATGACCGACGTGCCCGCCGCGGGTGGCGGACACGGTCAGCGGGTGGATCTGCTCAGTTTACTACAGGCGTCGCCCGCTGAATAATGGCTTGCACATCCACCCCGCTGGGCAGGTTGCCGTAGTTGCGGCCGTCCTGGTGGGTCAGGCGGGAGGCGCAGAACGCGTCGGCGACCGCGGCATCGGAATGTTGCAGCAGCAGGGCGCCCTGCAGCGAGAGTGCCAGTCGGTCCACCAGATTGCGGGCCCGGTACTGCAGGTCGTCCGGTTTGCCAAAGTCCGCCTTGAGGGCGTGGACGAAGCGGTCGAAGCGGGCGTCGCCGCCCTTGGCCCGCTCCAGTTCGTCGAAGTACACAGTCAGCGCCTGGGGTGACTTCTGCAGGGCTCGCAGCGTGTCCAGGCACTGGACATTGCCGCTGCCTTCCCAGATGGCGTTCACCGGCGCTTCCCGGTACAGCCGCGGCATGATGCAGTTTTCCATCACCCCGCTGCCGCCGATGCATTCCATGGCTTCATAGGCATGATTGGGGGTGCGCTTACAGATCCAGTACTTGCCGACCGGTGTGGCAAGCCGGGTCAGTAGGCGCTCATGTTCGTCGTCCTGGTGGTCCAGCGCCCGGGCGACCCGCAGGGTCATGGCCAGTGCCGCTTCGCTTTCCAGGACCAGGTCCGCCAGCACATTCTGCATCAGCGGTTGCTGGTTCAGGCGTGCGCCGAAGGCGCTGCGGTGTTGGCAGTGGTGCAGGGCCTGAGCCGCCGCCTGGCGCATGCCGCCGGCGCTGCCAATCATGCAGTCGAAGCGGGTCATCGACACCATCTCGATGATGGCCGGCACGCCCCGGCCCTCCTCGCCAATCATCCACGCCAGCGCACCGCGCAGTTCCGCCTCGCTGGAGGCGTTGGCCACATTGCCCATCTTGTGCTTGAGGCGCTGGATCTGCCAGGGATTCTTGCTGCCGTCCGGGCGCCAGCGGGGCATCAGGAAGCAAGACAGTCCGCCCGGTGCCTGGGCCAGCACCAGGAACGCGTCGCACATGGGCGCGGAGACAAACCATTTGTGCCCGACCAGCTCGTAGGCCTGGCCCGGGCCGCCCTGGCCCAGCGGGTAGGCCCGGGTGCTGTTGGCGCGGACATCGCTGCCACCCTGTTTCTCGGTCATCGCCATGCCGATCGTTACCGACTGCTTCTGACGGTCCGGCAGGTTGCGGGGGTCGTAACTGTTATGGAGGATCTTGGCTTCCCAGTCGGCGGCCAGCCCCGGCTGTTGGCGAATCGACGGGATGGCGGCAAAGGTCATGGTGATCGGGCAGCCATGGGCCGCCTCCACCTGGGAGTGCATATAGTACTTGGCCGCGCGGGCGACATGGGCGCCAGGCCCGGGCTCGGTCCAGGGGCTGCTGTGCAGACCGTGTTCCGTGGCGATGGTCATCAGGGCGTGGTAGGCGGGGTGGAATTCCACCTCGTCAATGCGGTGGCCGAAGCGGTCGTGGGTGTGGAACAGCGGCGGGTTTTCGTTGGCCTTGAAGCCCAGTTCGATGGTCTCGGGGCGACCGGCGAGCGCGCCGAATTGCACCAGCGCCTCCTGGGCCCAGCCGGCACCTTCCCGGGCTGCGGCCTCCTGCAGCGCCCGATCCTGCAGGTACAGGTTGTAGTTTTCCAGTGCTGGAGGTTGATTGGTGACCTCGTGGGTCGCCGCCAGGTAGCGGTCGTGCGACTCGTCGAACTGAGACTGCTGGGCTTGCTGCTGGGTCTTCATGGTTACCTCCGGGTGCCGGTCAGCCCCTGCAGGCAGAAGCCGACAATGGTGTTGACCAGCGATTCATAGTCGGTTGGCGGCGTCTTGCCGTCCGTGCTCTGGGCCGGCGACAGCGGCCCCACCAGACTCTCGGCGATGGCACCGACCAGGCAGGTGCTGCTGTGTCGGGCCTCCTGGGCGGGCAGCGAGCCTTCCCTCACCCCTTCGCGTATGGCCGCCTCGAACAGCTCGGCGTAGGCCCGGCGGTACCGTAGTCGCTCCGCCTCCACGCGCGGGTCCACCGGTTCGGCAATCAGGGCCCAGGCCATGGTGGGCGCCCGCAGCGCGCGTCTGGCGAAATGCCGAAGGGCCTGCGCAAGCCGCTCGACGGCATCGCCGTCTCCCGCCAGATCCTTGGCCACCCGGCCGACCTCGCGCTCGGTGGCGGCGCGGAACACCTCGGCAAACAGCTCCTCCTTCGACTCGAAGTGGCGATAGATGGTGCCGGTGGCCACCTCGGCCTGGCTCGCGACCTGGCTGATCTGGGCGTTGCGAAAGCCGCCTTCAGTCACCCGGAGTTGGGCGCAGTCCAGAATGCGCTGTCGGGCCAGGGCCTTGCGCTGGCGCATTTTCTCAGTCTCGCGATAAGCCATGCGGTTCCTCTTTGCCTGCTAACAAGTGAATCAGCATTCATTTTTTGTGTCAAGCGCCGTTCAGACGACGCCGTCGCCTCCCTGACGTCTGGCGCTGATCGTAACTTACCGTAAATCGGTGCTGGCTTCCCGCGCTGGCTGGGGCAGGGGTGAAGGCTTGAGGCGGTGTCATCATTTGGTCACCGGTCTGCGGTTACCCTGTTAAGGGCCTGTCTGCGCCGGTGTCCGGACGTGTATGATTAGGGGGCAAGCTGTTCCGTTTCCGAATTGCCTTAGACACCTACAGGAGGTTTTAGTGGCCAATCCCACCCAGCGCGCATTTCCTGCTGCCCGCCTGCGCCGAAATCGGGCCGATGATTTTTCCCGTCGCCTGGTTCGGGAGCACCGGCTCAGTGTTGATAACCTGATCTACCCGGTGTTTGTCCTGGAAGGGGAGGGCCAGCGAGAGGCCGTGTCCTCCATGCCGGGCGTCGAGCGGCTGAGTATCGACTTGCTGGTGGAGCAGGCGGCGGAGTGGGTGGCTTTGGGTATTCCGGCGCTGGCGCTGTTTCCCGTTATTCCGCCGGAGGAAAAGTCGCTCTCGGCGTCCGGGGCGTGGGACAGCCAGGGACTGGTGCCACGTGCCGTGCGGGCGTTGAAAAGCGCCTATCCCGAGCTGGGCGTGATCACCGATGTTGCCCTCGACCCGTATACCACTCATGGCCAGGACGGCATCATCGATCACGATGGCTACGTGCTCAATGATGTGACGGTGGAGGCCCTGGTGAACCAGGCGCTGTGCCATGCCGATGCCGGCGCCGACGTGGTGGCGCCGTCCGACATGATGGACGGCCGCATCGGCGCCATCCGCCAGGCGCTGGAAGAGAATGGCCACATCAATACCCGTATTCTGGCGTATTCGGCCAAGTACGCCTCCAGCTACTATGGCCCATTCCGCGATGCCGTTGGCTCCGCCGCCAATCTGGGCAAGGGCAACAAGGCGACCTACCAGATGGACCCGGCCAACAGCGACGAGGCCTTGCATGAAGTGGCGCTGGACCTGGCCGAAGGCGCCGACATGGTCATGGTCAAACCGGGCATGCCGTACCTGGACATCGTCTACCGGGTGAAACGGGAGTTGCAGGTACCAACCTTTGTCTACCAGGTCAGCGGCGAGTATGCCATGCACATGGCCGCCGCCGGGAACGGCTGGCTCGACGGCGATCAGGTCATGATGGAAAGCCTGATGGCGATGCGCCGGGCCGGTGCCGACGGCATCCTGACCTATTTCGCGGTGCGGGCGGCACGGCTATTGAAACAACAGGGTTGAGGAGCCGGCACGGCAACCGGCCTGGCCCTCTACCAGAATCGAAGCGAAGGATCCTAGCGACATGAGTACGGAATCTGCAAAAGCCCTGAAACCCGCCAATGATGTGTTGGTGGGGCAACAGCTGCCGGCCGATGAACGGCTGCCGGCGATCGATCCGACCGCCAGAGACTATTACTTCAACCGGGAGCTGAGTCATTTGCAGTTCAACTACCGGGTGTTGCAGCAGGCGCTGGATCCCACCCATCCGTTACTCAACCGGTTGATGTTCTGCTGCATTTTCAGCAGTAACATGGATGAGTTTTTCGAGATCCGGGTGGCGGGGCTGCGCCAGCAGATGAAGTACGGCCGCGAAAGTGTGGGGCCGGATGGCATGCTGCCCAACCAGCTGTTGACGGAAATCAGTCAGGTGGCGCACCAATACATCACCGAACAGTACGACATTCTCAACAACGTACTGATCCCGGAGATGGAGAAGGAAAACATCCACTTCGTCCGGCGTCGTGAGTGGACGCCCGCCCAGGCGGAATGGGTGCGGCAGTATTTCGAAGAGGAGATCCTGCCGGTGGTCAACCCCATTGGTCTGGACCCCTCCCACCCGTTTCCCCGGCTGGTCAACAAGAGTCTCAACTTCATCGTCGAGCTGGACGGCAAGGATGCGTTCGGCCGGGAAACTGGCATGGCCATCGTGCCGGCACCGCGTTCGCTGCCGCGACTGGTGCGGCTGCCGGATGATGTCTGCGACGGCGGCGACCACCTGGTGTTCCTGTCGTCGATGATCCACGCCCATGCCGACGAGCTGTTCCCGGGCATGGAGGTGAAGGGGTGCTATCAGTTCCGCCTGACCCGCAATGCCGACCTGGAGTTGGAAGACGATCTGAAAGATTTGGCATCGGCCCTGCGCGGCGAGTTGCTCAGTCGCCGTTTCGGAGACGGTGTGCGGCTGGAGGTGGCCGATAACTGCCCGGAAGAGTTGGTGCAGTTTCTGCTGCGGGAATTCGGCCTGAGTGAGCGGGATCTGTACCAGGTGCATGGCCCGGTCAACCTGACCCGGCTGATGGCGGTCAGTGGTCTGGTGGATCGGGAAGACCTGGTGTATCCCGGCTTTTCCCCGGCGGTACCGAAAAAGATCCGTAACAACGAGGACATTTTCGACGTCATCCGGCAGAAACCGGTGTTACTGCTGCACCCGTTCGAGAGCTTTACCCCGGTGATTGATTTCCTCCGTCAGGCGGCCAAGGACCCGCAGGTGCTGGCGATTCGCCAGACCCTGTACCGTACCGGGGCCGATTCCGAAATCGTCGAGGCCCTGATGGACGCCGCTCGCCGCGGCAAGGAAGTCACGGCGGTGATTGAGTTGCGGGCCCGCTTTGACGAGGCGGAAAACCTGGAGCTGGCGAGCCGGCTCCAGGAAGCCGGGGTGATCGTGGTGTATGGGGTGGTGGGCTTCAAGACCCACGCCAAGATGATTGTTATCGTGCGTCGGGAAGAGGGTCGATTGAAGCGCTATGTTCACCTCGGCACCGGCAACTACCACGCCGGTAATGCCCGCCTGTACACCGACTACAGCCTGTTGTCCTGCGACGACGCCCTTGGCGACGACGTCAACAAGCTGTTCCAGCAGCTTACCGGCATGGGCAAGGCCCTCAAGATCAAGAAGCTGTTTCATGCCCCGTTTACCCTGCACAAGAAATTGATCGAGTTGATCGACCGGGAGGCCGGGCATGGCGGGCAGGGTCACATTGTGTTCAAAATCAATGCCTTGACCGAGCCGGAGGTGATGCTGGCGCTGTACCGGGCGTCCCAGGCCGGGGTGCGGGTGGATCTGATCATCCGTGGTATTTGTTGTCTGCGGCCGGGCGTGCCGGGCTTGTCGGAGAACATTCACGTCCGTTCCATCGTTGGCCGGTTCCTGGAGCACACCCGGGTGTACAGCTTTGGCAACAACGGCAAACCGGAGGTGTATTGTTCCAGCGCCGATGGCATGGTGCGCAACCTGATCAACCGGGTTGAGGTGGCATTCCCGGTGGATGACCGTGACCTGGCGGAGCGTTTGCGCGGCGAGCTGGATGCCTACCTGGCCGACAACTGCCAGAGCTGGGAGTTGCAGCCCGATGGCCAGTACGTCCAGAATCAGCCGGAAGAAGGAGTGGAGCGTTTCGCATCGCAGCTTACGCTGCTAGAACGCCTGACCGGTAAGTAGCATGGCCGCATCATTCGGCCGAGGGGCGCCGGCTCGGCGCTGGATCTCAACGCACAGCTGCGGTCGTTGCCGCCGCTGCTCCGAGCGGGGCTGCTGGCCCCGTCTGGGCGGGGCGCTGAGGGCGGATTGGCTGGTGAGCTAAACGCTTTTTGTCCGGAGCGCTAAGGGTATTTTTAAACAGAGCGCTAAGACTGTTTAAGCGCTAAGGACTGTTTAACGGGAGCGCCAAGGGCTTACTGACCGGTGAGCTGATGGTACTTCTCCATCAGCTGCTCCTGGGTTTCCTCCCGCTCGGGGTCCACCGGGATGCAGTCTACCGGGCAGACCGCCTGGCACTGGGGCTCGTCGTAATGGCCTACGCACTCAGTGCACTTGTTGGGATCGATCACGTAAATTTCTTCCCCCGGCGAAATTGCTTCGTTGGGGCATTCCGGTTCACAGACGTCGCAGTTGATGCATTCGTCGGTAATCATCAGGGCCATCAGGCTACACCTCGGGGTACTCGTGAAACACCGCTATTCTACCGGAAACTGTCAGCAATTGGGCGAGATATTGTAACGCCGGGGCCCGGCCCCGGTTTGCCTTCAGCGCGGCTGCCGCAAAGCGCAACCGCCGGCATCTCAACACCTCAACAGCGACGCGGTTGGTGGCTTAGCCTTTGCCGAACTTGCGGTTGAGTGCGTCGGCCACCACCGGGGCGACGAATTCCGACACATCGCCGCCGAGGGAAGCGATTTCCCTTATCAGAGTGGAGGAAATGTAGGACAGGTGGTTGGCAGGGGTGAGAAAGACGCTCTCCACTTCCGGTGCCAGGCGGCGGTTCATGTCCGCCAGCTGGAACTCATATTCGAAATCCGACACCGCCCGCAGGCCCCGCAGAATGACGGTCGCGCCCTGTTCCCGGACGAACTCGGCCAGCAGGTTGCTGAACCCGGTGACCCGCACATTATCCAGGTGGCGGGTAGACTGCTGCACCAGCTCGACACGTTCTTCCAGAGACAGTAACGGCTGCTTCTTGGGGCTGTAAGCCACGGCAACCACCACCTGATCAAACAGCTTGCCGGCCCGCTCGATCAGATCGGTGTGGCCATTGGTGATCGGGTCAAAGGTTCCGGGGTAAATGACGGTGGGCATACTGGGCTCCTTCTGGTCTGGAAGCGGGTAGCATACCAGCATCTGGCGGCAATGTTGGCCGGGCACCCCACCTTTGTCTGAGGATGGGAGTGCCCGCAGTGCTCACGCTCTCAGCGGATGAACAGCTTGTACACCATCTTGTGCATGGCGGTGCCGTGGGGGGCATAGACGAACTTGCCGCTGTTGAAGCGCTGCTTGGCGAAGATGGAGCGATGGTGGGAGAAGGTCAGGAAGCCTTCCTTGCCATGGTAGTGGCCCATGCCGGAGTCGCCGATGCCGCCGAAGGGCAGGTCGTCCTGGGCGACGTGCATCAGCGCATCGTTGATGCACATGCCGCCGGAATGGGTGTTTTGCACCACGTGGCCCTGCATGGCCTTGTCGTAACCAAAGTAGTACAGCGCCAGCGGCCGCGGACGGTCGTTGATGTAATGAATGGCTTCGTCCAGGCTGCCGTAGCTGACAATCGGCAGGATCGGGCCGAAGATTTCATCCTGCATGACCTTCATGTCCGGGCTGGTCTTGAGCACCAGGGTCAGCGGGAACTTGCGGGTGCCGTCCTTCAGGTTTTCCCGTGCCGGATTGATCTCGATCAGTTCCGCCCCTTTTGCCCGGGCATCGTCCAGATACCCCTGAAGACGCTGGTACTGGCGCTCATTGATGATGGCGGTGTAGTCCTCGTTGTCCCGCAGGGTGGGGTACATATTGGAGAATTGGCTGCGGAATTCGTCGACAAAGGCCTGGGTCCGGTCGGCTGGGCACAGCACGTAGTCCGGCGCCACGCAGGTCTGGCCTGAATTGAATGCTTTGCCGAAGGCCAGGCGCTGGGCCGCGTCCGCCATGGGCACGTCCGCCGACAGCAGCGCGGGCGACTTGCCGCCGAGTTCCAGGGTGACCGGGGTGAGATTCTCCGCGGCGGCGCGCATGACGATCTTGCCCACCGAGGTTGAGCCGGTGAACAACAGGTGGTCGAACGGACGGCCGGAAAAATCGGCGGCGACGTCCGCCTCGCCCACGATCACCGCGACCAGGTCTTCCGGGAAGGTGCTGGTGATGATTTCGCGGAACAGCGCCGAGGTGTGCGGGGTAAACTCGGACATCTTGATCATCACCCGGTTGCCGGCGGCGAGTGCCGCCACCAGTGGGCCGGCGGCCAGGAACAGCGGATAGTTCCAGGGTACGATCACCCCCACCACGCCTTTGGGCTGGTAATGCACCTGGTTGCTGGCGGGCTGGAACAGCACCGACACATGGCGTTTCGATGGCTTCATCCAATCCGACAGGTTTTTCATGGCATAGTTGATGCCCTGAACCGAGGGCATCAGTTCGGCGATGCGGGTTTCATCCTGGGAGCGGCCGCTGAAATCCTTGTCGATGGCCTCCAACAGCTGGGCTTCATTGGAAAGCAGCGCCCGCTTCAGGCGCTTCAGGTTCTCCAGCCGTTCCGCCAAGGACGGCATCGGGTTCTTGCGAAACGCCGCCCGCTGAGCCTCTAGTACCAGCCCGGTGTGTTGGATTTGCTTCTTGCTTTCGGTCAGTTCGATAACGGTCGCACCCATAGCGTTCTCCTCGTTCCTACAGGCGGGGCTATAGGCGCGCCCCGGTAGCCGTGCTGTATCGGATTGCACAACTGGCTGTGTTGTATGTAATTTGTTCAGGTTGTGCTTGTTGTCATTATTAGAGTATATACTCTAGCAGTCAAGCACGGCGAACGGCCGGCGAATGGGTCTTTTGTCACGCCGGTCAATGGCGGGGCGAACAACAACAATTACTGTGAGCGTATGAAAACCAGAGACAAAATCATCCTGGCGAGCCTGGAGCTGTTCAATGAGCGGGGCGAACGCAACGTAACCACCAATCACATTGCGGCCCATCTGGCGATCTCGCCCGGCAACCTGTATTACCACTTTCGCAACAAGTCCGACATCATCTACGAGATTTTCCTCGAGTACGAAAAGCTGGTGGATTACTACCTGCAGATCCCGGACGATCGCGAGCTCACGATAGAGGACATGAAGTTCTATCTGGAGTCGGTGTTTAATGGCTTGTGGAGTTACCGGTTCTTCCACCGGGATCTGGAATTTCTGCTCGACAGCGACCAGCGTTTGCGACAGGACTACCGCGAGTTCACTAACCGTTGTCTCGACGCCATCAACCGGATTTTTGTCGGTCTGGCCGCGGCTGGGATGATTCAGGCGCCGTCGGATGAGTTGCGTCGGGCCATGTCACTCAATGTCTGGCTGGTCATCACCAACTGGATGGCATTCCTCAAGACCGCGCACGGCACCGAGATGGACAGCAGTCTGTCCATCACCCGGATGAAGCAGGGCATCTACCAGGTGCTGACTCTGGAGATCCCCTATCTGACCCCGGATTTCCATGATCGGGTGATGGCGCTGCGGGAGCAGTACCGGCCGGACCTGCCGGGCAATCGTTCGGGCGAGCTGGCCTGACGCCTCGACCGGCGCCAGCGGAAGCCGGGGCGTCGTGGGCGGAATGGTTGCGGAACTTTTGATCGGTTCGCGGGTCGGAGTTCTGACGCTGATGGATTCGGACATCCGGGGCGTCTCCTGAGTGAGTTCTCAGGTTTTAGCACGTCGCAAACCCTGACGTATTGCCGGCTCCGCCAATGGTGAGCCGGCTTTTTTGTCTCTGGGGCGGCGGGTGTTATCCCTGGGCCGGCGTCGCATCCGTGAGCGGGACTTCCAGCCAGCTGGCGAGAATGTCGCGTGCCTCATCCACCCCGCGCTTGGAGGTGGCGGAGAACATCACCAGGTGGTGTACGCACGCGAAAGGCTTCAGCTTCTTGCCAATGGTCAGCATGGTGGTCTTGGCCTGGCCAAACTTCAGCTTGTCGGCCTTGGTGACCAGGATGGTCAGCGGCAAGTTGTTGTGTTCGCACCACTCCACCATCATCTGGTCGAAGTCGGTCAGCGGGTGGCGGATATCCATCACCAGCACCAGGCCCCGCAAACAGGTGCGGTCGTTCAGGTAATGGCCAAGGTGTTGTTGCCAGTCGTCTTTCATGTCCCGCGAGACCTTGGCGTAGCCATAGCCGGGCAGGTCCACCAACCGACAATGCTCGCGGTTGAGGGAGAAAAAGTTGATCAACCGGGTTCGGCCCGGAGTCTTACTGGTGCGCGCAAGCTTGCCATGGCCGGTGATGGAGTTGATGGCGCTGGACTTGCCGGCGTTGGAGCGGCCGGCAAAGGCCACCTCGGCGCCGAAATCCGGCGGACACTCCGGCAATCGGGAGGCGCTGATCAGGAAGCGGGCACTGTTGAACGATACGGGTTTGGGCTGCTGTTCATCCGTCACGGAATTAGGTTTTCCTATTGGATTTCAGTTATCAGGGATTAATGTATAATGCTACACCAATTTTGGGCGGCACGCCGAGCGTAGCTGCAGACAGCCCCGGATAGCGCCTCGAAGGCCTTTGCCTCCGGCTGCATGACGAATAATCTTTTTTTGAGATGAGAGAGAAGCGGAGCGAGCATGAAGAAACTGATCGCAGGTGTTGTTCTCGGCGTTGGCCTTACTGCGCTGGCGCACGGGGCAGGAAACCCTGAAGCGGGCCAGCAAAATGCGGCCGTATGTGCCGGCTGCCACGGCCAGGGTGGCGCCCAGCCTGTTATGGCAACCTACCCCAAGCTGGCCGGTATCGGTGAAAACTACCTGTACCGCCAGTTGAGCAACATCAAGTCAGGCGCCCGCACGGTGCCGGAAATGACTGGCCTGCTCAATAACCTGTCTGATCAAGATCTGCAGGATCTGGCGGCCTATTTCAACCAGCAAGGTGTCTCTATTGCTCAGGCCAACCCGGATCTGGTCGAGCGTGGTGCCGCCATCTACCGTGGTGGTAATCTGGCCTCCGGAGTTCCGGCCTGCGCTGGCTGCCACAGCCCCCAGGGTAAGGGCAATGAGCCGGCCGGTTACCCTCGTTTGGGCGGCCAGAACGCCGACTACGTTGCCAAGCAGCTGAAGGCGTTCCGCGACGGGACCCGCAGTGGAACCCTGAACGCACAGATTATGGCCGATGTGGCGGCACGTCTGAGCGATGCCGAGATCGAGGCGGTGGCCAACTACGTGTCCGGCCTGCACTGATTGCCTGGCCACCCACAAAAAAACCCGCTTCGGCGGGTTTTTTTGTGGGTTAACCCAGTGTAACCCGGTAGGTGTGGCGCCCTTCGCCGGGACTGGGCCATAATCGGTGGCCTATCGGGAACTTATTCACGGGAGCGGGCTCATAAGCAGCCTTGGGCCGTCAGGCCAAACCCAGTAACTTTGCAAACCGGAGACTTGCGATGATCAAAATGCTTAAGATGACGCTGTGGCTACTGATGGCGGCGGCCTTTACGGTCCAGGCCGAGACCCAGTGGGAAGAAGGGCGTCACTATGAGCGGCTGGATAATCCGATTCGCACCACCAGTTCGGACAAGATCGAAGTGGTGGAAGTGTTCTGGTATGGCTGTCCCCATTGTTACCAGTTCAAGCCGCTGGTCGAAGCCTGGGAGGCGGAGTTGCCGGAGGATGTTGAATTCTCCATGGTGCCGGCGGCTCTGGGGCGGACCTGGGAGGTACATGCTCGCACTTTTTATGCGCTGGAGGCCATGGGGCAGTTGAATCCGGCCACCAACGATGCGCTGTTCGATGTCTTGGCGGGTGAGCGTCGCGCCCTCAATAGCGCCGATGCCATCGCCGGCTTCCTGTCTGAATACGGCGTCGACCCCGAGGCGTTTGCCAAGACTTTCAATAGCTTTGGTGTAAATGCCCGATTCCAGCAGGCGCAATCGAAAGTGCGCGGCGCGCGCATTACCGGAGTTCCGGCTATGCTGGTAAATGGGAAGTACAAAGTCAGCGGTTCCACCGCGGGCGGGCATGAGCAGATGATCCAGGTGGTGGACTATCTGATTGAGCAGGAGCGTGCCGTCTCCGAGTAAGGCCTAGCTGGGCGGGGCCGGTTGCCGGTCATCCGCCCGTATCGGGTGGTGAATAGCGAGTCATGTACAAGCGTATCCGCAAGCAGTTCACAGGCGTGCCAGGGGCGGAAGCGATACCCCGTGGGGCCTGCTCGGGTCTGGTGCATGTGCCGGACTTCGAGCCCCAGCGCCACATCCGCCTGCTCACCTTCAATATACAGGTGGGCATTAACACGTCGTCCTACCATCATTACGTCACCCGCAGTTGGCAGCACCTGTTGCCGCACCGGCGTCGTATCGAAAACCTGGACCGGATTGCGGCCCTGCTGCGGGGTTACGACGTGGTTGCGCTGCAGGAGTGCGATGGTGGCAGCCTGCGTAGCGGCTACATCAACCAGGTTCAGTACTTGGCCGAGGCCGCCGGAATTCCGTACTGGCATCAGCAGTTGAACCGCAATTTGGGGCCGCTGGCGCAGCACAGCAACGGTCTGCTCAGTCGCTACCGGCCACTGGATGTGACCGAGCACCGGCTGCCGGCGCTGATTCCCGGTCGCGGCGCCATCATTGCCCGCTATGGGGCGGAAGAGGACCCGCTGGTGCTGGTGATGATGCACCTGTCCCTGAGTAAGTCGGCACAGCAGCGTCAGTTGGGTTACATTCGTGAGTTGATCGCCGACTATCAGCACGTGGTGTTGATGGGGGATATGAACAACCATGCCGAGGAGTTGCTGGAGCAGACGCCGTTGCGGGAGACCGACCTGGTGCCGTTGCCGGATACCGCCCACAGTTTCCCCAGCTGGCGGCCCGAGCGGGCGCTGGATCACATCCTGGTGAGCTCCAGTCTGGAGGTTCGGCGCTCGGAGGTGGTGAGCTATCCGCTGTCGGATCATCTGCCCATCGCCATGGACATCGCGCTGCCCAAGGGCTATCTGGAAAAGTACTAGGGCGTTTCTGGAAGGAAAGGCCCACAAAAAACCCGGCGCATGGCCGGGTTTTTTGTGTCGCCAGATCGGAATTACTTGATCTTGGCTTCCTTGTACGCAACGTGCTTGCGGACGACCGGATCGTACTTCTTGATCTCGACCTTTTCCGGGGTGTTGCGCTTGTTCTTGGTGGTCGTGTAGAAATGACCAGTGCCTGCTGATGATACCAGTTTGATCTTCTCGCGCATGATGCGGCTCCTTAAACTTTCTCGCCGCGGGCGCGAAGATCGGCCAGCACAGCGTCAATGCCTTTTTTATCGATGATGCGCATGCCTTTGGTGGAGGTGCGCAGCTTTACGAAGCGGTTCTCGGATTCAACCCAGAAGCGGTGGTTCTGCAGGTTGGGCAGAAAACGACGCTTGGTGTGGTTCATCGCGTGAGAAACATTGTTACCGGTTACCGGTCGCTTACCGGTAACCTGACAAACTCTGGACATAATTGCCTCCGACCTGAGCGTTGGTCTACTGAACGAATTCGTTAAATAGCGTCTCTGGTTGCTACTTGCGCCTTGGGATGCACGCGCTGCCTGCCAGACTCCGCCAGAAAGGGACGCTTTTATACCAGAACTGCCCTGGCAACGCAAAAAATTGTTGGGAATTTGGTCAATATTTTCGCCGCCCCCTAGATCAAGCCCCGTTCCGCCAGCGAGACTACCTCGCCATGGCCCACCACCATATGATCCAATACTCGTATGTCCACAAGCCCCAGCGCCTCCTTCAGCCGCACGGTGAGGGAGATGTCGGCCTGACTGGGCTCGGCGACGCCGGACGGGTGGTTGTGGGCGAAGATCACCGCCGCGGCATTGTCCTCCAGGGCCTGACGGACCACTTCTCGAGGATAGACCGCCGCGCCGTCGATGGTGCCGCGGAACAGTTCCCGATACTGGATGACCCGGTGCCGGTTGTCCAGAAACAGCGCGGCGAACACCTCATGGGGATAAGTCCCCAGTCGGCTGCGCAGGTAGCTGCGGGTATCCTCGGGGGAGCGTAACGGACTGCCCTGGCGCAGCGGTTCGTCCATCACCCGTCGCGCCATCTCCATGGCGGCCTGAACCTGGGCGTATTTGGCGGTGCCCAGTCCCCGAACGCTGCAGAACTGGCGCTGCGATGCGGTCATCAGGCCGCGCAGGCCGGCAAAGCTGTCGATGAGCTGGCGGGCCAGTGCCATGACCGGGGTGCCGCTGGTGCCGGTGCGCAGGAATATGGCCAGCAGTTCTGCGTCGGAGAGGCTGCTCGCGCCATGGCTCAGCAGCCGTTCCCGCGGTCGTTCGTCCGTCGGCCAGGATGTATTGGTCATCGTAGAGTCCTTTCAAGTATTTTGTTCGATGAGTTCGTTCTGCGATTGCCTGGGCGCCTCCCGCGCCCCTGCCGAGTGTATCATGGCCGGGGGCGATGCTAGCGCGGCGGGGTGTTTGCGAAGGCCCGGCGGTGCTATCTTATAAGTCTTTATTTTTAGGGGCTCCCAGGGAGACCGTGTAAAAATCATTGCGTTTGGCTATGGGGCGTTAAAATTCGGCGGTCAGGCATTGGCTGACGGCGCTTCGCTGCGCCCAAGACGTTTTTACACGCCCTCCCGGGCGGAGCTTCCTGGCATGGCTGAGCGTGTCCGGCTGGCGGTTGGGCCGCCTGCATCGCGGTGCCGGTATTAGGAATGGGAGAAACCATGGTGCAGAAACGAATTCTGCTGGGAGTGACGGGCGGCATCGCGGCCTATAAGAGCGCGGAACTGGTGCGATTACTGAAAAAATCGGGCCACGCGGTGCGGGTCGTCATGACCCGGGGCGCGGAAGCGTTTGTCACGCCGTTGACGTTTCAGGCCTTGAGTGGCGAACCGGTGCGGACCTCGTTGCTGGACCCGGAGGCCGAGGCCGGCATGGGCCACATCGAACTGGCCAAATGGGCGGATACGGTACTGGTGGCGCCGGCGTCGGCGGACTTCCTGGCTCGGCTGGCCCAGGGCATGGCGGATGATCTGTTAACGACCCTGTGTTGTGCCACCGAGGCGCCCATCGTGGTGGCCCCGGCGATGAACCAGGCCATGTGGCGCAACCGGCGAACTCAGCGCAACGTGGCGCTGCTGGCGGAAGATCCCCAGGTCACCCTGTGGGGGCCGGATCAGGGCGAGCAGGCTTGTGGCGACACCGGCCCGGGGCGGATGCTGGAGCCTCAGGAACTGGCCGACCGGCTCAATGCCTGCGCCGAGGGGCCGCTCAGCGGTGTGCGCCTGGTGATCACTGCCGGGCCAACCCGGGAACCCATCGACCCGGTACGCTACATCAGCAATCACAGTTCCGGCAAAATGGGTTACGCCCTGGCGGCGGCGGCGCGGGCCGCGGGCGCTGAGGTTACCCTGGTCAGTGGGCCGGTGAACCTGGAAGCCCCAGCTGCGGTGCGGCGGGTGTCGGTGGTGACCGCCGAAGACATGCTCGCGGCCGCTGGGCTGGCGGTCGACCAGGGTTGCGATATTTTCATTGCCACCGCAGCGGTGGCGGATTACCGGCCGACGACTTGTGCCGATCAAAAGATCAAGAAGACCGCCGGCGAACTGTCGCTGGCGCTGGTCCGCAATCCCGATACCCTGGCCACCATCGCTGGCCGGGCCAATGCGCCGTTCACGGTGGGTTTTGCCGCGGAAACCACGGACGTGGCCCGGTATGCCAACGATAAAATGCAGCGTAAACATCTCAATATGATCGTCGCCAACGACGTCTCCCGCCCCGGGCTCGGCTTCAACAGCGACGACAACGCGGTCACGGTGTTCTGGCCCGGCGGCCAGCAAGCGTTTGCGCCACAGAGTAAAACCTTGCTGGCGGAGCAGCTGGTCGCGCTGATCGCCGATCATTACCAGACCGTCCGTTCGAACACGACTCAGCAGTAAGCACAGGAACCATTCATGACCAAACGAAAATTGCAGGTACGGGTGCTGGACCCGCGCATTGGTGATGCCATCGCCTTTCCGGAATACGCCACCGACGGCTCTGCCGGTCTCGATCTGCGGGCCTGCCTGGATCAGCCGCTGACCCTGGCGCCGGGGGAAACCGAGCTGCTCAAGACCGGACTCGCCATCCACATCGAAGACCCGTCCTTGGCCGCCATGATCCTGCCCCGCAGTGGCTTGGGCCACAAGCACGGCATTGTGTTGGGCAATCTGGTGGGGCTGATTGATTCGGATTACCAGGGCGAGCTGATGGTGTCCTGCTGGAACCGGGGGCAGACATCGTTCACCATCGAGGTGGGAGAGCGCATTGCCCAGTTGATTCTGGTGCCGGTGGTGCAGGCCGAATTCGAGGTGGTGGATTCGTTCGAAACCAGCGACCGCGGCGCCGGTGGTTTTGGCTCTACTGGCACCCGCTGAACCTGCGGGTACGCAGGTGTACATCGTAAAGACTATACTTTTTTAAAAGGATTCAGTGCCTTAAATGGCCGTCAACTGTCATGCAGGGTTCGCTATGAAACTGGGGAAAAAAAAGGCGTCGGCCGAGGACGCAACGGCCAGCAAACCGGACGGCAGTGGCAAGAAGGCGCAGCGCACCAAGGGGGCCGGCCTGAAGCAGCTGACGAGCATTGCCGGGCTGCAGACGGCTGCGGTGATGGTGGCCGGATTGGTCGCGGCGGCCGTGCTGCATGTTGCCGTCATCCAGCCCGCTGAGAGCGACCGGTGGGCGGGCGAAACCCGTTTGGTCGCCGAACACGCCAAAGCCCGACTGGAGCAGCGCCTGGTGATGATGCAGGGGCTGGTGGCGGGCATGGCCCAACAGCAGCGGGTGCTCAACGCGCTGGCTGATCCCGCGGAGATGGCGGCGCTCACCGAAGACCTGCAGCGGTTAATGCCAGCCATTGACGGTGTTTACCTGTTTCCCTATGGCGAGATTCCCCGTTCGGCCATTGGCTCAGAATCCCTGGGCTTCGCCAGCCTCGATTTGGCCCGCAAGGCGGAGTCCGGTCGGCCGCTTCAGCCGGATGCCTTCCCCCGGGATGGCCAGTGGTATATCCAGCTCGCCTCGGCGGTGACCAAGCCCAATAACGGGGTGGTGGCGGGCAGCCTGCTGGTGCAGTTCAAGACCAGTGCGTTGGCGCCAGCGCTGGCGACATCGCCGGCTCAACTCGGTGGGGAACTGGCGCTGGTGCAAACGGTGTCGGGCAAGGCGACCAAAGTAATCAGGCAGGGCAGCGGCAGTGGTGAACGCATTGAACTTGCCCTGGCCACGCCCAATTGGAGTCTGCAATACACCCCAGCCTCGACGTCGGCGCCCCTGGTGAGCACGGTGCTCGCCGTCGTGGTGATTCTGGTGCCGCTGGCGATCGCTGCGGTGGTGATCTGGCTGTTGCTTGGTAATGCCCAAAAGGGGCTACGCCAGGACGTGTCGGCGCTGATTCAGTGGGCGCAAAAGGCTTTCAGTGGTGAGCGCCAGGCGCTGCCGAAGACTCGTTGGGACATCCCGGCCGCCTTGGCGGAGGTGTTACAGCGGCTGGCTCAGTCAGTGGAGAAACGCTTGCTGAAGGCCGCCGAATCCGCCCGTGGCACACGCCCGGCGGCTACCGTCGAAGCCAACGCCCCCGCGGCTGCCGGTGACGAGCCGCTGTTCCAGGACAAAGATGTCCTCGATATTGATATGCTTGACGGCGATGACGACGTGCTGGGGCTGGGTGGCACGCCACCGGGAGGCGCCGCAGGCGTGGCCATCGAAGAGGTGGCCGCGCCTGCCGTCGAGGTATCAGCGGACATTTTCCGGGCCTACGACATTCGCGGCATTGTCGGGGAGAACCTGACCTCGGCGGTGGTGGAAATCATCGGCCGGGCGATCGGCAGTGAAGCCCAGCAGCGGGCCCTGGATACGCTGTGTGTGGGCTATGACGGTCGCCACAGCAGCCCCGAGCTGGCGTCCGCACTGGCGCGGGGGATCCTGTCCACTGGCTGCAATGTCATCGAAATCGGCGCGGTGCCGACGCCGGTGCTGTACTTTGCCACCCATCAGCTCGACACCGGGTCCGGGGTGATGGTCACCGGCAGCCATAATCCGGCCAATTACAATGGCCTCAAGATGATGCTCGGGGGCGAGACGCTGTCTGGTGAGGCCATCCAGAAACTGCTGCAGCGCATCCAGTCCGGGGACTTCGCCAGCGGCCAGGGCGCGTTGTCCCAGGAGGATGTCCGCCGCGCCTACCTGGACCGAATCGTCGGCGACATCGCGGTGGCCGCGCCGCTAAAAGTGGTGCTGGATGCCGGCAACGGAATTGCCGGTGAACTCGGCCCGATTCTGGTCGAGGAGCTGGGCTGCGAGGTGGTGCCGCTGTATTGCGACGTCGACGGCAGTTTCCCCAATCACCACCCGGACCCGGGCAAGCCCGCCAACCTGACGGACCTGATCAATCGGGTGCAGGCCGAAGGCGCCGATCTGGGGCTGGCGTTTGACGGCGATGGCGACCGTTTGGGGGTGGTGACCAACAGCGGCAAGATCATCTGGCCTGACCGTCTGTTGATGCTGTTTGCCCGGGACGTGGTGTCCCGCAATCCCGGTGCGGATGTGCTGTACGACGTTAAATGCAGCCGCCGCCTGGCCGGGGTCATCAACGAGGCGGGCGGGCGACCGATCATGTGGAAGACCGGTCACTCGCTGATGAAAGCGAAGATGAAGGAAACCGGGGCGTTGCTCGCCGGCGAAATGAGCGGCCATGTGTTCTTCAAGGAGCGTTGGTACGGCTTCGACGACGGCCTCTACTCGGCGGCCCGATTGCTGGAGATTCTCGGTATCGAGGACCGCCAGAGTGACGAGGTGTTCGCCGATTTCCCGGAAGACCTGAGCACTCCGGAGCTCAACGTGGAAGTCACCGAGAGCCGCAAGTTCCAGCTGATGGAACGGCTCAGCGCCGAAGGCGAGTTCGGTGAGGGCAGTATGAGTACCATCGACGGTATTCGGGTGGATTATCCGGACGGCTGGGGGCTGTGTCGGGCCTCCAACACCACGCCGGTGTTGGTGCTGCGTTTCGAGGCAGAGAATGAGGGCGCGCTGGAACGCATCAAGTCGGTGTTCCGCGACCAGCTGCATAAAATCGCGCCCGATTTGGCGCTGGATTTCTGAACCCGACCGATAACATAGACGAATTGAATAATCGAAGGTGTAGTGAATGGCACTGGATCGAGATACGGCCATGCAGGTGGCCGCGGTATTAAGCAAGGGCTTGCCCTATATCCAACGGTTCACCGGCAAGACCGTGGTGATCAAGTATGGCGGTAACGCCATGGAAAACGAGGAACTCAAGAGCAGCTTTGCCCGCGACATGGTGTTGATGAAGCTGGTGGGCATCAATCCGATTGTGGTGCATGGCGGTGGTCCGCAGATTGGCGAGCTGCTTGAGCGGCTCAACATCAAGTCCCATTTCGTCAATGGCATGCGGGTCACCGACAGCGAAACCATGGATGTGGTGGAGATGGTGCTCGGTGGCCAGGTCAACAAGCAGATCGTGTCGTTGATTAATCAGCAGGGCGGCACCGCGGTGGGCCTGACCGGTAAGGACGGCAACCTGATCCGGGCCAGCAAGCTGGCGGTGCATAACCACGCCGATGAGCTGGCGCGCCCGGAAATCATCGATATTGGCCATGTCGGTGAGGTCAAGCAGGTCAACGTCGAAATGATCGACATGCTGACCCGCAGCAATGTGATTCCGGTGATTGCGCCGATCGGCGTTGGTGACGATGGCGCCTCCTACAACATCAACGCCGATCTGGTGGCGGGCAAGGTGGCGGAGGCAGTCAAGGCCGAGAAACTGATTCTGCTGACCAACGTGTCCGGCCTCAAGAGCAAAGCTGGCGAGGTGCTCACCGGACTGACCGCCAGCCAGGTCAATGATCTTATCGAGGATGGCACCATCCATGGCGGCATGCTGCCGAAGATTCGCTGTGCGCTGAGTGCGGTGGAGCACGGCGTGCAGACCTCCCACATCATTGACGGCCGGGTTGCACACGCCACCCTGCTGGAAATCTTCACCGACGAGGGCGTGGGTACCCTGATTTCCCGGAACTGATGGCGCCTGGCGCGCCGGTGAGAGGAGGCGACCGTTGAAGAAACTGTTAACCACGTTGCTGGTGCTGGCCTTGGCGGGCTTCGTTGGATTCAAGGCCGCGGTCTGGTGGTTGGTGGATCGCAACGTGAATCAGGCGCAGCAGACCATTGCGGACCGGGGCGTCATCGAACGGGGCGCCATTCGCTCCAGTCTGGGCGGATTAGTCACGTTGCAACAGGCGAGTTATCAGGACTTTCGACTGACGCAGCCGTTGCAGATGGGGCAGCTGACCTTCGATGCGGGCTCACCGCTGGCGCTGCTGAGCTTTCTGGCCGATCCGTCGGTACTGCCGGGCCAGTGGCAGCTGACGGCGACGGGCCTCCGGCTCGGGCTGGATGCCAACATGTTCCGCAGTTGGGTGACGGCCGGTGGCCCGGAGGAATCGGCACTGTTTGCCCCGGCGTGCGGGCCGGATTCGCGGCAGCGGCTGGGCAGTGGCGACCTGGTGCGGGTTGGCATCACCGAGCTCCGGGCCGAGGCCTTGCTGAGGCAGACCGCTGACGAGCTTTATCTGGAACTCAATTCCGAGGGCACCGGCAGCCTGGAAATCCATTGGCCAGGGGTCCGCTTCCGCTTTGACGATGCCGACCCCCTGCCGGGCGCCACGGCCGCCGCGTTGACGGTGACCGTGCGCGATGGCGGACTGATGCGCCGGGTATCGGCCTATTGTGCCCGCGAGTCGGGCATGGCGGAAAACGACTGGTCCAATCAGGTGCTGGCGAGCTTTCAGCGCCAGCTCCAGCAGACCGGCTACCAGGCCAGTGACCAACTGCTCGCCCTGTACCGCCGATGGCTGGTTGAAGGTGGGGAGCTGACGGTGGTGCTCTCGCCGCAGTCCAGCACCTACGGCGTGCCGGTGCGTGACGACGAAGCCACCAGCACCGCCGAGCTGGCGCTAAGCTACAACGGCGCTCAAGTGCCCGGGGTCTACCTGACACACTATACCCCGCCGCCCCAGTCGCCGCCCCAAGCCAGCTCCGAGCTGGCGACGCCGGAGGACGGAGGTCAGCGGGCGGCGGAGGGCAGTTGGCGTACCCAGCCGGTGGCCGCTGCGTCGCAATGGCTTGGACACCGGGTCCGGGTCGGTTTGAGCAGCGGTCGGACGGTGGAAGGCCGACTGGTGCGGGCGGACGAGCGCCAGCTGGAAGTGGCCCGGCCGGTGGACGGTGGTGAAGTGGCATACCCCATGGCCACCGCAGCCGTCACCCGGTTTGAAATCTGGCGGCGCGGCAGCGGCGTCGAAAGCAATGAGCCTGGCAGGAGAATCCGATGACCGCGAACGGCAATAACCCGGTGCCCCAGCCCCCGGGCATCAGGGACATGCTCACCCGGCTGATTTCGTTGCCGTCGGTCAGCAGCGCCTCGCCGGCCTGGGACCAGAGCAACGAGGCCGTGGTGCAGACGCTGGCGGAATGGCTGCGGCCACTGGGCTTCAAGACCGAATTGATGCCGGTGCCCGACTCGCCGGGCAAGTTTAACCTGATTGCCACTTTGGGCAGCGGGCCGGGCGGGTTGGTGTTGTCCGGTCATACCGATACCGTGCCCTATGACGACAAGCGCTGGCAGAGCGACCCGTTTACCCTGACCGAGCGGGATGACCGCTGGTACGGCCTCGGCACCTGTGATATGAAGGGTTTTTTCGCGCTGGCCATCGACGCGATGCGCGACCTGGCGGGCCAGCCGCTAAAGCAGCCACTGATCCTGCTGGCCACCGCCGATGAAGAAAGTTCGATGAATGGTGCCAGGGCCCTGGCGGAAGCCGGCCGCCCCAAAGGGCGCTATGCGGTGATTGGCGAGCCCACCGGCCTCAAGCCCATCCGGATGCATAAGGGCATCATGATGGAACGGCTGGTGTTTCAGGGGCAGTCCGGCCACTCCTCCAATCCCGCGCTCGGCCGCAATGCCCTGGAGGGTATGCACGAGGCCATCGGCGAGTTGCTGGCGTTGCGGCGCCAATGGCAGGGCCGTTTCCAGAATCCCAATTTCGAGGTTCAGGTGCCCACCCTCAACCTGGGCTGCATTCATGGCGGCGACAACCCGAACCGAATCTGCGGCCGCTGCGAGCTGCATTTTGACTTGCGCCCGTTGCCGGGCATGCAAATGGACGAGCTGCGCCAGGCCATCCTCGACCGGCTGCAGCCCTTGGCCCGTCAGCGCGAGCTGCAGCTCGAGTTCAGTCCGCTGTTCGATGGCGTGCCGCCCTTTGAGACCGCTGCCGATGCCGAGCTGGTGCGGGTATGCGAGAGCCTGACCGGACATCGAGCCGAAGCCGTGGCCTTCGCCACCGAGGCACCCTGGTTGCAGCAGCTTGGCCTGGAAACGCTGGTGATGGGGCCGGGCTCCATTGATCAGGCGCACCAGCCCGACGAGTACCTGGCGCTGTCCCAGGTGGCTCCGACGGTGACGGTGCTGCGCAAATTGATACAGCGTTTCTGTCTGGAGTGATGCTCTTGAAATCGACCGACTGGCTGCACGGGTTTCGCCACTCGTCCCCCTACATCAACGCCCATCGTGGCCGTACCGTGGTGCTGACCATCGGTGGCGATGCGCTGGCCCACGATAACCTGATCAACATCATCCACGATCTGGCCCTGCTCAGCAGCCTGGGCATTCGCTTGGTGATTACCTTCGGTGCACGGGCTCAGATCCAGCGGCGACTGGACCTTGCCGGCGAATCGTCATCGTTCCATCGCGGCCTGCGCATTACCCGGGAAAGCCAGCTGCCGTTGGTGTTGGAGGCGATCGGTGGGATGCGCAGCTATCTGGAAAGCCAGTTGTCCCTCGGCCTGGTGAACTCGCCCATGCACAATGCCCGAATCCGGGTCAGCAGCGGCAACTTTGTCACCGCGAAACCGGTCGGGGTGCTGGACGGTGTCGATTTCGGCTTCACCGGCAAGGTCCGTCGGGTGGATATTGGCGGCATCGAGAGTCTGCTCGACCTCGGCCACATCGTTCTGGTGCCGCCTCAGGGCTATTCGCCCACGGGCGACGTGTTCAACCTGTCCTACGAGGACGTTGGCAGCCAGGTGGCAGCCGCACTGCGGGCGGACAAACTCATCATTTACACCCGCCTTCCGGGCGTACTGGACGAGCAGGGGGCGTTGATCCGGGAATTGTCGGCGCGCCAGGCCTCGGAGCGGCTGACCGCGTCCCAGGCCAGTGGCGAGGATGCCGAGTTGTTGCGGGCGGCCTGCAATGCCTGTGTCAAAGGCGTGCAGCGAGCCCATATCATCAGCTATCAGCTCGATGGCGCGCTGCTGGAAGAGCTGTTTACCCGCGACGGTTCCGGCACCTTGGTCAGCGGCGACACCTATGAGCAGATTCGTGCCGCCGGGGTGGAAGACATCGGCGGCATTATTGAGCTGATCCGCCCACTCGAGGAGCAGGGCATCCTGGTGCGGCGGTCCCGGGAAATGCTGGAAACCGAAATCGACCGTTTCGTGGTGGCCGATCGGGACGGCACCGTGGTCGGCTGTGCGGCGCTCTACCATTATCCGGACGAACAGGCCGGCGAGCTGTCCTGCTTTGCCGTGGATGCCGCCTACCAGCGCGGTGGTCGCGGCGACGAACTGCTGGCGATGATCGAACAGATGGCTCGAACTCAGGGCCTGCAGCGGTTGTTTGTGCTCACCACCCAGACCGAGCATTGGTTCCGTGAGCGCGGATTCCAGCCCTCGACGGTGCAGGCATTGCCGGGGCCCAAACTGGCGGTCTACAACGCCCAGCGCAATTCAAAGGTGTTCGTCAAACCGCTGAGCTAACCGGGCCAGGCGCCGCTGACGCCGATCGGGCGGGAGCCGGGCCAGCTCCTTGACCGAGCGGTAGAAGGCGGGGAAGTCGTAGTTGTGGTCCTGCAACAGCTGGCGGAACGCCGGCACGAACTGGTGGTACTGGCGCAGTAGCGCCAGATGGGCGTTGTTGAGGTCTGCCGGCTCACGACCCAGCGGCCCGGCCTCGGGCCAGTCCACCGACAGCGCTTGGTAATCCTCCTGCAGCCGCTGCAAGATCTGCTGTTTGGCCGCCCGTAGTTCGGCGACCGGTCGCTGTCCGGCCTGGCGGTAGAGTTCACTCAGTTGATCGCTGGCATTATTCACCAGGGCCAGGGTCTGGTCGCGATGGCGCAGTCGCCGCAGCGCCTGTTCGAATTCGGCCTGCTCGCCGTGCTGGGCGAGCCACAGGCGAAGGCCTTCCAGTTCCACCGCGGTGGCGAAGCTTTCATTGAATACCGTATCCCCCGCGACATAGACCACCCGATGGCTGAGTTCGTGGAACAGCAACGCCACCATGCGGGCGCTGGGCAGGTTGGTGAAGCCGCTGTGCAGTGGATCGTCGAACCAGCCCAGGGTGGAGTAGGCGGTGACCCCGCCCAACAGGGTGTCGTAGTTCCGCGCCTCGAAATGGGCCTGCTCGCGGCGGGCGTCGGCCGTATCGAAGTAACCGCGGTAGGACTGGCAGCCAATCACCGGGTAACACCACTGGTGAGGCGTGAGGGAAAACTCGGGCACCGCCGTGAGATTGACCACCACATAGGGGCGGTCGAGTTCGATATAGCGCGCGAAGCTGCCGTCCACGGGCAGCGCCAACCAGTCGCCGGCGAATTCCCGCGCCGCTATCGCGGTGTGCAATTGTTCGCGCAGCGCCGGGGCCAGTTCCGGGTCGGCGAGCAGGTCGCTGATGGGTGCCCCCGAGACCATCAGCCTGAGCTGACCACCGATGGCCTGGCTGTAGTAACGCAACGAGGTGCAGCCGGCGACACTCAGCAGCGTTAGCATTACGAGGCAGAACTGACTAAGCTGTCTCATAATCTGGTGTCCCGTCGGGCTGTTTGGTGAATCGATTATGGTTCTCGAGGTTACGGTGTAGATTACCGAATTACCCGCACGGGACTCTACAACGGCGTGGCGGCTGGCATCGTAATACCACCGGCCGGCGCCACCCTGGCGTCATTTGACGTTTTCTGTCACGACGTCGTAACGGCTATACTACGGTCACAAGACTCCCGGAGTGGCAGTGACTTTCTGCTGACATTACAGGGACATTGGCTGATGATCGAGCCGGATTGATTCCCGCTCGGGTTGTCGGCATCGCACGCTATCAGGTAGTCAATGGATTCGAAGGAACGTCGCGCCAGTCTCCGAAGGCCCATCAAACTTGCTGCCCAGCTCGTACTGGGCGACAGCCAAGGTCTGCCCTGCCAGATAGCTGATTTCTGCGCGGAAGGCCTCTTCGTGCGTTATTCCGCCGATACCGAGCACAAACTCAATGCCTGCCTGTCACGGCAGGGCGCCAGCCGTGTCCTTATCCGTTTCCGCAGCTCCGACGGCAAGGGCCGGCATGAGCTGGTGGTGGATATCGTGCGCCGTTTGGCCGGCGCGATGGGGGTGATCTTTGCCCGGACTAACCCGGAAGCTGTCGCGGCCATGCTGCAGATGTGCGCAGGCAGCGGCGACACCGAACGGCCGATGCTGCGGCCACCGAGTGAACGGGTTCAGTTCATCCTGCACCAGTGCGCCCGCGTTGTGGTGCAATACCTTGAACCCCAAATGGACGGCTGCTTCGGCCGGATGATCGAGGCCCTCAAGCAATCGGCGCAAAAAGCGGCCAACGACCAGCAGGCCAGTGAATTCATGGATGCCTCGGGTCAGCTGGCCGCACGCCAGAAAATCATCTGGCACCAGATGAGTCAGGCCCTGCAATCGCCCCTGAAACCTCGCCCCAAGGGGCCTCCTGGCGCGGAGCTGACACTGGTGGACAAGGGCGAGTTCGAGGATTGGTTGACCCTTCGGGTGATGGTGACCAAGGCCGACACCCTGTACCGAGCGGAGCTGCTGCAATTGAAGTTGCGCCTGGACAACCTCGGGGTCAGTAATGAAACCGGCCACCAGAACCCACTGGGGCCGGCCCTGGTGTGCGAGTCGTTTCACTCCGGGCTGGCACTGATGAAGGCCTCCCGTGCGGTGGAGAAGGTGTGCCTGAAGGTCTTCGAGACACAGGTGCTGGGCCAGCTCGAGCCGCTGTATGGGGAGCTGAATCAAATCCTGGTTCGTCACGGTATCCTGCCGAATCTCGATCTGAGCAAGTACCTCAGTGAGCGCAAACCCTCGCCTGAGCCAAAGCAAAAGCCAAACCCAGCGCCGGCACCGGTGGCCGCAACGGCCAGCGCTGCCGCAGCGGAACCGTCGCCAACACCGATGGCGGCTTCTTCTGCCCGTCCGCCATCGCCAGGGGGGGAGGGCTTTCGGCTCCATGCCCAGGAGGCACGCTCGGCCTTCGCCACGGTGCGCAATCTGCTCGCAACCCTGAGTGCAAGCCGGATCGCCCATGGCGATCCCGAGCCAGCGGATTTCCCGCCCAATGCCCGTCCACTCTCCAGCGGTGAGTTTCAGTACCAGTTACAGCAACTGCAGATGGACAGTCTCAATGTCGACGCCTCCGCGCCGGCCTTGAAGGAACGGGTGATCGAGCAGGTTCGCAGCACTGGCGACACGCGCTTGAACGACGATCAGCAGGGCACACTGGACGTGGTTGACCGCTTTTTCGCCAGTGTCGTGGAGAGTCCCCGCATCAGCCAGCTGATGCAGGGCCAGTTGCGACAACTGGAGGTGCCGGTGCTGAAGGTGGTCATGCGGGACCGGAACTTTTTTGACGACAAGAACAGTCCGGTACGTGGTGTCCTGAACCGGATGGCTCAGCTCAGCGTGAAGGGTGGGCGGATTAATCCGGTTACCCAGCGTCGGGTGGGGGACGTGATCCAGCGGGTGGTCAGCGATTTCGAGCAGGACACCGGCGTGTTCGACTGGGCGGTGCGGGAGCTGGACGGTCTCATTGAACGCCAGAACCTGGTGTACCGGCGGAACGTGGAGCGGGTTGCGGCGGCCGCGGAAGGGGCGCAGAAGGTATCGGATTCGAAGGACGCGGTGACCGAGGCCCTGGCGCCGCGCCTGCAGGGGCGGCGGGTGCCCAAGGTGGTGCTCAGCCTGCTCAATGGGGGCTGGCGCGACCTGCTGTCATTGACCTGGATTCGCCAGGGGCCCGAGAGCCAGTTGTGGGAAGACTATCTGGCGGTGATCGACTCGCTGATCGCCTTCGGTGAGGACCCCGACAGTGCCATCAACCTGCCGGAGTTGCTGCGGGTGATTCAGGACGGCCTGGCTTCGATCTCCAGCAACCACCTGCCGCCATCCCAGATCCGCGACGAACTGAAACAGTTCCTGGTGCGTAAGCCGGAGTCAGCGGTGGAGATGGTGGAGGTAACCGACGAGCTGGCCGCCATCAAGCCCGCCGACGAAGCGCCCGGGCAGGACGATCGCAGTCTGCAGCGCTGGATCCAGCGCGCCCAGCAGCTGCGTACCGGGGAGTGGATGCGGGACCAGGAAAAACCGGAGGCGATTCAGTACATCCGCCTGGTCTGGATCGCTCGCGGCTTTAGCCGGTTCGTGTTTGTGAATCACCAGGGCATGCGGGTGGTGGAGCTGGAACTGCAGGAATTGGCCCGGATGATGAAACAGGGGCTGCTTGTCTCCGACAGCCAGTATGAGCGGCCGCTGGTGGATGAAAGCATCGATCGCATGGTGCGCAAGGTCTACGACCAGTTGTCCTGGGCTTCGACGCACGACGAACTCACCGGGCTGCTGGCCCGTCGCGAGTTCGAACGCATGCTGGAACAGCAGCTGGCGCGTCATGACGACGAGCGGGTGTTGGCGGTGCTGGATTTGCGCCAGTTCCGTCTGCTCAATGACACCGCGGGCTACCAGGCTGGCGACGAGACGCTCAAGGCGGTGGCGGACATCCTGCGAAACCAGGTTGGCGAGGGCCTGCCGCTGGCGCGGCTGTCCGGCAATGAGTTTGCCTTCCTGATGCCGGCGGAACCGGCGGAAGACATCGTTACCCTGGTTATCCGCACCATTGAGGCACTGGCGCTGAATTATTCCGGCCGCCGCTATCATCTGTCTGCCAATGTTGGGCTGGCGGCGCCGATGCCGGCGCTGTCGAGCCCGGAGCGTTGGCTGCGGGGCGCGCTCGAGGCTTGTGAAGGCGCCAAGCAGCAGGGCAATGGGCGGTTGTGCTGGCACGCACTGGACGCCGGCGACCAGAGTCGTCAGGAGCAGATTGCCGCCAAGTTGGCGAGCCTGGCGGATCTGGATGAGGAACGCATGCTGTTGCGATGTCAGAAGATGATCCCGCTGCACGGCCAAACCACCATGCCGACCCAGTATGAAATCCTGATCAGCATGTACGATGACACCGGCAACCTGATTACCGGGTGCGATTTTGTACGCACCGCCGAGCGTTACAACCGCATGCAGGTGGTGGACCGATGGGTGGTCGGCCATATGCTGGATTGGCTGAGGGCGGCCGGTAACGAGGCCCTGGGCGGGGTCTGCATCAACCTGTCTGGCCACTCCCTGAACGATGAATCCCTGTTGGAGTTCGTCTACGACAAGCTCAGCGAAAAAGAGGCACCCATCGAACGGCTCTGGTTCGAGATTACCGAAGCGGCGGCGATCCATGACCTTCAGGGCGTGGCTGATTTCATTGTCGAGATGAAGGAGTTGGGCTGCCGCTTCTGTCTCGGCAATTTCGGCAGTGGCCCCGCTTCGTACCAGTTTATGCGCAGCCTGCCGGTGGATCTGATCAAGATGGATGGCGCCTTTACCGCCCAGCTGGCTACCAGCGAAACCGACCGCACCATGGTCGCCTCCATGGTGGATATGGCCCACTACATGAAGCGGGAGGTGATTGCGTCCCAGGTGGAGACCCGCGAAGTGCTCGATATCCTGCGCCAGCTGGGCGTCGACTACGCCCAGGGCTTCGTGATCGAAAAACCCCGCCTGCTCGGCAGCCTCAACTGAACTTTTCGGAACCGATCTGGTTTATGTCCAAGCGTCATCCAATCATTGCCGTGACTGGCTCCTCCGGGGCCGGTACCACCACCACCGGCCGCGTCTTCAGCCGGCTGTTTGCCAGCGAAAACCTCAGTGCGGCGATGGTCAGCGGCGACAGCTTTCACCGCTACACTCGGGAGCAGATGGCCCGCCTGGCGGCCAAGGGCCAATTTGGTGAGCGCAATCACTTCGCGCTGGCGGCCAATCACATCGACAAGCTCGAAGCGCTGTTCTACGACTACAGCCACACCGGTAACGGCCGTCACCGCCAGTACGTGCATGATGAGGATCTGGAGCTGATCGAGGCGGGCCACAAGCCCGGCACTTTTACGCCCTGGGAGTCGTTGCCGGCCAACACCGATCTGCTGTTCTATGAGGGCCTGCATGGCGGCGTGGTGAGTGACACCTACAATACCGCCCAATACGTCGACCTGCTGATGGGCGTGGTGCCCATCGTCAACCTGGAGTGGATTCAGAAAATTCACCGCGACACCTTCCGCCGCGGCTATTCCCAGGAGGCGGTGGTGAAAACCATCATCAACCGGATGGACGATTACGTCCACGACATCGTGCCGCAGTTCTCCCATACCCACATCAACTTCCAGCGCATCCCGTTGGTGGACACCTCCAACCCGTTTGTGGCGCGGGACGTGCCCACCGAGGACGAGAGTATGGTGGTGATTCGCTTCCGCGACGCCAGTGAGGTGGACTTCCCCTACCTGCTGCAGATGATCGCCGGCAGTTCCGTGTCCCGCCACGACACCCTGGTCATCCCCGGCCCCAAACTCTCCCTCGCCATGGACCTGATCCTGCGACCGATGGTGTTAAACCTGATGGCGCAGAAGCCGTTTGCGTAGTTAGAGGCTACCTAGCTCAGATCACGGTGTTTTCAGCGGTATCCCTCCTTGTACAACTGTGTCTCAAGGCCAGCTCCGTTACGCATTGCAATATGCGAAATAAATAGCGACAGCGGAAGCTGGTCTGTGCTTTTTGAATGAATTTTATTTATCTATCATGTTGTATTTAATGGATATTTGCGTTTTGGCATGGAGTTTGTTCGTGTTCTGGGCGTGAGGATAAATTCACGACAATTGACATAACAATTTCACGCCAAGGGGTGTAATCCATGAAAACAGTCAAACTTTCTCAAGGTTCCAAAAAACAAGCCGGTTTCGTTATGACCACCGAACTGGTTTTGTTATCCACAGTGATGGTCATCGGCTTGGTTGCCGGAATGGTCACCATGCGAGACTCCCTCACCGCCGAAATGGAAGATGTGGCGGAGGCAATTGGCCATCTCGATCAGACTTACGCCTTCAATGGCATCGTTAATGGGGAAAACACGGCTGCCGTAGAGGGATCTGTCTATGGCGATGCTACCGACAGTCTGGCCGGGGATGATGTGGAGTTCTCCTTCGTGGCAGCAACACCCTTGGAGGGCGCGACCACTGCAGCCAGCCTGGGCTCCAGCGCTTCAAGCAATGCCGGTACCGTATTGGCTCCCTAACCGTAATGGTTGCCTGGCCTGAGGTCTGGTCGGCCTCATGCCAGGTGAGATGTGCATGGCATAGGAGAGGTGTGACATGAGGCGGAAGTTGAATGGCAGTACCACCGCAGCAATCGGCATGTTTTTGATCTCAGGAGTGTTGGCGAGTGTTTTGGGGGTGCGGCAATACGAACGAGTGACTACCCACGAAGTGCTGGGCATTGTTGGTAGCTGGCCCGCGGGTACTCAGATTGTCCCCGACATGTTGACACGAGTGCGGATAGACGCCGCCGAACCCGGTATTACCGATCCGAGGCAGGTGCTGGGTAAACAACTGTCCCGTAACGTGGAGCATGGCGCAATAATCCGCCCAGCCGAGTTAAGTCGCCCCGTGCGCTCCTGGTTGGCACAGCAGGTTCCGGAGGGAAAGGTGCTGTACACCTTGGCTCCCCAGTCCGGTTCTATCCCTCACTCACAACTACGTAATGGTGACTTGTTCGATGTGATCGCTACAGGGCCCGCCGGCGTGCGTACGGTGGCACAGGACGTGCGCTTGATCGGTGTTTTGTCTGCCAGATCTTCGGCCGCAAGTGGCGCAGGCGGCACGGGCCTGATGAGAGCGGCTGCGCATCACCCGCAAAGGGAGTCGGCGACCTCGTTGGTGGTGGCACTGGCTCCCCAGTTCGTTTATCCGCTGGCCAGCCTCGGACCGCAAGACAAGGTGTCTATTGTCCTGCACGGGACGTCGGCCCGGCAGGCTGATGAACGACCCAGAATTGAACCACCACCAACTCAACGGCTGGTTGAAGTAGTCACCGGTCTGGAGCGCAAGCTGATTCCGGTGAAGATACTGGCCGGCACTCCCTAATCCCCGCACGACCTATTGCCAGCATTTATTGGGCGAGCGCCTCAAGGCCTCGCTTTTTGTTTTAGCTTTCGATGCTGCGTCGCAAATTGCAATCACTACTGCACGCCCCTTCAGCTCCACCGCCGCCGTTTACATAACATGCTGAAAAATATAGCAATAATTTTGAATCCGATTTTGGTATGAGTTCTGCAAGGACTGTGGCAGAGGGTTGCAGTAGCCGCCTTAGATCGAGTCATTGTCCGGGAAGCAAACTATGAACAAGCTGTTATGGATACTCCCAGTCCTGCTGAGTGGGTGCGTTACTGCCGATAAGTACTATGAAAGCGTCCCCCAGATTCCAACAACAAAAAACCGTGCCGATGCCCGGGCTCTCGCCACCACTGGCTTGCGCGCTTCCGATCTGAATCCGGTGGAGCACGAGTTCAGCGATGTGCGCCCGGCTGTGTCACTGCTTGTGCCGGGCTGTGCGCTGGAGTTTTCTCAGCCGAGTCTCATTCCGCGAGACCCATCGCAGCCGCGCCGCCAGGGTGTTGCTGTAATGGACCGGCCCCATCGCCAAGCGCCGAAATACGACTTTCACGCAAGCTATCAGCGTTTTGTACCGCGCCATGGCTTTGCCCAGGGCGGTGCGCAGATTAGCAGTGAACTCGCCCAAGAACTGGACTGGTTCTATTGGCAAATGTCACCTCAGCCCGACCCCTTGACCCTTCATGTGGTTGGTCACACCAACACGGATGGCTCGCTTGCCTACAATCATCATCTGGGCCAGCGGCGAGCCCAGGCGGTTGCGGATTACCTGATTCGGAAGGGCGTTGCTCCTCATCGACTCCGGACTTCCAGCGTCGGGGAGTTGATTCCGGTGAGTGGTGCGGCTCCAGACCAGCTTCCTATTGCCAACCGGCGCGTTGAACTCATCACCTTCGTTTCACCCCCGGAGCAGGCCGCCGGCGGCGAGTACCCATCCTGTTTTTCCCGTGCCGTCATCGACCGAGATGACGCAGTAGAACTCAAGTAAGGAGACGTCGATGCGCCAGTTAATTCGGTTAATCGGGAGCTATCTGTTGGTCGCGACCTTCGGGGTTGGCACGGCGTCGGCAGGGGCCAGCCTGAAATATGTCGAAGATGCCAATGGCCGCCACTCCGCCAACCATAGAGAACTTATCCAATGGACCCACTCCCGGCTTGTGTTTGATCGTGACCTGGAACGAGTCGCCGTGGGGCAGGACAGAACCCTTGAGGTGGAGGTACTGAATGGGCGCGAGCTGCTGATGCTGGCCAAAAATGTGGGGCGTACGACCTTGATGGTCTGGTACGCCGGCGGTGACAGTGAAACCTACCTGTTCAGCGTGACAGAGGATTTGTCGGTACTCCGCAGCGCCCTGAGCGATATCCACAGTGCCATTCGCATTGATTCGGCACCAGATCGTCCGGCGTTGGTCTTGCGAGGTCGGGTCCCGACGATTGATTACAAGGTGGCTGCCGAAACAGCGGCTCGCCATTACCTGGGCGCACGCTCGGGTCCCAGGGCGGGGGGCAATCGGGTTCTTGCCGGTTCGGTGGATAGCAGTTCGCTGCATTTGCAATCCGCCGTTGCGGGGGCAATGGATCCGTCGTTTCGACTAAACCCCGGCAACGTCCCCAATGACAACCGAATTGCCGTTATTAATCTGATTCGGGTGGACACCCTGCCGCTGAGCCTGGAGCAAAAAGTCGCTTCGGCGATCAAAGATCTGGGCGGGCAGAACGTGCGCGTTCGCCGGGTTATTCGCGGTGAAGTCGCCGACGATACCCGCGACACCTTGATTCTTGAAGGTGAGGTTCAGGATCAGGTCACCTTGACCCGAGTGCTAAGCGTGGTCTCCCGGTTGCTGCCCAATGCCGACACTGCTAGCGGTGATGCGGATGTTGTCGCGATGACGGATGAAGCCGGCGGCTTGCTGGATGCCCGAACTGCTAGCCGTCAGCGGAGTGGTCAGTTTGGCGGGCTCAGTCAACTCCAGAATGGAGGTGATTCCTTCAACAATGTGCGGGCCAACATTGCGCGATCGAAGCTGGTCTCGCTGGCCAACGGCCGAATTCTGGCTATGTTGGACGTGCTCGATCTCCCCCAGGTAAGAATCTCGGTACAGATTCACGAGGTGAACAGGACGCGTATGCTTCGTTGGCGTCCCGATCTGTCGGTGGTGACCAACGGCTATTCCGATGCTGGGCTGTTTGCACTTGGCGGACTCGGAACCCTGACCGCAGATAGTTCGCTGGTGGAAAATGCCTTGCAGATACTGGGCGGGACGCTGACCAATAACCTGCAGGTGGGCGGTAGCGATCTGGCATTCGATCTGCTGTTCTCACTTATGGAACAGGAGGGCATCGCCCGCACTCTGTCCCAGCCAACCCTCACGGTCCTGGCGGGAGAGCAAGCCGTGTTCAGCGTGGGAGGTGAGGTTCCGGTGCCCACGGCTTTCGCACCGACCGGGCTGAAGTCTGGCGATGAGGTGGCGACCAACACTCCTGGAGTTTTTAGTGGCACCAGTTTCAAGACCTTTGGAGTGGAACTCATCGTCCGGGCAATGGTTGATGAGAACGATCGTATCACCCTGGATGTGCATCCAACGATTTCCGCGCCGGATACCTCACTCACTCAGCTGATTTCGGACAGTACCGGCTCAGCCCTCAATTCCACCGCATTCAACACCCGCAGCATTGCCACGACCACAAGGCTAGGCGATGGTCAGCCGCTCATACTCGGGGGGCTCATCTACCAGGACCAGTCGGCCCAGAATAGCCAGACGCCGGGTCTACATCGGGTTCCGCTATTGGGGCGACTGGCGGAGGCTACCGCCAATTCGGAACAGGATCGCGAACTGGTGATTGTAGTGACTCCCACCTTGGTCAGGGAGTCTGACAGCCGCGTACACCAATGGGCCTTCCCAACACCGTTGGACCTGGTCCGCCGCGCGTTGCCCACTAAACAAGATGGTTAGGAGTCACACTATGAAACCGGTCATGTTAGCTCTGGTGATGATTGTAGCGTTGGCGGGGTGTGCCACCACCGAACGACGATACAGCGCAGATGCGCAGGATCCGAACTTGGTGGTTCGGCAGATTCTGAGCCAATGGAAAAAACAGCTGGCGTCGGGGGTGGCCTGCCAGGATGACAATCGCAGCGGGGACTTGAATGACTGCGATGATTTAATGCGTCGGTTGTTTGCCCTGTATTCGGCTTTCCCGCGTAACGAACGGGTGCAGTTTGCGATAGCCGTTGTCAGCTATCACACCGGTCGCTACGAGCAGGCAGGAAACTTCCTGGATCAGGTATTGAGGGGCCAGCGTCCGCGTTCGGAGGCTACCGCTTTGAGAGCGCGGATCGCGCTTGAGCAAGGCAATGTAGAGCGAGCCCGCACTCTGCTGAACGCTCAGATCCAACTTCACCCGATGGATTCGATGCTGCATGAACTGATGGCGTCGGTCTATTTCATGGATCAGCATACACATCGTGCCTTTGAGGCGTTGGCGGTTTCTCAGCGTCTTGGCGCGCCGCTTTGGCGCATTGCTTACCATCGAGGCTTGCTGTTTGAGCAGAGCGGCAACCAAGCGGCGGCATGTGAACACTATGCCGAAGCCTTTAGTCGGCGCCCGGATTTCCAAATCGCTCAGGGCCGCTTGGTGGCGCTTGCCGACCACGTAGGCTGTTTCGAGTTGGCAAAATTGGTTGGAGAACGCTCATGACTATGGAATTCGGTATCGACGGGACGGCGGAGTTGTTGCGCAAGGCTCGACATTGCTTACACCAGCGCCTGATCAACTCTGTGGAGGTCGAGCAGCCATGGATGAACGACCGGGACGAGCTGGACAAGCGAATCCTGAGGTTGCTGGAGCGATTGCAAGACGAGACCGGAAAGCAGTTCAGCCCTGACCACCGCCGCTTACTCTGTCGCCAGGTGGCTGATGAGGTGACGGGATTTGGACCGCTGGCGGAGCTTATGGCCGATTCGTCGATCACGGATATTCTGGTAAATGGTGCTAGCAATATTTGGGTTGACCGAGGGGGCTTGCTGCAAAAAACCGATCACTCATTCGATGACGAAGCCCACGTCCGGCGATTTGTTGATCGATTTGTTGCCTTTCAGGGCAAGCAGCTAGATTCAAACAATCCCACGGTCGATGCCCGGCTCCCTGATGGCAGCCGGATGCATGTCGTGATCCCGCCACTGAGCCAGGGAGGCACCGTTATTAGCATCCGGCGTTTTCAAACCTCCCACTCATCGCTGCACGATTTGGTGGTGGTTGGGATGCTCTCTCCGCCTATGGCCGAGTTCCTGTCACTGGTCGTAAAGGGGGGGGTCAACCTCGTGATTGCCGGTGGCGCTGGTGCGGGTAAAACGACTCTGCTGAACGCTATGTCCGAGGCGATTCCTGCCCAGGAGCGCATCATCACTATTGAGGAATCCGCAGAGCTGGCGTTGCGCCATCCCCATGTGGTGACGTTGGAGAGTCGTCAGGGTAACAGCGAGGGCGTGGGTCGAGTTGATTTGCGTAATCTGCTTCGGAATGCCCTTCGGATGCGTGCGGACCGCATCATCGTCGGCGAAGTTCGTGGAGAGGAGGTGTTCGACATGCTGCAGGCAATGAATGTCGGGCACGACGGAAGCCTGACGACCGTACATGCCAATAACCCCCAGCAGGTTCTCAAGCGGCTCGAAACTTTGGCATTACTTGCCGATGGCCGGGCTTCCCGAGCCGCCATCCAGAACATGATCAACGGTGCCGTCCAGATTATCGTGCAGGTGGCTCGTATGAGTGATGGCCGCCGCCGGGTTACCAGTATCTGTGAGGTAGTGGAACGTAGCGATAGGTCCGAGGTGATTGAGTTGTTCCGCCTCAGCCGGCGGCAACCGTCCAGCTCGGCGGCAGTTGCCGATAATGGGTATGAGCATGTTCATTGTGAGCGTCGCCCGGAGTGTCTAGCCACCATCCAGGCGAAAGAGTACGCGCTGACGGCCGAGTTGAAGGAACTTTGGCACATCACGGAGCCAGACAGATGATGGCGGCACTCTTGCTGGTGGGCGTGGTGCTGGTGCTCCTTTGGTCGGCAGGGCTGGTTGTTCGAAATCTGACGCGGCATCGGTCTGCAGGCGAGGGGGCAAACCTGTATACCAGCCAGCGGAACCCGACTCAACTGGGTCGTTGGCTGCGGGTGCTGGGTCTTGACCTGGAGCCACTGCTTTTTGTCGCGGGACTGGTGCTTTGCTGCACAGCGGTGGGGTTGATCGTTTTAACGCTGTACCCAGATCGCGCCGGGTTTGCCCTGTTGGCGGGCGCAACCTTCTTGCCCGCCGCGTTGATCCTCATGCGGGACCTGGTGCAGCGCCGGGCCGAAGCATTCGACCACAATCTGGTCGATGTCCTGGATCTGCTGGGCGTGTTGACTGCCAGCGGTGTGCCACTGTTAAAGGCGCTGGAGGCCTCAGCTAAAGGAGGCGCGAGCGCGACAGGCAAGCCGCTTGGAGAGTTGGTGGCACGATTGCGTTACGGCGAAACCATCGAAGCGGCGACCGACGGAATGCTGCAGCTGTTTCGCACGGATGGCTGCCGTCTGTTTGTTATGACCCTCCGGCTTTACTGGCATGAAGGCGGACAGCTTGACGCGCTGATTCGAGCGCTCGTCACTGTACTACGTCAGCGGCGCTCAGACCAAATGGCACTTCGTGGGCAGTTGGCAGGGGCGAAGTACGCCTTGGTGATGGCCGCTGGTTTGCCTTATCTGCTCATACCTTTTTTGAACTGGAAAGAGCCTGATTGGTTGCTGCCGTTGACCTCTCATCCGGCTGGTCCGGGCCTGCTGTATGCGGCGATTGTCTGCCAAGTGATTGGTTTTCTTTGGATGCGGGTGATTTTGAGGAGTCCCAAATGGTAGTCAATTATCTGTTGGACTTGGCAATTGGGGGCTTGTTGGTGTGCTGCCTGGCGCTGACTATGGTGCTGAATCAGCCTGAGTTGAAGCTTGACGTGCTTTCAGGCCGGCAAAATGGCCGCTTTCCTCAGTGGCTATTTCCCGCCCGGCTGATCCGGCAGGCGGGGTTTATGCCGGATCAACTGCTGCTGATCTATTGGCCTTCAAAACTCATATTACTGGGTTTAGCACCGCTGGTACTGCTGCAACTGCAGCCGGCAGCACCTTGGTGGGCTTGGCTCTGGACTGGAGTATTCGGATTCGTAAGCGCAGACCTCTATCTGTGGCGGCGACGACAACGCCGCCGTCAGAGGCTGCGCGGTAGCTTGAGTTTTTTTGTCGATCTGATGAATGGCCACCTGAAGTCCGGTTCGCCGGTTGGCCAGGCCTTTACTCTGGCGGCGCGCTTTGGGTTCGAACCTGGCCATCCGCTGGCCGCTGAAGTGCGGCTGATTTCACGGGAGGTCGCGGCTGGTCAGAGCTTCGCCGAGTCGTTCGCCCGCATGTATGAGCGCACCGGCACCGAGGAAATACGGCGGTTGGCCTCCGTTATTGAAGTGGGGCGCAGTACCGGTGCTTCCATCCGCGACACCCTGGCCAGGCAGGCGGAGGTTCTGCGCGAGCAGCAGACAGAAATCAATCGCAAACTGCTTAGCCAGAGAAGCATCATGATGCTGCTCGCAATGATGCTGGTGGGAATGCCGATGTTTGGTGTGATTGTCCTGTTCCCGGCCGCGGTCAAGGTGTTCGAAATCTTCACACTGCTAAGAGCGCTCTTCTGAGCCGCTATCAAATCTACGCCACAGAGTGGAGCCAACGACATGCCAAAGTATCATCATTTTTGCCGGATGCCCGGGGTACCTGGTCGGGAGGCTGGTTTTGTGATTACCCTGGAGTTGCTGTTGATCGTGACCATCCTGGTGTTGGGCTCCATGGTGGGCATTGTTGCGATCCGTGACGCTCTGGTAAAACAGTATGTGAACAGCCAATCACAGCAGGCCATTGTGGCGGATGCCGGCGGCAAGGTGCTCGGCAAGGCCGTGGATTTCGACGAACACGACGCTCCCAGAATAGTCTTGATCGATCGCTCCTTGCCTCGCAGCTATCGCACCCTGATTGGGGTGCGAGATGATCGCTTTACATCTCGCGAGGCGGTCTATTATGCCGGTCCAAACTGCAGCGGCGTGCCGTGCCTGAAAGGCATCAGCGACGAGAGCAGCGATAGCGTGGGCGTCGATGGTCTCGTGGGCACAGGGAATGTTAGCTATTTCAATGCACTGCAACGAGGACCCAATTACGCTGTGGGCCGTAGTGGCGATGGCCTGTCCGGAGCGTTGTACCGGGATTCGGGTGCTGCCTGCCCGGTCGCTATCGGCGACATCCGGTCTCGCTGGATCTCCCAGAAGGTGGTGGCGGGGCCGCCTTGCGAACCGATTGATTTGATGGAAGAAACTCGGGCCTCTGCGTTTACCGGCTGCCTGGTCAGCCTGCTTGAACCGTGCGAGTGTCCGCCGGGCTACCAGAATCAGGATGACGTGCTAAGCAATTACCTGCCATTGGTGGATACGTTACTGGGCACCACGCTCGCCACCGTCAACCTGTTGCTGCTGCCGACTGGGCAGCAACTTGCTCCGGTAGAAGTCGGCAGCCTTTGCTGTCCCGAAGCCATGGCGCTGCAGAACGATAACGTGGTCAATGCCATTGTGTATGTAGTTCTAGACCGGCTTCTCGGCCAGCTGGATCTGTCGCTCTTCCCCGGGGTTCAGGCGGCACTCCATGAATTGCTGGCGCCTTTGCAGGGGGATCTCAGCTGTGCGGCCTCAATAGAACTGCGCAGCGCTGTTTCTGTCCCTGATCCGGTTCTGCCGTCACAGAATGTGCTCGATCAGTTTACCGCACCGTTTTCGCTGAGTCAGCCTGCGGGTCAGTCAGGCGTCTGGATGTCGGTACCGCCAACGCCAGGAGAGGGTTGGTAACGCCGAAGGAACCTCTGAATACCACAGGCGATCGGGAGTTATTCAGCGGTTCCTTCAGTGGTAGCGGATGGGGCACCGGCTAGATGATTGGTGAACGCCAACCTGGCCCCTATTCCTGCGTGCCAGGTTGGCGCCTCGTTACGGTGAGGTGGGAGCTAACTTGGACTCTCATTCAGCCTGTCCGAAATGAGTGGTTGTGCGGTGGCGAGTGCTTATTCCACTGGGCCTGGTTGGAAGCGGGGTTCAATTTCCTCGGGCTGACAGGGCCTACCGGTGAGATAGCCTTGAATAAGATGACAGCCGCCTTCTCTCAGGTATTCCAGTTGCTCTGGGGTTTCCACGCCTTCGGCGACGATGGCCAATTGCATCGCCTTCGCCAGGGCAATGATGGCATCCACAACCGCATAGTTGCCGTTTGCGCTTTCGATGTCCGTCACAAAGCAACGATCGATCTTCAGTATGTCCACTGGCAGTTGCTTGAGCTGACTCAGGGACGAGAAACCTGTGCCAAAGTCGTCCAGCGCAATGCGTAAACCATCGGCACGAAGTGTTTGCAGGTACGCCAGTGTCATGTCCTGGTTGCCCATGAAGACACTTTCGGTGACCTCCAGTTCAATTTCGTGGGCCCGGGCCCCGGTCTGCGCCAAGATTGCATGCACTTTTTGATCAAACTGGGATTGGTTGAGCTGATGCCCCGACACATTGACGGCGATAGGAACCGTTTGAAAGCCGGACTCGCGCCAGGCAACCGCTTGTCGGCATGCGGCTCGCAATACATAGTCACCTAGGGCGAGGATCTGGCCAGTCTCCTCTGCAAGAGGAATGAACTCGCCGGGGGACACGAACCCCAGGCTCGGAGAATGCCAACGAAGCAGTGCCTCCATGCCGTGCAGCGCACCGCTTTGCGCGCAGACTTTCGGTTGGTACACCAATGTCAGCTCTTCCCGCAGTATCGCGGTCCTCAGAGCCGACTCCATGGTCAGGGCTCGATTCGCCGCACGTTCGAGTTCCGGGCTGTAGTCACCACGTCGGGTTTCCTGGTTGATATTGATGGTTTTCGCCGCCAGAGCGCTCTGCTGTATCAGCTTATCCACGGCCACGTCACCGGCTTTACAGGTTGCAATGCCAATTCGCGGCTGGAACGACAAGGAATAATTTGCAAGTTCTACAGTTTGAGCAAATGCGGAAACGATGAGGTGACGCAGTCGTTCCGTCAGATCCATCTGGGAGGGCAAGGGCGCCAAAATATGGAACTCACCTTTCCCGGTGCTGGCCAGGAATAACCCGGCGGTTGTGTTGCGCTTCGCAAGCTCGCTATCAACACGTTTCATCAAGTGGCGTAGCAATTGGGCAATGTGGCTGCGGGCATCATTGGTGACTCGACGCCCCACACTGTCCTCAAGGCTGTCCAGATTATCGAGGCAAAGCCTGATCAGAGCCAGTTCCAGACCTGGATGCTCGTTTGAGAATTTTTGTAGCCGTTGGATCAGGTGAGCCTGATTGGGCAGTCCTGTGATGGGGTCGGTCAGAGACAGTGTTTCAATTTGCTGTTTCTGTGTTTCCTGCTCGGTTATGTCCCGGACGATGCACAGCCGCTCGTTGCCCGCTGAAGTGGCAAAGCGCAGTTCAAAAAACATATCAATTCCAGCGTGTTCTACCCGAATCATTCGCTCATTGACCGCTTCAATGGGGGCCGCATAGATCGCCTCCAGCTTTGCGCCGATGCTCAGCTTGTCCAGCAGAGGGAGCGGTAAGTCATTGCTGAGTTTGGTGTCGGTGAGCCGATTGGCGGCGTCGAAGCGCAGGATACTGTCCGGTAGCGCAGACAACAGCGCTTGTTGTTCCGACCGTTTTTGTTCCAACGCTTGGTGGTTTCTATGTGCCTGAACAATATGATGAATCCGTTGCCTCAGCAGGGTGGTCCGAAAAGGTTTGGTAATGAAGTCATTGGCGCCTGCGGCCAAAGAGGCCTGGATGGATTCGAGGTCATCACTACCGGTCAACATAATAATGGGCGTGTTGGCGTTCAAATCACCGTCGCGGATTAACCTGCAGGCTTTGAATCCATCCATTCCTGGCATTCGGACATCGAGCAGCACTATGTCAAAGAGTGTCTTGGTCAGGGCATTTATGCCTGTTTCCCCATCGGCAGCTTCAGAAATCCTGATATCTTCACAAGCCAAGGCTTCGCGCAGGTGCATACGGCATAGCGTGTCATCGTCAATCACTAAAACCTCGAGGGAGGCGGCGTTGCTGTTGGATCCAGCGTTGTTGCGCAGCTGAGGTCTGACTCTGGCGTCTTGCATGTGGCACCTGTATTCAGCGTGGGTCGGTTGCCGCTGCTCGCAGCCAAATGTGTGCCAAGGTCAAATTTCCCGTTGATTTAATAGACAGTTGTCTGCACTGGCAGTTGTTTGCGCATTTGGGACGTGAGGGGGCTCTTCAAAATATTTGCAAATTGCAAATGGCACCAGGGTTTTCTTTGCAAAATGCAAATGATATCGAGCTTCAACTACATGGGTTTACTCCAACTGGTTGTAAAATAAAACTAAAATAATGTGGTCCTTATTTTGCTTTGCAAATTTCAAATAGAAATATGTGGGGCGCGGCCATGAACTTTGATCATGAAAGTTGTTGTATTCGCCGACAAGGGCATGGGAGTGATTCGTTATGACCTTTCGCGCCCAGACGGTTGTGGTCGCTTTGGTGGCGACAGTTGTCCTGCTTGGGCTGGTGGCGACCAGCCTGTATATCCTTAAGGCGTCGAACGAAATCGCTTTTGAGCGGGAGCTGGACGCGACCGCGGAATGGTTGGCGGTATCGGCGCGTGACGCCGTGCTGTCCGCCGATATCGCGAATTTGGAAGCGTTGGGGGTGGAGTACATGCGGCGATCCGGTAGCCAGTATCTGCGGTTGTCGGATCGATCCAGTGCCCTGGTTGAACTGGGCTTGCTGGCGAGACCGGAAGCGCGGATGGCGGCCGACATTTCCATAGCCAGCGTTGATGATGGCATTTATGACGTGCGCAAATTGATTTATGCCGAAGGGATTCCTATTGGCCTGCTCGAAACCGGGGTATCGACCCAAAAGCTTGATTCGTTAATCTTGACCGCGTCGTTTCGCTTGGTTGGACTTGTTGTGCTGGGTGTCGGTCTTATTGCGTTACTGACGTGGGCATTGGGGCGCTATCTGATCCGTGATTTGGCTGAACTGCGAGATCGGCTGGCAAGTGTGGCCAGCGGTGACAGCCATTCCAAACTCCAGTTGGCGGGTGGTGGTGGAGTCTTAGCCGGTGTGGTCGACGCTTTTAACCTAATGACGGCTGAACTGCGGGCTCGCGAAGTTAAGCAGATGGATGTGCTGACCCAGGTGACCGACCTGGTGGAGCAATTGAAGGGGCGGGAAAAAGACCTCAATCTTCTGCTGGACACCGTCTCGGATGGGGTCATAGTGACTGATGCCGGCTTATCGATCATCGATATGAACACCGTGGCGCAACACAACCTCCATGTGAAGCTTGAAAAGCGCAAGGGCAAATCCTTGGCGAAGCTGCTGGTCGACCCGACCGACGTGGACCGCATCAAACAGGCTTTGGCGCAAGCCCTGGAGTCGGCATCTGGCCGCCTACGCATCGGTTTCGGCAAGATACTGCTGTCGGCACGGGAGCATGCCCCGGTCTGGGTGGACCTCAACTGCGGCCTGCTGCGAACCGAGCAAGAGACCCAGCTAGTCTTTTCATTTCGAGACCTGACCCATGAACTGGAAAATTTTTCAGAGATGGAGCGTCGTGATCTGCTCAACAAGGCGGTAAGTGTCGCCAGCGAAGACGGCATTCTGGTGCTCGATTATGATAACCGGGTGGTGGATGTCAATCCGAGCTTCAGCGCCATTTTCGGGCTCACTCGGGAGAACGTTCTGTTCAGTCAGATTTCGGAGGTGCTTAAGCCCCAGCCGGGGGAGGTTTCCATTGCGGAATTGGTTGCAGAAGCTACCGAAATGGGTGACCAGAGCCGGATGCGGCAAAAATACCTGAAACTGAGTCTGGGGGATGACAAGGTGGTTCCCGTGGGCATCAGTGGATTCCATTTCATGTGGTCCGGTCGAGGCTATACCACCTTGATGATTCACGACTTACGCGAGCAGAGCCAGACCGAGCGGAGCCTGGTTGAAGCAAAAGAGATTGCTGAACGGGCGAGTCAAGCCAAGTCTGATTTCCTGTCCCATGTAACCCATGAAATCCGCAGCCCCCTTAATTCGGTGATCGGCTGTTTCGAGCTGATTTCGGACACTGGCATGGATGCGAGGCAAAAAACGTTGATTGGTGCTGCGCGCAAGTCCGCCGATGCGTTGTTATCCCTTGTCAATAACATCCTGGATTTTGCGCGCATCGAAAAAGGCACCATCGAACTGGAAAACGAGGCCTTTCAAATAGTTGATGTCGTTGAGAGTGTGGTGGACATCAAATCGCTTCAGCCGATGAACGGCGAAATTTCGCTCTCTCTGATCGTAGATCCTGCTGTCGACCTGGAATGCGTCGGCGCGGCGGTGAGACTCCGGCAGGTACTGCTGAACCTCCTGGATAACGCCCTCAAATTTACCATGGACGGGGGGGTTACGCTTGAAGTTCACCCTTCGGGCAAGGACGTTGAGTTTGTGGTGGAGGATACCGGTATTGGCATTCCCAAAGCGAAACAGGCGATCATATTTGATGCGTTTACCCAAGTGGACAGCACCGACGCAACCCGGCACGGCGGTAGCGGGCTCGGCTTGACGATATCTCGGGAGTTGGTGGGCCTGATGGGGGGCACACTGGAACTCAATAGCGAGGTAGGCCTGGGCACCAGAATGTCGCTAAAAGTGCCACTGAGTTGTCAGCGGCCGACCACCGCCAGGCCCCGAGTGCCTGCCGGTGGCCAGAGCGCATGGGTTGTCTATGGTAAAGCGGGCAGTGGCTGTTCATTGGTGCGACAGTTGAGGTTGTTGGGACTGGACGCTCATGCGGCGGAAGACCTGGAGTCATTACCGGCGCAGGGCTCCGCACCCGATTGGCTATTTGTTGAAGGCAATGGGCCGATTGAGTCGAACTCTCTGCCTTCCGGATACCTGGCACACACGCGAATTGTTGGCATAGTGACCGCCAAAGAGGCGCTGAGTGAGGAGCACTGTCACGCTGAGATCAGTGACCTGTTGACAACGCCAGTGCGCTACAGCGATTTGCTGTCGGTGTTGACGGACTGCGATGCCAAGCGACGAGACGTCGCATCAGTTGACGAGGACCGATTGGAGCGCGCGCGCTCAGACGAGTTGCCCAAGGCTAGCATCTTGTTGGCCGAGGACAGTGAGGCGAACCAAATGGTTGCGGTGACAATGCTGGAAAATGCCGGGTACCGGGTCACGGTTGCGATCAACGGCGTCGAGGCCCTGGCGGCATTGGAAAAGGCTCGGTTTGATCTGGTGCTGATGGATTTGCGGATGCCCAGGATGGATGGGCTTGAGGCAACCCGCAGGATCCGGAAATCTGGCAGTGAATATGCCTCAGTGCCGATCGTGGCGCTGACCGCAAATGCCACCCGGGAAGATCAGGAACGTTGCAAGGCGGCCGGAATGAACGGCTTTATCGGTAAACCCTTCCGACTCGAACGCCTGCTGGAGACCATAGACCAGCTGTGCGGAAAAGGGGCTTCTAGCGAAGTTGAAAGCCCCAATCCCCAGTTGCCGTTGATGGACCCGTCGGCCTTGCAGCGCTTGCGAGCCGAAACCTCGGTGTCGGTGGTGGCACGGATGACCGAGGTTTTTGTCGTAGAACTCAAGCGTCGCCATAAGAGTTTGCTGGAGGCCATGGAAGCCGAAGACTGTCATCGCGTGGAAGACGAAGCACATACCATGAAAAGCAATGCGGCGACGTTCGGTGCGGTGTGTCTTGCCAACCTGGCCCGAGAAATCGAGAAATCCTGCAAGCGCATGGATCGTGACAGGGTGTGCGAACTGTTGCCGGAGTTGGAGGAAGTGCTTACTCAAACCATCGCCGAGTATGAACTAACAATCAGGGCCTAAGAGTGATTAGGGGTTTTATGTTATGGAGACTGTAGCTGTGACTGGCCGAGTCCTCATTGTCGAGGACAGCGAGCTACTGGGAATGGTTTACCGCGAATACCTGGTGGCCGGTGGCTACGATGTGGTCCACGTTGAGAACGGAAAGCAGGCCCTGGTGCTGCTTGAGGAAGGCGGGTTCGATTTACTGGTGCTGGATCTGTCGCTTCCAGACATGCATGGATTTGAGGTGCTCAAGTCCGTGCAGGAACAGCAATGGCCAGTGTCCACTATTGTAGCGACCGGTCACGATACGGCTGAAACCGCCATGGAGGCTATTCGCCTGGGGGCAGCGGATTTTTTGACCAAGCCGGTGGATGCCAGTCGCTTGATGGTGACCGTGGGCAATGTGCTCAAGCAACACCGGCTCGAGCACATCGTCAGCTCCTACCAGCAACAGATCGAGCGAGATCATTTCGAGGGCCTGATTGGCGCTTCGCCGGTTATGCAAAGTGTGTATCGAATCATCGAAACCGCGGCGCCCAGCCAGGCTAGCATCTTCATTACTGGCGAAAGCGGTACCGGAAAAGAGTTGTGCGCCGAGGCCATTCATCGGCAGAGCGGTCGGGCTGGTGGCCCCCTGATTACCCTCAATTGCGCTGCGATTCCAAAGGACTTGATGGAGAGCGAGATTTTCGGTCATGTGAAAGGCGCTTTCACCGGCGCCCATACCGATCGGGAAGGGGCGGCGAGCATGGCGGACGGCGGCACGTTGTTTCTCGATGAGTTGTGCGAGATGGATTTGGATCTGCAGAGCAAATTGCTGCGCTTCATTCAGAGCGGCACGTTTCAGCGTGTTGGTTCTGGCGTAACCAAAAAAGTGGATATCCGCTTTGTGTGTGCGACGAATCGCGATCCTTTGGCCGAGGTCAAGGCCGGCCGATTTCGCGAGGACCTGTATTACCGGCTCCATGTCATCCCCCTGCGGTTGCCGCCGCTGCGGGAGCGAGGCGAAGACATTCTTTTGATCGCGGGGCGGATGCTGGAAGCTCTGTCGAAAAAGAACGGCAAGCGCTTCGAAGGTCTTGCGCCAGAAGTGGAGCGCTTAATGCTGAATTATCCGTGGCCGGGCAATGTCCGCGAGCTGGAGAATTCCATTTTGAATATGGTGGTGATGGGGGATGGGCGCCAAGTAACGGAAGATATGGTGCCGCCAAGCCTCAAGCATGGAATAGACCGGCGCACGATGACGCAGGACGAGCCGGATTTGGCGTTGCTTGGTGACTCCGATGGCTTGGTGGCGTCGCGTACGGCAAGCAGTATGGCGGATATCAAGCCATTGTGGCTGGAGGAAAAGCGCATTATCGAGCGGGCTATCGCGCTCTGCGATGGAAATGTGCCGCGGGCTGCGGCTTTACTGGAGGTCAGCGCCTCAACCGTATACCGAAAACGCCAGAGTTGGGCCGCGGAAGGTTTGTAGGCCGATTTTGCTTTGCAATTTGCAAAGCGAATTGACTCGCAGGCTGCGTGCTGAAAGCGGTTGTGTTTTGGACGATTGCGTCGCGTTACCAATCAATTGATTTCATGGGTTTTATCTTGGGTTGTCAAATGGGCTCAATGTTTGCTTGGTCTCGCTTAGCTGTTAGGAGAATTGCAGATGGCCACTCTGGTGCAAAGTGAGAATTCGAAAAGCCGCCCGATAGTTCGCAAACTGAGGGATTCCATTCCTGTCTTGGTGTCTTTAGCAATATTGACATCGTTGCTCGGCGTCTGGGGGCACCATGCGCTGGAACGTCAAGAATTACAGGCCGCCAGAGAGCGTGCCGCTGTTCTCAGTGAATTGTCCGTGTTGCGGGCTCGAATTGAGTCCTACCTCAATAACGAGCTGTTTCGGGTCAAGGGCTTGGTGGCGCTACCAATTTTGGATGATTCGGTGGATCCCGAAGTTTTTGCACAGGTGGCATCCGAGCTTGCCGGCAGTGACCCCAACGTTCTCAGCTTACAGCTTGCGAAAGACGGCGTGGTTAGTCATGTCTGGCCGTTTGAGCAAAACAAACAGGCGCTTGGCCATCAGCTTCTGGAAGACCCCCAGCGGCGTCTGGCGGCCGAGCTTGCGATTGACAGCCGCAGTCTGTGGGTTGCCGGTCCCGTCCAGTTGCTTCAGGGCGGTGTTGCTCTGATTGGCCGCTACCCTATCTTTACGAGAGCCCGAGAGAGTGAAAGCGAGCGATTTTGGGGCTTTGCTACCATTCTCGTGGATTGGCACGCCATTCTTGAAAGCATGAGTGAGCCACTTGAAGCTGACACCGAATTCCGGTTCGCCCTGCGCGGCCTCGATGGCATGAGCAAGGCTGGTGAACAAATTTATGGTCAGCCAGATGTGTTTGCCTCGGACCCGGAGACCATGGAAATAACACTTCCTGGAGGTACTTGGCAGCTTGCTGCAGTTCGTTCCCGGGACGGAACTGAGGACGCAACCTTCTACCTGGAGGTATTGATCTATGTCACTTTGGTCGCCTTGCTGACGTTCGGGCTGTTCGTCTGGGGACGCCGCACGTGGTCTCTGTCTGAGGCCTTGCTTGATGCGAAGCGGGCCTTGGTGGAGGTGCGCGCAGAACAATCCAGCTTTATAAAACATATTCCTGCGCCATTTGCCTGTTTTGATGGCAGCGGGAAGCTGGTGACGATGAATGATGATTTCAAGGCGGGCTTTGGCTCGGCGGGTAACCGGGTTGAATCCGGGATGTCTGCCCGCGAACTCTATGCAGAAGCGATCAAGGCCGGTGTTTACCCCCGTGTTACTGACACGCCCCTTGGCGAAGGCTCGCTGCTTGCGGAGAAAATTCATCGTTTCGACATTGGCCGGGGGGTGCGGGATGAGGCGCTGTCTGACGGCCGCGTGATGCGCTCTGTGTTGGGCCGAGCTTCGAACGGCAGCACGGCACTGATGTTAGTGGACGTGACCGATTTGGCCGTCAAATACGACCGATTGGTGGAGGCAAAGGATGAGTGTCTGCGGCAGAATCGACAGTTTGTGAACCAGTTATCGAGATCGCTGGAGGAGTCCTCCAGCCGGTTGCGGAAATTCATCGAATCCAGATCCACGGCCAGCGAGGTGCAGCTGAAGCATTGGGTGGATCAGGCCTGGTCCTGGAATCGCCAGGGAAAACAGCTGATCGACTGCGAACTTAATCAGCTGCCGTTGGAGGCCCACACCTTCAATGTGAAGAAGCTGATTGCGGAACTGAGCAACGAAGCGATCAGCTTGACGGGTATTTCTGGGCTGACGTTGTCCGTGGGGCTGGACGTCGGAGTGAATCCGGAAATTTATGCCGATGAACGAGTGTTGCTGAATGTGCTGGTTCAAGCCATTGCGCTGGTTGCCGAGTCGTCCTTTGATGACCGCATCCACCTGCAGTTGGCCGTCACTGACGGGGGGAGCGCTTCGACGCTGCTGTTTCGGATTGAGCGTGTCGAGCGGCTGCCACTGGCTAATCATCTGCCAGATTTGCTGAAAGGCGGCGGTTCGCCTGGGGACGCCTACGAGGAACCCGAAGCGGAGGCATTTCGGGTGAGCCTGCTGGGGGGGCTGGCTCGGCAGCTGGGTGCCCAGCTGTTGGTGCGCAGCGAGGGTGAGCAACCGGTTGCCCTGGAGGTGTTGCTGACGCAGTCCTACGTGGTTGTCTTGGATGAAAGTTAATCAGAGGCTCCTTAAGCGGGCGGCTCATCCTCGCCGTCCCGCCGAGATGGCGCCGTGGGCGCCCGTTGCTTGGACGCGTGGTCGCATCAGGTGAGTCGTCCATCGCGATAGTCCGCCAGCGCCTGCTCGATCTCTTCCCGGCTGTTCATCACGAACGGCCCGTACTGCACGATGGGTTCGGCGATGGGCTTGCCGGCGATCAGCAGCAGGCGGGCGCCGTTCGGGCCACCCCGCAGGGTCAGGCTGTCGCCGGCACCGAGAAGGGTGGCGGCGCTTCTGTGTAGCTCGTCGCCGGCCAGCCGGGCGTTGCCTTCATAGAGGTACAGCAAGGCATTGAGTTCGACATCCAGCGGCAGGCTCAGCTCGCCGTTGGCGTTCAGCTCGATGTCCAGGTAGACCGGCCGGGTGCTGCCGCCGTTGACGGCGCCCCGATGGCTTTGATCGTTCAGCACCAGGCTGCCGGCAATCAATTTGATGGCGCCGCCATCGAAGGTTAGCCGCGGAATTTCCTCCGCCTGGATGTCCCGGTAGCCCGCCGGCTTCAGCTTCTCTGCCGCGGGCAGGTTGAGCCAGAGCTGGAAGCCGCGCATCATGCCTTCGTCTTGCTGGGGCATTTCCGAGTGGATGATGCCCCGGCCGGCGGTCATCCACTGCACGCCGCCGTTCTTCAGGTTTCCCCGGTTGCCCAGGTGGTCTTCGTGGAGCATGTGCCCTTCAATCATGTAGGTCACCGTCTCGAAGCCGCGATGGGGGTGGGCCGGGAAACCGGCGATGTAGTCCGAGGCCTGCTCCGAGCCGAACTCGTCCAGCATCAGGAACGGGTCCATGCGCACCGCCTGACTTTGGCCCAGGGATCGCTTGATGCGTACACCCGCGCCGTCGGAAGTTTCCATGGCGGGGATGATCTGCCTGATGGTACGTTCGGTCATGTCACACCTCCTCTTGGACCGGCTGAGCGTTAGGCGGTCAGCGTGTCAATATGGCTATCGGCCTGGTCCAGCGCCTCGGTCTTCCTGTCGTCACCCATGTTCAGGCCCTCGGCATAAATGAACTCAACACTCTTGAGGCCGAAAAAGCCCAGGATGGTGCGCAGGAACGGCGTTTGGCTGTCGTTCGGGGTGCCGGCGTAGATGCCGCCGCGGGCCGCCAGGACGTACACCGGCTTGTCTGCCAGCAGGCCTTTCGGACCGTTTTCGGTGTAGCGGAAGGTGACGCCGGCGCGGGCGATGTGGTCGAAATAGGCTTTCAGAACCGAGGGTACGCCAAAGTTGTACATGGGCACGCCCAACAGCACCGCGTCTGCCTGTTTGAGCTCTGCAATCAGCTCGTTGGAGTAGGCCAGCACCTCGGCCTGTTCCGCCGTCGCATCGTCCTGGGCCGCCAGGAAGGCGCCAAAGCGTTCGGCGTCCAGATGGGGCACCGGATTCTTCGCCAAGTCGCGAAGGTGGACCTGGGCATCCGGATACTGACGGGTCAGCTTGTCCAGGGTCTTGGCGACCAGCTGAGAAGATTGACCGTTTTGACCAAAAATACTGGTGGTGATGACGAGGATGTTTTTCATGGCTGTCTTGCTCCAAGTTCTGTGTTGTCAGGCTATGGAGCTATTAAACGGGGATCAGCCGGGAGATGATATCGGAGAGATTTGGGCAGCTTGCTCAAAAAAACTGAATAAGCGGTGAGCCGGCGTGGGCTCACCGCTGCGGCAGGGGTTATTCCACGTTGCGGGAATAGAAGATTTCCAGCATTTCCCGCTTCAGGCGCTCTTCGATGGACTGGGCCAGGGCCGGATCGAGGTCGCTGGCGTTGACCCCGAACACGTAGTTGTCGAGGTTGAACTCCTTCAGCATCATCTTGGTGTGGAACAGGTTTTCCTGGTACACGTTGACGTCGATCATCTGATAGGCGTTCTGGGTGTCCTCGGTCAGATAGTTCTGGATCGAGTTGATGTCGTGGTCAATGTAGTGCTTGGTGCCGTCCACGTCGCGGGTGAAACCGCGCACCCGGTAGTCCACCGTGACCACGTCCGAGTCGAAGCTGTGAATCAGGTAGTTCAGTACCTTCAACGGCGAGATCAGGCCACAGGTGGACACGTCGATGTCAGCCCGGAAGGTGCTGATGCCCTCGTGAGGGTGGCTCTCCGGGTAGGTATGCACGGTGACGTGGCTCTTGTCCAGGTGAGCGACAATGGTGTCCGGCAGCGGGCCCGGGGATTCCTCGTTGTTGGCTTCAGGGCCGGTCACCTCGTGCTCGGCGATCAGCATGGTCACCGAGGCGCCGTGGGGCTCGTAGTCCTGGCGGGCGATGTTGAGGATGTTGGCGCCGATGATCTTGACCACGTCGGATAAAATCTGGGTCAGGCGTTCGGCGTTGTACATCTCGTCGATGTAGTCGATATAGGCCTTACGCTGCTCTTCGGTCTGTGCATAACAGATATCGTAGATATTGAAGCTCAACGACTTGGTCAGATTGTTGAAACCGTGTAATTGAAGTTTGGTTTCCATTTCAGCCCCCCCAATGATGGAGATGAATGACAATGACGCCGCCACCAGGGCGTGTCACCTCGGCCGCCACCGATTACTGACCGGATTCGAGGCTGTGTAAAAACCATTGTGCCTGGCCAGGCTAGCCGGCACTCATGGCGTTATTACTCAGCCTCCGTTGATCACCTTTTGCGCAGACCGGCGGAGAAGGGTGCGTATTATGCACATCGAATATGGTGTTGGATAGAGTTTAGAAAAACATTTTAACCGCCGTCATTCCGGCGGCTGGAGCGTGGTCGGGATGGCCCCGGTAACGCGTTGTTTTTCCGGGCCAATCTGTGCCCGAAACCGCAGAGGAAATGTCAGGCGGGGGCGTGGATTTCGTAACTGTGGGTGATCTCGACGCCGGCCTGTTCCAGCATGATGGAGGCGGAGCAGTATTTCTCCGCCGACAGGCTGACCGCGCGCTTGACCTGGTTCTCTTTCAGGTTGTTGCCGGTGACAATGAAGTGCAGATGGATCTTGGTGAATACCGCGGGAACCGCGTCGGCCCGCTCGGCTTCCAGTTCGGCGCGACAAGCGGTGACGTCCTGTCGGCTTTTCTGGAGGATGCTCATCACATCGAAGGACGAACAACCGCCCAGACCCATCAGCAGCATCTCCATCGGCCGAGGGCCGAGGTTGTTGCCGCCGTGATCGGGAGGCCCGTCCATCTGAACGCCGTGGCCGCTGCCGCTGGTGGCTTTGAAGCTGGCGTTGCCGGTCCAGTCAATGGTCGTCTTCATCTGTAGGGTCTCCGCTGTATCAGGCCAGCGCCGGATGCTAGCACATTTGCCCGGCCCCGACACCGTTTCGGAATTGGCGCCGACCCGGGCGGGAAGTCGCCGGGCTCCCTTCTCGTGAACAACTGTTCTATACTCCCTCAGGTTGCCGAAAAATGACCATCTTGTTATAAATTGCGTGGTTATACGTTGCGACGCCGAGGTGCCAACAAGAGCACTGTGGGCCGCCCAAACACCGTTCCTGCTCGAACCGTTCCGCGAGCACCCGGTGGCCCGATGAAAGAAAGCGAACCCGCAAGGAAAGCAGGGCACATAAAACAACACCGGGACCCGCCAGCATTAAGGAGGCATGACTCGCACTATGGCCACTATCGTCAAGCCGGTTGAGCAAAAGACCAAACATCTGGATTATTTTCTGTCGCAGTGCCATCGCAGGCGCTACCCCGCGAAAAGCACCATCATTTACGCCGGCGACAAGAGTGATTCCCTGTTCTATATCGTCAAAGGGTCGGTTACCGTCATCATTGAAGACGATGATGGCCGGGAAATGATCATGGCCTACCTGAACGCCGGCGACTTTTTCGGCGAAATGGGGCTGTTTGACAACATGGATTCCCGCAGCGCCTGGGTGAAGGCCAAAAGCGAGTGCGAGGTGGCGGAAATCAGCTACACCAAATTCCGTGAGATCGCCCAGCAGGATCCACGGGTGCTGTACTTTATCGGTGAACAGATGGCCACCCGTCTGCGCCAGACCACCCGCAAGGTGGGCGACCTGGCGTTTCTGGACGTCACCGGCCGGGTGGCCCGCACCCTGCTGGACCTGTGCAAAGAGCCTGACGCCATGACCCATCCCGACGGCATGCAGATCAAGATTACCCGTCAGGAAATCGGCCGTATTGTCGGCTGCTCCCGCGAAATGGTGGGCCGGGTGCTGAAGACGCTGGAAGATCAGGGTCTGGTGCAGGTCAAAGGCAAAACCATGGTGGTATACGGCACCCGCTAACGTTCACCGTCTCCCCGCCGGTCAGCCATCCAGCCTGCGCCATACCAGCAGGCGGTTGTTGGCCGGCATCTCGATGTCTTGCTCCAGAACCATTCCCACCTTGCTGGCCAGCGCGGTCAGGTCGTCGATGTCCCGTATCCCCATGCTGGCCTTCTGGCTCCGCAGGTACTGATCGAAGGCCTGGTTGGAGGCGCTGGTGAAATGGCCGTGGACATTGAACGGGCCATAGAGGCAAAACACACTCGCCGGCACCAGCAGCCGGGCAACGCCCCGGAACATGGCTTCAACCTCGGGCCAGGCCATGATATGGGCGGTGTTGGCGGAGAACACCGCCGCGGCGGCCGTCACCGGCCAGGAGCTGGCGCTCACATCCAGCGCCAGCGGGGGGCGGATATTGTCCCGGTTGGCTTCGGCCAGCCAGGGTAGGCAATAAGCCTCCGCGCCGGGCTGATCGCTGGGCTGCCAGGTCAGGGTCGGCAGGGCTTCGGCAAAGCACACCGCATGCTGGCCGGTGCCGGTACCGATTTCCAATACCAGGCCGGCTTCGGGCAGCCATCGCCGTAACTGAGCCAGGATGGGGTGCTTGTTGTTCTCGCAGGCCTGGGAGAACGGCTTGTCGGTCATCCCGGTGATCTCCGTGTCGGGTGGCTCAGGCGCGCGGACCGAAAGCGCGGTCAAGTTCCCGGATAAAACGAATGGGTTGGTCCAGTATAGGCATGTGCCCGCTGTTCTCAAACATCACCAACCGGGAGTCTGGCAGCAGCTCGTGCATCCTGGCCTGGCCCTGCCAGGGATACATTTCCGAGTGGCGGCCGGTGATGATGGTGGTCGGCACCTGTAGGGAAGGCAGTAACGGCAGGAAATCGTAATCCCGTTCGGCGTAGGCACGCAGATGCTGGTACATGGTGTACCAGTTTTCCACCGGCACCAGCTGGTGGGCAACGGGCGGCCAGCGACTCAGACGCTGCGCACTCCATTTCATCCAAGGTCGGCTCAACGCCTTTGCCAGGAAACTGCCCAGATGCTCGTAAAACCGTTCCTTCTCGGCTTGCGGAAAGTCCTCGAAGCGGCTGCTGCGATCGGCGCCGGCGAGAAAGTCCAGGGTCGGCTGCCAGTCACGAATGCGCGCCGGGCCGTCTTCACCGAACAGGCCCCAACGCCAGTCCGAGCCATGGGATACCCTCGGTGCCTGGTCAATGTGCAGGTAATGGCGAACCGCATCCGGGCCAAACAGTTCAAGATAGCGCAGCGCGGTAGTGGCGCCAAGGGAGATGCCGCCGAGGCGCACATCGCCGTCAGGGCAGTAGTGCTGGATTACCGCGTGCAGGTCCTGGGCATGGCTGCTGACAACGCAGTCGTCGCTGCAGTCCAGGCGCGAGGAGCGGCCGAAACCCCGCAGGTCCGGCAGTATGAAGCGGTAGCGATGGGCCAGAGGCACTATCAGTGGCATCCAGTGCAGGCTGTCCATGCCGAAGCCATGGACCAGGATCACCACCGGGCCCCGACCGATCTCACGGACGTACAGCTTGCGATTATCGTGGGTGGTGATGCGCGCCATAAGGGGACTCCTGCATGATGGATTGGCTGCAGGCATGGTACGTGGCCTCCCAGCTCACGACCACGGAGGCTTAGGCCAAATGACGGGTGTAATGGGTCACTCGACAATGGCTACCGATTTGACCTGCAGCCACACCGGTTGTTCCGGGCTCAGCTCCAGGCGATGGACGGAACGGCTGGTGAGGCGGGCCAGTATCGGGGTGGGGCCCAGGGCAAGGCGTACCAGCGTCATGGCCGGATGCGCCTCGGTCGCCAGCTGCCTGACGGTGGCTGGCAGCAGGTTCTGGATGCTTTGATCCGGGTGCGCGGCCAGGGCAATACTGACGTCCCGGGCCAGGATTCTGAGCCGAATAGGCTGGCCGATGTCGGTGCCGGGCTGGTCCCGGACCCACAGGCTGCCGCCGGCGAATTCGGCCCGGCACAGGTGCCAGCGCGGATCGCTCTCGCGGATCACCGCCGGAATGATCACCCCGGCGTCTTCCTCTTCGGCCAGCGGCAGATCCAGCCGTGACAGGATCTCGTTCAGCGGCCCCTGGGCCAGTACCCGACCATGGTCCATTAGCACCAGGTGATCGGCCAGACGGGCCATTTCATCGGGCGAGTGGGTAACGTACAGCACCGGGATGGCGAGCTCGGCGTGCAGCCGCTCCAGATAGGGCAGGATGTCCAGCTTGCTCTGCCGGTCGAGGCCGGAGAGCGGCTCGTCCATCAGCAGCAACCGAGGACTGGTGAGCAGTGCCCGGGCGATGGCGACGCGCTGGCGCTGGCCGCCGGACAGCTGGTGCGGACGGCGTTCCAGCAGATTGCTTAAACCTAGCCAGACTACCGCCTGGTCGAAGCCGATGCGACGCTGGCCGCGAGGAACCCGGCGGTAGCCGTAGTTGAGATTGCCGCGTACGGTCAGATGCGGGAACAGGCTGGCCTCCTGGAACACGTAGGCCAGCGGGCGCTGATGCACCGGGCGCCGGTGGTGGTTCTGTTGCCAGCAGTCGCCATTGACGCTGACATGGCCGTGCGCCGGTTGCAGGCCGGCCAGGCAGCGCAGCAGGGTGGTCTTGCCGCAGCCGGACGGGCCGTAGATCACCGTCACCCCTCGGCCTGGCAGGGTCAGGTCGACGGCCAGGGTAAAGCGGTCGTGGTGACTGGTGAGCGTGGCACGAATGTGGTCGTTCACGGTCGCCACTCGCCGCCGCCCAGGCGACCGTTGATCAGGTACAGGCACAACAGCACCAGGAAGGCGAAGGCGATCATGCCGCCGGCCAGCCAATGGGCTTGGGCGTATTGCAGCGTTTCGACGTGGTCGTAGATGGCCACCGATAACACCTTGGTTTCGCCGGGAATGTTGCCGCCGATCATCAGCACCACGCCGAATTCGCCAATGGTGTGGGCGAAGGTCAGTACCGTGGCGGTGAGAAAGCCCGGTCGTGCCAGCGGTATGGCAACGGTGAAAAACCGGTCCCAGGGTGACGCGCCCAGGGTGCCCGCCACCTCCAGCATGCGTTCGCCGATGCCGGCGAAGGCGTTCTGCAAGGGCTGGACGGTGAACGGCAGCGAATAGATCACCGAGGCCACCACCAGACCCTCGAAGGTGAAGGGCAGGGTGCCCAGACCGAGGCTCTGGGTGAACTGGCCCACCGGGCCAGACGGCCCCATCAGGATCAGCAGGTAAAACCCCAGTACGGTGGGCGGCAGTACCAGCGGCATCGCCACAATTGCCGAGATCGGCTGGCGCAACCAATGCCGGCTGCGGGCCAGCCACCACGCCAGGGGTGTCGCCAGCACCAGTAGTACCACGGTGGTGGTGGTGGCCAGTTTGAGGGTGAGCCAGACCGCTTGCCATTCTGCGGTCATGGTCGCCAACCGTGTTCTGGTTCTGGTTCTGGTTCTGGTTCTGGTTCTGGTTCGGCGTCGTAGCCGTGTCGGCGAATGATTGCCCTGGCCGGTTCGCTGCGCAGGAACGCCAACCAGGCTCTGGCCGCCGGGTTGTCCTGGCCACGGCGCAGCAGTACCGCCTGCTGTACGATGGGCTGGTATAGCTCGGTCGGTATCGGCCACAGCGATCCGCTCGGCCCGGACCAGTTCTGCACCTGGGACTGCGCGACCAGGCCGGCCTCGGCGTTGCCGGTGGCCACAAACTGGAAGGTCTGGGCAATGGAGTCGCCCCGTACCAGCCGCTCCTGCAGCGCTGACCACAGTTGTAGCCGGGTCAGCGCCTGTTGGGCGGCGAGGCCATAAGGAGCGGTTAGCGGGTTGGCGATGGCCAGGTGGCCGTCGGTCAAGGTGGCCAGGTAGCGCTCACCGCGATCGGCCCGTCCCGGCTCGGCACTCCACAGCACCAACTTGCCGCGGGCATAGGTGAAGCGGCTACCGCCGACCGTCCAACCCTGCTGCTCGGCCAGTTGTGGCCGCCGCTGGTCCGCGGCCAGGAACACCTCGTAGGGCGCGCCGTGCGCGATCTGGGCGTAGAGGGTGCCGGTCGAGGCGAAACTGGCGCGCACCCGATGGCCGCTCTGCTGCTCGAATGCGGTCGCGAGCGCCCGGGTGGCGTCGGTGAAATTGGCGGCGACCGCAACCAGCACCTCCGCTGCCTGGGTGGCCGGCGTCAGCAGGAGCAGTAAAGCGGCAAGCGGATGCGCAAACAGGGTGCGAGCGGATGGTGCCATGGCGGGCCTTCGAGTGCAGCGCGTTATATACGAATGAATACAATGGTAGGCGTCATCCTACGAGCTTTGCAACTGCGGTTCAATGTTGCTCATCGGGGTGGGGCGAGTGGGTGAGCGCGGTCAGCGCCTCCAGTTCCGGGCTGGATTGCAGGCGCTGTTCGAAGTCGCGATACAGCTGCAACACCTGTTGGCCCGTTGCTGACAGGCGGGCGCCACCGCCTCGCTTGCCGCCGGTGGCGGTGTCCACCAGCGGGGAGCTGAAGCAGCGATTCATGGTGTCCACCAGCAGCCAGGCTCGTCGGTAACTCATGTTCATGCGCTTGGCGGCGGCGGAGATCGATTGGGTCTGGTCGATCTGCTCCAGCAGTTCCGCCTTGCCCGGTCCCAGCGCAATCGCCTCGCCCAATTTCAGGCGCAGTCGCGGAGTCAGGGTTGGCTTGCGCATGGGGTCAGGCATAACGGCAATCCCGGAGCGGATTTGGCAAACACAGTCATTCGCCAGACTAGACCGCTGGGCCAGGGTCCGGCAAGTCGGGGCGTCAGCCGCCGATCGGCGACATGGCGGGCCGGGATTGGGCGCTGGTCCGTGGCAGGCAGGTGAGCAGGTGCTGCCAGATTTCCCCGGCGTTGACCTCGTTGATCAGCTCGTGTCGGGCGCTGCTGTACAGGCGGAACGAGGCCACCGAGATCCCGGCTTGGTGCAGCGCCCGGCAATGCAGGCTCACGCCCCGGCCCATCTCGCCGACCGGATCGGCGCTGCCGGCAACCAGGTGCACCGGCAGATCCTTGCGCCACTGGCGCGGATCGATGCCGAGCATGCCGGTGACAAAATCGTACCAGAGCTGGGTGGTGCACTCGAACCCGCAATATGGGTCGGCCAGGTAGCGGTCGACCTGGTCCGGGTCGCGGCTCAGCCAGTCGTGGCTGGTGCGGGTGGGCTGGAACTTTTTGTTGAAAGCGCCAAAGGTCATGTCGCCAATCAGTTTGCTGTGGTGGCGCGGTCCCCGCAGTGTGCGCAGGGTGCCGATCAGCAGGCGCGAGGCGTGCAACTCGACACGGTGGATGCGGTTGGTGGCGCACAGCAGCAGGCTGTCGAGATGCTCGCCGTATTGCTGGGCGCAAGCCTGAGCGATGAACGAGCCCATGCTGTGACCAAACAGCGTGAGTGGTACCGCCGGGGCGAGGGTGCGGGCATAGCGGATGACCTGATGCAGGTCGTCCACCACTTTCTGCCAGCCATCACGGTCGGCGTAATGGCCACGTGCCTCAACCGGGCAGTGGGGGCCATGACCGCGGTGGTCCAGCGCCACCACCAGGATGCCCTGGGCGTTGAGCCACTGGGCCAGCGGTGCGTAGCGGGCACCGTGCTCAGCCATGCCGTGGGAAATCACCAGTACGGCTCGGGGCTGATCGGTACGCCAGGTCTTAACCGGAATGCGGTGGCTGTCGCTGGCAATCAGGAAGGTCTCTTGGTAACTCATGGTGGGCAGTCCGTTGCAGTGAAGGCACAGTTTAACACCTTCAGGGTCAGGGGGATGAGAACCGGGTTAATCAGAGGCTCCTTAAATTCCACCGCCGGCGCTGAGGGCCGGCGGCTGCTCCTGCCAGGCATCAGCGCTGGCTCAGTCCGCGTCCTGGCGGCGCCACTCCGGCGGGTGCCACAGGCGTCTTAGCCGCTCCAGCCAGTTTGTCGAGCGGGCCATGTCACGGAACAGGTCGACGTACTCGTGGGTCCACAGGGTGATCAGCCGGTTATCCGGAACGGGGGTGGTGATGCCGTACTCGGGCGGATTCTGGGTGTCTTCGGCGACGAAGGTGCCAAACAGTCGGTCCCAGACGATCAGTACGCCGCCGTAGTTATGGTCGATGTAGCACGGATTACGGCCATGGTGGACCCGGTGGTGGCTGGGGGTATTGAAGATCAGTTCGATGCCGCGCGGTAACCGGTCCACCAGGGTGGTGTGGATAAAGAACTGATACACCAGCGACAGCGCGTAGGCCACGCCAATCCACACCGGATTGAAACCGATCAGTGCCAGCGGCAGGTAGAAGATCCAGGCGCCATTGAAGATGTTGGTGGCGTTCTGGCGCATGGCGGTGGAGAAGTTCATCCGTTGCGACGAATGGTGCACCACGTGGGCGGCCCAGAACCAGCGCATGCGATGACTGCAACGGTGCATCCAGTAGAAACAGAACTCCACCCCGACAAAGGTCAGGGCGCCGGTTAGCCAGTTCAGTTCCAGATCCAGCAGTCGGTGGTGGTACAGCCAGGCGTACACCGGAAAGGCGATGATGCCGGCAAACAGCAGTTCGGTGATCTGGTAGCCGGCGCCGAGGGCGAAGTTGCGGATCGCCTCGGCCGTGTTCATGCGCTGCTGGTCGTGGCGGAGCTTCCGGTATTCCCAGCCAGCCAGCAGCAGAAACACTGGGGTGGCGAACACGAAGATCAGCTGGCGTTCGTCCAGGGCCAGCCACGGGGACAGGGCTTGCCAGAGTGGCAGCAGGCCACTTTGTTCCAGTACGGAAAGCATCATGTCGGTCAGGGTCACGGGGAGGGCCCTCTTGCAAATTTTGGGAATCGCCGAAGCGCACTGTTGTTGTTGATGTGCCTATTCTTGTGCTTTTATGTCGGTATTGATTGACGATTGACGACGCCATTTTGACCAAAGGCGTCAAGGCGCTCGACGGTGTGGCGGAAAACGAAGGAGGCGATGTGGCGGTCATCAGGGTGACTGGGGCTTGGGTGGGGCTGTTGTCTGACTGGCTCGACCGGGAAGGGATAGAGGCGCGCTCGCTGCGGGCGGCGCTGGCGCGTTGGGCCAGTGAGGAGAATGTGCCGGTGCCGGTGTGGCGGCAGATGCTGGTAGAGGCCAGGGCCCTGGTGCCGAATCGGGTGGCGCCGGAGTTGGCGATTGGCTCCGGGGTGAGCCCGGGGCATGTGGGGGTGCTGGGTTATCTGGTGTTGGCCGCGGACACCCTGGGCGAGGCGATGCTGGCGTACCAGCGCTACGAAACCCTGTTCTACGGCACCCGTTTGGCCGAGGTGGAACTGTTGGGGCGGGAAGCGGAGATTCGTTGGCCTCCGGCGGAACAGGAGCTGGGACAGCAAGCCGACGGTGTTGCCATCGCCGCCCTGGTTACCTTCCTGCGCCGGCAGCTGGACGAATCGCCGCCGCCCTCCGGTATCAGCTTCATGGGCTCGGTGAGTGACGCCGCCGCCGAGACCTACGAGGCTTTTTTCGATTGCCCGATCCGCTGGCAAGACAGTCACGTGCGGGTGCGATTTCCGGTGGAGTATCTGGCCATCCCCATGCCCCGGCGGGATCCTGCCCTGCGGGCGGTGCTTGATCGTCAGGCCCAGGCGCTGCTGCGGGCGTTACCGGCGAGCTCGGCGGTGGAACGTCAGTTACAGCAGGTTCTGTTGCGGCTGCTGGCGGAAGGGGAGCCGACCCTGGTTCGTGCCGCCGACGCCATGCACATGTCCGCCCGCACCTTGCAGCGCAAGCTGGGCAGCCATGGCCTGAGCTGGCAGCAGTGGCTGGACCGCAGTCGCGAACAGCTGGCGCGCCAGTACCTGGACGATGTCTCCCTGTCGTTGACCGATGTCGCCCTGTTGCTGGGGTTCTCGGAGCAAAGTGCCTTCACCCGCGCGTTCCGGCGCTGGACCGGCTGCTCTCCCGGCCGTGTCCGTCGCGCCGGCGCCGGGGCATTGCGCCCCGACAGCCCCTGAGGTAAAAGGTTGGGGCAAGCGGCTCGGGGCCGTGAAGCTGTGAGGCGAAGACCTGTGGAGGCAGAGGAAAGCTATGACCATGAGTGTGCTGGGACGTCACGTCCTTTTGCTGTGTCTGGCCTGGGGCTTGGTGGGCTGTGCCGGCGCGATCAAGCCGGTGTCGGCCCCGACGGTGGCTGCCGACCCCTATCGGATAACCGGGCAAGTGACTTACCGGGAGCGGATTGCGTTACCACCAAAGAGCGTGGTGACGGTGGTGCTGGAGGACATTTCCCTGGCGGATCGGGCGGCGGTCACCATGGCCGAGACGGTCATGGTCACCGACCGGAACCAGGTGCCGTTCAAGTTCCTGCTGGAGTTGGATTCCGCAGCGCTGCAACCGCGCCATCGTTACGCGGTGCGAGCGACCATTCACGATGTCCGCGGTCAGCTGTTGTGGACCACCGACACCGTGCATGCCATTGACCCCGCGCAGTCCGGGGCGGATCTGGGCGAGCTGGTGCTGGTGCGGGTGACCAGCCGCTAGTGGCGCCCTAAGCGGGTCGGGCGGCGCGGTGCTGCGAGTATAGCCGTTGCAGCGGCAACAGCGCCTGCTCCTGTTGAGCCAGCCAGGCCCGCATGGGCTCCGGCAGTTTGTCCTGGGCGGGCCAGGGCACCGGGTAGGGCTCCGGCTGGAACAGCGGCGCGAACAGGGCGGCGGCGGTCAGGTCGGCGCGGCTGAACTGGTTGCCCACCAGAAAGTCGGACTTCTGATAGGCCGTCGCCAGGTCCTTCAGCATCTGTTCCATGGCATCCCGCGAGGTGCGCGCGGTCTGTTCGTTGATCTTCATCCACTTGCGCATGATGTGCTCCAACCGGCTGAAACCCAGGCGGATCAGGTAGCGGTTGTAAAACGGCGTCCGGGCGGCGAGCATCGGCGTCACCAGCCTTGGGCGTTGCAACAGGTAATGGTAGCAGTAGCAACGCACCGCTGGCCCGGCGACGCTGTCCAGGCGCCGCTCCCATTCCAGCGCCCGTTGCCGCAGTTCCGGGTTGGTTGGCAGCAGCGGGGGCTCTGGAAAATGGCTGTCCAGGTAATCGAGGATGGCCGCCGAACCCTGTATCACCCGTGTGTCGTGCTCCAGCACCGGTACTGACGACTGGTCCACCAGCTGCTTGACCACTTTGATGTGCTGTCCCGGCAACAAATAGACCGGCTGGTATTGCACGCCCTTAAGGTCAAGCGCCCAGCGGACTTTCTCGCAGTAATGGGAGATGGCGAATTGGTAGAGTTTGATGGCCATGATTGTGGGCTCCGCAGCTAGGCATTGCATAAGAGTAATGTTTTTTCACGGATTTTATAAGAAAATCGGATTAAGGAGCCTCGGATTAACTCCGGATCGCCTCTGGCATTCAGAGCCATTCACAATCAAGGCGCGACTTTTTAGTTATGTCTGGACTTGGCAGTAATGTCTGGACCTTGCAAAAAGGCGCAACGCCGAGTGTGGATGGCTCTGAACGCCCCGCAGGGCGCGCTCTGAAGGCTGCACCTGCGGCGTTGCGGCTCTTGCCAAGGGCTAAGTTCTTTATCAAAACAGGGCCATTGGCGGCGAACCGCGTCTTGCATCTACAGCCTTCAGATCGCGCAGAGGCGATTCGGAGTTAATCCGAGGCTCCTTAAGATCCCGAAAAACCCTCGACAAGGATTCTTCCCATGAAAGCAGTTCAAGCGACCGCCGTTGTATTGACCGGTGCCATGGCGCTGGCGGGATGCGCCGGTCAGGCCACCGCTCCGGGTACGACAGCGGTCATCCAGACAACGGCCATGGAATGCGGCCAGTTGGACATCTTGCTCCTTCCTCGGGACGACGGTCTGTTGCTTCGCGTTGGCGAGGAGGACTACCTGCTGGCGCAAACCCGCAGCGCCTCGGGCGCCCGCTACGCCCTGCCGGTGGACCCGTCGACCTGGTTCTGGCGCAAGGGTGAACGCGCGCTGCTGGAAACCGGTGGCCGGCGTTGGCCGGAGTGTGTGCCGGCGGGTGGCCTGACCGAACCGTTCGTGGCCCGTGGCAATGAGCCGTTCTGGCAGCTCACGGTGGCCGACGACAAACTGCTGCTGGAGGCGCCGGGCGGGCGCCAGATTGTCGCGGATGCTTCAGTCGTCAGTGCCACGTCCACCGGCCAAACCCTGGCCGGTGACAACACCGAACATGAGCTGGAGGTCGCGGTCGCGCGCCAGCTGTGCCGGGATTCCATGACCGGCATGCCCCACCCCTATCAGGTGCGTCTCAGGGTCGATGCTGAGCGATTTTCCGGTTGCGGCGGCGAGCCGGCGCGGCTGCTGCAAGGGGTTGAGTGGGCGGTGACGGCCATCGACGGCGAGCCAGTGGCTGACGGCACCCGAGCCAGTCTCAACTTTCTCGATCAGGGCCGTGCGGCAGGCAAGGCTTCCTGCAACAGGTTCATGGGCGAGTACCAGCTCAGTGGAGAGGCGCTGGGGTTCAGTCGCATGGCCACCACCATGATGGCCTGTGCGCCTGAGGTGATGGCGCAGGAACAGCGTTTCCTGACGATCCTGGAGACGGTGCAACGGTTTGATTTCAGCGCCAGTGGCGCACTGGTGCTCACCGGCACAGACGGTCGTACGCTGGTGGCCGAGAGTCATCAAACCCTGGGCCGCTGAGCGTTGTCCCGTGGGGGATGTGGTGATCAGGGTGTCACCAAACTGCAGTAACAGCGTCATAGTCTTGTGTCACGGGACACAAGAACGTCACCACTGACTGGGAGCCGATTATGACGGAACTGCGCGCGTTGACCCCTCACGAGGCCATTCCCGGCGAGCAGTCCGCTCGCAGTGGCCGCCAACGCCGGCTGTTGCGAACCTTCCTGCCGGAGCTGGTGCAGCTGGAACGGGTCTTGGCGGAAGCGCCGGCGTCGGTGACCTGCCAGGTGCTGGAGCGGGTGACGGTAAACGATGTCACCGTGCCCATCTACCGTGCCGATGTTGGCAGCGATTCGCCACAGGCCCCGGTCCTGCTGCTGGTGGGTGGCGTCCATGGTCTTGAGCGCATCGGCAGCCAGGTGGTGATCGCCTGGCTCGCCAACCTGGTGGCCCGGCTGCGCTGGGACGAGCATTTGCAAGCCTTGCTGGACAAAGTCCACATCACCGTCTTGCCGATCCTCAATCCGGGCGGCATGTACCTCAATCAGCGCAGCAATCCCAATGGCGTCGATTTGATGCGCAATGCCCCAATCACTGCCCAGGATCGCAGTGCCTTCTTGCTGGGCGGCCAGAAGCTGTCGCCGCGGCTGCCGTGGTACACCGGCGATCCGGCCCAGGGGATGGAGCCGGAGAATCAGGCGCTGGAGGGGGTGATCCGCGAACTGCTGCCGGGCCGTCCGTTTGGCCTGGCACTGGACTGTCATTCCGGCTTTGGCTGGCAGGACCAGATCTGGTTTCCCTACGCCTACCGCCGCCGGCCGATGCGTCGGATTGCCTCGGTGATGGCGCTGAAACTGATCTGGGAACAGGCCTATCCCAATCACAGTTACCGCTTTGAGCCCCAGTCCCGCCACTACCTGACCCACGGCGACCTGTGGGACTACTTCTACAAGCAGGTGAACCGGGCCGGCGATGGCACCTTTATTCCGCTGACCCTGGAGATGGGCTCCTGGCGCTGGATTCGCAAGCGCCCAAGACAACTGTTGCGGCTCGATGGACTGTTCAACCCGCTGGTGCCTCACCGCCATCAACGAGCCTTGCGCAGTCACCTTCCGCTGATGGATTTTCTGCTCAACGCCGCGGCCAGCCATCGCCATTGGTTGCCAGCCATGGAAGACGAGTCCATGCTGAGAGAGGCAGCAATCATGCATTGGTACCGGGAAAACGGCTGATATGAAATGGATACTGTTGCGGGGATTGGCGCGTGAGCAGGGCCACTGGGGGTCGTTTATCGAACAGTTGCGCCGGGCGTTTCCCGGTCACCAGTTTCATCCGGTGGACCTGCCAGGCACCGGTGTGCATTTCAAGGACACCAGTCCGCTCACCATTGGGCAGATCCGTGAGTGTGTGCAGCGTCAGGTGGCCCACATCCCGCCGCCCTACAATGTGCTGGCCCTCTCTTTGGGCGGTATGGTGGCGTTGGACTGGGCCCAGCACGTCAGCAAGGGCGAGATTCAGCAGTTGGTTCTGATCAACACCAGCTCCGGGTTCTCGCCACCGTGGCAACGCATGCGGCCGGGCGCCTGGCCGCGGCTGCTGCGGTTGCTCGCCCGTCGGGAACTGTTCCAGCGGGAAGCGGATGTGCTGGCGCTGAGTTCCAATCGACCGCTGGCGCTGGGCACCGTGAAGCACTGGTACAGCATCCAGCGTCAGCGTCCGGTCAGTGCCCGTAACGCCTTGCGCCAGATCACCGCCGCCGCCCGGTTTCGTCCGGCAGAAAAGCGCCCAATGGCGGATGCGCTGTTGCTGGCCAGCTGCGGTGACCGGCTGGTGAGCTGGCGGTGCAGCCAGGCCCTGGAACAGCGCTGGCAGTGGACACTGAAGTTGCATCCCGACGCCGGGCACGATTTGCCGCTGGACGACCCGCAGTGGATCATCCAGCAGATCGAGCAGTTTCTGGGTCGGTGATAATGGTTGCTTGACGCAACTCTTTTAAGTGGGCAGTCTCTGTGGTGCAGGCAAATCAAACCGCAGCAGAGGCACCACAATGAAAATCTACGAAGCCAAGATGGCACCGAATCCCCGCCGCGTCCGTATGTTCCTGGCCGAGAAGGGCCTGCTGGAGCAGGTGGCGTTCGTTGAGCTCGACTTGCAGGCGGGCGACAACCTCACCCCGGAGTTTGTTGCCAGGAACCCGATGAAGAAGGTGCCGGTGCTGGAGTTGGATGACGGCAGCCATATCGCCGAAACCATGGCGATCTGCCGTTACTTCGAAGAAACCCACCCCGATCACCCATTGCTGGGTAATACGCCGAGGGAGAAGGCCCACATCGAGCAGTGGCTGCGCTGGATCGATTTCTACTTTTTCCTGCCCACCGGCATGTGTTTTCAGCACACCAGCGGCTTCTTCAAGGACCGGATGAACCCGGTCAAGGAATGGGGTGAGGACTGCCGGCTCAACGTGGAGAAGTTCCTCCACTTCCTCAACAAGCACCTGGAGGGACGGGATTACATCTGTGGCGACCAGTTTACCGCCGCCGATATCAATGCGTTTGTGACCATGGCCTTCAACAAGGTTAACCAGATTCGCATCCACCCGGAGCAGACCCATCTGCAGGCCTGGTTCGACCGGATCAAGGCCCGTCCGTCCGCGTCGGTCTGATCACCGCTCACCAACACTTATCACCACTCATCACCACAGTGGAGTTATCCGATGATTGACCTGTATACCTCGCCCACGCCCAACGGCCACAAAATCACCGTGGCGTTGGAGGAAATGGGCGTTGAGTACAACCTGATCCCGGTGGATCTGTCCAAAGCACAGCAGAAGACCCCGGAATTTCTGGCCATGAACCCCAACGGCCGGATTCCGGTGATTGTCGACCGCGACAACGACGATTTTGTGGTGTTCGAATCCGGCGCGATCCTGATCTACCTGGGGGAAAAATACGGCAAGTTCTACCCGCCAGAGCCCAAGGCGCGCTCCCGTACCCTGCAGTGGTTGATGTTCCAGATGGGCGGGGTCGGCCCGATGATGGGCCAGGCCAACGTGTTCTATCGCTATTTCCCGGAGAAGCTCCAGCCCGCCATTGACCGCTACCAGCACGAGAGCCGCCGCCTGTTCGAGGTGCTCGACCGGCGTCTGTCCGCAGCCCGTTATCTGGCGGGCGACGAGTTGACCATTGCCGACTTCGCCAACTGGTGTTGGGTGCGGACCTACACCTGGTCGGGGGTGTCGGTGGAGGGGCTGACGCACCTGCAGCGCTGGCTCGATGAACTGACGGCCCGGCCTGGCTGCCAGAGTGGCGTGCGCAAGCCGGAGCGGATGAGCGAATCGGAGGATCTGGTGAAAGTGGCGCGCACCATGGTGACCACCTGAGCGCTAAGGCATGGCCGTGGCGGGCGGATGGTCAGCCCAACCGCCCCCGGCGACGCTCAGAAGAACAGTTCTTGCAGCTTATGGCCGGGGTTGTCCGCCCGCATGAAGGATTCACCCACCAGAAAACCGTAGATATTGCGCTCGGTCATGGCGGTGACATCGGCCCGGGTGAGGATGCCGCTCTCAGTGATGGTCAATCGCTCGGACGGAATGCGTTCATGCAGTGTGAAGGTGGTATCCAATGACACCTCGAAGGTGTGCAGGTTGCGATTGTTGATGCCCACCAGGGGGGTTGTCAGCGTCAGCGCATCGTCCAGCTCGTCGCCGTCATGCACCTCCACTAGTACATCCAGCCCGGTTTCATGGGCGATCCCTTCCAGTTCCTGCATCTGATCCCGGGTCAGGCAGGCCGCAATCAGCAGAATGCAGTCCGCGCCCAGGGCTCGGCTTTCGTACACCTGGTAGGGCGCGACCATGAAATCCTTGCGAATCACCGGTAGTTCGCAGGCGTTGCGGGCCGCCACCAGGTAGTCCTCATGGCCCTGGAAAAAATCCCGGTCAGTGAGTACTGACAAACAGGCGGCGCCAGCCTGGGCGTAGCTCTCGGCAATAGCCGGTGGGTCGAAGGGGTCCCGCAGGACGCCCTTGCTCGGCGAGGCCTTCTTGATTTCCGCAATCACCGCGGGCTGCTGTGCGGTCATCCGGGCCGCCATGGCCGCAGCGAAACCCCGTGCCGGGGGCTGGTCGCCGGCTTTGGCCTTCAGCTCGGCCAGTGGCGCCTTGGGTTTGCGCTCGTCGATTTCCTGCCATTTGCGCTCGACAATCTTGCGCAGGATGGTCGGGGTCCGGTCGTTCTGTTTAGTGGTCATGGCGTCGAATGCTCAGGGAATGGTTTCAGCGTTAGTCAAAGCAGTGAGAGAAATCGGACAGCTCGGACAGTTTGCCCGCTGCCAGGCCACTGCCGATGGCATCCAGGGCCATGTCGACACCGTGCTTGATGGTGTCGGCCAGGCCGGCCACGTAGATGGCGGCGCCGGCATTGAGGGCGATCATGTCGCGGGCTTTCTCGGCCATGTCGTCGTGGCCGCGGCCGAACGCGGCGTGGATCAGTTTCAGCGATTCGTCGGAGGTGGTCACGTCCAGGCCCACCAGGGTCTGGCTGGCGATGCCCAGATCTTCCGGCTTGAGGGTGTATTCGGTGATGGCGCCGTCTTTAAGCTCGGCGACGTAGGTCTCGCTGGCCAGGCTGATTTCATCCAGGCCGTCCTTGGAATGCACTACCAGGATGTGTTCGCTGCCCAGAGTCTTCAGGACCTCTGCCATCGGCCGGCACAGCTCTCGGGTGAACACGCCGATCAGCTGGCGTTTGACGCCGGCGGGGTTGGTCATCGGGCCGAGGATGTTGAAAATGGTGCGCATGCCCAGTTCCTTGCGTGGGCCGATGGCGTGCTTCATGGCGCTGTGGTGAGCCGGGGCGAACATGAAACCGACGCCGATCTGCTCGACGCAGCGGGCCACCTGTTCCGGGTTCATGTTGATGTTGATGCCCGCCTTTTCTAGCAGGTCGGCGCTACCGCTCTTGGAGGAGACCGCCCGGCCTCCGTGTTTGGCAACGTAGCCGCCTGCGGCGGCGACCACGAAGGTGGCGGCACTGGAGACGTTGAACAGGTTGGCGCCGTCACCGCCGGTGCCGACGATGTCCACCAGTGGCTGGGCGTTGATGTTGACGCCGGTGGCCAACTCCCGCATGACTTCGGTGGCGCCGGTGATTTCCTCAATGGTTTCGCTCTTGATGCGCAGGCCCATCAGCAGGGCGCCAATCTGGGCATCGGTGGCTTCGCCTTTCATCACGATGCCCATGACATCCCGCATTTCTTCACGGCTCAGGTCGAGGTTGGCGGCAATTCGGTTGAGCGCTTCTTTGATGTCCATTCGGTGGTCTCTTCTGGTCGGTTCTTGTCGTTGCCTTTAGAGAGCTTAGCAAGCAGGCTCGCTTAATGTTTCTGAGTGAGTTGATTTTCACTACTGAGCACAGCCGGCAGGAGGGCACTTTCTCCGCCACCCGAGACGGCACGTCCCTGTGCCGGCTCGGGTTCCGCGGCTTCCCTGCCGCTGCTCCGAAAGTTCCCTCCTGCCTGCTCCTTCGCTCCGAAGTTTCTTTCAACTCCGCAAAAAGTTCCGCAGCAGCTCATGACCCTGCTCGGTCATAATGGATTCCGGGTGAAACTGCACCCCTTCGATCGGCAGGGTCTTGTGGCGGACGCCCATGATCTCTTCCACCGAGCCATCCTCGTTGCGGGTCCAGGCGGTGACTTCCAGGCAGTCCGGCAGGGTGTCCTGATCGATCACCAGGCTGTGGTAACGGGTCGCCTGCAGCGGGTTGTTGAGGCCGCGAAACACGCCGATGTCGTTGTGGAACACCGGGGACACCTTGCCGTGCATGACCCGGCCGGCGCGAATGATGTCACCGCCGAACACCTGGCCGATGGACTGGTGGCCCAGGCAGATGCCGAGGATCGGCAGCTTGCCGGCAAAGTGCTCGATGGCGGCCATGGAGATGCCGGCCTCGTTGGGCGTGCAGGGCCCTGGGGAGATCACCAGCCGCTCCGGCTTCAGCGCCTCGATCTGCTCGATGGTGATTTCGTCGTTGCGGTGCACCTGCACGTCCGCCCCCAGCTCCGCCAGGTACTGGACCACGTTGTAGGTAAAGGAGTCGTAGTTGTCGATCATCAGTAACATGGGGCGGCTCCTCAGTGGTCAAAGTCGTTCAGGGTCATGGCGACGGCACGGAAGATGGCACGGCCCTTGTTCATGGTTTCTTTCCACTCCAGCCGGGGAATGGAGTCTGCCACCACGCCGGCGCCGGCCTGGATGTGGAGTTTCTTGCCCTGGATCACCGCGGTGCGGATGGCGATGGCGGTGTCCATGTTGCCGTTCCACGACAGGTAGCCCACGGCACCGCCGTAGACGCCGCGTTTGACCGGCTCCAGTTCATCGATGATCTCCATGGCGCGAATCTTGGGCGCGCCACTGAGGGTGCCGGCGGGCAGGGTGGCCCGCAGCACGTCCAGGCACGACATGCCATCCTTCAGCCGGCCGGTGACGTTGGAGACGATGTGCATGACGTGGGAGTAGCGTTCCACGATCATCTTGTCGGTCAGCCGCACGGTGCCGGTCTCGGAGACCCGGCCGGCGTCGTTGCGGCCCAGGTCGATCAGCATCAGGTGTTCGGCGATTTCCTTGGGGTCGGCCAGCAGTTCGGCCTCCAGCGCCCGGTCTTCGGCGTCGGTGGCGCCACGCTTGCGGGTGCCGGCGATGGGGCGGACGGTGACCTCGCCTTCCTCCACCCGCGCCAGGATTTCCGGCGACGAACCGACGATCTGGAAATCGTCGAGGTCGAGGAAGTACATATACGGCGACGGGTTCAACACCCGCAGCGAACGGTACAGGTTCAGCGGTGGCGCCTCGAACGGAATGGTCATGCGCTGGGAAATCACCGTCTGCATGACATCGCCGTCGAGCACGTATTCCTTGATCTTGTCCACCGCCGCCTCGAACCTCTCCTTGCTGAAGCCGGAGATGAAGTCCTCTTCATTCACCGTCTTGCCGCTGAGATGGTCCGGGGTGCGCGGGGCGTCGGCGGTCTGGCGGTGGAGGCGGCGTTCCAGTTCCTCGAGCCGCGCCTGGGCTTGATCGAAGGCATCGTCCAGGTCGGGGTCGACATGCACAATCAGGTGCAGCTTGCCCCGCAGGTTGTCGAAGACCACGATCTCATCAGACACCATCAGTAGGATATCCGGGGTGCCAATCTGGTCCGGCGGACAGGACGGCTGCAGCCGCTTTTCGATGTAGCGTACGGTGTCGTAGCCAAAATACCCCACCAGGCCACCGTTGAAGCGGGGCAGGTCGTCCAGGTCCGGGGCCTGGAAGCGTTGCTGGTAGGCCTCGACAAAGGCCAGCGGATCGTCGCTGTCGGTCTTCTCGACCACCTGGCCGTCCCGGGTGATGGTGATGCGGTGGTCGTGGACCTTGAGGACTTCGCGGCTGGGCAGGCCGATGATGGAGTAACGGCCCCACTTTTCACCGCCCTGCACCGACTCGAACAGATAGGAGTAGGGCCCACTGGCAAGCTTGAGATAGGTGCTGAGCGGGGTGTCCATGTCTGCCAGGACTTCCCGGGACACGGGAATGCGGTTGTAGCCGGCGGCTGCCAGCTCGATGAACTGTTCGGGGGTCATGGAATCTTCCTGCACTTTGACGAAACACGGAATCGGGTATCGACGCTCTCAACATTCTCAGCATACTCGGGCTCAGGTTGTGCAAGTCTGATCAGACTCGGCCTGCAAGTAGCCGTTGAGAGGCGTCGCTCAGGGCAGTGCGGTTGGCTATTGCTCCGGCACCACCGGGCTGAACGCTCAGCCGTTACGCCATCGCCACCATCGTGTTGCGCGGGATGTAAGCACGCCGCGCGCGGTCGTCAAATTCAGTCCCTGCACGGCAGGAATCTCCCAAAAACTGAGTTGAACCGAAAGGTTGCTGAGGAGATTACAAAAGCTCCGCCAGTGAATCAACCACAATCTCCGCCCCCAGGCTGTCGATGGGGTCGCCGTAATTATAGCCGTAGCGCACCGCCACCACCGGCACGCCGGCATTGCGGGCGGCGCGGATATCGGTCACCGAATCCCCCACCATCAGGGCGCTGCCGACGTCGCCGCCCAAGGCGGCGAGGGCGTGGTGGAGCGGCGCGGCATCGGGCTTTTTGACCGTCAGGGTATCGCCGCTGACGGTCACGCCAAACCAGTGCGACAGCCCCATCTGCTCCAGCAGGGCGTCGGTAAAGGCGGCGGGCTTGTTGGTGACCACGCCGAGCTTGCAGCCCTGTTGCTGGGCCCGCACCAGAAAATCCTCAATGCCGTCGTAGACCGTGGCATGGAGGCCGTTGTGGTCGTGGTAGGCGTCGAAAAAAAGCGTCAGCGCCTGATGGTAGGTGGCCTGATCCATGGGGGCGCCTGCGTCGTGGTCGTGGCACCCGGCCAGCGCGCGCTGCACCAGCACCGCGGCGCCATTGCCCACCCACTGCCTAACGCGCGCCTCACCGGCCTGTTCCCGGCCCAGCGCCAGCAGCATCTGATCAATGGCCGCCGCCAGGTCGGCGGCGCTGTCCACCAGGGTGCCGTCCAGGTCGAACAGAATGGTTTGCGGCCACTGGCCGTCGAACAGCTTGGTCAACTTCATGCCTAGCGAACCTGGGCCAGTTCCGCCCGCATCCGTTCGATGGTGGCCTGGTAGTCGTCGGTGTTGAAAATGGCGGAACCGGCCACGAAGGTGTCGGCGCCGGCTGCGGCGATTTCCCGGATGTTGTCCACCTTGACGCCGCCGTCGATTTCCAGGCGAATGTCGAAACCGCTGGCGTCGATGCGCTTGCGGGCCTCACGCAGTTTGTCGAGGGTGCCGGGGATGAATTTCTGGCCACCAAAGCCGGGGTTGACCGACATCAGCAGGATCATGTCCAGTTTGTCCATGACGTGGTCCAGGTAATGCAAAGGCGTGGCCGGGTTGAACACCAGGCCGGCCTTGCAGCCGCCGTCCCGGATCAGCTGCAACGAGCGGTCGATGTGTTGGGAGGCCTCCGGGTGGAAGGTGATGTAGGTGGCACCGGCGTCGATGAACATGCGGATCAGGTCGTCCACCGGCGACACCATCAGGTGCACGTCGATGGGGGCCGTTACGCCATGCTTGCGCAGGGCCTCGCACACCATGGGGCCGATGGTGAGGTTCGGCACATAGTGATTGTCCATCACATCGAAGTGTACGATGTCCGCACCCGCAGCGAGGACATTGTCGACTTCTTCACCGAGACGGGCAAAATCGGCAGACAGGATCGATGGGGCAATCTGAAACGGCATCATGGTGGCTCTCTCGGACGGCGTTGGGTTCGGTGGCGGGGTCAGGCTGGGCCCCGTCGCAAAGCTGCTAGTCTAACAGCTTGTGGCCGGTGTTTTCAGTCTTGCCGAACGCGGTAACTGGAACGGTGAACGAAGCGGTGAACGGAGCGGTGAACGGAGCGGTGAGAGAAACGGTGAGGGAAGCCATGACGGAAGCCATGAAGGCCGCGACCGAAATCGTGGTGCATCGACGTGCTGCCAGGAATCCGCAGGCAAGGCGCTGGCGCTGGCTGCTGGCGCCGGCGTACTGGCTGCTGAGCGCGGGGGCGGCGGCGCAAGCGCCCGAGGAGGCCAGCGCAGAGCCGGCGGCGTCTTCGACGGCGCCGGTAGTCGTCCGTGAGCGGCTGACGGTGGCAACCGGCCTGGGCCAGAGCGCCCTGGCAGAGCGCTATCCACAAGCCGCGGTCTGGTTGGAGAACAGTGACGGCGGCTCCGAACTGGCGCTGCTGGAACCGGCCCACCAGCCACAGGCCGAAGGTGCGGTGCTGCTGCTGGCGGGCGAGGGGCTGTCCGGCGGTGGCGGTTTCGAAGGCGCGGTCCGTCAGTTGCTGGCCGAGCGGGGCTGGGCGGCGATGACGCTGGGCTTGCCGCTGGCGCCGTTGACCGAACGCCTAGCCAGGCCGGTCCGCGAGGTCCCGGAATCGGAACCGGAACCGGAACCGGAACCGGAGCATGAGCCGGAGCCGGAGCCGGAGCAGGAGCCGGAAAAGGGCGCAGCGGCTGCCGACGTGCCGGCGGTTCCGCAACAGTCGGTGATGATTGATGTGATGGCTGCGCCGGCGCCGGAGCAGCGGCTAGAGCACTACCGGGAGCGGGTGCGTTCGACCCTGGCCGCCGCACAGGCGGAGCTGCACGCACGGGGCCACCAGCGAGTGGTGCTGATGGGCGTAGGTCAAGCGGCGGAGCCGGTGATGCAGGCGGCGCTGGCCAGCGGGGAGCCTGGCGAACTGGTGTGGATTGCGCCCCGATTCCCGGTGGCGACCGAGACGGACTGGCCGGGGCGGTTGGCGGGCCTGGAGCGCTGGCCCGTGCTGGATCTGACCAGCAGCCTGAACGATCTCGCCGCGGCCCGTGCTCGAGCGGCGGCCTTCAGGCGGCAGGGCTTGGTCGGTTACCAGCAGCAGGTGTCGGTGCTGGCCTTGCCGTTGACAGCCCGGGATGCGCCGCGGCTGGTGAATCGGGTGGTGGCCTGGCTGGGACGAGCCGGGTCTTACTGACGCTCGGCCTGCGGCGATGGGGGCAGAGGCTTAAACGCTTTGGTGGTGCTTGCGGATGATTTCCCAGGACTGCTGGTAACGCAACAGTCGTTCCTTGGCCAGGGCCAGTTCGGAGGGGCTGATGTTCTTGGGCAGTTTGTCCGGGTGGCAGCTGGACACCCGTTTGCGGTAGGTCTGTTTGACGGTTTTCAGCGAATCGCGGCGGGTAATGCCCAGGACTTTGCAGGCGTCCTCATAGGACTTGGGGACCGCCTGGTGCTCCGGCTGGTTCACCCACACCTTGCAGGCATAGTTTTCCAGCACCTCTTCCACCACCTTGATGTCCAGCCCGATGTAATCCACCGCATCTTCGCAGCGATAGCGACGGGCCTTGTTGGGTCGGCCGTGCAGCTGGGCGGCATGACACAGATAGAGCGCTACCCGCACCGCAGGCAGTGGTCGCCAGCGCTGGCTCACCCTGAGTCCCAGGGCTTTCAGCGAGGGCAGGGTGCGACACTGCTTGCCAAGCTGGAACTGTTCGATGGCGCGTCGGCGCCGACGGGGTGGCAGACCCAGGGCCTCGATCAGTGCTTCGGCAAAACCGATGTCCTGCTCGGTCACCCGACCGTTGGACTTGGCGATGTAGCCGAGAAAAAAGAACAGGCTGCGCTGACACCAGCGGGGTAAGCCCGTTGCCGCGAGCAGGGCGCTGGCGCGGTGTTGGTGCTGCGCCAGTTCATCCAGGACCTGGCTGAGGGCCGCCTCGATGCGGGGGGCAAGCGCCGGCTCGCGGGCCGCCGTTTTCATGGCTGGTGCTCCATGTCCTGTTTCAGCCGGCAATCCAGCTCGGCCAGTCGTTCCGGGGTGCCGATATCGTACCAGCGACCCGTGTGGTGCATGCCGGTGACCCGCTGCTGGGTCATGGCCTGTCGCAGCAGCGGCGCCAACGGGTGACAGCCAGGCTGGAGAGTCTCGAACAGCGAGCGATGCAGCAGGCTGATGCCGGCAAAGGTCAGCTTGTGCGGGCCCTCGGCACGCACCAGGCGGTCGGGGCTCAGGTGGAAATCGCCACCGGGATTGTGGGCCGGGTTGTCAACCAGTACCAGGACAGCCTGCAGGCCGGGGCGACGGGGTATCGTCAGCTGGTGAAGGTCGAAATCGCACCAGATGTCGCCATTGATCACCAGGAACCAGTCCTGTTCGTCTGAGGCCAGCAGCGGCAGTGCCTGGCGAATGCCGCCGGCGGTTTCCAGCGGTTCGGCTTCGCGCGAGTACTCGATCCGCAGGCCGTAATCAGCGCCATCACCCAGAACGGTCTCGATCTGCTGGCCGAGCCAGGCATGGTTGATCACCACATCGCGAAAGTCCGCTTCCTGCAGGCGTTGCAGGTGGTAGCCGATCAGTGGCTGGCCACCCGCCTGCAGCAGCGGCTTGGGGGTGGTCAGGGTCAGCGGCCGCATGCGCTCGCCCTTGCCGGCGGCGAGAATCATGGCTTTCACGGTGCCGGGCTCTCCAGCGCTGGTGCGGTCAGCCGACGCTCGATGGCTGGCATCACCACCTCGGCCAGCCAGCTGTGGAAATGTCGCAACGCGCCTTGGCGGGCACTGGCATCCACCAGGTATTGAACCGTTCGGGGAATGTCGCCCAGATACCCGGTCTTGCCGTCGCGGATCGACAGCCGGGCAAAGATGCCGGCGGCCTTCAGGTGCCGCTGCATGCCCATCAACTCGAACCACTGGCGGAAGGTGTCGGCGTCGGCATGATGAAGGCCGGCGTCCAGGCTGAGCCGGTGATAGTGCGCGACCCACTGATCCAGCTTGTCCTCGGGCCAGCGGATGTAGCAGTCCTTGAGCAGCGACACCAGATCGTAGGTGACCGGCCCGCGCACGGCATCCTGAAAGTCGATGACTCCAGGCAGCTCGGTGCCCGGCCGCACCAGCAGGTTGCGGGAGTGGTAGTCCCGGTGCACCACCACTTCCGGTTGCGCCAGGGCGCTTTCCCGCAAATAGGCGAAGGCGGTGTCCAGCAAGGCCCGTTCGCTGTTGCCCAGTTCCAGCCCCAGCTGCTGGCTCAGCAGCCAGTCGGGAAATAACTGCATTTCGCGGTCCAGCAGCGCGGCGTCGTAGGGCGGCAGGGTGAAGTCCGGCGCCTCGGTCAGTTGCTGGATACGCAGCAGTTCGGTCAGCGCACCCAGATACAGCGTGTCGGCGCTGTCCAGATTGTCGGCATCGGGTTCGGTGAGCGCACCCAGCAGCAGCTCATCGCCGAAATCCTCCAGCAGCAGAAATCCCAGCGCCAGGTCCTGCTGGACCAGGGCGGGCACGGCCACCCCCTGTTGGTGCCAGTGCTGGGCCAGGGCGACAAAGGGAACGCAGTCCTCGTGGCTGGGTGGGGCGTCCATCACAATGTAGGTGCGCCCGGCGTTGGTGACCCGGAAGTAGCGCCGGAAGCTGGCATCGCCGGAAACCGGCACCGGTTGGGCCTGCTCCAGGCCCGGAAACTGTCTGACCCAGTCGGTCAGCTGTTGCAAGCGGGTGTCCATGCGCGGGAGTTCTGTTGTTGGTGATTTGGGGATGATAAAACACGAAAGTTAGCAGAAGCCGGTGGCAGGGGTAAAACGGTTTCCGTTAACAAGGCGGAATGTGCCGTGTAAACTAGGGCGCCTCTGGATAGCTCCAGTTCCATTTCTGGTGCGCAGAGACGCTTCGGCGCTTTTCAGAGGCGGCTACCCGAGCAGGACCGGGCCAGTTGGCTCCGGAACCCCCCAGTTACCAGGACAGGATTGTTGTCACCGTGCCAAGTCAGTTGCGAACGCCAAGACGTGCTTGTTGTCGTGCCGAGTCGCAGCGGCTGACCTTTGCCCTGGCCGGACTGTTGGCGGCATCTCCACTGTTGGCCGAGCCATCGCCCAGCGCGGCGGAACTGGATTGGCGCCCGCGTGCCGAACTGCCGGCCGAGGTTCGGGATCGCCTGCCGGTGTTTTGCGAGGGCGGTTATCTGCCGTCCACCGGCGGCGGGGCGCCGATGCCAGCCCTGGGGGGCGTGGCGGCCGGAGATCTGCCGATTCACGCCAGCGGGCTGTCCGCCCGCTATGAGATCGACCGGGAACTCTACCTGACCGGCGATGTCCGTTTGCGGCAGGGGGCGTTCTCCGTCAGCGGGGACGAGGCCCGCTACGATCAGCGCACCGGCACGGTACAATTAGGCGGTTCCCTGGTGAGTCGGGGCGAGGGTTTCCTGCTGACCGGCGATGAGGCCCAGTACGATACCGTCTCCGGCCAATTTGCGCTGAATACCGCGACCTTCCTGTTTCATCAGGCCGAAATGCGTGGTTCCGCGGCAACCCTGGCGCGGCTGTCCGATCAGCAGGTGCTGATCCGGGACGGCTCCCTCACCACCTGCGCGCCTGATCGTAATGACTGGTCCATTGTGGCAGCCGAAATCCTGCTGGACCAGGCCGAGGGCTTCGGGACCGCTCGCCATCTGCGGCTGGAGGTGAAGGATGTGCCGGTGTTCTACTGGCCCTACGCCAGTTTCCCCATTGATGATCGCCGCAAGACCGGTTTCCTGTACCCGGCGTTTGGCACCTCCAATACCGGCTCCGGTCTGTTCCTCTCGGTGCCCTATTACCTCAATCTGGCGCCCCATTACGACGCCACCCTGACCCCCCAGTACATCCACGGCCGGGGCCTGCTGTCGGAAGCGGAGGGGCGTTACCTGAGCCGCTTTGGCGAGTCGGTGCTGCAGCTGGGCTACATCGGTAACGACTCCGAATTCAAGGACGAGCACCCGGCCGAGAACGGCCAGCGCTGGGCCCTCGATTTCACCACCCGGGCCCGCTTCGCCGACGGCTGGAGTGGCTACGGTGACTATTCGGTGGTGTCCGACAACGACTACCTGAGTGACCTCAACCGTTCCCTCGACATCAGCCAGGCGACCCACCTGCAGCGGCGCGGCGGCATCCGCTATGCCGATGACCATCAGTATTTCGAGGCGTACCTCAACGGTTACCAGACCATTGCCGACCGCATTGTGGAGAGCAACAAACCCTACGCCCAGTTGCCGGAGCTGCTCTATGGCGGCCGGGTCAACCTGGGGCCGCTGGAAGCCGGTCTGGAGAGCCAGTACAGCTATTTCTACCGCGACAATGCCGAGCTGACCGGGCTGGACCGCAGTAATGGCCAGCGCCTGCGCCTGCTGCCGGAGCTGGCGTTGCCGTTGCGGGCCTTGTGGGGCTACACCCGGCCCTCGCTAACGCTGGATCATACCTACTACAAGCTGGAGGATTACGAGCTGGGCGAGCGTCAGTTCGATCGCACCGTGCCGGTGCTGGAGTGGGACTCGGGGCTGTATTTCGATCGTCGGTTGGCGCTGTTCGGCACCGACTACAATCAGACCCTGGAGCCCCGGCTGTACTACGCCTGGGCCGACGCCGACGCCGATCAGGACACTATCCCCGACTTCGATTCGGCGCTGCGTTCCTTCAGTTTCGACGAGCTGTTCCGCCGCAATCGCTTCAGCGGCGGCGACCGGGTCGGTGACAGCAACCAGCTGACCCTGGCGCTCACCAGCCGTTTCAATGACCTGGAGACTGGCAGCGAGCGGGTCCGGTTCAGCCTGGGGCAGGTGTACTATTACGATGACCGGGCGGTCACGCTTGATGGCCTGGGGGCGGATGACCGCAGCGACTCGCCGCTGGCGGGAGAGCTGGTGCTGCGGCCGCTGGATACCCTGGACCTGCGTCACTCAATGCTGTGGGAGGTGCGTGACAACGTCACCGAGGAGAGCCGCAGCCAGCTGGTGTTCCATTCGGAGGATTACCGCTACCTGGCCAGCCTGGGCCACACCTACAGCCGGGACGCGTTCGAACAGTCGGATATTGCCGCGGTTTTTCCGGTCACAGATCAGGTCAGCCTGATTGGCCGCTGGGTCTACGACAGCCAGTTGAACCGGACCGTGGGGTCGCTGGCCGGGCTGGAATACAACAGCTGTTGCTGGAGCGTGCAGCTGGTGCATCAGAACTATCTGACCGACGACGAGCAGCTGGAAAACCGGGTACTGTTCCAGATTCAGTTGAAAGGGCTGGGCGGCAGCAGCGGTTCGTCCAGCCGGATCTCCGACGCCATCTACGGCTTCGACGAACGTGAACGTCGGCGATTCGGCGATCAGTACTAGCAACCCAGGACATGCGGGCGCGTAGGCGGCCGTGCTGATTCCCGGGTTACCAAACACATTCATGGCCGTTGCCAATGAAGCAGACAGAGGTGGTTATGAGGGCCAATTGGCGCAGAAGTGTACAAGCGATGGTGTTGATGGTGGTGTGGTTGCTGGCCGCCGGCGTTCAGGCCGAGCGTCAGCCCCTGGACCGGGTGATCGCCATCGTTGAGGACAACGTCATTCTGCAGTCCGAACTCGATGCCCGGGTCCGCACGGTGGTGTCCCGGCTGACGGCCCAGGGCACGAACCTGCCGCCTCGGTCGTTGCTGGCGGAGCGGGTGCTGGATCAGCTGATTACCGATTCAATTCAGCTGCAGCGGGCCGAACAGATGGGCATGCGCATCAGCGACAATGAGCTGAATGAGACCCTGCACTCCATCGCCCGTCGCAACAATCTGTCGCTGGAGCAGTTTGAGCAGCAGCTCACCGCCGAGGGTCTGACCTACGCCCAGGCGCGGGATCAGATCCGCGAGGAAATGCTGATCAGTCGGGTGCAGCAACGCAGCGTCGGCAACCGGGTGCGGGTGACCGATCGTGAAGTCGGCAACTACCTGACCGCCCAGGCTAGCCGTCCGGACAGCGGTACCGAGTACCAGCTGGCCCACATCCTGGTGGCGGTGGATGACTTCAGTGACGACGCAGCGGTGGAACGGGCCCGGGCCAAGGCCCAGCGGCTGCTGAACGAGATTCGCAATGGCCGCGATTTCCGTGCCGCGGCGGTGGCGGAGTCCGACGCCAGCAACGCCCTGGACGGTGGCGTGATGGGCTGGCGGCCAGAGAGCCAGCTGCCGTCGCTGGTGGAAGACATCGTGCCGACGCTGGCGTTGAACCAACCGTCCGCGGTGTTGCGCAGCGGCAGCGGCTTTCACCTGATCACCGTGTTGGCGAAACGGGGCGGCGACGCCGAACAGCTGATCCAGCAGCACCGGGTTCGCCACATCCTGATCCGGCCCACCGAGACGGTGACCGACATTCAGGCCGAGCGTCGTATCCGTGACCTGTACCGTGAACTGCAGGCGGGTGCGGATTTTGCCGAGTTGGCCAAGGCCCAGTCCGACGATCCGGTGTCCGGTTCCGATGGCGGCAATCTGGGCTGGGTCAACCGTGGCCAGATGGTGCCGGAGTTCGAGCAGGCGATGGTGGAGGCAGAGCTCGGCGAGCTTAAGGGGCCGTTCCGCTCTCAGTTCGGCTGGCACGTCCTGCAGGTGCAGGAGCGCCGGCAAAAAGACATCAGCGACCAGATCCGCCAGAGTGAGGCCCGTCAGGCCATATACCGCCGCAAGTTCGACGTGGAATTGCAGGCCTGGTTGCGGGAAATCCGTGATGAGGCCTTTGTGGAAGTGAAGGTCGGTGATCACGGGGGCGACAGCGCCTGATGCCCCGGCCTGTCACCCTCGCCCTCACCGCCGGAGAGCCGGCCGGCGTTGGCCCGGAACTGTGTCTGCAGCTGGCGCAGGCGCAGCGCAGTGCCGGTCTGGTGGTCATTGCCAGTCATGACCTGCTGCAGCAGCGGGCCCAGACGCTGGGCCTGAACGTGACCCTGGTGCCCTGGCAGCCGGGGGCCACGGCGGTGACGGAAGCCGGCCAGCTGTCGGTGTACCATGTGCCGGGACTGGTCAGCAGCCGCGCCGGCCACCTGGATGCCGGCAACAGCCGTTATGTGCTCGATACCCTCCGCGAAGCCTGTCAGGGCTGCCTCAACGGCCGTTTCGACGGCATGGTGACCGCGCCGGTACACAAGGGCGTGATCAACGAGGCCGGCATCGCCTTCAGCGGCCACACCGAATTCCTCCAGGCCATGTGCGGGGTCGAGCGGGTGGTGATGATGCTGGCCACCGAGGAGCTGCGGGTGGCCCTGGTCACCACCCACCTGCCGCTGAAAGACGTGGCTGCGGCGGTGACACCGGAGCGGCTGAGCCAGGTGGCCCGCATCCTGGATCAGGACCTGCGCCGCTTTTTCGGCATCGACCGGCCGCGCATCCTGGTGGCCGGACTCAATCCCCATGCCGGCGAGGGTGGTCATCTGGGACGGGAGGAACTGGAGGTGATCGAACCGACCCTGGCCGCCCTGCGCGGCGAAGGCCTGCAGCTGACCGGGCCGCTGCCGGCTGATACCCTGTTTACCCCTCACTGGCTGCGGGAGGCGGACGCGGTGTTGGCCATGTATCACGATCAGGGGCTGCCGGTGCTCAAGTACCAGGGCTTCGGCAGGGCGGTCAACATTACCCTGGGGCTGCCCATCGTGCGGACCTCGGTGGATCATGGCACCGCCCTGGATCTGGCCGGAACCGGCCGCGCCGATGCCGGCAGCCTGCACACCGCCATTGCGGTGGCTCAGCAGATGGCGCGCTGCCATCGTGCCCAACCGTCTGGAGAATCCCCATGAGTCGCAAGGCCGGGCATCAAGCCCGTAAACGTTTTGGCCAGAACTTCCTGCACGATCCGGGGGTGATCGAACGCATCGTCCGTGCCATCAATCCCCAGCCGGACGACGCCATGGTGGAGATCGGTCCGGGCCTCGGCGCGCTGACCGAGGAGATCCTGGCGGTCAATCCCGCGTTGCAGGTGGTGGAGCTGGATCGGGACCTGATTCCGGTGCTGCGCACCAAGTTTTTCAATTACCCGCAGTTCCGCATCCACGAAGCCGACGCGTTAAAGTTCGACTTCCGTCAGCTGGTCGCGGAGCGGCCGTTGCGCATCGTCGGCAACCTGCCGTACAACATCTCCACGCCGCTGATTTTCCACCTGCTCAGTCAATCGGGTGTGGTGCAGGACATGCATTTCATGCTGCAGAAGGAAGTGGTGCAGCGGCTGGCGGCGGTGTCCGGCGACAACCATTACGGCCGCCTCGGCATCATGGCGCAGTATTTCTGCAAGGTGCTGCCGCTGTTCGAGGTCGGTCCCGGGGCGTTCCGGCCCGCACCCAAGGTGGACTCGGCCATCGTCCGGCTGGTGCCCCACCAGACCTTGCCACACCCGGCCCAGGACCTTGGGGTGCTGCAAATGGTGGTGCGTACCGCCTTCAATGCCCGCCGCAAGACCCTGCGCAAGGCCCTGGGCGGCGTGGTGTCGGTGGCCCAGTTGCAGGCGCTGGAGATCGATGATGGCCTGCGCCCGGAGAATCTGACCCTGGCCCAGTACGTGGCCATTGCCGACACCGTGGCCGCCGCGCAAACGGCTACGGGCGATGAAGGAGCGGGGGAGCGCGAACCGTCATGACCGACTACGCCATCGGCGACATTCAGGGATGCTACGACCGTCTGCGGTCGGTGCTCGACAAGGTGGCTTTTTCGCCGTCCCGGGATTGTCTGTGGGTGGCGGGAGATCTGATCAACCGCGGTCCGGCGTCGCTGGAAACCCTGCGCTTCCTGGAAGGTCTCGGCGGCGCGACCACCGTGGTGCTGGGCAACCACGATCTGCACCTGCTGGCGGTGGCCCTCGGTGGCCACCAGACCCGCAGGAAGGACACCCTGGCGGATATTCTCGAGTCGCCCGATCACGACCGCCTGGTGGCCTGGTTGCGTCAGCAGCGGCTGTGTCTGTACGATCGCGACCGGCACCTGTTCATGGCCCATGCCGGTCTGCCCCACATCTGGAGCCTTGATCAGGCCCAAGCCCTGGGCCGGGAAGTGGAAGCGGTCATTCGTGGTCCCCAGGCCCGGGACTACTTTACCCACATGTACGGCAACCGGCCGGCCTGCTGGCACGACGGTCTGACGGGCATCGATCGCTGGCGGGCGATTACCAATTACTTCACCCGGATGCGCTTCGTGGCGGAGGATGGCACCCTGGAGCTGGCCACCAAGGAATCCGCCGACGCCGCTCCGGGCGGCTTCGCGCCCTGGTTCCGTTACCCCCGTCACGATAACGTCAAGGTGATTTTCGGGCACTGGGCCGCGCTGGAGGGGCGTACCGGCAGTGAGCAGTTCATTGGCCTGGATACCGGCTGTGTCTGGGGCGGTGCCCTCACCATCATGAACCTGGACAGCGGGGAGCGAATTCATTGTGACTGCTGAACGCTTGTCGCTGCCGCGTTTTCCCCTGGTCACGGGGGCGCTGCTGGCCTTGCTGGCGGTGATGGCCGGCGCCTTCGGCGCCCATGGCCTGCGGGCGCTGGTGACGGAACGGGGGCTTGAGGTGTTCCACACCGCCGTCAGCTATCAGGTATACCATTCGCTAGCGTTAATCCTGGTGGCAATGCTGGTAGCCTTGGGTGGCCCCCGGCGCTGGCTGCTGGCGGCGGCCGGGTTTTTCCTGGCCGGAATCCTGCTATTCAGTGGCAGTCTGTACCTGCTGGTATTGACCGGGCTGAGCTGGCTGGGGCCGGTCACCCCGCTGGGTGGATTGTGTTTTATGATTGGCTGGGGGCTGGTTGTTGTGGCCGGGCTCCGGCGTTGAACGATAGAGTGTCCGAATGATGAATATTCACGTAAACGGCGACGCCATGGAACTGGCCGAGCCGGCGACCATCGCCACCCTGCTGGAGCGCCTGGCGCTGCAGGGCAAGCGGTTGGCGGTGGAAGTCAACGAAGAGATCGTGCCCCGCAGCCAGCACGGTGACTACCGGCTCAGTGCCGGTGACCGGGTGGAAGTGGTGCACGCCATCGGCGGCGGTTGACCGCGGCCGCCCAACCTTTTACCGATGCCCGGCAGAGCGGTTAAACGCAGCGCTCAGCGCCCTGCCGAGGGTCCCCGTCCAACGATCTAATCAGGTGTACCATGACCAACGTTGCCGCCCCATCTTTGCCCGAAGACAAACCGCTGGTACTCGCCGGCCGGACCTATCAGTCCCGGCTGCTGGTGGGCACCGGCAAGTACCGTGACCTGGCCGAATCCGCGCAGGCCATAGAGACCAGCGGGGCGGAAATCGTCACCGTGGCAGTTCGCCGCACCAACCTTGGCCAGAACCCGGATGAGCCCAACCTGCTGGATGTGATCTCGCCGGAGCGCTACACCATCCTGCCCAACACCGCCGGCTGTTACACCGCCAAGGATGCCGTGCGCACCTGCCGACTGGCGCGGGAACTGCTTGATGGCCACAACCTGGTCAAGCTGGAGGTGCTGGGGGAGGAAAAGACCCTGTACCCGAACATGACCGAAACCCTGGTGGCGGCGGAAGAACTGATCAAGGACGGTTTCCAGATCATGGTGTACTGCTCCGACGATCCGCTGCTGGCGAAACGGCTGGAAGAGATGGGCTGTATCGCCATCATGCCGCTTGGCGCCCCCATTGGCTCCGGTCTGGGCATCCAGAACCGCTACAACATCCGCCTGATCGTCGAGAATGCCCGGGTGCCGGTGCTGGTGGATGCCGGCGTGGGCACCGCCTCCGACGCTACCATCGCCATGGAGCTGGGCTGTGATGGTGTGCTGATGAACACCGCAATTGCCCAGGCCAGGGATCCGATCCGTATGGCCAACGCCATGCGCCTGGCCATCGAATCCGGCCGCGAGGCCTGGCTGGCGGGGCGGATGCCCAAGAAGCTCTACGCCAGTGCCTCGTCGCCGCTGGATGGCACCTTTTTCTGAGCCCATCCAACCCTTTTGACCGCTCTGACCCTGGACACGCTGTATCGCCATGACAGAAAAACAACAAAGCCGTCAGGAAGTCATCCTGCAAGCCCTGGCCAGTCTGCTGGAAACCGACCCCGGCGCCCGCATCACCACGGCGGGCCTGGCCCGTACCGTTGGCGTGACTGAGGCGGCGCTCTATCGCCACTTTCCCAGCAAGCGCAAGATGTTCGAGGGTCTCATTGAGTTCGCCGAGGACACGGTGTTCTCCCGCTGCCAGCTGATCCTGCAGGAGCAAAGCGAGGCCCCGATCCGGTTGCGCCAGCTGGTGCACCTGTTGCTGGTGTTCGCCGAGCGCAACCCGGGGCTGACCCGGGTGCTGACCGGCGATGCCCTGATGGGTGAGGACGAGGCCTTGCGCCGGCGCGCCTCCCAGTTCTTCGAACGGCTGGAAACCCAGATCCGTCAGGTCATCAAGGAGGGCGAGATTCGCCAGGGCCTGCGGCCCAATGGCAGCGCCACCCGCGCCGCCGACTGGGTGTTGGTGTTTGTCGAGGGCCGGCTGCAGCGCTTCGTGCGGTCGTCCTTCGAGCGTCAGCCCACGGCCCACTTCGACGCTGCCTGGCCGGTGCTGGTGGACGGCGTCTGGCAGGGCTGAGGCCGTCCCGCGCCGGTGACGATCAGTCCGCCTCGGCGCCCGCCTGCATCAGCAGCGCCCGCACCGTCTCGAACAGCGCCGGTGCCGAGATCAGAATGTCCTGCCCCCACAAATCCTCCGGGTAGCCCGCCGGCACGGTGCCAAAGTGCCCGGCCCGCGCGCCCGCTTCTTTCGCAATCAGCCGGGCCGCGGCAAAGTCCCAGGGGCTAACGGTTTCGTAGTACACATCCAGCCGGCCACAGGCCACCCAGCAAATATCCAGCGCCGCCGAACCGATCCGGCGCAGGTCCCGACAGTGGTGAATCATCGCGTCCAGCCGCCGTACCAGCGGTGCCAGAGTATCCTTGGTGTAGGGGAAACCGGTGGCAAACAGCGCTTCCCGCGGCACCGCGCAGCCGCTGTGTTGAATCGGCGCACCATTGAGCGTGGCTCCCGCGCCTTTGGTGGCGCGAAAGGTCTCGCCGGAAAACGGCGCATGCACCACCCCAGCCTGCACCTGGCCTTTCTCGGCAAAGGCGATGGATACCGCCACCTGGGGGTGGCCGTAGGCGTAGTTCACCGTGCCGTCGATGGGATCGACTATCCACAATGGCGTGTCCAGCTCCTCGGCCTGACGCAGATCGGGCATGGACTCCTCGGAGAGAATACGGTGCCCGGGAAAGCGCTGGCGGATGGCGTCGGTGATGAACTTGTCCGCCAGCAGATCGGCGTGGGTGACCAGCTCGGTCTGCTTCTTGTAATCGGTACGGAGGGTATTTTCCTCCCGCTCGCGGCGGATCAGGTCGCCGGCGTCCCGGGCGAGTTGCTCAGCGAAATCGGTAATAGCAGACAAGGCGCCTTCCTCAAGTGGATCAGGGAAGCGAGTATGGAACCATTCCTGGAGGGTCGGGACAAGGGGTCTACTGGTCCGGTGTTGAGAACGATAGGGACTGAGTGCCTGTGGTTTTGGGACACTTCCACGTTTAGTTACAGTTTTGTCAGCGAATGTATCAAAGCTTATTACACTCGGATACAGCAATGTCATTGCGCCCGAATTGGGCTGGATATAATTTTAAATCAATGACTAAGGTGGTGGTCAGGCAGTATTCAACTTTAGTCGCAGTGTATGGATAAAAACTTGCATATCAAAATAATTCAATAACCAAATAATTGTTCCGAGGTAAATTTAAAAATGGCCGATATTTCAGGGTTGAAGGAAATCACAGGAATTGTGGGTGCCTGTCTGGTGGACAGTGACTCGGGTCTTGTTCTGGGTAAGCAAGGGGGCGGTGAGTTTGATCTGGATACCGCGGCGGCAGGCAATACCGAAGTGATCCGGGCCAAGCGCAAGACCATGAAAGCATTGGGTATTGATGGGGGGATCGAAGACATCCTGATCACCCTGGACGACCAATACCACCTGATTCGGATGCTGGACAGTAACGAGGCCATCTTCCTCTACGTGGTACTGGACAAAGCCAGTGGCAACTTGGGCATGGCCCGCATGGTGCTCAAGAAAGTCGAAAAAGGCCTGGATCTTGCCATTTAAGACCTCCGGTTTTTACTGACCGTTATATATGCCGCCCATTTGGGCGGCATATATGTCTGTTTAATGACATTCATTTTGTCGTGTATTGCCGGTTTCTTATATTGAGCGGTCCCCAGAGTAATGGCGGATTATATATAAGGCCTTGGCAATTGGCTCAGGATGAGTTGGGGAACCTCGAAGTGAAAAACCTTTCCAGTATCGGGCTCTCTCCGAAGGACGAAACGGTTCTCAAGGCACTGACAGATCTGTTGGGGGCCAGGACTCGCGAAGACTGGGTGTACTCAGCGCCGGAAGCGGCAGATGTGGTGCTGCTGGATACCGACAACCCGGAAGCGGTGACGGCCTGGAAGCAAACCGGCCAGGATGACCGCTGTACCACCATTGCCTATTCTGCCAGCTCCCCGGACCTTCCCTTGAACCGGCGGCTGAACAAACCGCTGCGAGCCGCCGATCTGATTGCCATACTCAATGGGCTGTCGGATCCGGTTCTCGCTGGCGGGCATGCCCAGGGCGACAGAACCGTAGCCACCTTGGCTGACGCCACGACGGGGTCCGTGGCGCAGCAAGTGTCGGATTGCGCCAGTGGTTACCTGAAGATCAGTGCCGGCACCGATTACGTGGTGTTCAACCGCTCGAATGATACCTGTACGACCGCCGCTGCCGCAGCCAATCTACCAGGGCTGTTTGCCCTTCCCGCCGCGGAGCTGATCATCGAGTCCAGCGCCGAGGCCTTTGTCGAGGTCGCCAGCGGGCACGAGTGGCGCAATGCCCAGTCGTTGTTGTGGTGGGTTGGCCTGCATGGCTCCGAGGGTCGGCTGTTGCAACATCTGGACCCGTCCAGCAACTTCAAGCTGGTGCGTTGGCCGCCGCCGGCCCTGATCAAGAGTTCCCAGCAGTATTTCAATCTGTGTGCTTTGTTGAGCCGCAAATCCGGGATCACGGTTGCGGACATTCAGGCGTTGACCCGATTGCCCGAAGGCGAGGTGGTGGCGTTCCTCAATGCCGCCGCGCTGTTCGGAATTCTCAGGACGCGGTTGGCGGCGAGCGAGCCGGTCGCGGTGGTCCGGGAGAGGCCCGCGGCCAACAAGAGCCTGTTTGAAAAAATTCGATCCCGCCTAAAAAAATGACGTCAATGCGAGGCTGCCAGTGTCGGAAATAAAACTCATCATTACCGGTCCACCGGGTGCGGGCAAAACCACAGCCATCGCTGCCATCAGCGAAACGCCCCCGGTCAAGACCGATACCGCCACCACCGATGACCTGGCCGCGGTCAAGGAGGTCACCACGGTGGCGATGGATTTCGGCGAAATCACCCTGGACGACGGTCAGAAGGTCTTTATCTATGGCACCCCGGGGCAACGTCGTTTTGAGTTTATGTGGAATATCCTGGTGGAAGGCGGGCTGGGGCTCATCATTCTGGTGGACTGCAGTCGGGAAGATCCCCTCGCCGACCTCGACATGTACCTGGAAAACTTCGCCGACTTTATTGAGCGTACCAGTGTGGTGATCGGTGTTACTCGGCGGGACCTGAGCGAGACGCCCTCCCTGGACGAGGTCTACCAACGCCTGGAAGGCTGGGGGCGGGTGTTCCCGGCGATGGAAGTGGACGTGCGGGACGCCGAAGATGTCAGCCTGCTGGTGACCGCCTTGATTTCCTCCCTTGAATTTACAACGGCATGATCAGGAATGCAGAACCCATGAACCAAGTAAAAATCACTGAAGGTGGCCAGCGTTTTTGCGAAGACGTATTTGACACCATGATGGCGAAGAGCGCCGCGGTCTATGGCGTGCTGATATCCACGGTGGACGGGCACGACGTGATCAATCGTTTCAAGCGGGACCTGCCCAGTGCCAAGCTGGCGGCAATGATGAGTTCCATGCTGGCGCTGGGCGAAACCATCGCCCGGGAAGCCAAGCAGGAGCAGTGCCAGTTCGTCATTGTGGAAAACAGCGACGGCTACATCCTGACCCTGAAACTGAAGGACAAACTGGTGCTCAGTGTGATTGCCTCCACCGACGCCAACCTGGGTATTCTGCATAACATCAGCCGCACCGCGGCGGAGAAGCTGGCCAAGTGTTTGAAGTAGGCCGAGCCTGGCGCACCCGGCAGTGAGCCGCAGGTGCCCTCTGTGATGCTGGGCGGGCCTACAACTGCCCCAGCCACCCCTCCATCTTGTCCATCGCCAGCACCAGGCGCGGGCAGGCCTGCCGGACGAAGTCGTCGCCCAGAGGCTGGTTGGCGTAGTCGCCGCCGGCCAGTTCCAGGGCGCCGGCGCCATCGAAATCCACAAATGCCAGCCTGGCGCCCAGGTGGTCCGGCACGAAACCGAAGTCGCTGGCCGGCAGGATGGCCACGCCGGTGCTCTCCAGCAGCGCCTGGCACAGCGCCTGGCTGGTGATGATGTCGTGGCGGGCCAGGGCGTCGCGGAAGTTGTCGAAGTTGGGGAACAGGTAGAAGGCCCCTTCCGGTTTCTGCACGATGGCCCCCATCTCGCTCAGCCGGCGGTGCAGGTATTCCCCCACCACTTTCAAGACCCGGCGTGACTGGGTCAGGTACTCATCCATGTCGTCACCACCGTCGAACGCAGTGATGGCGGCGTACTGGATCGGTGCGCTGGTGGCGGTGTAGGTTTCGCTGGCGATGATCGCCATGGCGTCCTGCAACGGCCGCAGTTCCGCCGGGAAGATGAAGGTGCCCAGGCGCCAGCCGCCGGCGCCCGCCCACTTGCTCAGTCCGGTGCTGATGATGGTGCCTTCCGGGTAATAGCGGGCGATGGATTTGTGCTTGCCCTCGAAGTGAACCTCGCCGTAAATCTCGTCCGACAGCAGGATCAGCTTGTACCGGCGCGCCACGTTGGCGATGGCCAGCAGCTGGTCGTCGGTGTAGGTGCAGCCGGTGGGGTTGGACGGGTAGTTGAGGATCAGGATGCGCGGTCGGGACGGGTCGTCGCGACAGATGATGTCCAGCTCTTCGGCGGTCAGCTGCCAGTTGTTCTCGGCGTGGGTCGGTAGCCAGTACACCGAGCGGCCGATGATCCGCGCCTGGGGGGCGTAAGACACCCAGCTTGGCCGCGGAATCAGCAGGTCGCCGTAGTAGGCCAGCTGCAGGATGAACAGCAGTTCCTTGGAGCCGGGGCCGATCAGCACGTCCTCCCAGCTGCAGCGCATGCGTTCGCCCCGGTTGATGTAACCGGCGATGGACTCCCGCAGCGCCCTGAGGCCTTTGACCGGCAGGTAGTCCTTCTCGTGGGCATGGGCCTGCAAGGCCTTGACCACCCGATCGGGGACCGGGAACGGTGACTGGCCCAGGCCGAGCTTGATGATGTCCCGGCCTTCCTGGCGCAGCTGATTGCTCAGCTCGTTGATGCGCAGGGTGGCCGACGGCTGAATGCCGCGAACGTTCAGGTTGATGGCGTAGTGGTGGTCGCTGCTGTTGATGTCCATGGTCCCGGTCTGCAAGTGAAAGGGGTAAGCCTCACTTGCAGTATAGAAAACCGTTCTCGCCGGGGTTAGTGCAGCGGAATAGGGAATTGCCGAAGGCCTGTGTCCGCTCTGGATCGGCTCAGCGCTTGACCCAGACTTCCACCCGACCATTGCGCTGGGCGCCGCTCTCGCCGCCGGCACTACCCACAGGCATGTAGTGACCATAGCCAGTGTAGGCGGTGACCCTGGAGCCAAGGTTCCGCAGTGCTCGGCTGACCGACATCGCCCGTAACTCGGAAATCATCTGCGCGCGCAGCTCGTTACTTTGCTGGTCGGCAAAACCGATCAGCATCAGGTCAGAGCCTTCCCTGTTTTCCCGCGCCAGGTACTCGCGGATACGCAGCAAGTCCCGGTGGGCCTTGTTGTCGAGCCGGGTGCGGCCCTCGGCGAAACGGAAATTGACTGACAGCCGGCGGTAGTCCCGGGTCAGCGTGCGGAAGGTCTCCGGCACGCTGTGGTCGTGAGCCACATCCATCGCGATGGGGGTTTGCGAGATGAAGCCGGCGGCGGCGACCAGGTCCTGGCCGGCGCTGCTCTGGGCAAACTCGATGAGTTCGTTCACCAGTGTCGGATCGTCATTACGGCTATACAAAAAGAGGCGTCGGGACAGCGGATAGTCTTCGCTGGCCACTGTCAGCTGGGTCGGTTTGAGGGCCGGGGCCTGGCCATCGGACACCGCCAGCAGCTTGCTGTTACGCACCGAGGCCAGGCCGCTGAAGCCGATGGCGGCGGGATCACGGCTGACATCGTCGGACAGCTGGTCGTTGGATTCGTAGCGGAAGGCGGAGCCGTCCAGGGTATAGGTGTTGCCGAGCACCAGGGTCTTGAAGGTGTCCCAGGTGCCGGATTGGTGGTCCCGGGCGTACAGGCGGATCGGGCGATTGGGGCCGCCGAGCTCGGACCAGTTGCGGATCTGCCCGGCGAAAATCCGGCCCAGGGTGTCGATGCTGATGCGATCCAGTGGGTTGGAGGCGTGCACCAGAATGGCCAGGCCGTCGATGGCGATGACGTGTTCGTTGTCGGCGGCCGTCAGGTCTGCCTCGGCGGCCAGGGCATCGATCTCGGCCGGTTTGGCCGGTCGGGACGAGGCCCAGAGGTCAGCCGTACCGTCGTTCAGGGCGCGGAAGCCGGTACTGGAGCCGTGGGCGGCGATCCGCACGGAGACCGGCTTGCTGCCCTGGCTGGCGGTCAGCAGTTGTTCGTTATCCGCCTGGCCTGCCCTGGCGCTCACCTCGCTACCAAAGCGCTGGCCGAGAAAACCGCTCACCAGCATCGGCGCCAGGGTGGCGCCCACGGTGTTGGAGCCGTGCAGCTCGATGTCATTGGCGTGAGTCAGGACGGGCAGGGCAAGGGCGAGCAGGCACAGTGCCCGGAAGTGGCGGACCGCAGACAACATGATAGAGCCTCATAATGACCAGCAAATTTGGGAAACGCGGTCAGAATGCGACAGTTTTATGACAATTCGATGACAGCCGTGTAACAAAGTGTTGCCGGATCAATGGCTTGGGGTGAGGGTGGTGTCAGTGGCTGCTGTCAAAACGGTGGGGTTCCAGCTCCATGTGTTCGATCCGCTGACCCAGCATGATCACCCGGCCCACGTAGCGCTCTTCGCCGGTGGCGGTGAAGTCGAACAGGAATCGCCGCCACACCCGGATGCGGCCCTGGCGGTCGCGCTTGAACCACAGCCCTCGCAGGTACACGGCATCGTCCAGCAACATCACGTCCATCTGCTGGCAATAGCGTTTGGCGGCGGTCAGCACCGAGTCCTTGATGGCCTTGGCCCGCCACCAGTACCAGATGACAAAGCCGAACAGGAACAGCCAGAAGAGAGTGCCGAGGGTCACGTCAGGGTCTCGCAGTGGGTGAGGGAAAGTGATGCAAGCCTACACCGAACCGCCGGGGAAATGCGACTGAAAGGCGAGGGGGACAGGTTCAGGATGGGAGGGGACAGGCTTAAGCCTGTCCCCCTGAGGCTAAAAGGCGATCAGGCCTGGGGTTCCGGTTGGTGCAGCTTCGCCGGGGCCACGTCGTGGTGTTCCCGGGCCAGCAGGATGTACACCGCCGGCAGCACGAACAGGGTGAACAGGGTGCCGATGCCCAGGCCCGCGGTGATGGTGATGCCGATGGCGAAGCGGCTCTGGGCGCCGGCGCCAGAGGCAATCAGCAGCGGCACCATGGCCACGATCAACGCCAGCGAGGTCATGATGATCGGCCGCAGCCGGATCGCCGCCGCCTCGATCACCGCCTGGCGTTTGTTGAGGGCCCGTTCCTGCTGAAGCTGGTTGGCGAACTCGACAATCAGGATGCCGTTCTTCGCCACCACCCCGATCAGCGTGATCAGCCCCACCTGGGTGTAGATGTTGACGGTGGTGAAGCCCAGCACGATGAACGCCATGGCGCCGGCGATGGACATGGGCACCGACACCAGGATGATCAGCGGGTCACGCCAGCTCTCGAACTGCGCCGCCAGCACCAGGTAGATCACCAGCAAGGACAGCAACAGGGTCACCATCAGGGCGCTGCCCTCGGTGGCCAGCTGCCGGCTCTCGCCGGTGTAGTCGAAACTGAAGCCCGGCGGCAGCAGTTCCTCGGCCAGGCCTTCCATGAACGCCATGGCGTCGCCGGAGGTCACCCCGGGCATCACCACGCCCTGCAGGGTCAGCGAGTTGAGCTGGTTGAACTGGGTGCGCTGGGACGGCTCCACGTCGTGGCTGAAGCTGACCACGCTGCCCAGGGGCACCAGGTCGCCGCTGTCGGCGCGGATGTAGTAGGCATCCAGGGCCTCGGCGCTGGCGCGGAAGTCACGCTCCACCTGGGGCACCACCTGATAGGAGCGCTCGTCCATGCTGAACCAGTTGATGTAGCCGCCGCCGAGCATGCTGGACAGCGCCTGGCCGACATCCTGCATCGACAATCCCAGATCCGCGACCCGGTCGCGGTCGACGTGGATGCGGGTGACCGGGCGGTCGAAGTTGATGGACTTCTGCAGGAACATGAAATTGCCACTGGCCATGGCGCGGCCGAGCAGCTCGTTGGCAACGCCGTCGAGGCGATCATAGTCGTCGCCGGTGGTGATCACGAACTGGAACGGCAGGCCGTCGGAGCCGGGCAGGGACGGCACCGGGAACACCGCGGTCTGCAGGCCGGTGACCTTGCCAAGCTCCTGTTGCAGCATCGGCTGCACCTCGAACTGGGAGATCTCCCGTTCACTCCACGGCGCCATCTTGAAGCCGCCGAACACAGCGTTGGGACCGGTGATGCCGAGGATCATGAAGTCTTCCTCGTAACCCGGAATGGTCGCCATCCGCCGTTGCACCTCGTCGCCGTGCTCCTGCAGGTAGTCCAGGTTCGCGGTCTGCGGCCCCAGGCCCTGATAGAACAGGATGCCCTGATCCTCGGTGGGGGCCAGCTCGTTCTGACTCAGCATGAACATGAACACGATGGACACCAGCACCATCGTGGCGAAGAACAGCACCACGGAGATGGTTTCCATGGCTGAGGACAGCGCGCGCCTGTAGCCGTTGGCCAGGCCGGTGAAGACCCGCTCCACCAGCACCTCGAATTTGCCCGGGTTGCCGTGGGGCTTGAGCACCTTGCCGGCCATCATCGGCGACAGGGTCAGCGCCACGATCCCGGAGACGACCACCGTGCCCGCCAGGGTAAAGGCAAACTCGGTAAACAGGGAGCCCACCAGACCGCCCATAAAGCCAATGGGGGCGTACACCGCCACCAGGGTGGTGGTCATGGCGATGATGGGGATGGCCATTTCGCGGGCGCCGTTGAGGGCCGCGTTGAAGCGGGTCTCACCGGATTCGATGTGACGGTGGACATTCTCCACCATGATGATGGCGTCGTCCACCACCAGGCCGATGGCCAGCACCATCGACAGCAGGGTGAGCAGGTTCAGGGAGAAGCCCATCAGCAGCATCAGGAACACACCGCCCACCAGTGACAGCGGTACCGCCACCGACGGCACGATCGCGGCTCGCAGTGAGCCCAGGGTCAGGAACACCACCGCCAGTACGATCAGTAGGGCTTCGACCAGGGTCTGGATCACCTCGTCGATGGAGTCGTCGATGAAGTCCGAGGCGTCATAGGCCAGCCGCACGTCGAGGCCGGACGGCAGCTGCCGCTCGATTTCCGGCAGCATGTCTTTCACCAGCCCGGCCACGGACAGCGGGTTGGCGCCGGGGGACAGCTCGATGGCCACGTAGGTGGCCGGCTGGCCCTTGTACAGCGCCAGCTCATCGTAGGATTCCGAGCCCAGCTCCACTCGGGCGATGTCGCGTAGGCGAATCAGGGTGCCTTGCGACTCCCGGATCACCAGATCCCGGAACTGGTCCGGGTCGGCGACGTCGGTATCGCTGGTCAGCGAGATCTTGGTGTAGTCGCTCTCGGTGTTGCCGACCCCAGCCTGGTAGTTGTTCTTCAGCAGAATGTCGACCACTTCCCGCGGCGTCATGTCCACCGCCGATAGTCGGTCCGGGTCCAGCCACACCCGCAGTGCGAACTTGCGGCCCAGCAGGCCGGCCTGACCCACGCCCGGCAAGGCCTGCAGCTTGGGCTGCACCACCCGCGCCAAGTAATCGGTGATCTGGGGCACCTTGAGTTCCGAACTGTAGAAGGCAATGTACATCAGCGCGGTGGAATCGCCGGTGGTGGAGGTGATCACCGGGTCCTGGGCCGCCGCCGGCAGCACGTTGCGCTGACTGGCCACCTTGGCCTGAATTTCCGCCAGCGCCGCGTTGGCGTCGTAGTTCAGCTCCATCCGGGCCTGAATGGTGGATACACCCTGGGAGCTGGTGGAGGTCAGGTAATCGATGCCGCTGGCCTCGGCAATTGCCTGTTGCAGCGGGTTGGTGATGAAGCCCTTGACCAGGTCAGAGCTGGCCCCCGGATAGGCGGTGGTGACCGTGACCGTGGTGCTCTCCAGTTTCGGATACTGGCGGATTTCCATGTCCAGGGCGGCGCGGGTACCCAGCAACAGGATCAGCAGGCTGACCACTGTCGCCAGCACCGGTCGCTGGACAAAAATGTCGGTGAATCTCATTACTCAGTGGCCTCCGTGGTGGGCTGTTCCGCGGCGGGATCCTGGATCTTGACGTGCTGACCGGCCCGCAGCCGCAGCAGGCCCTTGGACACCACCTGTTCGCCGGCCATCAGGCCGCTCGGCACCGTTACCCGGCCATCCCGCACGGCGCCGGTTTCCACGGTGCGGCGGTTGACCACCAGCTGGTCACCTTCGCTGGCTTCGATCACGAAGACAAAGTCGCCGTAGGTGTTGTAGGAAATCGCGGTCTGCGGCACGGTAATCACCTCCACGTCGTCGGGCTGGCGGGTGTGGATGGTGGCGAACATGCCCGGGCGCAGTTTGCCGGCGGGGTTGTCGATGGTGGCGCGGATGCGCACCGTGCGGGTTTCCGGGTTCACCGAGGTGTTGATGGCGCTGACCCGACCATGGAACACTTCGTTGGGCATGGCGGCCACGGTGACCTCCACGTCATAGCCGGTCTGGACCAGGGGCAGATCCTTCTCCGACAGGGTGTAATCGACGTAGATCGGGTCCAGCATGTTGATCTCGACAATGGCGCTGCCGGTGGCCAGGTACTCGCCCTGGTCTACCATGCGCAGGCCCAGGGTGCCGTCGAACGGCGCCCGGATCACTTTCTTGCTCAGGGTGGCTTCGGCCTCGTTGACCCGGGCCTGGGCGGCGTCGAAATTGGCCTTGGCTTCGTCGTACTGGGATTGTGACACCGCACGTCGGGGCAGCAGGTCGGAAACCCGTTTGAACTCCTGCTCCGCCAGCTGGGCTTCGGCCCGGCGGGTGCGCAGCGCCGCCTCGTCAATGGCGGCATCGAGTCGCAGCAACACGTCTCCGGCGGTCACCGCGTCGCCGGATTCGAAATTGATGACCTCAACCACACCGGGCACTTCGTTGGCGACTTCGATGCCGTTGACCGCCAGCGTGCTGCCCACGGCCTTCTTGGCGGGTGTCCAGCTGTCCAGGCGCGCGGTGGCAGCGGAGATCATCACCGGTGGCTGGGGCTGGGCAAACATCTGCTTCATCTGGCCAAACTGGTAAAACTTGTAGCCAAAAATGCCGCCGAGGACGACACCGAGGAAGAGCAGAACGATCAGAAAGCGGGAGGCGGTGCGCATAATTCAGGTCCTGGATCACAAGTTCCGTAACGGTGGCAGCCCCGGAATGCCGCCACCAGAGAATGATGAATCAAGTAAAAAGTTGAGAATGTGTAGCTTTAGCTTAAACGATAGCATCCTATACAAGCCAGATGGGTGTTGTCACCGGGTTATCTGGGTTAATACTTACGGTAAGTTACCGAAGTAGAATCCTTAGGCTCCTTAAAGTTACCGGCAGAGATATAGGGAACAGCATAAATGCAATGGGTACTTGGGCTGGCCCTGGCCGCCATCGTGTTTGTGGTCCTGAGGCAATGGGGGGCCATGTCGCCGGAGCAGCGCAAGCGGTCCGGCTGGAAACTGTTGCTGGCAGGCTTTGCGATTGTGTTGATCATACTGGTGGTGACCGGCCGTATTCACGTCATCACCGCCGGTATTGCCGCCCTGTTGCCGCTACTGAAGAAATTACCGGCGCTGTTGCGCTATTGGCCGCTGCTGGACCGGTGGGCGAGCCAGCAGCGCCGTGATAGGCCAGGGGGGGAACAACGGAGCGAACGAGAGAGCCATCGGGGCAGCGAGCATAACCAGCAGCAGGGAGGGCGGCACCAGCAGGCAAGTGGTAGCGGGGCCATGTCCTATCGGGAAGCCTGCGAGGTGCTCGGGGTGGCGCCGGACTGCACCGCGGAGGAGGTGGTGGCCGCGCATCGGCGGCTGATACAGAAGCTGCATCCGGATCGCGGGGGCACCGACTACCTGGCGGCCAAGCTCAATGAGGCGAAGACGGTGTTGCTCCGGCAGCGAGGTTAGCCAGAGTCTGCCTAGAGCAGGTCGATGCGAACCTGAAATCGCTGTCCGCCCTGACCATCATTGCCAACCTGATACACGATACCCCGCTCCGAACGCACGGAGCTTTGGCTGCTGCTGCCCAGGTCCACCCAGGTGCCCGGGGCGACCCGGCGAGAGGTCATCACCGCCTCGGTTTGATAACCCGGCTGCTCGCTGACCGGCATGTTGTCGAAGGCCATTACGCTCAGTTCCACCTGTTGCCCCGAGATCACCCGGGGGCTCACCACAAAGCCGCTGCGAATGGGCACCTGTTGATACAGCACCGCAGGGTTGAAGCCGCCCTGCAGCGCCAGCGGCAGCACGCGTACCTGGCCTGAGTGAATATGGGCGGATTGACCATCCAGAATCACCAGGGTCTGTTCCCGTTGGCGACGGGTGGTGGTGGTTCGGCTCTCGGCGCTGACGGTGACGCGGCCATCCTGCACGCTGACACTGCCGCCGCGGTGCACCCCGTTGTCGGTGCCGCCGCTGCGTACGGTGATGCGCAACTGGACCGGGGCGACGTCCATGGTGTCGATGAGCTGGCCGATCTCATCGAGAATCACGGTGTCTGCGCGAATCACCATGCGCTGGCCATGGGCGGTGATGGCTGCCTGGTCGCCGGGATACAGGGTCCGCAGCTGGAGGGCCACGTCCTCGGCGGGGCTATGGTGCAGCTCATAGTTGCGTGTCTCGATTGCCGCCATCGATGGGGAAGCGAGTAGCAGGGCCAGTACGAAGGTCAGCCAGAAACGAACGGTTAGCATGGGCGTGTCCAACCAAAATCAGGGGAATTTGCGCAAATGGGTTGCAATGGGTAAAACCCGGATTATATATTGTTGAGCATGAAGACCTCACACTCGACCTGTCAATTGAATGTTTTGTCAGCCATCTCGGTACCGATGGCTGAGGTCGCTGCTGTGTTTTTCTGGTGGTTTGGTTATGGCTTTTATTTTAGCCAGAGCCCGGGCCGTCCATAAGATCTTCATCGACCGAATAACGAGGAAGGCAGCCCGGCAGGAACCCAGGCTGCCACCGGACTCAACAAGCCCCGACTGGTAGCCCAGCCGGGGCTTTTTTGATTCTGGATTAGGGAAATGGAAACACTGACCATGAACATGCCGTTGAACATCGAAACCATGGAAACCATGGATTCCCGGGAAACCACGGAAATGCCCGCCCGGGCAGGAGCAACCGCCGTCTCGGCCATCGACAAGGAGACCCGCACCATGATCCTGCCCACACCCCAGCAGCTGCGCCACGACATGCCGGTGCCTGCCGTGCTTGGCCAGCAAATTGAGCGGCACCGGCAGAGCGTTCGCCGGGTCCTGTACGGCGACGATCCCCGCACCCTGGTGGTGGTGGGGCCCTGCTCCATTCACGATGAGGTGGCTGCGCTGGAGTACGGCGAAAAACTGGCGGCGCTGGCGGATCAGGTCAGTGACCGATTCCTGATCGTCATGCGCGCCTACCTGGAGAAGCCCCGCACCACGGTCGGCTGGAAGGGGCTGCTGTACGATCCGGCGCGAACCGGAGAGGGCGATCTGCATGAGGGCTTGATCCGCTGTCGCCGGCTGCTGCTGAACCTGGCCGAGCTGGGGCTGCCCCTAGCCACCGAGGCCCTCAGCCCCATGGCCATGGATTACCTGGCGGACCTGGTGAGCTGGAGCGCCATCGGCGCCCGCACCACCGAATCCCAGATCCATCGCGAGCTGGTCAGTGGCTTGCCGATGCCGGTGGGTTTCAAGAACGGCACCGACGGCGGCATGACGGTGGCGATCAATGCCATGACATCGGCGGCCCACGGTCATCATCGCCTGGGCATGACCGACGCCGGTGTACCGGCCATGGTCACCACCGCGGGCAACCCGGATACTCACTTGGTGTTGCGCGGCGGCCGGGGGCTCACCAATTACGACGCCGACAGCATTGCCGAGGCGGTGGCGGCGCTCACCGCCGCCGGTGTCTCCCCGGCGATCATGGTGGACTGCAGCCACGATAACGCCCGCAAGCAGGCCGAACGCCAGCTGGACATCGCCCGGGAGGTGATCGCCCAGAAACGGGCGGGCAACGATCACATTCGTGGCTTGATGCTGGAGAGCTTCCTGCAGCCGGGGCGGCAGGACGACGGCGATGAGCTGGTGTACGGCTGCTCCATTACCGATCCGTGCCTTGGCTGGGCGCAGACCGAGGCGCTGTTGCGTTCGCTGTAACCGTTGTGCCGATGAGCCTGGGCCGAGCCGGGCTGGTTGAATCGGCTCATCGCTGATGGGGAGGGCGTGGTGGGGTTCGCCGGATCGTATCACCCCGTACAGTCGTGTGGCTCGAGAGGGACGTCTTGCTCATCGACGGTGCTAGGCCCTAGGGCTACAAAAGCCTCGTGGCCGGTGACTTGATAGGTATTGACGGGCTAAGGTGCCTTGACTTGGGAGTAGGTGCCAGGTTGTACAATGACACGGTTCATAAGAAAAGGGCGCCGTGATGGTTAAGAAGCTGTCTTTGTCCTTAGCGGCGTTGGCGTTCAGCGTCGTCGCGCTCGCGGTCGACAATCACTACATTCTTGGCGTGGATGGTCTGGCCTGCCCGTTCTGCGCCTTCGGTGTCGAGAAGCGGTTGACCAAAGTTGAGGGCGTCACCGGCATCGAGGTCGAAGTCGCTGATGGTGTGGTACGAGTAACCCTGCAAGAGGGCAAGACGCTCACCGAGGAGCAGGCGCGTCAGGCAGTCGCGGAGGCTGGCTTCACTCTGCGATCATTCTCCGTGGCCAAAACCGGAGCTAACGATGCGCAGTGACGGCTACCCAATGGGTAGGTCACTGCTGGTTAGCGTCTTGCTACTGTCCGGGGGAAACCCGGCGCTGGCCGCTCCCAACACCTCCAACACCGCTCTGCCAGTGGCCGAGGGGCAATACCTGTGGCGCGAGCAACTGGTGCTTCGTGAGCGCTCCGGTGGTGGCACCATGGATCGCGAGGTGTCGATACGGGCACTGGTTAGTGTTCTGGGTTATGGCGTCACGTCAAAGCTCGCCCTGTTCGGGGCAGTGCCTTACTTTTACAACAAGGCGTTAGACGTTACCTCGTCAATGGGCCGGGTTGAGCGTGACACCCGTGGCATGGGCGATGTGTCGGTTTTCGGCCGCTACACGATTCTCCAGGACGACTTCACCGGCGGTACCCTGCGTATAGCACCGGTGTTCGGTGTGACGGCGCCCACCGGCGAAGACAACGACCGCGATTCCCTCGGCGAACTGCCGCGACCGCTGCAGACCGGTGATGGCGCCTGGGATGCCTTTGGCGGCCTGGTGGTCACCTACCAAACCCTGCAGTACCAGCTGGATGCGCAGTTGCTCTACCATGAGAACGGTCGCCACGACGGCTTCGCGCGCGGCGACGAAATGCACTTCGATGCCTCGCTGCAGTATCGGATTTGGCCCCCGCGCATGAACGACCTGGCCGGAACGCCAGATTTCGTCTATGCCCTGTTTGAATCCAACCTCATCCACCGTGAGCGAGATGAAATTGGCGGCGCTACCAGGACTGAATCCGGCGGTACACAGTGGTTGTTGGCACCGGGGCTGCAATACGTCAACCGGCGTTGGATCGTTGAAGGCACGGTGCAGCTGCCCGTGGCGGAAGCCCCGAATGGAGCCGCGATCCAGGACGATTACATCGTGCGGGTGGGATTTCGTCGCAATTTCTAGCATTGGAGGCAGGGGATGGTCAGGTTTGGCCCTTGGCTGGGCTACGGCACCTTAGCTATTCTGGCACTGCTCGTCGTTTTGGCGTGGGCGGGAGGTGCGCTTAACTGGCACCGGGAGCCATCCTATGTACTGGCCCGGCACTGGGGCGAGCAAGGCCACGGCCGGGGTCAATTCAATAACCCCACCGGTATTGCTGTGACGGCCGATGAGGTTTTCGTTGCAGATGCCGGCAACAGCCGTATTCAGGTCTTCGATAAACTGGGTCGGTACAAACGGGGCTTTGGCAGCACGGTGTTGGGTCGTCCAATGAATTTGGCGATCGCCGGCGACAGGCTCTACGTGCCTGACTATTTCAAGGACGTCATCCATGTCTTCACTCTGGATGGTGAATACCGCCGGGCGATTGAGGCAGACGATGGCTTAACCAGTCCTGGCGGTGTTGCGGTGCGCCCCGACGGCACACTGCTGATTGCTGATACCTATGGCCAGCGAGTTGTCCACCTTGACCCTGCTGGCAAACGGCTTGAGAGCTGGAATGGGCGGGGTATCGGCCCAGGGGCGTTCAACTATCCCACCGATGTAGCCGTGGCGCTCGATGGTGGCTTCTACGTGGCTGACGGCTACAACGATAGGGTCCTGCAGTTCAGCCGCGACGGCGAGTTCGTCCACAAATGGGGCGGTCCGTTTGCGATGAACATCCATGGGCCATTCAAGGGGTGGTTTAGCGTCGTGACATCGGTGGCGGTCGGTCCAGACGGGATGGTCTACGTTGCCGACTTTTACAACGACCGCATCCAGAAATTTACCCCGTGGGGGCGTTTCCTCACGGCGTTCGGCACCCTTTCCCAGGGTCCGGCACAATCCCATGTGTCGGTTGCGGTCGATGCCGATCAGACCCTGTGGACAGTGAATTCTGATGCAAGCCGGGTCGAGCGCTGGCGGCCATAAAGCAGGTCGGAAACCGTCATTACCAAACGAAATTCCGATCCACCGTGGCCCGAGCTGGTGCGTTCAGGGACGCTGAAATCTGCAGGCACAGCCGCAGGGTTCTGATCACCTGCCATCGGATTATTGAGCGTCTGTTTTTCTGGCGAGTTTGGTCAGTCGTGCGCGCTGCCAGAGATAGAAAATCACCGGGATCAGTAGCAGCGTCAGCAGCAGCGTAGTCACCATGCCGCCGATCATGGGGCCGGCAATGCGCTGCATGACCTCCGAACCGGTACCGCTGCCCAGCATGATGGGTATCAGGCCGGCGACAATAGCGGCGAAGGTCATCATGATCGGCCGCACCCGCTGCGCTGCACCTTGGCTGATCGCCCGGCGCAGGGCGTGCGATGAAAGCTCGGCCGGTTGGTGATCCACCGATTCCAACGCGTTATGCAGGGATTGATTCAGATATACGAGCATGAGCACGCCGATTTCCACCGCTACCCCTGCAAGGGCTATAAAACCTACGATGACCGCGACCGAAAGATTGTAGTCCAGCAGATACATCAGCCAGACGCCACCGATCATGCCAAACGGCAGGGTTCCGAGGATAATGCCTACTTCGGTCAGATTGCGGAAATTCAGGTAGAGCAGGATTATGATAATGGCTAGCGTTAAGGGGACTACCAGGGTCAGACGCTCCTTGGCTCGCTGCATATATTCGTACTGGCCCGACCAGGCGAGGGAGTAGCCAGGAGGCAGGGCCACCTGATCCCGTACCCGGGCTTGGGCTTCGGTGACCCAGCTGCCCAGATCACGACCGTCGATATCCACCAGGGTCCAGCCGTTGAGGCGGGCATTTTCCGATTTGATCATGGGTGGCCCCTGGTCGATCCGGATGTCTGCCACGTCCGCGAGGGCGATACGCTGGCCGTTGGGGGTGATGAGCGGAAGCAATCGCATCTGTTCAACTGAATCCCGGTAGCCTTGAGGGTAGCGGAGATTGACGGGGTAACGCTCCAGGCCTTCTACGGTGCTGGTTACGTTCATGCCACCAATGGCGGTTCGCACCACCGATTGGATATCTGCGATATTCAGTCCGAAACGGGCGGCGGCCTCGCGCTGGATGTCCACCTTGATGTAGCGGCCACCGGCGACACGCTCGGAAAAGACGGAGGCAGTGCCGGGAATGCCGGACAGCACCAGCTCCAGTGCGACACCAATCTCCTGTATTACCGCCAGGTCTGGCCCGGCGACCTTGATGCCCACCGGGGTCTTGATGCCGGTGGACAGCATGTCGATGCGGGTTTTGATCGGCATGACCCAGGCGTTGGTGAGGCCGGGAAGTTTGACCGCCTTGTCCAGCTCTTCGCGCAGGGACTCCGGTGTGATTCCGGGTCGCCATTGGTCCCGGGGCTTGAGCTGAATAAAGGTTTCGATCATCGTCAGGGGGGCGGGGTCAGTGGCGGTTTCGGCGCGACCGATCTTGCCGAAGACCGTTTCCACTTCCGGAACAGTGGCGATTAGCTTGTCGGTTTGCTGCAAAATCTGCCGCGCCTTGCCAATGGAGATGCCGGGGTAAGTGGTGGGCATGTACATCAGGTCCCCTTCGTCCAGCGGTGGCATGAATTCACTGCCCAGTTTGTTGGTTGGCCAGAAGCCCACCACCAGTATCATCAGGCCACCGGCAAGGGTCAGCAATGGCCGCCGCAGTGCCCATGCGATGACCGGCGTATAGCTGGCAGTCAGCAGTCGGTTGATGGGGTTGCGGTGCTCTGGCAGTACCTTGCCGCGGATAAAGTATCCCATCAGTACCGGCACCAAGGTGATGGCAAGCCCGGCGGCAGCTGCCATGGCGTAGGTTTTGGTAAAGGCCAGGGGCGCAAAGAGCTTTCCTTCCTGGGCCTCCAGGGTGAACACCGGCAGAAAACTCACGGTAATGATCATCAGCGAGAAGAACAGCGCGGGTCCCACTTCACCGGCGGCCTGTGCGATCACTCCCCACCGATTTTCCGTCAAGAGGGGCGTGCGTTCCATGTGCTTATGAACGTTTTCCACCATCACGATGGCGCCATCAACCATGGCGCCGATGGCGATGGCAATGCCACCGAGAGACATGATATTGGCGTTAATGCCTTGGGCGTGCATGACCACAAAGGCGGCGAGGATACCCACTGGCAAGCTGACGATGATCACCAACGACGAGCGCAGGTGGAACAGGAACACTGCGCAGATCACGACGACGAGCAGAAATTCCTTCAGCAACTTACCGTACAGGTTGTCCACGGCGTTATTGATCAGCGTGGAGCGGTCGTAGGTGGGCACCACTTCAACGCCGTTCGGCAGGCTGGCCTTGATGTCGTTCAGGCGTTGCTTTACGCCGTTGATGGTTTCGAGGGCGTTTTCTCCGAAACGCATCACCACGATACCACCGGCCACTTCCCCTTCGCCGTCCAGTTCGGCAATGCCCCGGCGCATTTGGGGGCCGAGTTGGATCTCCGCCACATCGCTCAATAACAAAGGCTTGCCATTATCATTTACACCAAGTGGCACCCGGCGCAGGTCGGCTTCGTTCTGTAGGTAGCCGGTGACGCGAACCATGTACTCCGCCTCGGCCATTTCCACCACCGATGCGCCGGTTTCCTGATTGGCTTGATGGATGGCGGCATGGATTCGCTGCAGGGTGATGTCGTGGGCGCGCAGTCGGTTTGGGTCCACCACCACCTGATACTGCTTGACCATGCCGCCCACACTGGCCACTTCGGAGACTCCGGGCACGGTTTGCAGTTCAAATTTCAGGAACCAGTCCTGTATAGCCCGCAGTTCCGCCAAGTCATGCTGACCACTGCGGTCAAGCAGGGCGTAGGAATAAACCCAGCCTACACCGGTGGCGTCCGGCCCCAGTTCCGGTTTGGCGGCGTCGGGTAGTTGCCCGGCAACCTGGCTTAGGTATTCCAGCACCCGAGACCGGGCCCAGTACAGATCGGTGTCGTCATCAAAAATCACATAGACAAAGGAATCGCCGAAGAACGAATAGCCCCGAACGGTCTTGGCGCCCGGCACTGAGAGCATGGCGGTGGTGAGTGGGTAGGTGACCTGATCCTCTACCACTTGTGGTGCCTGGCCCGGATAGGAGGTCTTGATGATCACCTGCACATCCGACAGGTCCGGTATGGCATCAATGGGCGTTTCTCTGATGGAATAGCCTCCCCAGCCCGTCAATATAAGGGTGGCAAGCACTATAAAAAATCGATTATGAAGCGACCACTGGATAATGGCGTTAATCATGAGCGGAATCCGGCTTGTTGGTTGCCGGGAGCAGGCACCAGGCACCAGGCTCCGCTCCCGGACATTCGTTATTGCTTGCTGATGGTCGTCAACTGCTGGCCTTTTCCGGTTGGCGTCAGGGTAAAGGTAACGACGTCACCCTTGTTCAGGCCGTCCAGATCCACCTCTGGCGCGATGGAAAACCCCATAGTCATGCGTGGCCAGTTGAGCTCTGCAATTGGCTCGTGATCGAGGGTGACTTGGCGCTTGTCGGCGTTGATCGCGGTGATCACGCCCCGGCCCTGAACCGGGTCCATTGATGCTTGGGTGGCCATGCCAGGCATGGAACCGTGGGTGTCTTCCGCGACCGCCAGGGAGGGGGCCACGGTTGACCCGAGTACAAGTACAGTTAGTAAGGTGTTTAGGTGCATCGCTTTCTCCAGAGTTATTGCGCGTCTTGCGCTGGTTGAACGCTTTCGACTAGGTAGCCTTCCGGTGTCTCTCGAAAGCTGAAGTTGACGAGCTGACCGAGGGCGAGAGTGTCGGTGCTCACGGACTTGGCAAGATCAAACGCCATGATCATGGCGGGCCAGTTCAGTTTGTCGATGGGGGCATGATCAAGGGTGATCGAGTTGCTTTCGGTGTCTAGTTCTGCAATCCGTCCTACGCCCCCGATCAGCTCTGACGACGAGTTATCTGAACCAGCATCGCTAGCACGTTGCTCCTCTGTTTCAAGTCGCAGCAGGGCGGCCTCAAGGTTGGTCTCGGAGTCGATGAGAAATTGGGCGGACACGACCACTTTCTGACCCGGCTCAAGTCCTCCCTCAATCACAACTCGGTCACCGGCTTCTTGGCCAGTAGTGACGAGCGCTGGGCGAAAATAGCCGTCGTCTTCGGCCACTAGCACGTGCTGGCGATCACTACGCTGGATCAGTGCCTGGCGAGGGATGGTCAGAAGGTTGTCGCCGATGGGGGCGTTCATTGTAAGGTCCACGAACATGTTAGGGCGCAGTCGGCCATCTCCGTTGGGAACTCGCATCCGTGCCCGCAGCGTTCGCGTTGTCGCATCCAGCTCGGGGTAGACGTAATCAAGGCTGCCTTGCCATTGGGTGCCTGGCATGGAGGGCGTGGTAAATTCGACCGCCTGGCCGGCCCTGACCAGACCGGCCTGACGTTCAAAGAACTCGGCGATCACCCATACCGAGCTGCGACTGCCTATGGCCATGATCTCGGAATCTGGCCGCACGTACATGCCGGTGCGAACTGGGAGCGAGGCCACGTAACCGGAGCGGGGGGCAAACACGGTGATGCGCTCGGCCACCTGTGCTGTTTTTCTCAGGTTGGCAATTTGGGCGTCGGTCATGCCCAATGCCCTTAGCTTGCCGCCCGTTGTGGTCGCTGCCGAATCCCGGTTCATGCGCTCGGACATCAGGAACTCCTGCTGGGCGTTCACCAGCTCGGGCGAATAGATCTCGTACAGCGGCTCGCCACGGCGTACCTTCTCTCCCAGTGAGCGGGTATGCAGCACCTCTATCCAACCGGCAATGCGGCTATGTACATGGATCAGTCCCTCCTCATCGTCGGTGACGTAGCCTACCGTGCGGATCGGGACGGAAACTGGCCCCTGGGTAACCGCCTGAGTTCTGACCCCCAGGCTGGCTCTAACGGCGGGCCTTATCCGCACACCGCCATCAGCCCGACCGGTGTCTTCTTCGTAAACGGGCACCAGGTCCATCCCCATTGGGGATTTGCCGGGTTTATCACGGCGATAATTGGGATCCATGGGGGCGACCCAATACAGAGGTTCTTTGTCAGGCGGTCTCCCAGTCTGGCCGCTGGCAGCGGTTGACTCGAACGTAGGTAAAGTTTGCCGACTGGCCAACCAACCGGCACTAAAGGCGATAGCGACCACTACCGCGATAAATGCAACACGCATGGATGCGCTCCTGGAGTGGGTTGGGCAAGGCGGGTCGTGTTAGTGGATCCGCCTTGCCAAGCGCCAATCAGTGATCAATTTGCGAACTCTTGTCGCCCTGAAATTCCAGCATCATGTTCATGCAGGTGTGCATCATGCTGCGCGAGTGGCTGGCGGACATGCCGCGCATCATCTCGTGCATGTTCCGATGCATCATGTCCATGTCACGCTCTTGTGGCTGAGGTAGGGTGGCCTCAGGGCTTTTTTCGGGGGGCGGGAGCTCCTCCGAATAGCGGCTGTCGGCCAATGCGACAGGGCTGCCTAATGACAGCGCAGATAAAAGGATGGTGGAGTAAATGAGATTCATGGTGGAGTCCTCGTAATTGGCGCACGGTTGCCCACCAGCGCCGACGATTGTCGTTCCGGTGTCCGATAAGCTTTGAAAAAAGGCTGAGAGTTAGCCCAACGAGGAATTTGGCGGAGGGGTCAAGGTATCGAGTACGATGCTGAGATAGCCGTTTGGGAGATCACGGGCGTTCAGCCTGGAAATGGATGGAGCGATCACGCCTTCACTGTTTTGAAGGAGTGCGGGCACCGATGCGCCACAACTGCCAATACTGGCGTAGAAGGCGCAATCGGCTAATGTCATGTCATTACAAGCCATACCTTGTGCAACATGCTCGGAGGTATCGGGTGATACCGCTTGGCAGCAATCCATCATGGCCGCGTGTGCAGCCCAAACATTCTGGCTTGTGGCTTCCACCGTTGATTGCCCGAGCGACAGTACCGGCTGCATAAGCACTGCCAGAATTAACAGGGTCAAGATGACTTTGTGGCGCGGCTGGTGTGGCAAGAAAGGTGATCCCGCTGGTTAATCGATAATCCTGTGTACGTCGTTATTTCAACAAGCGTCATGGTAAACCTGTGTGCTACTCACAGGTCAACAATAAGGTTGAGGCGATGGGGATGGCGATGGCGATGGCGCTAAGTGCATAGCGCTTAGTACTTAGTGCTTAGTGCTTAGTGCTTAGTGCTCAGCGCCGGCTCGCTGGCGCCGGAGACCGTGGAGAACAGCAGCTGCCCCGCCAGCAGGACCAGGATGCCGCCCATCATCCGGTCCAGCCAGTGGCCGAAGCGACTGAACCCGCGCCTTACCCGGGGCAGGGTAAAGAAGCTGGCCACCATGGCGAACCAGAGCCCGGTGGCGAGGGCAATATACAGCCCATAGGCGGTCTGGATGGCGATGGGGGTGTCCGGACTGATCAGCACCGAGAACAGCGAGACGAAGAACAGCGTGGCCTTGGGATTGAGGGCGTTGGTCAAAAAGCCCAGGCGGATGGCGGCGAAGCCGCTCTGTGGCCGGGCATCGCCGGCGTCTACCGGCAGGCTGCCGGCCTTGGAACGCAAGCACTGGATGGCGATCCAGGTCAGGTACAGCGCGCCCACCACCTTGAGGATACTGAACAGCACCAGCGACTGCTGGATGATCAGGCCGATCCCCAGCAATGAGTAGGTCACATGCACCAGGATGCCCGCGCCGATGCCGGTGGCGGTAAGCAGGGCATTGCGCCGGCTCTGGCACAGTGCCTGGCGAATCATCACGGCGAAGTCCGGGCCGGGGCTGGCGACGGCGAGCAGATGAACGATTGCGACGGTCAGAAATTCCGGCCAATAGCTGTGCATGATCCTCTTAGCCTCGTTGCTGGGGATGATGGTATTCGGGGCGCCTGCAAACGCCAGCGATGCTCCGGAGCCAGGTTAATCGCGGCACGCCAACTTGTCCTGGCTAAACTACAGTGAATTAATGTGTGAGCTATCCGCATAAACCCATAGGGCGATGGCTATTGGCCATCGTCCCCACACGGTGGGGAGGACTGTATGGAAACGCGTAACGTGGACGTCGCCATCATCGGCGCGGGCACCGCCGGTCTGGGGGCTTACCGGGCCGCCCGCAAGCACACCGACCGCATCGCGCTGATCGAGGCCGGCCCCCATGGAACCACCTGCGCCCGGGTGGGCTGTATGCCCAGCAAATTGCTGATTGCGGCGGCGGACGCCGCCCATGACATCGACCGGGCGGCGCTGTTCGGCGTCCACGCCGACGCGCCGTGGGTTGATGGCAAGGCGGTCCTGGCGCGGGTGCGTGCCGAGCGGGACCGCTTCGTCGGCTTCGTGCTGGCATCGCTGGCGGACTTTGCCGACGAGCACAAGGTCCAGGGCCAGGCCCGTTTTGTCGCACCCCAGCGGCTGGTGATCGACGACCGGCTGGAACTGCAGGCGGAGCGGATTGTCATCGCCGCCGGTTCGCGACCGAACGTCCCGGCGTTTTTACGGGGGGCGGAGGATCGGCTCCTCGTCAACGACGACTTGTTCGAACTGGAGGCGCTGCCGACGTCGGTGGCGGTGTTCGGGCCCGGAGTCATCGGGCTGGAATTAGGTCAGGCCCTGAACCGGCTGGGTGTGCGGGTGCGCATGTTTGGCGTCGGCGGGGCGGTGGGGCCGATCCGCGATCCGGCCATTCGCGACTATGCCCTGGCCACTTTTAACACCGAGTTTCCGCTGGACCCGGACGCCCGGGTTTCGGCGGTGGCGCGAACCGGGGCCGGTGTGGCGGTGACGTTCACCGGCGCCGGCGGTGATGAGGTCACCGAGACCTTCGACTACCTGCTGGCGGCGACCGGGCGGCGGTCCAATGTCGATACCCTGGACCTGCAGCACGGCGAACTGCCGCTGGATACGGGGGGCGTGCCGAAGTTTGACCGTTTCACCCTGCAATGTGGCGACCGCCCGGTGTTCATTGCGGGCGACGCCAACAACGATCTGCCGCTGCTGCACGAGGCGGCGGATGAGGGGCGCATTGCCGGTGACAACGCGGGCCGGTATCCTGACCTCCGTTCCGGCTTGCGACGGGTTCCGCTGGCGGTGGTGTTCACCGATCCCCAGATCGCCACGATCGGGTTGACCCTTGAGCAAGTGGATGTGCGCTGCCAGGGCTGCTACGGCGTGGGTGAGGTGTCGTTCGAAGACCAGGGCCGCAGCCGGGTGATGGGCCGCAACCGCGGCTTGTTGCGAGTGTATGGCGAGCAGGGCTCGGGGTTATTTCTGGGCGCCGAGATGTTTGCGCCGGCGGCCGAGCACATGGGCCACCTGCTGGCCTGGGCGGTGCAAATGCGCATGACGGTGAGCGAGATGCTGGACATGCCGTTCTACCACCCGGTGATTGAAGAAGGACTGCGCACGGTCCTGCGCGACCTAAACCACAACCTCCACATCGGCCCGGAAATGGTCGAGCGCTGCATGGATTGCGGTCCGGGCGCCTGACCTCCTGGCCGCAGCGGCGGGCCGCCCAACGGTGGACGGCCCGAAATGGCGTCGATGAAGCGATTCGAACAACTTGCCCATGACATCGCGGAGCTGATCCGCGGCGGTACCTTGCAGCCCGGCCAGCGGATTCCCTCGGTGCGTATGGCCAGTCGCCAGTACAATGTCAGCCCGTCCACCGTCTTCCGCGCCTACTATCTGCTGGAAAACCTGGGGCTGGTTCATGCCCGCCCCCAGTCCGGCTACTTTGTCACCAGCCTGACGTCCCATCCATTACCGGAAACCTCCGCCCCGCAGCGGGAGCCAAGGACCACGCCGGTGGATGTCAGCGAACTGGTGTTCTCCATCCTGCGCTCCATGCGGGAGGCCAGCCAGGTGCCGCTGGGCTCGGCCTTCCCCAGTCCCAGCCTGTTTCCGTTGCGGCGCCTGGCCCGTTCCATGGCCAAAGCGACCCGGCTGATGGACGTCAACTCGGTGGTGACCGATCTGCCGCCGGGCAACCTGCAGTTGCGGCGGCAGATCGCGGTGCGCTATGCCATCTCGGGGGTGTCGGTGCCGGCGGACGAGATCCTGGTAACCGACGGTGCCCTGGAGGCGCTGAACCTGTGCCTGCAGGCGATCACCCAGCCCGGCGACCTGGTGGCCATCGAAGCGCCGGCATTCTATGCCTGCCTGCAGGTGCTGGAGCGGCTACAGCTGCAGGCGGTGGAGATTCCGGTGGCGGCCAGCGGTGGCATTGACCTGGCGGTGCTGGAGCGGGCGTTGCAACAGCACGACATCAAGGCCTGTTGGTTCATGACCAATTTCCAGAACCCCACCGGGGTCTCGCTCAATGCCGAGCGCAAGCAGCAGCTGGTGGCGCTGCTGCACCGCCACCAGATTCCGCTGGTGGAAGACGACGTCTACGGCGAGCTGTATTTTGGCCAGCAGGCACCGGTGATGGCCAAGTCCTTTGACCGGGATGGCCTGGTATTGCACTGCAGTTCGTTCTCCAAGTGCCTGGCGCCCGGCTATCGGGTGGGGTGGGTGTCCGCGGGGCGCTATCTGGAACGGCTACAGCGCCTCAAATTAATGACCACGCTGTCCGCCTCGGTGCCCGCCCAGGCGGCGCTGGCGGATTACCTGGAGTTCGGTGGTTTTGACCGCCACCTGCGCGGCCTGCGGGCCGAGCTGGAGGCCCAGAAGCATCAGCTGTTCGCGGCCATCGACCGCTACTTTCCAGCCGACGTGCGGGTGACCCGACCGGATGGCGGCTACTTCCTGTGGCTGGAGCTGGCCAGGAACGTCGACAGCCTGCAACTGTTCCGGCGGGCGGCCGAGGCTGGCATTTCGATCGCGCCGGGGCCGATGTTTTCCGCCACTCGCTCCTTCCACCACTGCCTACGGCTGAATTTCGGCCATCCCTGGTCGGAGCAGCTGGATGCGGCCATGGCGACCCTGGGGGGGCTGATCGGCCAAGCCTGAGGGGGTCGCGGCTTCTGATTAACTGATACGCTTTTAAATAGTAAAACTGAGTCTGTTTCTTAGGCGGCCGCAAGGGGACACTGGTGTCGATCCAGTACCTAGCTTGGGAACCCGCCCATGAGCGAGCGCATACCTGCCACCAACATTCCGGTTCAAACCGTCGCGCCGGCGCACAACGCTGAACCCATTGTCACCAAGAGCTTCCGCGGCCGTTACCGCAATCTCCGGATTGCCGGTGGGGGACTGCTGTTCGGCCTGTATTTCGTCACCGTCTGGCTGAGCTGGGACGGTCGCCAGGCGGTGCTTTGGGACATCTCCCAGCGTCAGTTTCACATCTTCGGCGCCACTTTCTGGCCGCAGGACCTGACCCTGTTGACCGGGGGGCTGGTGATCTGTGCCTTTGGCCTGTTCTTCATCACCGTGTTGGCGGGCCGGATTTGGTGCGGCTACAGCTGCCCCCAGAGCATGTGGACCTGGCTGTTCCTGTGGGTGGAGCAGTTCAGCGAAGGTGACCGCAACCAGCGCCTTAAGCTGGATCGTGCTCCCTGGGGAGTGACCAAGCTGTGGCGCCGGGGCCAGAAGCATGTCCTGTGGCTGCTGATCAGTGTGGCCACCGGGTTGACGTTTGTTGGCTACTTCACCCCGATCCGGCCGTTGGTGTCGGAGCTGGTGGCCCTGGAGGCGGGGGCGATGAGTCTGTTCTGGCTGTTTTTCTTTACCGCCGCCACCTACCTCAATGCCGGCTGGTTGCGGGAGAAGGTTTGTTTGCACATGTGTCCCTATGGCCGTTTTCAGTCGGTGATGCTGGACGACGATTCGGTGGTGATCAGCTACGATGCCGGCCGGGGCGATCCCCGTGGCCATCGCCGGCGGGAGCTGGCGCCGGCGGAGGCCGGGCTGGGCGATTGCATTGATTGCCAGCAGTGCGTGCAGGTCTGTCCCACCGGCATCGACATTCGCGATGGGCTGCAGATGGAGTGTATCGGCTGTGCCGCCTGCATCGATGTGTGTGATTCGGTGATGGACAAGATGGGCTACCGGCGCGGGCTGATCCGCTACGCCAGCCAGCGTCAGCTGAGCGGTGGGCCCCTGCGGCTATGGCGGCCGCGGCTGCTGGCCTATGCCGCGGTGCTGACGGCGATGGTGGTGGCCCTGGCCTGGGGCGTGGCGACAAGGGATCTGATCGGCCTGGAAGTGGCCAAGGATCGGTCGCTGTTCCGCTACAACGCCGCCGGCCAAGTCGAGAACAGCTACCGGCTCAAGCTGTTGAACAAGGCCAGCGAGCCCCGCACGCTGTTGCTGTCGGTCAGCGGCGCTGAGGCGTTGACGGTCAATGGCCAGACCCGGGTACGGCTGGCCGCCGGGGAGAGCCGGGAGTTGGCGTGGGCGGTTGCGCTGGCGCCGGAACAACTGCACCGAGTCAGCAGCGAACTGGTGTTCAGCGCCATCGACGCTGAGCAGTCAGGCCAGCACGCCAGCCGTGTCAGCCGTGTCAGCCGTTTCACCGGGCCCCCGGGCTCGTGAGCCGGCAGCGGTGTCGAGGCGCAGCCATACTTGCTCATGGACAAAGTAGGCGACGGTATTGATGGCCGGTTCCACCATGGCGATCAGACCGCCGATCAGGAGATCGCCGGTCAACAGGTAGGCCACGGAGAAGGCGACCGTAAAGTGGGTGATGGCGAAGGTCGCGGTTTTGAGCAGCGACCGGTCGGTGACCCGGTGGCGCTGCTGGATCAGCTGCTTCATGGCACTCATGGTGGACTCCGGTGTGCATGTTCAGTGACGAGTCATGATCAGGATTGTTGATAGCATAATGGAATTGTTTGTCTTTAGATCATTGGAGTTAGCTATCGGTTGGATTGGCAGCTTAAATTTCACGGCTCAGCCAGTGGTGGCTATATTGGATGCATGTCAACTCACACGATCATCCAGGGAGATGCTGAATGAGCACCAATATCATTGGATTGGACACCGCCAAGACCCAACAGCTGGCCGAGGCCCTGAACGACTTGTTGGCCAATTACCAGATCTTCTATATGAACGTCCGGGGCTATCACTGGAACATCAAGGGCGAGAATTTTTTTGAACTGCATGCGAAGTTCGAGGAGTTGTACAACGACTTGTTGCTCAAGGTGGATGAGGTGGCGGAACGGGTGCTCACACTGGGGCACCGGCCGGTCCACGCCTACAGCGCCTACATCGAGCGCTCGGAGGTAGCGGAAAGCAAGAATGTGTCCGACGGCCGCGCGGCGGTCGGCCAGATTGTGGACAGCTTCGCCAAGCTGATTGGCAAGCAACGGGCGCTGCTGAGTCTGGCGGGTGACGCCGACGACGAAGGCACCGTTGCGCTGATGAGCGATTACATTTCCCAGCAGGAAAAGACCGTTTGGATGTACCGCAGTTATCTCGGGCAGTGAGGCGCTGGCCGCTGCTTAACCGCTCTTCGGCAACCCTGTGTTTGGCGGCCCAATGTGGCCGCCTGTTTTTCGCTACAGTGAAGGTTCCGGCCCCGCTAGATCGCGGTCTGCAGCGGTGGCACCGCTTGATGCAGGAACCACTTCTCGGTGACCACCTTGCGGGTAAACCAGTGGGACCGCATCAGGGTGCCGGCCAGCGGGGTTTTCATCCAGCCCGGCACATGCCAGCCGTCGTCCCGGTTCATGGCGCGGGTGCCGAATCGCGAGGCAATGGCCTCGCCGTAGCTCTGCAGCGACTGCGCGGATGAGTCGGGCGCGCGGCGAATCACCTGGGCCGCCAGCAGCGCGGATTCCACCGCCGGTCGGATGCCTTCCCCGCTCTGGGTATAGGCCAGGCCGGCGGAATCACCGATCAGCAGCACTCCCTCGTCCACCAGCGGCCGCTCGGCGTGATCGTAGAGCAGATAGGCGTGGCCCTTGAAGCGACCCGGCAGGTCGGCGGGGATGCGGCCGCTGCGCTGCATGTCCTCGATAAAGTGCTGCAAGTGGTCGCTGAGCTTGTGGTTGTCTTCCCGTCCCAGGCCGATGTTCAGGTAGTTGCCCTTGCGAAAGATCCAGGCATAACCCTTCAGGTCACGGCAAAACCACAGCTCCGGCGCGTCGCCTTGTGCTTCGCAGTCGCTGGCCTGTTCGGGGGTCATTGCAAACTCCACCTCCTTGGCCGCCACCACTGTTTCATGACCTCCCGGGCCGTCGCCGAGCAGCGCGGCGATGGGACAGAAATGGCCGCCGGCGCCGACCAGCAACGGGGTTTGCCAGCGCTCATTGACCAGCCAGTTATGGCCCTGCCGCTCGACCGATTTGACGGCAACGCCCAGCGCCTTGTCCACGGTGGTCCGGTCGAGCAGGAAGTGATCGAATTCACAGCGGCGGATGCCGTAGCTGACCACCTCGCCGTGGTCGTTTTCAACCGCCGATTGCCCCATCAGGCCGATGCGAAAACGGCGGATGGGTTGCAGGGTGTGGCTCTGGCCATAGTGCTCCGGGTCCACCTGCAGGCTGGCCAGCACCGAGGGGGTGACCCAGCCGGCGCAGGTTTTGTCGCGGGGAAACGCCTGCTTGTCGATCAGCAGAACCCGCTTGCCGCTGTGCTCCAGTGCCCAGGCCAGGGTGGAGCCGGAGGGGCCGCCCCCCACCACGATCACGTCGTAATACTCCATATCAATGACTCCCCGGGGCCGCCGGCGACCGGTACAGGTCGCCCCGATTCTGTGGCAGGTGATTGTTGTCGGCGTGGCTGAACACGACCTGGAACAGCTGCAGTGCCCCCACCTGGAAGGCGGCGATGGAGCCCGCCAGATACAGCCGCCAGGCGCGGGTGAACTGCTCGTCGTACATGGCGGTGACCCGTTCGTGATGCTGCTCGAAACGATCCAGCCAGTGGGTCAGGGTCTGGGCGTAGTGCAACCGCAGGTTCTCCACGTCCAGCACCGAGAAATTGCCCTGTTCGCAAATGGACACGAACTCGCCGATGCTCGGCGGGTAGGCGCCGGGGAAGATGCGTTTCTCGATCCAGGCATTCAGCAGCATCGGGCGATTGCGGCCGATGCTGTGCAGCAGCGCCAGGCCCTGGGGCTTGAGAGTACGCTGAATCAGCGCCGCCAGCTCCAGGTAGTGATCGGTGCCCACGTGCTCCAGCATGCCCACCGAGACAAAGGCGTCGTACTGGCCGTTGATGTTGCGGTAGTCCTCTTCGATGTACTCGATCAGGTGGTCTAGCTTCTGGCGACGGGCTTGTGCCCGGGCGTAGCTGATCTGTTCGTGGGAGATGTTGTAGGCGTGAACGGTGACGCCGTAGTGGCGGGCCATGTAACGGGCCAGGCCGCCCCAGCCACAGCCGGCTTCGACCACGGTCTGACCAGGCTGCAGGCGCAGCTTGCGACAGACATGCTCCAGCTTGGCCAGCTGCGCCTGTTCCAGGCTCAACGAGGCTGACTCGTAGTAGGCGCAGGTGTACTGCATTTCGGCCTGATCGAGCCAGAGCTGGTAGAACTCGTTACCCAGGTCATAGTGGTGGTGGATGTTCGCCCTGGCCTCTTCCAGGCCGGTAGAGCGGGGGTGATGGTTGCGCCACAGTGTCTCCAGCCACTTGGGCCAGTGACTGCTGGCCCGGTGGATGCTGCGGTACAGCAGGGCCATCAGGCCCGACAGATCCTGATCCACATCCACGCGACCGGCGCTGTACAGGTCGCCAAACGCCAGGTTGGGGTTGGTGGCCAGGGAATACAGGGCGCGGGGGTCGTTAAGGGTGACGGTGTAGCGGGCATCGCCCTGATCCGGCTCAATGAGATCGCCGTTCCAGAGGCGAAAGCGAATCGGCGGTGAACCCACCATGTGAAGGACCTTGCCGATCAGCCAGCGTTCATAACTGTGGGGCTCTCGGCTGACGTACTGGGTGGTTGCAGGAAGGGCTGGCTGATCGGCGCTTCCGGCGTTGGCCTTGTCGGTTTCCGTGACCTTGTTGGCAGTGCTTGGATTCATGGATGCTGATCTCCCACGTCGGCTGAATCACCACAGCGGCGACCCTGTGCCACGCCACCGTGCGCGCCTTCTGGCGGGGCAGAGCGTCGCTTGTCGTCTGTTCAGTGTCGCTTGTCGTCTGTTCAGTATAGAGTCGCTGTGGTCTGTTCAGTATAGAAAGTGATCAGATTTTGTCATCCATGCCCGGGAATGCCGCCGGTTCTGAGCCTAACTTCGTCGAAATGGGAGCTGGCGGTGGTGAGCCAATAGCCGCTCAATTGCCGACTCTGGCACATCCAGCAAGAGCCATCCGGCAGCTGAACCTGACTCACGTCGGCGTGCGGTGCACGAATACGTACCGCCTTCGGGTCCATGCGCAGACCCTGGCCCGCGGCCTTGAGCGCGGCTTCCTTGAGGGTCCACAGCCGAATCAGTTGATGGCTCCGGTGCGGCTGGTTCTGCAGCCAGTCATACTCGGCCCGGGTCAGCACGCGGGTTGCCAAGGTATCGAGATCGGCGAGTTGCCGTTGGCGCTCGATATCGATGCCGATGGGGGCGTCGGATACCGCGACCGCACAGGCACGGTCGGCGTGGCTGACATTAAAATGGCAGGCTGCGTCGCCGACTTCCGGCTTGCCCAGCGGCGATGTCGCAAACTGCCACTGGGCTGGTGGCCTCTCCGGCACTCGCTGGCTGAGGGCATAGCGCTTCAGCAGGTGTGCATTGATGGCCAGTTGGCGCGCGTGCGGATTCCTCAGCCGCTGGCTGCTCCGCCGTTCAGCGTTGTTCAGCCAGGCCTCCGGCAGGGGCAAGGGGCCCAGCCAGAACCACGCCTCAGGCGGCCGGGGCACAGTGACCTTGCGCCGAACAGGCCTGCAATGCAAAGCCGTAGTAAACCCCACCCAGGGTCGCCATGACGAGCAGATAGAGCGCCGTGTAGCGTCCGGCGGTGGCGATGAGCGGGGGCCTGGCGGCGCTCGCCAGTTCGGCCGGCGGCTGCACCGGTGCAATGATCAGCACCAGCAGGACGGCGTGAATGGGCAAGTGGCCGAGAATCTCCTGGATACCAAACAGGGTGGCGGTGAAGGCCATCAACAAGCTGAGGATGAGGGCGGACAGCCGGGTCCAAAGCCCGGTCAGCAGGAAGAATCCGATGGTGAATTCCACCAGTGCCGCGGATTTGACAAAGAAGCTCTCCGGCAGGCCCATGCTCAGCCAGGGCTTCAGGGCCAGCACCTCCAGTGACCACTGCGGATGAATCACCTTTTCCATGCCCAGCCAGCACAGCGAGAAACCGGTGGTGATCTGCAGGATTCGCAGGCCTTCCTGGATCTTCCGGTCGCCGGTGCTCGCGCGCCAATGCCACAGACACAGTGCGATGCCCAGGCAATGGGCATAATCCAGCATGTGCAGGGGGCCCACGTTAGCCGCGCCAACAACGTACAGCGATGCCAACAGCAGCGGCAGCAGGACCCGGTACTGGGGCAGCAGGCCGAGGGTAATGAGGCCGAACTGGATCAGGCTGACCAGGACGCTGTCATGGGCCAATTCCGGCGTCAGAATGACGCCGTCGCGCCAGCAAAGCGCGATCGACATGACCGCGGCAATGGCCAGGATCCGGTAATAGCTCTGGTTCTGGACTCGGTCTGTCAGCGTGGTCAGCCGAGGTCCCAGCCCGTGGGGGAGCGAGTGCCACAGGCAAACGCTCAGAAAAACCGCCAGCAAGGCGAACACGACGAGCGCCAGCCAGCTCCACTGGGCCAGGTAGCCCACGGTTGCCGGTTCCAGGTTGTCCTGCCAGCGGGAGAACCATTTGCTATGGGCGTTCGCTTGGAGAGGCAATGAAAGTGTGATCAGCAGCGTGATCGATAGCGGGGTTGATCTATCCATGATCTGGTCAAAGGCGGCGCACGTTCGCCATGCGCCGCACCTGTGGTTCCCTTTAGTGTTCGTTGAACAGCCGGCGGGCCTTGTCCCAGGCCTGCTCGCCGATTTCCCGGCCGACCCGGCGACCTTCCATGTCGGCGTCAAGGAAGTGAATGCCGCCATAGCGGCGCGAGGCGCCGGCGCTGTTGGCCGCATCGGTAAAGGTGGCCCAGGACAGGGTGAGGTCATGGGCCGGTGTCATGCCGGGGTCCACGTAGGACGAGCCGGCCGGCAGTTGGACCTGATAGCCGAAGACGTCGCTCTGGGTAAACTGACGCAGCACCTCAGCGGCCGACGAACTGAAGGTGCTGTGCCCGGAGACGTACTCCGCAAATGGCGGAGAAATGGACGCGGTTGCCTGGTAGGGTTCCCATTGCTCACCCAGCAGGAGCTCGGTATTGCCGGTGTACCGGGACCAGGCCGGAATCAGCTCGCCGTTGAAGACGTATCGAACCGCCGAAATGGGGCGAACATAGTCGTAATGCCGTTTGGCCCACCAGGAAAAGATGCCGGCATCCATGACGGCGTTGTTCAGGGCGAAGAACATCTTGACGTCATCCTGAACCGTGTGGTTGTCGCGGTCGGAGACAAACTGGGCGAACAGGTTCCAGTGGCCCGGCGGGGTTTCGGTATTGGGACCGTCGGCCCAGTAGGAGGCGCCGATCTTCTGCGCGTCCGTCAGGTGAGCGTTGTAGGCGACGGCTTCACGTACTTGCTCCAGATATGCCTCCGAGCCAAACTCGGCGGGTTGCTTGAGCTGATAGCTCTGGGGTGGCTTCATCGCGAACGGTGTGACCTCGCCCCAATGTGGGGTCAGGAACTTCTGCACAATGGTCGAGCCATCGGCACGGGTGATCCGTAACGGCTGCCAGCGGCCGGGGTCGACCAGGGCATCGGGTGTATTGACCGGCTGGTAGTCGGTGTAGTCGCTGTAAGCGCCAGCGGCGCGGTCGCCCAGCTGGTTGGCACCGTCGTTGTGGCGCAGGTCGAGCACCGCCTGGCAGGTGCGGTTCGCCACGCCCGCCGGAGTGGCTGGATCAACGTTGTCGGGTTCGGGCGTGTAGCCATAGGCTGCCAGCGCCTGGGCAAACACGGGGGCTTCGCTGGGGAACAGATCGACGGCCGCTCGATAGGCAGCGTGGCTGATGGCGGCGGAGATGTTGCTTTCGGTGCGTTCCGGTGCCGGTCGCCGTCTGGTTGGCGAGCCGGCTAAACTGGAATGGGCGCGGTCGCTGTAAGCGGCCCAGGCCTCGTACATGCAGGTATGGGAGATGGCCAGGGCTCGCGATGAGATGGTCGGTCCGGGGTTGGTGTCGCGTACCGCCTGCAAGACGGTTTCGTTCCAGTGCACAACGACGTTGGTATCGGCCAGGCTGGCCTGCGCAGTACCCACCAGCGCAAGCGCCAGTGCAGCCTTGAGGCTGTGCTGCTTCAAAGTCCGTTTCATTGCTGTCCTCTATTTCGATAAGTGGTAACACAGGTTGAAGAGGCGTTCCGGCGGGCCGGGACGCCATCTGGGAACTCCACCGCCCGCACGGCGTGGCGGCGATGGAAACTTTCGGCAATCAGGGCACCGGCCAGCAGGGCGCCGCCGCCAATCGCGAAAATGAGATTGGCGCCGTTGTCGACGTTGTCGTAGAACCAGGCAAACAACGCGGCGGCAAGCCCCTGGGCGCAGGCAAAGGTCGCGGTGGCCAAGCCCCAGAGCCGGGCGTGCCCGGTGGCCGTGGCCAGCTCACTCATGCGGCCGGAGACAATGGCCACCAATCCCGGCACCAAGGCGCCGACCAGCACCGACGACAGGGCCAGGCTGACAACATTGGCGTTGACCAGTGGCAGCAGTACCGCGCCGCCCTTGACGGCGAGCGCACCGACCAACAGAGTGTGCCAGCCAAACTGTCGGCCCAGCCTGGCGATGACAAAGGGGCCGCACATGGCGCCGACGCCAAACAGGCCCCAGTGCAGGGCGCTGGCTCCGACCGACAGCCCGAGTTCGCGCTGCAGGTAGTCAACCCAGAACAAGGTGTGGGGCACGAAACCAATGGCGTCCATGGCATAGGCCAGGGCCACGCTGGCGATCAGCCAGGGGCTGACGGGCACGGTTGTGGGGGGCGTTTGCAGTCGCGCTGGGGCCGGGCCACCGGGCGCCTCAATGGCGGCGGCAAAGGTGCGTGTCAGCAGCCAGAGTGCCAGCGCACCGGTCGCCGTTAATGCCAGCCAGGCGTGGGACAGGTTGTCGTGGGCGAGCAAGGGCACCATCGTGGCGGAGATCAGGATGCCCAGCCCGACGCCGGTGAACACCAGCGACGCCCCTTTTGCACGCTGGCCAGGTTGCAGTGCGGTGAGGGCGGCAGAGGGCACCAGCACCATCAGCGCGGCGCCACACAAGCCACTGATCGCACGGGCGATCAGATAGGGGGAAAACGCAATGGGCCAGGCGCAGGCGATAAAACTCAGCACCACCAGAAACCCGCAGGCCAGCACGATAGCCACCGTGCCGAGCCGTCGCGCCACCGGGACGGCGAGCAAGGCGCCCGCCGCATAGCCGATAAGGTTGGCGGCACCAAGATAGGCCGCCTCGGCTTCGCTAAACCATTCCTGCTGAATCAGTTCCGGCAAGATCGCGGTATAGGCAAACCGGGCCAAACCGACGCCCAGGAACGTGGCCGCCATGCCGGCGGTCACTCCGGCAAGGGCGGCACGGTTGAAGCCGGTTGCGATCATGGGGCGACCGTGACGAAGTCAGCGAAGGGGTTGGGTCCGGCCGCTTTCAGGGTGTTGAATACGCCATGGGCATCAACGCCAGGGCCAAACCGGCTGAAGCATCCACCCCAGGTCTGGTGGTCGGAATGGTACACGATGGCGACGCCGCGGATGCGAAGGTCGCTGTTACCCTCCGGAAAGGGATTGCTGACCAGGAAACTAGCCTGCGCACTGCCCTGGGCGTCGGTGGTGATCACATTGGGCATGGCCAAGGCATCGGGGCCACGGCCACGAACCGCCCACACGGTGTACAGGCCGTTGGGAATCAGGTTGTCGAGCCGGAAGTCGAAGCTGGCACCGGTATAGCTGCCGTCGGCGGTACGCCCGGTTAACTGGACTTTCAGCTGGCCATCGGCGCTGAGCCAGTCTCCCAGGGTGATCGGGCTGGCCCTGCGTTGATCCACCACCGGCTCCAGTTGGGCAAGGGCCTCGCCGGAGTCGACGTCGTGACGCTTGCCATCACCGGTGAACCCGTAAATAGGCACCTCCTGCAGCGGCAGGCTGGGGCGGGTGTAGACGTCTGCCTGGGATTCGGCGGGAAACACGTCCCTGCACACGACACCGGCACCGTTGAGGTTGTAGGTGGTTTCGCCCTGACGGGGAATGCTGGGGCGGCCGCCGGGGCCATTGGCGGGTCCGTAGGAGTTGGCGTGCAGCACCATGTCCAGATCGGCGCTGCCGGCACTCAGGTCGAGCGGGCGAATCACGCTGTAAGGGGCGCCGCCCAGCGCGGGCGATTCAACGCCGGCGTCGTCCAGCGGGGGCACGGTGTGTTTGCTGACCAGCAGTGCCTGTTGCGGTACCGGCGCCACGTTGCCTTCCCGGTCAGACTCCAGGGCGGTGCCGATCAGCACGAAGTGGCCTTGATCGTTCACCACTTCGGCGGGCGGCCATAACGGTCCCTGGGTGGTCACTGGTAAATCGATGACTCGCGCTACCGGGCCGGGGTGTGAGTTGTGCTCCTTCGACAGGGCCTGATTCGACAGTCCGGTGGCAAAAATGGCGGTCGCGATGGCGCGCGTCAAAAACGGGGTCTTCATCATGGGTTCTAGCTCCTTGCTGTGGGTCTGGGTCGCGGCCGGCCTAGTTGGCATCCGCTGTCCAACGGTAGGCCGTGAAGGCATCGTCGAGAGGGGTCTGGGTAATGTGGTTGGCGTAATTGGTGATGGTTTTCATCGCCACCACCAGGATGACGTCGAAAATATTGGCCTTGCTGTAGCCGGCGTCGAGGAACCCTTGCAGCTCCTGCTGGCTGAGCCCGCCGCGCTGGCGCACCATTTTCCGGCCGAACTCGGCCAGTGCCTGATGCTTGCTGTTGACGAGGGCCTCGCCAGCGCGGAGCCGGGCGATCTCCTCGGCGTCGAGCGAGGCCATTTCGGCCTGCATGCTGTGTGCGGCGGTGCAGTAGTGGCATTCGTTCTCGCGACTGATGGCCAGGATCAATACCTGTATTTCGGCTGGGGTCAGGCTGGTTTGCTGCACCTGGGAGTCCAGCATCAGGTAGCTGCTCAGGGCCGGGTTCGATTCGGCCAGCATGGCCATGGCGTTGGGGATAAAGCCGAACGCAGACTTGATGGTCTTGAGGGTATCCCGGGACGCTTCGGGCGCGGTGGTTTCGGTGTAGATTTCGAAATCGCTCATGGGACTTGTTTCCTTGTCGGTCGGTGGGGGTTACTGGGTTTTCAGCCAATCCGGATAGGCGGCGCCAGACGGAAAGGTCATGATGTTGCGGTTGTTGGTCTGACGGCGACCATCGGCACTGTTCTGCTCGAAGATGTGGGCGAAGCCCCAGCCGGCGCCATACTCCGGATGGAATACCTCGAAGGGCGCGATCAGGGCACCGGTGCCGACTCGGTGCACCGGGAAGCCGCTGTTGTGCAGTACCGGCTCGCGTGACTGATAGTGGATCACGAGGTCATCATGGCGGTGAGAGTTGCCAGGGCCTCGGCTGATGTTGAATTTGCCGAACGCCGCAACGGCCCCTTGCGGCGCGTGCTGGCCGGCAAACTCACCGCCCAGGTCGATGCCGGCGGGATCGACCACCACCAGCTGATAACCACCGTCCCGGACGACCCAGCCCTCGGGGGGGACCTGCTCGCCGGAACTGTTGTACACGCGGTATTCCCAGCGCGGATCCAGCATGAACGGCACCATCATCACGCGCCCAGCCAGGTCGGCGGCGGCGATGTCCACGCCAAAGCGCTCCCGGAAGAAGGTTTGCGCCCGTTGCTCGAATGCCGCGATCTGCTGATCGTTCCAGGCCATGATGTCGCGGGCGAAATGGTCGTAATCCGGGGCCTGGTAGTTCGGATCGGCCGGGTCATATAGGCCGTTGGCCATCAGTACCATGTATTTGTCGTGACCGACCGGTGTGCCGTAGGCGGCGTATTCGGTTTTGCCGGCGTTTGCCGCCAGGGTGTGGAACGCCGAGATGGCCAGAAACAGCCAGCAGGCGGTGCGCAGCTTGGTCAGCAGATGCTGAACGGATAATAACTTCATCAGATGGGTGCTCCTTGAGTTGACGGTAGGGTCGGGGGGGTAACCGGACGCCAGCTGCGAATCAGCTGAGTCAGTGTTTCCAGACACGGTGATTGCAGGATCGAGTAGTGATTGGCCTGCAGCTCGACGATGCGGGCGTGAGGGGGCAGTCGCGACGCCCAGAACGCCCCCGATTGACCGGAAACGCGGCCCTCCAGCGGAGTGCCGGCCTGAACGATCAGGCAGGGGAAATCGGCGTGCGCCAGTGACTCGGGTGCATAGTTCTGGAGTGCGGCGACATTGCCGGCGAAGAGCTGATACAGCCGGCTGATGGAGAGGTTCCCCGTGTCCGCAATCAGTCCCTGCTGTTGCAGTTGCCGCAGCCCTTGGGCGAGGCGAGCCTCCGGGCTGGCGTGGGCGCCGAGTTGCAGTGCCGGCAGGGTGGGTGTTTGTGCCAGATCACCGAGGAACCAGTGAATCAGCGTGTTGTCGTCCGGCATCGGTTGGCCGGTAGGCGCCGGCGCATCCACCAGGATCAGTCCATCCACTCTTTCGCCGTTTGCCAGCCGTTCGAGGGCCGCCTGATACGCCAGTACACCGCCAAATGACCAGCCGGCGAGAATGCAGGGCGTCGTTGCAATGGCTGGCGCCAGTTCCGCAAGATAGCGCGATACCATGGTTTCCAGCGCAGCGTGGGCCGGCTGAGTCGTGGCCTGGACTCCCATGGCGCCGAAGTCGTCTGCCAGCGCCGCGGTCAAAGCCTGATAGCAGAACACGTTACCGCCGGAGGGGTGAAACCAGACCATGGTCGCTTTATCGCGGGTCGGCTTGGTTAGCGGCACCAGCGCAGTCTCTGGAGCGCTTTCCATTGCGCTTTCCCGAGCATTCTTCAGCCCATTCTCCAGCTCACTGTCCCTAGCGCTCACCTGCCCGCACTGCAGCGACGGACTGTTGCGGCCCCGATCGATCTCTGCTGCCAATGCCGCCAGCTCCGGGTGACGGAGCAGGCTCTGCATTGGCAGCGTGACACCGAAGCGATCTTCGACCGCCGCCAAGACCCGCACAACGCTGAACGAGGTGCCTCCCAGTGCAAAAAAATTGTCCTGCCGGCACACCTTGGCTTGATCCAACACGCTCTGCCAGATTTCGGCGAGACCTTGCTCGGTGTCGCCTTGGGGGGGAGTGAACGGCTTGCGGACCGCTCTGGTGGACGGGTCCGGCAGCGCTTTGCGATCCACCTTGCCATTGGCGCTCAGGGGCAGGGTGTCCAGCCGCAGCAGGTACGACGGCACCATGTACTCCGGCAATTGGGTTCTCAGCCAGCTCAGCAGTTGATCGCTATCGAACGGCTCTGATTCACAGACCACGTATGCCGCCAGGGCGGTGTTCTCGGCATTGGAACCGGTGACCCGGACCACCGCGCCGGTGACCTGGGGGTGTCGTTGCAGCTGGCTTTCGATGTCGCCCAGCTCAATGCGATAGCCGCGAATCTTGACCTGACCATCCTGCCGGCCGAGAAACTCGATATGCCCCTGCGGGCGTCGAACACCCCAGTCTCCGGTACGGTATAGCCGTTCGCCGTTGTCGGGGTGGGTAATGAACGCCTGACGAGTGCGCTCTGGCGCCTGCCAGTAACCTTGAGCTACGCCTTGTCCGCCGATGAACAGCTCGCCGGGTACCTGGTCGGGGCGAGGCTGCAGGCTCGCATCCAGAACGTGAATGGTTTGGTTGGCCAGCGGGAATCCGTAGGGAATGCTCGGCCAATGAGGCTCGACGGTCCCGATATCGAAATAGATCGACCAGATCGACGCCTCAGTGGCGCCGCCGAGGCTGGTGATGCTTACCGGGCCAAATCGGGCCATCCGCTGGGGCAACTGCACTGGCAGCCAGTCGCCACTGAGCATCATGCGTCGAAGCGGAAGCGGGGTATCCGGCCGGTTGCGTTCCAGGTGGTCGAGGAACAGCTGGGCCAGTGCCGGCACCGAGTTCCAGAGGGTGACACCGTACTGGCGAATCAGACCTTCGCACAGGGCCGGATCGCGTCCTGCGCCTTGTGGAGGGATGACCAGGGTGGCACCCGCGGCAAAGGTGCCGAAGAGATCGTAAACCGACAGGTCAAAATTCAGGTCCGACAGACCGAAGACCACATCCTGGCTGGTAATGCCGAAACGGCGGTTGATATCCTCAATGGTATTGACCGGCCCGTGATGATCCAGTGCCACGCCCTTGGGAGTGCCGGTCGAGCCTGAGGTAAAGATGATGTAGGCGGTATCGGCGGCGGTCTGAACCCTGGGGAGGTTGTCCTCGCAGATTGACCAATGCTCGGGCTGGTTCATTTCCAGCGTGCGCCAGCTCAGCTCCGGCTGATGCCCGTCGCGGATCACCACGGCCGGCGCACACTGATCGAGCACCGCCTGTTTCCTGGCGTTCGGCAGATGGTGGCCCAGCGGCACATAAGCTGCGCCGACAGCCAGGATGGCCTGGACGGCCACCGCCTGTCGCCAGCCTTTGGCCAGGTCGACCGCTACCAGCGCGCCCGGGCCGACCTCAAATTCCTGTTTCAGGGTCCAGGCCAAGCGGTTCGAGAGCCGGCGCAATTCGCCGTAACTGAGGGTGCGATCGCCGTCGATCACGGCGGTCTTGTTGACCAGGTGCGCCGGGCATTCGCCCACATAGTCCTGGAGCAGCTGTCCGGTGCGGAGCTGGCGGGCGCTGTCGTTGTAGATTCGATGGTTCAGGCGTTGGGCGGGCGGGCGCAGGTCGAAGCCGGCGGTGAGCCAGGTGTCGGGAGCGTCGGCCAGGCGATGGATCAGATCGATGTAGGCGTTGAACATGGCGTCCAGTACGCCGTCCTCGAACGCGGTTTCCATGACATCCCAGATCAGCGCAACGCCGCCATCCTCGCCACGAATTGCCTGATGGTCGAGCACCACTTGCGGCGTTTCCAGGGCGCTGAAGACCATGTTTCGGCCTTCGAGCTGGAACAGGCCGGACAATTGCGGGTCAACCGGGTCCAGCATCGCCACAAAGGCTACCGGGCTGGCGGCCCTGGCCGTTGACTGGTCGAGCCGGTTGCGTTCGGTCAGTACCTCCAGTCCGCAGATGGCGGATCGAGTCATGTCACGTAAAATCCTGGCGTGCACCTGGAGGAGGTAGTCCTTGAACGATCTGCGCTGCCGGTAATCGAACTCGACCAGTAGGGTGCTGGCGAGGTTTTGCGCCGCAGGGGAACGCTCACTGGTGCCGGTGCCCTGCTTCATCATGGTCAGATAGAAATGCGGGATCCGTGAATAGCCGGCCACCACCAGGCTGTAGGCGGTGAGCAGGACGGTGGCGGGGGATACGCCAAGGTCGCTGGCCTGGCTCTCCAGGGACCGCCACTTATCGGGGCTCAGGTAGGCCCGGCGGCGGGTTAGCAGCGAACGGCGGGGCTGACCGTCGTGGCTGCGCAACGGCAGGGCCGGTGCGTCGGGCATTTTATCAAGCCGTCGCAGCCAATACTGGCGACAGCGCTCCCGATGCTGCGTCGAGCTCTTGGTGACGGCGTTCGCAGGCGGCGGCGCGGGCGTGTCGCCGTCAGCATCCGGGTGTTGGTACAGCCGGGACAAGTCGGCCAGCAACAGTCGCACCGCGCTGCCATCGAAGAGCATCAGGTCCAGGCAAATATGGACTCGGCAGACGGTGGTGGCCAGGGACACGTCCAGCTGCATGCGGGGGGCGTGCTCGGGGTGAAACTGCCGTCGGCGCAGCTGATCGCGCATCCGGTCCAGGCTGACTTCAACCAGTTCTTGCGAGGCGCCAGTGAGGTTGTGCACGGTCACCGAGGCTGTGACCGCCTCGGCAAGTTGCAGTCCTCCATCGTCGGAGACGGTGGCCCTGAGCAGCGGGTGCCGGTGGATCAGACCCGCGAGCGCCCGCTCAAGCCGGAGCGGGTCGATGGTCGCGACATCGAACTCCAGGTAGAGATGGGGGTACACATGCAGGTCAAAATCCTCCCGGCCACCGATCCAATAAGCCCGCTGTAGCGGGGTCAGTGCCGGCCAGGCGTCGTCAGCAATGGCCTTCATGCCGTCACCTGATCAGCCAGCAGGCCTTCAATCGCGGTTTCCAGCGACGCAACCGTGCGGAAGACCTCTGGCGTCAGCAGGTCGTCCGAGAACTCCACCCCGAACTCGTCTTCCAGGTCGATCAGGAGGTTGGTCGCGGCCATGGAGGTCAGGCCCAGGGTGGTGAGCTCCGCGTTCGGGTCGATATCTTCGGCTGCTGACACCATGCGCAGGTGTTCCACCAGGCACTGCTGGATTTTTTCCTTGATCGTGCTCATATCAGTTCCTCCGTGAGAGATTGAGTGTTGACGGCGCTCTGGAGCCGGTCGTGGCCATGCCGCCATTGATGCAGTGCCACCGGCCGGCCGTCTCGGAGCGCGATCTCGATCGGCGCCGGGCGGGACAGGAACCCCAGCAGGCTGGCGGTCAGCCCGTAGGCGCCAACGTTGGGTACGCTAATCAGGTCGCCAACCTGCAACGCCTGCGGAATGCTGGTTTTCCGTGCCAGGCAATCCAGCGGACTGCAAAGCGGGCCAACGATGGTGGCCGGGCGGGCACTTTCCTGCTCGCGGCTGGAGGCTTGAAGGGGCTGGAACTGGAAGCCTGCACGGGGCAGTCGGCCCAGCCCGGACATACCGCCGAGGTGGTTGATACCGGCATCCAGCACCAGAAAGCACTCGCCGCTGGCCCGTTGCTTGAGGTCGAGTACGGTGGCCAGTAGCGTGCCGCTGGCGGCAGCCACGAATCGGCCGGATTCGAACCAGATCTCGGCCCGGGCGGATCGGCGCCGCTTGGCCAGGATCGCCTCCAGCGCTGGCCGCAATCCATGCAATGACGGTGGCTCGTCCAGCTTGCCGTAGGGCCAGGGGAAACCGCCGCCGAGGTCGAGAATGCTGGGGCTCAGATCGAGTGCTTCGCTCAGCCGCTCGATGCTGGCGATGGCAAACTCGACTGAGTCTGCGATCTTGTCCACCGAGCCGATCTGGGTGCCGTAATAGACGTGGAACCCGGTGACCTCAATATGTTCGGCCAAGCCATCCAGTCGCGGCTTCTGGTCCAGCAGCTCTTCTTCGCAGAAGCCAAACTGGGTGTCGGCACCGCTCATCGCCAGTCCGGAGGCGACCGCGTCGCTGGGGTTGATGCGAAGCAGCACCTGTACTTGCAGGCCCAAGGTTCCGGCGATCCGATGGAGACGCTCCATGTCGGTCCAGGACTCTATCGAAAACCGCCGCACCCCGGTCAGCAGCGCCGTGCTTAGTTCCGCTTCGGTTTTGCCGGGGCCGCCGTAGAGTAAGTGGTCTGTCGAGGCAACCGCCTGTGCGGCGACCGCCAGTTCATTGGGGGAGGTGACCTCCAGGTGACACCCGGCGGCCACCGCCGATTGCACCAACGATGGCAGCGGATTGGCCTTCAGTGAGTAATAGAGACCGGCTCCTGTGGGCAGGTTTTTCCGCAAGGTACCAACCTGCTCGGTGACCCGGTCGAGGTCGTACACGTAGAGAGGCGAGCCGTACTGTGCGGCCAAGGTGCGGTAAACGTTTGCATCAGGCCGAGGCATGCTGGAGTTCCTTGAGTCGGTTCGAGTCAATTTTTCCATTGCGGGTTTGTGGCAATTCCTCAAGGAAAACAATCCGGTCAGGCAACTTGTAGGGTTCGAGTACCTGCGCCAGCCGTTCCTGTAGCCGGGCGGTGCTCCAAGTGCCATCGTCCACGCTGGCAAACAGGATCAACAGATCGTCCGCGAGGACGGCGGAGGCACTGCTGACGCCATCCTGTTCCAGGGCGGCGCGTTCGATGTCCAGCCGGCTCAGGCGATAGCCATGGCGTTTGATCTGTTCGTCCTTGCGGCCGACGTAGTACAGGTAGCCCTGCTCGTCCTGTTGGAACAGGTCGCCGGTGAACAGCGCTTTGCCGGGGGTGTCGGCGACTGGGCGAAAGCGCTTTTCGGTTTCTGTGGGGGATTGCCAATAACCGGCCGAGACGTGGGGGCCTGCGACCACCAACTCGCCCTGCTGGCCCGGTGGCAGTGGCTGACCGTCGTCGCCCGCCACCCAGGTTTGGGTGCCGTCGAGGGGGCGGCCGACCGATCCCGGATATCGCTTGCGTTCCTCCGGTGTGAGTATCGACACCCGCTTACACTCGGTGAGGCCATACATGGGATAGATGGCCACCGACGGCATGAACGCCTGCAGCGCGTCAATCTGACTGCCGGGAAAGTGGGCTCCGGTGCTGCTGATCAGACGCAACTTCGGCAGGCTCAGGGGCTTGCGCTGAGCCAGCCGCAGCAGCGAAGCAAACAGGTTGGGGAGCCCGGGCAGCACACTGATTCCGTCGCGGGCGAGCGTCTTCGCCACCAGGGGGCCTGCCGTCTGATTGTCACGAATGACCAGGCAGGCCCCGGTCAGGGCCGCCAGGAACGCCTGGTACAGGCCGTAATCGAAAGACAGCGGCAGAAACAGGCCGATGCGATCATCGCACCGGTAACCCAGGCGGGCCTGAATGGCGGGCACCACGAACAGCACATTGTTATGGCTGAGCATGACCCCCCGGGGCAGCCCGGTAGACCCTGAGGTATAGATGATGAAAGCCAGGCGGTCCTCGCCCGCCGATGGCTCGATCCGCTCCGATGGCTCCGCCGAGCTGGGCAGGGAGTCGATGTCCAGCACCGGAGCTGGCGCCAGCATGGCGGCCCGGTCGGAGCACTCCTGGCCCAGCAGTACCAGCGCCGGCTCCAATTCACCGAGAATGTGGTGGAGCGAGCGGGGCGTGGTCTGTTCATGCAGGATCACGGCGACGGCGCCGATGGCGGCGACGGCGAACAGGCTCAGCACTATCTCGCTACGGTTCGAAGCCAGGATGACCACGCGGTCGCCGGGCTGAACACCCTGATGTCTCAGGGTGATTGCGATGGCGGTGCAGGCCGAACGGGCCTCTTGAAAGGTGTGGCGTTGTTCGCCCTCAAGGAACGTGGCCTCGGGCCATTGATCGGCCGCCTGCCACAGCAAAGAGGCAAGGTTGCTTTGCATGTCACACTCCCTGTGTGCTTCAGGCCGTTGCTGCGGCGTCGGTTTCCCAGATGAGATCGTCGGTGAACAAGCCGATTTTCTTGAAGAACTTGGCGGTGCCGGCCATCAGGCTGCGATTGAATTCGGCGCGCTGGGGATCCCGCAGCAGCGCTTTGCGGATTTTGCCCGGTTCGTTCAGGCCGGCATCGAGGTACATTTCACGGCGATAGAGTTTCTGCACCGAAATCTGCATGAATCCCTTGATGGCCAGTTCAATTTCGCGCAGTTTGGCGGGCGGGTACTTAGCCTGCAGCTGCTTGTAAAACAGCTCGATGTAGAGGCGGCCATACTTGATGTGCCGGCCCTCGTCCATGTGGTGAAGCCAGTTGATCCGCTGCACGAACTCGGGGAGCAGCTCGTCTTTGCCCATCTTGCGGTTATAGAAGTCGACAATTTCCTCGAAGATGAGAATGCGGCTGAAAATCATCAGATTGGCAATGTCCACTTCTTCAAACCCAGACATGGCCAGGGCCCGGTCGGGATAGATCTTGCCGGCGTACTTCAGGCAGAACTTGGAGAAGTACCACATATGCTCATTTTCTTCGGCAATGAGGTAGTGGAGGTATTCCGACAGCAGCTCGAAGCCGGGGGTGTGCAGCCGCCCCGTCATTTCCACCAGCAGTTCACGGATGCCGGTGACGTTGAGGCTACAGAAATTGATGAACTCCCACCGGCTCAGTTCCATTTTCTGCGCTTCGGTGAGTTGTTTGTCGATATCCGTACCCTGGGTCGACATGAGCATCGGCGACATCCAGTAGCGGTCGGTTGGTACACTGTCGGGCCAGACGAGGTCCTTGAGCGGTTCGTAGGGGTCTTCGACGGTCTTGCTGATCAGGATGTTCAGGACCCGTTCGAGTTCCTGGGTGTTCTGGGTGATAGCCAAGTCGTTCACGTATCCAATCCTTATGATGTGAGTCGAGTGGGTCTTAGTTGGGTGAGAAAAGGCTCAGCGGCCCGTGGGCCTCGCTTTGGCACCGTGTGCCGGTAAGGAGAAAGAGCGCTTCATGTCGGGTTTGCTCCCGCCAGCGACGCCGGATTTTGGTACTCCCGGGCCGGGAGCAAGGTGGCCGGGTTGCCCACCACGGTGGCAAATGGCGGTACGTCTTTCAGCACCACGCTGCAGGCTCCGATCCGCGCGCCGTCGCCGATCCGGATGTTGCCAAGGACGGTGGCGTTGGCGCTGATCAGGACTCGGTGACCCACCTTGGGGTGGCGGTCACCGGCTTCTTTGCCGGTGCCGCCCAGGGTTACTCCGTGCAGCAGTGACACCTGGCTGCCGATCACCGCGGTTTCACCGATCACGATGCCGGTGGCATGGTCGATGAAGATGCCGTCGCCAAGCACGGCGGCCGGATGGATGTCGACGCCGAACAGGGCCGAACAGCGGCTTTGAATCCAGCTGGCGGTGAGTTCGTCCCTGAGTTTCCACAGCGCGTGGGCGAAACGGTGGGCCTGGGTTGCATGGAAGCCCTTGAAAAACAGGAAGGCCACGACGGGAGAGTGACAGGCGGGATCGCGGGCGACACTGGCGGACAGATCGGCCGCGCTGCTTTCGATGATGTCCGGAAACTGGGCGCTGAGTTCGAGCAGAACCGATTTGAGACGAGCCTGGGCAACCACTGTGTCCGCCAGCTTGCTCGCCAGCAACGACGCCAGGGCGTGCTCCAGTGACGGTTCACCCACGATCAGGCGAGCCAGCAGCGGGCTGAGCGTTGCCGGATGGCTGGTGTGTCGGTAGCCCTGACTCTCTTGTTGCAGCCAGTGCCAGATCGACTGTGCCGAGCTGGCATTGCCGCCTGGGTGTTCCATCATGGAATGCATGTTCGCCCCACTCCCTGTGGCGTTGGTTCGCGTCTTGTGGCCTACATACAGGTAGGTATGTTTTTTGGGTGAGTAAAACTCAGCTGGTTGGCGCAGACTCCAGGAAGCTGGTCCGTGCGCTGAGCGGTCCGTAAAAATCCGCCAGGGCCGGGTGGCTGTCACGCCAGCCCAGGTCTGCGAGGCGGAAGTCCAGATAGCCCAGGGCGCAGCCCAGGGCGATTCCGCCCAGGCTCAGGCCCGCTGGCAGACCGGTCGTCCGAAAGGCGTCTTCCAGAAAGGCGAGCGTGCGTCGAACTGCCTCTGTCCAGCGTTGTTGCCACATCGCCGATTGCTGCTCGGTGGGACGGTTGGATTCCATGACGTACAGGTAGGCGGCATCCATAATGCCATCGGCCAGGGCGTGAAGTCTGGCGTCGTCCTCTGCCTGGTTTGGATTGTCGAGCAGCGACGGCATCAGGCTCTGCTTGCCCGCTGCGACCGCGAGCCGATCGAGGTACTCACAGATCAGCGGGCTGTCGACAATCACTCGTCCGGATTCGGTCTGCAGCGCCGGCACCTTGCCCAAGGGCGTGACGGCGGCGACCTGGTCGGCGTTCTGGATCGGGTGGGCCTGGATGAGCTCAAGCTGACCCGACAAGCCGTGTTCAGTGGCACAGACCAGTACCTTTCTGGCGAATGGCGACGTGGCGGAATAGAAAAGTTTCATTGTCCTGGCTCCTCCCTGAGGTTTTCCTTGATACCCTAACTTGCCGACTTGATGTTCACATATCAGCTTGATGTTTACATACCAATAGGTACAGTTTCAATATGACCGGTTTGTGAAATGCGGGTAACTGCAGTCTGGTCAGGCTGAAAATGTATAATGCGTCACAGAAAGCCATCGGCGGCCTTCGGTGCCGGTAGCCCTATCGACTTTAAAATGTTGTGTAGTTCGTTTTAAAGGAAGCGAGGTTATGTCCACGAAAGACGACCTGATCGCTGCAACCAAGGAATTGCTGTGGGCGGTGGGCTATGAGTCCATGAGTCCCAGACGCGTGTTGCAGGAAAGCGGCGCCGGCCAGGGAAGTTTGTACCATCACTTTACCGGCAAAGAGGATCTGGCCCGGCGGGCGCTGGAAGAAGTCGAGGCGGAGTTGCGCCAGCGGGCGGAAGAGGTGCTGTTGGGGGAGGGCACTCCGCTGGAGCGCATTGACCGGTTTCTGTCGCTGAAGCGGGCGGCGACCCGCGGCTGCCGAATCGGCCGACTGGTGCCTGAGTCGGAGGTGATCGAGTCCAGCCTGCACGCTCCGATAAAACGTTATTTTCGGCACCTCGGCAATATGTTGGAGGGTGTCCTGCTGCAGGCGAAAGAACGCGGTGAGCTGGCGGCCGAGGTGAACACGCCACAGATCGCCGCGGTGATCATGGCGTCCATTCAGGGGGGCTATATTCTGGCTCGCGCCGCCCAGGACGATAGCGCCATGACCACGACGCTGGATGGGGCCAAGGCGTTGCTGGCGCAGTTGCGGCGGGCTGGGTCCGCGACCGGCTGAGGGGGCTGGGCATCCGCCGGGCCGGGCTGGCTCTCTGGATGCCCAGGCCGGTCAGTAACTGCTGCTCATCCCGAACCACTCCGGAAAGACGAAAAGCAAAGCCAGTACCAGCGCCTGCAAGCCGATGAAGGGCACCACCCCCTTGTAGATGTCGGTGGTTTTCACGCTCGGCGGTGACACGCCCTTGAGGTAGAACAGGCTGAAGCCGAACGGTGGCGTCAAAAAGCTGGTTTGCAGGTTCATGGCGATCAGGATGGCGAACCACAGCATGTTGATGCCCAGCGCTTCCGCCACCGGTGCCAGGATCGGTACCACAATGAACGAGATTTCGACAAAGTCGATGAAGAAGCCCAGCAGCAGGATCACCAGCATGGCAAGGATCAGGAATCCCCACTTCTCGCCTGGCAGCGCCAGCATCCATTCTTCCAGCAGGTAGTCGCCGCCGGTGTAGCTGAACACCATGGAGAAGGCGGTGGCGCCGATCAGGATCGCAAACACCATGGCGGTGACCTTGACGGTATCGCGGGCGCTGTCCCAGACCATCCTGAACGAGAACTGGCGGTAGGCAATGGCCAGCACGATCGCGCCGACGCCGCCCAGGGCCGAGGACTCGGTGGGGGTGGCGATGCCGGTGAAGATCGAACCCAGTACGATCACAATCAGCGCCAGCGGTGGGATGATGGCAATCAGCGCGCTGACGATTTCCTGCTTACGGCTGAGGCCCGAGTCCTCCGGCATCGCCGGTGCGGTCTCCGGCCTGAGCCGGGTCAGGATCAGGATATAGGCAATGTACAGGCCCACCAGCACCACGCCGGGAATGACGGCGGCCTTGAACAGGTCGCCCACCGGCAGGCCCAGCACATCGCCCAGAATGATCAGGATGATCGACGGCGGCACGATCTGCCCCAAGGTGCCGGCGGCGCAGATGGTGCCGCAGCTCAGCCGCTGATCGTACTTGTGGGCCAGCATCACCGGCAGGGAAATCAGTCCCATCGCCACCACACTGGCGCCGACTACGCCGGTGGAGGCCGCCAGCAGGGCGCCCACCAGGATGGTGGCGATGGCCAGGCCGCCAGGCAGGCCGCCGAACAGGCGACCCATGGCGGTCAGCAGCTGTTCCGCCAGGCGGGTGCGCTGCAGCACTACGCCCATGAATATGAACAGTGGAATCGCCATCATCACCGTGTTCTGCATCACGCTCATGATGCGAAACGGCATGAACGCGAATAACTGCGGTCCTTCGGAGATCATTCCGAAAATCAGCGCTACCCCGCCGAAGGTGAAGGCCACCGGGAAGCCCCAGAGCAGCATCAGCAGGCAGACGGCGAACATGATGATGCCAATCATGCCAGGCCCTCCTTGCTGTTCTCGTCACGGTAGGTTTCGTCGCCCTGAAGGACGCGGATGGCGTAGGTGGCCATGCCCAGGCCGCTGGTGGCGGTAAACACCGCCGAGAACGGAATCAGCGCCTTGATGATCCAGCGATAGGGCAGACCACCGGGATCGCCACTGCTTTCGCCGAGGTTGTAGGACTCCAGGGCAAAACTGTAGCCGTAGACACCGATCAGAAACGCGAACGGGATGATGAAAACGAAGGCGCCGACCAGGTTGACCCAGGCCTTGAACTGGTTGCTGCGGCTGGCGTAGAACACGTCCACGCGGACATGGCCGTCGGTACGCAGGGCGTAGGGAATCCCCAGCAGGAACACCACCGAATAGAAGTGCCATTCCAGCTCCTGCATGCCGATGGACACGTCGTTGAATACGTAGCGGGTGATGACGTCATAGAAGACGTTGACGAGCATGAGAACCAGGGCCAGGCAGGCGACCCAGCCGCAGATTGTGGACAGGCGGGCCAGGCCTTTGTCCAGCGTGATAATCCAGCGCATGACAGTTCCTATGGCCGGCCTAGGGCGCCGGCAATCTTTTTTTGAAACGAAAACGCCGGAACTGTCCGGGGAGCAGCTCCGGCGACATCAGGCCGGGGATCTTACTCCAGTTCTGCCATGGTGTTGAGGTAGGCGCGATCGGAAATCTCGGTGTAGGCGCGGGCGTTGTCCAGATATTGCCGCTGGGAATCCACGATACGCTTGGCCAACTCGTCGCCTTCGGCTGCTTCCGCCAGCAGCTTCTGGTTGGCCTGGAACATGGCCTGGATGACCTCATCCGGGAAGGTGCGCACCTCGATGTTGGGGTGCTCCTCGGTGATCGATGCCCAGGCGCCGGCGTTCTCGTGCATGGAATGCACCAGCATGTCGTAGGCGGCGGTGCGCATGGCGATGCGCAAGATTTCCCGCAAGTCATCCGGCAGTTCTTCCCAGGTTTCCTTGTTTACCAGGAATTGCAGTTCGGTGGCGGGCTCATGCCAGCCGGTGTAGTAGTAATCGGCGATCTGCTGGAAGCCCAGGCGCAGGTCCAGGGCCGGGCCGACCCATTCGGTGGCATCGATGGTGCCCCGCTCCAGGGCGGTGTAAAGCTCCCCGGGGGCGATATTGGTGGGGTTGACGCCAACCTCGGCGAACACCTCACCGGCAAACCCGGGAATCCGCATCTTGAGCCCCTGGAGGTCTTCCAGCGAGTTGATCTCCTTGCGGAACCAGCCCCCCATCTGGATGCCGGTGTTACCGCCGGGGAACGACAGCATGTTGTGGGGCTCATACACTTCCTGCATCAACGCCATGCCATCGCCATGGTAGAACCAGGCGTATTGTTCCAGCGCGGTCATGCCAAACGGCATGCTGGTGAAGAACAGGGTGTTGGGTACCTTGCCTTTCCAATAATAGGAGGCCGAATGGCCGAGGTCGTACTGGCCGGCCTTGACCATGTCGAAGATGCCGAACGGCGCCTTGTGTTTGTTGGCGGAATCGATGCGGATGCGCAGGCGGCCATCAGACATTTCTTCGGCCATGCGGGCCATGTTCTTGGTGGCGTCCCCGAAGATCGGGAAGTTGGGGCCCCAGGTTTCGGCCAGACGCAGGGTAAAGCGTTCCTGGGCGATTGCCTGGGTGGCGGCCAGGCCCGTGGCCAGTGTCAGGGCCAGCGCGGTCAGGGCTGAACGTAATTTCATGGCTGGTCGATCCTCTCTTGTCGTTGTTGTGCGCGGAGTCGGGGGTCAAACCGGGGCGTTGATGCACCGATTCGCTGGTCCGGTTCCGGCGACTGCGGAATCGGGCCAGACGCCCATTATGCTAAATGACACCTGTAGTTATAGTTAGCCGAACGTCGTAATGCACGTGGCGGGGACGGTAAATGGCAATGGCAAACATCTTGCCGCCAGGAATCAGGGGCGGGCGGCCAGGAACGCTTCGGTGAGCACCGTCAGATGGCGCTCAAGGGTAGTGGCGAAGTCCAGCTGGAACACATCCAGAGGCGAGGTGGCGAGGGCCCGGCTGACCGTTGCTGTTGGGTGGGTCATGTGCCAGCAGCCGATCAGCGCTTGCTGGCATTGCAGCACATAGTGGGTGCAGGCGTTTTCGTTGCGGCCGGTGGCGGCGCGCACCAGCGTCAACAGCCGCTGAAACTGGCCCAGCAGGTGGAGCTTGAATTCCCGGGCTTCCTGTTCGCTCAGGCCGGTTTCCAGCGCGACATGGAGAATGGCCGTTAGCCGGCAGTACGCCGGATGGGCAAGCAGGGTGCGGATCATGCCGCCAGGAAAATCACCGCTTGCGCCCTGCGCTTCCAGGTCATCCACGAAGGCGGTCAGTGCGCGTCGGTACACCGCGAGAAACAGCAACTCCTTGCTGCGGAAGTAACGGTACAGTGCCGCCTTGGTGAGGCCGGTTTCGGCGGCCACGTCCGCCAGGGTGAGCCGGTCGAGGCCGCGTTGACCGAACAGCGCCTGCGCGGCATCCAGGATCTGGGATTCCCGCTGGGCTTTTTCCTGTTCGCTGCGCGCCCGCCGGCGGCCGCTGCACAACCTGCTCGTCATTCCTACCTCATGCTTGTAGCCAGCCCGCAATCCGCCGGGTGATGAATCGGGGCGACAGTTTACCAGACCAGACCATCAACCGGTTCAGCAAGCCGGGAATGACGATCGCCCTTCGCCGGTGGGCCAGGGAGTGACGGACCACGGTTTCGGCGGACATCACCGAGCCGTCAAACAACTTGGTGTCGGTCATGTTGGCTTCGCTGGCGAATTCCGATTCGGTGGCGCCGGGGCACAAGGCGCTGACGGCCACCCCCGAGTGCTTCAGTTCCTCATGCAGCGCCTCGGAGAACGACAGCACAAAGGCCTTGCTGGCGTAATAAATGGCCAATTTGGGACCCGCCTGGAAGGCGGCGGTGGACGCGACATTAATGATGAAGCTGCCGGCTTGGGCCTTGAGCAACGGCAGCAGGTGCCAGGTCAGCGCCACCAGCGATGACACGTTGACCTGGATCATGGCCAGCTGGCGTTCCAGGGCCAGCTGATCAAAATCGCCGCGGTCGCCAAAGCCGGCGTTGTTGATCAGCCCGCACACCGCCCAGCCGGACGCCTTGATGGTCTCGGCCAGGGTGGCGGCACCGTCTGTCTGCGCCAGGTCGGCTTTGACCACCTGCGCGGTAATGCCGTAGCGATCGGCCAGCTCGGTGGCCAACGCCTGCAGGCGTTCTTCGCGGCGGGCCACCAGGATCAGGTCCTGTTTTTGCTGAGCGAGTTGGTGGGCGAACGCTTCACCAATGCCGGCGCTGGCGCCGGTCAGTACGACATAAGCCATGGTCGAATCCTCAAGTTAAGTGAACAACGGTTATTTAATTTAAGGCATTGCGCCTGGACTGTAAATAACCTTGGGTTACTTAATTTGTGATGCAGTATCGGTAATGTGGCGCCAACCGACCAGCGATTGCGCTAGCATGAAGATTCCATACAACCGATCAACGAAAGGGAGCTAACGATGCAACAGGTTTTGATTACTGGCGCCAACCGGGGCATTGGTCTGGAACTGGCGCGTCACTACGCCGCCGAGGGCTGGCGTGTGATCGGTGTCTGTCGGCAGGCGTCGGAGGAGTTACGGGCAGTGGCCGGACAGGTCATCGACGGCGTTGATGTGAGCACGGAGGCGGGGGTTGCCCGCCTCACCTCTGAGCTCGGTGACCAGCCACTGGCGCTGCTGATCAACAATGCCGGCCTGCTGCACGACGAACAGTTGGGTAACGTGGATTTCGATGCCATGCGCCGTCAAATGGAGATCAATGCTTACGCACCGCTGCGGGTGACGGAGGCCTTGTTGGCCAATCTTGGCAGCGGCAGTAAGGTGGCCAATATCACCAGTCGCATGGGCTCCATCGCCGACAACGATTCCGGCGGCCGTTACGGCTATCGGGCCTCCAAGGCGGCATTAAATGCCATTGGCAAGTCGCTGGCGGTGGATCTCAAACCCCGGGGCATCGCCGTGGCTCAGCTTCATCCGGGCTACGTTAAGACCCGGATGGTCAATTTCGGTGGATTGATCACACCGGAAGAATCCGCCGCGGGATTGGCCCAGCGCATTGCCGAACTGACGCTGGAGAACACCGGCTCGTTCTGGCACAGCAATGGAGAGCTGCTGCCCTGGTAGCGCCGCTGCGAGTCACCCGGTTCGGGTGACGACCGGCTCGATCCGGGGACTGAGTCACATCCAGGGCCCTGGGTTGGCCTTAAGCTGACAGGTGTGCACGTGCGTACCGGGAGTGGTGCAAGACAGCGGAGGGAAGCATGAAGGCGTGGCTTGATCGATTTTACCAACAGGAATCCCGACGGGTGCTGGCGACCCTGATTCGCCTGCTGGGGGACTTTGACCTGGCCGAAGAGGCCCTCCATGAGGCCTTCGCGGCTGCCATGAAGCAGTGGCCAGAGGAAGGCATTCCTACCAACCCCCGGGCTTGGCTGGTGTCCGCCGGCCGCTTCCGGGCGATCGACCAGATTCGCCGCCGCGCCCGCCACGATGCGGTGCTGGCGCAGCTCGCCGAGCAGCTTGCCGTGACGGCCAGTGATGAGCCGCCGGAGCCCATCGAGGACGACCGTCTGCGGCTCATTTTTACCTGCTGTCACCCGGCACTGTCGACCGACGCCCAGCTGGCGCTGACCCTTCGGGAGGTGTGTGGTCTTACCACCGAAGAGGTGGCCCGCGCCTTCTTGACCAAACCCGCCACCCTGGCGCAACGGATTGTGCGGGCCAAGGCCAAAATCCGGGATGCCGGGATTCCTTATGAGGTGCCCGAGACCAGTGCCCTGGCGCCGCGACTGCAGGCCGTGCTGCATACCATCTACCTGATGTTCAATGAAGGCTATTCGGCGCTCAGCGGCGACCAGTTGCTGCGGCGTGCGCTGGCGGACGAGGCCATCCGGCTGGCCAGGCTGCTGTGCGAGCTACTGCCGGAGCCGGAAGCCTTCGGGTTGCTGGCGTTGATGCTGTTGCACGATGCCCGGCGGGAGGCGCGCATCGACAGCGCCGGCGATCTGGTGCCGTTGGAAGAGCAGAATCGCAGCCGCTGGCACCAGGATCAGATCGCGGAGGGGCGTCGCATCGTACTTCGGCTGATGTACCGGCGGGGCTATGGCGCCTATACCCTGCAAGCCGCCATTGCAGCGGTACACGCCGAGGCGATGCGGGCCGACGACACCGACTGGAAACAGATTGTCGGGCTGTACACGGTGCTGCAGGGCATCGCGCCGTCGCCGGTGGTGGCGCTCAATCGGGCGGTGGCGGTCGCCATGGCACACGGCCCCGCACAAGGACTGGCGTTGATGGAGGCCATCGAAACCAGCGGTGAGCTGGCGACTTACCATCTGCTGTACGCGGCCAAGGCCGATTTGTTGCGGCGACTGGAACGCATCGAGCAGGCCCGCGCCGCTTACGAGCGGGCGCTGGCGCTGTGTGAACAGGAGCCGGAGCGGCGTTTTTTGCGGCGTCGGCTGGCAACGTTGCCGCTTTCGCCGACATAGTCGTCGAATTGCCCGGGTGCCATTCGACCAGTCAGGAGCGCGGGCAGTTGAAGCCGCGGTCGGCCGTTTTGGCAAGGCAAACTTAAGGAGAGCAACCATGAACTATCTGGCGTTGGTGTACTACAACGAAGACATCATTCGGGCCATGTCGCAGCAAGAGTGGGACGCGCTGAACCGGGAATGCATGGCCTGTGTGGAAGGCCTGAGCGCCAGTGGCCATTTCGTCGACGGCCACGCCCTGCAAGCCACCGAGACGGCCACCACGGTCCGGCTACGGGACGGCAAGTTGACCACCACCGACGGACCGTTTGCAGAAACCAAGGAACAGCTGGCGGGCTTCTACCTGCTGCAGGCGCGGGATCTCAACGAAGCGATCCAGCTGGTGGGCAAGATTCCGCCGCTGCGGTTCGGCAGTGTGGAGGTGCGCCCAGTGCGGGAGTTGCAGACCGAAGGAAACATCACCGGCATGGTGGCGGGTGGCTGAAGCGGCAGGAAAAGCGCAGGCGGCGGTGGTTGCAGTGGGCGGAGAAGTGACGGGCCCTTTGTTGGTATGGCGGATGTTGGTATTGCGGAAGTTGGTATTGCCGATGTTGGCATTGCCGATCATGACAAACACGTTTGCGACAGAAGGAGTTGGAGATGAATCCTCGCATGAGCATGATCACCCTGGGGGTAAGCGATCTGGAGCGGTCGATCCGTTTTTACCGGGATGGACTGGGGCTGCCACAGTTGGAGTCACCGCCCTCGGTGGCGTTTTTCCCCCTTAACGGTACCTGGCTGGGGCTGTATGGCCGTGAGGCCTTGGCGGAAGATGTTGGTATTTCGGCCGAAGGCCAGGGATTCCGGGGGGTAACCATCGCCCATAACCTGCATTCCGAGTCCGCCGTCGACAACTTAATGGCCGAGGCGGTGGCGGCCGGGGCGACGCTGGTGAAGAAACCGCAGAAGGTTTTCTGGGGTGGCTATTCCGGATATTTTGCCGATCCGGATGGCCATCTCTGGGAAGTCGCCCACAATCCGTTCGCCTGGGTCGGGCCCGAAGATGACTGAAACAGCGGCGAGACTGGTGGTGGTGACGCCGAGTCGGGTAAGCTTGAGCTCCTGAGCCAGACCATTACCACTACACCCGGAACCCGGCTGCCGTGACATTACCCGAACTTGGTATTATCGAAGGATTCTATGGTCCGTTATGGAGCTGGCCGGAACGGACCCGGCTGATGGAGGCACTGGCTCCCGAAGGCTACCGTTTCTATCTGTACGCACCCAAGGCCGACCCCTATCTGCGGCGGCAGTGGGATAGCCCCCATCCCGACCAGGAGCTGGCCGCGCTGACCCAATTTGCCCGCCGCTGCCAGCAGTTGGGGGTGCGTTTCGGCATCGGCTTGAGCCCGTTCGAGATTTTCAACCGCTTCGATGATGCCGCCCGCACCGCGCTGGCCGCCAAGCTCAAGCTGCTGGACCGGTTGGGTATCCAGGATCTGGCGATTCTGTTCGACGACATGCGCAACACGACCGAAGCCCTGGCGCTTACCCAGGCGGATATCGTGCATTGGGTGGCCGAGCGCAGCCGCGCGGAGCGGCTGTTAGTCTGTCCCAGCTATTATTCCGACGATGGCGTCCTGGACCGGGTGTTCGGGCCGCGACCGGCGAATTACCTGGAGGACCTGGGCGCGGCGCTGGACCCGGCCATCCAGGTGTTCTGGACCGGAGAGGAGGTGTGTTCCAGGGAAATCTCGCCCGGTCATCTGGCTCGGGTGGCCCGTCAGTTAAAGCGGCCGCCGTTCCTGTGGGACAACTATCCGGTCAACGACGGCGACCGCATGTCCCGCCACCTGCACCTACGCGGGTTCACCGGGCGACCTGCGGGCAATGCGCCATTTTTGGCAGGCCATGGCATTAACCCCGCGCTGCAGCCAACGCTTAGCCAGATTCCGGCGCGCACACTGGCTGCCAGCTATCGCGATGGCCCAGACTACCAGTACGGCGCCGCGTTCCGGTCGGCGGCCAGGGCCGCCCTGGGTGACAACCTGGCGATGCAGATTCAACAAGACCTGCTACTGTTAGAGGACAGCGGATTGTCCCGCCTGTCGGCCGAAAAAATCTCTGAGCTTCTGGCCCGTTATCAGTGCTTCGACCACCCCGCCGCCAGGGAAGTGGTGGCCTGGTTGTCAGGACGCTACCAAGTCACCGATGAAATGGTGCAAACCCAATAATCCGCCGCTTATACGGCCAAAGCCGAGAGTGCTCGACCAAGCAAGGACCCAAGATCTATGGATGTGCTGACGACCCAGCGCAAGGCCGGCTCCCCCGTTGAACCCGGCAAGGCCTTACTGATTGGCCTGGCTGTCACCCTGGTGTATTTCGTCGCCGGGTATTTCGGTCTCAAGCTCGCCTTCGAAACCACCAACGTGTCACCGGTTTGGCCGGCTTCCGGTATCGCCCTGGCCGCCTTGCTGCTGGGTGGCCTCAGGATGTGGCCGGCGATTACCATCGGTGCGATGCTGGTTAATGTCGTGAGTTTCGGCATCGACGCCGACGGCTGGCAGTTACAGGGGCTTGCCTCGTTGTTCATCGCAGTCGGTAACACCCTGGAGGCGGTGGTCGGCGCTTGGCTGATTCGTTCGTCCCTGCACGTCGCTACCGGGTTTCACCGTGTTTCCACCGTATTTCGCTTCCTGCTGGTGGTGGCCCTGGCCGGTAGCCTCAGTGCCGGCATTGGCTCCGCCACCCTGGTGGGCTTCGGGTTTGCTCCGCTGACCGCGCTGCAGGGCGTCTTCAGCACCTGGTGGTTGGGTGACTGCGTCGGCATGCTGGTGGTCACGCCGATGGTATTGGTTTGGCGTAATCTTCCGGAAACACCCAGTGGCGGCCGGTCTTTGCTGCATGTCGGCACTCTGGCCGTGATCGTGGCCCTGCTGTGCTACCTGGTGTTCGGCTATGCCGGTGGTGATGTGCTGGATGCGCGCCTGCTGACCTTCCTGTTTGTCCCCACGCTGGCCTATGCCGCCTACGTGTTTGGTTTGCACGGCGTGACGGCCTGCAGCCTTGGGGTGGCCAGTGTGGCCATGGCATCCACCATTGGTGGCAGTGGCCCCTTCGTGTTTGGCGGGGTCAATGCCTCCCTGGTGGCGCTGGATGCCTTTATCGCACTGTGGGTTTGCGCCGGCCTGGTGCTCGCGGCAGACCTGCAGGAACGCAGCAGCAAAGGGGGGCTGAAGCGGCGGGAAACCCTGGTGCCCTGGGCGGTACTGGTCCTTGCCCTGGGGGTGACCACCCTGATGTGGCGGGCGGCGTTGGATACCGCCCAGGAGAAGGGCGCCGAACAGTTCGATTTTCTGGCGGAAACCGTCCGTGCCCGCATCGCTGACCGGATGCGAGACTATGAGCAGGTGTTGCGGGGCGGCATCGGTTTGTTCCGGGCCTCGGAACGGGTCACTCGCGACGAGTGGCGGCGATTTGTCGAGGAGTTGGCCTTAACCGAGAACTATCCGGGAATCCAGGGCGTTGGTTTCGCCCGTTACCTGAGTGATGAGTCGGCGAAAGAAGCTTTTGAGGACATCATTCGACAGGAAGGCTTCCCGGAGTTTGCCGTGAAACCCAGTGGCCAGCGGGACGCCTATGTGGCGATTGCCTATCTGGAGCCGTTCGACTGGCGCAACCAGCGCGCCCATGGCTACGACATGTTCTCCGAAGCCTTGCGTCGCAATGCCCTGGCTCGAGCCCGGGATTCCGGGCGCGCTTCGGTTTCGGACAAGATTACCCTGGTGCAGGAGACTGCGGTCGGCGTTCAGGCCGGATTTTTGATCTATCTGCCGTTCTATGAGGGTGGCGAAGTGCCGACCACGCTTGCGGAGCGACGCGAACGGATGTTTGGTGTGGTCTACAGTCCGTTTCGGATGGCGGACCTGATGTCCGGAATCCTCGGTGACCAGTTCCCGCAGGTGGCGGTGACCATATTCGACGGCCAGACGCCAACGGCGGAGGCCCTTATGTACCAGAGCGAGGTCCAGCCGTCTGGGACTCCGCATTTGATCCAGCCATTTGAGACCACCTTGCCGGTGGAGTTCATCGACCACACCTGGACGTTGCAGTTGCAGTCGCTACCGGCCTTCACCAATGCTCTCGATCAGCAGAAATCGCAGATTATCCTGGTCAGTGGGGTACTGATCAGCTTCCTGCTGTTTTCCTTTATCCGGGCGTTGGTACTGACCCGATCCCGAGCCCTGACGTTGGCCGAGGAGCTTACCTCCGCATTGCATCAGTCCGAACAGAAGTTTTCCTCCTTGGCCAGCAATGCCAATGAAGCCATTTTTATCATTGATGACCAGGGCCGGATCACCTCCGTAAACCGGGCTGCCAGCGAGTATTTTGGCGAGACCGAGCAGGCGTTGATCGGCCGTCGCATCGAGAGTTTGTTTGCCCCGGCTCACCGCCGCGCCATGCTGACCGCGCTATCCGCCATCCGAAACCGGGATGAATCGCTCAGCCGGCTGGACAGCGTACAGACCGAGTGCCTGGATCATTCGGGTCTGGCATTTCCCGCTGAGTATTCCTTGTCCCACTGGTCCAGTGACGGTGAGGACTGTATCGGGGTGATCCTGCGGGATATTACCGAACACCGGCTGGCAGAGGAACGACTGCAGCAGGCCCGGGAAGAGGCCGAGCAGGCGAGTCGGTCGAAGAGTGAATTTGTGGCCAATATGAGTCACGAGATTCGGACGCCGATGAACGCCGTGTTGGGGATGACCCAAATTCTCGCCAAGACGCCAATGACCGGCGACCAGCGCCAGTACCTGGAGATGATCCAATCCGCAGGTCGTTCGCTGATGGATATCATCAATGACATCCTCGATTTTTCGAAGATCGAGGCGGGCCGGTTGGACATCGAGCCGGTGCCCTTCGATCTCGACGAACTGGTCAACAGCCTGGCGACGGTGATGATGATTGGCGCCAGCAAGAAAGCGCTGGAGCCCACCATTGGCGTGGAGCCGGACGTGCCGCGAGACCTGATCGGTGACGAACTGCGTATCCGGCAGGTACTGCTCAACCTGGTTTCCAACGCCATCAAGTTTACCGAAGCGGGAGAAGTGGCGCTGCTGATCGAGGTCACGGACCGCCATGGCCAGCAGGTTACTCTGCGATTCAGCGTCAAGGATTCCGGAATCGGCATGACGGAAGATCAGCAGCAGAACCTGTTCACCGCGTTCACCCAAGCGGATTCCTCGATGACCCGGCGGTTTGGTGGTACCGGGTTGGGGCTCGCCATTTCCCGGCAGCTGGCAACCCTGATGGACGGCTCCATTGAGGTGCAAAGCGAACCTGGCCAGGGAAGTTGCTTCGCCATGCAGCTGCCGCTTGAGGTTCGGGCTCAGGGCAGGATGAAGTCGCTGCCCCGCAGTCTGGAAAATCTCAAGGTATTGCTGGTGGATGAAAACGCCATCAGCCGGGATTACCTGTCCCGCACCTTGCAAGGCTGGGGCTGGCAGTTGGATACAGCGGCATCGGTGACCACCGCCTCCCCATTGATGCGGCAGGCGGGCGCATCCCAGGAAAGCTATCAGGTCCTGCTGCTGGACTGGTTGCCAGACACGCCGGAACGTCAGAGGTTGTTACGGGAATTGCGTGAGGTTTCGAGTAATCCCGAGCTGGTGGTGGTGGCACTGATCGCGCCTCATGAGCATGATCCCGAGGCCGATGACCAATTGCCGGAGGGCGTGAACGCAATGCTGGTCAAACCGGTGACCAGTTCCCGGTTGTTCGACAAGCTCCATGAGGTGATGCAAGCGGTTACCACCGAAGCCAAGGCTGGCGAGGTGGAGACGAACGTGTCTCTGCCGCTCGCGGGCGCCCGCCTGTTGCTGGTGGAGGATAACGAGCTCAACCAGATTGTCGCCAAGAATTTTCTGGATGGCGCCGGAGCCGAGGTGGTCGTGGCCGAAAATGGTAAACAGGCACTGGCTCTGCTTCGGGAGGATGATGATCGCTTCGATATGGTGTTGATGGATGTGCAGATGCCGGTGATGGATGGGCTTACCGCCACCCGGTTGATTCGGGATGAGCTGCAGCTGCGGCTGCCGGTCCTGGCCATGACTGCGGGGGTGCTGGAGTCCGAACGGCAAAACTGTTTGCAGGCGGGGATGGACGATTTCATTGCCAAACCCATCGTCCAGGCCCAGATGCTAGAGACCATTCAGCAGTATCTGTCCGGGCACTCCCGGCCAGCACCGGTTTCGGCGTCCCAAGCCGGCGCAGCGCAGGCCGAAGGTCTGCTGGCGCCGCTGGACCGGTTGATGGCCTCAGTGGGCGACCAGGAGGGGCCACGCAAGGCGGTGGTGCTGATTGTTCGTAATATTGTGGACCGAGACGAGGCACCGGTTGAACAAGCCTTTGCCGACTGGCAGAGCGGCCAGACGGAGCAGTCGGCGTTGGCGCTGCACAACCTCCGCGGGCTGCTGGGCAGTATCGGAGCCAAGCGTCTCACCAGCCTCAGCCTGGAGCTGGAACATAACCTCAACGCAGGCGCGGATCAGGAGCTGGAGGAGCAGTGGCAGGCGTTGCGAGCGGAATACAACGCGTTCGTCACGGCCCTGCGGCACTGGCTGCAGGCACAGGAGGCGATGTCATGAATGGCGCCGGCTCAATCCAGGTAATATTCCACGGTGGCCACCACGCGAACGGTCTTGACCGGCTGCTGGCCTTCCAGCACGCCGGGCGCCTGATCCCGCGGTAGAATCTGGAACACGCCCTGATTGGCGCGCCTTAGCCTGCCCAGGCTGGTGTCGGCGTCCTGGGCGAACTGCTGGGCGGCTTCCCGGGCCGCGGTGGTGGCCTCGGCAATCATGGCCGGCTTGATGCGATTCAGGCTCTTGAACAGGTAGGTGGGTCCGCTGGCGCCGTACTCCGCCGACAGGGCGACGCCGGAGTCCACCAGTTCACTGATCCCCTGGGCGGCTTGCTGAATTCTGGCGATGTCTTCGCTGCGCACCATCAGTGTCTGCCGGATGATAAAACGCTGCTGGCTGGTGGCGTTCTGGTAGGGGGTGGCCTGGCTATCGGCGACATCCAGGCGCTGCAGCTCCACGCTGTCGGTAGCAATGGCCTGCAGTTTGAGAAAGGCCATGATGGCGTCCCTGCTGGCCCGTGCCGACGCCTGGGCTTCCGCCAGTGAACTGCCGGTGGCGACGAAACGTAATGGCCACAACGCCAGATCTGCCTGTACCTCCCGCTCCGCCACACCCTTGACGGTGACATAACGATCACCGGTGCGAAGATCTGTCAGCCCCTCCATGATCAGACAGGCGGAGACGACCAGGGCGGTGGCGAGGATGATGGTGGGCAGCAGTTTCATGTCAGGGTCCTGTTCCTGAGTAAGATCCTTCAACATTGCCAATCTGGTGGCCATCGTCAAGTGCCGCCTGCGACACCAAAGAGAGTCTGCCGCTAACCTCGGCGACTATCTGTGCCATGCTAGGAAGGAAGTCTCAATCTGACGGCGCGGAGGTGGATATGACGGCACTGCGTATCGAATGCATTCAGGGGGACATCACCCAACAACCGGATGTGGATGCGGTGGTTAACGCGGCCAATGGCCTGTTGATGCCCGGTGGCGGCGTCGCCGGCGCCATTCATCGAGTCGCCGGCCCCGGATTGGCCCGGGAGTGCCAGCCGTTGGCGCCGATCCAGCCTGGGCAAGCGGTGATCACCGGCGCGCATAACCTGCCCAATCGCCATGTCATCCATTGTCTGGGACCGGTGTATGGCCAGGATGAGCCTTCGGCTCAATTGCTGGCCGACTGCTTTCGCCAGGCCTTGCGACTGGCAGATAACCAGGGGCTCGCTTCAGTGGCGTTCCCCGCCATTTCCACCGGCGTCTTCGGTTACCCGGTGAGGGAAGCCGCCGCCGTGGCCCTGGCGGCGGTTCGGGAGAGCTCGGCCTCGTTGCGCTCGGTCCGCCTGGTCCGGTTCGTGTTATTCAGTGACGAGGACCGCCAACAGTTCCAGCGGGCGCTGGAGGAAGGCGGAGTCGACTAAAGTCGGCGGCAATGGGTACCTGCGCAGGATAGAGGCGGTCAGCGCTACCGTCTAAGCTCGGCGGAGATAGGGAATTTGGATAGGAAGGTACTGTCTTGATCAGTCTGCGCACAGCCCTGCTTACGGTCCTGGCAATGGTCGCCTTTGCCGGTAACTCTCTGTTGTGTCGGGCGGCGTTGAGAGACACAGACATCGATGCCGCCAGTTTTACCTTTATCCGGATAGTCTCCGGGGCCCTGGTGCTGGCGTTGCTGATGCGGTTGCAGCGGACTCGTCGCGATCTCAAGGCGGGCTCCTGGTGGTCGGCGTTGGCGTTGTTCGTCTATGCCATTGCGTTTTCGTTTGCCTACGGCGGGTTGTCCACGGCGATGGGGGCGCTGTTGCTGTTTGGCGCGGTGCAGGCGACGATGATTGCGCTGGGTGTGGTCCGCGGCGACCGGCCCCAGCGTTGGCAGTGGCTGGGCATACTGGTGGCGTTCGTCGGCCTGACTGGGCTGTTGTTGCCGGGGCTGTCGGCGCCACCGCCGGTCAGCGCGGCTTTGATGTTGGCCGCCGGGGCGTCCTGGGGCGTGTACTCACTTCGGGCCAAGGGCGCCGGCGACCCGCTGCAGGCAACCGCCGGGAATTTCCTGCGGGCGGTGCCGATGGCACTACTGGTGAGCCTGGTGTTATTGCCACAGGCTCGCCTGGACGGGGCGGGCGCGGTGCTGGCCGTGGCCTCCGGGGCACTGGCGTCGGGTATTGGCTATGCCATCTGGTACGCCGCATTGCCGTTGTTGCAGTCCACCACCGCCGCCACGGTTCAGCTCAGTGTGCCGGTGATCGCAGCGGTCGGTGGCATCCTGTTGTTGGGGGAAGCATTAACGTTGAGACTGGTCGTGGCCGGCAGCGCGATTCTGGGGGGGATAGCCCTGGTGATTGTGGGCAAGCGGCTGACGCCAGCGAGGAGTCGGGGCTGAGCCCGCGTCGGAGGGCAGCGGGGGCCAGGCAGTGCCCGGCCCCCGGGGACGGCGCCTAGGCGCCAAACAGTGCCGTGCGCAGTGGCGCCATCAGGCCAGCCTTGCGGGCGGCCTTGCCAACGCGCCGGATGCCGTCGAACTCCAGGTAGCCGTCCTCGATCGGATCGAAACGCAGGATTTTGAGGTCTTCCAGGTAGTTCTGGTTGCTCTTCCAGGGGCCGTGGCTACCCTGGCGGGGCAGACGGTCATTGGCGCGCAGAACGTAGCCGGAATCCAGGGCGCCGAGCATGGTGTCCTCGGTGGCGCTGTTTTCGGTGTCCCGCGGAATCGCGACGTCGTAGCCGTGCTTGTCCATGTGGTTGATCAGGCGGCAGAAGTATTCGGCCGCGATGTCCGCCTTCAGGGTCCAGGAAATGTTGGTGTAGCCGAAGATCATGGCGGCGTTGGGCACATCATCCACCATGACGTTCTTGTACATCAGCTTGTCCCTCATCACAATCGACTCGCCGTCGATTTTCGCTTCCAGGCCTCCCAGCATCTGGATGTCCAGCCCGGTGGCGGTGATGACGATATCTGCTTCCAGCTCCTGACCGGATTTCAGCAGGATGCCGTTCTCGGTGAAGCGGTCGATGTGGTCGGTGGCCATGGACGCCTTACCGGATTTCACCGCCTTGAACAGGTCACCGTCCTTCACCACGCACAGTCGCTGGTCCCAGGGATTGTAGCTCGGGGAGAAATGGCGCATGTCAACGTTCTTGCCCACCTGCTGACGAACAATGCTCAACAGCAACCGCCGCATGGCCTTCGGGCTTCGACGGGAACGCTCGAACAGGGCGCGGGCGATGGTGATGTTGCGGCCCCGGGTGATGCGGTAGGCGAGCTTGTCGGGCAGCACTTTTTGCAGTCCCACCGTCACCAGGTCGGTGGACGGCAGTGGCATCAGGTAGCTCGGGGAGCGTTGCAGCATGGTCACATGCTCCGCCTTTTCGGCCATGGTCGGAACCAGGGTGATGGCGGTGGCGCCACTGCCGATCACCACAATACGCTTGCCTTCGTACTCCAGGTCCTCCGGCCAGTGCTGGGGATGGATCACCCGTCCCTTGAACTTGTCCTCATCGGTGAACTGGGGTTTGTAGCCGGCGTCGTAGTTGTAGTAGCCGGTGCAGCCGGTCAGGTACTTGGCGGTGAAGGTCTGCTCCTCGCCGGTATCCTCGTTTACGGCGGTCACCTGCCATAGCTTGTCATCACTGGACCAGTTCGCTTCCTTGACGGCGGTTCCGAAGCGGATATTGTCGGTGACACCGTAGGCCTCGGCGGTCTCCCGAACGTAGTTCTTGATGGCCGGACCATCGGCCAGCACCTTACCGCCGGTCCAGGGGCGGAAGTTGTAGCCAAAGGTGTACATGTCGGAATCTGAGCGAATGCCCGGGTACCGGAACAGGTCCCAGGTACCGCCAAGGTCGTGGCGTCGTTCCAGGATGGCGTAGCTCTTGCTGGGGCAGTCCTTGGTCAGGTGGCAGGCCATACCGACCCCGGAAACACCGGCGCCGATAATCAGGACATCAAAATGTTGTTCGCTCATGGTTCGCCCCTTTCTTGTGGTTAGCGAAGGCTGTGTTACGACCTCTTGGGTGCCGTCGACAAAGCTGAGCCGTTTGCGCTTTGCCGAGGCCCGCAGGCCTCCGTTTGATTCTTACACTACGCTACTGCTGAAACGCGGACATTGACCGAGAATCGTGTCCGCAGGCGCCAAAAAGATCATAGTTGACAGCCGGGCTTCGACGGTGTGAATGCGGATCACAGCGCGGCTGTGTCGCAGGTGGCAGTCGGATGGTCAAACTGCTGCCTCAACGCCTGCCGCTGTCGCTCAGGGTCACGGTATTCCTTGGGTAGCGGCAAGATAAAGTACAGGATGTCACCTTGGGCAGGGGAGGCTCTGACGGGCCGTTGATCGTCCTCAACAGGCCAGAACACCGGACTGATCACGGTAATGGCCAATTCCGGATGGAGTGCGCGTAGCGCGGCGACGGTGCCTTGGTGGTAATCGCTGTGAAAGGCACCGGTGAGGTGCAGCACCTGGGCGCCGGGGTGACGGTCCAGGGCCTTGGCTATCTGTGTGGCCATGGTGTTGTCCCGCAGCAGTTGCGCCGTATAGCTGTTCTGCAGGCGTGCGGCATGGTAGGCGTCTTGGCGGTTTCCGGCTTGATGGTTGTCGTCACCGTGGCTGCCGCCGATGGCCTCGATGAATCGTTGCCGATAGGCCTCGCTGCCCACCAGCGGAAGCACAGTGAGGCGCTCGCGCTGCGCCTCCGGTAACCCGGCGAGATACGCCAGGCCATGGCGGGCCAGGCATCGGACGATCGGCTGGGGTGCGTTGGTGGCAATTACCGGTCGTTGGTGTTGTTTGGCGAATTCCACCAATGGCCGATAAGAGGCGCGGTAGTTGGCCCAGGCGTTGGCGTCTTCGATCAACTCGGTTTCCCCGATTGCATCCTGCAGATACCGGTCCAGCGCGGCCTGGTCCGCCACCGTAAACTGTTCCATCGTCAGCACCTGGTTGGGACGCTGCTGGTAGAGTGCCTGTTGCAACCGTGCTTGCAACAGGTGGGCGGCCTGATGACCGTGGTACTCGCCGATGATCACCACGTCGTCGTCCGCCAGTTGCTCGACAAGCTGGGCCTGGGTCAGCGGTTGTTGACTGGAGGCGTCCAGCAACGGGCTGTCATACAGGCTGCTGGGAGGGGTAATGGCGGAGGGGGTAGGCTTCAGGCTGCAGCCGGACAGGGCGATGGTCAGCGTCAGTATCAATCGGGTCATGGCTTGCCTCGGCAGGCGAACCGGGGTTGAGCGCCTGGATGGCTGTCCTTGCCCGGGCTTTTGTGTCACCCTCGGTTCCCGCAGTTATCCGCCCGGTGATGCCGGCGGTCGATACATGAAGTCTTACAGGTAGTCTGGCAATGAGCAAACGAAAGCCGCCCTCAAACCGAGCCCTTTGGCACCCGGCCTACTGGCCGTCCTGGTGTGTGGTGTCACTGCTGTTTTTACTGTCCCGGTTACCGGCGTCGTGCAAACGCCGTTGCGGTGAGGGGATCGGACGGTGGCTGAGCCGCCGGCTGTCTAGCCGTGCCCGCGTGGTGGACGCCAATCTGCAGGCCTGCATGCCTCAACTCTCCGACGACAAACGTGCCCAGCTGGTGACGCAGAGTTTCGTTTCCTGTACCCGAGGTATGTTTGAGAGCCTGGATGCCTGGTGGGGCGATCTGGGGGAGCGTCAGCGCCAGGTGGAGGTGCAGGGGTTGGAGCATCTCCGGGAGGCAATGGCCCGCAACCGGGGGGTGCTGATGATCGGCGGTCACTACAGCATTCTGGACCTGGCATTACCTCTGGTGGGGCAATACCTCAGCAAGCCCGGCTACATGTACCGGCCCAACAACAGCGCGGTGATCGACCGTATGATCGAGCGTGGCCGTCGCAGGCATTTCGACATCCAGCCGTTTACCAAGCGCCAACTCCGGGAAATGATGGCTTTCCTGGCTGAGGGCGGTCAGGTCTGGTATGGCTGTGATCAGGATTTCGGCAAAAAGACCGATGTGTTCGCTACCTTTTTCGGTGTCGAGACCGGTTGTATCAGCACCCCCACCTTCATCGCCCGCGAATCCGGCGCCACCGTGTTGTGCGTCAGTCATGTGCGCAAGCCCTGCGGTGGTTACCGGGTGGCGTTTTCGCCCATTCTCGACGATTTCGGTCGCTGCCCCCACCAGGACGCCCAGCGCTGGAACCGTTTTATCGAAGACACCGTGCGTCAGTTCCCGGATCAATACCTTTGGCTGCACAAGCGCTTCAAAACCCGTCCAGCAGGCGCTGACGCCATCTACTGAGGCCCCGCTGCACCGGCGTGCTACATGGGAAACGGGCGCTCACGGGACTGGGCGGGGCGCGTCGACTCGGACTAATCTGGACCAGGGAGTGGCCGCGCTATGCTGCCGTTGCGCTTTGTTGACCGTCTCAAGTTTTTTATTGAACGCCAGTTCGTCAAGGGGGCCGCCTTCCAGCTGCTGGTGGTGGCGTTGCTGATTGGTTTGATCTCGGTCATTGGCGGCTTGCTGGTGGCGCCGTTGGGAGAACCGTTTGATGATCTGGGCGCCGCGATCTGGTGGGCCTTTCTGCGGCTGACCGATCCCGGTTATCTGGGGGATGACAGCGGGAATTGGCAGCGGTTTGTGTCGACCTTGCTCACGGTGAGCGGCTACGTCGTCTTCCTTGGTGCCCTGGTGGCGATCCTGACGCGCTGGTTGATTGCGGTGATGAACGACCTGGAGCGGGGATTGACTCCGGTGTCGCTGAAACACCATGTGGTGGTGCTGGGCTGGACCTCGCTGACCCTGCCGTTGTTGTCGGAACTGCTGGGCTCCTCCCGTCGCATGCGGCGCTTTCTCGAACAACACGACACACGCCGGTTGCGGTTAGTGGTGCTGGCGGCTGAGGTTTCCGCAAACCAGATGCTAGCGTTGCGGAATCAGGAGGGTATTGGCAGCAAAGTCCGGCAGATCATCCTGCGATCCGGATTGGCGATCCAGCCAGAGGCGCTGCACCGGGTGGCCTGTCTGCAGGCGGCCGCGGTGATCATACCCAGCGCGGCCTATGGTTCTGAGAGTCTGGTTTCCGCCGACGTTGAGACCGTCAAGGCGTTGCTCTCAATCGCCGCCCAGGCGCGGCAGCTGAACACGTCGCTGCCGTTCGTAGTGGCGGAAATCCAGGATCTGCGCAAGCGTGCGGTGATCGAACGGGCTTATCCCGGGGCCGTGGAAGTGGTGGCGGGGGATAGCACCATCAGCCGCCTGATCGTACAGAACTGCCTGCACCCGGGTCTGTCCGAACTCTACAACGAGCTGCTGACCGCCGGTGAAGGCAACGAACTTTACATCCGCAGCGGCGAGCCCCTGGCAGGGCTCACCCTGGGGGAAGTGGCGAGTCAGCGCCCCGCTGCGATTGTTCTGGGGTTGCTGCGCCCGGCAGGGAACGGCTGGCAAGCCTGCCTGCTGGGGTCGCCGGGACTGACCATCGCGCCCGCGGACCGATTGGTGATGATGGCCCGCGGCTATGATGATACCGAAGCCAACAGCCATGGGGCGCCGTTGGCGATGGTGGTACCGGCCGCCGTCGCACCCTGTGCCCAGACGGCGATAAGGCATCGGGTTCTGGTGCTGGGCTGGGGGCGCAAGGTGCCCGCGCTGGTGGCGGAGTTTGATAGCTACGCCCATCGTCAGTTTGAGCTTGATCTGGTGTCGGTGATGCCCACCGCCGAACGGGAGCGGATCATTCAGCGGGATACCGGTGAGCTTCACCATGCCCAGGTCCGGCACCTGGAAGCGGACTACATGGTGGAGGGCGCCCTCAGGCGGCTGAAGCCGTGGGACTATGACACCATCCTGCTGCTCAGTAGCGATCGGCTGGCTAGCGGCGAAGAGGCGGACGCTCGAGCGATGGTGGGCTACCTCCAACTGGAGGAACTGCTCATGTCGGCCCAGCGCAGACCCCAGGTGATTCTGGAATTGAGTGATCCCGACAACCAGCACCTGCTCGGCGTGCACCAGGGCGAGACGATCGTCAGTCCGATGGTCATGAGCCACGTGCTGGCCCAGGTGGCCTTGCGCCGGGAGCTGCGCTGGGCCTTGGATGAGCTGTTTACCGCCGGTGGGGCCGAGTTCCAGTTTCGCGACCCGGACGGCTATACCCTGCCAGCAGATGCCGATTTCCAGCGCCTGGAACAGGCGGTGGCCGACAACGGCGAGCTGGCCCTGGGGTTATACCGGCGCCAGCCTGACGCGCGAGGTCGCCGACTGCGGCTCAATCCGCCCCGCGACGAACCTCTGGACCTGGAGCCGGGCGATCGGTTGGTGGTGCTGGCCCTGACCTAGGGATTCGGTGCATGTCGGGGGCGATCCGGAGCTGTTCGAGGCTCGCTGAGTGGTTCGGCGCCGAACATTGCTGTCAATCTCAAGCACTTAGCAGGGGCAGTCGGTGGCGGTTACCTTTATTCATAAGAAAAATGCTGAAAATAGATAATATAAATTTCAATTATAAATTCTGAGCAACTAAAGTAACCGCCAACGTCAGCGCCCGGTTTAATTTTTTGAGTGGGCGTTACGTCGTCAAGAATGGGTGTCCGGATTCGTCCGGCAGCACTCGACGCAGTACCTCAAACCTATCGAGACAGGACTGAGATCATGCCATACGCAAGCGACGTTGATGCCATCGCATCATTGATCAAGCAAAACCCGACCTGGGCCAGCATCAAGCCTGAGCATGCCGCCCGCATGCGCGCCCAGAACCAGTTCAAGACCGGTCTGGACATCGCCAAGTACACCGCCAAGATCATGCGCGAAGACATGGCTGCCTACGACGCCGATACCGCTCAGTACACCCAGTCTCTGGGCTGCTGGCACGGCTTCATCGGTCAGCAGAAGCTGATCTCTATCAAGAAGCATTTCGGTAGCACCAAGCGTCGTTACCTGTACCTGTCTGGCTGGATGGTTGCCGCCCTGCGTTCCCAGTTCGGTCCGCTGCCTGACCAGTCCATGCACGAGAAGACTTCCGTATCCGGTCTGATCGGCGAACTGTACACCTTCCTGCGTCAGGCTGACTCCTGGGAACTGAACCACCTGTTCCGTAACCTGGAAGCCGCCCAGAACGCTGGCGACGCTGCCAAGGCCAAGGAAATCGAAGCTGCGATCGACAACCACGAAACTCACGTTGTGCCCATCATCGCGGACATCGACGCTGGTTTCGGTAACGCCGAAGCGACTTACCTGCTGGCCAAGCAGATGATCGAAGCCGGTGCTTGCTGTATCCAGATCGAGAACCAGGTATCCGACGAGAAGCAGTGTGGCCACCAGGACGGTAAAGTAACCGTTCCTCACGCCGACTTCCTGGCCAAGATCAACGCTGTTCGTCTGGCGTTCCTGGAGCTGGGTGTTGACGACGGTGTCATCGTTGCCCGTACCGACTCCCTGGGTGCTGGCCTGACCAAGCAGATCGCCGTGACCAACGAGCCGGGCGACCTGGGCGACCAGTACAACAGCTTCATCGACGGCGACGTCATCGACAGCGCTGAAGACATCGCCAACGGCGACGTTGTAATCAAGCAGAACGGCAAGCTGGTTCGTCCGAAGCGTCTGGCTTCTGGCCTGTTCCAGTTCAAAGCCGGCTCTGGTGAAGACCGTGTTGTTATGGACTGTATTGCCAGCCTGCAGAACGGTGCTGACCTGCTGTGGATCGAGACTGAGAAGCCTCACGTTGGCCAGATCGCTGCCATGGTTAACCGCATCCGTGAAGTGGTACCCAACGCCAAGCTGGTGTACAACAACAGCCCGTCCTTCAACTGGACCCTGAATTTCCGTCAGCAGGTATTCGACGCGTGGAAAGAAGAAGGCAAGGACGTATCTGCCTACGATCGCGATCGCCTGATGAGCGCCGATTACGACGCGACCGAGCTGGCTGAAGAAGCCGATCGTCGTACCGCCAGCTTCCAGCGTGACGGTTCCCGTGAAGCAGGTATCTTCCACCACCTGATCACTCTGCCGACTTACCACACTGCGGCCCTGTCTACCGACAACCTGGCCAAAGGTTACTTCGGCGACGAAGGCATGCTGGCCTACGTTGCGGGCGTACAGCGTAAGGAAATCCGTCAGGGTATCGCTACCGTTAAGCACCAGGACATGGCTGGTTCTAACATCGGTGACGACCACAAAGAGTTCTTCGCTGGCGAAGCGGCTCTGAAGGCGGGCGGTAAAGACAACACCATGGGTCAGTTCGAGAACATTTAATCTCGACCGACACTCAGTGTTGACGAAAAAGGCGACCCTACGGGGTCGCCTTTTTCCTTTTTAACAGGGCAAGCATTCGCCGCCGAGGGCAGCATTCCTTTCTGTCCCCACTCCCGCCTTTACCTTATGCCTTCGATGCAGCCAGCTTCTTCCGCGTCGCCAGCCGGCCCTGACGCCGCACCTCGGCATCCCGATAGCGCCGTTTCTGTTCATCGGTCTCGGCCAGCACCGGGCGGACGTCCACCGGTTTACCCGCTTCATCCAGCGCCACAAAGGTAAAGAACGCCGACAGGATGTGGCGGACTTCACCGGTGTAGCTGTTCTCCGCCAGCACCTTGGCGCCAATTTCCATGGACGATCCCCAGGCTCGATTCAGCGCCAGGCTGAACAGCAAGGTATCGCCGCCCTTGGCGGGAGCGCGGAAATGGATGGAGTCCACCGCTGCGGTGACGCAGACGAACCCGGAATGGCGTTCGGCAACCACCAGGGCGAGGCGATCGCATTTGGCCATGATCATGCCGCCGAAGACCGTTTCATGGGAATTCAGATCGTTCGGAAACACTTTGTATACGTGGTTGTCGATCGCGGAAGCAGCCACAGGGCGGGCTGCAGAGGCAGTGAGCATGATGGCTTCCTGGTCGGTGGCAGTGACGACAGGCTACATCAGTGCGCTTCGGCTGTCGCGTCGGTGTCAGCTCAAGCGACGGGTTTGGCCGTGTTAGGGGCTTGAATAGTAAGCTTTTACCACAATGTGAGTACGCCTTAAGCGGAATTTTGTTCCGGTGCTGAAACAGATCCGCGACCAGGAACGCCTGGCTGGCTTTGAGTCGTGAAATACGAATCTTCTGAATCAATAGGTTAGATCTGGTTTTTGGAACTGGCACGGAAATCGCTTTTGAGTGAGGGGAGGACCTGACCTGCCCCCGCATGGCATTCGCCCGATGGCAGCTCAGGAGGACGGAGACCACCAACAACGCCAAAGGAAACGAAGATCATGACAACTCAAAAAAACTTGCTAGCAATCGCCATTGCCTTGAGCTTTGGCCTTTCCGGAGCCGTCCTGGCGGACCAGGGCGGGGATGGCAGCCCCAACACCAACGCCGATGATGGCGCTGCTGCGGTTAATGACTCGTTCAAGATCGCCGATAGCGGCAATGATCATTCGGACAACAGCACCCATGTGGCCGACAGCGCCAACGACAACTCCGACAACAGCACCGATGTGACCGACTCGTTCAAGATCAAGGACAGTGGCAACGATAATTCGGACAACAGCACTCATGTGGCCGACAGCGCCAATGACAACTCCGACAACAGTACGGACGTGACCGATTCGTTCAAGATCAAGGACAGCGGTAACGATAATTCCGACAACAGCACCAACGTGACCGACTCCTTCAAGATCAAGGACAGCGGCAACGACAACTCCGACAACAGCATCAACGATTCGTTCAAGATCGCAGACAGTGGCAACGACAATTCGGACAATTCCGATAACAGCACCACCGATGTGGATCTGAATGTGTTCCTGAACGAAGCGGAGTTGAATGGCGTAGTCAATGGCGTGGCCACTGCCTACACCCTGGACGGTAGTGTGGCCGGCAAGGCAATGCTGACCAACCACAACGAAATTTCCGGTGGTTCAGCCAACTTCACCGGCGTGGGGGCAATTGCCCAGTCCGCCGGCACCGCCAACCTGACTCAGGCCAACGTGAGTGTGATGTCGAACCTGACCACAAATGCGCAGTGAGTGGGAGCGCTTGGGCCGCGGTTAAGTGGCGCGGTTCAGGCGCCCGGGAGGAACTGCCATGGAAAACGTCATCAAACGAGCGTCATTGCCAGTGGCGGGACTCATGGTGTGGATAATGGCCCTGACGGTTCAGGCCGAAGACGGCGTGTGGCTCGAGGTCACGCCGTTGGCGGCCGATGAGCTGGCGGGCTCCAGTGGGCGCCAGGGTGTACCGGTGCAGATTCAGGTCAACAACACCGAGCAAAATGCGGTCTTGGCCGGAAATGTTTTGAACGGCAATGTGGTAACCGGAAATAACCTGATTTCCGACAACGCCTTCCAGAACATGAGCGGCACCGCCACGGTGATCCAGAACAGCGGCAATCACGTGGTGATCCAGGACAGCACCCAGATCAACATCCTGTTCAACAACTGAAGGGGAGGTGGGCCATGGACAGTAACCTTTGCAGGATAACTTGCCTCGCAACGGCTCTGCTCTGGTCCACCGCTTTTGCCGGCTCGGTCTCGGTGCCGGGCATAGCGGGGGATCTCCAGCTGGAGGTGAAGAGCTTTCGCGAGCGTCAGTTCGGCTCGGTGCTGCGCCAGGAGTACGACTACAGTTGCGGTTCGGCGGCGGTGGCGTCACTGCTGTCCTACCATTACGACGATCCGGTCAGCGAACAGCAAGTATTCACCGCCATGATGGCCGCGGCCGATGTGGATAAGGTCCGGCGCGAGGGCTTTTCGATGCTGGACATGAAACGCTATCTGGAAACCAAGGGCTATCGGGCCGACGGCTTTCGGCTGGATCTGGCCGGAATTCGCCAGCGCATCGCGCTGCCGCTGATCGTGCTGATGACCATCGACGGCTTCCGTCATTTCGTGGTCATCAAGGGTCTCAGCGAGCAGGAAGTGCTGATCGGCGACCCGACCCGAGGATTGATGATCTACGATCACCAGAAGTTCCTGAGTCAGTGGGATGGGGTCGCCTTCGTCATTCGCAGTCATGTTGAGCTGGGCCGGGCGTCGTTCCGGGAGCGGGAGCACTGGCCCGAGATCGCGGGCGCGCCCTTGCAGCGCGGCATTGATGGCAATGAACTACCTATGGGCCATGACCTGGTGCAGTGGCCCCATTCCGTTGAGTGGTGAGTGTGATGAAGGCCGACAACAAACCCGTGCACAGCACCGATCAACCTCGGCGAGCTACGCCCCTGGCGCTGCTGTTGCTGCTGGTGTCCATGCCGTTGGCAGCGGAACTGAACCTGCCGGCCGCGCCGCTGGCCGATGAGGTGCTGGCCAGCCAGCGCGGCGGCTTTGTGGTGGGCAACCTGGAAATCGCCATCGGTCTGGAGCAGTTGGTGGCGATTAATGGTGAAACCGTCGTGGTCAGTCGCCTGCATATCCCGAATCTGAATCAGGATCTCAGCAAGAAGGCGATCGCGAGCCAGCTCGAAACCACGCTGGCGGTGCCGGATTTGGCGGAGGGTATGGTGATCGACACCCGGTTGGTGAATGACTCGGGTGTGCTGACCAAAATCCAGAACTCCATGAACGACACCCTGATCCAAACCTTGCGCCAGTACAACATCGAGCTGAACAACCTGGATGCCAATGTCCGGTTGCCGGGGGAACTCGACACCCATTACCTACAGAGCCTGCATCCCCGTTGATGTCCGGTTGTCAGAAGGGCCGTGCGGGTCAGAAGGACAGTGGCAGTTTCAGCGCAATCTCGCTGTTGGGGGCCTGCTCAGTGACCCCGATGCTGACCGTCAGGCCCAGGCTGGCGGCGGTGGTCAGTCGTTGGGACAGCCCGAAGGACAGCGAACCCACCTGGATTCGGTCGAACTGGGAGTCGGTCAGGCTGGTGGCGAATTCGACACTGGTTTTCGGAATCACCGAATGGTCATAGCCCAGGCTGAACGAAGTGCGTTCATTGAACGCGAACCCCATGCCAAAGCCGAAACGCACCACGTCACCGGGCTTAATCGTTCCGCCGTTCTCCACGCCCTTGTCGTCGGGCATGGTCCGCACGTAGCTGAAGTTGCCGAACAGCACCGCCGGGTCCGAGGGATAGATGAACGAAATGCCGGGCTCGAACGACCAGAAGCCGTTTCCGGTGGGGCGTTCGCTGAGGACGATGCCGATGGGGTTGCCGTCGTTGTCGAGCAGTTGACGCTGGTCGACGTCGTAGGGGCTTTCGCCGGTGGGCGCCTTGACGCGGAAGGTGCCCAGCAGGTAGGGCCAGCCATCGCTGCCGTCGGTCATCTGGAACCGGGTGGACAGCTCCACATCGCCCAGGCCCTCGCCGTTGGATTCCCGCAGGTTATCCACGGGGGTGCCCTGAAAGGCCTGACGTTCCCGCAGATCCTCTTCAATGATCAGGTAGGGCACCCGTACACCGACCTCAAGCCGGCTGCTGAAACCGTACTTGAAGGTCAGCGCGCCGACGAAAATGTCCCGCTGGATTTCAGAAATGTTGATCAGCCCCACCACCAGCGCCGGGATCACCGTGTAGCCTTCAATGGCGACGGAGGTGGAGTTGCTGTAGGCGTGGGACAGCGATGGTTCGAAGGTCAGTCGTCCGGGCCGGGTCACGATGCCCCGGTCCGTGGTGATGGAGGCGATCTCCACGGCTTTGTCCGGTGCGCCCTCGGCCGCACCGAAGTCGTCATACTCCGGTTTGGCGACGGTGTGGCTGGCCAGGAGCCAGCCGGCGAGAAACACCGTCCAGCCTACCCGCGCTGTCATGACAGGCTGCCGCCGGGCGGCTTGCTCAAATGCGACAGCGCCTCGACGCTGCCCCGTGGGGTGTGGTATTTCGCCATCAGGCGATACATGGAGACCCGGGAGATGTTCAACAGCCGCGCGGCGGCCGACACGTTGTTATGGGTCAGCGCCAGGCTGCAGGAAACCGCCTGCTGTTCGGCCCGGGCCCGGAAGTCGTCGAGGCTGAAGCCGCCCTGCGCATGGCTGGGCTCACCGCTGAAACCCAGGTCCGCCGGCGTCAGCACCGGCTGTTCAGCGAGTAGCACTGCCTGGCGTAGCCGGTTGTTCAGTTCCCGAAGGTTGCCGGGCCAGTCGTGCCGCAGCAACGCGCGCATGGCGGCCTCGCTGAGCCGCCAATGCTGAGCGCCGCGGCGAGGCGCCTGCAAGGAGGCGAAGTAAATGTCCACCAGGTGAGGGATGTCCTCCAGCCGCTCGGTCAGCGGCGGCAGCTCAACCTCTAGCCCACCCAGCCGGTAGTAGACATCGCTGCGGAAGTGCTGGGTATCCACCAGCAGCTGCAGGGGGCTGGTGCTGGTGGCGATCACCCTGGCCTCCACCGTGCGTGGCCCGTCACCTCCGATGCGTTCCACCAGACCCTCCTGCAGAAAACGCAGCAGGGCCGACTGCTGATCCGGCTGCAACTCGTCGATACCCAGCAGCAACAGGCTGCCGCCATGGGCGGCTTCCAGGCGCCCGGTCTTGCTGCTGGCGGCGCTGGTGAAGGCGCCCTTCTCATAGCCAAACAGTTCGCTTTGGGTGAGGGTTGGCGGCAGAGCGGCACAGTTGATGGCAATGAAGGGCCCCCGGTTCACCGGGGAGTGCTCATGAACGAAGCGAGCGGCCACTTCCTTGCCCGTGCCACTGGCGCCATGGATCAGCACCGGTTCCATGGTTTCGGCAAAGCGCTGTAGCAGGGAGCGAATGCGCCGAATGCGCTCCGAATGACCGGTCAGGGCATAGTGTTGAAGCTGGAGTTCCTGGCTTTGTGCCAATCGGGCCTGCAGATCGGCCATGCCCCACAGATGCCCCAGGACCATGTTCAGCCGGGTGGGGTCCATGGGCAGGGTGTGGTAATCGGCGCAGTGAGTGCCAATCAGGCTGCCCAGCCTGCCGTCGTCGCGGGGTGAGGTCGCGGTGAGCCCAACCCAGGCGGTGGGACTCAGGGAATCCAGCCAGTCTTCCAGCTGCGGGAAACCGTCGGGTGTGTAGTGTTCCAGGTCGATGATGCCCACCCGTGCGCCACAGCCGAGCTGGGCGTCGGGGCGGGGCGACTGGTTCAGGTTGAGCCGGTGTACCTCCCACAGAGTATTGAGGGTTTCGACAGGCACCGCCTGGTTCGGTTTCGGTGATAGCCACAGTAGCGTTCGCTTGGCTTCCATGGTGTGATCCCCGGTTGATGGTTGACGTCAGGCTGGACTGCTTTTCAGCTGAGAGTCGATGAGGGCCGGTCAGTAAGTGAGGGCCCAGAAGGTTCCAAACGCTGCAACATCAAACGGCTATCGCCAAGCAGGTTACATGCCACGAGAAAACTTATCGGGAAATGATACAGTTGCGGGGCAGGCCAAAGGTGTTTTGGCCGACACTGTAAAGTTCTTCGACGTTTTTAGCTGGGGCTGCGGCCGGCTGAGCCGGCCATGGACTCGAACGGCGGGGTGCCGCTGAGGTAGTCGTCGATGTGGCTCGCCAGCGCAACACCTGTTTCATTCATGGTGAGGTAGGCCTCGTTGGCGCCGGCTTCCTTGATCTTGTCCGCCTCATCGGCAAACATCGTGTGGGCGATGATGTATCCGGTGAAGCCTTTGTGGCGCAGCATGCGGGCGGCAATGACCTTGCCCTCGATGTCGCTCATGGCGAGAATGACCGCCTGCAGTTTGGGCATGTGCAGTTCCTGCCAGAAGGTGGTGTCCTCACCATCGCCGAATACCACGTTACGGCCCGCCTTGAGATGCATGCGCGCCTTGGCCGGGTCCGAGTCCAGGCCCATGATCCGGGGCTCGGTCTCGAACAGGCGATCGTAGGCTGCCGACCCGGTTCGCCCCATGCCCATCACCAGAATCCGGGTGTCTCCTAATGAGATTGGCTGCTCGTCCGGGTGGCGCCGATGGCCCTCGAATCGGGTTAGCGTGGTGGCGTGGCGCTCGTAGAGTCTATGTGCGATGCGGTTAATCGGTGCGGAAATGACGAACGACAGCGACACCGCAATGGCCAGAGGGACCAGCCACTGGGGCAGGGCCACGCTGGCGACGATCAATCCGAACTCGCTGTAGTTGGCCAGCGCCAGTGTGGTCAGGAAGCTGCTGCGGGCTCTTAACCGGAACGACAGCAGCAGGAAGTAAAACAGCACGCCCTTGAGCGGCAGCACCAGCGCGGCCACCAGTGCGAAGATCAAGGCCTGCTGATTCGGCAGCCCATTGATGCCGATCTGCAGAAAGAACGCCACCAGAAACACCTCCTTCACGCTCCAAAGGGACTTGGACAGCTCGATGGCGCGCGGATGGTTGGCCAGCATGGCGCCGAATAACAGTGCGCCCAGTTCCGAACTGAGGCCGAGCCACTCAAAGCCGAGGCCGCCCAGTACCAGTGCCAGCAGCAGGCCGAGCAAGACCAGCAGCTCATCGTGACCGCTGGCGTCCAGCAACCGGAACAGCACCGGCCGCAGTAACGGTAGCGCGAACAGCAGCAGCGACCAGGGCGATGGCGATTCGCCGGACGCGATGCTCATTACGCCCAGAGCGATCAAATCCTGCATGATCAGGATGCCGATGGCGACACGGCCGTGAAAGGCCCTCAGCTCACGTTTGCTTTCCAGTACCTTGGCCGCCAGCACGGTGCTGGAGAACGACAGCGCAATGGCCAGCAGCAGTGCGGTGAGCCATTCGCCCCCCAGCAGCAGCCAGATGGCAGGGGTAAACACCACGCAGGTGATGCTGAAATGCAGCAGCCCTCCGCCGATCACCTCGGGGCTGAGGATGGAGCGCAGTTTGAGCTTGAGGCCCACGGTGAACAGCAGCAGCAGCACGCCAAGGTGGGCCAGGTGATCGAGCACGGCAGAGTGCGCCACCGCCACCGACGTTATCGTGGCCAGTGCGCTCAGGGCAAAGCCGGCGGCGAGATAGCCGACCAGCGGGGGCAGGCCGATGGACTTGACCAGCAGCCCCAGCACGAAGGCGAAAGAAATCCACAGTGCCTCTGACATTCGCTCAGCGCCCTAACGAGTGGTAGTGCTCCGTTCCGATCAGTTGGCCGCGGCAGCGTCTGTCGCGGCGCTATGGCGGCCGACAAACTGCCGAATGAGCTCGGCCGAACGTTCGGGGACTTCGATCATCGGCACATGGCCGATCTGTTCCAGCAACACCGTGTCCGCTTGCGGGATGCGGGCCTCAAACAATTCGGCGTTGCGGTAGTCGATCACCCTGTCCTCGGTGCCCCAGATAATCAGCACCGGGTCAGCGATACGGCTCAGTGCCTGCCGGAAGCCCTGGTCATCGCTGGATTCCCGCAAGGTCGCGAAGATGTGTTCGTACACGGGCCGATTGGCCAGCGCCTTTTCTTCCAGTACCTGGTAGATCGGCCAGGGCACGAACGGCTTTTTCTCCATCACGAAATCCACCAGCGGTTTGAAGTCCCCCGGTTGCCGGACAATCAGCGGGTTGTCGCCCTCGCGCAGCTTGGTCGTGAACTCGCTTTCGTACTCGAACACGCCGGCGGGATTGAACAGGACGGCGGATTGCAGCCGCTCCGGATGCTGCGCCGCATAGAGCACGGTGACGGCCCCGCCCATGGAGTTGCCCATCATGTGCACCCGCGTCAGACCAAGCTGCGCCAGCACAGCCTCGACATAGCGGACCTGGTCGGTCAGCCGATAGCTCCGTGTCAGCTCCTTGCTGCTGTCGCCGTGGCCGGGCAGGTCGATGGCAAATACGTTGAACTCCGCTGAGAGCGCGCCGGCCATGCGAACCCAGTTGTCCTTGTTGCCCGCGAAACCGTGCAACATGACCAGATTGGCGCCGGCGTTGGGCTGCTGGTTGGTGAGGTAGGCGATGTTCAGGTCGCCGGCCTGCAACGTCTGCTGCTGGAGGCCGGCGGCGTCCCGTTCCCAGGCGATGGCGGCGTCATACAGGTCCTGCCGGCTACAGCCGGCCAGAACCAGGCTAAGGCCGGCCAGCCAAAGGCCGGCCAGCAAGCGGGTGCGAGCGGGTACGGAGCTCTTGTCCATGGCGAAGAACAAATCCTTGATACGTAAGCTCTTACAGTAGCGCAAAAAAATGCCCGGTCAACAGCCGGGCAGGGTTTGCGGGGGCGGGAATCAACTCTCCCGGGCAATCGCCCGGTAGGCGATGTCCGTGCGATAAAAGGCGCCGTCCCAGTGGATGGTCTGTGCGAGCTGGTAGGCTCGCTGCTGGGCTTCCGTCACCGAGTCCCCCAGGGCGGTGGCGCACAGCACCCGGCCGCCGCTGGTGACCACCTGATCACCATCCAGGGTGGTACCCGCGTGGAACACCTTCTCGCCGTCGGTGTCCGCGGTTGGCAAGCCGGTTATGGCGTCGCCCTTGTTGTAGCTGCCGGGGTAGCCGCCGGCGGCGAGCACCACGCCTACGGACGCCCGGGAGTCCCATTCGGATTCGCAGTCATCGAGCTTGCCGTCGATGGCGGCCGCACACAGGGCCACCAGATCGGATTTCATCCGCAGCATGATGGGCTGGGTTTCCGGGTCGCCGAAGCGGCAGTTGAACTCGATCACCTTGGGAGCGCCGTTGCCGTCGATCATCAGGCCGGCGTAGAGAAAGCCGGTGTAAGGATGGCCTTCGGCGGCCATGCCCCGCACGGTCGGGTAGATCACCTCCTCCATGATGCGCTGATGCACGGCATCGGTAACCACCGGTGCCGGCGAATAAGCACCCATACCGCCGGTGTTGGGGCCGGTGTCGCCATCGCCCACGCGTTTGTGGTCCTGGGAAGTGGCCATCGGTAGCACATGCTCGCCGTCCACCATGACAATAAAACTGGCCTCCTCGCCTTCGAGGAATTCCTCGATCACCACCCGGCTGCCGGCTTCGCCGAAGGCATTGCCCGCCAGCATGTCACGGATGGCGTCTTCGGCCTCGGTCAGGGTCATGGCGACGATCACGCCCTTGCCCGCGGCCAGGCCGTCGGCCTTGACCACGATGGGCGCGCCCTGTTCACGGACATAGGCCAGGGCCTGGTCGACGTCGGTGAAGTTGGCGTAGGCGGCGGTGGGGATGTTGTGCCGGGCCAGGAAGTCCTTGGTGAAGGCCTTGGAGCCTTCCAGCTGGGCGGCGCCTTCGGACGGACCAAAGACCTTGAGGCCGCGGCTCTGGAACAGGTCCACCACGCCCGCCACCAGCGGTGCTTCCGGACCGACAATGGTCAGGCCCACCTGGTTCTGCTCGGCAAAATCCGCCAGGCCGTCGAGATCCATGACGTCAATGTTGACGTTGTCCAGCGTGGGCTCCTTCGCGGTGCCGGCATTGCCGGGTGCCACGAAGACTTTGTCGGCATCGGGCGACTGTGCCGCTTTCCAGGCCAGGGCGTGTTCACGTCCGCCACTACCAATTACCAGAATGTTCATGATCGGAATCCTTATCTCTAAAATCTCGTCACTAAACAATCAGTGGCGGAAATGGCGCATGCCGGTGAAGACCATGGCAATGCCGTGTTCGTTGGCCGCGTCGATCACCTCCTGATCGCGCATGGAACCGCCGGGCTGGATCACCGCGGTGATGCCGGCTTCGGCGGCGGCGTCGATGCCGTCGCGGAACGGGAAGAAGGCGTCGGAGGCCATCACCGAGCCTTTCACCTCGAGGCCTTCGTCGGCGGCCTTGATGCCGGCGATCTTGGCGCTGTAGACCCGGCTCATCTGGCCGGCACCGATGCCGATGGTGCGCCCGGTTTTGGCGTAAACGATGGCGTTGGACTTAACGTACTTGGCCACTTCCCAGGCGAACAGCAAGTCGTTGAGTTCGTCGGCGCTGGGGTGACGTTCGGTCACCACCTTGACGTCATCCATCGCCACCATGCCCAGATCACGGTCCTGCACCAGCAGGCCACCGGTGACCCGCTTGTAGTCCATGGCGTGGGCGCGTTCGGTGTCGAACTCACCGCAGGCCAGCAGGCGAACATTCTTCTTCGCGGCCACCAGCTCCGCCGCCTCGGCGGTAACGGAGGGCGCGATGATCACTTCCACGAACTGGCGGTCGATGATGGCCTTGGCGGTGTCGGCATCGAGTTCGCGATTGAACGCGATGATGCCGCCAAACGCCGAGGTGGGATCGGTGGCGAAGGCCAGGTCATAGGCCTGCTTGATGTCGGCGCCAATGGCAACGCCGCAGGGATTGGCGTGCTTGACGATGACACAGGCCGGATCGGCGAACGGCTTGACACACTCCAGCGCGGCGTCGGTGTCGGCCACGTTGTTGTAGGACAGTTCCTTGCCCTGCAGCTGCTTGGCGGTGGCGACGCAGGCCTCCTGCGGGTGGCGCTCGGCGTAGAAGGCTGCCCGTTGGTGCGGGTTCTCGCCATAACGCATATCCTGCACCTTGACGAACTGGCTGTTGAAGGTGCGGGGGAAATCCGCGTTATCGTTGTCCGCGGTGCGACCACCCAGGTAGTTGGCGATGGCGCCGTCGTAACCGGCGGTGTGCTCGAACGCTTTCACCGCCAGGTCGAAACGGGTGGGGTGACTCAGCGTGCCGTTGTTGTCGGAGAGTTCCGCCAGTACCCGGTCGTAGTCGCTGGCGTTGACCACAATGGCGACATCGTTGTGGTTCTTGGCGGCGGCGCGCACCATGGTGGGACCGCCGATGTCGATGTTTTCAATGGCGGTGGCCAGGTCGCAGTCCGGCCTGGCAATGGTGGCTTCGAAGGGGTACAGGTTGACCACCACCATGTCGATCGGGTTGATCTGGTGCTGCGCCATCACGCTGTCGTCAGTGCCGCGACGGCCCAGGATGCCACCGTGAATCTTCGGGTGTAGGGTCTTTACACGGCCGTCCATCATTTCCGGAAAACCGGTGTAGTCGCTGACTTCGGTGACGGCAATCTCGTGTTCTTGCAGCAGCCGGAAGGTGCCGCCGGTGGAGAGCAGCTCGACACCCAGATCGGTCAGGGACTTGGCGAATTCGACGATGCCGGTTTTATCAGAAACGCTGATCAGCGCACGACGGACGGGGGTATTTACCTGATTAGCCATGATTCACATTTTCATCGGATATGAACGAAGGAAGGCCTCGCGAATGGTGTCCGGGAGGCCCTCGTAAGGGTGGGGAGTCTCAGTAGGCCTCCCAGTGTCTGGATTATAGCAGACCGTACTGCTTGAGTTTCTTACGCAGGGTTCCGCGATTCAGCCCGAGCATGGTGGAGGCCTTGGTCTGGTTGTTGCGGGTGTACTTCATCACCTGCTCCAGCAGTGGCGCCTCGACCTCGGACAGTACCAGTTGGTAGACGTCGGTAACCGGGGCGCCATCGAGCTGGGCGAAATAGTTTTTCAGGGCCACTTCCACGCTGTCACGCAGGGTGACGGAAGTGCCGCTGGTGGTGATGGTCTGCAACTGGTTTGCCTCGTCGCCTGCACCAGGAATCCGGTTGTCGTTTGCCAATGTCTCAGCGGTCATGCTGCGAATACCTCTCCATTTCGTAAGCCTGCAAAATACTGTTGAATACTGTCTTTCTGCTCCAACGGATCGTCGATGGCGTTGAAGCGTTTTCTGAAGGTTCTGCTCTCATCATGGGACTGCAAGTACCAGCCCACATGCTTGCGCGCAATGCGCGAGCCCATCACGTCGCCATAGAAATCGTGCAATGCGGCCAGGTGATCGGTCAGGATCTGCTCCACCTCATCCAGTTCCGGCTGCGGCAGATGGTCTCCGGTTTCCAGGTAGTGCAGGATTTCCCGGAAAATCCATGGCCGGCCCTGGGCGGCCCGTCCGATCAACAAACCGTCGGCCCCGGTGTGCTGAAGCACCCGCCGGGCCTCCTCGGGGGACGTGATGTCGCCGTTGGCAAACACCGGGATGCCGACCCGGGATTTGACCTCGGCGATGGTGTCGTACTCGGCGCTCCCTTTGTAGGCATCGGCACGGGTACGACCATGAATGGCCAGCGCCTGGATGCCCGCATCTTCGGCCATGCGGGCGATCAGCGGCGCATTGCGGTGGTCCCGGTCCCAACCGGTTCGCATCTTGAGCGTCACCGGAATGTCCACCGCCGCCACCACCGCGTGCAAAATGTCACGCACCAGCGGCTCGTCCTTCATCAACGCGGAGCCGGCGGCCTTGTTGCATACCTTCTTGGCCGGGCAGCCCATGTTGATGTCGATGATTTGGGCGCCGTGCTCGGCATTCAGGCGTGCGGCATTGGCCAGCATGTCCGGATCGCCCCCGGCGATCTGCACGGAGCGGGGTTCCGGTTCGCCGTCGTGGTCGAGGCGTAACCGGGACTTGCGCGTGTGCCAAAGCCTGCTGTCGGCAATCACCATCTCGGACACCGCCAGGCCCGCGCCGAGACGCCGGCACAGCAGTCGGAACGGGCGATCGGTCACGCCGGCCATGGGCGCAACCACCAGCGGATTGGGCAATGTGTACGGCCCGATAATTGCCTTGGGCAGCATGATCTGAGTCCGTTTCACAAGGGTTCAAGAGATGGTTCGGCGGGCAGCGGCTGGTTGATCCGGGGCCCGATTTCCGAGGGGCGACAATGATACCGCCGAGATTTCCGCTATTGAAGAGGGAAAAGGGCGAAAAAGTTGATTATTTTTCGCTCTTTTTGGTTGACTTTTGGTCTATCTGGTGTCCGGCGGCCAATCCGATAAAGTCAGCGCTCGCTTACGGGGTGTAAGGCCGGAAGACGATGTTGTAGTTCACCGCGTCCCGGCCGGGGTCGCGAATCTGGATGGCGATGCGTACCGGGACGCCCTTGGGCATAGTGCTCAGTTCCTGGGCCTGGCCGGCCAGATAGGTCTCCGGTGGAAACACGCGCTGGGCCACCACATCGCCGTTCAGGTTGGAAAAGGTCAGGGCGATGGCCGGGAAGGGCTGGTCAAACGGGGCGCGATTGATGATTTCGGCATCGACAATCAGCGCCGCGCGGTTGTCCGGGGCGGTGCGCACCACCAGTTTGCGGCTTTGGATCTGGTTCACATCGACCAGGGGTTTCAGTTCGCAGCCGGCGTACTGGCAGGCGGTTTCGTAGTAAGGGCGCAACTCCGGAATCGCCGACAACCGGTCGAACTGGTAGTAGCCGACTTGGGCGCCCAGGGCGGCGAGCAGTCCCAGCACCAGCAAACTCCAGAGCGTCGTGCGTAGCCAGCCGCCGCGAGGTCGGGGAGCGACAGCGATGGGCTCTCGAGCCAGCTCCTGATAGGGCTTGGCTGGCATTGGCGGCTCCGATTTCGTTGACTGATCCTGCGCGTTGGGTTCTTTCGCCATCGTGAGTTCCGATGGTGCCGCCGGCGCAGGCTCGGGACTCGGCTCGGAAGCCGGTGCGGACGACGTAGGTGCGGACGACGTAGGTGCGGACGACATAGGTGCGGAACTAGGCTTCGACGCTGCAGCCAAAGGTTGGGGCTCAAGCTCCAGGCGTGGCTCGTCGAGCGTCGGTTCGCGTCGCTCCGGCGTCGCGGCTTTTTTGGTCGCTGGCCGGGGCGTTCTGGCCGTATCCGGCTTGGCGGGTTGCGGCGTCTCAGCGACCGGCTCGGGGGCGGTTGGGGTGTCCTCCAGAATGGCTTCCGCCCAGCTTTCGTCCACCTCGGACAGGGATTCTTCGTGGTGGTCTGCTTCAAACCCGGTGAATGAGCCCTCCTGTGCCTCTCGGAAGCTGTCACTCAGTTCGTCATTGCTGAACGCCAGATGGCTGCCGGTGTAACCCCGCTCGGTAGCATCTTCCTCCGGGTTATCCTCGAACACGAAGTCGTCAGCGGTAAAGCCGCTGGCGGGCGCCGGTTCAGACGCTTCCGGTTCGGCCGTCTCCGGCTGCGCGGGGGCGGCACGGCTGCTGGTCGTGATTGTCTGGTGCTGCACCGCATTGAAGATTTCCATGCAGTTGCCGCACCTGACCTTGCCGTTGGCGATGCCTAGCTGCTCTTCGGTCACGCGAAACTGGGTCTGGCAGTTGGGGCAGCGGGTCAGCAAACTACTGTGGGGCATCCTTCGGTCCTGTGAGGGGCTTTGCCTTGACTTGGGGCAGTTTAGACGTTCACCGGGGCTGCGTCACCTGCTGTTGCGTCGTCCTGTGAGCCGGATCCAGTCTTCCTGCTGGACCGGTTCGTCCATGGTGAACCAGGGCTCGTAGGCGGTCATGACATCGCGCGCCTGGTTGGACAGGATGCCGGACAGTACCAGATGACCGCCGGGCTTGACGCGACCGGCAAGGTGGCCGGCCAGGGAAATGAGCGGCTGCGCCAGGATATTGGCCAGCAGCACGTCAGCCTGAGTGGCGGGCTCATCCACCGGTAGGTACAGATCCAGTCGGCTGTCCTCAATCCGGTTGCGGCGGGCGTTGTCGCGACTGGCCTCCAGCGCCTGGGCATCGGTGTCGACGCCGATCACATGGCGGGCGCCCAGCAGCAACGCGGCCAGGCCGAGAATGCCGGAGCCGCAGCCGTAGTCGATCACCTGTTGGTCGGTGAGCGTCATGCCGTCGAGCCATTGCAGGCACAGCGCGGTGGTCGGATGGGTGCCGGTTCCGAACGCCAGGCCAGGGTCCAGCAGCAGGTTGGCGGCCTGGGGATCGGGCGCACCATGCCAGCTGGGCACGATCCACAGCCGTTCGCCAAACTTCATCGGTTTGAAGTCATCCATCCAGGCGCGTTCCCAGTCCTTGTCCTCCACCAGGGTCACGTCGATATCGGCCAGGGTTAGCTGGGTTTGCTGGTGCCAGGCCTGGCGCAGGCTGGCGCACAACTGGTCGATGTTGGTGTCGGCGCTGAACAGGCCGGTTACCCGGGTTTGCTGCCACAGAGGGGTGGTGCCCGGGTCCGGCTCGTACAGCGGCTGGTCGGCGGCGTCTTCCATGGAGACGGCATCCGCCCCCAGCTCCATCAGCAGGTCCTCCAGCTGATCGGCACTGTGCGGATCAGCCGGAATCTCGAGTTGTATCCAGGGCATGCTCGTGTCCCTTATGGTTCTGGCTTGGCCCTGGAGGAGATGGCTTCGCGGCGCCTCAGTCCCGAATCAGCTTCTCCAGGTAGTGAATGGTGAAGTCTACCTTTTTAAAGCCGGCATCGCGTACCAGTTTTCGATGCAGTGGCTGATTGGTCTTGATGCCTTCAACCACCAGTTCGTCCAGCGCATTTTTCATCCGCCGCCGGGCGATGTCGCGATCGTCGCCCCAGGTGATGACCTTGCTGACCAGCGAGTCGTAGTACGGCGGCACCGTATAGCCGCTGTACAGGTGCGAGTCGACCCTGACGCCATTGCCGCCGGGGGCATGGAAGTGCTTGACCTTGCCTGGGCTGGGAATAAAGGTGACCGGGTCTTCGGCATTGATGCGGCACTCCAGCGCATGGCCGGTGATCTTGATGTCGGCTTGGCTGTACTGCAAGGGCAGGCCGCTGGCGATGCGCAGTTGTTCACGCACGATATCGACCCCGGTGACCATCTCGGAAACCGGGTGCTCGACCTGGACCCGGGTGTTCATTTCGATGAAGTAGAAGCGGCCGTCCTGGTACAGGAACTCGAAGGTGCCGGCGCCAACGTAGCCGATTTCCTTGCAGGCCTCAACACAGGCGGCGAGGGTTTGCTCGCGCGCGGCTGGGTCAATATTGGGGGCCGGAGCTTCCTCGAGTACCTTTTGATGGCGGCGCTGCATGGAGCAGTCCCGGTCACCCAGGTGAATCACATTGCCATGGGTATCCGCCAGCACCTGCACCTCGACATGGCGGGGCTGCTCCAGGTATTTCTCCAGGTAAACCGTCGGGTCGCCGAAAGCGTTGCGGGCTTCAGACTGGGTGATCTGGATGCTCTTGAGCAGGGCTGCCTCGGCGTGGACCACCTGCATTCCGCGCCCGCCGCCACCGGAGGCGGCCTTGATGATCACCGGGTAGCCGATGTCCCGGGCGATCTGCAGAGTGCGCTCGTCGTCCTCGGTGATCGGACCGTCGGAGCCGGGCACGGTGGGTACACCGGCGCGGGTCATCGCGTTGATGGCGGAGACCTTGTTGCCCATCAGGCGGATGGTCTCGGCACTGGGGCCGATGAAGCGGAAGCCGCTTTTCTCCACCTGTTCGGCAAAATCCGCGTTCTCGGCGAGAAAGCCGTAGCCGGGGTGGATGCCGACGGAGTCCGTCACCTCGGCGGCACTGATGATGGCGGGAATGTTGAGGTAACTGTCCACCGGGCTGTTGGGGCCGATGCACACAGATTCGTCCGCCAGACGCACGTGCATCAGGTCCCGGTCAACCTGGGAGTGAACCGCCACGGTGCGGATGCCCAGCTCCTTGCAGGCGCGGAGAATCCGCAGGGCTATTTCACCCCGGTTGGCGATCAGAACTTTTTCAATCATGGCCATGAAGTCGCCTCGCCGTTATCAGGAAATGACAATCAAGGGCTGATCAAACTCGACCGGCTGGCCGTTGTCGACCAGGATCTCCCTCACCGTACCGCTCTTGTCGGCTTCGATCTGGTTCATCATCTTCATCGCTTCAACAATGCAGATCACTTCGCCGGCGCTGACGGTCTGGCCGACTTCGACGAAGGACTTGGCGGTGGGCGACGGTGCGCGATAGAAAGTGCCAACCATTGGCGACTTGACCGCATGGCCGTTGAGCGCGGCGGGAGCCGGTGCCTCGGTGGGGGCCGCGGCCACGGGTGCCGGAGCTACCGGTTGCGGAGCGGGCGCGGCAAACTGGGCAACCGTCGCGGTGCCAACCTGTTCGCGGCGACGGGAAATCCGTACCGAGTCGTCGCCTTCGTGGATTTCCAGCTCTTCAACGTCTGATTCTTCCAGCAGCTCAATCAATTTTTTGATTTTGCGAATATCCATAGTCAGTCCAGTCCCGTTCTAGTTCGGAGGTCTATTGTTGAATTCGGCTAATGGCAGCCTGCAGCGCCAGGTCGTAGCCCTGGCTGCCGAGTCCACAGATAACGCCCACGGCGATATCGGAGAAATAGGAATGATGCCGGAAGCTTTCCCGGGCATGCACGTTCGACAGATGCACCTCGATAAATGGAATGTCCGAAGCCAGGATCGCATCCCGCAGCGCCACACTGGTGTGGGTAAAGGCGGCGGGATTGATGATCACAAAGTCCACACCTTCGGTTCGGGCTTCATGGAGGCGTTCGATCAGCTCGTATTCGGCGTTCGACTGCAGGTGCATCAGGTGATGACCCTGTGCGGCGGCCTGTTGGTGGAGCCGGTCGTTGATGTCGGCCAGTGTTTCGTGGCCGTACACCTCCGGTTCCCGGGTGCCGAGCATGTTCAGGTTGGGGCCATGGAGAACCAGAATTGTGGACATAGCTCACATTTGCCTTGCGGTTGTTATTCGGTGTTTTCTGACAGGATTGCCGAACTTAGCGACATTTTCCAGCAATACTGCGTATTTACACCATTAAATTCAATACATTTTGACTTTCTGGTCGTGACAATTTCAAGACACCGGCTATCCGATCGGGCCGGATGGCCTGCTCGGCAGCTCCCCGGTGCTGTTGCCAGCGTGCCTATTGTGGAAAGCGGGGCGGGGCGCGTCCATAAGACGTTGGTTTCATAACCCCAGGGCTAGGCCGCCCCGGTGATCCCCCGGCGCCCCCGGGTAGCCGGGTTGCAGCGTAGCGGCGGGGAGGCGTCTTTCGGTCTGCTACCGAAGTGGTAGTCAGATGGGTCCAGAGTGCTCTACAGCGGGGTGGCGGGCGGTGCCACCATCCGAGTAACTCGTCCGCAGCTTGCCGGAGAAAAGCACAATGAAAGATGTCGAGATGTGTCGCTACCTGTTGGCACTGCAACCGCCCTGGGACGTCAGCCGGGTCCGGGTCGATGCCCAAAGTCGTGAAGTTCACGTCTACCTGACCTCGGGGCGCTCGTGGTTTGGGCGATACCTGGCGGATACGACCCAATCCCGTTGGCGTCACACCAGCCTGGGAGCCTGCAAGGCCTATATCCACGCCAGCCTGCCGGAACAGCTCAGTGCGCAAGAGCGCCAGTTGCCGTTTCTGGGGGACGTCAGCAATGAGTTCAGCCATGGCCTGGCCCGACGGGTGGTGGGTTGCCTGCAGGTTGGCATGAGCTATCGTCAGGTCTGTGAGCTGCTGGACATCGATGTCCATCTGGCCTGGCAAATCCGCCATGCCTTGAGTGAGGGCACCCTGCCGGGCGCGGGTCGGGACCTGGCGAAACGGTTGCATGAGGAACATCCGGTAGCGCGGGATGAGGTGACGATTCCCGGAAGCAGTGATCCGGTGTGGCGTCATATTCTTACCGCGAGGGAGCCCATCCAGGTGCGAATGCTGAGCCTGCGATTGCTGTTGACCCGGGCCCGTCAGGACTTCCGTCAGCTCCGGGGGGAAGACGCCCGGACCCTGAAAATTAATGAAATCCGCCGCTTTTTTGTCAAGCACGAGAAGCAGCTGGCGGAAGAGATCGCCCAGATCGCCGAGCTCCGGGATGGCGTTGAGGAGGGGCTGAGTCAATGACGGCATTCCCGGAAGCAGTACTCATGACCATTGACCAGGCTCGGGGCTGGATTGACAGCGGTGCCACCCTGGCCATCGCCGGCGACATGGCCTGTCTGCGCCAGTTGCCCAAGGGCAACTGGATGGGGGGTACCACCCCTTATTTCATGGCGGAGGGCGGCGGCACCTGTCGTGACGATCGGGTCTTTGTCCATGGCTTCGGTGGTCGCGCCGGCCGGGTCGTCCGTTATGATTGCCAGAGCCTGCCGCACCTGCTGGAGGACGCGCCGGAAAACGGCTTTACCCTGCTGATCCTGCCGGCGGGCAGCCAGGTGCTGGAGGAGTATGCCTGTCATGCACCGGGCTATGTCGACATGTACCTGAAGCCGCTGGCGGGTTGGGTCTCCGGTGTCCGGCTGGAGCGGGTGGAACGGGAACCGGCTCTGGTCATCGACGGCCGCAGTGGTGAGACTTTCGAAAACCAGGCCATTGCCGTCCATCTGCCGTTGCCGTCGCCGCTGACCGCCACGGTTCACGCCGTCAGCCTGTTTGCGCCAGGGGACGGCCCGACCATTGAGTTTCCCGCCACCGGCTTCAACGCCTCGGATTGTGTTGTGGACGGTCGGGCCGGCAACCTGGCGGCCTTCATGGCGGCGCACTCGGTGGACCAGCGCTGGCCACTGGTGGCGGATTACTGTGGCGCCACCATCAACGTCAGCATTCAGTCAGTGGATACCGGCGGGGGACAGGTCCGTTTTTTCGCGCCGGTGTACCAGGGCGTCCGCTACCGCTTTGCCCGGCCGGTGAGCGATTACCCGGCCAGGTTGCAGCAGGCCATGCCGGCGACCTCCGGTACGCTGCTGTTTGGCTGTAATTGCATCCTCAACTACCTGTATTCGGAGTTGCAGGGGCAGCGCACTGGCGAGCTGACCGGCCCGTTCACCTTCGGCGAAGTGGCCTATCAGCTGCTCAACCAGACGGCGGTGTTCGTTACCCTGGACGAAGCCTGAACGAAAGGCGCCTGCCAACCCTTGGCCCGGCTCCTTAGTCCTGGGCCGACAGCACGCAGTTGCGGCCTTCGCCTTTGGCCCGATAGAGCGCGCGGTCTGCCCGCTCGCACAGCACCTGGGCGGATTCGTTGTCCCAGCTGGCAATGCCGCAGCTGAAGGTGACGTTGAATTCCCGGTCGCCGGCCGGTTGGTTCAGCTGCGAGAAGCGTTCGCGAATATCGTTGAGCACGGCGCGGGCATCGCTTTCGCGGGTGCCCGGGAAAATGATGGCGAACTCCTCGCCGCCGTATCGTCCGATGTGATCGGTCTTGCGCAGGCGCTGCTTGAGGAACATCGACAGGCTGCGCAGCACCCGGTCACCGATGGGGTGGCCGTAGGTGTCGTTGACCTTCTTGAAATAATCGATGTCGAGCATCGCATAACACAGCGGTCGCTGCTTCTGGCGCGCCTTGACGATCTCCTGTTCCAACAGGTGCAGGGTATGGGTGTGGTTGTACAGTCCGGTCAGGCTGTCGCGGATCATCAGCGCCAGCAGCGATCGGGCCCGGCGCCCGCGGTTATGCAGGGTGGCCACCAGATGTTTGGGGTCAATGGGTTTGGTCAGGAAGTCGTCCCCACCCAGGCTCATGGCGTGCAGCTGTTTGCCGACATCGTCTTCGGCGGACAGGTAGATGATGGGCACGCTGTGGAAACGGTCCTGCTGACGGATGACCCGGGCAATCTCCATGCCGGTACAGCCGGGCATGTACATGTCCAGGATAATGATTTCCGGTGAGAACTGCTCAAGGGCGTGAATGATCTGCATCGGGTCGGTGATGATGTGGGCCTTCATGCCGGCCTTTTTGAGCACGGTTTCCATGAACTTGGCCTGGGCCCTGGAATCGTCCAGCACCAGCACCCGATAGGGTTCGACGGTATTGCCGTGGGTGTAGGCTTCGATTTTCTCAATCAGCTGGCCGGGGTCCACCGCCGGATAAAAGTACTCTTCGCCGCCGCACCGGGACGCCCGCAGCCGGGTTTCGATGCTGCCGTCCTCGTCGCTCATGAAGATCACGGGAATCGAGGTCTCGTGTCGCTTTTGCAGTTGTTCGACGGTCTCCAAGCCTTTGGTGGGGGCGCCGCCGAAACCTACGTCAATCAGGATGGTTTCCGGTTTGTGCATGGCACAGGCTGCCAGCAGCGGTTCCGGGCTCTCGAAAGCGGCGGCGCGAAAGCCGAAGAATTCCAGCTGTTTGATCAGCCGATTGGCCATCTCGCTGTTGCTCAGGGCGATGTAGACCGGGGTGCGGCGATAGGTGCGGGGCGGTTCGGCCAGGTCCTGGTCGGTGCGGCGCAGGGTGCTGCGGGACAATTCATCCAGGGTGTCCTGGATCTGCGGCTGCAGCAGCGCGGGCATCGCGGCACCCGTCGGCCACTGGGCCAATTGTTCGGTCAGCCGCTGACCGGCCGCGGCGTGCTTTTCCATGTCGAAGCGCCGGGCGTAGCGCACCAGTTTGTCGAGGGCGGTGTGGAAGTCCGTTTGCCAGGCGGCAGCCGTTTCCGGGGAGGCCTGGATTTTCTGCCAGGTGTCCAGTACGACCCGGGCCTGGGTCGTCACTCGGCGGGCAAAGTGTTGCCGCAGCTTGTCCTTTTGGGTGTCATCGCTCATGTGTGTCTGGCCTGTCCTTTTCTAATTATTGGGTACAGATACTGGCAGGGAACTCAGGCACGCCCCCGTTCCGACCCGGTCTGCGACCGGATGGCGGGCGGGATTTCCAGGCTTCTGAACCGCTTTTTTCAACACTAGTCGGATTAGAGAGTCTATAGTGTTTAATGTTGTCGGCGTAGGTCACGCTATGTAAATGTTTGTCATTTATTATCATCGGCTAACGGCCGTGGACGACGAATTCCGATCGGGTGCAGCGAAACATGGAGAGCACGTGCTTTGATCTTCAGCGACAATCCGGCGCAGTCACCCTGCGGGCGATGTTGCTGGTGTTCACCGGCAGCCTGATTTTGCTGTTGCTGCTTATCAGTATTGGCTTGAGCCTGAACAGCTTCCGGGATTACATCTCCGGCCAGCTGGCCGATCATGCCCAGGATGGCGCCACCGCCCTGGGCATGTCCCTTTCCCACGCCATCGATGGTCGCGACCCGGTGGCGTCGTCGTCGCTGATCGATGCCGCCTTCGATAGCAGTCGCTACCTCAGCGTCCAGTACCTCGACAGTGGTGAAAACACCATTGCCGGTCGGGCCGTGCCGCTCCAGAACATGGGCGTGCCCGGCTGGTTCGTCCGCCTGGCCAATATTCCGCTCACCGAGGGCCGGGCCGAGGTGACCCGAGGTTGGCAGCTGCTGGGCACAATCCGAGTCATCAGTAACCCGAGAATCGCCTACCAGGACCTGTGGAGCATCACCCTCGCCATCATCGCGTTGAATGCCGTCGTGGGCGGCCTGGCGCTGATGCTGCTGTATTTTATTCTGACCCATAACCTGGCACCGTTGCGGCAGCTGGAAGCCCAGGCCCAGGCCGTGCGACGCCGGGATTTCAGTCGCCGGGTGCCGAAGTCGTCCACCCGCGAACTGAACCGGGTCACCCATGCCATGAACCAGATGGCGGACGACCTGGGCGTGCTGTTCGAGGGGCAGGGCAAGCTGATCCAGCATTTGCGCCAGATCAACAATGAGGACCCCATCACCGGTCTTGCCAGTCGCCTGGCTTTCGACCAGCGCCTTCGGGTGGAAGTGGAGTCGGAGGAACGGGCGTCCCCGGGCGGCTTGTTATTGATGCAGCTAGGGGACTTCTCCGACTTCAACCAGCGATTCGGCCGTGAGGCGGGGGACCAGCTGCTGGGGCGGGTGGCCGACACCGTGAAGAGCTTCGTGCTGGACCATGCCGGCGCCTTTGCCGGCCGGCGCATCGGCGCCGAGTTCGCCATTTACGTGCCTGGGGTGTCCATGGCGGACATGCTGTACTGGGCCCGGGGGCTGGCGAACACCGTGGACAGCATTTACTCCGACGCCGCGGTGCCGTTGGACGTGGCGGTGTTTGGCGGCGTGGCGCAGGCGGTCGAAGGCATGACCATTGATGAATTGCTGTCGGCGGCGGACGAGGCCATGCGGCAGGCCCAGGACGAAGCGGTGACCGGCTGCCATGGTACCGAGCCGAGCCAGGCCGGCCATCACGGCATCGAAACCTGGCGTGAGCTGATCACCGAAGCGGTGACCAGCCAGGCGGTCGAGTTGTGGCAACAGCCGGTGATGCGCTCCGGCGACGGCGGGGCGGCGTTCCATCAAGTCTTCTCCCGCATTCGCTGTGAGGGCGAATGGGTCAAGGCGGGTGTTTACGTGCCCATGGCGGAGCGGTTCGGGCTGATGTCGGAAGTCGATCTGTTGGTGACCGACAAGGCGCTGGCGTGGTTGCGGGCCGACCCGGAGCGACAACTGGCGCTGACCATCGGCCACTCCTCCGTGGCCGATGCCGCCTTCCGGGAGGCCTTCGTCGACGTGCTCGATCGCGCCGAAGATGTGCGCCAGCGGTTGTGGGTTGGCGTCTCGGAGCAGACCATCCATCATCACCGCAAGCCTGCGACGGCGTTGGCCCTGGCGTTGCGCAAGCTGGGCGTGGGTATGGTGGTGGACCACTTCGGGGTGGGCGGCGTCCCGTTCAACTATTTGCAGGGGCTGCCCATACGCGCCCTGCGCATTGATAACAGCTTCGTCCACGCTATCGACACCCATCATGACAACCGTTTTTACCTGGAGTCGGTCATCTCCATTGCCCACAGTCTGGGGGTGCAGGTGTTCGCCACCGGTGTGGAGACCGCCGATGAGTGGCGCGAGCTTCAGGCCATCGACGTGGATGGCGCCATGGGTTACCACCTGGGGCGGCCCGAGCGCGCAGACGGTCAGAGCCCGGACTAGTTCGTTGGCGGCGACCCGCATCCTCGTGCCGGAGGCGGCTAGACGGTGTAGTTCGGCGGATGCCAGAACCGTCATCAGGGATTTCCCCGGCATTGCAGATCGGTGATGATTGCGTCATCGTATCGGCTGGATGTACACCCGCGCCTCCGGCGCCGGGGCGCGAATGGCGAGCACACAAGAAGGAACAGGGGCGGCATGCTGAGTCGAACAAAAGAATATTTGCAGGACCGAAGGGACGATGTGCAGGACTACGCCGGCGGTTTCGGCAAGTGGGTCCTGGTCCTGATCGTGCTTTATCTGCTGGTCAGCCTGGTACTGGGGATGATCTGGAGCAGCGAGCCAGACACGTTTTCAGTGCGGGAGCATACCCGTACCGTGGCAGCGGAGATGAATCGGGAGCCGGTGACCGGCTTTGCCACCACGGTGACGATGATCCGCATCGCCGAAACCCTACTGGACAAGCAGGGGGGCTACCTCTCCAACGATATTTTCCCGCCGGGGCTGTGGCTGGATAACATGCCGGCCTGGGAGTACGGTGCCCTGGTGCAGCTGCGGGATTTGTCCCGGGCCATGCGCAAAGACATCAGCCGGTCCCAGAGCCAGTCCGCAGAAGATCCCGATCTGGTGGTGGTGGAGCCCCAATTCCATTTCGACAGCGGCAGCTGGGCGATCCCCTCCACCGAAACCGAATACCGCCGGGGCATCACCGCGCTGTACCGCTACCTGGACCGCTTGTCGAACCCGACCCAGCCCAGCGCCCAGTTCTTCGCGCGGGCCGACAACCTCAACAACTGGTTGGCGGATCTGGAAACCCGCCTGGGCAGCCTGTCGCGGCTGCTGGGCGAGAGCGTCGGCAAGGCGTCGGTATCCGAATCCCTGGCCAGCGATGTCGATCAGGATCCGCTCACGGACACCGAAAACGGTGAAGAGATCAAGACCCCCTGGACCCAGCTCGACGATGCGTTCTACGAGGCCCGGGGCACCGCCTGGGCGCTGTTGCATATCTTCCGCGCCATCGAAGTGGATTTTCGCAAGGTGCTGAACGACAAAAACGCCTCTGCCAGCGTGCGGCAGGTCATCATCGAGCTGGAAGGCAGTCAAGGCGCGATGTGGAGTCCGGTGATCCTCAACGGCAGCGGCTTTGGGGTGCTGGCGAACCACTCGCTGACCATGGCCGCCTACCTGTCCCGGGCCAATGCGGCCATCATCGATCTGCGCGAGTTGCTCTCCCAGGGGTGAGGCGGTAGCTCGATAAACACAAAAAAGAGGCCCGAGGGCCTCTTTTTTGTTTCAACCGTTGCTCAGAAGAACAGCGTCACACCGGAGGATAGCTCGATGTTGTGGGTGAGCTGTGATTCCCGGATCAGGTCGCTTTTAAACATATGGTCGCGAAAGTCCATATGCACGGTCAGCCAGTCCAGCAGGACGATGCGATAGCCGGTGCCCAGAGTGGTGGTGAAATTGCGCTCACCGCCAAACTCGGTGTTGCCGACCCCGCCCACCAGGTAGAAGGCGGAGTTGAAGGTCAGCTTGTCGGTAAAGAACACTTCACCGGGGAAAATGTTATAGCCCACCAGGAAATTGTAAAACGTGTAGTCCCGGTCCGAGTCCGTCAGCAGCCGCACGTTGCTACCGCTCAATTCTTCAAAGGAGGTCAGGCCGGCCTCGGACATGCCGAAGTTGGCCTGGATGAAGAAGTCCTCGGTGGCATGGAAGGCCGCACTGACACCGAAGACCGGCTCGCTGCTGAAGTTGTCGATCGAGAGCACGCCGGCGAAGGCACCAACCTCGAAAAACTCCGAATCGATATCGGATTCCCGCACCGTGCGCGGTTTGACTTCCGGGGCAATCACCTGCACCGGAGCCGGCTTGTCGGCGGTGTCGTCGGTCTCTTGGGCCAGCACGGTATGAGGCCCGCAAGCGGCCAGCGACAGCATCAGGGCGGCGGCACCCTTGCGTACTTTGGCCTGGGTTGGAACAAAGTTGGCCGGGGTCAGAAGAAAGTGTTCAGTCCAATTTTCCATTCGCTTAGCCCTGTGGTTTCAGAGTCGTTCGATACCGAATAGCGCCGGTAATCCGCACGGATCAGAAAGTTTCGCCCAATGTAGTAACTGGCGCCGCCGCCGACACTGTAGCCGTCGGCGTCATCCAGATCGTTCAGCAGCACCTTGTGCCGTGCATCGAAAGAGAATCGGGAGGCGCCCACCAGCAGGAAGGGGGTGACATCCCAGCGGTGCAGCGGTTCGATGATGAGGTTGGCGTTGTAGTAATCGCTGGTGACCGATTCGTTGTAGAACTTGCCCGCCTCCAGCTCGACGCCGGTCCAGGTGAGTGGCCGGTAACCGACGGTCAGGCTGAAGCTCGGTGAGCTTTCAAACTGCCCGGCGGTAAATCCGACCCGCCACATGGATGCCAGGTATTCGCCATGCCCCACGTCCGGCAGATCCGCTGGAATGCCGGTGGGTTCCAGGGTCCGGCCCAATTGGCTGGCCTTGGTCCAGCCGGTTTGGCCATCGCTGGTTCGTACTTGGTACCAGTTCGTTCGGCGCTTCAGAACCTCAACCTGCTCCCCTTGCTCGATGACATGAAAAATTGGGTAGCCGCGACCGGGCGCCGTGTGCAGTTCAATATACGGATCCACCACCTGCAGTCGCGGTACCGCATCCTCGGCCAGGGCGGGGCCTGCCAATACCGATCCTGCGGCCACCAAGGCGATACCCAGCTTCGAAAGCATCGTCCCAGGGACGCGTTTTCGTGTGGTGATTGGTTTGGGAGAGCCGTTCATAGTGTTCTCGTTCGTTGGTCAACGTATATCAGCCCAATTGGGTGGCCAAATGTTAAATCCATTTCGGGGTAAAAGGCTAAATATGGATTATTTTTCGGTGAAGGGTCTTGTTCGAATCGTTCAGGTCAGAGACCATTTTTCCGAATGAAATCAACGCCAAGGCCTCGCCGTGTAAATAAATGTGAAATCTTGTAATCAATTGTTCTTAAAGGGTTTGTCGGATTGATTTTGCCGAATCGTGGCGTCGAAACCGGTGTTGGGCAAGCTTTCGGGGCCATTTTTATGCAGCGGGTCACAGAAACATTAACCAGGCGCAATATTTCGGTATGAATGGAGAAAAATTGTGTTAGCGTATTTAACAATCTTTAACGAGAGAGCTGTGCGAAGAAGAAAACTGACCCACCGGAATCGGGGCAATTGAAGCATCCCTTCCGGTAAACAGGCAGAGTCAGAGTCCTCAGTAGTCAGTTCCCCGAAGTTGTCACGACCCGGCCCTTGGCCGTCGTAGGTGGAGGAGCGCCATGCGAACAATCAAACCTTTTCGAGCCCGCAGTCTTGTGGCGGTCAGCGCATTTCGCCGCCTGCTAGTTGGGCTGTCGCTGCTGATTGGGCTGGGGTGCGCCGTCGCCAATGCGGCGGAAGAGGTGCCGCAGGGTCCCGCGGTTCGAGCTATTGAGCAGATCATTGAGACGCCGCTGTCCATTCGTGAGAGCCGGCGCCAGGCCCAGCAGGCGGTGAACGACCTGTCCCGGGACATCCAGAACCTGAAAACGTCCGTGATTGCGCTGAATAAAGACCTGCGGGTGTTGGAGGAGGACCTGTTGTTCCCGGCCAATACCCAATTCAGCGTGTTCGTCTCCCTCGATGTTGGCGAGTTCTTCCAGTTGGAGGGCGTCGAACTGAAAGTGGATAGCGAGACGGTGACCAGTTACCTGTACAGCGCATCCGAGCGTCAGGCGCTGGCGAAGGGCGGTATGCATCGGCTGCACCTGGGCAATCTGAGCGAAGGCGCACACACCGTGTCGGCGTTCTTTGTCGGACTGGGCCCCAATGGCCGCGAATACAAGCGGGGCACAACCTTGACCATCGCCAAGGAGGCCGGCCCCAAGTACATCGAGCTGAGCATTGCCGATTCCGAGGCGCGCCAGCAACCCGAGTTCAGCGTGCGGGAATGGTGATGCCATGAACGGTACCGGATTCAACAGGAGCACTGGCAGGGGTCGTCTGCTGGCCAAGTGCCTGACAGGCGTAGCCGCGGTTTCCCTGTTCTTTGCTGCCAGTGCCCATGAGGTCAAGGATCTCAAGTACGGGGCGATTCTCTACGAGTTCCACCAGCAAAACTATTTCGACGCCCTGGTGGAATACGCCTACGCCGAGGATAAAGGCGGCATTGTCGGCCACGGTAGCTATGCGGAATTGCTGAAAGGGGGCGTTAGCCTGTCCTATGGCCTGGATGCCCAGGCGGAAGACATTTTTACCCGAGTGGCGGAAGGCAATGTTGGCGAGGAGGCCCGCAACCGGGCCTGGTTCTACCTTGGCAAGATGCAGTACCTGCGCGGCGATGCCGAGCGGGCCGCCGGTAACCTGGCCAATATTCACGGCGCCATGCCGGAGGAACTGGATGCCGAGTATCGCTATCTGGCGGCCTTGGTCAACATCAAACTGGGCTACTTCGAGGCGGGTGAGGGAATTGCCCAGAGCATCGACGGCGATAGCCCCTATGCGCCCTATTTCCATTTCAATCTCGGTATCGCCTACGGCAAGCAGCAGGAACTGAATCGCGCGATTGGCGCCCTGGATGAGGTGGTTGAGTTCGGCGGTGAGAGCGAAGAGCTGGCGCGGCTGGCGGATCGGGCCCGGATGGCGCTGTCCTTCCTGTATGCCCAGAACGACGACCTGTCGGGCTCCAAGTTTCAGTTGGCGCAGCTTCGCACCAGCGGCGCCTACTCCAATCGGGGACTGCTGGGTGCCAGTTGGCTGGCGGTGAACGACGGCGACTTCCGCGATGCCCTGGGGCCGCTGGGGGAGCTGGAGCGTCGCTCCATCGCCCTGCCGGAAGTTCAGGAAGCGTTGCTGCTCAAGCCCCATGTGTATGAACAGCTGGGATTGAATGGCCGTGCCGCCCGCGGCTTCATCGACGCCGATCGCAAGTACCGGGAAGCCCTGGGCTGGCTCACCCGGGCCCGGGCATCTCTGCAGGACAGCGACATGCTGGAGCTGTTCGTCCACAACCTGGACGAGGTGCTGGGCGAAAGCGACTGGTTCGGCCAGGCGCCGTCGGTATCGGTTAATCACCTGTCGCCTTTCCTGGTGGAGCTGATGTCCGATCACAGTTTCCAGTCAGTAATGAAGGACCTTCGGGATCTGTACGCCATCCGCAACAATCTGGCGGTGTGGAAGAACAAGCAGGATGATTTCGCCGTCATTCTCGCCGCGCGTGGTGAGCGTCTTGGCGAGGATGGCCGTGGCCGCAGTCTGACCCGACTGGTCGGCGACGCCGCTGACGCCGACGCTCAATACCGCCAGCTGGTCCAGCGTGCCAGCGGCCTTCCCGAAGAAAAACAGGAACACATCCAATGGCTGCTGGAGGGTCTGGCAACGGAATTGGACCGCTCGCAGACCATCGTCGGTGGCCTTCAGAGTGCTGATCGCGCCGATCGCGGGGGCGTCGCCTACGCCAGCGATGTCGAGCGAATGATGCGCGCTGTGGATGCCGAGGTCGAGCGCACCGATGCCCTGATCGAACAGCTGGAGCAGGTGATGCTCACGCTGGTGTCCACCGAGCTGGATATCCATGAGCAGCGCCTGAAGCATTACCAGGTAGAGGCTCAGTTGGCGAAGGTTCGTATCCTCGATCGTTCCCTCATCGAACTCGATGGTACTGAGCAAGTCGCAGCGCCAGCTGCCGACGACGCAACGGGATTGCCTGCCGAAGCGGTGGGTGCCGGGGAGGTCCGTGATGCGATATAGCGTCTTGATGTTGGCCGTGGTGCTGGGGGGCTGCAGTTCGCTCAACGACAGTACCATCGGTCGCCTGCAGCATGCCGGTGAAGAACTCACGGATCTGCCTTTGCCAAGGGTGATGCACGCCGACGTTCGCGAGGAATATCGGCAGCTGCTGGACACGGTCGAAGAGCAGGAGCTGAAGGAGCAGATCGAGCGTCGGATCGCCAGCGTCTACATGCTGGAGGCCGACTACAACCAGCTGCTGGGCACCCTGCCGACCGAACAGGGTTACTTCCCGGAAGCCATCCAGGCCTACCACGACCTGCTGCAGAAATACCCGGACGATCCGGATAACGACGAGGCCCTGTACCAGTTGGCCAAGGCCTACGACCTGGATGGCCGCGACAAAAAAGCGCTCGACGTGCTCAACCGCTTTATCGTGGAGCAGCCCCATTCCGAGCGGTTGGCGGAAGTCTATTTCCGCAAGGGCGACATCCATTTCCGCCATGAACAGTACGAAGACGCCGAAAGCGCCTACAAATCCGTGGTGGCGTTGGGGGCGGATCCCTCGTTCCTGAACAACTCCTGGTACCTGCTGGGTTGGGCTCAATACAAGTTGAGCGACTACGACAACAGCCTGGCGTCGCTGTCCAAGGTACTGGATCGCCTGGTGCCGGACGATGGCCGCATCGAAACCCTGGAAAATGTCGACCGTTCGCTGGTGGACGACACCCTGCGGATCATGAGCGTTGGCCTGGCCCACGCCGGCGGTGCCGCCAAGATTTCCGCCATGTTTGATCACCGGCCGGAGGCCGCCAAATACAGCTGGATACTGTATTCCAGCCTGGGTCAGCACTTCCTGGAGAAGGAGCGGTACGAAGACTCCGCCGCCTCGTTCCGGGCCTTCGTCGCCCAGAACCCGGAGTCGGACCGGGCTCCGGAAATGCACGCCGAAATGATCCGTGCCTACGTGGATGGCGAGTTTTCCCAGCAGGTGCTGGCGGAGAAAGAAAGCTACGTTCGCAACTACGGCATCCGCTCCCAGTACTGGCAGACCCAGTCGGCCGACGCCAAGGGCCGGGTGACGCCGAATCTCAAGGTCTACATCGACGAGCTGGCCCGGCACCACCACGCCACCGGCCAGCGCCTGAAACGGGAATTGGCGGAGGCCACCGAGCTGGAGGCCAGCCCGGAGGTCATGCGCAGCGAGATGCGGGTCAGCTTCCTGAAGGCCGCCGAGTTCTACGGCGAGTATGAGCAGACCTTCCCCAATGATCCGAAGGTGCCGGAGATGGTGTTCATGAGCGCCGAGGCCGCCTTTGACGGCGAAGACTACCCCAACGCCATCCAGGGCTATGAGCGGACAGCCTACGAATTCCGCAATCCGGAATACGGTGCCGACTCCGGTTACGCCGCCATTATTTCCTATCAGAAGCAGGTGGAGCTGGTCATGGCCAGTGCCGGCGCGGGCAGCGAACAGCTCAACGCCTGGCGGGCCAAGGGTGTCGACAGCCAGTTGCGGTTCGTCCAGGAATACCGGGAAGACGAGCGCTCCGGTGCCGTATTGGCCAAGGCGGCCGAGGAAATGTTTGTCCTGGGTCGCTACGAGCAAGCCCTGGAGATCGCCACCTCCGTGGTCAGTCGGGGGGGCGAGATCGATCGCGAGCTGAACCGCACCGCCTATGGCGTGATCGCCCACTGCCAGTTCGAGCTGGGTAACCTGGTGGCGGCCGAGCAGGGCTATCGTGATCAGCTGAATTACATCGATGCCGGCACCGGGGAAGCGGCCAAGGTCACCGAACGCCTGGCCGTCACCATCTACAAACAGGGCGAACAGGCCCAGCAGGCGGACGACCTCAACCTGGCGGTCGAGCACTTCCTGCGTCTCAAGACCGAAGCGCCTACCACCGACGTGCGAGTGATTGCCCAGTTCGATGCGGCGACGCACCTGATGACCCTGGAGTTCTGGGAACGGGCGCTGGCCGAGATGAACGAGCTGCTGCGGCTGTACCCGAATCACCGTCTGTCCAGCCAGTTGCCGGGCAAAATCGCCTACGCCTATGAGCAGGATGAGCAGTGGCTCAAGGCCGCCCGAGCCTATGAGGCGATCTACCGCGACAACGGCGCGAGCGCCGACGAGCGCCGGGATGCCTTGTTCCTGTCCGCCGAGATGTTCGAAAAGGCGGGCGAGGAAATGCAGGCGCTGGAGTACTTCAAGCAATGGGCGTTTGCCTATGAGCAGCCATACGATACCCGCATGGAGGCCCGCTACCACATTGCCTACCTGTACAAGCGGCACGACGACCTGAACCGTCACCTGTACTGGCTGCGCCGGGTCATCGACGGCCATAACAAGGCGCCCTCCGACTGGCAGAGCGACCGCTCCGCCTGGCTGGCGGCCTGGGCCAACAACGAGTACGGCGATTACTGGCGGATCGAGTTCGACCGGGTGCGCCTGCGTGCGCCCCTCAACGTCAGCATTCCGCGCAAGAACGAAAAGCTGAAGAACGCGCTTGATCGTTACCAGAAAGCGGCGGCCTACGGCATCGCGGGGCAGACCACCCGGGCAACGTTCAACATTGCCGACCTATATGGCCAGTTCGCCCAGGAGCTGATGAACGCACCCCGTCCGCAGGGCCTGAGTCCGCTCGAGGCGGCCCAGTATGAAATTGTGCTTGAGGAGCAGGCGATTCCGTTCGAGGAACTGGCGATTGAGGTCCACCAGGCCAACATCGAACGCTCCTGGGGCGGTGTCTTTGATCAGTGGGTGGAGGAGAGCTTTGGCGCCATGGCCAAGCTGAATCCCGCCCGATTCGACAAGCAGGAAGTACAGGTGGCCTATGGCGATGGTATCCGTTAAACCAAGACGTACCGTTGGTCTGATGGCGGTGTTGCTGGTCTCCGGCTGCGCCTCCCTTCAGCAATTCGCGCCCGGATCGGCGAGTGCGCCGAGCGGCTCCGACGCGACGGTGGTGACGGCCGAACAGCCGGTGATTGGGGCTTCCACGTCCAAACCGATGACCCTCGCAGAATCCGGGGCACCGCTGCCCAAGCAGGTCTACGACAGCGTCGGTCAGAAAATCGCCTACGCATCGGAACCCAATCCCTATACCGTGGATCAGGCTCCGGTGCCGCCCCAGGCGGTGGCCGATTTCCGCACCGCCAGCGCGCTGCTGGACGCCGAGAAGTATCGCGATGCCCGCATCGCCTTCCGCCAGATGACCCGGGATTTCCCTGAGCTTTCCGGTCCCTGGGTAAAGCTGGGCGACATTGCCGAAGCCCGGGGTTATCAGGACAAAGCGGAAGAGGCCTACCGCCAGGCCCTCGAGGTCAATCCGAACAACGTGAACGCCTACCTGTCGCTGGCGCTGCACCTGCGCAGGAAGGGTGAGTTTGTCGGGGCCCAGCAGGTGTACATCGACGCGCTGACACTCTGGAAGGATTTCCCCGGCGCCCATCTCAACCTGGCCATTCTCTACGACCTTTACCTGAATCGGCCGGAGCTGGCTCAGCCGCATTACGAGGCCTATGACTTCCTGACCGACGGCAGCCATCCGCAGGTTGCCAATTGGCTGATCGAGGTTCGGCGTCGGACCGGCATCGAAACCCGGTTCGTCGATGCGCCGCCACCAGTGCAGGAACCGGCCCCCGCCGAGACGCCGGTGGCGTCGGAACAGAACGCGGACGTCGAGCCATCCGATAAAGGCTAGGAGATTCCAAATGACGATTCAGACGCTGCGCAAGCCGTTATTGGCGGTCGCGGTCGGGGGACTGTTGTCCCTAACCAACGGTTCCCTGGCTTTCGGCCAGGACAATTTAGCTCAGGGCAATATTGACCTGGAAAGTACCTTCGTAGGGGACAAGGAACAGCCGTCGGTGAGTTACTTCATCCCCTGGAAGCCACCGGAAGGACCGGGAAAGCTCTACCGCTCGATCACTTCGGTGTCGGGCAAGGTGTTTGACGTGGTGGACCGGGATGTCCACGCAAGAACCATGCAGTTTTACAACGAACTGCAGCTGGAGGAGCCCATGGGGGGCTCTGGCCAGTAACTTCCATAACTCAATGAACGAAAAGACTAGCCACGCTGTGGGGTGACGATCATGACTGTGTATTCAACTATTGTTTCTTTCTTCCAGGAAGGCGGTGCGTTTATGTACCCCATCGCTCTGGTGCTGCTGATTGGGCTGGCCATTGCGGCCGAGCGCTGGATCTTTCTGAAGCGTGCCCTGGTGGCCAACAAGAGTGCCTACGGGGAGCTGCTGCCGCTGGTCAGCAAGAAACAGTACGAACAGGCGGAGAAGGTGGCTCAGGACAACGGCTCCGCCATCGGTCGCCTGATGTCGGTGGCGCTGGACACCATGCGCTCGTCCCCCCGTCGTGACGATATCCACGCGGCCATGCAGGAAGGGGTGATGGAATCCATTCCCCGCCTGTCCAAGCGCACCAACTACCTGTCCATCCTCGCCAATGTGTCCACCCTGCTGGGCCTGCTGGGGACCATCATCGGTCTGATTGCGGCCTTCACTGCGGTCGCCAACGCCGACCCGGCCGACAAGGCCACCTTGCTGTCCCAGTCCATTTCGGTGGCGATGAACACCACGGCCTTCGGTCTGATCGCGGCCATTCCGCTGCTGCTGATTCACTCCCTGCTCCAGAACAAGACCCTGGAAATCGTCGAGAGCATTGAAATGGCGGGCGTGAAGTTCCTGAACTCCATCGTTCGTGGCAACCGCGCGGCGGTCCTGACCCGCGAGACCGACGCCTAACCGGTAAAGGGTGGCTAGCGATGTTTGCAAAACGAAGAGAACTGGAAGAAGGCGACATCGACATCACCGCGTTCATGAACCTCATGATCGTGCTGGTTCCGGTGCTGCTGATGAGCATGGTGTTCAATCACATTGCCATTCTCGAACTTAACCTGCCGGATTTGACCGGGGCCCAGACCGCCAGTGCGGAGCAGAACCGGCAGCTGGAGGTGGTGGTGCGGGAGTCGGCGATCGAAGTCTATTACCCCAGTGGCAACCTGGTGAAGACCATCGCCAACCTTGACGAAGACGGCCGCAGCGATCTGCACGACTACGCGACGCTGTCCAAGGTGCTGCAGGAGATCAAGCGCCAGCTGGTGGCGAAGTCCATCGACAAGCGCGATGCCCTGTTGCTGTCCGAAGCCGGCGTGTCCTACCAGTCGCTGGTCAGCACCATGGACACCTTGCGTGCGGCAAAGACGGTGGTGGTCGCGGATGCGGTGGAGGTGGAGCTGTTCCCGGAAATATCCCTTGGCGACGCCCCCGGCAAGCGAGGTGACTCATGAGCCTGAAACCCATGTCGTTTAGCTTGCAGGGCAACCACAAGCACCTGATGAAGCCGGCCAAGCTGAACCTGGTCTCGCTGATGGACATCTTCACCATCCTGGTGTTCTTCCTGCTGCTGAACTCCGGTGCCAACGAAATCCTCAAGGTGAACAATGACATCACCCTGCCGGATTCCACCGCCCAGGCGCAGCCAAAAGAGACCATCACGGTGTTGATCACCGATGAGGACATCCTGGTGGATGGTCGTCCGGTGGCGTCCATGGTGGATGTGGTCAACGGCAACGGCCTGATCGACGGCCTGACCGAAGAGCTGCAGTTCCTGGCGTCCAAGCGCACCGAACTGTCGGAAGAAGAAAAGGCCCTGGGTCGTTCGGTGACGATTCTGGGAGACCAGGAGATTCCGTACGAGATTCTCAAGCGGGTGATGCTCACCTGTGCGAAATCGAACTATCGCGATCTCTCCCTGGCCGTTTCCAGGGTCGCCTCCAGCAGCGGCGCGTAGTAGGGGAGTTGGAATGACAACATTAGCAACGACACCGTACGAGTTTGTCCTGCCCTGGGAATCGAGCCAGGACGAGGACAGCCGTTACAAGCGAATACTGAAACGGCTACTGCTGCTGTTTCTGTTGTTCGCCCTGGTTTTTCCTTGGCTGCCACTGCCGGAGATCGATCGCGCCGAAGAGGAGCGGGTGCCGCCGGCCTTGGCCAAGGTGTTGATTGAGCAGCGCCGGGTGGCTCCACCACCACCGCCGCCACCCGAGCCGGAGCCACAGCAGCAGGAGACCGCGGAAGCTCCGAAGCCGGAAGCCAAACCGGAACCTGCGCCTCGCCGTGAGGTCCAGGCTGCCCGTGAGAAAGTGGCCAATATGGGCGTGGCGGCCTTCTCCAGCGAACTGTCGTCGCTGCGAAGCTCGCTCAATGTGGCACAGCTGCAGGCCCGCAACACCAACGTGAATGCCGGTTCGGCCGCCCGTGCGGCGCGCAATGTACTGGGTAACACCTCAGCCACCGCCACCAGCGGTGGTGTGAGCAGCTCGGTGATGAACGACAGCGGTTCGGGCACCCAATTGGCCGGCCATTCCTCCACCGCGGTGGACAGTCCCATCGGGGGCGGCACCGGTGGCTCCGGTGGCGGCGCCTCGGGGCAGGGCAATGGTGGAGGTTCCCATCGTTCCACCGTGGCCGGTGGCCGGGATATGGAATCCATCCGGCGGGTATTCGAGCAGCACAAGGGTGCCATCTACGCCCTGTACAACCGGGCACTGCGCAGCGATGCGGGACTCAAGGGCAAGTTCGTGTTCCACATCGTGATCCAGCCCAATGGCAGCATTTCCGAGATCAAGCTGGTGGACAGCGAACTGGGCGATCAGTCACTGGAGTTCAAGTTGATGGCGCGGATTCAAATGATCAACTTCGGGGCCGAGGACGTGGCCGCGACACCGGTTAACTATAAGTTCGATTTTCTCCCCGGCTGAGGAATCGGCAGCTGCCAAACCAGGGATGGTGGCGGCTGCAGTGACTCGTGTCGCAGAGTTGTTGGAGGTATGTCATGAGCACAATGTGGACGCAGTGGGCCGGCTTCGGGCTGGCGGGTATGGCGTTGCTGGGGCTGACCGGCTGTTTTGAGGGCCAGCGCAGTGATAATGAACAGAGCATGTCGGTGGACAGGCCCTTTGCCTATGTGGTCAGGGACTATCCCGAAATGGGCGATACCTCAAGCGTGAATGTGCGGCCGCCGCTGGACCCGCGGGCACCGCTTGCCTTCCGGCCGGGGGCAAAGTTGATGGTGCGGGACCGCATTGCCCTCAATACCTCCGAAAAAGACATTTTGACGCCGTACTTCGGCAGCAGCCAGTACGACGTCAAGGATCTGGATGTGTCCCCGGACGGTGAGCACCTGGTGTTTGCCGCTCATGGCCCGGCCACGGATCCGTCCCATCACAGCTGGAACATCTACGAGTATTCGTTCACCAGCGGCGGCATCCGGCGGGTCTTTACCGATGACGACCAGGCCAACCTGGGGAACGATACCAACCCGGCCTACACCAACGAGGGCCGCATCGTGTTCTCGTCCGATCGTCAGACCGGGCGCGGCGACTGGCGCCTGCTGGATCTGCGGGAGTATCTGGAAGATTTCGGTGAACCGGCCTCCCTGCTGCATACCGTGGACCGCAGTGGCGACAATCTGGCCCAGATTACCTTTGGGGAGTTTCACGACATCGAGCCCAGCACCATGAACGACGGTCAGATCGTCTTCATCCGCTTCGGCCGCATCTATGAGACCCTGGAAGACTGTGCCCTGGAGCACATCGACGACCCCAACTTCAACCAGCACCCCCATGGTGGTGGTTACGGTCAGGGCAATGGCAATGGTTTCCCGCCTGGCCTGGAAGAACCGAAAGACTGGACCGAGGAGGACAAGTGCGGCGCCTCCCTGGAAGGTGGCACGGCCGAGGAACGGGTGTTCGTGGAAGACGTGCTCGCCATGTACCGAATCACCCCCAACGGCGCCAATATGCACCGCTACTTTGGCAGCCTGAGCGAAGAGTTCAGCGACGCCTCCTTCATCCATTACATGGACCCGATTCCGCTGCCGGATGGCAACCTGGTCACCATCATGCGGCACATCTACAACCCGATCTACGGCGGGGATGTGGTCAAGGTCAACAGCGCGAACTTCTTCGCGGTGGACTATCCGGTGGACGAAACCGTGGTGGGCGAGGCCGAGGAATCCATGACCCCGGGGCTGGTGAACTTCTATCCCAATCAGGTATCGCCTTCGGGTTGGTACAGCTCGGTGGCGCCCTATGGTGACGGCAGTGGCCGGATGCTGGCGAGCTGGGCGCAGTGCCTGACTGTGGCCGGCGAGGTCTATGACGCCTGTGAGGGGGCTTCCACGGTCGATAACCTGGGGGCACCCCAATACGGCGTGTGGATGATGGATCCGACCAACAACACCCGTCTGCCGGTGGTTCGCGGCCATGAAAACGCCCTGTACACCGACGTGGTGATCGGCAACTACAACGATCAGGCCCGACCCTACACCGGCAATCTGCATAACCTGGATCTGGAAGACAACACCGCGCTGTTCCACCTTCGCAGCGTCTATGACCTGGACGGTGCGGATATGGCCGAGCCTTACGGCGGCATCGTGACCCTGCGGGATCCCAGCCAGACCCATCCTGACGACCGTGCCGAGCGGTTCATCCGGGTACTGGGCAAGCGAGCCATGCCGGCGGAGCTGGAGCAGGCGATCCTGACCGATCCGATCCTCAACCCGGAATCGGGGCCGCGGCCGCCGCTGGGCCTGACCCCAATGCTAGGTTCCGGCCCCCGTGGTCTGTACGACACCATCGCTTACGCCATGGTGGAGCCCGATGGCTCGGCCATGGTGAAGGTGCCTTCGGAGACCGATTTCACCTTCGAGGTGGTCAACAAGCGGGGCAAGCGGGTAGAGCTGATTGTGGATGACAACTTTAACTACAACTACCTGATCCAGCACCCCAACCAGCTTAAGCTGGAAGAGGGCGAGGTGGTGAAATGCTATGGCTGTCACGACCCCGAGATCGACATTCCCCACGCCCGTACCGACGTCGAACTGGCCTCGGCCAACCCCGGCGCCCCGGGTGACGGTATGCCGTTTCCCAACGCCAACCCCACGATTGTGGCCCTGAACTGGAAAGACTCCATGGCCCAGGCACTGACCGAGTCCTTGGGTTACCTGCCCACCACCTGGGCGGACAACCTGGCGTTCGAGGACTTCTGGGGCAATCCCCCCGACGACGGCCTGGCGTTCAGTATCCCCTACGCCGACCTCACCACGCCGGCGCCGGTCACCGACGCCAGCTGTCTGACCGACTGGCGCCCCGATTGCCGGGCGACGATCAATTACCAGGAGCACATCCAGCCGATCTGGAATGCCTGTCGCGTCGAACCCAGCTCCGGCAACACCGTATCCTGCCAAGGCTGCCACCGGGCGGCTGAGCAGGCGGTGTGCAAGAGCGCCGGCGGCGGTGGCGGTGCCAGTACCGGGTTGTTGCTGGGCGGTAACCCGGCCTCCTGGGATGACCGCCAGACCGAGTCCTACGTCGAGTTGTTCGAGCCTGACTATTACATGAAGCAGGAAAACGGGGAGTGGGTGGAAGTGGAGGACCCGGAAGCGGACGGCGCCTGTCCGGATGGCGTCCAGGGCGATATGACCGTGCTGCCGGACCCCGGCGTCTGCTTCAGTCGCCGGTTGATGAGTGGCCGGGGCGCCATCGCCAGTGCCCGCTTCTTCAGCCTGTTCGACCAGGACCCGGATGACGATGCCTATGAGGTGGAAACCACCGACCACGCGGCGGCCAAGCTGACTCACCAGGGCTTGCTGACGGACGCAGAACTGCGGTTGCTGGCGGAATGGCTGGATGCCGGTGGCCATTACTACAACGATCCTGAAAAGTTCGTGTTCCCGTCCCCCTAGGGGGCGGGGCACGGCCCTAGCTGAGGATTTCGCATCATGACTACGGCGCTCACTTCCGCCAATGTGATCAATCTGGACAGCCTGGCGCTGCCGGCGTTCGAGCTGGAGCGCAAAGGTTGGGGGATACCGGACCGCGAGGACTGGGTAATCGACCGCAAGTTTCGCCAGACCGATGCCCGGCGGCGATTCAGCATTCTGTTCAAACGCTTCAATCGCCACTACCTGGCAATCAGAACCGAGTCGGCGCGGCGGGCTGCGCGGGAACAGTTCATTGACCTGACCTTTGTCGAGCCAACGCCGCGGGAGGTCCGGCAGTTCCACCCCGGTATCTGGATCCTGGCCTTGGTTCTCGTTGTGCTGCCGTTTTGCCTGCTGGCGCTGTTGCCCCTTAGATCGGTGTGGGCATGGTTGCCGGTCGCGCTTGGCATGACCATGATGGCCCATGCCTGGCGCATGCGCCGGCATTACTTTGAATTCCAGGCATTGAACACCGACATTCCGGTGTTCGCCGTGGATGCCCGTTTGCCCGACAAGGCCAGGGTGGAGGTGTTTCTGCACGAACTCTCCGACAGCATCGCGGTGGCCCAGCGCTCGTTGCCTCCGGGGCGTGAGCGGATTCCACTGGCGGTCGCCGAGATGCGGCGACTGTCGGAGGCCGGGGTCATCACTCCGGAGGCCTACGACGCCGCCAAGCAACGTTGGTTCGGCCGCTGACCGACGCCGTTGGCCCATCCCGTGTTAGGGTATAGTGATCGACTCGTCCACCATTGGTGGGCGTGATTCCCCCCTACCTAATCATGAGGATGCAGGATGACCCAGACCAAAGCCTATGCCGCCCAGACTGCCGGTGCTGAGCTGGCACCCTTCCAGTTCCAGCGCCGTGAACCCCGTCCCGATGACGTTGCCATCGAGATCGATTACTGCGGTGTCTGTCACTCCGATATCCATACCGTAGACAACGATTGGGGGCGCACCGTCTACCCCTTGGTCCCGGGTCATGAAATTGTCGGCCGGGTCACCGCCGTTGGCAGTGATGTTACCCGCTTCCGAGTTGGCGACGTGGTCGGTGTTGGCTGCATGGTGGATTCCTGTCGGGCCTGTTCGGCCTGCGAGGCCGGCCTGGAACAGTACTGCAGCGAGGGCATGACCGGCACCTACAACGGCAAGGACCGCTACGACGGCAGCATCACCCTGGGCGGATATTCCGAGCGCATCCTGGTCAGCGAGCGCTTCGTGGTCTCTATTCCCGATAGGCTCGATCCGGCAACCGCGGCACCGATCCTGTGTGCCGGCATCACCACCTACTCGCCGTTGCGTCATTTCGGAGTCAAGGCCGGTGACAAGGTGGGTGTGCTCGGTATGGGTGGGCTGGGTCACATGGGGGTCAAGTTCGCCAAGGCCCTGGGGGCCGAAGTTACCCTGTTTACCCGCTCCGAGGCGAAGGTGGCCGAGGCCAGAAAGCAGGGCGCCGATCATGTCGTCATCTCCACCGATCGGGAGCAGATGAAGGCGGTGCGCGAGCGTTTCGATTTCCTGCTCGATACCATTCCGGTGGCCCATGACCTCAACCCCTACCTGGCCACGCTGAAGGTGGACGGCACCCACATCCTGGTGGGGCTGCTGGAGCCCATCGAGCCGGCGGTACATGCCGGTCAACTGGTGGCCAAGCGGCGGGTGATCGCCGGTTCGCTGATCGGCGGCATGCCGGAAACCCAGGAGGTGCTGGATTTTTGTGCCGAGCACGGCATCAGCTGTGACATTGAAATGCTGGACATCCGCAACATCAACCAAGCCTACGAACGAATGAAGCGCGGTGACGTCAAATACCGCTTCGTGATCGACATGGCCACCCTGGAGTGAGGGGTTGGAGCTTGATTACCTTCACGTCATCTTATTATCATCGGGACGAACCGTTCATACGGTGACCGCTGCCGCACCGTCGGGGCCGCGCCAATGCCGCCTTGACCGCCGGACCCATGCACTACCTCCGGCAGGCCCCGGGCATCCGTGCCTGGGGCAAGGCGTTTAGTTTTCGGCTCAGAGGGATTCTCTTAACCGCCGCATAAATGGAGACTTATGTCATGAAAAAAGTATTGGCGCTGTTCTCGGTGCTGTTCCTGTTCAGCTCCGCTGCCGCTGCCTTCGACGGCTATGTGGATGTCACCAACAACACCGGCTACGACATCTACTATCTCTACGTCAGCCACGCCAAGAAGGAAACCTGGGGCAAGGACGAGCTGGGCGACAGCATTCTGGAAGACGGTGAGACCATCCGGGTGACCGTTCGCAAGGAAAAGTCCTCGATCTTCGACATCCGTGCCGAAGATGAAGACGGCGATACCTACACCGTCTGGGATCTGGACATCGCCACCGACGACCTGGTGCTGACTCTGGACAATCTCGACTAAGAGCGCGGGCTGGAGGCCGCCTCGCCGGCGGTCTCCCTCCCGTCCCTTGGCGCCAACACCTCGCCAGTTTGTAAAATAATTAGAAATGTTCGGGGCGCGGATTGAACCCTGTCATCGACCATGTCTATTCTGGCGAGGAATTGGGATGACACCGTCGTGTTCCGTCCCCCGCCGTTCGACGGCCAGGCTTCCTAGCTCGCTGGGCGCCGGACGCAAAACAGGGTGGCAGGGATCGTCTATCTCTGTCGCCCCCTGAAGGAGATCGTAATGTTCAAGAAACTGATGGTATTTGTAGCGGTAATGGCGTTGTTCAGTTCCACTGCCTCGGCCTTTGACGGTTATGTGGAAGTCACCAACAACACCGGCTACGACATCTATTACCTCTACGTCAGTAATGCCCGCAGTGACAGCTGGGAAGAGGACGTTCTGGGCGAGGACATCCTGGAGGATGGCGAAACGGTGCGGGTCACGGTGCGTAAGCAAAAATCCTCGATTTTCGATATTCGGGCCGAGGACGAGGATGGTGACACCTACACCATCTGGGAGATGGACATCGCCAAGGATGATCTGGTGCTGACCCTGGATGATCTGGACTGAATCGGGTTTAAGGGCGCCATGAGTGCTCTTTTTCCTAACTCCGCAAAATAATACTTGCCAGCCAACCCGAATCGGCTTATTTAACGGCTGATAGCGCCCGCGGCTGCGGGCGTCCAGGACCACCCGGTCGCCAGGCGCTTCCGGTCAGGGGAGGTTGGTTTGCCATGACAGCTATACAAGCCGCGCGCTGCGACGACGGTGAGGGCAGTCGCACTCATCTGTACGAAACCATTGCTAACGATTTGCGGGCCACCGGGTACAGCATCAACGTCAATGCCTTGCCCCAGGATCTGGCGGAGTCGCTGTGGCACTACCTGCAGGGGCTGTCGAATCGGGCGTTCGATCCGGCCGGCATTGGCCGGGACCGGGACCGCATGCTCAACAACTTTGTTCGCAGTGACGAGATCTGCTGGATTACCGGTGAAGACGAGCCCTGTCGCCGTTGGCTGGCCTGGGCCAGCGAACTGCAGACCTACCTGAACCGCCGCCTGCTGCTGGGACTGTTTTCGTTCGAGAGTCACTTTGCCCATTACGCCCCCGGTGATTTCTATAAGAAACACCTGGATGCCTTCAAGGGCGAAGCCAACCGGACGTTGTCGCTGGTGGCCTACCTCAACCCCGGCTGGCAGCCGGATGATGGTGGGGAGCTGGTGTTGTATACCGGGGACGATGGTTTGCAATCCACTCGGGTGACGCCAGGGTTTGGCACCGTGGTGGCGTTTCTCAGTGAGGACTTCCCCCACGAGGTGTTGCCGGCGGCCCGCGACCGCTATTCCATTGCCGGCTGGTACCGAGTCAACACCTCCCACGCCGGACGCGTCGATCCGCCCAGCTGAGGCCGCCTGCACGATGACGTCATCGGCACTACACTGGGAGTAGATTCGGCACGCCCAGGCGTCATCATGGACAGGCACTCGGTCGCGCCGTCCGTCCGTCTCCCGCTCTGGTGGTTGGCGCTGGCGGCCGCGTTGATCCCCTTGCTCACCACTCATACCACCTACCTGGTCTCCGCGCTGGAGGGCCACGTGCCCTGGTGCGTGCCCTACTGGGAGCCGTGCACCAGCATCAGTCGTACCGGCCGTTACGGCGCCTCCTATTTTATTTTCAAGGGTGCGATGATGCCGGCGGCGGTGGTTGGCGCCCTGTTCTGGCTGCTCAATGGCCGCTGGCTGCGGCAACTCGGCGCCCAAGGTGCGGGTGTGGCCTGGCTGGCCTGGCTCGGATTCGGCGCCTGTCTCGGGCTGGTCATCTACACCTCGGTACTCGGGCATATTGGCGATACCTACTTCGCGCTTCGCCGAGTTGGCGTGATTCTGTACTTCTCACTGACCTTCATCGCCCAGCTCCTGCTCAGCGGCCAGCTGCGTTCGCTACCGGACTGGCGGCAATCGGGCCGGCGACTGGTGTCGCTGTGCCAGCTGACGCTGGCGGTGGGTATCCTGTCGGTGATCTTGCAGGCGGTGATTCCGGTGACCTTCGACGACATCGACGACGCTTTCGAGTGGACCTTTGCCCTGCTGCTCAATATCCATGCCCTGTGGGTGGCGATGCTGTGGCGGCGCAGTGATTTTCGGGCCCATTTGGGGGTGGGCGAGCGGCCCGGTTAGCCCGCTGCCGGCGGCGGTTGGGCAATGGTAACGCGAGCCATTTTTATTTAAACTGGCGCTTTTGTGACCGGACCGGCAGGTCCGATACTGGTTTTTCGCAGCGTTGGATGTGGCTCATGGGCTTGATGGTTGAACTATTCGCGGTACTGGATACCGCCGTCATCGAGCCGGTCAGCAAAACCTTCTGGGGCATCTTCGACCTGAACGGCCGCTTTGGCGTGTTGTTCCTGACCATTTCCTATCTGGTCGCGCTGGGCCTGTACCTGCGCCGCAAACAGGACGGCACCACCCACGCCACCAGCTACTGGCAATTCCTCGGCGGCAACCGGGTACACTTCCATCGTTCGGCGCTGGTGGATTACCAGTACTACTTCCTGCGAGCCATACTCAAGGTGGTGTGTGTGCTGCCGGTGGTGGCCATCGTCGATCCTTACCTCTTCAGCACCGGTGACTGGGTCGGCTTCTTTACCCAGCTGTGGGGCGAGCGGCCCCGGCTGGGGGAAGACCTGGGGCTGATGCTGCTGTATGGGCTGGGTGTTTTCCTGGTGGGGGACTTTGCCCATTACTGGGTGCACCGCCTGTTTCATTCCCGCTGGTTGTGGGAGTTCCACAAGGTCCACCACTCCGCCGCAGTGCTGGTGCCGGCCACTGCCAGCCGCATCCATTTCGTCGAGAAGATCGTTGAGCGCCTGGCCGATGCCGTACTGATCGGCCTCTACGCCGGTACCTTCTATTACCTGTGTGGCGGCGAAGTTAGCCGTTATAAGCTGTTCGGCGTCACCTATCTGGTGTTCATCTTCAATACCCTGGCTGCCAACCTGCGGCACAGTCACATCTGGCTGTCCTTTGGGCCCCGGATTGAACACATCATCAACAGTCCAGCCCAGCATCAGGTCCATCACAGCGACGCGCCCAAGCACTTCAACAAGAACTTCGGCACCAATCTCTCCGTCTGGGACTGGATGTTCGGCACCCTTTACGTCACCCGCTACAAGCCGGAAACCATCAACTTCGGGGTAGGGGACGCCGAGAACCGAAAATACCAGAGTCTGCACAGCCTGGTGTTCACCCCCTTCCAGGCCACCGGGCGCAAGCTCTGGCGCGCCCTGACCGCCATCGGACGTAAAGCCGACCCGGCCGGCTGAGGCCGGTGTCGAGTGGCCTGATTGGCCTCACTTCCGCGATTCTTCGCCAAGGTGGCCCGCGTGGCCGTAGACGTCAACCGCCATCCCGGCGACCATGCACCCCGCAGGTTGGGCGGGCCTGCACCTATAGCGCCTTTAACATGCTCCAAAACGGTCCTGTCCGGTGTACCTCGGGCCTATTCCGACGCGCTTTCAGTTGGTGTCGGGATGGTTTCGCAGGGCGCGGAACAGGGGTGTTGCAGGGCTTTCATATCCGGAGCGTAAGCTCCTGGCTCGGGACTTGCTGCGTAGTTGAAGCCAATTCGGATATGTGAAATCAGACAGGAACAGCAACTGCCCCAGGCCTCCGGAAGGCTGTCGCCCCGGGGACGACGCTCGTGGGGACCCGGGCGGAGGGCAGACCTCAATGTTACATAGGGAAGGAAACAGTCATGTCGAATCAAGACCGGCAACCGAGTAAGAGCGAAGAGGAGCTGGGCCAGCCGCCGCTCCTTACCGACGAGGCGTCCACGCAGGCCGAGCCGCCCCTGGTGGAGACTGTGGTGGAAGAGAGCAACGACAGCGCGGGTGTGCTGGTAGCGTTGAGCGAGGACACCGCCGAGCGGCGTTTCGCCCATGATATCAATGCCAAGATCGATGAGGTGGAAGGCCAGGTCCAGTTCCTGGTGGAGGCATTTGCCCGCTCCCAGCAGGCGCTGAAGGGGGTCATGGGCGACGTCAAATCCCAGACCGCGCTGGTGACCAGCGAAATCGAACGGGTTCTGGGGTTGATGGACCAAGCCTCGGCCGAGCAGGTCGAACGGGTTGCGGCGTTGGATCAACGCCTGAAGACCACCGTGGCGGAGCTGACCGGCCGGCTCGCCGGTGTGGATGACCAGTTGCACGCCCATCAGAACGACATCGGTGCGCTCAAGGCCGGGTTGGACGATTCGCATGCTCGCCTCAGCGACAAGATCCAGGATCTGGCGGCGGACACCCAGCGCCAGCTGGACCAGTTGGTGAGCCAGGACGAGCGGCTGGGGCAGGAGTTGGTAGCCCTCGCCGAGGAAACCGCGCGCGGCCTGGAACAGGGCAAGCGCGAGCGCCAGGCATTGGCTGCGACGCAGCAGGAACACCAGAGCCAGCAGCAGACGATGGCGGGCCATCTCGAGCGGCTGCAGGATCAGGCCGACGGCCAGGGCGAGGCGCTTACCGGGCTGGAGGCGACCGTCGCCGAGCAGCATCAGGACAACCGCCACCAGCACCGGAGGTTCGCCTGGGTCGGCGCCGCGGTGGTGGTGCTGTTCGCCGCCGTGCTGACTTACCTGGAACTGGCGCCCTCGGCAGAATTCGAGCAATTGCAGGCCGGGGTGAGCGGGATTGAAAACCAGGCCGGTGATATCGAACGCCAGATGGCCGGCATCGAGAACCAGGTGGGCGAGCTGGAAAGCCGCGTTCAGGTGGCGGATACCACCGCCGGCGTCGTGGTGGATCTCGGCGACCAAATGACCGCTCTGGAGGCCCAGATCGGCAGCCTGAGCGCCGAGCTGCAGGCCGCCGACGCCAGCGAAAGCCTCGAGGCTATCGCCAACAAGGTGGCGGCGCTGGAATTGAGCGTCTATGGCCCGGCGGATGCGGAACCATCGGCCACGCCTGTGCTCACCATCGAAAACGCCCGCTGGGTTGCCGGTCGCAACCCCAGCCATTACAGCATCCAGCTGTTAGGGGCCTACCGAGAAGGCTCACTGGTGGCCTTCAGCAATCAACACGCCGACGCTCTGGGTCAGCATCCGCTGTCACAAACCCAAAGCGAGTATCGCGGACGGAGCTGGTACAACCTGTTCTACGGCGATTTCGCCCGCTTCGACGACGCTCAGGCGGCACTGAAGGCGTTGCCATCGCACTTGCAGCGAAACGGACCCTGGATTCGCACGCTGTCGTCGATTCAGCAGTCTTCGGTCCGGTAACCGGGCTGCCGGCTACAAGGTGAGGGTGCTGGTCACCAGCAGTTGCTCCAGCTCGGCGCTGGTCATGGGCTTGCCGTAGTGCCAGCCCTGGCCATAGTCGGCACCCATCGCCTTGACGATTGCGGCCTGCTCGGCATTCTCGATGCCTTCGACGATCACCGCCAAATCCAGCTCCCGTGCGATCTTGATGACCAGCGGTACAATGGTGGTGCGGACGCCGCCGTGCTCGATGTCGGTGATGAAGCTCTTGTCGATCTTGAGGGCGGTACAGTTCAAATCCCGAACTTCCGAGAAGTTTGAGTAGCCGGTGCCGAAATCATCGATGGCGATCTCGAAGCCCTTCTGTCGCAGCCAGTCCAGGCTCTCCTTGGAAGTCTCCGAATCCAGCTGCTGGTCTTCGGTGATTTCGAAGGCCAGCTTCAGCCGGGTTTCCGTGATCCAGGGCATGATCGAGAGCTTGCGCACTTCGCCCGAGGAGATATCGCCCGGATACAGGTTGATGTTGACCTTAAAGCTGTCCGGGATGGCGATGTGGCTGGCGAGCTCCCGCAGTGCCTTGCCTACCATCTGCACGGTAAATTGCCAGCTGCGTTGCTGGCGATAGATTTCGGGAACGAACTCGTGAGGAAGGAGTTCGCCGTGGGAGTCCCGGAATCGGGCCAGTACTTCGCAACCGCCTATCCGCTGGCTGTGGAGGTCAATCACCGGTTGGTACACCGGGTAGAAGTGATCGCTGGTCAACCCGCGCCGCACCCGGTTGGCGAGGGAAAAGCGGCGTTGCAGACCCAGGAACGTCATCCCGGTTACTCCAAAACCGAGGCCGGTGCCGGCCACCACCAGCAACAGCGGGAAGGCGATGTTGCGGGCCAGCAGGGTCAGGTTGTCGGCCTCTATGACGGCGCAATAGGCGTAACGCGCGCTGCAGGCCTCCGCATAATGAGTTGAGAGCGTGGCCGCCGTCCGCGCCTCGCCGAGACCGCGATAGAGGCCATCCTGACCATCGGTATGCTGGTAGCCGCCAGCAGCGGGCACGAACACCAGCTGCCAGCGAAACGGCGGCGTGATCAGGTTGCGGACCCGGTTGGAATCGAACACGACATTGAAGTTGCCTCTCTGGGCCATGGGGGCGCTGATCTGTTCGTCGAACAGCACCAGACTGGCCTGGGTCCAAAGCCGGTTACCGGCCTTGTCGATGAAATCCCAGGGCTGTTGGCGATACGGCGTGTCCAGTTGGTTCAGGCTGGTGGAGCAGATCAGGTGGTCGTCCGTGACGAAACCGATTTCGTTGATGTGGCTGGCCAGGAACAGCTCCTTGCGCATCAGCGTGAGCAGCTCCTCGGTGCATTCCTCCCGGTTCAGGGCATTCATCCGATCCAGGATTGCATCACCTTCCACGATGGCCTGCTCCACCGTCTCCAGCAGGCGCAGGGCACTTTGTTCCTCCTCGTCCAGCACGTAGGACGACAACAGCTTCACAGCAATGAGCGCAAAGGCGATGAAGCCCACGGCCCCGGCAACCAGGGCGAGCAAGAGGTCACTGCCTTGAACAGCGGGAGAACGTTGCGGCATGGCCTGAAGTGCTCCCCGTACGCCGCCCTACATCGGGGTCGCGGGTGGCGCGCGTAGTAAAGGTCTGAAATGGCAGACTGTGGGTTGAGTGTAGATCAGATCCGGCTGCTGGGCCTCTGTCGCCGGTTAGCGGGGAGAGCATCATGCTGCCGATGTCCGCCGGCCTCTAAATCATCCGGAGCTTCCCGGCGAACGAGTGCCGGCCTTCAGACCTTCACCCTGCAAGGCCGCTCTGGCTCTGATCCTGGTTTGGAAAGAACAGTACAGCTATGCCTTAATGCTGGTATCACACATTGCAGCGGTTGGCATGGGGTATATTGGCGGCTCCAGAACTGACCGCAAGGAGCTGAAAATTGTCCAGAGCAACGGTAACTCAGGATCACCTGGTCAAGAGTGATCATAGTCAGGTAGAAGCTGCGTTTGAGGTATACAAGCGCGGCTATCTTACCGGCTACAGCGCCGCGAAAAGGGTGTATGCGCGGGGTGACTTTATCTACTTCATGGGATTCTCGGGCGTTTCATTCGCGCTGGGCATGTTGGTTACTTCGATTAAGTTCTAGTTGCTTGCTCACGGCTTCACATTAAGCGTATAGTATCACTCAGTGATAGGTAAGGAATCGCAGTGGTAGAGGAAGATCCAGGACTTGAAAACCTGCTGGCCCTCGATGGCCAGATGTTCGCTCCCAAGGAAGGCTACCTGCTGAAGTTTGAGGTCAAGCGAGTCGACCCGACACCGGAGCGCCCCCACGGCATCAGTTACAGCCTGACGGTGCATGACAGCAGCGGTGAACGGATCTACGGCATGGACAACGCCCACAGCGTCAAGGTGGGCAAGTCCGGGCACCGGGGCCGGGCCACCGAGTTTGATCATGTGCACCAGGAAGGCCCCAAGGGCAAGGTGAGGCCCTACCACTACACCGACGCCCAAACACTGCTCGACGACTTTTACAAGGCAGCCTGGCGCTGCATGGGAATGGAGGGTGAATGATGGAACCCCTGAAAATCGGCATCATGTCCAGCGAGGATTACCGCGCCATGACGCTGGATGTCGTCGCTGGCAAGCGCAAGATGGACCCGGACGCGCCCAAGGTGTGGGTGGCGTCCATGAAGGTGCTGGGCGGCTTGCTGGATGATAAGAACCTGCGGCTGCTCAAGCTGATTCGCGAGCGCCACCCGGATTCCATCGCCGCGCTGGCGAAGATGGCCGGGCGGGAGCCCAACAACGTCAGCCGCACCCTGAAGAACATGGCGCGCTACGGCATCGTGGGCCTGGAGAAGCACAATCGGATGGTGCGGCCGGTGGCCAAGGCGTCCGATATCCAGGTGCAGATCGCGGTTTGATCAAGAAGCTGGCCAACGGCCGCTACCTGGTGGACATCCGGCCGGGGTCCGCCTACGGCAAGCGCATCCGTAAGCGCTTCGACAACAAGAACGAGGCGCTGCGCTTCGAGGCCTGGGCCACCACCCAGGCCATCCAGGAGCCAGACGCGCCCTGGAACCCCAAGCCCCTGGACCGCCGCACCCTGTCAGACCTGGTTACGCTCTGGTACCAGGTCCACGGCCAGCACCTGCGCGACGGCGAACGCCGCAAGCGCACCCTGGAGGCGATGGCCGCGGAACTGGGGGATATGCCGGCCCGGGATCTGAAGCCGGCGGATTTCCTGCACTGGCGCGACAAGAAGGCCAAGAAGGGCGCCCAGCCCAAGACCCTGAACAGCCTGCAGGGCTACTTCGGCTCGATGTTCAACGAGCTGGCGCGTAACGACCTGATCGACTACTCCAGCCCGATCGGCAAGGTGCGGCCGATCCGCATCCGCGAGCGGGAGCTGGCCTATCTCCTTGAGGACGAGATCCAGCAGCTGCTCGACACCATCAAATCGACTTCAAAAAATAAACACGTCCACCTGGTTACCCGGATCTCGCTGGCCACCGGCGCCCGCTGGAGCGAGGCGGAAGGGCTGACGGCGCGGAACGTGCGTAACGGCCGGGTCTACTTCACCGACACCAAGTCCGGCAGCAACCGGGCGGTGCCGATCGCCCCGGCCCTGGAGCGGGAGATCCTGGCCCACCTGCAGGAACACGGCAGTTTCGGTACCAGCACCATCAGCGCCTTTCGCCGCGCCCTGGAGAAAACCGACATCGAGCTGCCGGCCGGCCAGCAGGCCCACGTGCTGCGCCACACCTTCGCCAGTTACTTCATGATGCAGGGCGGCAACATCCTCACCCTCCAGCGCATCCTCGGCCACGCCTCCATCACCATGACCATGCGCTATGCGCACCTGGCTCCGGACCACCTGGAAGACGCCACCAAATACAACCCGCTGGCCGTCATTGGACACAAGTTGGGCATTTCGGAAGAATTGGACACCCCTGAAAACGCGAAAACCCCTGACGAATCAGGGGCTTCCGGTTCTTGCAAGATGGTGGAGACGGCGGGGATCGAACCCGCGTCCGCCAGCACTCTGCCTTGAGCTCTACATGTTTAGCATCCTTCTATTGATTTAACCTCAAACGACCCGAAGGTCAGGGTGTAAGAGGCGATCTCTTTAAATCTTAGCCGCTAGCCAGTGAGATCTGATTAACGGAGCATCCTATTAGCGATGACGTCCTGGGATGTTGCTACTGAGTTATAGGCATCTCAGCCAGGACGACTGGCAGGCCCTTAGGCCGCCAGTGCGTAGTTTTCGTCGTTTGCGACTATTAAATTGCAGCTTTGGATTTACGAGATTGGCTGCCATCTCGACATGCACCCAAGGGTTCGCCACCAGCGTCGAAGCCATGTCGTCCCCTTACAAGAGAAGTATATGTGGGCTGTCTGGCGAACTTCAAGGGAAGAATGGTTTATTTCGGGGGCTGAGGGCCAAGGCGATGCGGTTGTTACGCTGCATCGCCTTGGTTCAGGGTTGTCGGTTAGCTGGCGGCCAGGCTGGATTGAAGTCCCTCTTCCTGCCCGGCAAGCTCGGCGAGCTTGCCAAAGTGTTCGTGGAAATAGCTCATGATCGCCTGGGGGTCCGCGCGGATGCTCTTGTCCACGCTGATACCGAACTGCACCGTGCCGGCGTAGCTGAAGATGCTCATGCCGATCCCGATGTCGCCGCTCTGGGGGACCCAGAACATCGGTTGCATCAGGCGAGCCCCGGCCAGGTAGACTGGCTCCTTGGGGCCGGGCACGTTGGTGAGGACGGCGGATGCCTTATGGCTGAGCATGTTCAGGGCACGGCGTTCGAGAATGTCCGGGCCGCGGCCGAACAGATCCAGCAGGCTATAGGTCACCTGGGCCTGGTAGGAGCGTTTGAGCCGGTTCATGTTCTCCTGAGTCTGGCGGAACCTCATGATTGGGCAGTGTACGTCAACCGGCAGGGAAACCAGTACCAGGCCGAATTTATTGCCCAGCTTTTCGATGGGCTGGTTCAGCGGTCGAAGGTTGAACGGCACCGCCACCCGGATGCCGCAATCGGGGATGGGTTCCCGGGCCTCGACAAAATGCTGGTGAATGGCGCCGGTGGCGACGCTGAGCAAGACGTCATTGATGGTGCCATTCAACGCCTGGGCGCAACGTTTGACGTCGGCCAGATCCAGCGGCGTGGCCCAGGCCACCCGCTTGCGACCGCTGAGCGGGTTTTTCAGGCTGGTCGGCGGTTCGTCCTTTGCCAACCCGAGTTTCAGGCAGTCGATGGCGATGTTGCTGGCGGTGTGGGCCAGTTTGATCGGGTAACCTTTTTCTTCCCGCAGTGATTGCAGAAACAGACGGGACTGGTCGACGGCCACCTCGCCGCTGCTGCGAATCCGTTGCCACGTCCGGGCCAGGCGGGAGGGCCGTGCCGGATTATAAGAGCGCAGCGGGGAAATCTTGTGGACCTTGGCGTCCGGGGTGCTGTCGGTCAGGGACAGCAGCACGCGAACCAGGGAAATGCCGTCGGCAATGCAGTGGTGGATGCGGACCAGTAGGGCGCAACCGCCGTTGTAGTGATCAATGTAATGCAGCTGCCAGAGCGGCCGGTTGAAATCCAGGGGGGTGCTGTTGACGTCGCTGACGAGGCTCTGCAGGTCTTGCAGTGTGCCCTTGCCGGGTAGGGCGATGGGGTGGATGTGGTTGTCGAGGTCGAATAAAGGATCGTCTTCCCAGTAACTGCGCTCGCCCCGCTGCACCACGCGCTGGCGGAAGCGGCTAAAACACAGGAAGCGTTCCGAGAGTACCCGCTTCAGGCGGTTGATGGGTATGGCCTGGTCGAAGCTCAGCACCGCCGAAATCATCATGGGGTTTTCGACGCTTTCCATTCTTAGCCAGGAGCGGTCGACGGCCGACATCGGTGTGGTTGAAGGTTTCATGCATCCCTCCCTCTTGTCCGTGAGTCAGAGGTGAAGCGACGGAAAATCCGATGCAGGTACGACCGAAAAAGTGCTCGCTACCACCCAATGAGCTAACGAGTATAGGACGGGAAATCGAAGGTGGAAAGTCGTTGCAATTGCTATCTAAGTTAACTTTTGTTAGGAACTGCTAGCGTCCCTCATAATCCGTTGTTTTTGCCGGTCCCAGTCCCGTTCTTTCTCGGTTGCCCGTTTGTCGAAAAGTTTCTTGCCCTTCACCAGCGCGATTTCGCACTTCACCCGGTTTTGTTTCCAGTACAGCGCGAGCGGGATACAGGTATGACCGGTCTGATTGACCTGGCCCACCAGTCGGGCGATCTCCTTGGCGTGCAGCAACAGCTTGCGGGTGCGGGTCGGGTCGGCTATTACATGGGTGGATGCGGTGTTCAGCGGCATGATGTGGGCGCCCAGCAGCCAGGCCTCTCCGTCCTTGAGCAACACGTAGGCATCGGTAAGCTGGCCTTTGCCTGCGCGCAGTGATTTGACCTCCCAGCCGAGCAGGGCCAGGCCCGCTTCGAAGCGTTCCTCGATATGATATTCGTGCTTGGCTTTCTTGTTGAGGGCAATGGTGCTGCTGGTGTTGCCGGTCTTTTTATTGCTCTTGCTCATGTAGGCCTTGGGTCCGAGGGTTGCGGTGGCAGTCGGAAGCGTTTGCCCGCCGATGGAGCGCGCATTGTAGCTCAGGAGTGCCCGTTCGGTCACGATTTCGGCGTTCGCCGGAACCTCAGAGGTGTGTTTGCCGTTGGATTGGTTACAATGACGATCCAACGTCAGACAGGGTACGGAATGCCTACTCCATACGAAACCGCCATCGGCTCGTGGACCCGCCGCTCAACGTTTTTTTGGGCCGCCACCGGCGCCACCGTGGGGCTCAGTAATCTGTGGCAGTTTCCCTATCTCGCCGGGCAGCACGGCGGGGGCCTGTTTATCTTGCTCTACCTGGCCTGTCTGCTGCTCGTAACGTTGCCGTTGATGCTCACCGAATCGGCCCTCGGTCGCCAGTCTCGCCATGGCATCGTCTTGGCGATGGACGGGTTTGTACGCCAGGGGCGGCTGTCGCGATGGTGGGTCTGGCTGGGCCGGCTGAGTATCGTGTCGGCGTTTGTGGTGCTGTCGTTCACCGCAGTGATCGGCGCCATCGCGCTGGCCTACATCTTCCATGGCGCCCTGGGCCGATTCAACGGCGCAGACGAGCTCAGGGCCGCAGAGCTGCTCTCTGGCCTGGTGGCCGATCGCAACAACTACCGCCTGTTCATGGGCTGGCATGCCTTCTTCCTGTTGTTGGTGGTATGGATTTCGGTTCAGGGGGTCGTGGTGGGCCTGGAGCGCGCTTTCCGGCGCGCGGTGCCGGGGCTGTTTGTGCTGCTGCTGGGGTTGCTGTTGTATGGCGCCGAATACGGCCAGTTGGGCCGGGCGGTGGACTACCTGTTGGTATTCCGGCGCGAGAACCTCACCTGGGACAGTCTGCAGGCGGCGCTGTTCCACGCCTTCTTTACTCTGGGGCTGGGCATGGGGGTATGGGTCATCTTCGGTGCCTACATGCCTAATCAGACGCCTCTGAAGCGGTCGGTCTTCGGGGTGGTGCTGATGGATACCCTGTTCGCCATCATCGCTGGCCTGTTGATCTATGCGCTGGTTTTCGCTCGTGCCCCGGGCGCGGGCGAGCAGGGCTTTGGACTGCTGTTCATGGCGTTGCCGCTGAGCCTGGCGGACCTGCCCGGCAGTCAGTTTGTGATCGCTGCCCTGTTTTTGATGGTGGTGCTGGTGGCCTGGACCACCTCGGTCGCGCTGCTTGAGTCCGTGGTCGGCTGGTGCCAGGAGTGGATGGGTTCACCGCGGGTGGCGACGGTGCTGGTGATGGCGACCTTGGTGTGGCTGGCGGGCCTGGCGTCACTGTTTTCCTTCAATATCTGGGCCGACAAAACCGTTATTGGCGGTACGGTATTTCGATGGCTTGAGCTCATTGTCAGCGGTCTGCTGATTCCGCTGGTCAGTATTCTGCTGGCGCTGTTTGTCGGCTGGGCATTGAGCCGGCCGGTGGCGTTTGGGCTGATCGGGCGGGCACCCTGGCTGATCGGCCGGATCTGGTTCTGGGTGATGCGTCTGGTGCTGCCCCTGGTGGTGGCCTATATCGGCGTCAATTACAGCGTCGACTCGCTGCAGGACCTGTGCGGCAACGACCGGGAAGCGGACCTGTGCCGGCCCATCCATGCGCTTCCGTCGCGAATGGGCGAAAGCGAACGGCTGCCGGAGGCAGCGCCCAGCGATATCGACCCGCAGGTGTCGCCGCCGGAACCGGGGGCAGCGGACGAGGAGCCGCCTCAGCGGGGCGTAGAGACTGAAGAGGGTGAAGGGGGTGAAGAGAGCGACAAGGAGTCGGCGCCAGCGCCGCCCGGACAGGGTGTCGATAAGAAAGATAACCAAAGTGCTCCGGAAATCCTTTATCATAGCGCCTAGGTCGCCGCTGAATAACTCGTGGATCGCCGTTGGTTCTGCATGCCCCGAGGGGCGCGCAGAGACGGTTCAGGAATTATTCAGCGGCTCCCTGGCTTTATGCCGGGCCTGATGAGCCGTCGTCAGGAGCGGTGAAAAGCAAGCGTCTGTTGAACCCTCGTTGTGTATCAGGAAGTCCCGTTCCCATGCCACACCAGATTGAAAAAACCGCGCTGGTCTTGCATTCCGCCGAGCGGATGTTTCAGCTCGTAAATGACGTGACCCGCTACCCGGACTTTCTTCCCTGGTGTGCCGGTGCCGAGATCCATGAACAGTCCGATGCTGAGATCATGGCGTCGCTGGACGTGGCCAAGGGTGGCGTGCGCCACCGCCTGACCACGCGTAACCAGCTGACTGCGCCGGAGACCATTGATATGACGTTGGTGGACGGGCCGTTTCGCGATTTGTGCGGTCATTGGCGGTTTCAGGCGCTGGACGTCAATGCTTGCAAGGTGATCCTGAAGTTGGAATTTGAATTTTCCGGGTCGCTGGCACGGATGACGTTCGGCACGGCGTTCAGCCAGGCGGCCAATACCATGGTGGATGCGTTCTGCCGTCGGGCAGACGAGGTGTATCGGGGGCAGCGGGTATGATCGAAGTGGAAGTGGCTTACGCGACGCCGGAAAAGCAGGAGATTCTCACTGTCTCGGTACCGCCGGAGACAACCGCGTTCGACGCGGTGTTGCGGTCTGGCATCATCGAAGTATTTCCGGAGATCGATCCGGAAGCAACCGACATGGGGATTTTCGGCAAGGTGATCAAGTCGCCGAAAACGGAGTTGGTTCGAGAGGGCGACCGGATCGAATTGTACCGGCCGCTGAAGATCGATCCCAAACAGGCCCGACTGAATCGGGCCAAGAAGAAGTAATGTCAGAGCGGGTCAGTAGGCGGGGGTTTCGGGCAGTAGTTCCGCCTCGTAATGGCTGTAGTGGCCATTGTCGTAAACTACGGTGATCCGTTGCTGCTCGATGTCCTCGCCGCGGCGCTGAAACGTATAGATATAGTGCTCGCGGGCATTGTCGGTGGGATTGATCACCGAGGGTGAGCCGAGAACGGAATGAACCTGGCGTCGGGTCATGCCCGCGCTGAGTTGATCCAGCTCTGCCTGGGACAGAATACTGCCCTGCTGAACGTTTATCTTGTAGACGCCGGGGAAAACGCAACCGGCCAGGGACAGTGCCAGTACAAGTGCCGCGAGCTTTTGCATCGGTGGGGGGATTCCTCTATCGTGAAGCGCCTGCCGGGGCAGGGTGACGCGGATCAATCGATTGAATGCGGCTTCATCATACCGGAAGCCGGAAGTACACCAAAGAGCGAATAGCAAGATGTCATCTGAAAATACCGAATTGCGCAAGGTCGGCCTGAAAGTCACGTTGCCGCGGGTGAAAATCCTCAGCATTCTGGAAAGCTCGGAAGAGCACCATCTTAGCGCCGAGGATGTGTACAAGAAACTGCTGGAGCAGGGCGACGATGTGGGGCTGGCGACGGTGTATCGGGTGTTGACTCAGTTCGAGGCTGCCGGCCTGGTGCTGCGGCATAACTTTGAAGGTGGTCACGCGGTGTTTGAGATGGCCACCGACGAGCATCACGATCACATGGTTTGCACTCAGACCGGTGAGGTGATCGAGTTTTGCGATCCCGTGATCGAAGAACGTCAACAGAAAATTGCCGAAGAGCACGGCTTCGAAATTGTAGACCACAGCCTGACGTTGTACGTCAAACCCCTCAAGTCTTGAGGCTCCCGTGAGCCGGGTTCGCGGCAGATAAAACTCGCGTCAGCAAACCCCGCAAGCCAGCAAAAAAAGGGGCGGGCAAATGCCCGCCCAGGCGGCTCTCGGAGTCGAGAGGGGAAAGTGTTCTCGGTATTGGCTATGCTGTTGGCTGGTGTCAGTGGTGGGTAGCCTGACCCTTACTGACCATCTCCCGGGCGTGGGCCAGGGTCTGCTCGGTCATGTCCACGCCGCCCAGCATTCTGGCCACTTCATTGACCCGTTCCTGGTCGCCCAGCGTCTCAATGCGTGAAAAGGTGGCGTCCCGCTCGGTAAATTTGCTGACAAACAGGTGCTGGTGACATTGCGCCGCTACCTGAGGCAGGTGTGTCACGCACAGCACCTGGCCATTTTCGCCCAGAGCCCGCAATAGCCGGCCGACCACCTCGGCGGTACCGCCGCCAATGCCCACATCCACTTCGTCAAAGACCAGCGTCGGCGTGGTGGAGGTTTGTGCCACTACGACCTGAATGGCCAGGCTGATTCGTGACAGTTCGCCGCCGGAGGCCACCTTGGCCAGTGGACGGGCGGGTTGTCCCGGGTTGGCGCTGACCAGGAATTCAACCTCTTCCAGTCCCTGGGCTGCGGGTTCGCCGTCGGCGCTGGGGCTGAGGCGAGTGACGAACTGGACCGAGGGCATGCTTAGTTGCTTGAGTTCTTCGGCGATCCGTTGGTCCAGCTGCTCTGCCGCAGTGCCGCGGGCGTGGGACAGTTCCTCGGCCAGCACCATGTACGCCTGCCGTTGCTGATCCAGTTCTGCTTCCAGTTGTTCCAGGCTGTCCTCGCCGCCGTCGAGGGCGGCCAGCTCCTGGCTAAGCGCCTGGTGTAGAGCCGGTAATTCCTCCGGTGCGATCCGGTGTTTGCGGGCAAGCTGATAGAGCGCGCTGAGGCGTTCCTCCACTTCTGCCAGGCGGGCCGGGTCGGCGTCGTAATCCTCCGCGAAGCGGAGCAGGTTGTCGCCGGCCTCCGCGGCCTGGATCTGGGCCTCGCTGAGCATCTGAATGGTGTCGTTCAACGCCGACACCTGGATGGGCAGCTGTTCCAATTGATTGAGGGCCTGACGCAGCAGGCTGGCGGCGCTGGTCTCATCCTCGCTGCACAGCATGGCGGCCTGGTGGCAGTTGTGGCGCACCGTATCGGCGTGGCTGAGCTGTTCCTGCTCGGCTTCCAGCTGCGCCTGCTCGCCTTCCGTCAGTGCCAGCCGGTTGAGCTCCTCCACCTGGTAGCGCAGCAGTTGCAGGCGGGCTTCGGCTTCGTCGGCGTTCTGCTGGCGCTCGTTTAAGCGTTCGCGGGTCTGCTGCCAGCTCCGCCAGGCTGCGCGGGTGCGATCGGCCAGTGCCAGGGCGCCGGCGAATTCGTCCACCAGCTTGCGGTGGGTATCTTTGCGGAGCAGGGACTGATGCTGGTGTTGGCTGTGGATGTCCATCAGCAGGGCCCCAAGATCCTTGAGGTGACCCAGGGGGCAGGGCTGGCCGTTGATGTAGGCGCGGGAGCGGCCGTCCTTGCTGACGGTGCGGCGCAGGATGCAGTCGCTGTCGTCATCCAGTTCGTGGGCCTGCAGCCATTGTTGGGCGTCGCGGATGCGGGAGACGTCAAAGGAGGCGGTGATGTCGGCCCGTTTGGCGCCGTGCCGGACCGCGCCGGCATCAGCCCGGCCGCCCATGGCCAGGCCGAGGGCGTCCAGTACGATGGATTTGCCGGCACCGGTCTCGCCGGTCAGCGCGGTCATGCCGCCCTTGAATTGCAGTTCCACCCGCTCGGCAATGGCATAGTTGGTCACGGTCAATTGGGTCAGCATGGTCGCTCCTTTTTTCGGGCCGGCGCGTGTGGGGCCAGCGCGTGTTCGGGGTGTTGCGTGTTCCGGTCTGCGATTACGCGTATGGCGCAGTACTGTTCGTGCATACAGGTGCTGTGAATATATACAGGGATTTTTGCGTTTGCAAATGTTGATTTGAGGGGTAGGGACGGTTGAAACCGCAAAATCGAGCCCCATATCGAAACGCAAGTCCATCAACCCCCGGCGCACGTTGACCGGGGTGCCAATTGATTGAGGCCCGTATCCGGGCTGTGTGAATGTAAAGCAGGAGTGGCTAATGAGCGCTGACGAAAACCGCAACGAACAGGTGGAAGAAGAGCTGGCCCAGGAAGCGGAGGCGTCGGTTACCGAGCCCGAAGCGGCCGAGCCGGCGGAAGAAGCGGCTGAGGAGGCGGTTGCCCCAGAGGATGAGGTCGAAGCGCTGAAGGCGCAGGTGCAGGAGGTCAAGGACCAGATCCTGCGCACCCAGGCCGAAATGCAGAACGTTCGCCGGCGTGCCGAGATCGATGTGGAAAAGGCCCACAAGTTCGCGCTGGAAAAGTTCGTCAAGGAGTTGCTGCCGGTGGCCGACAGCCTGGAGAAGGCGGTTGAAAGTACCGAGACGCAGGACGCGGATGCGCCGATGGTGGCGTCGATCCGGGAAGGGGTGGGAATGACCCTCGACCTGCTGCTGGGGGGTATGAAGAAATTCAAGGTCGAACAGCTTAACCCGGTGGGCGAGCCGTTCGATCCGCAACGCCATGAGGCTATGTCCATGGTGCCGGCGCCGGATGCCGAGCCCAACAGTGTGGTGGCGGTCATCCAGAAAGGTTACACCCTGAACGAGCGTCTGGTGCGTCCGGCCATGGTGGTGGTGGCCAAGGCCGAAGACGCGCCAAAAATTGATGAGCAGGCTTGAAAACGTCGAATAGGCGCCAATATAGGCAGTAAACGGGTGGCGCGCCGGGGCTCTGAGGCCCGGAACAGCAGCAAGCCAATTGCCGGAACCGAATCAAGAAATCGAATTGGAGTAAATCAATGAGCAAAATTATTGGTATCGACCTTGGAACCACGAATTCCTGCGTGGCGATCATGGATGGCGAAAAGGTTAAGGTCATCGAGAATGCCGAAGGCGATCGCACCACCCCGTCCATTATCGCCTACACCGACGACGGTGAGACCCTGGTAGGCCAGTCTGCCAAGCGCCAGGCGGTGACCAACCCGAACAACACCCTGTACGCCATCAAGCGTCTGATCGGTCGCCGCTTCGAAGACAACGTTGTCCAGAAAGACATCAAAATGGTTCCGTACACCATCGCCAAGGCCGACAACGGTGATGCCTGGGTTGAGGTGAAAGGCAAGAAGATGGCGCCGCCCCAGGTGTCTGCGGAAGTGCTGAAAAAAATGAAGAAAACCGCCGAAGACTACCTCGGCGAGAAGGTGACCGAGGCGGTCATCACCGTGCCTGCGTACTTTAACGACAGCCAGCGCCAAGCCACCAAGGATGCCGGCAAGATTGCCGGGCTCGACGTTAAGCGGATCATCAACGAGCCGACCGCGGCCGCCCTGGCCTATGGCCTGGATCGGCAAAGCGGCGACCGCACCGTGGCGGTGTATGACCTCGGCGGTGGTACTTTCGACCTCTCCATCATCGAAATTGCCGATGTGGACGGCGAGCACCAGTTCGAGGTACTGGCCACCAACGGCGATACCTTCCTGGGCGGTGAAGACTTCGACCTGAAAATCATCGAATACCTGGCGGATCAGTTCAAGAAAGACAGCGGCATCGACTTGCGTGGTGACTCCCTGGCCATGCAGCGCCTGAAAGAAGCCGGCGAAAAAGCCAAGATCGAGCTGTCCAGCAGCCAGCAGACTGATGTCAACCTGCCGTACATCACGGCTGATGCCAGTGGTCCCAAGCACATGAACGTCAAGCTGACTCGCGCCAAGCTGGAGTCACTGGTTGAGGATCTGGTCCAGCGTAGCCTGGAGCCATGTAAAGTTGCCTTGCAGGACGCCGGCATGAGCGCCAGCGAGATCGACGAGGTCATCCTGGTGGGTGGGCAGACCCGCATGCCGCTGGTTCAGGAGAAGGTGAAAGCGTTTTTCGGCAAAGAAGCCCGTAAGGACGTGAACCCGGATGAGGCGGTTGCCATGGGTGCGGCGATCCAGGCTGCGGTACTGTCCGGTGACGTTAAGGACGTTCTGCTGCTGGACGTCACCCCGCTGACGCTGGGTATCGAAACCATGGGCGGTGTGGCCACGCCGCTGATCGAGAAGAACACCACCATTCCGACTAAGAAGTCGCAGGTGTTCTCCACCGCGGACGATAACCAGACCGCTGTGACCATTCACGTGGTACAGGGTGAGCGCAAGCAGGCGGCCCAGAACAAGTCGCTGGGGCGGTTCGATCTGGCCGATATTCCGCCGGCACCGCGTGGCGTACCGCAAATCGAAGTGACCTTCGATATCGATGCCAACGGTATCCTGCACGTGTCCGCGAAGGACAAGGCAACTGGTAAGGAACAGTCCATCGTGATCAAGGCGTCCTCCGGTCTGAGCGAGGATGAGATCGACAAGATGGTGTCTGACGCCGAGGCGCACGCCGAGGACGATCGTAAGTTCGAGGCGCTGGTGCAGGCCCGTAACCAGGGTGATGCCATGGTTCACACGGTGCGCAAGACCCTGGCTGATGCCGGCGACAAGGTGACTGAGAGCGAGAAAGAGGCCATCGAAACCGCTATCAAGGAGCTGGAGGAAGCGCTGACCGGCTCCGACAAGGATGACATCGAAGCCAAGACCCAGAAGCTGACGGAAGTGTCTTCGGAGCTGGCTCAGAAGATGTACGCCGAGCAGGCTCAGCAGGCCGGTGCTCAGGACGCCGGTGGCGCCCAGCCCGAGGTGGCTGACGATGCGGTTGACGCCGAGTTTGAGGAAGTGAAGGACGACGACAAGCGCTAAGTTTTGGCGCGGTTGACGTCTGAAAAACGCGGGGAGTGGGCTCCTCGCGTTTTTCCTCGTTTAGGGGGTTGCGCTAGAATGGCGCGCGACCCCGGTTGTGCTGCTGCTTGACCGTCCTGTTGGTTGACAGTGCCGGTGGCTGGCAGTACTCGATAATGACGGTACTTGAGGGTTGGCAGTGCTGACGGGTTGTCAGCGCTGATGAGTTAACGAAGTTCAATGCTTCCGGGCAGCTCCGGGAGCGCCAACAGGGTTCATAGCATGGCCAAGCGTGATTACTACGAAGTTCTCGGTGTGTCCCGAGAGGCGGACGAGAAGGAAGTCAAGCGAGCGTACCGCAAGCTCGCCATGAAGTATCATCCCGACCGTAATCCGGACGATAAAGACGCCGAGAACAAGTTCAAAGAGGCCAGCGAAGCCTACGAGGTGCTTGCGGATGCCCAGAAACGCAGCGCCTACGATCAGTTTGGTCATGCCGGGGTCGATGGTCAGGCCAGCGGTGGATTTGGCGGTGGCGGTGGCAGCTTCTCCGACATCTTCGGAGATGTCTTCGGCGACATCTTTGGCGGCGGTGGCGGCCGCGGTGGCCGCAACACCCGGGGCGCCGACCTGCGTTACACCCTGGAGCTGGATCTGGAGGAGGCCGTCAAGGGCAAGACCGTAAAGATTCGCGTGCCGGGCCATGTCGAGTGTGGTTCCTGTGACGGCTCTGGCGCCGAAAAAGGTTCTTCCCCCGAAAGCTGTGGCACCTGTCACGGCATGGGCCAGGTGCGCATGCAGCAGGGCTTCTTTACGGTACAGCAGGCCTGTCCCACCTGTCGCGGTTCCGGTCAGGTGATCAAGAACCCCTGTAAGGTCTGTCACGGTGCCGGCCGGGTTCAGGAAGAGAAAACGCTGTCGGTCAAGGTGCCGCCGGGTGTGGATACCGGCGATCGGATACGGCTTTCCGGCGAAGGCGAGATGGGGGTGGACGGTGGTCCGCCAGGGGATCTTTACGTGCAGATAGCGGTTCGAGATCACGCCATCTTTACCCGTGACGGCCGTAACCTCTATTGCGAAGTGCCCATCAGTATTGTGGATGCGGCGTTGGGTGGCGAGCTGGAAGTGCCCACGCTGGACGGACGGATCAAGTTGAAGATTCCGCCCGAGACCCAGACTGGCAAGTTGTTCCGGCTGCGTAACAAGGGCGTTAGCCCGGTGCGAGGCGGTCCAGCCGGTGATCTGCTGTGCCGGGTGATCCTGGAAACGCCGGTCAACCTGACCAAGCGCCAGAAGGACTTGCTTGAGGAATTTCAGAAAACCCTGGACGGCAGTAACGGTACCCATCACGCTCCGAAGAAGACTTCCTGGTTTGAAGGGGTGAAAAACTTTTTTGACGAAATGAAATTCTGAGGACGGAACCGATGCGGGTAGCAATTATTGGCGCCGCGGGGCGCATGGGCAAGGTATTGATCGAGGCGATCGACGATGCGGACGGTCTCGAGCTGGGAGCGGCGGCGGTTGAGCCGGGCAGCAGTCTGGTGGGCGCCGATGCGGGCGAGGTGGCGGGCATCGGCAAGCTGGGCGTGACGATGGTCGACAACTTGTCGGCGGTCCGGGACGCGTTTGACGTGCTCATCGATTTCACCTTTCCGGACCTCACTCTGGAGAATGCCGAGTTCTGCAAAACCCACGGCAAGAGTATGGTGATCGGCACCACCGGACTGACCGCTGCTGAAAAGGAGCAGTTGGCCCTGGCGGCGGAGTCGGTGCCGGTGATGTTCGCGCCCAATATGAGTGTGGGTGTCAATGTCGTGCTCAATCTGCTGCGTACAGCGGCTGAGGTGCTGGGCGACGATTACGATGTTGAGATCATCGAGGCCCACCATCGCCACAAGAAGGATGCGCCTTCCGGCACTGCGCTGCGCATGGGCGAGGTGGTGGCGGAGGCCTTGGGGCGTGATCTTCAGGAGTGCGCGGTGTATGGTCGGGAAGGATTCACCGGTGAGCGTTCGCAAAAGGAAATCGGCTTCGAGACCATTCGCGCCGGTGACGTAGTGGGTGATCACACGGTGCTGTTCGCCGGCATTGGGGAGCGCATCGAAGTGACCCACAAAGCCAGTAGCCGGATGACTTTCGCCAAGGGCGCGGTACGGGCGGCCAAATGGCTGGCTGACAAACCCCCTGGGCTGTACGACATGCAAGACGTGCTGTCGCTGAAGAACTAGCTCGTTGGTATTTGTCGTGGACAGTTTGCTCCTGAATTTTTATAATGGGGCGATTTAACTGCACCAAGCGTAGCTTACACATTGCTAGCAACAAGAAAGCGGGACGGGGCCTTTTGCTCCCTCTCGCTTTTTTGCGACCTGATTTTGCGCTTGCGCTCCTGTTCGTGACGTTGGGGGCTGGACCCGCTGCCGATTGACCATAACGGCGGCACCAGGCCCGATTCGGAACTGACGATACGCCACTCGATGAGGATACAAGCCTTGAGTACTCAAAACTTGAGAACCCCAGCAATCCTGGCTCTCGCAGACGGAAGCCTGTTCCACGGTATCGCCATTGGCGCCGAAGGTGAAACCAGTGGAGAGGTGGTGTTCAACACCGCCATGACCGGCTACCAGGAAATCCTGACGGACCCGTCCTATGCACGCCAGATCGTAACCCTGACCTATCCTCATATCGGCAGCACCGGTGTTAACGAAGAAGATGTGGAGTCGGATCGAGTCCAGGCCGCTGGCCTGATCATCCGCGACCTGCCGTTACTGGCCAGCAACTGGCGCAGCCAGGGGCGGTTGGACGATTATCTTAAGTCCAACAACATCGTCGGCATTGCCGGCATTGATACCCGTCGCCTGACCCGCATCCTGCGGGACAAGGGCTCCCAGAACGGCGCGGTGGTGGCCGGTGCCGATGCCACGCCGGAGCGTGCGCTGGAGCTGGCGAAGGCTTTTCCCGGCCTCAAGGGCATGGATCTGGCCAAGGAAGTCACCTCGGAAAAGGTCTGGCAGTGGAGCCAAACCGAATGGGATCTGGAGACCGGCTACGGCGAACGCAGCGAGTCCCGCTTCAAGGTGGTGGCCTGGGACTATGGCGTCAAATTGAACATCCTGCGCATGCTGGCGGCCCGAGGCTGTGACATCACGGTGGTGCCCGCCACCACACCGGCATCCGAGGTGCTGGCGATGAAGCCGGACGGTGTCTTCCTGTCCAACGGCCCGGGCGATCCAGAACCCTGCGATTACGCCATTACCGCCATCCGCGAAGTGCTGGAAACCAATATTCCGGTGTTTGGCATCTGCCTGGGGCACCAACTGTTGGCCCTGGCCAGCGGCGCCAAGACCGTCAAGATGGGGCATGGCCACCATGGTGCCAACCACCCGGTGCAGGACCTGAAAGACGGCACGGTGATGATCACCAGTCAGAACCACGGCTTCGCGGTGGACGAAACTTCCCTGCCAGACAACATCGAAGCCACTCACAAGTCGCTGTTCGATGGCACCCTGCAGGGCATCCGTCGTACCGACAAGCCGGCTTACAGCTTCCAGGGTCACCCGGAAGCGAGCCCTGGGCCCCACGACGTGGCGCCGTTGTTTGATGAATTTATCCGGTTGATGGAAGCGGCCGGAAACTGATCCGGATTTCGCAAACGAATTGACCACCAGAGCGCCGTGTTTTGCGCTGCAAGAATTTAAACGTTGCTGACAGGTTTACCAAGACATGCCAAAACGTACCGACATACAAAGCATTCTGATCCTGGGCGCAGGCCCTATCGTGATCGGGCAGGCGTGCGAGTTTGACTACTCCGGCGCCCAGGCCTGTAAGGCGCTGAGGGAAGAGGGTTACCGAGTTATCCTGGTGAACTCCAATCCGGCGACCATCATGACCGATCCTGCGATGGCCGATGCCACCTATATCGAGCCGATCACCTGGAAGACCGTCGCCAAGATCATCGAGAAAGAAAAGCCGGACGCGCTGCTGCCTACCATGGGTGGTCAGACCGCGCTGAACTGCGCGCTGGACCTGGAGCGTCACGGTGTGCTCGCCGAGCACGGCGTGGAAATGATCGGTGCCAACGCCGATACCATCGACAAGGCCGAGGACCGCAACCGGTTCGACAAGGCCATGAAGTCCATCGGCCTGGAATGTCCCCGTGCCGAGATCGCCCACACCATGGAAGAAGCCTGGCAGGTTGCCGGGCGTATCGGCTACCCGTGCATCATCCGGCCATCGTTTACCATGGGTGGTTCCGGCGGCGGTATCGCCTACAACAAGGACGAATTTGAAGAGATCTGCCAGCGTGGCCTCGACCTGTCGCCCACCAACGAGCTGTTGATCGACGAGTCGCTGATCGGCTGGAAAGAGTACGAGATGGAAGTTGTCCGCGACAAAAACGACAACTGCATCATCGTCTGTGCCATCGAGAACTTTGACGCCATGGGCGTTCACACCGGTGACTCCATTACCGTGGCGCCTGCGCAAACCCTCACCGACAAGGAATATCAGATCATGCGGAACGCCTCGTTGGCGGTCCTGCGTGAGATCGGCGTGGAAACTGGCGGGTCCAATGTTCAGTTCGGTATTCACCCCGACACTGGTCGTATGGTGGTCATCGAGATGAACCCGCGGGTGTCCCGTTCCTCGGCGCTGGCGTCCAAGGCCACCGGCTTCCCGATTGCCAAGGTGGCGGCCAAACTGGCCATCGGTTACACCCTGGACGAACTGCGCAATGAGATTACCGGCGGTGTCACGCCGGCGTCTTTCGAGCCCAGTATCGATTATGTGGTCACCAAGATTCCCCGCTTTACCTTCGAGAAATTCCCGCAGGCAGATGCCCGTCTGACCACTCAGATGAAATCCGTCGGCGAGGTCATGGCCATCGGTCGGACCTTTCAGGAGTCGATGCAGAAGGCGCTGCGGGGTCTCGAGGTGGGCTCGGATGGCTTCGAGCCGAAGGTTGATCTGGCTACCGAGGATGGTGTCGAGACTCTGATCCGTGAACTGAATCAGCCAGGTGCCGAGCGGATCTGGTACATCGGTGATGCCTTCCGCAAGGGTATGACGGTGGATGAGGTGTTCCAGCACACCAAGGTGGATCCCTGGTACCTGGTGCAGATCGAGGACATCATCCTGGAGGAGCAGGCGCTGAAGTCTGCCGGCAAGGCCGACATCGACCGCGACTCCCTGTTCCGGCTGAAGCGCAAAGGCTTCTCGGACGCTCGCCTGGCCAAGCTGTTGTCGATCTCCGAAGACAGCGTGCGCAAGCTGCGTGAGGATCTGGGTGTGCGCCCGGTGTACAAGCGGGTGGACACTTGTGCCGCCGAGTTCGCCTCCAACACCGCGTATATGTACTCCACCTACGAGGAAGAGTGCGAGGCGCAGCCGTCTGAGCGGGAGAAGATCGTGGTGATCGGTGGTGGTCCCAACCGGATTGGCCAGGGCATCGAATTCGATTACTGCTGTGTTCACGCTGCCCTGGCGATGCGGGAGGATGGTTACGAAACCATCATGATCAACTGTAATCCGGAGACGGTCTCCACCGACTACGACACCTCCGATCGGCTCTACTTCGAGCCCATCACCCTGGAAGACGTGCTTGAGATCGTCCGGGTTGAGCAGCCCAAAGGGGTGATCGTTCACTACGGTGGTCAGACCCCGCTGAAACTGGCCCGCGGCCTGGAAGCGGCCGGCGTGCCCATCATCGGGACCAGTCCGGACGCCATTGATCGCGCCGAAGACCGCGAGCGGTTCCAGCAGATGATTTCCCGTCTGGGGCTGTTGCAGCCCAACAATGCGACTGTTCGCAGTCACGAAGAGGGTGTGCTGGCTGCCCGTGAAATCGGCTATCCACTGGTGGTGCGGCCGTCCTACGTGCTCGGTGGTCGGGCGATGGAGATTGTCTACAACGAGGAAGAGCTGGTGCGCTACATGCGCAATGCGGTGCTGGTGTCCAATGACAGCCCGGTGCTGCTGGACCACTTCCTCAACGCCGCCATCGAGGTGGATATTGATGCCATCTGTGACGGCAAGGACGTGGTGATCGGCGGCATCATGCAGCATATCGAGCAGGCGGGTGTGCACTCCGGCGATTCGGCGTGTTCGCTGCCGCCGTACACCCTGCCGCAAGATGTCCAGGACCAGATGCGCGATGCCGTGCGCAAGATGGCCATCGAGCTGGAAGTTGTCGGGCTGATGAACGTACAGCTGGCCTGGCAGGACGGTGAAATTTATGTGATCGAGGTCAATCCGCGGGCTTCCCGCACGGTTCCCTTCGTGTCCAAGGCCATTGGCGAGTCGCTGGCCAAGATTGCAGCCCGCTGTATGGCCGGCAAGTCACTGGCGGAGCAGGGCTTCACCAAGGAAATCGTGCCGTCGTACTTTGCCGTGAAAGAATCGGTGTTCCCGTTCAACAAGTTCCCGGCGGTTGACCCGATTCTGGGGCCGGAAATGAAGTCCACCGGTGAGGTCATGGGGCTTGGCGATACCTTTGATGAGGCCTTTGCCAAGGCCGCGCTGGCCGTGGGTGAGCGGTTGCCGGAGCAGGGCACGGCGTTTATTTCGGTGCGTGATGTCGACAAGGGCGGCGCCGCTGCCGTTGCCAAGGAACTGATTGCGGCCGGCTTCAAGCTGATTGCCACCACCGGCACCGCCAACGCGCTGCGCGAGGCGGGTGTTGAAGTAGAGCGGGTCAACAAGGTTCGGGAAGGTCGTCCGCACATTGTCGATGCCATCAAGAACGGTCAGGTGCAGTTGATCATCAACACCACGGAAGGGCGTAAGGCCATTGCGGACTCGGCTCAGATCCGTCAGTCGGCCTTGCAGTCCAAGGTGACCTACACCACGACGCTGGCAGGCGGTGATGCCCTCTGTCGCGCCATTAATTTTGGTCCGGAGCGGACGGTTCGCCGCCTCCAGGACCTGCACGCAGGAAAGTAAGTTATGACAACTCGTGTACCTATGACCAAAGCTGGTGAAATTCGTCTCCGCGAGGAGCTGCAGCAGCTGAAAAGCGTCGAACGGCCTAGGGTGATCGAAGCCATCGCGGAGGCCCGCGAGCACGGCGATCTGAAGGAGAACGCCGAATACCATGCAGCGCGGGAACAGCAGAGCTTTATTGAAGGGCGCATCCAGGAGATCGAAGGCAAGCTGTCGTCTGCCCAGGTCATTGATGTGACCACCATGGAAAACACTGGCAAGGTGGTGTTTGGGGTGACGGTTCAGCTGCTCAATATCGATACCGAGGAGCAGGTGAAGTACCAGATCTGCGGCGAGGATGAGGCCGATATCAAGGCTGGCAAGATTTCCGTGTCCTCTCCCATTGCCCGTGCCTTGATTGGCAAGAACGAAGGCGATGTGGTGGCTGTACGTGTGCCGTCGGGCACCGTGGAGTATGAAATCGAGGAGGTCGAGCACCTTTAAGGTGCTCGACGGCCCGCTTGCTGCGAGCGGGCGTCTAAAAGAAAACCGGCATCAGGGGCTCCGATGCCGGTTTTTTTTGCGCTGTAGTGATCAGGAGCGATTGCGCAGCAGGTTCGACAGCTTGGGGTTGGGCTTCTTGGCGCGACGCAGGATGACCGCGATCTTGCCAATGGTCTGCACCAGCTGGGCGCCGGCCTGCTGGCACAGGGCGTCAATGGCGTCCCGGCGGGCATCCCGGTCCGGGTGGGCGACCTTGACCTTGATCAGTTCATGGTCATTGAGGGCGCGATCCAGCTCCTGCTGGAGGCCCTCGGTCAGCCCCTTGTCGCCGATGATGATCACCGGTTTGAGGTTGTGGGCGATTGCCCGGTACTGGCGGCGCTGTTCAGGCGACAGGCTCATGATGAGATCCTTTAATCGGTATCATAAAAAAATCGTCAGCGGCACTGTGGCCGTCAAACCCTTATAATCGGGCGATTGTATCAGATCCGGTAGGTGGTGAAATCGCCGAATCCACCTACCTTCAGATCACCGCGGGAGCTGACAGTTGGCGCGTTCAAAATCCAGCGGACGCTGGCGCAAGGAACATTTCGATGACACTTGGGTCAAAAGGTCCCAGGCTGAAGGCTATCGCTCCCGTGCCAGTTACAAGCTAATTGAGCTGGATAGGAAGGATCCACTGTTCCGGCCAGGGTCGCTGGTGGTGGGCCTGGGCGCCGCGCTCCGGGGGCTGGGCCCAGCTGGCCATGGAAAAAGTGGGTGATGCTGGTATGGTGCTGACCAGTGATAGTTTGCCGATGGACCCGATCGCCGGCGTCACCTTCGTTTAGGGGGATTTTACCGAGCAGTCGGTGCTGGATGAATTGCTGGTCCAGCTCGGAGATCGTCGGGCAGACGTTGTAATTTCCGATATGGCACCCAATATGAGTGGTATGGCCGCAGTGGACATCCCCAGCGCGATGGGGTTGGTGGAGCTGGCCCTGGACATGGCCCGCCAGGTGCTGAAGCCTGGCGGCGTGTTTGTGGTCAAGGTGTTCCAGGGCGAGGGCTTTGATGTCCTGCTGGCGGAGATGCGTCAGTCATTCGCCTCGGTGGTGAGCCGAAAACCGGATTCATCGCGGGCGCGGTCGCGGGAAATCTACCAGGTCTGCAAGGGTTTTAAAGGCTGATTCCTGGTGGAGACGGGCGAAATGCCGACCACTCGGTCGTTACGGATGGGCCGAATGTGGTGGTTGGGCGTAAAATTGGTGTAAGGTGTCGATAAAGGCTGTTCTTCCGGTACTGCTGGCGATCCGGTCTTTCAATTCACAGGTGACGATCCTTGAACGATATGGCAAAAAATCTGGTTCTTTGGCTGATCATAGCCGCCGTGCTGTTGATGGTGTTTCAGAATTTTTCACCAACGACCAGCGGTCAGCAGGTTGTTTATTCCCAGTTTGTACAGATGGTGCAACAGGGGCAGGTGCGTCAGGTCACGATAGATGGCTTGGAGATTCAGGGTATCCGGGGTGATGGTTCGCGTTTCCAGACCATTCGGCCGCAGGTGCCGGACAACAAGCTGATGGATGATCTGCTGGCTAACCAGGTGGAAGTCGTCGGTAAAGAGCCTGAGCGCCAGAGCCTCTGGACCCAATTGCTGGTCGCGGCCTTCCCGATCCTGATCATCATCGCGCTGTTCGTGTTCTTTATGCGGCAGATGCAGGGCGGTGGCGGCGGTAAAGGGCCTATGTCGTTTGGCAAGAGCAAGGCCCGGTTGATGAGCGAAGACCAGATCAAGACCACCTTCTCTGACGTTGCCGGCGTTGACGAGGCCAAGGAAGACGTCAAGGAGATCGTCGATTTTCTGCGTGATCCGAGCAAGTTCCAGCGCCTGGGTGGCCGCATTCCCAAGGGCGTGCTGATGGTGGGGCCGCCCGGTACCGGTAAGACGCTGTTGGCCAAGGCCATTGCCGGCGAAGCCAAGGTGCCGTTTTTCTCGATTTCCGGCTCCGACTTTGTGGAAATGTTCGTGGGTGTCGGGGCGTCCCGGGTTCGCGATATGTTTGAGCAGGCGAAGAAGCAGAGTCCCTGCATCATCTTTATTGACGAGATCGATGCCGTCGGTCGCCACCGTGGCGCTGGTATGGGGGGTGGTCACGACGAGCGTGAGCAGACCCTGAACCAGCTGCTGGTGGAAATGGACGGTTTCGAAGGCAATGAGGGTGTCATTGTTATTGCTGCCACCAACCGGCCCGACGTGCTGGACCCGGCGCTGCTGCGTCCGGGCCGCTTCGATCGCCAGGTGGTGGTAAGCCTGCCGGACATCATCGGTCGTGAGCAAATTCTCAAGGTGCACATGAAAAAAGTGCCGCTCGCCGACGGTATCGATCCGGGGGTGATTGCCCGCGGTACGCCGGGATTCTCTGGTGCCGACCTGGCCAACCTGATCAACGAAGCGGCGCTGTTCGCCGCCCGTCGTAACCAGCGATTGGTCTCCATGGAAGAGTTGGAGCTGGCCAAAGATAAGATCATGATGGGCGCCGAGCGCAAGTCCATGGTGATGAACGAGAAGGAAAAGCGGAACACCGCCTACCACGAGGCTGGTCACGCCATCGTGGGGCGGCTGATGCCCGAGCATGATCCGGTGTACAAGGTGAGTATCATTCCTCGCGGCCGGGCGCTGGGGGTCACCATGTTCCTGCCGGAAGAGGACAAGTACAGTCACTCCAAGCGCTATCTGATCAGCTCCATTTGTAGTCTGTTTGGCGGGCGGATCGCCGAAGAACTCACCCTCGGTTTCGAGGGCGTGACCACCGGTGCGTCCAACGATATTGAGCGGGCAACCAGTCTGGCTCGTAATATGGTGACCCGCTGGGGGCTTTCCGAGAAGCTGGGGCCGCTGCAGTACGACACCGACAGCGAGGAGCCGTTCCTGGGTCGGGCTGCCAGTCAGGCCCACACCGTCTACTCGCCGGAAACGGCGCAGCGGATTGACGAAGAGGTCCGCAACATCATCGATGAATGCTACGAAAAGGCTCGTCAGCTGTTGATCGACAACCGGGACAAGCTCGATGTGATGGCGGATGCGTTGATGAAGTATGAAACCATCGACCGTCACCAGATCGACGACATCATGGAAGGGCGTACACCGCGTCCGCCCAAGGGCTGGGGTGACAGTGGTCCCAGTGGTGGCGTGCCGGTGGAGGAGCCCGCCGCTGACAAGGTTGGCAGTGATGACCGCAAGTCCGGTAGCGTTGGTCGCCCGGCGGGCGAACACTGACGTCGAGCGCCGCTGTCGGCCAGAATCCAGGCGCCGCCCCAAGGGGCGGCGTTTCTTTTTTGTTCTGAACTGAATTGAGTCTTTGGGGCGAACAGACCGGAGGGGAGACGGAATGCTGATGAATTTTGCGGATCGGGAGCTGGATATGGCGAGATGCCATGTCATGGGCATTCTAAACGTCACTCCCGACTCGTTCTCTGATGGCGGCCGCTTTAATTCGCTGGATGCGGCCTTGCTGCGGGCCGGCAAGATAGTGGCGCAGGGTGCGGCCTTCATCGATGTGGGCGGAGAGTCGACCCGTCCCGGCGCTGATCCTGTCTCGGTGCAGGAAGAGTTGGATCGGGTCTGTCCGGTAGTCGAGGCAATCGCCCGTGAGTTGGATGTGGTGATTTCGGTGGACAGCAGTACCCCCGAGGTGTTCCGGGAAACTGCCCGACTGGGCGCCGGGCTGCTCAATGACGTGCGGGCACTGCAGCGCGATGGCGCGGTCGCGGCGGCGCTTGAGACCGGACTGCCGGTGTGTCTGATGCACATGCAGGGGCAGCCGGAGGATATGCAGGTGCAGCCCAGTTATCAGAGTGTGTTACGCGAGGTGAGTGGCTTCCTGATGGACCGAGTGCGGGTGGCCGAGCAGGCCGGTATCCCTTCCGACCGAATTTTGCTGGACCCTGGGTTCGGCTTTGGCAAGACGCTGGCCCATAACCTGAAGCTGCTGGCGGCCATGGAGCGGTTGCAGGTGCTGGGTTACCCGCTGCTGGTGGGCTTGTCCCGCAAAAGCATGTTGGGCCATATCACCGGGCGCGAGGTATCGGAAAGGTTGCCGGCGAGCCTGGCAGCCGCGACAATATCGGCATTGAAGGGAGCGTCCGTGATACGGGTGCATGATGTCAGTGAAACTGTAGATGCCGTCAAGGTTGTGTCGGCAATGGAGGAGGCGGGTCAATGACAGGCCGGAAGTATTTTGGCACAGACGGTATTCGAGGTCGGGTTGGTGAGTTTCCCATTACTCCGGAATTCATGTTGCGTCTCGGTTGGGCGGCCGGACAGACGTTCAAGCGCAAAGGTCAGCGCAACAGCGTGCTGATCGGCAAGGATACCCGGCTGTCCGGTTATATGTTCGAATCGGCCCTGGAAGCGGGGCTCTCGGCGGCTGGAGTCGACGTTAAGTTGCTGGGGCCCATGCCGACCCCGGCCATCGCCTATCTAACCCGCACCTTTCGAGCGTCGGCGGGCATCGTCATCAGCGCCTCCCACAATCCGCATCAGGACAACGGAATCAAGTTCTTCTCCGCCGCTGGTATCAAATTGGACGATGCCCTGGAGTCCGAGATAGAGCGCTGGCTGGATTGTGCTGTCGAAGTGTCGGATTCCGGGGAGCTTGGCAAGGCCTTCCGGGTGGATGATGCCCCCGGGCGTTACGTGGAGTTCTGTAAGAGCACAGTGCCCAATGAATTTACCCTGGAAGGGATGCACATTGTGTTGGACTGCGCCCACGGCGCGACCTATCACGTGGCTCCCAAGGTCTTTCGCGAGCTGGGTGCCCGGGTGACCGTTATCGGTACCGAGCCGGATGGATTGAACATCAACCTGGGGGTTGGCTCCACTCATTTGCAGGCCTTGCAGTCTGCCGTGGTCAGTCAGGGTGCGGATCTGGGTATTGCCTTCGATGGCGATGGCGACCGGGTTCTGATGGTGGACCGTGATGGCTCCGAGGTGGATGGCGATGAGTTGTTGTACATCATTGCGGCCGAACGTCAGGAGTCGGGCAAGTTGAAGGGTGGCGTGGTCGGTACCCTGATGACAAACCTGGGGGTGGAGCTGGCGCTGCGTGAGCGCGGCATTCCCTTTGAGCGGGCCAAGGTGGGCGACCGTTATGTGATGGAACGACTGGTACGCAACGACTGGGTGTTGGGCGGAGAAGGCTCGGGACATCTGGTGATTCGTGATCGCACCAGCACGGGCGACGGCATTGTTTCGGCGCTGCAGGTGCTGGTCGCCGGTTGGCGGGCCGGGCGTACGCTGTCGGAACTGAAGGGCGAGATGAGCAAGTTGCCTCAGACCATGATCAACGTTAAGGTGGCGCAGCGGTTTGATCCGCTGGAGCGGGACGATATCGCTCTGGCGGTCCGCCGCGCCGAGGCTGAGCTAGGCTCGGCAGGCCGTGTGTTGCTGAGGGCGTCGGGCACGGAGCCACTGATTCGGGTCATGGCCGAAGGCGAGGATGGCGATCGGATCGCCCGGGTCGCGCAGGAGTTGGCCGAAATTGTAGGTCAATCCAAGGCATGATTTGGCTGCCATTGGCGGTTGTCTGTGCCGCCGGACTGCTGTATAGTTCGGCCTCCCTTGTGTTAGGGGGCTGATATGCGCCGTACTATTGTAGCTGCCAATTGGAAGATGAATGGCTCAACTGAAATGGTTGAGGTGTTGGTTGGTGGTGTTAAATCAGGTCTTTCCGGGCTTGATAAAGGTGTCGAGGTTGTTATTATTCCTCCCGCACTTTACCTGCGCGACGTTCAGCGTCATCTGAGCGGTTCAGAGTTCGCGCTGGGGCTTCAGAATGCTGCCTGTTGGCAGGCTGGCGCCTACACGGGAGAGGTTTCAGCCGATATGGCCGCCGACGTGGGTTGCCGCTATGTGCTGGTCGGGCATTCTGAACGTCGTCAGTACTTCGGTGAGAGTGACGAGGTAGTCGCTGAAAAGGTTGAGCGGGTGCTGGAGTCCGGGCTGAATGTGATGCTGTGTGTCGGCGAGACGCTGGCGCAGCGTGAGGCCGGAGAGGCTGAAGCGGTTGTTGCCCGGCAAATCCGAATCGCCCTGGCGGGGGTTGCAGCGCAGCAGTGGGAACAGATTGTGGTTGCCTATGAGCCAGTCTGGGCCATAGGGACCGGGCGAACCGCCACCGCGGCGGATGCCCAGGGTATGCATGCTGCCATGCGTGCCCTGTTGGCGGAGCTGGGCGCTCCGGCCGAAAAGTTGCCTCTCCTTTACGGAGGCAGTGTAAAGCCAGATAATGCGGCCGAGCTGTTTGCTCAGCCGGATATCGACGGCGGACTCATAGGCGGGGCATCCCTGAAAGTGGATGACTTTGTCCGGATTTGCGGCGCAGCGTAAGGCGCCCGGTTCCGCTGCAAACGAATACAAGGTTTACAGAGAGTCGTTATGGATTGGTTGGAAACGCTGGTTGTCGTTGTACACGTGGTGATCGCGGTGGCGCTGGTGGGTCTGGTGCTGATTCAGCAGGGCAAGGGTGCCGATGCCGGCGCTGCCTTTGGCGGTGGCGCCTCGCAAACGGTGTTTGGTAGCCAGGGTAGCGGGAGTTTTCTGACTCGCACGACCACCTTTTTGGCCATCGTGTTCTTTGTGACCAGTTTTTCTCTGGCGATTTTCGCCAAACAGCGCGCCGATGTTGCTGGCGATGCGGGCATTCCGGCGGTTGAGGAAGTCCCAGCGTCGGCTGAGCAGGCCCCGGCCTTGGAAGAGGGTGCTGTGGAGTTGGGCGCGCCGGTGGCTGATGACGGTTTGCCGGAGCTTGAATAACGTTTTATTGCCGAAGTGGTGGAATTGGTAGACACGCTATCTTGAGGGGGTAGTGGCGTAAGCCGTGCCGGTTCAAGTCCGGCCTTCGGCACCATTACAAGAAACGGCTTGGGTTACCAAGCCGTTTTTTTTGGTCAGTCCTTGACCAGCGACGTCTGGGTACTTATACTCCGGCGACTGTCGTGGCGGCTTTCTGCGTAGCTGAGCTTTCGTAGGGTGCCGGTACGAATGGCAGGCCAGGTGTCTGTCTGCGGGATGCGTTGAGTCGCGGTTTCCCCGTAAGTTCTTGCAACAAAAGGCCCCTGTGAGGCCGCGTGAAGCGCCGAGCGCGCAAGTTTTCACGTAGCCTCATCGTTAGGGGCTTTTTGATTAGGGGCCTGGCGCTAGGGGCCCTGGTGCGTAAAAAGGGCTGATTTACAGCCCTTTTTTTATTTCCGGTAACGGAAGACGGTAACAGAGAAGGTAATTGCCTTGTCAGCGAAGCTAAACAAACTTGAAGCGATGCTCCAGCCGGTGGTTGAAGGTCTGGGGTATGAGTTCTGGGGCATGGAGTTTCAGTCCCGCGGGCACCATTCCAAGCTCAGGATTTTTATCGATGCTGAGGCGGGGATTGGTGTGGATGACTGCGAAAAAGTCAGTCGCCAGGTGAGCGGGGTGCTGGATGTGGAAGATCCCATTCAGACCGAGTACACCCTCGAGGTGTCTTCGCCGGGCATGGATCGGCCGCTGTTCCGTTTGGAGCAGTATCAGGCGTTTGCCGGCCATCAGGTGCAGATCCGTCTGCGCATGGCGTTTGAAGGACGCCGTAAATTTCAGGGCTTGCTGAGAGGCATCGAAGGCCAGGATGTTGTCGTGATCGTCGACGACCACGAGTACCTCTTGCCGTTCGACAGCATCGAGCGGGCACACATCGTTCCGGTATTCGAGTAATTTCGTCTGACTGCGAGTTTATTTGGTAAAGGGCAGGGTAATTCAATGAGTAAAGAGATCTTGCTGGTTGTTGAAACCGTCTCAAACGAGAAGGGTGTTGAAAAGGATGTCATCTTTGAGGCAATTGAGCTGGCACTCGCAACCGCTGCTAAAAAGCGCTACGAAGATGAAGAGGCCGATATTCGTGTCGCCATTGATCGTCGTACCGGAGAATACGAGACATTCCGTCGTTGGCTGGTCGTCGATAATGACGCCGTTCCTGCCCTCGGCACCGAACTGACGCTCCAGGAAGCCGAGGAGATCGATACCGCGCTCCAGCCCGGCGATACCCATGAGGAGAAAGTGGATTCCGTCGCCTTTGGCCGTATCGGGGCCCAGGCCGCCAAGCAGATTATTTTCCAGAAAGTCCGTGAAGCCGAGCGTTCGAAGATCGTCGACAGCTACCGTGACCGGGTTGGCGAGTTGGTGTCCGGCACCGTCAAGAAGGTGACTCGCGACAACGTGATTGTCGATCTGGGTGGCAACGCCGAGGCGCTGTTGCCGCGTGACCAGTTGATCCCGCGGGAAACCTTCCGCATGGGGGACCGGGTGCGCTCTCTGCTGCAGGATATCCGCACCGACCATCGCGGCCCCCAGCTGATTCTCAGTCGTACCGATCCGGCCATGCTGGTGGAACTGTTCCGCATCGAGGTTCCGGAAATCGCCGAAGAACTGATCGAAATCCGTGGTGCCGCTCGGGACCCGGGTTCTCGCGCCAAGATTGCGGTAAAGACCAACGACCGCCGCATCGATCCGGTGGGCGCCTGCGTTGGCATGCGGGGGTCCCGCGTGCAGGCGGTGTCCAACGAACTCGGTGGTGAGCGTGTGGATATCGTGCTTTGGGACGACAACCCAGCACAGTTGGTGATCAACGCCATGGCTCCGGCGGAAGTTGCATCCATTGTGATGGACGAAGATCGCAACACCATGGAAGTGGCTGTGGCCGAGGACAACCTGGCCCAGGCCATCGGTCGCAATGGCCAGAACGTCCGGCTGGCGAGTGAGTTGACAGACTGGACTCTGAATGTGATGACCGAAGAAGAGGCTGGCGAGCGGCAGCAGCAGGAACACGACCGCCTGCTGGAGAACTTTACTGCCAATCTGGATGTCGACGAAGAGTTTGCCGGTGTGCTGATTGAAGAAGGCTTTACGTCCATTGAGGAGGTCGCCTACGTGCCCATGGAAGAGATGCTGGCCATTGAAGGCTTCGACGAAGATACCGTGAGCGAGTTGCGCCGGCGCGCCAAGGACGTCCTGTTGAATCAGGCGCTGGCCAATGAAGAGGCCCTGGAGGGTGCCGAGCCTGCGGACGACTTGCTCAATATGGACGGCATGGAACGCGCCCTGGCGTTCAAACTCGCGGGCATGGGTGTCCGCACGATGGAAGATCTCGCCGAGCAGTCCGTGGATGACTTGCTCGAAATTGACGGAATGGATGAAGAGCGCGCCGGTCAGCTGATCATGACCGCACGTGCGCCCTGGTTCCAGGACCAGGCTTAATCGGGAGGAGGACCAGTATGTCAGAAGTAACGGTAAAACAACTGGCCGAGGACGTAGGCGCTCCCGTGGATCGTTTGCTGCGCCAGATCGTTGAAGCGGGCTTGCAGGCTCGTTCGGAAGATGATTCGGTGACCAGCGATGAGAAGCAGCAGCTGTTGGCCTTTTTGAGAAAAACGCACGGCGAGTCAGACGCCGAGCCGCAAAAAATTACCCTGAAGCGCAAGACCACGACCACCCTCAAGAGTGGTGGTTCCGCGGGGCGTGCGAAAACGGTGAATGTCGAAGTTCGCAAGCGCCGTACCTACGTCAAGCGGGCGGAAGTGCCGTCGGAGTCGGAGGTCGCCAAGCCGGAAGAGGCCGAGGTTCAACCGTCGGCGGTGGCCCAGGCTGAAGACGTTACGGCGCCGGTGGCGGCCGCACCACAGCCGGCAGCGGACGTTGACTCAACGCCTGAAGCCAAGCCTGCGGAGTCGGTGGAACAGCCGCAGGAACCTGAAGCAGCCGTCGCCGAGCCGGTGCAGGGCGAAGTGCCGCCGGTGGACGCCGATGCCAAGGACCGCAAGTCCAAAAAGAAAAAGGACAAAGTGCGTGAGCGCGGCGATGACAGCGAGGATGGTAAGCCGAAGAAGAAGTCGGCGGGCCACCGCGGTCCACGTAATCGCCCGGTGGATGAGCCCGTGGTCATCTCCGAGGACGAAGATGACACGACGCTGCGCAAGCCGCTGCGTGCCAAAAAGAAACCCAAAGAGAAGCGTCACGGATTCGAGAGGCCAACCAAGCCAATGGTTAGAGAAGTTGAAATTCCCGAGACCATTTCCGTGGGCGATTTGGCTCAGCGTATGGCCGTCAAGGCTGGGGATGTGATTAAGACCCTGATGGGTATGGGCGTCATGGCGACCATCAACCAGGTTCTGGATCAGGAAACCGCGGTGCTGGTCACCGAGGAGCTGGGGCATAAGGCGAAGGCGGTCAGCGAAGACGCCTATGAAGAGGAGGTGCTGAGCGCAATCCAGTCGGAGACCGGTGAGACGTGCAAGCGCGCGCCGGTGGTCAGTGTCATGGGTCACGTTGACCATGGTAAGACCTCGCTGTTGGATTACATTCGTCGCACCAAGGTTGCCGCGGGCGAATCCGGCGGTATTACCCAGCACATTGGCGCCTATCATGTGGACACCGATCACGGCATGGTGTCCTTCCTGGACACTCCGGGCCACGCGGCGTTCACCGCCATGCGGGCGCGGGGGGCTCAGTGTACCGATATCGTCATCCTGGTGGTGGCGGCTGACGACGGCGTGATGCCGCAAACCAAAGAGGCGGTTCAGCATGCCCGCTCAGCCGGTGTGCCGCTTGTCGTTGCCATCAACAAGATGGACAAGGAAGAGGCGGATCCGGATCGCATCAAGAACGAGCTGTCAGCTCTGGAAGTGATTCCGGAAGACTGGGGCGGCGACGTTCAGTTCATTCCCGTCTCCGCGCATACTGGTCTCGGCATCGATAACCTGCTGGAAGCGGTTCTGCTGCAAGCCGAAATGCTCGAACTGGAAGCGGCTCCCGATATTCCGGCCAAAGGGGTAGTGGTTGAGTCCAGCCTGGAACGTGGTCGTGGCTCGGTGGCCACCGTGCTAGTCCAGAACGGAACGCTGAAACGGGGCGACATGGTTGTGGCCGGCGGTTTCTTCGGTAAGGTCCGCGCCATGATGGACGAAACCGGTTCTCAGGTTGACGAAGCCGGCCCGTCCATTCCGGTGGAAATCCTTGGCTTGAACGGCACCCCCGATGCCGGCGATGAGTTCTATGCCGTGGCCGATGAGCGCAAGGCCAAGGAGTTGGCGGAGTTTCGTCAGATTCGCGAGCGCGAGCAGCGTTTGCAGCGCCAGCAGGCGGCCAAACTCGAAAACCTGTTCGAGAACATGGGCAAGGACGAGGTCAAGAATCTCAATGTCGTGCTCAAAACCGACGTGCGTGGTTCGCTGGAGGCCATCAGTAAGGCGCTGCAGGACCTGGGCAACGACGAGGTTCAGGTCAAGATCGTCTCCTCCGGCGTCGGCGGGATTGCCGAAACCGACGTCAGCCTGGCGCTTGCCACCGGCTCCGTTATTTTCGGCTTCAACGTCCGTGCCGACACTGCCTCCAAACGTTTGGTGGAGCAGGAAGGCCTGGATCTGCGCTACTACAGCATCATCTACAACCTGATCGATGATGTTAAAGCGGCCCTGACCGGCATGCTGGCACCGGAATTCCGGGAAGAGATCGTCGGTATCGCCGAGGTACGCGACACCTTCCGTTCGCCGAAGTTTGGCCAGGTGGCCGGCTGTATGGTGATCGAGGGTACCGTATTCCGGAACAAGCCGATCCGTGTACTGCGAGACAACGTGGTGATCTTTGAAGGTGAGCTGGAGTCTCTCCGCCGCTTCAAGGACGACGTTCAGGAAGTCCGCAACGGCATGGAGTGTGGTATCGGTGTTAAGGGCTACGACGTTAAAGTGGGCGACCAGATTGAGGTGTTCGACCGCGTCAGGGTCGAGCGCAAGCTGGAATCCCAGGGCTAACCGCAAACGCTGGTAACCCTTTTATACCCGCAGGAAACGTCCCGGTCTCGGGACGTTTCCCGTTAACAGGCTGTGTGACTGACAGGCGAAACCATGCCAAGAGAATTTAGCCGTCTCGATCGTATCGGCGATCAGATTCAGCGAGAACTGGCCCAGATGATTCAGCGGGAAATCAAAGACCCGCGGCTGGGGATGATCACGGTGAATGCGGTGAAGGTCAGCCGGGACCTCGGCTATGCCGACATTTTTGTCTCCCTGCTGACCACTGAGGAATTAACCGAAGCCTCCCCGGAAGTGAAGGAGTCCCTGGCGGTGCTGAACAAGGCCGCGGGTTTCCTTCGCGGTCAGTTGGGCAGGGCCATGAAGTTGAGGGTGGTGCCCCAGCTCCGTTTCCATTACGACACCCTGCTCGGTAAGAGCCGCCGCATGGACGCGCTGATCAACCGGGCGGTTGGCGAGAAGCCTGCGGTCTCCCACGATGATGGGGAGTCAGAGGATTGAGTCGGCGACGTAAGGGCCGTAACGTCAACGGCATACTGGTTATCGACAAGCCCCAGGGGATCACCTCAAACGGTATCCTGCAGCGAGTCAAGGCGCTGATGGGGGCCGCCAAGGCGGGTCATACCGGCGCACTCGACCCCCTCGCCACCGGGGTGTTGCCGCTGTGTTTCGGTGAGGCCACCAAGTTCTCCCAGGTCATGCTCGACAGCGATAAGGCCTATGTCACCACCGCTCGACTGGGTGTGCGCACCGAAACCGGGGACAGCGAAGGCGCAGTGGTTGCTGAGCGACCGGTTCCTGAAGGTCTGACCGAAGCGGTAGTGGAGGCGGTGCTGGCACGCTTTCGCGGCGACATCGAGCAGGTGCCGTCGATGTATTCGGCGCTGAAACATAAGGGCCGACCGCTGTATGAGTACGCTCGTGAGGGTGTTGAGGTCGATCGGCCCGCTCGCCCGGTAATGATCTACGAACTGACCTTGCTGGCGGTCCGTGAGACGGAAATCGACCTGGCCGTCAAATGCAGCAAGGGCACCTACATCCGTTCGCTGGTGGAGGATATCGGGGAAGCACTTGGGTGTGGCGCTCACGTCACTGCCCTGCGCCGTACCCTTGCCGCCGGCTTTACACTGGCGGACGCCCGGCCGGTTGAGCAACTGGAAGCACTGCGTGAGCAGGGCGAAAGCCTGGATGGCCTGTTGGCGTCTCCGGATGCCGCGTTAACCATGTTTCCGGAGCTGCGGCTGGACGGTCAGCAGTTGGTGTCGATATTGAACGGACAACCGGTTAGAATACCGGGTCACCCGGCATCCGGGCTGGTTCGGCTGTTTGGCCCCGACCGGTTTGTGGGCCTGGGTGAAAGCATTACCGAAGGTGAGGGCAGCAAGATCATGCCTCGCCGTTTGGTACAGAACAGCTAGCGGTTTCCTTGGCTGAAATCGCTGGTTGAATTAGCCGGGCTGTAGAGATGCGCGGTTCGGCTGAATGTTATCGCATCGCAATCATAGAGGTGAGTTATGGCACTTTCTGCCAATGAGAAGGCACAGATCGTTAAGGACTTCCAGCAAGGTGAAGGCGATACCGGTTCTCCTGAGGTTCAGGTTGCACTGCTGAGCGCCAACATCGATAAGCTGCAGGGTCATTTCAAGGCCAACAAGCAGGATCACCATTCCCGCCGTGGCCTGATTCGGATGGTTAACCAGCGTCGTAAGCTGCTGGACTACCTGAAGAACAAGAACGCTGATCGTTATCTCGAGCTGATCAAGCGTCTGGGTCTGCGTCGCTAATCCGCTGGATTGGACGATGGCCAGCTGGGGTCCTGCCGGGCTCCAGCTTGCAAGCGGCGGGTCCTCCCGCCGCCTGTGCTTCTCTCCTGCGGAACCGCTTTCGGCCAGCATCGTGGCCAGCCGGCTCCGCTCTCAGTGCCGCCTCCGGTTTGTCCGGTGTTTTGAAAAGGATTCCCTGTCGTAACCGAAAGCTGAAATTGATAGCAGGTTGTTGAAAGGCCCGGCGTTGTTGCTTGCTCTCCATGTCGTCGAGCGGGACCGACAAGGCCCCGGGGTTTTCCAACAGCCTGTTAGCTTTCAGGCGGGTTTCTCCTATCGTCATCGTGACTGAATCGTGGATCGGTAAACGCCGGCCGGAAGCAAGACCGCCGGCCGCAACGAAGATGAACACAACAATTTATTGATTAAGGAGTTACCGTGAATCCGGTAAAGAAGACTTTTGAACTCGGCGGCAAGACCGTCACCTTGGAAACCGGCCGCATTGCCCGTCAAGCTACCGGCGCGGTACTGGTTTCGATCGACGATGTATCCGTATTGGGCACCGTGGTCGGCGCCAAACAGCCCAAGCCGGGCCAGGGCTTTTTCCCGCTGACTGTCAATTACCAGGAAAAGACCTACGCGGTCGGTAAAATTCCTGGCGGCTTCTTCAAGCGCGAAGGACGTCCATCCGAGAAGGAAACCCTGACCTCCCGCCTGATCGACCGTCCGATTCGTCCGCTGTTCCCGAACGGCTACATGAATGAAGTTCAGGTTGTGCTGACCGTCATGTCCGCCAACAAGACCCAGGATCCGGACATCGCCGCCATGCTGGCCGCGTCTGCCGCCCTGTCCATCTCCGGCATCCCGTTTGACGGCCCCATCGGTGCCGCACGGGTAGGTTTCACCGATGACCGTGGTTACTTCCTCAACCCGACCTTCCAGGAGCTGGAAACCTCCCTGCTGGATATGGTCGTGGCGGGCACCGAAGACGCCGTGCTGATGGTGGAATCCGAAGCCAAGGGCCTGACCGAAGACCAGATGCTGGGCGGTGTGCTGTTCGCGCACCAGGAAATGCAGGTGGCGGTGCAGGCCATCAAGGAATTCGCCGCTGAAAATGGCAAGCCGCGCTGGGAGTGGACGCCGGAAGCGGAAAACAGCGGGCTGCTGGAAGCCATCCGTGCCGACTTCGCCGCCGGTATCGAGGAAGCCTACACCATCCGTGACAAGATGGATCGCTATGCCCGTCTGGGTGAGCTGAAGACCGCCGCCGTTGAAAAGCTGGCCGGCGAAGACGAAGGCCTGCCGTCCGAAGACGAGGTGAAGAAATACTTCGGCAAGGTGGAGAAAGCCACTGTGCGTCAGTCCGTCATCGACGGCAAGCCGCGTATCGACGGCCGTGACACCAAGACCGTGCGCCCGATCCAGATCGAAGTCGGCGTGCTGCCGAGCACCCACGGCTCAGCGCTGTTCACCCGCGGTGAGACCCAGGCCATCGTAACCACCACTCTGGGCACCGCCCGTGACGTGCAGATCATCGATGCCCTGGAAGGCGAGCGCAAGGACCCGTTCCTGTTCCACTACAACTTCCCTCCGTACTCGGTGGGTGAGGCTGGCCGTATGGGCAGCCCCGGCCGTCGTGAGATCGGACACGGCCGTCTGGCCAAGCGTGGTGTGGCCGCGGTGATGCCGACCCTGGAAGAGTTCCCGTACACCATTCGTGCGGTATCCGAAATCACCGAATCCAACGGTTCCAGCTCCATGGCCTCCGTTTGTGGCTCCAGCCTGGCGCTGATGGATGCCGGTGTGCCGATCAAGGCACCGGTTGCCGGTATCGCCATGGGTCTGGTCAAGGAAGGCGACAACTTCGCGGTCCTGACCGACATCCTGGGTGACGAGGATCACCTCGGTGATATGGACTTCAAGGTAGCCGGTACCGCCGAAGGCGTCACCGCCCTGCAGATGGACATCAAGATCAACGGCATCACCGACGAGATCATGGAAATTGCCCTGCAGCAGGCCTACGACGCCCGTCAGCATATTCTCGGCGAAATGGCCAAGGTCATCTCGGTGCCGCGCGCCGAGCTGTCTGCCCGTGCCCCGAGCATCACCACCCTGAAGATCCACCCGGACAAGATCCGCGACGTGATCGGTAAAGGCGGCTCCACCATCCGTGGCATCTGCGATGAAACCGGCGCCTCCATCGATCTGGACGACGACGGCAACGTGAAGATTTACGCCGAGGACCAGGCGGCTGCGCAAGCGGCGATGAAGCGGGTGCAGGAAATCACCGCCGAGATCGAAGTGGGTGCCATCTACAAGGGCCGCGTTGAGCGCATTGTGGACTTCGGTGCCTTCGTCAACATCCTGCCGGGTAAAGACGGCCTGGTCCATATCTCCCAGATCTCCGATCGTCGCATCGAAAACGTGACCGACGAGCTGAGCGAAGGTCAGGAAGTTCTGGTTAAAGTGTTGGATGTGGACAATCGCGGTCGCGTAAAACTGTCCATGAAGGAAGTGAAGGAAGGCGAGCAGCCGACCGAGCTGTAAGCCTTTCGGCCACAGCCTCTGCCCCAGGCAGCAAAAAACCCGCCTCCGGTAACGGACGGCGGGTTTTTTTGTCTCGGCGCTGGGCTGCCGATAACTGCCGCTATTAATCCCGGAATTTCCGTGGCTTATAGGTAGAATGCGGTTCTGCTCTGGCAAGCTGGATCAATCGCGTTCGCACGGAAGCTGCGGTTTACGTTCGTTCACTGCATCCTACGAGTACAGCGAGTAGGTATCTCAGAATTCCTCATGCTTACCTGTAGGATGCGGTGAGGCCTTGCTGAACCGCATCAATTGCGTTTGCTTGGAAGCTGTGGTGCATGTCCGTTCACTGCATCCGGCGAGGTTGTCATGGTTGATGACGGGAAGCCTGCAGCGGTTGGGACGCCAGGAAGTCGGTGACGGCCTGACGGTATTCCGGCACCACGAACGTGGCCGCGTGGGGCGTATCGGTGGCGAGAAACTGCTTGGGTTCTCCGGCGGCGTCATACAGTTGCGGGCCGTGATGGAAGGGGATGATGCCGTCCCGGCGGCTGTGGATGATCATCACCGGCGTAGGCGCGATCCCGGCGATGTGGTCGATGCCTTCGTAGTCGGCTGGTATGGTCCAGCTCAACGGGACCTGCAACGGCCAGGTCAGCCAGAACTCCCCGAGCTTCTCGCGGGCGATGGCGCGAAAGCCGGTAAAGCTGGCGTCGAGTATCACCGCATCCAGCGGCGGCTGTTCACCGCGAGCGCTCCATTCGCTGGCCAGGGCAATGCCGATCGCCCCACCCAGGCTTTGGCCAAGGAGCACCAGCGGCGCGGAGCGCTGGTTTTGGGTCAGCCAGCGTAACCCGGTTTCGGCATCGTGCAGAGCGCCCGCCAGGTCCGGATCGCCGGTAGACTGGCCGTAGCCACGGTAATCGATCAGGAACACGTTGTAGCCGGCTTCCGGGAGCCAGGCTACGTTGAGGATGTGGCTGCTGATGTTCTGGGCATTGCCGTGCAGGAAATAGACCGTTCCGAGGCTGGTGTCTGTCGCGGCCGGCAGCCACCAGCCGTGCAGGGTTTCGCCGTCCCCGGTCTCCAGGTAGACATCCCGGTAGCTCAGGTTGAGCCGGTCCGGGGTCAGGTACACCACCCGGTCGGGGTAGAAAAACAGGCCACTGCAGCCCGACAGCAACAGGCTGCAGGCGAGGGTGGCGGTGTTCAGAAGTAGCCGTGCAATCCCAGTTGCCATAGGTTTTGATACCGGTTGAAGTGACGTTCGCGGGCGAACTCGGCAAACACACTAGCCCGGCGGCCCAGATGGACGTTGCCGTTCAGGTAGAGTTGATCCTGACGGTGCTGGTTGCTGACGATCCAGGCTTTGCTGCGCACCCCCGTCAGCAGGCTGGCCCGAGGGCTCTGATACAGCAGGCCCACATCCACGCCAGGCGCAAAATCGTAGCCGCGATGAATATCATCATCGATCTCCAGATCGGCGGTGACAAGGGCAAAGGTCTGGCTGGCCGGGCTCAGCGCCCAGCTGCCACCCGCTCCGCCTTCCAGGTAGGGTGTCAGCACCCGGTCACTGCCGACATCGGTGCGTCGGCCGCCAAAGCCCACCTGCCAGGACAGGGGCGAAAAGAAGTCGTCACGGGGCGATAGCGAGCGGATTTCCACCCCGATCAGCCGCTCCAGCTGCAGTTCATCAGGGCCGGTGTAGTAGCGGGCATCGAGCCGGAGAAACTGCAGCTGGGCCCCGCGCCGGTAGCCGTCCGGCGGGTCGAGCAGGTCGTGATAGGCCGGGCGTAGGGTGAGTTGGCTGAAACTGCGGTCTCCCAAACGGCCTTTGCCCAGGCTGACACGGAACGTATCGTGGCCCTGGTCATCCCGGATCGCCGGGGGCGGCGGTGTCGACGGCTCGGTGGCATCGTCGATCTCGCTGCGGGCCCTGAGCAGGTTGTGGGACAGCGGGGCGGCCTGCGCCCTCGGCCAGCCTTCGGCTTCGCTCTGGTAACGGACGTAATCGTAGGTGGCGTCCAGCAGCCGGGCGCGGCTGGGGGCATCGAGCTGGCTTACTTCCGGGGCGCTCACCGCGGTGTTGCCCTGAGCCAGGCCGGCGGCCAGTTGCCGTTGCGCCGCCGGCAACTGATCGAGCCCGTAGCTGACGGTGGTGGCGGCGGAAGGACGGTAGTGGATCTCTGACACCAGATCCTTATCGACAATCCAGCGCACCGTATCCGAGGGAATGGCATGGGTGGAGACTTCGCCGAGCAGGTTGGTGCCCGGCCGGGCGACATCGATCAGCGCCAGCAGTCGGTAGGCGCAGTTCTCATCGAAGAAATAGTAGTCGAAATTACGATCGCGGATTTCCCAGGCGTGGGCCAGCAGCTGATCGACCTCGTCCGGGGTCAGGTTCAGGGTGTACTCCCACAGGTCGCGATTCTCGATATCGGTGTAGAGGCGGAGCTTGTCGTAATAGGGTTGCACCGTGGTGATGCCGGGGTAACCCCCGAAGATGCCCTTGTAGGCAAACAACAGCTCGCTGTCGTGGGCCGCCGCGTCCGCCGCGTAGGAAATGGTGTTGGCCAGCAGCAGATCGGTACTCTGGTCGTCACTGGGTGGGTCCAGCCGCAGGAAGGTATGGCCGAACATGGACGACGGGCTGTTCAGGTACGAGGCCGCAAACACCATGGTGACGGTGTCGGTGTTCAGGGTGCGCTGCCATTGCTCGAACGCCGGGCAGCTGATGGGTGCTTCCGGTAGATCCAGGCGGGCCCGTAACCAGCGGTCGCGGGCTGGAAAGCGGCAGCGGGCATGGCCGTCGCCCGAGCCCGGTAGCTGGATGGCAGCCAGGGTGGCGTCGAGTTCGGCCTTGGGCGAGAGTTCGCCCAGCGGGTTCAGGAAAAAATTCTGGTCGTCGGCCTGGCTGGTGTAGCCGTTGCCGAAGCGGTTTGGCCGGTAGTGTCCCAGGGTCAGCCAGCCGGGTTCCAGGGCGAGTTGGCTGGTGTTAGGGGCGGTATCCGCCGGGGTAAGTGTACTGATCGCCAGGCCGAATGCGGCCAGCGCAAGACGAAGGGGTGCAGGCATGAATGCTTGGTTACCAATTTGCGTTCTGGGCAGCTGGGCATCGTGGACAACGGATCGCCGTGAACAACGGATCATAGTGAACAACGGATCATAGTGAACAACGGCTCATCGTAGATAGCGCCGTCCCTGGCGCAGTCGTCATCCTGTTGCGGGGTTGATCAGGCCGCCACGTACTTGCTCAGGGTTTCATGCTGTTCCAGCAGGGCGACGATGGCGTCAACCGCTTCACCCGAGGTGGTTTCAGAGCTTGGGAAAATGGCCGCGAAGTTGTCCTTCAGCAGGCTGCGGAAGGCGTCACGATCGACCTGCTCAACGCCCAGCAGTACCGCCAGGGTGTCCAGGTTTTCGCCGCTGCCGCGAGACATGTCCCGGGCGATCTTGTCGGCGTTGCTGTTCATGTACATGGCCATGGACTGAACAGATTCGTTGGTGTTACAGCCCAGGGTGCCGGTGGTCATGCCGAATGTCTGATTACCGAAGGTGCCGTTGGTGGTGGCGGCCAGAATGTGTGGCGCTGCGCCGGACTGTCCCTTCCAGATCATGGCTCCAACACCGCAGCCCGGTTGGGCGAAGGTGAGGGTGGAAGCACCCAGAAGCATTGCGCCTACAATCAGCTTTTTCATTGTCCACTCCTTGTTGTGGTTTGACTGACGTTACATTCGTTACGAATGTACTTCAATTCAAATTCAGTAGGTTAACGGTCCAGACATCCTCGTTGAGATCCAAGCTGACCGTTGACCAGAGTATAGTCAAGATATTCGAAAGGCCAACACTGGCTATGCCAAAAAGTGCTAAAGAAATGTGGTCATTAACGAAAAATGTGAACGCGTGTATATTATTGTATTGAAACGCGTTTTTGTGTTGCGTGGTTGTGACAGTCGGTTCCGTTCTGTATAGTTCGCGTCGACCATGAAGGTCTGAATACAACACATGGAGATTGATCAGTGAAAAAAGCTCTTATCGCTTCCAGCCTTCTGCTGGCCGGCGCTCTGACCGGCTGCAGCTCGATGAACGTAAGTTCCTCCCCGGTCCCGCTGAACGGCACCGTTGCCACCGACCTGACCGCTGATATCGAAGTTGGCGAGAAAATCACCGGCCATTCCTCTGCCACCAAGATCCTGTTTTTCACCCTGAGTGACGACAGCGAGTACGCCGATGGCATGACCTACGGCAACGGCGGCGGCAGCGCCCTGAGCCTGGGTGGTCTGGATCCGGTGTCGGCGGTGAAATCCGCGGCGGCCTATAACGCCATTTCCGAGTCCGGAGCGGATGTAATCGTGGCTCCGCGCTATGTCGTCAAGAAGAACGACTATGTGGTGTATGGCACCATCGAAGTGACCGTGGAAGGTTACAAAGGCACGATTCGCAGCGTGCAGTGATAGGCTCGGTCGGGCATTGGCTCCGGCCGAGAAAGAAAAAAACCGGGTTCAACAACCCGGTTTTTTTGTGTTCCCGGGATCATCCGCCCAGGTAAGCGTTGCGAACGTCGGGGTTGGCCAGCAGGTTGGCGCCGGTGTCGTGCAGGCGAATGCGGCCGGTTTCCAGCACGTAGCCCCGGTCGGCCAGATTGAGTGCCTGGTGGGCATTCTGCTCCACCAGGAACACGGTGATGCCTTCGTCCCGCAAGTGTCCGACAATCTCAAAAATCTGCCGGATGACCAGTGGCGCCAGACCCAGGGAAGGCTCGTCCAGCAGGATCATCTGCGGTTTGCTCATCAGTGCCCGGCCGATGGCGAGCATCTGCTGCTCGCCGCCGGACATGGTGCCGGCGCGTTGATACTGGCGCTCCTTGAGCCGGGGAAACAGTTCGTAGACGTAGTCCTGGCTCTTGCGAATCTCTGCTTTGCTGTTGAAGAACCCGCCCATATGCAGGTTCTCCTCCACGGTCAGGCCGGAAAAAATGCGCCGCCCCTCCGGCACGATGGCAAGGCCGGAGCGCATGGTACTGGCGGTGGCTTGGCGGGTAATGTCGCGACCGCCCAGGATCACTCGCCCGGAGGTGGCGCGCGGATTGCCGCAGATGGTCATCAGCAGGGTGGTCTTGCCGGCGCCGTTGGCGCCGATGAGCGACACGATTTCGCCTTTGTTGACCTCAACCGACACGCCGTGCAGCGCTTCGATCTTGCCGTAGTGGGTATGGACGTCTTCAAGTACAAGCATGGACATGGTTCAGGCCTCACCCAGATAGGCTTTGATAACGTCGTCGTTCTGGCGGACTTCGTCCGGTGTGCCGCTGGCCAGGGGGCGGCCCTGATTGATGACGTTGATGCGGTCGGAGATTTCCATCACCAGGCTCATGTCGTGTTCAATCAGCACCACGGAGACGTTGTAGTCCTCTTTCAGGCCGATGATGAGTTGGTTGAGGTCTCGGGTCTCGGCCGGGTTCAGGCCGGCGGCCGGTTCATCCAGCATTAACAGCTTGGGTTCGGTGACCATGCAACGGGCGATTTCCAGCCGCCGCTGCTGACCGTAGGCCAGGTTGCCGGCTTCCCGGTTCGCCATGTCCAGCAGCCCTACCCGGTCCAGCCAGTAGGCGGCGCGGTCCAGGGCCTGCTGCTCGCGCTGGCGGTAGCTGGGGGTGCGCAGCAAACCGGCGATGAGGTTGGTGTTGAGGTGGCGGTGCTGGGCCACCAGCAGGTTTTCCACCACCGTCATCTTGCTGAACAGCCGCACGTGTTGGAACGTCCGCACCAGGCCCAGGCGGGAAATCCTGAAATCCGGCTTGCCCTGGATTTCCCGGCCCTCGAACAGGATGGTGCCACCGGTGGGGCGGTAGAACCCGCTCATGCAGTTGAATACGGTGGTCTTGCCGGCCCCGTTGGGGCCGATGATGGAGACAATTTCGCGCTCCTGGACGTCCAGCGACACCTGATCCACCGCCAGGAGCCCGCCAAAGCGCATGGACAGATTGCGTACTTCAAGCATTCTGCGTCACTCCTGTTTGTTGATTTCGATGTGGATCCGGCGCATGGGTAGCAACCCCTGGGGTCGCCAGACCATCATCAGCACCATGGCGGCGCCGAAGATGAGCATCCGGTATTCGGAGAACTCCCGCGCCAGCTCCGGCAGGATGATCACCGCCACCGCCGCCAGGATGACGCCGAGCTGGGAACCCATACCACCGAGCACCACAATGGCCAGGATAATGGCCGACTCCAGAAAGACGAACGACTCGGGGCTGATAAAGCCCTGCTTGGAGGCAAACACCGTACCGGCAAATCCGGCAAAGAAGGCGCCGATGGTGAATGCCGACAGTTTCACCGCGGTTCGGCTCAGGCCGAGGGAGCGTGCGGCAATTTCGTCCTCGCGCAGGGCCTCCCAGGAGCGGCCCACCGGCATCTTGGTGAAGCGGCGGATGACCAGGGCAGTGAACAGCGCCAGCACCAGGGCAATCAGGTACAGCACGATGATCTTGTGACTGCCGCTGTAGGCCACGTCGAAGATCTCGTGAAAGGAGACATTGCCTTCCTCCTTGACCCGCCGACCGAACTCCATGCCGAACACCGTGGGATCGGGAATGCCGCCTATGCCATTGGGGCCGCCCGTCAGCCAGGTCATGTTGTTAAGCAGGATGCGGATGATCTCGCCAAAGCCGAGGGTGACGATGGCGAGGTAGTCACCCCGCAGTCTCAGCACCGGAAAGCCCAGCAGCAAGCCGAAGGTCGCGGCCAGGCCAGCGCCAACGGGCAGCGCAACCCAAAAGGAGACACCGAAATACTGGTGGAGCAGGGCAAAGGTGTAGGCCCCGACGGCGTAGAAGGCCACGTAGCCGAGATCGAGCAGGCCAGCCAGACCCACCACCACGTTGAGGCCCAAGGCCAGCATGATGTAAATCAGCACCAGGGTGGCGAGGTCGACAGCACCCCGTGACACGAAAAACGGCCAAATCAGGGCTGCGACCACCAGCACCACCAGGGCGATGGTTTCCAGGCGTTGACGCTTGTCCTGGGGCATGGGTTCGCGATTGGCGAAGGGGTTGAGCGAGGGCATGGTGCCCAGTGAGCCCAAGATGCGATGGCGGAACAGCTGGAAGACAAACACCACCAGGGCGGCCGCCAGGACCGAGACCACGGTGGCGGTATCGGCCCCTGCGAGGACCACGCTGGTGCCTCGGGCCTCCAGGTCCAGGCCCAGTATGGGGTAGGCAATGATCAGGGTGACAACAGCGCAGAACAGCGCATGCTTGAGAGAGTGTGTGGCCATCAGATCTTCTCCACCTCCGGTTTGCCCAGCAATCCGGTGGGTTTGAACAGCAGGATCAGGATCAACAGGCCGAAGGACACCACGTCCTTGTATTCGCCACTGAGGTAGCCGGAGGTCATGCTCTCGGATACGCCGAGAATCAGGCCGCCGAGCATGGCGCCGGGAATGCTGCCGATTCCGCCCAGTACCGCTGCGGTAAAGGCCTTGAGGCCGGCAATGAAACCGAACAGCGGATCAATGGAGCCGTAGTACATGCCCAACAGTAAGCCCGCTACCGCAGCCAGGGCCGCGCCGATCACGAAGGTGGCGGAAATGATCCGGTTGGTGTCGATACCCAGCAGGTTGGCCATGCCCAGATCCTGGGATACCGCCCGGCAGGCCCGGCCAATACGCGAACGGGAGATGAACAGCGACAGCACGGTCATGCAGATCAGGGTGGTGATGAAGATGGTGATTTGCATGTAGGAAATGGAGGTCTGGAAGCTATCCGCGGCGCCGAACTGGAAACCGCCTTCGATCAGGGCGGGAAAGCCGATGTTGCGGGAACCCTGGGCGAGGTGAACGTAGTTCTGCAGGAAGATCGACATCCCAATGGCGGAAATCAGGGGTATCAGTCGGTGGCGTCCCCGTACCGGTCGATAGGCGACCCGTTCGACCGCCCAGCCCATGGAGCTGGATACCAGCATCGCGCAGATCAGCGCCACCAGCAGCACCAGCGGGAGCCAGGCGACGCCCAGACTGGCCAGTCCGGTAATGGTGATCAGCGCGGTGTAGGCGCCGATCATATAGATTTCGCCATGGGCGAAGTTGATCATTCCGATGATGCCGTACACCATCGTGTAGCCGATGGCGATGAGGGCGTAGGCGCTTCCGATCGTTAGCCCGTTGATTAGCTGCTGTAAGAAATACAGGACATCTTGCATGAGTGTGGGACTCCGACTACCGGCCTGCACTCAATTCCGCGTACAGGGCGCCGGTGTGCCAGCGCGGTTGCTGTCAGAATTGGGAGCGAGCTTAGAAAAACACCTTCTCCCGGATCACGGTGAGAAGGTGTTCTCATTATTATTATCGCCTGTTAACGATAGCGGCTTAGTTTACCGGAGTTTTGCTGCCATCTGAATGCCACTCGTAGACGACGAACTCGAAGGACTGCATGTCCCCCTTGCTGTCATACTGGACTGTACCGATGGGGGTTTCAAAGCTGCCAGAACGCAGGGCAGCGGCAACTTCAAACGGGTCGGTGGAATCGGCCTGTTCAATGCCGTCGGCCACCAGTTGGACCGCGGCATAGGAGGTCAGCACGAATGGGCCTGAGGGGTCCTCGCCCTTATCGGCAAACGCTTGAACCAGCGCCTGGTTCTCTTCCTTTTCATCGAAGCTCGGCGGCAGGGTTACCAACAGACCTTCGGCGGCATCGCCGGCAATGGTGTTGATGTCTTTATTGCCCACGCCTTCCGGTCCCATGAACACCGCATCCAGCTCCGCCTGGCGGGCTTGGCGCAGAATCAGGCCCAGCTCCGGGTGGTAGCCGCCGTAGTAGATGTAGTCCACGTCAGCCTGCTTCATCTTGGTGATCAGCGACGAAAAGTCCTTGTCGCCGGCGGTGATGCCTTCGAACATCGCCACTTCCACGCCGGCCTGTTGCAGGGTGTCGCGCACTGCACTGGCAATGCCCTCACCATACTGCTGCTTGTCGTGGACGATGGCGACCCGCTCGGGCTTCAGACTGATCAGGTGACGAGCGGCAACGGGCCCCTGCATGCTGTCGAGGCCAATGGTGCGGAACACCAGCTCATAGCCACGCTCGGTGATGTCCGGACTGGTGGAGGCCGGGGTGATCATCAGGATGCCTTCATCCTCATAGATATCGGAGGCCGGTTGGGTGGAGCTGGAACATAGATGGCCGATCACGAAGCGGACACCTTCGTTGACCAGTCGGTTGGCGACGGTCACCGCCTGCTTCGGGTCGCAGACATCGTCCACTTCCACGGCTTCCAGCATTTCGCCCATGACGCCGCCATTGCTGTTAATGCGTTCAATGGCCATGCGGGCACCGGAAAACTGCATGTCGCCGTACTGCGCAACCGGGCCGGTCATGGGGCCGGCAATCCCAATCTTGATCTCTGCGGACGCGTGACCGGCTGCCATCAACGCGACGGACGCACCTACCGCGGTTACGATTTTTTTAACAGGAGTTCTCATTGGCTCTGTCCTACATTGGGTCAGGGTTATTCTTATATTCTCAACGGTTTAAACAAACACCACGCCTTCGGTCTTGTCAAGGAGGCCGCTGCGGGTGCGGTGGGCTGGGGCTGCCACACGCGGTTCCTCCGTTGGAGCGCGGTCGCATGACCTCAGGCAAAGGCTGTGCCATAGCTTCAATCGCTGCCTTCCTGGTCGGGAAACACCAGCGAGCGGAAATTCTCATGATCCTTTAGCCGTGAGAAGCTGGGATCCACCGAGGCATCGTCGCGGTACGCCTCGGAAATATCAATGGCCCGGGCCAGCGTGTTGACGGCGTCTTCCCAGCGTCCGATCTCGGCATAGGCGCAGGCCAGCTGATAGTGAGCATGGCCGTTGTCCGGTGCCAGTTTCAAGGCCCGCAGACAGAGGCTGATGGCCCACAGCGGCTCCTGCAACTCCAGCACCGCGTCGGCCTTGTAGCTGAGCGCTTCGACATCGTCCGGGCGCAGATCCAGAATCTGGTCGTAGGCCGAGATCTTGTTCTGCTGGGAGGTTTCCTGGCTTGCCTTGAGCCAGAGCGAGTGCACTTCATTGGTGCGCTCGATCTCGTCCTGGTTCTGCTGGATGATGTCGGATTTCTGCTGCAGTTGTTCCTCGATGGTCTTGAGGCGCTTCTCGTATTCAATCACCAGCTCGTTGACCCGTTTCTCGGCCAGGCTGGTGAGCTGGTGGCGCATGTCACGAATGGAGTTCCAGCCAATGACCACCAGGATGGAGGTGGCACCGGCGATCAGGTAGAAGAAATAGGTCACGGTATCGGTGGCGTAAGACATGGTCTTGTCGGCAACCGACAATTCTTTGTCCACCACTTTTTCAATCAACTCGGCCCGGGTGTTCTGCAGGTCATTGCGCAGGCTTTTTACTTCGTCCAGCAGATAGCGCTCAACGAATGGGTTGTACAGCGGCGCCTCCAGGGTTTCGACTCGCTCGGCGACATCCTCGGCATTGGCTCCGCCGGTGGAACCTGGCTCATCCTGGGCCAGAGCAGGGCGCATGGTCAGGACCCCCAGCGCGATCAGCAGCAGGCCAAGCAAGATGGTCGGGGCGCGTCGAACGCTGGCGGAGCGCGATAGGTCAGTCATGAGCCATTCCGTTAATCGTTGGGGATCAGTTGCCTACAGACCTTAGCACAGTGGCCACCGGAAATGCGGGGGGAATGTCCGGTGGCCGGGGGACGGCATGGCTTGCAATTGGTGTAATAACGACCTCTAATAATTAGTGGTGTAAATATATGGACGGGTGAGCCGCCAACGGAACGCCGCTTGCGTTGTCTAATGCTAATTGGCTAAAAGCAAGTGTCTAAAATCAAGGCGTACAGATGGAATGGCCTGCCAGAAGGAGCCATCAGCAGCGTGTCGGGTCAAAAGGCTTTGTACTCGGAAAAACTCAGCGCCTATAATTCGAGCCCTTTTGAGGGGGCGGACTGGGGAAGTGCGGTGAATAACTACGAACAGGTTCTGGTGGCGCTAAGACGGGTCATCCGGGCGACAGATTTGCATTCAAAGCGTCTCAGCAAGCACGCCGGACTCACCGGCCCGCAGCTGCTGATCATGCGGACTATTCGTGACCTCGGCGAGGTTACCATTGGAACCATTGCCGAGCAGGTGAGCCTCAGTCAGGCCACGGTCACCACTATTCTGGACCGCCTGGAACATCGCCAGCTGGTATACCGGGTGCGCAGCACCCAGGACAAGCGCAAGGTCCATGCGCATTTAACCGAGGAAGGCGCCGAGATTCTGGCCCGCGCGCCCCAGCCGTTGCAGGAGGAGTTCATCGAGAAATTCCAGAGTCTGCAGGAATGGGAGCAGACCATGATCATTTCGTCGCTGCAGCGGGTGGCGAACATGATGGATGCGGATCACATTGATGCCTCGCCGGTGCTCGATGTGGGGCCGGTGTTGCGGGAGGATGGCTGGAAGGAGAACGGCAAGAAGTAACTCCTTGATTGTGTGCCGGGTCTGATGCTTGGGAGAAAGCCTGCGGGGGCGGGCGGCCTTGCTCCACCGCTGTGACGGTACGTCCCTGTACCGGCACAGCTACCGAGGCATCCATGCCTCTGTTCCGCAAGGCCACCCACCCCCGCAGGCCCTGAAATCTGAGCAGCCTTTGAGCGGTTCCGCTCAACTGGATGCTTGGGACTTTGAGGGGGAGGGGCTTCTGTAGCAGGGACATGGACGTCCCGGTAGCTTAGCCGGTACAGGAGGTGCCGTCTAAGCGGCGAAAGAAGCCCCTCCTCCTCGAAGGCCTTCTCTCAATCCGGAAGGCCGCCTCTCCCCCCTCGAAGCCTTGCTCAGATCAGCCAGTCATCAATGAACGCTGGCCTTCTTCCTCGGCTTGTCATCGAACACCACCTGAAACACCTCGCCAAAGCTTTTGGCAAAATGCACCTCCAGCCCCTCTTTCAGGTAGTCCGGCAGCTCGTCGTAGTCACCCTGATTGGCCTCCGGCAGCACCAGGGTGCCGATTTTCTGTCGCCGTGCCGCAATCACCTTTTCCCGAATTCCGCCCACCGGCAGCACCTGGCCGGTTAGGGTCAGTTCGCCGGTCATCGCGACGTTCTGTCGTGGTGTTTCGTTGCGGGCAATCGACAGCAGGGCAGTGGCAATGGTAATGCCCGCACTGGGGCCGTCCTTCGGAGTGGCTCCGGCCGGCACGTGAAGGTGCACAAAGGATTTATCGAAGAACGCGGCATCGCCCTTGAAGCGCTTGAGGTTGGAGGCAATGTAGCTATAGGCAATCTCGGCGGATTCCTTCATCACCTCGCCAAGCTGGCCGGTGAGCTTGAAACCGCGATGATTGGTGTGGACACGGGAGGCCTCGATGCTCAGCGTGGCCCCGCCCATGGCGGTCCAGGCCAACCCGGTCACGACGCCGATCCCCTTGAGGCCGCGCTCCTTCTTGAACACCGGCTGGCCCAGGTAGCCGGCCAGATCGGACACGCCTACTTTGACCGGGGTGTCTGGCTCAGCCAGCAGTTTGACGATGCCCTTGCGAACGACCTTGTGAATCAGCTTCTCCAGGTTCCGGACCCCGGCTTCCCGGGCATAGCCTTCAATCACCTGTTTCAGCGCGGCATCGCTGATGTTGAGTTGTTTCTTCAGCAGTCCGGCCCGCTTGAGCAGCCGCGGCAGCAGGTAGTGCTTGGCGATGGCAAGCTTCTCTTCGGCGATATAGCCGGAGAGCCGGATTACGTCCATGCGGTCCAGCAATGGCCGCGGAATGGTGTCCAGCTGGTTGGCGGTGCAGATGAACAGCACCTTGGACAGGTCCATACGCACGTCCAGATAGTGATCGAGGAACTCCCGGTTCTGTTCCGGGTCCAGCGTTTCCAACAAGGCGGAGGCCGGGTCGCCCTGGTAGGAGGCTCCGATCTTGTCGATCTCATCCAGCATGATCACCGGATTGGACACCTTGGCGTCTTTCAGTGCCTGGACGAACTTGCCGGGCATGGCGCCGATGTAAGTGCGGCGGTGACCCTTGATCTCGGCCTCATCGCGCATGCCGCCCACGCTGAAGCGATAGAACTCACGGCCCAGGGCATCGGCGATGGAATGACCGATGGACGTCTTGCCTACGCCCGGCGGCCCCACCAACAGCAGGATGGAGCCGGACACCTCGCCCTTGAAGGTACCCTCCGCGAGGAACTCGATGATCCGCTGCTTCACATCTTCCAGGCCGTCGTGATCCCGGTCGAGGATGCGCCGCGCTTGGGCCAGGTCGAAATGGTCCCTGGAGGCTTTGCCCCAGGGCACCTGGGTCAGCCAGTCCAGGTAGTTCCGGGTCACGCCGTATTCCGGCGAGCCCTGTTCCAGCATCTGCAGTTTTTGTCGTTCTTCCTCGAAGCGTTCGAGCACATGTTCCGGCGGGGTCAGTTCCTCAAGCCGCTGCTGGAAGCGTTCAATGTCGGCAGTCTTGTCGTCCTTGGCGATGCCCAGTTCCCGCTGGATCACCTTGAGCTGTTCCTTGAGGAAGAACTCGCGCTGGTGCGTTTGTACCTGGTCGTTCACCTCTTCGCTGATTTCCGCCTGCAGTCGCGCCACTTCCAGCTCCTTGCGCATCAGCAGCAACACCTTCTCCATGCGCCGGATCAGCGGTATCGTGTTGAGCACGTCCTGCAGCTCGGCTCCCGGTGCGCTGGTCATGGAGGCACCGAAATCCGCCAGCGGCGAGCTGTCGTCCGGTCCAAATCGTGACAGGTACTGTTTCACGTCCTCGCCGTAGAGCGGGTTGGTGCGCAGCAGTTCCTTGATGGCGGTGATGATGGCGAGGGTGTAGGCCTTGAGCTCATCCGCCTCCTCCTCCGGCGCGTCGGGGTATTCCACCTCGACCAGATAAGGGGGCTTTCGCCGTAACCATTGCACGATGCGGATGCGCTGCAGGCCTTGAGCAATGAACTGGATGCGTTGTTCGTCGCGCTGGACGTGATGGACCCGGACCGCACAGCCCACGGTTTCCAGCTCCTCGCTGGCGGGCACGGCGTGTTCGGAGTCGGGATCATCGACGTAACAGATGCCCAGCACCTGGTGGTCGGTCTCACCGACCCGTTTGAGTGTCTCATCCCAGGGCGCACGATTGACCATGACCGGCTGAACCTGGGCCGGCAGAAACGGCCGGTTTGAGACGGGCAGTATGTACATGCGCCGGGGCATCAGCTGTTGGGGGAGGGCAAGCCCCTTGCTGTTGTCTTCTTTTCCGATGTACTCGGTTACATCCTCAATGACATCGTGGCGGTTGTCGTTGCTCATCAGGTGTCGGCTTCTTTTTTCCGGTGAAAGTATCCACTGAAGGCTCCCTGGCCGTCGTCCAGACAGCGGCCTGCTCTTCTCATGCTATGTAACGTCATCTGACGTTATTTCAAGGAATTTCATCGGAAAATGCGGTCTTGGCCGGCGGCGGGGCTGGCCAGACCTTGAAATTCCTGCCAATGCCATCACTCTAGGGGTAACTTTACCTTCGCAAAACGGATCAGGTGCTGACCATGAGCAATTCGCCCCACATTTTTGAAGCCACCATGGACAACTTCCAGGACGCGGTGATGACGGCTTCATCCCAGACGCCCATTCTGATCGATGTCTGGGCGGATTGGTGTGCCCCCTGCAAGCAGCTGATGCCGGTGCTGGAAAAGCTGGCCAACGAATACCAGGGGCAGTTCCGGCTGGCGAAGGTCAATGCGGATGAGCAGCAACAGCTGACCGCGAGTCTGGGTGTGCGTAGCCTGCCCACGGTGATTCTGGTGAAAGACGGCCAGGCGGTGGATGGGTTCAATGGTGCCCTGCCGGAAAGTGAGATTCGCGCGGTGCTGGACAAGCACGTGGAGGCGCCGGCGGAAGATCCCTACGAGAAGGCCCATGGACTTTGGGAGCAGGGCGATGCGGAAGGCGCCCTGGCCATTCTGACGGAACTCAACCAGAAAGACCCGGAGAATATGAAGGTGCTCATCGATGTGGCCCAGCTCAAGGCCGAACTGGGGGATATCGAAACCGCCGAGCAGGTGCTGGAAAGCCTGCCGCCGGAAGAAAAGCTACAGACCCAGGCCAAGCAGCTGGCGGCCCGCATCAAATTCATCAAGCAAGCGGGTGAGTTGCCCTCGGTGGTGGAGCTGGAGCAGACCCTGGCGGCGAATCCGGAAGACCCGGCTGCGCTGCACCAGTTGGCGCTGCAGCAGGTGTTGAAGGATGAGAATGCCACCGCTATGGAGTTGCTGATCCGCCTGATGCAGGTGGACCCGGGTTACAAGGACGGCATCGCCAAGACCACCCTGATCGAGCTGTTCGACAAATTGGGAAGCAGCAATCCGGACGTGCGCAGCTATCGTCGTAAACTCTATACCCTGATGCATTGATTCACAGATGAAATGATTTGCCGATGCACTGATTCTTTGAAGCATTGATTCTTTGATGCATTAATGCCCTGACCTCAACGCCGGCAACCTTGGTGCCGGCGTTTCTGTCTGCTTCATCCCCCCCGCTGACAGGGCGTTCGCCCTGATCACCTGGAACCTACCGGCGAGTCCGCCGCTCTAACCTCTCACCTTCCGTGTGGTGAGAGGGCGCGATGAAGAGGCGAGGCGGATTCCGTTGGCTGGTGTTGCTGTTGCTACTGGGCATTGCCGGTTGTGTCGCCCGGGGCCAGGTTGCGCCCCCGCTGGGTGGGCTGGCGACCGACTGCGACGTCGTATTCCGGGACTGGCAGGCCCAGGTTCGGAGCGCCGATGCGGCCGATGCCCAGGCCTGGTCGCCGCCTGGCTATCCCCACCTGCGGGTCGACCGTTTCCTGGCCAGCTTTGATCTCCCCAGTCTCTCTGTGCCTCAGCGCCAAGCCTGGGGGCAGCGTGCTTTGGCGTTGGCGATCGAAGCCTGGGAGCAGGAAGCGGAAAGCCTGGACGGGGCGGTGGATGACAAGCTGGCCCAGCTGCGGCATTGCGGACGGATGGCGATGCAGCGGATGCTGGAGCAGGAGGATGGTTGGCAGCACCTGAACCGCGCCAAGGCGGTGCCGGACAGCTACCGGACGGCGGCCCAGGTGCTGGGGCTCTACCCGTTGGTGAGGCCGATGATCCGTTGGCGGGCGGCAACGCTGATGGCGGGTTTGCGGGCGCAGTTTGGTCGCTATCAGCCGCAAGCACCCTGGCAATACTACAGGCCGGACGTCGAGCCCCGCTCACCGCTGGTCCGCAGGATTCGTGCCGGACCGGCGCCGTCACCCGATGCGTTGGGAATACCCGCTTACTCCGAAGTCGAAGCGCAGCGGCTGCTGACTCAGTTCGCCCCCACGCTGGCGGTTGAGACTCGCGACTGGAATGACCAGCCTGGCCGTCCGGGTCGGGGACTGCGGGGTGAGCTTCGCTTTCTCTCCCAGCCGGTGGTGTTTGCCCAGCTTGAATACACCCGGCTGCACGATGAGGTGCTGCCGCAGCTGGTGTACACGGTCTGGTTCGCCGCCAGGCCCAGTGTGGCGCCGCTGGATATTTACGCGGGCGCGCTCGACGGCGTGGTGTGGCGGGTGACGCTGGGGCCGGACGGGCGTGCCCTCATCTACGACCTCATGCACGCCTGTGGTTGTTATCACCAGTGGCTACTGGTGGCAGGGGGGCTGGTGTTGCGGGATGACATCGTCGCCGCGAAAGACGAGGTGTGGATCTTGCGGACGGTGCCGCCGACCGGGAGTGGCGTGGTGCTGTACCTCAGTGCCGGTGAGCACCAGCTGGTCGGCGTCGCGCTTGAGGCCGCGAGCCCGGATGCCGAGCCTTACCTGCTGGCGCCGTATCACCAGCTGCGCGGGCGTTCTTATGCCGGCGGTCGGCTGTTTGACGATGCGGGCATGGTGGCGGGCTCTGAACGGGCCGAGCGTTGGCTGCTGTGGCCAACCGGGGTGCCGTCAGCCGGAGCCATGCGGCAATGGGGGCGCCATGCCGTCTCGTTCACCGGACGCCGACATTTCGACGAGCCACGACTGCTTGAGCGATTATTCCGGCTGCCGCGGGAAACTGTCGGCGGGCAGTAGCAAGACCGCCAGGCCCAGCATGACTCCCTGCCAAGGTCCGAAGAACAGCAGGTTCGCAACGATGCGTTGCCAGAGCAGGGCCAGCGAGGCGTCGGATAACAGCTGCTGGCTGAGCTGGGTGAAGAGTGGCTGGCAGACGCCCATGGCAGCGCCCAAGGCCAGGAGCGGTAAGGCGTAGCCGATGATGGATAACCGGGCGGGACTGCTGTGGCGCAACCCCAGAAGCAATCCAATGGCGCCCGTCAGGCCCGCCAGTGCCAGGGTCGCGGACATGGCGAAGCCGGTCAGGGGTTGAGCTAACAGTCCCAGTTCCATGGCCAGTGCCCAGCCAACCACGATCGGTAGAATGGCTTTCGAGGCCTGTCCCGGCCAGTGCGGGTGGGCAGCGAGCCAGGGGAACAGCCCGTACACGGCCGCTCCGAGCATCAGCCCTGGTCCTACCAGGCGCAATGGCAGGTTGGGTAGCTGAAGCAGGTCCTCCAGCACAAAACAGAACACGCCGTTGCCGAGGGCCGCCATGATCGCCACCAGTGCGGCGGTGCCCGCAGCTCGGCTGCGAGAACTCAGTGCCCGTTGGATCGACGGGTGAGGTAGGTGTGATGCCAAGGTCATGGCCTGCTCCCTGGGAATGGTGTTGGTTCAGGTCGGCTGGCGTGTGTTGAGATTAGTCAATCGTGGTGGTGGAAAGTTCAGACAAACAAAAAAGCCGGCCCTTTGGAGGCCGGCTTTTTTGTGGGGGCGAGGCGTTAGCCATTGCCCTTGCGCATCTCATCGTACTCGTCCTCGAAGAAGAACTTCTCTTCCCCGAAGGCGGGCTCCAGCTCATGCAGCCAGGTGGCCGTGTCACTGTACTTGGCAAAAAACGGGCGTTGAACCCAGTCTGGATTGCGGCCCTGCAGGAAGCGCAATACGAACACCTTCTCACCGTTGATCTCGGTGATGCCCTGGACTTCCACCTTGCCGGGGCCGGCGCTCATGGAGGGGCCACGTGCGGTGCGGCTCAAGCCGGAGACTTTCTTGATGGCCTCGCGGTAGATGTCGTAGGCCTCGGCCAGTGGCAGCTCGAAGTAGGCCTTGGCGCCGGTGTCCCGCTCCACAAACAGGTAGTAGGGGATGATGCCCAGCTTCACCTGTTTCTTCCACATCCTGGCCCAGTCGTCGGCGTTGTCGTTGACGTGCTTGATCAGCGGGCCCTGAGCGCGAATCTCGGCGCCACTGGAGCGGATGCGGCGAATCGCTTCCTCGGCGATGTCGGTGGAAATCTCCTGCCAGTGATTGTAGTGCGCCATGATGGCCACATGCTTGCCGGCATCCACCAGTCGGGCGAACAGGTCGATCAACTCGTTGGCATCCTTGTCGGTGACGAAGCGGTACGGCCAGAAGGTCAGTGCCTTGGTGCCGATGCGGATGGTCTGGATGTGATCGAACTCCGGCTCCAGCAGGGGCTCCAGATACTGCACCAGGTTTTTGGTCTTCATTACCATCGGGTCGCCACCGGTGACCAGCAGGTCGGTCACTTCCGGGTGAGCCTGCAGGTAGCCGTGCAGCTTTTCGGCCTCGGTGCTGGCCATCTTCAGGTCCTTGTCACCGACAAACTGCGCCCAGCGGAAACAGAAGGTGCAGTAGGAGTGGCAGGTCTGGCCCTGGGCCGGAAAGAACAGCACGGTTTCACGATATTTGTGCTGCACGCCATCCAGCACTTCGCCGTCCAGCTCCGGCATATTCATTTCCATCTGCCCGGCCGGGTGCGGGTTCAGTTCGTCGCGGATTTCCTTGGCGGCGGCCTGGATCAGCTGCTTGTCGGCACCCTCGCGGTGCAGCTTGGCCATGCGCTCGAAATGCTCGTCCTTCAGCATGCCCTTCTGCGGGAAGACCAGTTGGTAAATAGGGTCGTTGGGCACCTTGTTCCACTGGATCAGTTCATTGATGACGTATTCATTGACCCGGAAAGGCAGCACGCTGGCGACAACCCGCATTTCGAAGCGGGTGGCCTCTGGCAGTTGCTGAATGGCCTCAATCTTGTCGAGCTGGCGGTCCGTATAGACCTGAAAACGCCGCTCTTCGAACTCTGCTGCGGGGATGCGGTTCGGAAAGGTGACGATGGAATTCATAGATCGCCCTCAGGGTTAAATCAAAGAAGGAATGAAAAGGTTGGCGGAGAGCCCACCGAGACCACTGATTAAAAAGCGGGCAGACGAGTATACAGAAAACCCAAAATATTTTCAGGTCTAACGAATGTTTTTTGTTAAGTGGGTGATCTGCATGACGAAATGAGGCCTGATCTGGCGGGGCCTGTTCCTGGTGGTGAGCTTCCATGGGTTGGTGCTTGTGCCGGAATGGTCGGGTAATTCGTTTAGTGCCTGAAAGGTTGGCTGGGCAGTGGTTACGACATTGGTCGGAGTGGTATTGAGGGTGTCATAAAAAAACGTCATTATCGTAAAAGAATTCCCGAATGTGACGGTTTTGTTGCGATTTTGTGGCGATGATCGGGAAGATTTTGGGTGTAGGTCTAGTAATAAAACAACATTTTGGCTAGGCGGAACCGGTTTTGAGCACCCCGGCGACGGGCAAACTGGGCAGGCTGATCTATGCTGTAGGCAGGTTTCGCTCCATTCCCGGCCTTGTCTGGGCCGCAATATCGCCGTCATGCGAGTCATGTGGACAACCACAGACGTTCAATGCGGTTAAGCGCCGCGTTCTTATTTTTGAGGGGAGGGTTGGATGTACCAGGACGAAGATCCCGTAGAAACCAGCGAATGGCTGGATGCGTTGGAATCTCTGATCGAGCAGGAGGGTGTGGAGCGCGCCAAATACATTCTGGAGCGGCTGTCTGAGCGTGCCAGTCGTGATGGCACCGAACTGCCCTATTCGATTACGACGCCGTTTCGCAACTCCATACCGGTCACCCAGGAAGCCCGTATGCCGGGGGATCTGTTCATGGAGCGCCGGATCCGCTCGCTGATCCGCTGGAACGCCATGGCGATGGTGCTCCGGGCCAATCGGCGTCCCGGTGAGCTGGGTGGCCATATCTCCTCGTTTTCGTCGGCGGCGACATTGTATGACGTTGGTTTCAACTACTTTTTCCACGGCGGCGACGATAAGCGGGAATCCGACCTGGTGTATTTTCAGGGCCACTCGGCCCCGGGCATCTATGCCCGTTCCTATCTCGAAGGGCGCTTCGAGGAGGAACAGCTGGATAAGTACCGCGAGGAGGTCGATGGCAGTGGCCTGTCGTCCTACCCCCATCCCTGGCTGATGCCGGATTACTGGCAGTTCCCTACCGTATCCATGGGGCTTGGCCCGATCCAGGCGATCTATCAGGCGCATGTGATGAAGTACCTGCACAGCCGTGAGCTGATCGACATGGGCGATCGCAAGGTCTGGTGCTTCATTGGCGACGGCGAGTGCGACGAGCCGGAAACCCTGGGCTCCATCTCCCTGGCCGGCCGGGAAAAGCTGGACAACCTCATCTTTGTCGTCAACTGCAACCTGCAGCGCCTCGATGGTCCGGTGCGCGGTAACGGCAAAATCATCCAGGAACTGGAAGGTGTCTTCCGTGGTGCCGGCTGGAACGTGCTGAAGGTGGTCTGGGGGCGGATGTGGGACCCGCTGTTCGAAAAGGACAAGGATGGCCTGATGCAACGGGCCATGGATGAGGTCTGTGACGGTGATCTGCAGAACTACAAGAGTAACGGCGCGGCTTACACCCGCAAGAATTTCTTCGGCAAGTATCCCGAGCTGGCCAAGCTGGTGGAGGGCCTGTCCGATGACGACATCGCCCGGCTCAACCGGGGTGGTCACGATCCCTACAAAGTTTATGCCGCCTACCACCACGCCACCCACAATCACGGTGGCCGGCCCACGGTGATTCTCGCCCACACCATCAAGGGCTACGGCTTTGGCGCGGCCGGGGAAGCGCAGAACACCGCCCATTCCCTGAAGAAGCTGGATGTTGAGGCGCTCAAGAGCTTCCGGGACCGTTTCGCGGTACCGCTGAAAGACGACGAGCTCAAGGAAGTGCCCTATTACCGGCCGGCACCGGACAGTCCGGAAATGGTTTACATGCGCAAGCGCCGGCAGGATCTGGGTGGCTTCTACCCCAAACGCCGCAAGGATTGCCAGCCGTTGCAAATCCCCGAGCTGGACATTTTCAAGAGTGTGTTGGAAGGGTCGGGCGACCGTAAGGTGTCCACCACCATGACCTTCGTTCGTCTGCTGACCGCGCTGACCAAAGACAAGCGGGTGGGCAAGCGGGTGGTGCCCATCGTGCCGGACGAGGCCCGCACCTTCGGCATGGAAGGCATGTTCCGTCAATTGGGCATCTACACCTCCGAGGGGCAGAAGTACGTGCCCCAGGACCGGGATCAGATCATGTACTACCGGGAGGACAAGAAAGGGCAGATCCTTGAGGAGGGCATCAACGAGGACGGCTCAATGGCGGCCTGGATGGCCTGCGCCACCTCTTACAGTACCAACGACTTCCCGCTGATCCCGTTCTACATTTTCTATTCGATGTTCGGCTTCCAGCGGGTGGGCGATCTGGCCTGGGCGTCGGGCGATATCCAGGCCCGCGGCTTCCTGGTGGGCGGCACGGCGGGGCGGACCACCCTGAACGGCGAAGGTCTGCAACACCAGGATGGCCACAGCCATATCCTCGCCAACACCATTCCCAACTGTAAGGCCTACGACCCGGCCTACGGTTACGAGATGGCGGTGGTGGTGCAGCACGGCATGAAGGAGATGTTTGAGGACAACAAGAGCGTCTTTTACTACCTCACCATCGAGAATGAAAACTACGAACAGCCGGCGATGCCCGAAGGCGTCGAGGACGGCATCATCAAGGGCATGTACCTGCTGGCGTCGGTGGAACTCAAGGGCAGGAAGAAAGCCCAGCGGGTCCAGTTGCTGGGCTCCGGCGCCATCCTCAACGAGGTGCGGGCGGCGGCCGAGCTGCTGCGGGACGACTACGGCATCGCCAGCGATGTCTGGAGCGTGACCAGCTACAACGAGCTGGCGCGGGATGGTCAGCACATCGAGCGCTGGAACCGCTACCACCCGGACGACAAGGCGAAGAAGCCGTACGTCACCCAATGCCTGGAGAAGCGGCAGGGGCCGGTGGTGTCGTCCACCGACTACATCAAGCTGCATTCCGAACAGCTGCGGGCCTTTGTACCGAAGACCTACGTTACCCTGGGGACCGACGGCTTTGGCCGCAGTGACACCCGGCAGAAACTGAGAAGTTTCTTCGAGGTGGATCGCTACCACGTGGTGGTCGCTGCCCTGTCCGCCCTGGCCACCGATGGCGAAGTGAAAGGAGACGTCGTGCTGGAAGCGATGCGCAAGTACGGTATTGATCGCAACAAATCAAATCCGGTGCAGAGCTGAGGAGGTCGCCATGAGTGAACAGGACATCAAGGTTCCCGACCTCGGCGGTGCGGAGGAAGTCGAAGTCATCGAAATTCTCGTCAACGAGGGTGACTCGGTGGCGGAGGAGGACCCCATTCTGACGGTGGAATCCGACAAGGCCACGGTGGAGCTGCCGGCACCGGCGGCGGGCAAGATCACCGCTATTACCGTCAAGGTCGGCGACAAGGTGCGGGAGGGCGATGTGGTCGGCACTTTCAACGCTGAAGGTGGCGGCGATGCCGAAGTGGGTGACGAAGCTGACGTTGGTGGCAAAGCGGACGTTGGTGACAGAGCCGAAAGTGGCGACGATGCCGAAAGTGCTGACGCCACAACAGACAGTGCCGCGGCTGAGTCTGAGCCGGAAGCGGCGAAAGCCGAACCCAAGCCGTCCTCGAACGCTGGCGCTGCCCGCGAGGAAACCGTGAAGGTGCCGCCGCTGGACGGCTTCGAGAATGTGCCGGTTATCGAGATCAACGTTAGCGAAGGTGACAGCGTTGAGATCGATGACCCCTTGGTCACCGTCGAATCCGACAAGGCCACCATGGAACTGCCGTCGCCCTTTGCCGGCAAGATCGGCAAGATCCTGGTAAAGGAGGGAGACACCCTTTCTGAGGGCGATAGCCTGGTGGAAATGATCGTCTCCGTAGGCGGAGAGGCGGAAGCCGAATCCGCTGCTGCACCGAAAGACGCAGAGGCAGCGGCCCCAGCGAAAGCGCCCGAGGCCGCCAAGCCCGCCCCCGAGTCCAAGCCGGAAGCGACCCCGGCCCCGAGTGCCAAGGTCCATGCCGGACCGGCGGTGCGCAAACTGGCGCGGGAGCTGGGCGCCGACCTTGCCCGGGTGCAGGGTAAGGGCCCCAAGGGGCGGATTCTCAAGGAAGATGTCGAGGCCTACATCAAGCACCAGCTCAGACAGGTGCAGGAGGGCGGCGCGGTCTCCGGGGGCGCCGGCATTCCCGGCATCAAGCTACCGGACTTTAGCCAGTTCGGCGAGACTGAGCGGGAATCGATGTCCCGATTGCATGTAGCCACGGCTAATAACATGCAGCGCAACTGGCTTAATGTGCCCCATGTTACGCAGTTCGACGACGCCGACATTACGGAGCTGGAGGATTACCGCAAGAGCCTGAAGGCGGAAGGCGAGAGGCGTGGTGTCAAGATGACGCCGCTGCCGTTCATGCTCAAGGCCTGTGCCCGGGCGCTGGCGGACCTGCCGCAATTCAATGTATCGCTGGATCTGGAGAAGAAGGAGTTGATCCGCAAGCGCTACATCCACATCGGCATCGCGGTGGATACACCGGCGGGCTTGATGGTACCGGTGATCCGGGACGTGGATCAAAAGGGCTTGTGGGAATTGGCTCAGGAGGCGGCGGAATTGGCGGCCAAGGCTCGCGACAAAAAGCTGAAGCCAGCGGAGATGCAGGGCGCCTGCTTCACCATCACCAGTCTCGGTGGCATCGGCGGCACGGCATTCACGCCCATCGTCAATGCGCCGGAGGTGGCGATTCTTGGGGTGTCCAAGGCGGCCATGCAGCCGGTGTGGGATGGCGCTGCCTTTCAGCCGCGGCTGATGTTACCGCTGTCCCTGTCTTACGATCACCGGGCGGTGAACGGGGCCGATGCGGCCCGGTTTACGACTCGTCTCAGTGAGTTGTTGGGGGATATTCGGCACTTGTTGCTTTGAGATTGGTATGTTGTAGCCTGCTTGGGCGGTGCCTGGTGGTTGGTGGAGGGATTCCCTCCGCTGGCCTCTAAGGTACGTCCTGTACCTGTCGGCCACCGCGACGTCCTGTCGCTGCTGCGGTAATCCCTCCACCAACCACGCCAATGCAGCGGTGATATCTCATAAAAGCTAAAACCCACAGAGTGAGTGTCCCGTCTGATTAATTCGCTGACGTACTACGTACCGCTGGCGTTTCTAGATCAGAGAATCAACCAGACGGAGCGCTCGGGAACCTGTGAAGTGCCTGAGGCAGTGCTGGATATAGTGCTTGAGATAGTGCCGGAGTTTGAGGGCGGCTGGCTTGGGGGCTTTCGTAGCAGCGGCATGGATGCCGCGGTGGCCGACAGGTACAGGACGTACCTTAGAGGGCAGCGAAGAAAGCCCCCAAGCCAGCCGCTTACACGTGCTCGCAGGCTAAATCTGTCGCTTACTGAAGTGCCAGGTCACTCCAAAAACCGCCTCAGTTCCTCCTTCATATCCTCTTCCAGATAGCAGTTCATAAACTTCCCCTGTCGTTCCACACGAATCAGTCCGGCATTCACCAATTCCTTGATGTGGTGGGAGACGGTCGGCGCCCCTACCTTCAGTGAGTTGATGAAATCCACCAGCTTGCAGCCGGTGTCGGTCGGCTCGCTGGCCGGCTTGTTCTTGATCTGCTGGTAAATACGAAGGCGGGTGGGATTGGACAGCGCCTTGAAGGCCCGGCTCAGCCGCTCGTCCTGGCGTGGTTTGACCATGGATTGTCCCGTTTGGTTAATGTCGGTATTTCGATCATTGTATTAAAGTTTGACAACTATCGAAACATGAAATAGTTTGACCGAACCATGAAATAGTTTGATCAATGTCGAACTGATAGAGAGCCACATAGAGAGCCACATCATAGAGAGCCACGGAGTCATTATGAGCGCAGCACAACTGCTGGGGCAGACCCTGCCACTGGCCAACGGTGCAATCCTGCCGAACCGATTTGCCAAATCCGCCATGAGCGAGGCCTTGGGTACCGTCGATAACCGGGTGACCAAAGACCTGGCCACGCTTTACGGTACCTGGGCGGACGGAGGTTCCGGCTTGCTGATCACCGGTAACGTGATGATCGATCGTCGTCATGTCGGCGAGCCGCAGAATGTGGTGCTGGAAGACGACCGCGACATGGACCGTCTCAAACAGTGGGCCCAGGCCGGCAGTCGGAACGGCAACCATATCTGGATGCAGCTGAATCACCCGGGCAAGCAGAGCCCGCGCATGCTCAACAAGGACCCGGTGTCCCCCAGCGCGGTGCCCTTCCGTAAAGAGATGCGCGGTATGTTCGCCGCGCCACGGGCGCTGACCGACCCGGAAATTCTCGATATCATCCAGCGCTTCGCCCGCAGCGCCGCCCTGGCCGAGCAGGCGGGCTTCCAGGGCGTACAGATTCACGGTGCCCATGGTTATCTGGTGAGCCAGTTCCTGTCGCCGCACCACAACAAGCGCAATGATCGCTGGGGCGGCACCCCCGAGAACCGGATGCGATTCGTGCTGGAAGTCTACCGGGCGATCCGCGAGGCGACTTCGGCGCAGTTCTGCGTGGGGATCAAGCTCAATTCCGCCGATTTCCAACGTGGCGGTTTCACCGAGGAGGAGTCGCTGGCCGTGATCGAGCGTCTGGCGAAGGCCGGCATCGATCTGGTGGAGATTTCCGGAGGCAGCTATGAGAGCCCGGCCATGGCCAAAGGCGACGCTAAGGCCAGTACCGTGGCGCGAGAGGCCTATTTCCTGGAGTTTGCCGAAAAGGTGCGGGCGACGGTGTCGGTGCCCTTGATGGTGACCGGTGGTTTCCGTACCAGTGAGGGCATGGCGCAAGCCGTTGAGTCGGGCGCCACCGATCTGGTCGGCGTTGCCCGGCCGCTGGCGGTGGAGCCGGATATGGTGGCCCGGATATTGTCGGGCCAGCAAGTAGTCAGTTCGGTGAAGCCGATCAAGACCGGTATCAAGTTTGTCGACGACATGGCGTTGATGGAAGTGAGCTGGTACACCCGGCAACTTGGCCGAATGGGCAAGGGCAAGGCGCCCCGCAAGCAGGATCGCGGCGTGCTGTCACTGCTGGAAGTGCTGGCGGTGATGACCGGTCGCAGTGTCTGGACCCGATTGCGGGCGGGCGCCTAATTCCCGCCACGGCGGTTGTCGAATGAGGGACTGGCGCCAGCGGAGTACGGAAAGGGTGCGGAAATTCAGCTGGCGCCAGCGTGGTTAATTGGCAAAGTACATCCAGTCGAAATAGTCATGCAGATCCTGCATGGCGGTGGTCTCAAAGGGATGGGTCAATTCGAACAGCAGGCTGTGGTTCGTCGCTTCTTTCATAGTGTCACCTCAGGATGTCGTTGAGACAGTGGCGGGTGATTCCGTCACTGTTAGTTCGTCACTGTTAGTTCGTCACTACAGGTTTGTCACTACCGGTTAAGCCTTAGCATTCACTGTGCCAAGCTGGCGTTATAACTCCGGCTGTTGAAAAACAGCGGTTTTTTTGTGGGTTTCGGGAGCTTCTCGGCCCGCGTTGCGCCGTTATAGTGCGCTTGCGCAATGATCGAACAAAGGCCCCGGCTCTGCCGAACCGGGGCAATACGCTCAATCGACTTGCGGTTGCGGAGGGTTAGAAATTGTACTGGCCCGAGAACATGATGCGGTTGGCGTCGCCGTCGTCGCCGCTGACGTTCTCACGCATGAGGTAGGCGTATTCCACGCCCATCATGACGTTCTTGGCCGGAGTCCATAGGTAGTTGGCCATGACGGCCTGGTTGGTTTCACTCTTGTCGGCGACCGCAAGGCCGTCATCCTCGGCGTCGTCCCAGTCGACCGTCACAATGCCGTAGCCGATGTTGGCGCTGCGACCACCACCCAGGTCCATGCCGACGCCCAGGGAGCCGCCGTAGCCGGCGATGCTCTCCAGATCGCCGCTGCCGTCAATGTAGGCATCCTCGGCGCCGAATTCTTCGCCGGAGCGGTACAGGTAGGCGTTGGCACCGTCGGTGTAGGACACCGTGCCTTGCACGGTGAGGGTGTCGGTCAGCGCCATCTGGCCGGCGACGAAGGCGGCGAAGCCAACCACGCTGTCATCTTCGGTGCCGGTGTCGAATTCCACTTGCTGGGCCAAGATCGCGCCGGAGTAGGACAGGCCATCGGCGGAGTCTTCAATGCGGGCGGTGAAGGTAGGCAGCGACTGCTTGCCGTCCACGGTGGTCGTGCCCGCGAGGAAACTGGTGGCGGGTTCTTCCAGTGAGATGGAGAGCGGGCCGGTGGTGTAACGGGCCTGGCTAATCCGGGCCTGGAAGCCGGCCAGGCCGGGCAGGCCGTCGAAATCCAGGGTGGTGGTGTTGCCGACGAAGCTGCCGAAGTTGGACCAGGTCTGGCCCAGCAGCACCCCCTTGTATTCGCCGTAACCGTGACGCAGGCGCAGGGTGCCAGGGCGGAAATCCCCCTCGATGACCACCTTGACGCCCTCCGGCGTGGTGGTGCGAACGCCCAGGCGGGTCTGAACCGCATCGGCGGAGAAGTGGCCGCTGACCTCATTGCCTTCGGCGTCCCCCACATTGATGGCTTCAAAGGAGCCGGAGCGGGTGGACAGGGAGATTTCTTCATCAATATCGTAAACGGCATTGAAGCGGGCGTAGCCGTAGAGTTCGGCGGTGTAGTCGCCGGCGCTCAGTTCCAGTGCGCTGGCCTGTCCCGCTACCCCGACGATCATCGCAGATGCCGTTGCCCGAATTGCCATTCTCAGTGTGTTGCCTTGCATTGTTGTTGTCTCCAAGCATTATTGTTGTTGGGTCCGTATCAACGTAGTTACAAATCCGTGACAGTTCAAAGGGAAATGATCAAAAATTCGACTAATGTCTAGACGGCCGGATGGAACCGTAGGTCGTAATCCTGAATCGGGGCTTTGGGCGCAGAACGGAATATGGGGGCGTAGAATGGGGTATGGCCGAAAGTACAACGATTCTCGACACTGCCACCTTCGCTTTCCTCGACATCGAAACCACCGGTGGCAGCAGTACGTCCTATCGCATCACCGAAATCGGTGTCCGCTTCTGGCGCGGGGGCCAAGCGGTTGGTGAGTGGCAGACATTGATCAATCCGCAGACCCGCATTTCTCCGTTTATCGAGTCGCTCACCGGGATCAATAACGCGCTGGTGGCGGACGCTCCGGTTTTCGCGGAGGTGGCGGATGAGTTCCGTCGCCAGCTCGGCGACGCCATCTTCGTGGCGCACAATGCCCGCTTCGATTACGGCTTCATCAAGTCCGAGTTTCGCCGTCTGGGCCAGCTTTTCTCTGCCAGGGTACTGTGCACGGTCAAGCTGTCGCGCAAGCTGTATCCGGAGTTCCGTCGCCACAACATGGACGCGCTGATCGCACGCCATGGCCTGTCGCCGGTCCAGCGCCACCGGGCCATGGGCGATGTGGATGCCATGTGGCAGTTCTTCGGCCATGCCCTGGCGGACAAGGGCAGAGATTGCGTGGGTCAAACCATCGCAACGCTGTTGCAGCGGCCCAGTATCCCGTCCCACCTGCCGCCGGATATTCTCGAGGAGATTCCGCCACGACCGGGTGTGTATCGCTTCTACGGCGAGAATGACGTGCTGCTGTACGTGGGCAAGAGTACCAACCTGTTGCAGCGGGTGGCGGCCCACTTCTCCGGCGACCACAACAGCAGCCGCGGCGTGCGGATGTCGGCGAGCCTGCGCCGGGTGGAATGGACCGAGACCGCCGGCGAACTCGGTGCGTTGCTGCTGGAGTTGAAGCAGATCAAGGGCTTGCAACCGCTGTTCAACCGCCGCTCCCGTGCCGCCAAGCGGCTGTTGAGCATTGAGCTGGTGGCGGATCGCCGGGGCTACCTGCAGGCCCGGTTGGCGCGGGACATCGATCCGTCCCGGTTGGGCGACTATTATGGGCTGTTCCGCAGCAAACGGGATGGGGAGCGGGCGCTGCAAGGCATTGCCGGTAAAAACGATCTCTGCCCACGCCTGCTGGGGCTGGAGGCTGGCGAAGCCGGCCCCTGTTTTCAGCGCTCGCTGGGTCGCTGCAAGGGCGCCTGCAATGGCGAAGAGGATGTGGTTCGCTACAATCTGCGTATGCAGATCGCCTTTCACAACCTGCGCCTGGCTACCTGGCCCTGGGCAGGCGCGGTGGGGGTTGTGGAGCGCAGCAAGGATGGCGAACGCACCGACATCCTGGTGATCTACAACTGGGTGCATGTGGCCACGGTGCACCGGCAGGAGGATCTTGATGGCCTCGCCCTGGCGGGGGCGGTCCATTTCGACCTGGATTCCTACCGGCTGGTGGTCAAGGCCTTGATGGGGCCGGCGGATCAGCGCAAGCCAGTGATTGAACTGCCAATTCGGGGCTTGCCGGATGTGCTAATGCCTTGAGTGGGCGTATGATGGAAAGAAGCTGTTCGGACCGAAAGGCGTACTTCGGATGACAAGGCGCTTTTCCGAGACTCTGAAATAAATTCGACCCGTTGCCAGTGGCGGGAATGCCACCCCGGGACGGGTCCCCAGTTGCCAAAGCTTGCGAGGAATCGATGAACAAAGAACCTGTCAGTCGCGAACTGTTTGATGAAGTGATGGTCCCCAATTACGCTCCGGGCAGCGTGATCCCGGTGAAGGGCGAAGGCTCGCGAATCTGGGATCAGGAAGGGCGAGAGTTCGTCGATTTGGCCGGTGGCATCGCGGTGACTTCACTGGGGCACGCCCATCCCGGGCTGGTGGGTGAGCTGATGGATCAGGCCAACAAGCTGTGGCATCTGTCCAATGTTCTGACCAATGAGCCGGCGTTGCGGCTGGCAAAAACCTTGTGCGACCTGACCTTTGCCGAACGGGTGTTTTTCGCCAACTCCGGCGGCGAAGCCAATGAGGCGGCGTTCAAACTGGCCCGGCGGTACGCCTGGGAGCATTTTGGCCCGGACAAGCATGAGATCATCTCGTTCAAAAACGCCTTCCACGGGCGTACCCTGTTCACCGTCAGCGTCGGCGGCCAGCCCAAGTATCTGGAAGGCTTCGAGCCCGCGCCGGGTGGTATTCAGCACGCCGACTTCAACGACCTGGATTCGGTGAAGAAACTGATCTCCAGGGAGAAAACCTGTGCCGTGGTGGTTGAGCCCATTCAGGGCGAGAGCGGTGTTATGCCGGCGCAACCTGAATTCCTGCAGGGGCTGCGGGATCTGTGTGACGAGCACGATGCGTTGCTGGTGTTCGATGAAGTGCAAACCGGGGTGGGGCGGACTGGTCACCTGTATGCGTACCAGATGTACGGGGTCACCCCTGATATCCTGTCCAGCGCCAAGTCCCTGGGTGGCGGATTCCCGGTTGCCGCCATGCTTACCACTGCCAAGATTGCCGCCAGTCTGGGGTTCGGCACCCACGGCAGCACCTACGGCGGTAACCCGCTGGCCTGCGCGGTGGCGCAGAAGGTGGTCGATACCGTCAGTCAGCCGGAGATCCTCAAGGGCGTACAGGCACGGTCGGCGCGGCTGAAGAAAGGCCTGATGGCCATTGGTGAGCGGTTCGGGGTGTTCAGCGAAGTGCGCGGCGCGGGCCTGCTGCTGGGCTGCGCACTCACCGAGAAATGGCAGGGGCGGGCCAAGGACTTTCTCGCTGCCGGTATGGAGCAGGGCGTCATGGTACTGGTGGCCGGTGCCGATACGGTGCGTCTGGCACCTTCCCTGATCATTCCGGAAGCGGACATTGACGAGGCGTTGGCCCGTTTTGAAAAGGCGGTTGAATCACTTTGTAGTTGAACCGGAGCGGGCTGGCTAACGACGGCCAGCCTGACGAGTCACCAAACACGTCGCAGGAGCTTGGCTTATGTGGCTTGTTCGACCTGCACAACTGAGTGACCTGGAGGGAATCCGGACGCTGGTCTCCGATCTCACCGGGCAGCTGTCCACCACCCTCCCGGAGACTGAGGAGGGGCTGGCCGAAAAGATCGGCCTTTCGGCGCGCTCCTTTTCCGGTGAGCTCGGGCCCGAGGCCGGCCAGCGTTTTCTGTTCGTACTGGAACACCGAGAGCGCGGCGGGATCGCCGGCGTTGCGGGCATCGATGGCCGTGCCGGTAATGGCCAGCCCTTCTACAACTACCGCCGAGATGCCCTGATCCATGCCTCCCATGAACTGGGCGTTTCCCGTCGGGTTGAGGTGCTCTACTCCTCCCATGCGCTGACCGACCGAACCCTGCTGGGGGCCTTTGCCATTGCCCCGGAACTGCGGGGCACCGAGGCCTTCGAGCTGTTGTCCCGGGCCCGCTTGCTATTCATTGCCGGCCACCGGAACTGGTTCACCGACGATATGGTGGTGGAGATCCAGGGGGTGAGCTGCGCCACGGGTGAGGTTCCGTTCTGGGACAGTTTGGGTCGCCACTTCTTCAACATGGATTTCGAAACCGCCGACCGCTATTCCGGCATGCTCAGCAAGACCTTTATTGCCGAGCTGATGCCGCCTAATCCGATCTACGTGACCCTGCTGACAGATGCGGCCCAACGTGCCTTGGGGCAGCCGCATCCCGCGACCCTGGACACCATTGAGCTGTTCAAGCAGGAAGGCTTCCACGCCGGAAGCTACGTGGACATCTTCGACGGCGGTCCGGTGCTGGAGGCCCGTACCGACCACCTGAAAACCCTGGTCACCAGCCATTGCAAGAAGCTGCATTCCGGCGAGCCAACGGCGTCCGAGACCTGCCTGTTGGCCAGTGGTGAGCGGGCAGCGTTCCGGTGTACCGTCGCTGCGATTTCGGAAACCTTGGACGACGCGGTCAAGGCCTCGCTTGAGGTGCTCAAGGTGTTGGCGTGTTCGTCCGGGGACGATATCAGGGTGGCGCCGTTATGAGACCGAGCCAGAACGGAACCGGAGGTGAGTCATGCTGGTGATCCGACCACTGCAGGAACGGGATCTGGACGATCTGCTGGCGATGGCGCAAGCGGCCGGTAAAGGGTTGACTACCCTGCCGGCGGACCGCGATCTGCTGCAGCGCAAGATCCAGCTGACCCAGGATACCTTTGACCAACGTTGTGCGCCGGAGGCCGGGTTGTTTCTGTTCGCCCTGGAAGACACCGAGCTTGACCGCTGTGTCGGTATCAGCGGCATCCAGGCCCGGGTCGGGTTGGACGAGGTGTTCTATAACTACCGGGTCAGTACCACCGTCAACGCCTCGCGGGAGCTGGGGGTGCACGTGCGAACCCCAACCCTGCATCTGACCAATGACATGACCGACACCACCGAGATCTGCTCACTGCTGTTGTCGGACAGTCACCGTAAGGGCGGTAATGGGCTGTTATTGTCTCGCTGCCGATTCATGTTTCTCGATGACTTCCGTCGCCATTTTTCCGACAAGGTGTTTGCCGAGATGCGCGGCGTCTCCGACGCCAGTGGCCACAGCCCGCTCTGGGACGCCCTCGGCAGCCGCTTTTTCGATATGGAGTTCAGCGAGGCCGACTACCTGTCCGGTGTGGGCCGTAAGTCGTTCATCGCCGAACTGATGCCCAAGTACCCGATTTACCTGCCACTGTTGCCGCAACGGGCTCGCGAGGTGATCGGCCAGGTTCACCGCAACACCGAACCGGCGCTGAAAATGCTGCAGGCCGAAGGTTTCAATTTTAATGGCTTGGTGGACATCTTTGATGGCGGGCCGGTGGTGGAGGCCTTTATCCATAACATCCGCACGGTTCGCGAGAGCGTCAATCGGCATGTGCTGGTTCGCCATAAACCGCTGGACACGGGGGTGCCGGCGACTGAGCGGGTGATGGTGTCGAACCGCTCGTTCCGGGATTTCCGGGTCACCACGGTACCGGCGCTGTGCGTCAGCTCCGATACCGTCAGCCTGCCGCCGGAGGTGGCGGAAGCGTTGGAGGTGGAGTCCGGCGACCTGGTGCGGCTTGCGCCTTTGAAAGATGCTGGTCCGGCTCTCTTTGCAGGGGATCGCCGGATGACCTCATCCACCGCCTGGCACCGGGCGCCGCATGGGGCGCACTCGGAGCCCAATGGCGTTGAAAGGAGTACTCTGGATGGTTGAACTAACAGGAGAACTTTACATCCACGGCCTATGGCTCGACGGTCATGGCCCGGCCCTGCAGTCCACCCAGCCGGTGACTGGCGATACGGTCTGGCAAGGCGATGGCGCCAGCGTGGACGATGTGGATGCCGCCGTGCGTGCCGCCCGGCAAGCGTTCCCGGCGTGGCGGCGGACACCCCTGGCGCAGCGAAAACGGATAGTGACGGCCTTCGGCCGGCAACTGGAGGCGCACAAGGAGGCGTTGGCGCGCCAGATTGGCCTGGAAACCGGAAAGCCGTTGTGGGAGTCCCGCACCGAGGTGGCGGCGATGATCGGCAAGATTGTCATCTCCAACCAGTCCTACGACGAGCGCACGGGCTTGAAAGAGACAGACACGCCGGCCGGGCACGCGGTACTCCGCCACCGCCCGCACGGTGTGGTGGCGGTGTTCGGGCCCTACAACTTTCCCGGCCATCTGCCCAACGGCCATATCGTGCCGGCGCTGCTGGCCGGTAACACCGTGGTGTTCAAACCCAGTGAACTCACCCCGGGGGTGGCTGAGCTGACGGTTCGCCTGTGGCAGGCGGCAGGGTTGCCCGACGGGGTCGTCAACCTGGTTCAAGGGGCGGCGGACACCGGCAGGGCGCTGGCGGGACATCCCGGCATCGACGGGCTGTTCTTTACCGGCAGCTCCAATGTCGGTCACCTGCTGCACCAGCAGTTCGGCGGTCAGCCGGAAAAGATCCTCGCTCTGGAGATGGGCGGTAATAACCCGCTGATCGTGCAGGATGTCTCAGACCTGGACGGTGCCGTCCACCATGCCCTGCAATCCGCCTTTTTGTCTGCCGGTCAGCGTTGTACCTGTTCCCGTCGCCTGCTAGTGCCCAACGGGAAAGCTGGCGATGCCTTCCTGGCTCGGTTGACCGATGTGGCTGGGCGCATTGTGCCCGGGCACTTCGACGCCGAGCCGCAACCGTTCATGGGCGCGGTGGTGTCGCTGGCCGCGGCGGACAAACTGCTGGAGGCCCAGCGTAGCTTGCTGGACAAGGGGGCCAAGCCGTTGCTGGAAATGAAGCGGGTACGGGACGGCACCGCATTGTTGTCGCCCGGCATCCTCGATGTCACCGGTGTGGACGTTGTGGATGAGGAATTCTTCGGGCCTCTGCTGACGGTGTACCGCTACGACACCTTCGACCAGGCCCTGGCGATTGCCAACGACACCCGATACGGCCTGTCCGCCGGTATCCTGACCGATGACCGGGCCTTGTACGAACGCCTGGTGGAAGAGTCGCGGGCGGGCATCGTGAATTGGAACCGGCCGCTGACGGGAGCCAGCAGCGCGGCGCCGTTCGGTGGCGTTGGCGCCAGTGGCAACCACCGTCCGAGTGCTTACTACGCCGCCGATTACTGTGCCTGGCCAATGGCCTCGCTGGAAGCCAGCAAGAGTGAACTCCCGGAAACCCTGGCACCGGGCCTGAACTTCAACTGAGCGGGACGGGAACTGCCATGCCGAAACATGCGATCGAGGCGAATTTCGATGGGTTGGTGGGGCTAACCCATAATTACGCGGGCCTGTCCTGGGGCAACGTGGCGTCGAAGGCCAATGTGAGTGCGGTATCCAACCCGAAACAAGCCGCGTTGCAGGGGCTGGCCAAGATGAAGCAGCTGGCGGACCGGGGCTACGTTCAGGGCATTTTGCCGCCCCATGAGCGGCCCCACATTCCCACCTTGAAGGGCTTGGGGTACAACGGCAGCGATGAGCAGATCCTTGCCGCGGTGGCCCGGGACAACCCCGTGCTGCTGTCGGCGGTGGCCTCGGCCTCCTGCATGTGGACCGCTAACGCCGCGACCGTCTCGGCCAGCGCCGACACCCACGACCACCGGGTCCATTTCACCCCCGCCAACCTGAATGCCAAGTTCCACCGCTCCATTGAGCATGTGGTGACGGGGCGGGTCCTGCGCGCCATCTTTTCCGACGAAGCCTATTTCGCCCACCATCACGCGCTGCCTCCGGTGAGCCAGTTTGGCGACGAGGGGGCGGCCAACCACACCCGGTTGTGCGCCAGCCACGGCGAACCTGGGGTTGAACTGTTCGTCTACGGTGATGTGGCCTTTGACGACGAGGCGCCGGCTCCAACCCGGTTTCCGGCCCGCCAGACGCTGGAAGCCTCCCGGGCCATTGCCCGGCTCCATGGCCTGGACGACAACCACGCGGTATTCGCTCAGCAGAACCCGGCCGCCATCGATGCAGGGGTGTTCCATAACGATGTGATCGCGGTGGGAAACGCCAATGTGCTGTTTTATCACCAGCAGGCGTTTCTCGACGAAGACCGGCTGCTGGCCGATATCAGCGCCCGGCTCAAAGGCGCGCAACTGGAAGCCATACGGGTTCCTGAGGCCGACGTGCCGCTGGCCGACGCGGTTGCTTCCTACCTGTTCAACAGCCAGTTGTTGAGTGCCGCGGACGGCATGGTGCTGGCGGTGCCGGCGGAATGCCGTGAGATCCCGTCGGTCAGCCGTTACCTGGATGGCTTGCTGGCTTCTGGTGGCCCCATCACCGCAGTCGAGGTGTTTGATGTCAAGCAGTCCATGCGCAACGGCGGCGGCCCCGCCTGCCTGCGGTTACGGGTGGTGCTGCGGGATGACGAACTCAAGGCGATGCATCATGGGGTGCTGATGACGGATTCGCTGTACCAGCACCTGACCGCCTGGGTGCAGGCCCATTACCGGGACCGTCTCAGCCAGGATGACCTGTCCGATCCCATGCTGCTGGATGAATCCCGCCGGGCGCTGGATGAACTGACCGGAATTCTCGGCCTGGGGATGATCTACGATTTCCAGCACTGAGCTGGCTTGAAGGTGCTTCAGTTACCGGATTTGGCGGCGATGGAGGACATCAGCATCATCATGGTGTGTTCGATCAGGGCTTCCCGGGGATAGTCGGCGAAAGCCCCGGTTTCTCCCATATCCTGTCGGCATCCCATGATCACGCCATGCAGGGCGCCGCGCAGATACAGCGCGGTTTCCAACGGGTTGCGAATTCGTTCCTGGCTGAGGGTGCCGTCCGCCAGGCCCTGTTCGATGGTGTCCATCATCAACTGCATGGTGGCGGCTTCGGCGCAATGCATCTGCTCCACCTGGGACTCGTCCGCCTCCTGCAGGCCGGTGCTGGCGTGGGTCAGGGCGGCAAAGTAGTCCGGCTCTTCCTGGCAGAAACGGTAATAGGCGCGGCCGATGGCACTGAGCTGGGCCAGCCCGGTATCGGCAGTCTTGCGGGCGTCTTCGAACCGCTGTCGCAGGCTCTCGCCGGCCCGGAGCACGATGCCGCGCTGGATGGCGGCTTTGTCCTTGAAATAGACGTACAGCAGGGCGCGGCTGAGGCTGGCCCGGCGGGCAATATCGTCCATCGACGTGCGCTCGTAGCCTTTGTCCGAGAACACCTTTTCCGCGGCATCCAGAATGGCGTCGTGCCTGGCCTGTCGTTCGCGTTCTCTGCGGGTCTTTAGCTTGTCGGTCATTACGTATCCCGTGTCACTGCTGGTGTGCGAGGTGCCCATTATACGTCTCTCGCCTCGGGGCGGCAGCCATGCCGCTCGGTTTGGTCTGTTATGACCCAAGCGGCTCCGCCATCGCTGCGGCTGCTGCCTAAATTATCACCCATAACTTTGTCGTTGACAATCTGTCAAAGAATGACATTATGTCTGGAAATGGCCGTCTGTTCTCCAGCGGATGGGGACATTGAGCGGGGACCAGCAAGGAGAAACGTGATGACAACAAGCAATCAACGATGGTTGTGGGCACTGGTGCTGCCGGTAGCCCTTCTGGCGGGCTGCAAGGCCGTTGACTCCACCCAGGCCGCCAGTCAGCGCCCGGCTATTGCGGTGCGCACGGCCAGCGTGCTGGCGTCGGAACACGTTGCCCAGCCGTTGCGCTTTTCCGGCATCGTGCAGGCCAGCCAGCGCGCCACACTGACCTTTCAGGTCAGTGGCACCTTGAAGTCACAACCGGTCGAGTTGGGGCAGGAGGTCCGGCGTGGCGAGATGCTGGCCCAGGTCTATAATCCGGCGCTGGAGCCGGCCCAGGATTCGGCGGTCGCCCGCCTGGAGGAGTTGGAAACCCAGCAGGATCAGGCCAACCGTGAGTGGGAGCGGTCCCGGCGGTTGTTTGAGCGGGGCGTGGTGTCGGAGCAGACCCTGGAGCAGCTGGCAGCCCGGCGTGACGGCCTGAAGGCCAGTGTGCGCACGGCCCGGGCGGCACTGGCGGAGGCGTCGCGCTTACTGCAGGAAAGCCAGTTGATGGCGCCCTTCAGCGGCCGGGTAGAGGCGCTGTTGGTGGAGCGGGATGAATTCGTGGCGGCAGGGCAGCCGGTGATGCGCTTGTCCTCGCCCCAGGGACGGGAAGTGGAGGTGCGGGTGCCGGCCTACCTGCTGAACCACCTGCGCGTCGGTCAGACGCTGCCGGTGTGGTCGGTGCAGAACCGGGATCTGGCCACGGTGGATGGCAGTGTGCTGGAAATTGCCCAGGCCGGGGCCGTGCGGGGTGAACTGCACCCGGTGCTGGTGCGCTTGCCAGACGACACCCTCGACGCCGGCCAGCCGGTGGAAGTGGGCATTACCCCACGCCTACCCTCGGCCACCACCGTGCCGCTGCTGTCGGTTATGAGAAGCGCCGGCGGCGCGGGCGTATTCCGGGTGAATGAGGGCCGGGCCGAGCATGTGGCGGTCACCGTCAAACGCATCGTCGGTGAGCAGGTGGTGGTGGCATCGAGCGCACTGCAGCACGGGGATCAGGTCATTTATGCCGGCCTGACCCGTATCGCCGAGGGCGACGCGGTGGAGGTGTTGCCATGACCGCCCGGCTGCTGGGGTGCCAACGACTGCTGGGCATGGTGGTGATCATGTTGTGCCTGCTCGGCCTGGCGGCCTATAGCACCATGCCCCGCCAGGAAGACCCAACCTTTCCGGCGCGAGCGGGTCTGCTCACGGTGTCTTACCCGGGGGCCAGTGCCGACACGGTGGAGCGCTTAATCCTGCAGCCTCTGGCTGATGAATTGCGCCAGGTGGAGGAAGTGGATTTCACCGACGGCACCGCCCGCACCGGCGTGGCCATCGTCAATGTCCGGCTGCACCAAACCATTTACGACACCGATGCCGCCTGGGACCGGGTCCGCCAGGCGATGGAGCGGGCACAGCAGGAATTTCCAAACGATGTCGGTCAGATGGTCCTGGACGACCGTCTCACCAGTACTCCCACGGTGATCCTGGCGGTTGGCGGCGCACCCTCGGTGACCCGGTTGTCGGAGGTGGCGGAACAGCTGAAGAACAACCTGCTGGATCTGCCCGGTCTGTCCCGAATTTCCATGGACGGTGAGGTGGATGAACAGATTACCCTGGCGTTGGACGATGCCGCCCTGTATCGCTTGGGCATTTCACCGGCCCGGGTGATGGACACGCTGGCACAGCGTAATCAGACCATTCCCGGCGGTTTTGTGGTCAGCCATGGTCGGCGCTTGTCGGTGCTGCCCAACAGCGAGTTCGCCGACATCGATGCCATCCGGGCAACGCCGATCCTGCTGCCAGACGGTTCTCAGGTGCCCCTGGCTGCTGCCGCCGAAGTCTGGCGGGGACCGGTGGAGCCGCGCCAGCCGGAGACCTGGTTCGATGGCGAACGGGTCGTGTTGCTGGCGCTGTACATGGAGGAGGAGAGCGCCGATGCCATCCGTTTTGGTCGGGAGGTTCGTCAGCGGCTGCAACAGTTGCGCCCGCAATTTGCGTCCTACAGTATCCGGGAAATGTTTTTCCAGCCCGACAAGGTAGAGGAACGGCTCGACAATCTGGCCTGGAGCCTGGTGTTGTCGGTGGCGATCATCATCGCCGTGGTGTTCACCGGCATGGGGCTGAGGATGGGACTGCTGGTGGCCTCCATTCTGCCGATGGTGGCGATGATCAGTATCGGGCTGTACGACCTGGGCGGCGGCGTGCTCCACCAGATCGCGGTGATCGGCATGGTGATCTCGCTGGGCATTCTGATCGACAACGCCATCGTCATCGTCGAGAACATTCAGGTTAACCTGGATCAGGGGTTGCGCAGGCTAGAGGCGCTGGCCCGCTCGGTGCGGGAATTGGCCGGTCCGTTGGGGGCCTCCACCGGGACCACCCTGGCGGCGTTTGCGCCGCTGTTGCTGTCCAAGGGGGGCACCGCCGATTTTACCCGCGGCATCCCGGTCATGATCATGCTGACCTTGTCGGTCAGCTATCTGTTGGCCATTTCTGCGGTGCCATTGCTGGCGGCCCGCTTCCTGAAGCCCCGATCGCAGGTTCGGCGCGATGCGTTGGCTGGGCTGGCGGGCTACCTGGGTGGCCTGGTGGCCCGGCACCCGCTGTCGCTGCTGGGCTCAGGCGTGCTGTTGGTGCTGCTCAGCCTGTCGCTGACGCCCTTTATGAAATTGCAGTTCTTTCCCAACGCCGACCGCCCCCGGGTGGTGGTGGAAATGTTCATGCCCGAAGGCACCGATCAGGACCGGACCGCGGAGGTGGCGGCTCAACTGGAACAGGCGATCCGTTCCCAGCCGCAGGCGTTGCAGGTCCACCGCTTTGTCGGCTTTACCGGCCCCAGCTTCTACTACAACCTGTTACGCTCGCCCCAGGCACCGAATCGGGGCCGACTGGTGATCAGGACCCCGAATCTGGCGGAAACCGAGCCGTTAATGCGGTGGATACGGGCTCATGTCGCCGAGCGGTTGCCGGAGTTGGATGTCACCGTTGGTGTGCTGGGCCAGGGGCCACCCAACAAGGCGCCGGTCGAGGTGCGGATCTTCCATGCCGACGATCAGTTGCGGGAACAGGCGGTGAGACAGGTGTTCCAGGCTCTGAGGGCCGCACCGGGTACGGTGGATGTCCGCCATGACCTGGACCTGGGGGTGCCCAGCATTGCCATCCAGGTGGATGACGCCAGTGCCGCCCGCCACGGCCTGAACCGCTCGGACGTTGCCCAGAGTCTCTATGGGCAGAGCTTCGGGATCGTGGCGGAGCAGTACCGCCAGGAGGACGACCCGATTCCGCTGGTGCTCCGTTCCCGGGAAGGCACCCAGCTGTCGCTGTCCCGGCTGCTGTCCACCAACATATACAACGCCCAGGGTCATGCCGTACCGCTGTCGGCCATCGCCACGGTGGACACCACCTGGGAGCCGGCGGCCCGTTACCTGCGCAGCGGCGTTCGGGTGGGCACTGTGACCAGCAACCTACTGCCCGGTTACAGCTTCAGTCAGGCGTTGGACGGGCTGCACCAGACGTTGGCGACGCAGCCATTGCCAGACGGGAGCCGCATGGAACTCGGCGGCGATGCCGAAGGCTCTGGCGATGCGAACAGTGCGCTGCTAACCACCGCCCCCATCGGTATCCTGTTGCTGCTGTTCTTCCTGATCCTGCAGTTCAATTCATTCCGTCGGGTGGGCATTATCCTGCTGACCGTGCCGCTGGCCACGGTGGGCATCTTCCCGGGCCTGGTGCTGTCCGGCTCGCCGTTCGGCTTCCAGTCGTTGCTGGGGGTGATTGCCCTAGTGGGGGTGGTGGTGAACAACGCCATCGTGCTGCTGGATGTGATCGATCGTTGTCTGAGTCAGGGTGACGCGATCCGCGAGGCGGTGCGTCAGGCGGTGGAGCAGCGCACCCGGCCGATCCTGCTGACCACCGCCACTACCGTGGCGGGGCTGCTGCCGCTGGCCTTTTCAAGTTCCACGCTGTGGCCGCCGATGGCCTGGGCCATCATTTCGGGCCTGCTGGCTTCGACCTTGTTGACCCTACTGGTGGTTCCATCGGTATGCGCCCTGGTTATCAAGGAGCCGGTGGCGGATCTGGCCAACGCCAACTCCTGATTGAGCTGCGGCTTGCCAGGGGAAAGGCCCCGGCCACGCCCCCTGGCAAGCCTGAAGGGTTAACGCTCGATTCTGGGTCTGACCATCAGGCCCACCCGCTGTCCAATCGGTACGTGGCGATTGGGAAACACGATGGCTTCGGCCACGTCACCGACGCAATACTTATTGCGGTCATCCTGCCAGATCAAGGTGCCGGGCTCATAGGTGGTGAAATTGGCCACGTCATCCGGCACATGAAAGCGGAACAGATCGCCGGTGTTGATGATTTCATGCACCACCTCGAATTCCGTCAGCGTCTGGCCCGCAGGCGGAGGCGGTTCCCCGCCGGTCATCAGTCGGCGCAACGCCTGGTGGATGCCGGCCAACTGCTGCGGGTCATTCTGCCCAAAAGGTTGTACCTGACCGAGTTCGATGGTGAGGCTTTCTCCTCGTAAATCCACCGAGGAATAAGACGAAAAGGTGGTGCCGGTTTTGTGCTGGTGCAGCAGGGTGTCGACGTCGGCCTCCAGCAAGAAGGCACGCTGTTCATCCGGTATCTGGCGCTCCGGGAAGAACGGGTAGAGCGCGAATTTTTCCCGCATCGAGGGCCGAATGGCGGCGTGCAGATCGTAGTGCAGCAACGGCTGGCCAGCCTCGCGGAAATTCAGGCAATGCCGCTCCAGAGCTTTGGCGCGATGGGCCTCCGGCGTGTCATGGTAGGGCCGCTTCTCGTGCGCGCCGGCAAACAGCCGGTTGAGGTTGAAGTCGATGAATCGTTCGCCTTGGGCCATGGCCGGCGGGTTGCCGAGAATCAGCAGGCAGGGAATGGCGAGGGACCATTGGCCATCGAGGCATTCGTCGACCAGGGCGTTGAGTATTTCGATCGGTGCGGTTTCGTTGCCGTGAATGCCCGCAGAGAGGATCAGGCGAGTGCCGCCCTCGGCGGCGGGCGTTGCCGGCAACAGCTTGAGAATGCCGGTGTCCTGCAAGGTGGCGGAGCCTCCGCCGGGCAGCTCGGTGGATACCTCGGCCATGGGCTCGTTGGCGTGGTCCAACGTATGGGCCAGCCAGTCTTTGCTCTTGCCGAACAACTGCTGACGTGGCGTCATAGCTCGTACCCCCGGATCAGCCGCCTCCTGGATCAACTACGTCCCTGATCAACTACCGATGGGGCGTTGGTGTCTCAGCAGGTGCTGTTCCAATTTCCGGAATGTATAGACCAGTATAAACGTAAGAATCATGTAGAGCACGGCCACCGCAATAAACGCATCGAAGGGCGCGTAGAAGCGGGAGTAGATGTTGCGGGCCGCGCCGGTCAGATCGACGATGGTCACCACGCTGGCGATGGCGCTGGCGTGCAGCATGAAAATGACTTCGTTGGAATAGGCCTGCACCGCCCGCCGCGCGGCACTGGGCAGCACGATCCGTCGCATGCGCAGGGCCCAGCTCATGCCATAGGCCTTGGCGGCCTCGATTTCGCCGTAGGGTGTGGCCACGATGGCGCCGCGGATGATTTCGGTGGTGTAGGCGGCGGTATTCAGGGTGAACGCCAGCAGGGCCGGGTAAAACGGTTCCTTGAAGATGGTCCACCAGAAGGTTTGCTGGATACCTTCAATCTGGGCTATGCCGTAGTAAATGATGTACAGCTGAATCAGCAGCGGGGTGCCGCGGAACAGGTAGGTGTACAGCCACACCGGACCGGACACCCACACCGGTTTGGCGGTACGCATGATGGCCAGGGGAACGGCCATCAGCAGCCCCAGCAGCAGTGACAGGAACACCAGTTGCACGGTGGTCACCAGGCCGTCCCAGTAATGCACGATGGTGGTGGCGGTGAAGATCTCGTTCTGGTTCAGCCACTGGAAAAGGAAATCGGGCATGGCTCAGTCTCCCTGTACGACGCCGACGTTGGCGCGTTTGTCGAGCCATCGGATGAACCCTTCCGAGCCGGCGGTCAGTGCCAGGTAAACGAAAGCCACTGGGATGAAAAACATGAACGGCGCCCGTTCCGCTTTGGAGGCTTCCTCGGCCACCCGGACCATGTCGGTGAGGCCGATAATCGAGACCAGTGCGGTGGTTTTCAGCAGTACCTGCCAGTTATTGCCTATGCCGGGCAGTGCATGGCGCAGCATTTGCGGGAACATGACCCGGCGAAACGTGTGCCAGCGGGTAAAGCCGTAGGCTTTGGCCGCCTCGATCTGGCCAATCGGGACCGCCAGGAAGGCGCCGCGGAAGGTCTCGGTCATATAGGCGCCAAAAATCAGCCCGATGGTCAACACACCGGAAATGAACGGGTCGAACTGGAAGAACCAGTCGATGTCGTAGGCCTCGTAGAGGTAATCGGAAAGGTTGTTGACCAGTACCTGGCCGCCATAATAGAACAGCAGCATCATCACCAGATCCGGCACGCCGCGAATGACGGTGGTGTAGGTGGTGGCGATGCCGTGCAGGATACGGTTGCTGGACAGTTTGGCGGATGCCCCCAGCAGACCCAGGGAAACGGCCAGCACAAGGGACAGTAGCGCCAGTTCGATGGTCACCAGGGCGCCTTCCATCAGGGAGGGGCCGTAGCCTTTCAGGTCGAGCATGCGGTAATCCAGGTGTCGGAAGACAGGGGCGACATCGGCGCCGCCCCTGCGGTTATTACATCTTGATGTCGTAACTGAAGTATTTGGTCATGATGGCGTCGTAGGTGCCATCATTCTTCAGCTTGCGCAGGGCGGCGTTGATCTTGCCGGCCAGATCACGGTCCCGCTGACGCATGGCGACACCGACACCTTCACCCAGCTTGACTGGCTCACCCACTTCCTTGAAGCCTTCCTTGGACAGGATGGTCTGTTCACCCACCGGATAGTCCACGAACACCACGTCCAGGCGCTGGCCTTCCAGATCCAGAACCATGTCGTCTGCGGTGGTGTAGCGCTTTACCGTTACCACGCCGCTCATCTCGTTGGTCACGTAGGTGTCCATGGTGGTGCCACGCTGAACACCCACGGTGAGTCCTTCCATCTGGCTCATGTCGGTCACATCGGCACTGAAGTCGGTGCGCGCAAACCAGCCGCCGGGGGTGTTGTAGTACGGCTCGGAGAACAGCACCCGTTCAGCCCGCTCGGGGGTGATGGACATGGACGACATGATGGCGTCGAACTTGCGGGCCAGCAGGCCTGGAATCATGCCGTCCCAGGCCTGGATGACGAATTCACACTCGGCGTTCAGCTCGGCGCACATGGCTTCGGCCAGCTCGACCTCGAAACCGGTCAGCTCTCCGTCCGGTGTCTTGTATTCGAACGGTTCGTAAGGTACGTCGAAGGCGATGCGGATTTCCTTCCAGTCCTTGGCCTGGACACTGCCCGTAACCAGGGCAAGGGCGCAACTTGCTGCAACAATCAGTTTATTCATGTCTCACTTCTCCAATGAGTTGCCTGCTTGATATTGTTGTTGGCGACGCATCGCCTTTTTTATGTCTTGCCGGCCAGGCTTTACCACGCCGGGTTGCGGCCAACCGGCAGAACCTGAACTCAAGATAGCACCGACTGGAACCGCCGTCGTCCAAAGGCGCTCGGGAGCGCCCTGGGCTTCAGAATTTGGGCGTCAGGAACTGCTTCATTCGCTCTGAGTCCGGATGGTCGAAGACCTTATCCGGGCTGCCTTGTTCTTCGATGACGCCCTGATGCAGAAACAGCACTTTGGACGATACGTCACGGGCAAAGGCCATTTCGTGGGTTACCACGATCATGGTGCGGCCTTCCTCCGCCAACCCCTGCATCACCTTGAGTACTTCGCCCACCAGTTCCGGGTCCAGCGCCGAGGTGGGTTCGTCAAACAGCATGACTTCCGGTTCCATGGCTAGGGCTCGGGCGATGGCAGCGCGCTGCTGTTGACCGCCCGACATCTGGGCCGGGTAGTAATCCTTGCGTTCGTAGATGCCGACCTTTTGAAGATAGGCCTCGGCCCGTTCGATGGCGTCTTTTTTGGACAGTCCGCATACGTGTATCGGCGCTTCGATGATGTTTTCCAGCACCGTCATATGGGACCAGAGGTTAAAACCCTGGAATACCATGGACAGCTTGGCGCGGATGCGTTCCACCTGGCGGTTGTCTGCCGGCGCACGCTCGCCCTTGCGATTGGTGGCGAAGCGGATGGGGTCGCCATGCACAATGATGTCGCCGGAAGTGGGGGTTTCAAGGAGATTGATGCAGCGCAGAAAGGTGCTCTTACCGGAACCGGAACTGCCAATCAGCGACACCACATCGCCTTTTTGGGTTTCCAGGGAAATGCCCTTAAGGACTTCCAGCTGGTCGAACGTCTTGTGGATGTTCTTGCAGACCAGAGGCGCTTGTTCCGCCATGAATGACTCCTGATACCGTCGTTATTCTATCGTGTGCTGTCGCGATGCCGAGCTTGCAAGCTAACCCCTCAAGAATAGTTGCAATTCAGACAGTACACGAATTAAGGGAGCCTCTGAATAACTCCGAATCGTCTTGCCCCCATCGCCACCGGCTGGAAAAAAACGGAGCTCGCCAGCGGTTCAGTGCGTGAGGAGGACGGGCGTCCCGATTAAAGGGGGCATGTTTTACGGGCTGTACCGGTGGAAATCAACACCTTTGTGCCAGGAATTGGGCCGGGTAGGGGATAACACGTACGGTCGCAACAGGGTAGGGCGAAATGTAAAACCGCTGCCCGCTATGAACTGGTTCACAATTAAGGGATGTTTTTGTGAAATTGTGGTTAGCTGGCCGTACACTGCAGGACAGGTACATATTCACAATAATAAAGGGTGTATCAGTCGAAATGACGACCCACGAAGTACTCTTGGAGCGCGGCTTGCTCCAGATTATTGCCCGCGAACTCAAATCCGACGAAGTGGTGCTGGAGCATGAAAACCGGGCCTACGATGTCTGCATTGTGGGCCAGGAAGTGCTTAAGTCCTTTGTCTCCTTCGGTGAAGCCATGCATTTTCTGGAAATGCTTGCGCCTTCGAATTAGTCCTGATCCTCCCGCTATTCGAGCGGACGCCTGGTCCCCGGTTGCTGAGTGTCGAGCGATAGGGAGCTTCGGACCGCGCTCAGGCAGTCCGAAGCCGGATGTGGGCAGGGCTCAGTGTACTGATGCCGCCTGGGCCGCGGGGGAGCGAGCCAGGTAATCCAGTGCCTGTTGGGTATCGCCTTCGTCAATGGGGTTGAAGGACGGTGACACCCAGCGCAGGGTGGCTTTCACCAGGAAGCTGAAGGTGGGCACGTTCTTGGTGGCGTTGCCCACCCGCTCGAGTTCTTGCAGAATTCTCGGAATCGAGCTGCTGCCGTGTTTCCGGATGGCGGGATCTGCGTCCTGTCGATACAGGGTACGCCCGCCCTCCACCAGGAAATAAACGAACAAGGGAAATACGATGGCCATCAATACTTGCCGGCCGGCGTAAAACCCAAGCTGGGTTCGGCACAGGTGCTCGAACAGGTCGAAGGCCACGGTGCGGTGCTCGACCTCTTCCGCCAGATGCCACTTGAACAGATCCACCATGCTGGCGTCGCCGGTCTCCTCCCAGCTGGTATTGTCCATGGCCCACTGGCCCAGTACCCCGGTGAAATGTTCGATGGTGGCAATCAGACCCACCCGCAGAATCAGCCAGTGTTTCTTGAATGCCTTGCGATCCAGGGCATTGAGTCCCAATGGCTTTTCCCCCAGGAAGGTCTTGAACAGCCAGTTCACCTTACCAAGGTAGTCGTCCAGTTGCAGACCATGCTGTTCCAGGTAGATCTGGGCCTTGCTGTGGGCGCGGGAATGGACGGCTTCCTGGCGGATAAAGCCTTCCACGTCGGCACGCAGATGCTCATCGGTTACCAGCGGCAGCGCCTGGTTGTAGACCCGGCAAAACCACAGTTCGCCTTCCGGCAGCAGCATGTGAATGCCGTTGATCATATGGGTTGAGAAGGGGTCGTCCCGCAGCCAATACAGCGGAGTCTCGTCAAAGCTGAATTGAACTCGACGGGCTTTCAGTGGGTGACGTTCTGCAGTGGTCATGAACATCGATCTCCAATCAGGGGGTAATATCCAAACGCGCCACCAGACGGGAAACGCTGGGGGCAAAACGGCTAATGAAGCGAGTGGCACGTGCTTCCGGGCCGACCAGTGAGAGGGCCGGGTTGGTCAGTACCGCCTCCAGGATGCGGTCCGCCACGTCCTCCGGGGTAACCAGGCTGGCACGTTGGTACAGGGCGTCTGCCTTGGCTTGCTTGGCCGCCTGCTCCTCTTCGCTGAGGCCGGCATAAACGGTGTTCTTGGCGATCCCGGTGGCGACAAAGCCCGGGCACACGGTGCTCACGCCGATGCCGTGTTCCGCCAGTTCCGCCCGCAGACATTCACTGAGCATATGCACCGCCGCCTTGGTGGTGGAGTAGGCGGCCAGCTTGCGATTGGGGGCAAACGAGGCCGCTGACGCCACGTTGATGATGTGGCCGACACGATGGTCATTCACCATCTGCTGGCCAAACAGGCGGCTGCCGTGGATCACGCCCCACAAGTTGACCTTGAGGATCCGCTCCCAATCGGTTGTTGTGGTGTCGAGCACCCCGCCCGCCATACCGATGCCGGCGTTGTTGACCAGAATGTCTGCGCCGCCGAGTTCCTTGGCGACCCACTTGGCCAGTTTCTGCATGGCGCTGGCCGAGCCCACATCCACCTTGCTGGCCCAGGCCAGGCCACCCAGTTGCCGGACTTGCTCTGCGGTCTCCTCGGCGGCCGCTTCGTTGATGTCGACACAGACGATGTCGGCGCCAGCAGAGGCGAACTTCAGCGCCGTGGCACGGCCAAAGCCGGAACCCGCGCCGGTGATGACCGCGGTCTTGCCGGTCAGTGACCGACCCAGTCGTTCCGGCCGTACCCGGGCGTGCTGCAGGGCCGGGCTCATGGTGCCGGTATCGACCCCGGCGACAAACTCGGCGATCCAGTTGGCAATTTGCTCGGGATGGCTCAGCGGCACCCAGTGGTTGGCCTTGATGTCGCGGCGGTACAGCTCGGGCACCCAGTCGTGCAGCTCGTCGAACAGCTGGGTGCCCACGTAGTTGTCCCCGGTGGGCACAATCAGTTGCACCGGGCAGTTGGCAGGACGCTCTTCTGGACGGAGCAGCTTGTTGCGGAAGTTGGCCCGGTACAACTGCACGCCGTATTTACCGTCTTTGGTCTGGCTGGGATTGAATTCCGGTTCCGCTACCTGCTCGCGGTGTTTCAGGTATTGTGGCCATAGCTTGCCCAGGCCGTTCTGCCACGCCGTCGGCGCCAGCACCGGTAGATGGAAAAAGCCGACATACCAGGAGCTGATGACCTGGCGGATGAGCTTGGCCTTGGCCGCTGGTGACAGGTTCAGGGTCTTGTTGCGCAGCCAGTATCCCATGTGATCCAGACACGGTCCGGAAATCGTGGTGTAGGACAGGATGCGTTCTTTCAACGGGCCTGCGGTGACCGATTCCCAGCTCTGGATCGAACCCCAGTCGTGCCCCGCCAGGTGGAACGCCTGGCCGGGAATGGTGGCTTCCACCACCGCCTGCAGGTCGGACGCCAGTAGTGACATCTGGTAATCGGCCTGTTTGTCCGGGGCGGTGGACTCGCCAGCGCCTCGCACATCGTAGGTAACGACGAAATGTTTGCGCGCCAGCCGTTCGGCGACGCCCTGCCACACGGTGTGGTTATCCGGGTAGCCGTGGACCAGAACGATGGGCACCTTGCGGGCATCGCCGTAAGTCACCACGTTGAGGCGGACGCTGCCGCTCATGACTGGAGTGGTCTGCTTCATGAAAGAACTCCGTAAGCCTGGCAAAGCGGGTATTGCCAACGGGCAATGCCTGCCATTTATTGTCATTGAATCCAGCTAGGTTAACAGCGGCGCGTCAATCCGACGTTTGCGTAACGGGACGCGGGGGTGGCATTCGAGGACAAGAGGCCGGGTTTGGCCGGCGTAGGGCGGTCCGTCGGCCGGTCAGGTGTGATGGTCGGGCGTTTGCTGGGGGTTGATCCAGATCACCTTGTGGCCTTCGGCCTCGAGCTGGCGAATGGATTCGCCGACGAAACGGACGTGGGCCATGGCTGCCCGTTTCGCCGCCTTGGCCTGACCGGCAAGCACGGCTCGGTAGATGCGCTGATGCTGCCTGGCAATCTGTTGCCGGAAGGCTTCACGTGGATTGAGGTTGGCCACCGAGGCCCTGACCGTCATCAACATCAGGTTCTTGAGACTGCTGAGCACGTGCACCAAGACCGGGTTGTGGGACGCCTCGACAATGGCCAGATGAAAGGCGTGGTCGAGACGGGCATTGGACCTGGGGTCGGCGGCATTCATTTGCTCGAAGGCCTTGGTGATGAAATAGCGGTCACGCTGATTGGCGCGCTCCGCGGCCAGGCAGGCGGCCTGGCCTTCGAGTTGTTCCCGCACCTCAAGCAGGTCATAGAGGGTGCTGGGATAGCCGGCAATCAGCCGCAGCAATCGGCTGTCTTCCTCTGGCTCCGGCACCATCTGTGACACGAAGGAACCTCGGCCGTGGCGGGTCTCGATGAGGCCGCGGCCCTGCAGCTCACGCAAGGCTTCACGCACCACCGCCCGGGAGGCTCCGAACCGGGCTGCCAACTGTCGCTCAGAGGGTATCTGCTCATCGGGCAGCAGGCTGCCCTCGATGATCTGGCGTTCGATCCGGTCACAGATTTCCCGGGCGATGGAGGTGACGTTCACAGACATTGGCTTGCTGGTCCGACCAGTATGTTGGGCTGAGGCAGCGCGTGTGGCTCTTCATATCTCCATCACTATCGCTCAGGCGGGCCAGGACAGACAAGGCGCGGTGCCATAAAACTGGTCAGACCAGTGGTGCTTTTGCTGGACTTGGGTGACCCGGGCCACGGATCATCGATGACAGATGAACAGGCCTGGCGCACGACCGAGCAGGATCGCTGGGCGTGGTATATGTTGACTGTTAATCAGAGGCCCCTTGAACGCCGATACCTGCAGCCACAACAACTGACTCGAAGAGATACGGGTAATGACTGATCGTCCTCATGTGGGCGCGGCCGATCTGGCGGCGCGCTTTCGGGAATTTATCGATCCCGAGTTCGTGATTTCCGATGCCGAGACCATGAAGCCGTACGAATGCGATGGTATGTCCATGTATTGCGAAATGCCGATGCTGGTGGTGTTACCGGAGACGGTGGCCCAGGTTCAGCGGGTGATGCGGATCTGTCACCAGCATCAGGTACCGGTGGTGGCGCGAGGGGCGGGCACCGGATTGAGTGCCGGAGCCATGCCCCATGCCGACGGGGTGGTGTTGTCGCTGGCCAAGTTCAACCGTATTCTCGACATTGACCCGCTGGCGCGCACCGCGCGGCTGCAGCCGGGTGTGCGCAATCTCGCCATCAGCGAGGCAGCGGCGGAATTCGGCCTCTATTACGGCCCCGATCCCTCCTCCCAGATTGCCTGCACCATCGGTGGTAACGTCGCGGAGAACTCCGGCGGTGTGCATTGCCTGAAGTACGGCCTGACCGTTCACAACCTGCTGAGGGTGGAAATGATCACCGTCGAGGGCGAACGGGTGGTATTGGGCAGCGAGGGGCTGGATGTCTGTGGCATGGACCTGCTGGCCCTGGCCACCGGTTCCGAAGGCCTGTTGGGCGTGGTCACCGAGGTGACCGTCAAGTTGTTGCCGACGCCGGAGCGGGCGCAGGTGGTGATGGCGGGGTTTGACAGTGTGCAGAAAGCCGGCGATGCGGTGGGCGGAATCATCGCCCACGGCATCATTCCCGGCGGCCTGGAGATGATGGACGGCCATGCCATCGTCGCGGCGGACGATTTTGCCCAGGCCGGCTACCCCCGGGATGCCAAGGCGCTGCTGCTGTGCGAGGTGGACGGCACCGCCGAAGAAGTGCAAGAGCATATCGAACAGGCCGAGGCGCTGTTCCGGGAGCTGGGGGCAACCTCCGTTTGCACCTCAAAAAACGAGGCGGAGCGCGCGCTGTTGTGGAAGGGGCGCAAGTCGGCGTTCCCCGCTGTCGGTCGGATCTCGCCGGACTACTACTGCATGGACGGCACCATTCCCCGCCGCCAGCTGGCCCACGTACTTACTGAGATGGAAGCGATGTCTGAACAGTTTGGCTTGCGAGTGGCCAATGTCTTCCACGCCGGCGACGGCAACTTGCACCCATTGATTCTGTTTGATGCCAATGTGCCGGGGGAGTTTGAGCGTACCGAGGCCTTCGGCACCGCCATCCTCAGGTTGTGTGTCGAGGTGGGGGGCTGCATCACCGGTGAGCACGGTGTCGGCGTCGAGAAGATCCGCCAGATGGCGTATCAGTTCTCCGATGCCGAACTGGCCCAATTCCACGATCTCAAGGCCGCCTTCGATCCCCAGGGCATTCTCAATCCGGGCAAGGGGGTGCCGTCGCTGCGGTTCTGTCAGGAGTACCGTGCCCTGGACGACAAACCCCATTCCAGTCACCCGGCCAAGGAGGCGCGCCATGGCTGATATCGCCCAGCAATTACAGGACCGGGTCCTGGCGGCCCGGGACCAGGGTCAGAAGCTGAACATCGTTGGCGGTGGCAGCAAGTCCTTTCTCGGACGCCAGATGGCAGTGGCAACCACCAACCTGCACGTTGGGGAGCACCGCGGTATCGTCGAATACCACCCGGTGGAACTTGTGCTCACGGTGCGCGCCGGCACACCGCTGACCGAAATCGAGGCGACCCTTGCGGAGCAGGGCCAGGGCCTGCATTTCGAGCCGCCCCGGCTGGGGGCGTCCGACACCATTGGTGGCACCCTGGCCTGCAACCTGTCCGGCCCGGCCCGGCCCTGGAGCGGCTCGGTGCGGGACCAGGTGCTGGGGGTGCGGCTGATCAATGGCAAGGGTGAACACCTCAAATTCGGCGGTCAGGTAATGAAGAATGTGGCTGGGTTCGATGTCTCCCGGCTGCAGGCCGGCGCCATGGGAACCCTTGGAGTGCTCACCGAAATCAGCCTGAAAGTCATGCCGCAGCCGGCGGCCACCCTGACTCTGGTCCAGGACATGGCGCCGGATCAGGTGGTCGCCTATATGAACGCCCGCGCCGCCGAACCCAAGCCCTTATCCGGCGCCTGCTGGCGGGATGGCAAGGTGTACCTGCGGCTGTCCGGGGCCCGCTCGGCAGTGGAGGCCACCGCCGAGAAATGGACGGGAACCGTTATGGATGGCGATGACGGATTCTGGCGCCAGCTGCGGGACCAGCAACTGGGTTTCTTTGCCGGAGACGATCCGCTGTGGCGTTTCTCGGTCCGCTCCACGGCGACGCTGCCACCGCTTGAGGGCGATTGGCTGATCGACTGGGCCGGTGCTCAGCGCTGGTACCGTGGAGCGGCGGATACACCGCAGCTGGAGCAGATCGCGCGGGATGCAGGCGGTCAGGTCAGCCTGTTCCGTGGTGGCGACCGCCGTGGTGAGGTGATGCACCACCAGCCCGATGCCCTGGCGGCGCTGCAGAAGCGCCTGAAACATTCCTTCGATCCCGACGGCCTGTTCAACCCCGGACGGCTGTACAGCTGGTTGTAAACGCAGAGGTTAACGAGTTCCATGCAAACCAATCTGGTAGAACAATTTGCCAATACCGTCGAGGGCCAGGAAGCGGAGGCCATCCTCCGGGCCTGCGTCCACTGTGGTTTCTGCACCGCCACCTGCCCCACTTATCAGGAGCTGAACGACGAGCGGGACGGCCCCCGCGGCCGCATCTATCTGATGAAGCAGTTTCTGGAAGGCGGCGAAGTGACGGAAAAAACCCGGGAGCACCTGGATCGCTGCCTGACCTGTCGCAGCTGCGAGACCACCTGTCCGTCCGGCGTTCAGTATGGCCGCCTGGTGGACATCAGCCGTGGGCTGATCGAGAAAGAAATGGAGCGGCCACCCCGGGACAGGTACCTGCGTCTCGCGCTGGCCAAGGTGTTGCCGAACCGGCGGCTGTTTGGTTGGTTGCTGCGGCTGGGCCAATTCTTTCAACCCCTGTTACCAAAGGCGCTCGCCGCCAAGATACCGCCCCGGCAGCACCCCAATCCCTGGCCGCTGGCCAGCCATGAGCGGGTGGCGCTGGCGCTGGCGGGTTGTGTGCAGCCGTCCGCCACGCCCAACACCAACGCCTCCGCCGCGAGGGTGCTGGACCGGCTGGGGATTACCCTGGTGGAAGCGCCCGAGGCGGGCTGCTGCGGTGCGGTCAATTATCACCTGTCCAATCACGACGCCGGGCTGGAGGCCATGCGCCGTAACATCGATGCCTGGTGGCCCGCCATCGAGGCCGGCGCCGAGGCCATCGTGATGACCGCCTCCGGCTGCGGCGCCATGGTGCAGGACTACGGTCACCTGCTAAAGGATGACCCGGTGTACGCCGCCAAGGCCCGCCGGGTGAGTGAACTGACCATCGACCTGGGCGCCTACCTGCTGAAGCAGGACCTGGAGCAGCTTAAGGTGCATCGCAACCCTGGCAAGGTGGCTTTTCACTGCCCCTGTACGCTGCAGCATGCCATGAAAGAGAGTGGCACGGTGGAGCAGGTACTGCGCAAGGCCGGCCTCGAACTGGCGAAAACCAGGGACAACCACCTGTGTTGCGGTTCCGCCGGCACCTATTCCATCACCCAGCCGGCGCTGAGCCGGAAACTGCTGTCCAACAAGATCGAGGCCCTCACCCTCGACAATCCGGCGGTGATTGCCACCGCCAACATCGGCTGCCAGATGCATCTCGGCAGCCAGTCACCAGTGCCGGTCAGTCATTGGATTGAGTTGCTGGATCGGTAGCGGCCTGCTTGCCCTTCGGGGGGCTCTGGACGTTGATCCGGGGCCGTTTCCACTGCCACCCAGCCACCAGCGAGCCGCCGACAATGGCCAGGCTGGCAATGAGCAGCGTAGTGCTGGGCTCGGCTTCCCCGGCCAGAACCAGCAGAACCACCGAAATGAGCGGCGCGCTGTAGGCGAGGGTGCCCAGCAGGGGCAGATTGCCGTGTTTTACGCCATGGTCCCAGGTAAAAAACGCAATGCCCACCGGTCCCAGCCCGAGGCCGATCACCCCAAGCCACTGGGTCAGATTCTGTGGCCAGACCGTCGCCTCCCACAGCCAGTGACTGCCCAGGGCCAGCAAGGCCGTGGTCAGGCAGAACCAGCCCACGGCATCGGTGGGCACCGAGCGAACCAGTCGGCTCAGCACCGAGTAACTGGACCAGATCAGGGCGCAGGCCAGGGCGATCAAATAGCCCGGCAGGCTGTGCCAGGCGAAGCCGGTGGCGTTTTTGCCCACCAGTAACCAGCAGCCGGCCAGGGCCAGTACCGCGCCCACCAGATGCCGGGCCAGCAGGCGTTCGCCGGGGAGCAGGGATGACAGCAGTACGATCAGCAGGGGCCAGAGATAGGCGAGCAGGCTGACCTCCACCGCCGGGGCCAGGGTCATGGCCTTGAAATAACAGAAGTGGTAGCCGAACAGACCGCCGACCCCGATCAGCCACGCCAGCGGCGCCTGGCGCAGATAGACCAGCCCGGATTCGCCCCGTCGCCACCAGCGCCCTGCCATCAACAGGAAGGCAATGCCAAACGTCATGACCATTAACTGGAATTCCGGAATGGCGCCCTCAGTCAGTTTGGTCAGCAGAGCGAGGGTGCCCCACAGCAGGATCGAGATCGAGCCGATCAGGGTGGCGGTGTTACGCATGGCCATTACAGTTCCTTGATGGATTGCGGGTTAATCGGGGGCTCCTCATAAGGGAAGTCCCGGAAACGTCGTGCCCTGAGTATGGGGCGATGGTCGTGGTGGTGCTTCCGGGCTTCGTCGTCGTAGCTGCGGATTTCCAGGGTGAGATCGGTGTTGTCCATGAGCCGAGTATATCAAGCCGGCACCGGGAAGACGGGGCGAAAAACGGTACTCAAGTAGCATGGTGAGGGAGGCAAGCTCTTCTATGATTTAGGGGAAAGGAGTTCGCAGAGGAAACAACCATGCACAGTCGAGTGGTTAAGGTCACGCTGGCGGTGGTGTTGCTCCTGCTGGTTGGCTGGTCGCCGGTCCAGGGCGAGGGCGAGGGTATCCGGGAAGGAACCCGCAGTATTGTGCTGCTTAGCGCTGGTGGGGAGGAGCTGCCCGTGGGATCGGCCACCTTTACCTCAGCCCCTGGCGGCTCGCTCCAATACCATATCGATATGGGGATTGCTGGCCGCTTCTTGCAGGGATGGCCAAAAGTGCGGCGTACCGATATGATTTTCTCCGCATGCTGCTCAACCTGCCCCGCATGACGATATGGTTCCAAAACAGTAAAGGCTGTATCGCCCTACTGTGCTAAGCTGCCCGCTTCTTGCGAATTAGTGGCAACAACTCCTTAAATGTCAGGCAACTACCCGACAGTTCCGGCTTTCCCGCGTGATGCCGGAGGCAACCGTGCCGCCAGGGCCTTCGTGGTCCTGGTGCTGCTGGCGGCGTTGATCGTTCGCAGTCTGATCCCGCCGGGGTATATGCCGGCGGCGCAATCCCACTCCCATACCGCCCTGTTTGAACTCTGTGGTGGTGACTGGCGCAGTGGCCAGATTCTTCAAAGCCTGGCCCATGGCCACAGCCTGCACTCGCAAGGCCATCATGCCCATATCGATCATCGGGACCACAGTTTCGTTCCCGAGTTCTGCCTGTTTGGCGCGCTGACCGCGCCGCCCCTGCCGCCATGGCTTACTACGGACTTTCCGGCACTGGCCCGGTCACTACGGTTGCTACTCCCGGATATGGCCGCTCAGTACCTGTCCCACTTCCCTAGACATGGCCATTCCCGGGCCCCGCCCCAACGCCTCCACGCCGTCTGAATTGAAACAATCTAACGACGATTACGAGAGTCGGGCAGTGCCTGAGAAAGCTGCCCGGCTCATGGAGGATTTCTCATGTCTGTAAAAAGTAACCTGGCGCCTGCGGTCTTGCTGTGCGCCGGGATGAGCTATTTGCCATCCAGCTGGGCCCATGACGGTGAAACCGCGATGGCGAAGGCACCGACTCCGGATAGCCATGCGCCGATGGGGGTGATGGGTGACCATACCCATCGTGCCGGCGAATGGATGGTCTCTTACCGTTACATGACCATGGCCATGAAAGGCAATCAGCAGGGGACGAACAGCCTGTCGCCCGAGGAGATCGCCACCACTATCGCCAATCCCTTTGCCGGCCAGCCCATGATGCCGCCCACCCTGCGGGTGGTGCCGCTGGAAATGACCACCCAGATGCACATGGTGGGGCTGATGTATGCGCCCACCGACAGGGTCACACTTATGGCCATGGCTCATTATCTGGACAAGGACATGGAGCACGTCACCTTCGCCGGTGGGATGGGAAGCAGCCGGCTCGGTCACTTCACCACCCGCAGTTCCGGGTGGGGAGACACCCAGTTGAGCGCGTTGATCGGCCTCTACGACGGCGGCGCTCACCGCTGGCACCTGAATGCGGGGATCAGCCTGCCCACCGGTTCCATTGATGAAGAAGACAATGTCCTGACCCCGATGGGTATGCGTCCAACCCTGCGGCTTCCCTACGCCATGCAGCTGGGCTCCGGCACCTACGACCTGGAACCGGGTATCACCTACAACGGCGGCGCCGGCAAACTGACCTGGGGTGGCCAGTATCGGGCCACCATTCGGCTGGGAGAGAACAATGAAGATTACACCCTGGGGGACAAGCACCAGCTCACCGGCTGGGGCGCCTACCGGGTACTGCCGTGGATGAGCGGTTCCTTACGCCTCACTGGCCGTACCGAAGGTAAGATCGACGGCCGTGATTCCGGCATCATGGCCCCGGTGCAGACGGCGGATCCGGACAACTATGGCGGTGACTTCGTTGACCTCAGCCTGGGTGCGAACCTGGTCGGTCGCGACGGCCCCATCCGTGGCCACCGCCTGGGCGTGGAATGGACGGTGCCGGTCTATCAGGACTACAACGGAGTCCAGATGGATATGGACTGGATGCTCCTGGCTGGGTACCAGTACAGCTGGTAGTGATCACCAACCGCTGAATGAGCTGCCCCCGATTTCCGCGCAGGAGGTCGGGGGCATTGTTTTGTACGGAGCGGTACCGGCGCCCAAACCACCTCATGTCCGATTGCGCCAACTCTCATCGGTGAGGGCACTCGAAGGGAACTGAGCTGGTATCGCCGACGTTTGTTTGGCAATGCGGTCATTCAGAACCGTGATCTGCCCTTACCGCTTCTGCCGAAGCGCGAGGCTTGAAAAGAGAAGAATAACAACAGGTAATGCCGCAAGTGGGCGACCTCAGAGACGATCATTTCCCTGACCCAATGGTCGATGCTCTGGTAATAATAATGAACGACACCACCTTTTTTCTGGTCAGTACCTCCATCACCCTGATTGGGGCCGCAACTTTGCTTGCTGTGGCCTCGTTGAGTTGGTGAGGGGAAGGGCGGCTTCGTCCTTCCGTTTCCTTCAGGCTTTGGTGTTGTCGGTGAGAAACGAAAAAAGCCGCTCAAGAGCGGCTTTTTTACGGAATTCGAAATGGTGCCCGGACGCGGAATCGAACCACGGACACGGGGATTTTCAATCCGCTGTATCTATGCTTCAAAGAACCACAAATCAACACAATCAGTCAGTTACGAAGATGCAGCGCCACACTAGACCA